>NZ_CP025000.1:1308358-2616716 GCF_002808045.1 Idiomarina sp. X4 | reverse complement strand
GCCAGAATCACAATAAGTGCGGCTTGACGCATATAGGTTGATTTACCGCCCATATTGGGGCCGGTGATCATGAGCATGCGCTGTGTGTTATTTAAGGCAACATCATTTGCTATGAATGGGGTTTCGCTAAGTTGCTCAATAACGGGGTGTCGTGCCTGTTCAAGCTCGACCAGACTGGAGTCGTCGGTAAGTTCAGGCCGGCAGTAGTCCCAATTGTTAGCCAGCTGGGCGAAGCAGCTGAGGGTATCCAGTTGCGCTAACGCTGATGCTGTTCCTTGCAAATCAGCAACGTAAGGCATTAGCTGTTCGAAGAGTTGATCGTATAACCATTTTTCTCTTGCCAGTGATCGCGCTTGTGCGTTAAGAACTTTGTCCTCATGCTCTTTAAGCTCAGGCACAATGTAACGCTCTGTGTTTTTTAATGTTTGGCGTCTTTGGTAATGATCAGGCACTAATTCCGCGTTTTGCCGGCTCACTTCAATAAAATAGCCATGTACCTTGTTATAACCGACCTTCAAGGTCGCAATGCCGGTTTGTTGGCGTTCCCGCTGCTCCAGCTGATGCAGGTAGTCGGTGGCACCGGTAGCTAAATCCCGCAGATCGTCCAGTTCACTGTCGTAGCCTTCGGCAATAACGCCGCCGTCTCTTATCAGTAAAGGCGGGTTATCAATAATAGCGCGCTCTAAGCGATCAACCACTTCAGGGAAAAGCAAAATAGCCTCGTTCAGTTGGTTGAGACTTTGGTGCTGTAATTGGCTTTTAATATCAGGCAGCTGTTTCAGACTGTCTCTTAAACGGGCAAAGTCTTTAGGGCGGGCGGTTCTTAAGCCAACCCGCGCAACGATACGCTCAATGTCTGATAGCGACTTCAGGCTGGTTTGCAAAGGCTCGTAAGCGTTATTTTCCAATAGGGCTGCAACCGCATCGTAGCGTTTATTTAAGGCGTACTGATTTCGAATTGGACGCTGTAGCCAACGTTGAAACTGGCGGCTGCCCATGGCCGAGGCTGTTTTATCCAATACTGCCGATAAATGCGTGTTAGCGTCGCCCAGGCTTTTTTGTAATTCAAGGTTACGGCGAGTAGCTGCATCCAAAATTAAAGCATCATTAGGGTGCTCGGTGACGATTGACTGGATGTGAGGTAGCGCCGAACGCTGGGTTTCTTTAACGTAATGAAGAATGGCTCCGGCTGCACCTAATGTCGGCTCGTTAGCTTTTAAGCCAAACCCTTCCAGGTGTTGTGTGGCAAACTGACGCGTTAATAGTTCAAATGCGGTTTTTTGTTCAAATTCCCAGGTTGGACGGCGTTTGCAGTTAGCCTTAGCAAGCGGTAATCCGGCCAGTGACATGGTATCGGGATACAGCAGCTCGGCCGGCTCCAGGCGTTGCATTTCTGCGGCAAGCTGCTCCTGTGAGTGCGCCTGAGTCAACCAGAAGCGTCCGCTGCTAAGCTCAAGGCTGGAAATTGCATAGATGTCATCTTTTAGAGCTGATATAGCAACTAAAAGCTTTTGTTGTCGTTCGGCAAGTAGCGATTCGTCGGTTACCGTACCTGGTGTGACAATGCGGACCACTTTGCGCTCAACAGGGCCTTTACTGGTCGCCGGATCGCCTATCTGTTCGCAAATAGCGACCGACTCGCCTAAATTGACCAGTCGAGCCAGGTAGTTTTCTACTGCGTGGTAGGGGACGCCGGCCATTGGAATGGGCTCGCCATTGCTTTGTCCGCGAGCGGTCAGTGAAATATCGAGAAGTTCTGCTGAACGTTTTGCGTCGTCAAAAAATAGCTCATAGAAATCCCCCATACGATAGAATAAAAGCATGTCCGTATGTTGCGCTTTTATACGTAAGTATTGCTGCATCATTGGGGTATGTGATTGGATATGTTTTTCAGAAAAATCAGGCATAGTTGAGTTATTTTTATCTGGAGCCAATGTTATGGTAACAACCACAGTTATTACGCCGCAAACCTTAGAACTCGCGGAACAGCTCGGTCAATGCTTGTTGGAAAAACAGCAAACAATTGCCACTGCAGAGTCCTGTACCGGAGGAGGAATAGGATACGCTATTACGGAAGTGGCGGGAAGTTCTGCTTGGTTTAATGGCGGATTAATCACCTATACTAACGACCTCAAGCGACAGCTACTGAATGTGAGTCAGAGAACGCTTGAAAAAGATGGGGCTGTGTCAGCGGAGTGTGTGAAACAAATGGCACTTGGCGCCCAGGCTCAATGCAATACGTCCTGGGCTATTGCGGTCAGTGGTGTGGCAGGGCCCAGCGGTGGTACTGTCGAGAAGCCGGTGGGACTGGTTTGGATGGCTTTAGTTGGACCCGGTTGCGAGGAGGTTTGGTCGCAAACGTTCGCGGGGAATAGACAAAAGGTGAGAAGCCAAACCATCGATGAAGTCCTAACGAAGGCAATAAATCAGCTTTGATTACAGTAAGTTAGCTGTCACTTTATAAAACTTTTTAATGAACACTTGATACTGTAAAAACGTACAGTATACTGTGTATAAAACCAGTAATTAATGCGGAGCTTAAAATGAGCAATGATCGTCAAAAAGCGTTGGATGCAGCGCTCGGGCAAATTGAACGTCAATTTGGTAAAGGATCTATCATGCGGTTGGGTGACAACCAGACGTTGGATATTGCCTCTGTTTCAACAGGTTCGTTAGGGCTAGATATTGCTCTTGGCATTGGTGGTTTACCCTTTGGACGAGTCATAGAAATTTATGGACCGGAGTCCAGTGGTAAAACGACAATGACTTTAGAAGTTATTGCTGAAGCCCAAAAAATGGGGAAAACCTGCGCTTTTGTTGATGCCGAGCACGCACTCGATCCTATCTACGCTGAAGCTCTAGGCGTTAACGTAGATGACTTGCTTGTGTCTCAGCCTGATACGGGAGAGCAAGCACTGGAAATTTGCGATATGTTGGTTCGTTCCGGTGCTGTTGACGTTGTGATTGTTGACTCGGTAGCTGCCTTAACACCTAAGGCCGAGATAGAAGGCGAAATGGGTGATAGTCATGTTGGCTTGCAGGCTCGTTTAATGTCACAAGCGCTTCGTAAATTAACGTCAAATATTAAAAAGTCGAACACCATGTGTATTTTCATCAACCAGATTCGTATGAAAATTGGTGTGATGTTCGGTAACCCGGAAACCACAACCGGTGGTAACGCACTGAAATTTTATTCCTCTGTTCGTTTGGATATTCGCCGTACGGGTGCCTTGAAAGAAGGTGATGAAGTTGTCGGTAACGAAACTCGTGTGAAAGTGGTTAAGAACAAGGTTGCACCTCCGTTTAAAGAAGCAAACTTCCAAATTTTGTATGGTAAGGGCATCTCTAAAGAGGGTGAGTTGATTGACTTGGGTGTTAAACACAAGATGGTTGATAAAGCGGGGGCTTGGTACAGCTATAAAGGCGATAAAATTGGCCAGGGCAAAGCAAACTCAATGAAGTTCTTGCAAGAAAACCCTAAAATAGCGGATGAATTGGAAAGCAGAATACGTGAACTTTTGCTGTCTAAGCC
The DNA here is from genome assembly GCF_002808045.1 of Idiomarina sp. X4. NCBI lineage: Bacteria > Pseudomonadati > Pseudomonadota > Gammaproteobacteria > Alteromonadales > Idiomarinaceae > Idiomarina > Idiomarina sp. X4. Next base: position 2,613,184 of record NZ_CP025000.1, on the reverse strand, counting down.
TGAAAAGAAAACAAAAGAAGATCGTGAAGCAGAGAGAGCGGCTGCAAAAGAAGTAGAAAACTCTCCAGAGCCAAGCGATGACAATGTTTTGTAAGTTGAATTGTTAATGGTGAAAGTAAAAAGGCCCCGGATGTATCCGGGGCCTTTTAAATTGATGGATTTATTGCAAAGAGTTGTTGATACAGTTTTGCCGCATAAGCGTCGGTCATGCCGGATAAGTAATCTGAAATAACCCGAGGGGCATTGTTTCCATGCTCTTGCTCGTGCAGGTAGCGTAAGCGAGTATTTTCTGGAAGCAGTCTTTCTGGCTCGACAGAAAGCACATCAAACAACTCCATGACTATTTGCTGCCCTTTAAACTCCTGCGCCTGCATTTCAGGTTTGCGAATAACCCACTTAAAAATGAATTCTTTTAATGCATTAAGCAACTGCTTCTCGGCATCTCCAAGTGCAACTTGGTACTGTAACAACGGACATTCAAAGTCGTTGTCTGTTTTTATCAAGGTTGCAGAAGTAACCAGGCGGTTGACCAAGCTACCAATGGCTCCTTTGCGCTCATAATGATCATCGGAAAACAGTGCATGAGTCAGTGATTCAGCGTTAAAGTCAGGCAGAGCGCTTTCTAAAGACTGCAACCTGTCAAACATATACTTCATCCAGTGCTCACGCTGAATAAGACCAACAACTATGGCGTCTTCTAGGTCATGTACACCATAGGCAATATCATCGGCCGCTTCCATAATAGACGCATCAACGCTTTTTAAAGCGCTGCGGCCGTGTTTAGTGGTTTGTGGCTCTGCTGAAAGTGACTGAAAGGCTTGTTTGTCACTAGTCGATAATGGGGCAAGCACCCAGTCTAATTGGGCTGTGTCATCGTTATATAAGGCTTTAGGGGGCAACCATTGCCGGGTCGGTAAATGCTTAAAGTTACTGACATCTTCAGGTAATTGTTCGCGGCGAACCTGGCTGGCTAGAACAGGGTATTTCAATAGCCCGAGTAAAGTACGACGGGTTAAATTCATGCCATGCTCTGGCGTGTAGGCTTCAAGTCTGGTGACTATACGGAAAGTTTGGCCGTTACCCTCAAAGCCACCGTTATTGCGCATCATATAGTTCAAAGCAATTTCACCGCCATGTCCAAAAGGCGGATGTCCAATGTCATGCGCTAAGCACAGAGACTCTAATAATGGTTCTGAAAACTCAAGAGATGCTGAAAGCTCTGGGTGTTGGTGACTTAAATGAACAATAAGACTTGCGCCAATTTGACTGGCCTCTAATGAGTGGGTTAAGCGAGTTCTTGGAAAGTCGTGCATACCCACGTACATAACCTGAGTTTTTGCCTGCAGCCGTCTAAATGCGGCGCTATGCAATATTCTGGCTTTATCTCGCTGGAATGGGGTACGGGTGTCATTGGGTCGCGTGCTTGATGTGTTAACTTGACGGTCAGTCCAGGGCATAGATAGCTCAGGTAGGTTGTTGAAAACTCAGTAATCATAGTACGATACTTAAACAAATTAAAAAAGTGGGAAAAATCACATGTCGGAAGTGAAAGTTGCATTAGCTCTAGGCTCTGGAGCGGCTCGTGGTTGGTCACATATTGGGGTTATTAAAGCCCTCGAAGAAATGGGTGTGCGCATTAATATGGTGGCAGGTACTTCCATTGGCTCACTAGTTGGAGCGGGTTATGCCTCCGGCCGCCTGGCTGAAATTGAGCAATGGGTGCAGGGCATGAGTCGCTGGGAAGTTTTCAATCTACTGGACTTTGGTTTTAACCAAGGCGGTATTATTGGTGGCGAAAAAGTGTTTAACCATGCGCGGGAGGCGTTTGGACAACGAAATATAGAAGATCTACCGATTACCTATGGTGCGGTGGCTACCGACTTATACAGTGGTCGGGAGATTTGGCTTCGAGAGGGCGACTTATATGACGCATCCCGAGCTTCTTGCGCCATGCCAGGCGTTCTCTCTCCCAAGGCGTTTGACGGACGTTGGCTAATTGATGGTGGGCTGGTTAATCCTGTACCGGTCTCACTGTGTCGCGCATTAGGAGCTGATTTTGTCATAGCGGTACACCTAAATTCACAACTCAATGCAAAAGCCATGGAGAAACGTGCACGGAGTATTCCACCCCAAACGGAAGCCGAGCAGCTTGAGAAAGAAAAAGGCATGCCACATAGCCATGACGAAGATAACGAAAACGGCTTTTTCGATAACCTATGGTCAGGTAGCAAAGAATATTTGGATAGCTTCAAAGAGCGTTTTAGAAATAACGGGCATAAAGCGCCAGGTATGTTTAGTGTCATGGCAAGTTCTATTGATATTATGCAGGAGCGTATTACTAAGGCTCGTATGGCGGGCGATCCGCCGGATATTTTAGTGCAGCCCAAACTTGGCCACATCGGTATTATGGAGTTTTATCGTGGGCAGGAGGCTATTGATATTGGTTATGACACGACTACACGGATGCGTGATTTGATCATGGATGAAATTGAGTTATACAGAGAGCGCCGCGGTTAAGCGGCGCCCAAGCTTTTAAACGTGTTCTTTAATAGCCAGCTGCGTGCCCGTCTTTGCGGCTTTCAGAGGCGCCAATATAAACATCCTGTTCGTGGTCTTTCCAAATAGCCTGATAGCCGCCATAAGGACCGACTGCTTCCTGCAGCGTATGTCCCATTTTTATCAGTTCGCGTCGAGTGTTCTTAGAGAAGCCGTTTTCCAGACTGACAACACCGCCGTCGGACATGACAGAGCCAGTTGGCTGGCTTGAACCTGTATGCAAAATGCGAGGCGCATCGCCGGCTTCTTGCAGGTTCATGCCAAAATCAATCAGGTTAATGAGGATTTGTGCATGCATTTGAGGTTGTGTGGCGCCGCCCATAACGCCGTAACTCATTAATGGTTTCCCGTCTTTGGTCACAAAAGCGGGAATGATGGTGTGGAAAGGGCGTTTGCCTGGTTCAAACACATTGCGATGATTCGCATCCAGTGCAAACAGTTCGCCGCGGTTCTGCAAAACAAAGCCTAGGCCTGTTGGTGTCACTCCTGAGCCCATCCCCCGGTAGTTACTTTGAATGAGCGAGACCATATTGCCGTCTTTGTCAGCGGTTGTTAAATAAATGGTATCGCCTTCAGTCGGTGGATTACCCGGCTCGTATGAGCGGCCTGCTTTGTTTGGGTTAATGAGTTCAGCGCGCTCCTTGGCGTAACCTTTATCTAATAAACCTTCTACCGGCACATCGTTAAATGCTGGATCAGAATAGTATTTTGCACGATCCTCAAATGCCAGCTTCTTAGCCTCGACAAAATGATGAATATACTCAGGACTGTCAAAGCCCATGGCACTCAGGTCATATTGCTCAAGTATATTGAGTATTTGCTGCGCTGCTATACCTTGGGTGTTAGGAGGTAACTCCCAAAGATTATATCCGCGATAATTAGTAGAAACAGGGTTAACCCAAGTCGATTCATGCTCTGCTAAATCTTCATATGACAGAAAGCCCCCGTGTTTCTCGACAAACTCGTCGATAGTACGGGCAATTTCGCCTTTATAGAATGCGTCACGACCTTTATTGGCCAACAGTTTGTAAGTGTTAGCTAAGTCGGGGTTTTTAAAGCGCTCGCCTTTTTCAGGGACGTCGCCGTCTTTCATAAACACGTCAGCGAACCCGGGTTGGTCAGCGAGTACTGCGGCGTTTTGATCCATGTAGTAGGCAATAACTTCAGTCACCGGAAAGCCGGAATCTGCGTAGTTAATAGCCGGTTGCAGCACGTTCTTCATGTCCAATTGACCGAAACGGTCATGAAGTTCAAACCAGCCATCGACGGCACCAGGAACCGATAGCGGTAGTACGCCACGAGGAGGAATTGACTCATAGCCGTTTTCTTTAAAGTACTTCAGCGACAAACTTTTTGGAGAACGGCCTGAGGCATTGAGTCCATAGAGTTTTTCTGATTCGGCATCCCATACAATGGCAAATAAATCGCCACCTATACCATTTCCGGTCGGTTCAACTAAGCCGAGTACTGCGTTGGCTGCAATGGCGGCATCAATCGCATTTCCGCCTTCCTGCATAATATCCAGTGCGACTTGAGTGGCTAACGGTTGACTCGTCGCCGCCATTGCCGTTGGTGCCATAGCTTCCGAGCGAGTGGCAAAGTGATGACCGGTAATACGGTCACTGGCCGCAGCGGGCAGGGTAGATGCCGCACATGCAAAAGCGAGAGCGGCTGAAGCAATAATATTCAGTCGTGCCATAGTGTTTACCTTGTTAACTGTGTTGTATTCACTATAGACCGACAGTTAGAAACAAAAAAGACCAGCACGATAGGCTGGTCTTTTTATAGGTTTAAGGCCTGTTGTTATTTAGCCTTTTTTGTCACCGTGATAGTAATCATCGATAACGCTTTCCATTTCTTCGAACTTATCTTGTAGCTCTTTCTCTGGTTCAGCAGTGACTTTGCTGAAAATGATGATAGCCAGTGTAGATAAGATGAAGCCTGGTACAATTTCGTAGACGTAAGCAGATAGCTGTTCGCCACCGAAAGTTGGACCGTAAATCCAGAATAGCACTGTGATAGCACCTGCCAGCATACCGGCGAGCGCACCATTACGGTTCATACGTTTCCAGAACAAGCTCAGAATAACCACAGGACCAAATGCGGCGCCAAAGCCAGCCCATGCGTTACTGACTAAGCTTAGAATGGTATTTTCTGGGTTCCATGCCAACCAAATAGCCACTAACGAAACAGCCAATACTGACATGCGACCTACGAATACCAGTTCTTTTTCACTAGCATCTTTACGTAAGAAAGCTTTATAAAAGTCTTCTGTCAGCGAGCTCGAGCTAACCAGTAGCTGTGAAGAAATTGTACTCATAATAGCGGCTAAAATAGCGGCTAGCAGGAAACCACCAATTAATGGATGGAATAAGAACTGCGAGAAAATGATGAAGATAGTTTCAGCATCCGGCAAGCTCATTTTGGTTTCCGCAACATAAGCAATGCCGACGAAGCCCGTTGCCATAGCACCGATAATAGATACCGTCATCCACGAGATACCAATGCGGCGTGCGGCTTTTACATCACTGACTGAGCGAATTGCCATGAAACGCACAATAATGTGCGGCTGACCAAAATAACCAAGACCCCATGCAAGCAGCGAGATAATACCTAAGGTACCCAGTATTTCGCCGGTTGCGCCGTCTTTAAAAAAGGCTAAGAAGTCAGGATTTATTTCACTCACCTGACCGACAACACTGCTATAACCACCAAGCTCAGCAAAGGCGACGATAGGCACCAGGACCAGAGCAACGAACATGATGCAGCCTTGTACAAAATCGGTCATGCTCACGGCTAAGAAACCGCCAAATAAGGTATAAGCACATACCACACCGGCCGTTACCCATAGACCCGTGGTGTAATCCATGCCAAACGAGCTGTCGAATAGCTTACCGCCGGCAACCAAGCTGGCAGAAGTGTACAAGGTGAAGAATATGATAATAACCACCGACGAGAATATACGTAGTCTGCGGCCTTTATCATTAAAGCGGTTTGCAAAGTAATCGGGAATAGTGATGGAGTCGTTTGCGACTTCGGTATAGGTTCTTAAGCGTGGCGCTACGATAACGTAGTTAAGATACGCGCCAATGACCAGACCCACTGCAATCCACAGCTGCGAGACACCTGAGACATAAATTGCACCGGGTAAGCCCATCAGCATCCAACCACTCATGTCAGATGCACCCGCAGATAACGCGGTAACGCCAGGACCGAGGCCTCGACCACCTAGCATGTAACCTGATACTGAGTCAGTTGACTTTTTGTAGGCGTAAAGACCAATACCTAGCATGACGATAAAATACGCTGCTAGTGATATCAGAGTACCTGTTTCCACATTAAACTCCTGTTGTTTTGGTTTTTAGTCAGCGATCTTTTTTGCTTTGTCGCTTTTGAATTTAATCTGCTTATTTAAGTGGTCATGCAGCAACTGATGAACATAAGGTTGCTGATCATCACCTAGTACTATGTCTGTTTTATCAAACACGATCATTTTACCACGATATAAAATTAATATCTTATCAGCAATGTGTTTCACGATTTGCGGTGAATGGGTCACTAAAATATACGAAATACCCATATCTTGCTGGAGATCGAGCATAAGGTTAATAATTTGAGCTCTAACGGATGGGTCGAGCCCAACCAAGGCTTCATCGGCAACGACAATCTGAGGCTCCAGAATGATAGCCCGAGCAATACAAACACGCTGCTTTTGACCGCTCGACAGCATATGCGGATAGAATTCACCGTGTTCAGTCAGCATTCCCACGCGCCTGAGAGCTATATCGACTTTTTCATTGCGTTCTTGCGCGGTTAAGTCGGTGTTAAATTTTAAAGGCTCTTCGAGTTGCTTACGAAGCGTCAAATGCGTATTCAATGAGTTTTCGCTGTCCTGGAAAATCATTCGAATATTATGACAACGCTGCTGATAATGCTGGTTATGGAGCTTTTGCCCATTCAACCAGAGCTCGCCTGAGCTGGGGCTATCAACGCCGGCAATGATCTTAGCCAGTGTTGATTTTCCAGAGCCTGTCTCCCCCATGACCGCCAGTGTTTCGCCAGCCTCAATATGAAAAGACAAAGGCTCAATCGCCACGGATTTTTTGCTCCATGGCCACGCTTTGCGAGGGCGGTAGGTTTTTCCCAGATTTTTCACTTCCAGTAGATGGCTCATGACTCAGGCTCCACAAGTGGGAAGTGACAATGAAAAACCCGCTGTTGTTGGTGTGTTGCCAGAGGCGCTTTAACGCACTGCTTTTGAGCATAAGGACAACGCGGTCCGAGTCGGCAGCCAATGGGCATGTGACGTAATGTAGGAATAGCTCCGGGCAGAGTTGGCAAACGCGCTTTATGGGGCAGCTCCTGCTGAGTTTGTAGTGACATTCTTAACATTGAGTCAGTGTAAGGGTGAGCAGGATTCGTTATAAGCTCTTCTGCTGGCCCGGTTTCCATGAGCTGACCACAATACAACAAGGTCAACTGTTTGGTTTCGGGCAAAATTGAGGTTAAATCCTGCGATATGAGCAGCACTGACATATCTTGGCTAACCGCCAGCCGGGCTAACAACCGATGAATTTGTAGTTTTGTCGATGGCTCCATTGCTGTGGTTGGTTCGTCCGCAATAAGAAGACGAGGGCGGTGAGCGATGGCAATAGCGATACTGACTTTTTGTGCGACCCCTTGTGAAAGCTCAAATGGGTAACTATCAATAACTGACTCGTGATCGCGAATACCCACGCGGTGCAATAATCGTTTAACACGTGTTTTTCTGTCCACACGGCGTCTCATAAAGGTACCGCGCACGTCGCCCTCAGGAATGGCTTCAACAATTTGCTGTTCGACAGTACTGTTTGGGTCTAAATAGGAATAGGGGTCTTGAAAAATCATCGCCATGTCACGGCCGGTAATGGCGCGGCGTTGCTTAGTGGTCATTGCTAATAAGTCTTTGCCATTCCACCAAAGCCTATCTGCCGTGACATCCCAGTTAGGGCTGGCAAAACCAACAATGGCTTTTGCCAGCAGGCTTTTACCCGAACCGGACTCGCCGACAAGACTGTGAATTTCGCCTTTACCGAGTTGTAAGTTCACTTTATCTAACACCCGGACGGTGCCGTGCGGCGTTTTCATTTCAACGGTTAAATTGCGGATATCAAGTAACTGCATTAACTGTTCACCCTTTCGCTGAGCGCGCGGCGTAAGCTGTCGCCAACAATATTTATCGACATTATCGTGACGAATAGGGTAACGCCCGGCAACACCATTGACCAAGGCGATAAATAAACTTCGTCCAGGCTGCGTGCAAGCATGCTGCCCCACTCAGGCGTTGGGGACTGTATGCCAAGACCGAGGAAACTTAGTGCCGCAATATCCATAATGGCAACCGATAAAGACACCGTCAGTTGCATGACCAATATGGGCGTTATATTAGGCAAAATCACCCGATACAACAGATAGCGTTTAGAACAACCGTTAAGGCGTGAAGCGGTGACATAGTCTTTTTGCCATTCCTGATGCACGGCGTTGCGGGTCACGAAAATAAACTGCGGTATCAATGACAACGTAATGGCCAGCGCAACGTTAAATAATCCGGTGCCCAGTATTGCAATGATGATAAGCGCCATTAAAAAAGACGGAATAGACAGCAGGGTGTCAAATACCCGCGAAAATGTTTGATATTTAATGGTCCGGTCAATGCCCAACACAGCGCCGATAATCATGCCAACGATCGATGAACTGGCGACCATAAGAATAGGCAGTCCTAAACTGTAAATACTGCCAATGAGCAACCGAGACAACATGTCCCGGCCCAAATCATCGGTTCCCATAAGGAACTGAATATTGCCTTGATCCGTCCAGGAGGGCGGCAAAGACACTGCGTTAGCAAACTGCATGGAGGTGCTATATGGCGCAAGTAGGGGCGAGAAAATAACCACGAGAATCATTGCCAGCAGTATGTACAATGCCGTCATGGACAGCAGACGCTGATTAAAGCGCCGCCATACTAACGTCAGCGGGCTTGGATTTTCGTCTTTGTAGTAAAGGTTAATATGCGGCATGTTATTCGTGCCTTACAATAGGGAATCGCCATCCACGATAGAGATCCACGATTAAGTTAAACAGTAAAATGGTAAAGGCGATGATAAGTACACAGGCCTGTATGACCGGAAAGTCCCTTTCGAATATCGCTCGTACCAGCCAGTTGCCTATGCCGGGCCAGTTAAATATGGACTCAATAACAATACTGTTACTGAGTAGAAGGCTGAAAATCAGTGGTACTTGCTGCAAAACCGATTGCGTTGCGTTGGGCACAGCGTGTTTTAATAAGACCTGAAACTCATTAAGACCACGTGCTCGTGCCGCTTTCACATAGGGTTTTTGTAGCATTTCCTGAGTGGCATTACGCATCAGCCTTAGAAGCAGCATCATTGGCATTATCGATAATATAATGACTGGCAGAATCAAGTGTTTGAGTGCATCTTGAAAGGCCGCCGCTTTATAGTCCGAGTGACTCAATGCAATATCAAGCAAAATGGCTCCGGATTTAGGCGCGATGCCATACAGTGGATTTATTTGTCCAGTTATAGGCAGCCAGTCAAGTTTGACGGCGAAAAATAGAATCAGTAGCTGAGCAAGCCAGAACACGGGAATTGAATAGCCGGCCATTGCCAGGCTGATGACGCTTTTGTCAATAGGCCCCCGAAACTGCGTGGCGGCCAAAACGCCGCTGGGTACGCCAATAAGAACCGCCAGAACCAAAGCGCCGATAATGAGCTCAAGCGATGCGAAGAGGTGTTGGTACGCCTGTTTAAAGACATAGTCTCCTGAACTCAATGACGCTCCCCAATTGCCTGAGAGAAGGTGCTGCATGTAATTAATGTATTGTAAGGCAATATTTTTATCGGTGCCTCTGGCCTCCGATAGGATCGGGTAGTAATCACTAAAAGTCCGTACCCCAGTCATGTTAGTGAGTGCGTCGCCAGGGAAGAAGAAGTTCAATGAGAAGGTGAATACCGTCAGCAAAAAGAACGCGATAATAAAGACAAATAAACGGCTGCTAAGGTAACGAATCATTGGGCGTTCTCCTCAGCCGGTGTCACTTTGGTGGCTAAACGAAAGTTAATGCCGCCATACGGCGGTAACTGCACACCTCGAACCGTCTTTTTTTGCGCCTGGTAGCGACGTGAGTGAGCAATAGGCAAAAGGGGTAATTGTTGATTCAGAATGTGTTGTGCACTTTGATACAACGCTTTTCGCTCTGCGGCATCAGTGGTTGATATGGCTTCGTAGAGCAACTCATCAAAGCCTGGATGACACCAGTTGGCGCGATTTCCTCCGGTAGCGACGGCAGCGCAGCTTAGCAGTGGCCTGAAGAAGTTATCAGGGTCAGCGTTATCAGCGTACCAACCGATTAAAACGGTATCGTGCTCGCCGCGTGACAAGCGTCGTCTGAAGGTATTCCACTCATAAGAGACAATACGTGCATTGACGCCAACCTGGGCAAGATCTGACTGCATGAGTTCGGCCATGCGGCGTGCGTTAGGGTTGTAAACCCGTTGTACCGGCATTGCCCAAATATTAATAGTCAATTGCTCATATCCGGCTTCTTCAAGTAGCTTTCTGGCTTTTTCGGGATCGTAGCCGTATTGAATGCCCTGGTTGTCGTAAGCCCAGGATGTTGGGGGTAATATTGAGCGTGCCAGCTCTGCGTTACCGTAATAAATAGTGTCAATAATCGCCTGGCGGTTAATAGCATGACTAAGCGCCTGTCGAACTAACGGGTCATCAAACGGTGGCTTTTTTGTATTAAAAGCCCAAAAAGAGACATTAGGGCTTACTTCATTTGTGACCACAATATCGTCGCGATTAAGCGCTTGAAGCTCACTGATTAGCGGGTAGGGAATAACATCACATTCGCCGGTCACTAACTTCAGCATTCGCTTGTTGGCGTTAGGGGTAATTGAGTAAACAAGCTGCTCAATACCCGGACCCTCCCGCCAATATTCAGGGTGCTTTGTGTAGCGTATCAATACATCTTTGCGGAAGCTTTCGAAACGATAAGGTCCGGTGCCTATCGGCTTTAAGTCAATTAAATAAGGTACGTCTTTTACTGAGAGTTGTTGTGCATACTCTGCTGAGAGAATAATCGCAAAGTCGGTAGCCAAATTTGCCAAAAAGGAGCTATCGGCGTTATTCAGCACGATGTCGACGGTCATTTCATCGACTTTGATAACCTTCTGAATCAGTTTATCCAGACCGGTAGCGCTAAAGAATGGATAGCTGCCGCCACCGACGTTGTGATAAAGGCTGGTTTCATCAAGCCAGCGGTTAAAGCTAAAGCGGACGTCTTCCGCGTTAAAGTCACGGGTGGGTGAAAAGTAATCGGTTGAGTGAAACTTGACGTCTTCACGCAAATAGAAGCGGTAACGGGTACCGTTGTCGAGCGGCTCCCAGCGCTTGGCGAGCGCCGGCACAAAGGCTTGCTTTTCAGCGTCGTAGTCAATCAGTCGGTCATAAAGTTGGGCGGCGGTCGCATCAACAGTCGTGCCCGATGTGATGAGCTGTGGGTTGAAAGTATCAGGGTTACCCTCCGAGCAGTAAATAATACCTTCTGATAATGGCGTTACTTTTTCTGTGCCAGGCTCACAGCCGGCCAGTAATATTGTTGTTGCTGAAATGAGTAAAGAAAGCGCTTTAGTCATTATTTGCGGCCGCTCCGTCCAGCAGTTGGTATTTCTTTAAATAGCCTCTTAGCTGATGATAGGTTAAACCAAGATAAGATGCTGTCTTTTTTTGGTTAAACTGCGATAGTCGGAGCGCTTGTTTTAGTAATTCTTTTTCATAGTCCTGCGACAGCTGCTTAAATTCGACCGGCTCATCGGCTTTTAATACAGAGGTGACTTTTGAGTCATTAGCATCGCCAGGCGCTTCCGGGGCTGAGTTAAGAGCCGTCGAAGCGGCTGTGCGCGCCGTCGCTGAAACGCCGGGACGAAATGGGCTGTCAAACGGATCCAAGACAATATCATTGATAGGAACATGACCATTGCCTAAGCGGTAAAGGCTCCGTTCCACCGTATTTTTAAGCTCCCGAACGTTGCCGGGCCAGTCATAATTCAGCATGATTTTACGCGCTTTTTCGGTAAAACCACTGAACAATTCTAATTCCATTTCCCGAGCCATAGACACCGCAAAATGCTCCGCTAACAACATAATGTCTTCACGTCGCTCTCTAAGCGGAGGCAGTGTTATAACGTCGAAGGCTAAACGGTCGAGTAAATCAGAGCGAAACTCACCCTGCGCTGCAAGCGTCGGTAAATCTTCATTGGTTGCCGCAATTAAGCGAGTATCGACTTTTACCGGCTGACGTCCTCCGACACGTTCAAATTGACCGTATTCGATGACGCGCAACAGCTTTTCCTGAACTCGTAATGATGTGTTCGCCAGCTCATCTAAAAATAAAGAGCCACCATCGGCTCTTTCAAAACGCCCCTCATGACGCTTAGCGGCGCCGGTAAACGCGCCGGCCTCGTGCCCGAACAGCTCGCTGTCTAATAAATTTTCGTTTAAGGCTGCGCAGTTGAGCGTTAGGTATTGTTGCTGCCAGCGTTGCGATAGGTAATGACAACGCGCTGCTATGAGTTCTTTACCGGTACCGCGTTCACCAATGATAAGTACGGGCTTATTCAGCGGAGCTATTTGCGAAACCTGCTCCAGAACTTCAACAAAGCTGTTGGATTGGCCAATTAAATTGTCTGACGGACGCGAGTTACTCATCGACTGAGCCTTAATTATAGTTATTTTTGCTAATTATTAGTCTATTTCACGAACCGGGGCAATACCCGACTATGTCACAAAATATAAAAAACCTTAATATTCATATAATTACTGGTTTTTTAAAAGTTGGCTCGATACTTGAATAATGTATGAGCGAATAAATCATTAGCTATGTAAGAGGTAATTTATTATGGGTATTTTTTCACGTTTTAGCGATATCGTGAACTCTAATATCAATGCGTTATTAGATAAAGCCGAAGATCCGCAAAAAATGGTGCGTCTGATTATCCAGGAAATGGAAGACACATTGGTCGAAGTTCGTTCGACATCAGCTCGACTGTTAGCTGAGAAGAAAGATATTCAACGCCAACAGGAACGCATGGAAAAAGAAGTCTCGGACTGGGAAGCGAAAGCGGAACTTGCCTTAAGTAAGGAGCGCGAAGACTTAGCTCGACAGGCGTTGATTGAAAAGAGCCGCGCGCAGGATAATGTCGATGCGTTACAGAATGAAATGCAGCGTGTTGATGAGTCGCTGGATAAACTGAACGATGAAATTGCACAGCTTCAAGAAAAACTGGCTGATGCTAAGTCGCGTCAGAAAGCAATTCTTATGCGTCAGAAGACTGCAAGTAGCCGATTACAGGTGAAAAAACAGGTCGATAGCTCTAAAGTAGATGATGCCATGCAGCGTTTTGATCGCTACGAGGCAAAAATTGATGACTTAGAAGCACAAGTAGAGTCTTATGATATGGGTAAACGCAGCTTGCGCGACGAGTTTGCTGAATTGGAAAATGAAGGCAAAGTTGATGAAGAGTTGGAAGCTCTGCGCGCTCGCATGAAATCAAAGTCCTCTAAAGACTCTGAATAAATAGGCAAATCAAGATGGATATTGAAGCTATTTTCGGGATGTTAGTTGCGCCGCTGATTCTGTTTGTACTGATTGTTGCGCCAATTTGGATAATCTTGCATTACCGCAGCAAACGCCAAATGAACCAGGGGCTGAATGAGGAAGAGCGCGAGTCACTTGCGCTCTTAGCCGACCAGGCGAAACGTATTCGTGAGCGCGTGCAGACGCTTGAACGCATTCTGGATGCTGACTCACCAGGCTGGAGGGACAGACAATGAGTATTTCCAAGTCACGCAGGGAGCTGACTCGCGATGCAGAAAAGGGCAAAATAGCTGGTGTTTGCGCTGGCTTAGGGGACTACCTCAATATTGAGCCTTGGTTAGTACGAGTCGTATTCTTTACTGGGTTAATCTTTGCATCAGGCTTTTTCTTTGTGTTGTATTTAGCAGGGTGGTTGATTCTCGACAAAAAAAAGCCCGATATGAACTCGCACCGAGTCGACGTTAAAACCAGGGTTTGGCAGGGCGGTGAGCCACCAAGAGACGCCATACATGACATAAAGCGTGAGTTCGATGAGTTGGAGGCACAGTTGCAATCGATGGAAAAGTACGTAACCTCCAATCACTATAACCTTCAGCGAGAATTTAATCGTCTGTGAGCCGTATCAAGCAGTTTAAAAGCCAGACCCGCGATCTTATCCATCGCGGGTTTGATCGTCATATTAAGTTGGCCGTAACAGGCTTAAGTGGTGCCGGTAAAACCGCATTAATAACCGGTGTCTTAGAGCAGTTGCTGTATGCCAATGAGTCGCAAAACCTGCCTTATTTCAATGTACGCCAACATCAAAGGCTTATCGGTTGCCGGCTGCACACCAGCCCCAATTGGGACACTCCGCGCTTTGACTACGAAAGGGCTGTGGAGTGCCTGACCAGCGCACAAGGAAAGTGGCCGGCGTCGACCCGTGATGTCAGTGAAATTCGACTGGAGCTGAAGTACCACCCGGAACGGGGAATTGCCGGTAGAGTGCTGGATGAACGTCGCCTGACGGTCGATATTATTGATTATCCGGGCGAGTGGCTGCTTGATTTACCTTTGTTGTCGCTCACGTACAGGCAATGGTCCGAAAAGCAACGCACACTGATTGACTCAAAGCCTCGACAAGAGATGGCTGAAGTGTGGTTAAAAAAGCTCCATGAGCTGAGTGAAGTCGCCACAGAGGACAACGCCGAAAATCAGTTGAAAATAGTTGCCAGTGCCTACCGAGCGTACTTATCTGAGTGTAAAACACGAGGACTGAAGCTTTTGCAGCCGGGGCGTTTAGTGTTACCCGGAGAGCTTGAGGGTACGCCGTCTCTGGACTTTTTCCCATGGCCATTAAAGCAACCCATACCCAACGCATGGCAAGGTTTGTTAGAGCAGAAGTTTGAGTATTATAAAGAACATGTTATCAAACCTTTTTATCAAAATTACTTCAGGCATTTTAACCGACAGTTAATACTGGTCGATGTGCTGGGGGCACTTGAGGGGGGCGAGTCTCATTTTGATGAATTGAAACTGGCGTTGACTGAAATCATGCAAAGCTTTAACTACGGTCAGAACAGTCTGTTAAAACGCTTGTTTTCGCCGCAGATTGATAAAGTCGCCTTTGTGGCGACGAAGGCAGACAGTATTATTCCGAGTGATCATACTAAGTTAACTGGGTTGCTCAACGCACTGACATTAGAGGGAAGACAACAACTCCAGTTTGAACGTATTCCTTTTGAATTATTCAGCGTTGCAGGCGTGTCCACGAGCCAGTGGAAACAGCTTAAAAACGGTACGAATGTCCTTGAGGGAGTTGATGAGTCGGGCACGTTAGTTCGTGTCGGCGCTCCGCATGTTCCGGGCCGCTTACCTACGAAAGATGATTGGCAGCAAGGCTATGTCTATCCACATTTTCTTCCAAACTTTACGTTGGCCGATTCGCCGTTGCCGCATATTCGTTTAGATAAACTGCTGAATGCTGTCATTGGAGATAAATTACGATGAGCAAACATCGCGAGCTCACTTATTATTCCGTAGAAGAGGACGCAGAGCCTCAAGCAAATACCGAACCCGTTGATGAAATGGGCGAGGTGCTATCAACGGTGCAAGTGCAGACTGAGTTCGAGAGAAAACCTCGCCGGTGGGGACGTTGGTTACTGCTGGGTGTTGTCTTGGCATCGGTTGCCGGAATCATCGAACTCGTGTTGGCAATTATTGAATCATGGCAGCAAAGTTGGGTATTGGGGACGCTATGGAGTGCTGGCTTTACGTTAATACTCGGCTTGCTTGTTGGTTTTTTTGTCAAAGAATTCTGGCAGCTTCGCCAGTTAAAACGTCGCTGGCATGCTCAGAGTCAGGGTACAGAAAGTATTGAACAGCAATTGAAGCTGCTGGATCATCCTGATTTAGAAGAACGCTGGATGCAAATCTACCAACCCTACTGGTCTGACAGTGAAAAGCGTGAGCGATTTGAATGCGACATTTTAAGTCGGGTTGACCAACAAGCTAGCCGACTTATCAGCCGCTGGTCCGCAGAAGCGGCTGCCATGATAGCGGTCAGTCCGTTTGCGGTCTTAGATATGCTGATTATTTTATGGCGTAACCAGCGTATGATCCATCGTATTGCCGCATTATACGGTGTGAAACTCGGGTACTTAGCGCGTATCCGGTTATGGCGGCAAGTTCTGGCGAATATCGCCTATTCAGGAATAAGTGAGGCTGCTGTCGATTTAGGCACACAATGGGTGAGCGCTGAACTGATAACGAAACTTTCCGTACGTGCCGGGCAGGGGCTGGGGGCGGGTCTTTTAACAGCAAGACTGGGTTATCAAGTAATGTCGCTGTGCCGGCCGCTGCCATTTCAACACACCAAAAAGCCAGGATATGGGCAGCTTCAAAAAGACTTGCTGAGCCAGTTAAAAGGCGTTCTTCCATCGCTGCATAAAGCCCATTTTTCTAAGGGTGTAAAGACGCCGGAAAGTAAAGTGGAAAACTAGCGTTACACTTTATAAAAGGTTTGAGATAGCGCAAAGATTGCCAATATTGGGTCGCTCGTTGCACTCTGTTGCTCGTTAACATTTTACTGACAAACGAGTGCAATTTGTATGTCTGCCAAGAGCAACCACAATCATTCTAATAATAAGTGGCAACCTGCAACTCAGGTGATTCATGCCGGTGCGAACCATGACGACCCTCATGGTGCGCTGAGCAGTCCGTTATACCAAACATCAACCTTTGCTTTTTCTTCTTCAGAGCAGGGCTCACGCCGTTTCGCCGGAGAGGAAGAAGGCTATATTTACAGTCGCTTAGGCAATCCGACCACCAACGAACTTGAGCAACGCATGGCTGAGTTAGAGGGCTATGAAGCCGCTGCGGCTGCCGCCACTGGCATGGGAGCGATAGCGGCAACCACCATGGCGTTTGTGAAAGCTGGCGATCATATTATTGTGTCTGATGCTATTTATGGTTGCAGTTTTGCGTTGTTTAGCGAACTGTTCGAGCGTTTCGGTGTGCATGCTGACTTTATTGATTTAACCGACACCGAGTTATTAGCATCGACCATCAAAGACAATACGCGTCTGGTGTTTTTAGAAACGCCGGCGAACCCGCATTTAAAAACAGTGGATATTGATGCTGTACATGCGGTTATAAAAGACAAAGACATTCGACTGATTGTCGACAACACCTTTATGACCCCGCTGTTGCAGCAACCGAAGCAGCACGGTGCCGATATCGTGGTTCATAGTGCGACGAAGTTTCTTAATGGTCATGGTGACGTAGTTGCAGGCATTGTATGCGGAAGCGCAGAAGATATAGCGACAATTAAAGGTACGACACTAAAAGATATGGGCGCTACCATGAGCCCACATGACGCTTGGCTTATTTTGCGTGGCTTAAAGACGCTCGATGTACGCATGCAGCGACACTGCGAAAACGCTAATAAGGTGTATGAATTTTTAACTCAGCGCAGCGACGTAAAGACCATCTACTTCCCGGGGGCGCCTGACCATAGTGCTCAGAAGCTGATGGGGCATCAAATGAAAGCTAACGGAGCGGTTATTGCGTTTGAACTGGATGGCGATGAAGCTATGGCGCGCTATTTTCTAGATCAGCTGCGAATGATAAAACTCGCCGTGAGTTTAGGGGATGCTGAAACGCTGATTCAACACCCAGCGTCGATGACACATTCGCCTTATACGCCGGAAGCACGGGCGAAAGCAGGCATCTCCGATACCTTAATTCGTATCGCTGTCGGCTTAGAAGCCGCAGACGATATTATCGCTGACATTGAGCAAGCGTTGGATGCGTGTAAAGCGCAGTGGCAACAGTCAGCGTAATTCTGAACTAATAATAACAATAACTATCAAAATTTAATGAGGAAGCAACAAGGTTGAATTATGGGTAAAGAAAGTCAATACGTATCGAAGCAACCGGACGAAAACGGTATTATTCACTGGACTGACGAAGAAAACGCGATATGGAAAGATCTCGTTGAACGTCAGCTAGAATGCATTCCGGGTAAAGCTTGTGACGAGTATATGAAGGGACTTGAATTACTCAACTTACCAAAAGATCGCTTACCGCAGTTGCACGAACTGAATGAAGTTCTGGAGCGGGAAACGGGGTGGCAGGTTGCCGCGGTACCTGCGCTTATTCCGTTCGATGAGTTTTTCCGTCTACTGGCGAATAAACAATTCCCGGTCGCGACCTTTATCCGAACTCGCGAAGAGTTTGATTACTTGCAAGAGCCGGATATCTTTCACGAGATATTTGGTCACTGCCCGCTGTTAACGAATCCAGCATTCGCCCATTTTACACATCAGTACGGTAAACTCGGTTATGCAGCAACGCCGAAAGAGCGTGTCTATTTGGCTCGCCTTTACTGGTTTACGGTTGAATTTGGCTTATTACAAACCAAAGAAGGCACGCGTATTTATGGTGGTGGTATCTTGTCATCTCCGGCGGAGACTGAATATGCCGTGAACAGCGATAAGCCGGAGCGGAAACCGTTAAAAGCGCTTGATGCGTTAAGAACACCGTACCGGATTGATATTATTCAGCCCATTTACTATACCATAGAGAGTGTTGATGAGCTGTTTGAAATTTCTGACATGGATATTATGTCATTGGTTCATGAAGCGATGGAACTTGGCTTATTTGAACCGAAGTTCCCGCCAAAAGACGCAGCTTAGTTTTGCCAAAAATGAAGAACAACGAGGAGTAAAGTTAAATGGCACAATTAGATCAAGAACGTTGTGAAGCTTGTCATGCTGACGCACCTAAAGTGAGTGACGACGAGCTGAAAGAGTTAATGCGTGAAATTCCTGACTGGACGCCGGTCACGAATGACGGTGTGATGATGTTGCAGCGCGAATACAAGTTTAAAAACTTTAAGCAGGCTTTGGCGTTCACTAACCGTGTTGGTGAAATTGCGGAAGAAGAAAAGCACCACCCGGAAATCACTACTGAGTGGGGCAAAGTCACCGTAACTTGGTGGACTCACGCGATTAATGGTCTGCACAAAAACGACTTTATTATGGCGGCAAAAACCGACAAAGTAGTAGACGCGTAAGTAAACACGTTTAATCAATCGATGTTAAAACCCCGAGAGAACGCGCTCGGGGTTTTTTGTTTTTAAATGCGTGCCTTTGGTGTATCATTTGCTTTACATTTAGACGATGAAGCAAGGTGTTATGCGGCTAGAAATTACCTGTGATGACAGGCTTGGTATTTGTCAGGATGTCCTGCAAATTCTGCGTGATCACGAAATAGACTTACGTGGCATTGAAGTTGACCCTAAAGGAAAAATCTTTCTTAATTTTCCTGAGCTGGACTTCGATGACTTTCGTCATTTAATGCCGCAAATCCGTCGTATTCCCAACGTTATCGACGTAAAAACCATTCCATACATGCCGTTTGAACGAGAGCATTACGAATTTAACCTACTGCTTTCGACTCTGCCTGATCCAGTATTGTCTATCGATACCAAAGGCGTTATTGATATTATTAATGATGCTGGTTTGAAGCTGCTCTCGGATAGTCATAACGTGCTTAAAGGTGAGCCTCTGTCACAGTTTGTACAGGGAATTGCACTACAACGCTGGCTTGATAAACAGCCGAAAATGCCAATCTATGAAGCCGTAACCATAGGCAGTGATCAATATTACGCGCAATTGCTACCGATTTGGGTTAATGACGAGGAGGGGACGGAAGTCTTTGCGGGCGCCGTGATGACCTGCAAGTCGGAGCCGGTTACCGAAAACTGGCAGCAAGCCAGTAATAAAGCGGCCTTCGAGCGTCTGCTTACTGAAACACCAGCGATGAAACGAGTCATTAGCGACGCCCAACGTATGGCGGAGCTGGATGCGCCCTTGTTATTGGAGGGAGAAACAGGAGTGGGCAAAGAGTTGCTCGCAAAAGCTTGCCACTTGGCTAGCCCGCGCCATGAGCAACCCTTTCTAGCTATTAATTGTGCTGCACTGCCCGATAATGTCGCGGAGAGTGAGCTTTTTGGTCATGCGGAGGGCAGTATTAGCGCCCAAAGCGCTAAGAAAACCGGAGTGCTTGAGCAAGCCGCCGGCGGCACCGTGTTGCTTGATTCTGTGGGTGAAATGTCGATTGGCCTTCAGGCAAAATTACTGCGCTTTCTGGAGGACGGTGTATTTCGCCGCATTGGTGAAGAGCAGGAAGTCAGTGTCGATGTGCGAGTCATTTGTACGGCTCAGGGTAACCTTTTCGAGCTGGTGGAGAACGGTGATTTCCGGGAAGACCTGTACTATCGTTTAAATGTTTTAGCGCTAACGGTGCCGCCATTACGTGAGCGTAAAGCGGATATTGTTTTACTCGCTGAACACTTTGTCGCACAAGCGTGTAAAAAACTCGGGCGAAGCCAGGTCCAAATTAGTCGAACTGCCAAAGATCGCCTGAAAAATTATCATTGGCCGGGCAATGTTCGTCAGTTAGAAAATACCATGTTCCGCTCTGTTTCCATGCTGGAGGGGCAAACGCTGGAGCCTGCAGATATTCGTTTGCCGGAACTGGAAAGAAACGACGAGCGCCTGGCGGTAGATATTGAGGACATTAGCCTGGAAGAAGCGTTACGCCAGTTTGAAAGCCATATCATGAAGCGACTGTACCCGAATTACCCAA
The DNA here is from genome assembly GCF_002808045.1 of Idiomarina sp. X4. Lineage (NCBI taxonomy): Bacteria > Pseudomonadati > Pseudomonadota > Gammaproteobacteria > Alteromonadales > Idiomarinaceae > Idiomarina > Idiomarina sp. X4. The sequence continues at coordinate 2,592,837 of NZ_CP025000.1, read as the reverse complement.
GTACCCGGCAGTTAGCGAAGCGTTTAGGACTCTCTCATACTGCCGTTGCCAATAAATTGCGAGATTACGGTATTGGCAAACAGCGTAAAGGTCGCCCTAGAAAACCTAAAACAGAAACTTAATTCGTAAACTTAGAGTGCCAAAAAAGCTGGTTTGTACAGTTTAGTTTACGGTAACAACAGGATAAACCTTGATGCAGAGCAAGGATTTATCCTGTAACAATTACTTTACAATAAAACACTTTTGTCCAACTGACACTATTTCTTCTCTGAGTTCGCATTGTTAACGCCTTTAGGGCTACAGTCTTAGGGTTAATAAACGAATAACAAGAGGAAGTAATAATGTCAGAACAAGTCACTAATCCCCTAAATACAGACGGCTTTGAGTTCGTTGAGTACACAGCTCCGGATCAAAAAGGCATTGACGCATTAAAAGATTTATTCGACAAGCTTGGTTTTACTGAAGTAGCAAAGCATAAGTCAAAACAAGCTTGGTTATTCAAGCAAAACGACATTAACTTTGTGGTAAACGCGGAGCCAGGCGGTCAGGCTGAAGACTTTGCAAAAGATCACGGTCCAAGCGTTTGTGGCATGGCGTGGCGTGTTAAAGATGCTAACCACGCATTAAAACACTCTTTAGAGAATGGAGCTAAAGCCTTCCCTGAAGACAAAGGTGTTGTTGAAAACATTCCAGCGGTTTTTGGTATTGGTGAAAGTGCGCTTTATTTCATTGATAACTATGAAAATAATGAAATTTATAAGCAACATTTTGACTTCTACGACAACTGGGAAAGCAAAATGAAAGAGCATGCGGCAGGTCTTTATGAGATTGATCATCTGACGCATAACGTCTTCCGCGGCAACATGGATACTTGGGCTGGTTTTTATGAGCGCATTGGTAACTTCCGCGAAATTCGTTACTTCGACATTGAAGGCAAGCTGACTGGCCTGTTGAGCCGTGCAATGACCGCACCTTGTGGAAAAATCCGTATTCCTATTAACGAATCGCACGACGACAAGTCACAAATTGAAGAATACCTGCGCGAATACAAAGGCGAAGGCATTCAGCACATTGCACTGACGTCTGACAACATCTACAAAACCGTTGAAGACTTACGCTCAATCGGTATGGAGTTCATGGACACGCCAGACACTTACTACGAGAAGATCAACGAGCGTGTTGAAGGCCATGAGGAAGACGTCGATGCTCTGCGTAAGCAGCGTATTCTTATTGACGGTGCGCCAATGAAAGATGGTATTTTGCTGCAAATCTTCACGCAAACTGTGATCGGTCCGGTATTCTTTGAAATTATTCAGCGTAAAGGTAACGAAGGCTTTGGTGAAGGTAACTTTAAAGCGCTGTTCGAGAGTATTGAAGAAGACCAAATCCGTCGAGGAGTATTAGACGATGCGTAAATGGATCAGCTTCCCGAAGCAGGAAGGGACGTCGTCACGACAAGCCCATGCTGACTTTCCGGAGCAGGCCATTTATGAGCGTGAAGCAGGTCGCAGCGGCTTTTTTGGCCCTGCGACACACTTCCATCATCAACATGCGCCGACCGGTTGGTCGGAATGGGAAGGGCCGCTTAAACCACGTGCCTTCGACTTTAATCAGCTTACCGAGCAAGCGCCGGAAAACCCGTGGTTAACCCCGGACTTGCTGTCAAACAGCAGTTGTAAGTTCCGTATTTGGCACTGTACTGAAAATATGCAGTACCTGGTGCGTAATGCCGATGGCGACGACTTATTGTTTGTACATGAGGGCAGTGGCCATTTGTATTGCGACTATGGCCATATTCACCTGGTTAAAGGTGATTACTTCTTAGTGCCACGCTCAACTAACTGGCGCTTAGAGCCCGACGAGAAAATGGAGTTGCTGATGATTGAAACCACCAATGGTTCGTATCAGCTGCCAGAGAAGGGCATTGTCGGTAACCATGCGGTATTCGACCCAGCGGTTCTGGATACGCCTGCCATTGATGACGAGTTTAAAGCACAGTACAGCGAAGACAGCTGGAAAGTGTACGTTAAGCGTCATCAGCAAGTCAGCGTTATTACTTATCCTTATAACCCGTTGGATGCCATTGGCTGGCATGGTGACTTAGCACCGGTGCGCTTAAACTGGCGTGATATTCGACCGCTGATGAGCCACCGTTATCATCTGCCGCCGTCGGCGCACACAACCTTTGTAGCGGAGCGGTTTGTGGTCTGCACTTTTGTGCCGCGTCCAATTGAGTCGGATCCGGGCGCGCTGAAAGTGCCGTTCTACCACAATAACGACGACTATGATGAAGTGTTGTTCTACCACGAAGGCGACTTCTTTAGTCGCGATAATATCGACCGTGGTATGGTAACCTTCCACCCCGCAGGGTTTACTCATGGCCCGCATCCGAAAGCCTTTAAGGCGGGTCGGGAACACAAAAAGAAATTCACTGACGAAGTCGCAGTCATGCTGGATACTCGCGATTCGCTGGAAATGAGTGACGCGGCGATGAAGGTTGAAAATCCAGATTATGTCTACAGCTGGCAGGAGAAATAATAATTTATGAAATTAGCCACATACAGAAACGGAACGCGTGACGGCCAGTTAATGGTAGTCAGCAAAGATTTAACTCGTGCTGTCGCCGTACCGGCTATTGCCTCGTGCATGCAAGAAGCCATTGATAATTGGGATGACGTTGAGTCTAAGCTGAACGAGGTCTACACGCAGCTCAATAAGGGTAATGTTGATGGTGAAGTAACCTTTGAACAGGTTATGTGCGAATCACCGCTCCCTCGGGCGTATCAGTGGGCCGACGGTAGTGCTTATGTTAACCACGTCGAGTTGGTTCGCCGTGCGCGTGGCGCCGAAATGCCGCCAAGCTTCTGGGAAGATCCACTGATGTATCAAGGTGGCTCGGATGACTTCTTAGGTCCACATGATGAAATTCAGATGGGCAGCTCCGAGTGGGGCATTGATTTTGAAGGCGAAATTGCTGTTATCACTGACGACGTGCCCATGGGCATTGATGCCAAGTCAGCATCTAGTCATATTAAATTATTGATGTTGGTAAATGACGTATCGCTACGAGGTCTGATTCCAGGCGAGCTTGGTAAAGGTTTTGGCTTTTTCCAGAGTAAACCATCGTCTGCGTTCTCGCCTGTGGCGGTAACACCGGACGAGCTGGGCAGTGCCTGGAAGGACAGTAAAGTTCACTTACCGCTGTTGTCAGAATATAACGGCAAGCCGTTCGGCAAGCCAAACGCAGGTGAAGACATGACCTTCGATTTTGGTCAGCTGGTTGCGCATGCCGCTAAAACTCGTAACTTGGGTGCCGGTGCTATTATTGGGTCGGGAACGGTGTCGAACAAGCAGGGCACAGACCACGGCACGTCAATCGAAGAAGGTGGTGTTGGGTACAGTTGTATCGCTGAAGTCCGCATGATCGAAACCATTCGTGATGGTAAGCCAACAACGGAATTTATGAAGTTTGGCGATACTATTCACATGGAAATGCAAGATGCCGATGGTGAGTCTATCTTCGGCGCGATTGATCAGAAAGTGGTGGAATACAAAGGACCTTCAGAATGATGAAGCTCTATGGATACTGGCGCTCTAGCGCCAGTTTTCGTGTCAGGCTGGCGCTTTATTTAAAAGAACTTGAATTTGAGTACCATCCAGTTCATCTGGTTAAAGACGGTGGCGAGCAACATACTCCAGAATACCGCAAGTTAAACCCAGCGGGCTTAGTACCAACCTTTGTCGATGACAAAGTCACGCTGAATCAATCGTTAGCCATTATTGAGTACTTGGATGAACGCTATGAGCAACATCCGCTATTGCCAAGTGCTACCGTTGATAAGGCCCGCGCGAGGGCTTTAGCCTATGACTTGGCGTGTGAGTTACAGCCGGTCACAAACTTGCGGGTGCTGAAATACCTTACTGGTGAACTGAATTGCAGTGACGAACAGCGCAATGATTGGATTCACCATTGGGTTCATCAGAGTTTCACCGCATTTGAACAGCGCCTGACCGAAACAGCGGGTGATTATTGCTATGGAGATTCGGTAACATTAGCGGATATCTGCTTGTTGCCTCAAGTGTACAATGCCGAGCGTTTTAAGGTACCGTTAGATAACTACCCAACGCTTACGGCAGTGCATGACCGCTTACAAGAATTAAATGCGGTACAACAAGCACGCCCAGAGAATCAGCCAGACGCACAATAAGGAATAACTAAATGGTCAAATCACGTCTAGTGATGGCAATAGGGGCGGCATTAATGGCCGCCTCTTGCGCATCTACAACCCCTGCAAATGAAACCGCAAACACAACCAATGCAACGGCGCCACAGGTACAAACGTTAAGTGCTGACCCGCTAGCTTCCGCACAAGGCACTGCAGAACTTACCATGGAACAGATTATGGCTGACCCTGACTGGATGGGTCGCTTCCCGGAAAATGCTTTTTGGAGCATGGACGGTGAGCATATTCTGTTTTATCAGAAGCGCGAAGGCAGTGACATTCGTGACCTGATGATTATCAACAATGCTGAAGGCGAAGCTTCTAAAGTGGCACTGTCGGACTATCATCTTTACGTGGCGGATGAAAAAGAACAGTCAGTTGCAGGTAATTGGCTGGCCTATACCTATGAAGGCAATGTTTTTGCTCGCTTTGGCGACGGTAGCGTTAAGCAATTGACCCGCGACGAAGCCCGTCAGCATAACTTACAAGCCATGACGGATGGCTCTTTAAGCTATCAGCAAGGCAATGACTTTTATGTGGTCGATGTGAATTCCGGTCTGACGCGTCAGGTTGCCTCGATTAAATTTGAAGATGCGCCAAAAGCGAATGAAGAGCCAAAAGACTACTTAGCAAAAGAAGAACAGCAGCTCATTCAGTATGTGCAGAAAGAGCGTAAAGCGGCTGCAGAGCGTTTTGAACGCCAACAGCAACTGCAGTCGCAGAACTCGAGCTTAGCACCAAAGCCGTTCTATTTAGATAAGTCAAAAGAACTGGTTCAGGCGCGATTGTCGCCCCGTGGCGATAAAATTATTGCCGCTATTAGCGAGCCAAATAAATGGCGCGAAGACGGCGATATCATGCCAAATTATATTAACGAAGATGGCCGTGTTTCCAGTGAACGCGTTCGTCGCCGTGTCGCTGACGCACAACCGGATGAAGACCAGTTAGTGATTCTGGATTTAGAAAGTCACTCGGACACGACGTTAACGTACAACACGCTGCCGGGCTGGAATGAAGATGTTCTGGCAGATGTTAAGCGCGAAAACCACGAGGCGCGTGGCGAAAGCTATGAGTCAGAAGAAAAGCCGCGTCCTATTCACTTGATGGCTGACTGGGGCTGGGAAAACGGTGCGATTCAGTGGAATGAAAACGGCACGGAACTGGCTGTGATGCTGGAAGCCTGGGACAACAAAGACCGCTGGATTGCGACTGTTGATTTCGCCGGCAAAAAATTAGTGCCACAGGATCGCCTGCACGATGATGCCTGGATTAACTACACCCATAACGAGTTTGGCTGGTTAAACGACAGTAGCTTATGGTTTATGTCTGAAGCCGATGGCTATTCGCATCTGTATGTTAAATCGTTGAATGGCGACACTCAGCAGCTCACTGAAGGCAACTATGTTGTTGAAACTGCAGAGTTAAGCAGCGATGCCGAGTACCTGTATTTTCAGGCAAACATTGAGCATCCGGGCATTTACGAAGTTTACCGTGTAAAAACCGATGGTAGCGGTGAGCCGGAAGCTATGACCGATTTAGATGGTATGACAGCGTTTGAGCTGAGCCCGCAAGCTGACGAACTTATTCTGACGCATTCAACGCCATTGATGCCGCCGGAACTTTATCACAAAGCTGTGAATGCAAGTGATGCGGCAGAGCGTATAACCCACACGGTGTCTGAGAAGTTCTTAAGTATTGACTGGACTGCGCCGGACGTTGTTGGGGTTCCGTCCAGCCATGTTGATGAACCTGTTTATACGCGTATATACACGCCAGAAGGTTTTGATGCTGAGCGTGCTGACGAGTATCCGGCGGTGGTATTTATTCACGGTGCCGGCTACTTACAGAACGCGCACATGGGCTGGTCAGGTTATTTCCGGGAGTTCATGTTTCATAGCTTGCTGAATAAACATGGTTACGTTGTGGCTGACCTCGATTATCGTGGTTCTAAAGGCTATGGACGCGATTGGCGAACGGCGATTTATCGCCAAATGGGCACGCCAGAAGTGGAAGACTTGGTCGATGTAGCCAGCTACCTGGAAACCAACCTGAATGTCGATGGCGATCGCCTTGGTACTTATGGCGGTTCTTACGGTGGTTTCCTGACTTTTATGGCGTTGTTTAAAGAGCCGGGGCTGTTTGAAGCGGGCTCTGCATTGCGACCGGTAACGGACTGGGCTCACTACAATGTTGGCTACACGTCGAACATTCTGAACCTACCGCAGGACGATACCATTGCGTACCGCCAAAGTTCACCGATTTACTTCGCAGAAGGACTTGAAGATGCGTTGCTCATCAACTCGCCAATGATTGATGACAACGTGTTTTTCCAGGACAGCGTGCGCTTGGTACAACGTTTAATCGAACTGAAGAAAGAAGACTGGGAAACGGCTATCTACCCGGTTGAACCACACGGTTTCCGTCAGCCAGAAAGCTGGCTGAACGAATACCGTCGTATTTTTAAATTGTTCGAGGAAAACCTAAAGTAAGCGAAAACGCTTAATCTTTATGGGGAACGGCGTCGCTAATACGGCGCCGTTCTAGTTTATAAAGTAATAAAGCGGTTAATAGCCCTGCTGCATGAATGACGCTGACGTGCTGGCCCACGAAATGGTCGGGCTGCCAACCTAAAAGCTCAACAACCACTTTGCCGATGAGAGCAATAACAATGAGCCACATCCATTTTTTTCCGGCTTTTATATCTTTAATTAAGCAATAGCCCAGTAGTCCGTGCAGTACGCCGGACAGACCCACAAAAATAATGGTAAAGGGCAGCAGCCACAAAATGAGCGAAGTGGCAGCCGAACTCAGTAGTAATGCATTGACGAGCCAGCGCGTATTCCAGTATTCCCGCCAAATAACCACAATCAATGCTAGCCCGGCAAAATTAAATAAGGCATGGGTCCAGTTTAGGTGAATAAAATGCGTCGTAATTAGCGGCCAGCCTTGTGACATAACGGTTTCACTGTGGAATGTTAGCTGTTGATGCCAATCGGGCATAAGCTGTAAAAAGCAAGAAATGGCCAAAATGAGAACCAGACCAACCCAGTATCGATTTAAATAGTGCATCCAACGTCCTTTTCATTGCGTGGGCAAACTCAGCTTCGTATGATAGGGGAATTAAATGTGAATATGAATGAGGTTATATGAAATATCGCATTACTGCTTTAGCGGCGGCGTTACTAGCTGTTAGCGCCTGCCAACCCCAACAGCAGGAGGTTCGTGAGCCCGAGGCGGCGACTGGCTTTCAACAAAAACAATCCGTAAAAACTGACGAGTTTATGGTTGCAGCAGCCAACCCGCATGCGGTTGAGGCTGGCTATAACGTCTTAAAGGCAGGAGGCTCAGCGGTGGATGCGGCTATTGCAGTTCAGGCAATGCTGGGTCTTGTTGAACCGCAGTCGTCCGGTATTGGTGGCGGTGCCTTTATTTTATATTGGGACAATGAGGCTAAAAAGCTGTATTCAATTGATGCTCGGGAAACTGCACCAATGGCGGCGACGGAAGCATTGTTTTTGGATGAAAACGGCAAACCAGCTAAGTGGATAGATGCTGTTGTTGGTGGACGCTCTGTCGGTACACCGGGCATTTTAAGAGGACTCGAGCTAGCTCATTCTAAGTGGGGTGAAAAAGAGTGGGGCAGCTTGTTTGACGACACGATTAAGCTGGCGGAACAAGGTTTTGAGGTATCGCCGCGTCTTGCTAAATTGGTCGAGCTGGAGATTAACCCCGGTGTTAAGAAAATGCCGGTAGCTAGTGACTACTTTTTTCCAAACGGTGAGCCGCTAAAAGTCGGACAGCTTTTAAAAAATGAAGAATACGCGACAAGCCTAAGCTTAATTGCGTCAGAGGGTGTCGATGTCTTTTACCAAGGCGAAATAGCAAAAGACATTGTCGAGGCAGTACAAAACAGCCCAATTGAACCGGGCGTGTTAGCCTTAGATGACTTGGCAAATTACGAAGCGAAACTGCGTGAGCCGGTCTGCAGCGAATACCGTGCTTATCAGGTTTGCGGTATGGGGCCACCAAGTTCGGGCGGTATTACTACGCAACAAACCTTAGGTATTTTGGAAAACTTTGAAATTGGCAATTTAGAGCCGAATAGCGAAGAGTTTGTTCATCTGTTTACTCAGGCGTCTAAGTTAGCGTTTGCGGATCGAAACCAATGGATAGCTGATACTGACTTTGTGGAAGTCCCTGTTGAGGCTATGTTGAATAAAAATTACTTAGCTCAGCGGGCAAAGCTGATTACTGATAAGGATTTAGGCAAAGCACAACCGGGTACCGAATTGCTGCCTAAATACCAGCAGGACATTGCTTACGAATTGCCAAATACTAGCCATGTTTCTATTGTCGATGATGAAGGTAATGTGGTGTCGATGACCACCAGTATTGAGATGGGCTTTGGCTCAACGGTTATGGTGAGAGGTTTTTTGCTGAATAACCAACTGACTGACTTTTCATTAGCACCCGGCGATGGTGAGCAAAAGTATGCCAACCGAGTGGAGCCGGGTAAACGGCCTCGTAGCTCTATGGCGCCGGCTATCGTGCTCAATGAAGAAGGTAAACAGGTGGTGCACGCAATAGGCTCACCCGGCGGTAGTCGCATTATTAATTATGTGACACAAAGCTTAGTGGCGTTACTTGACTGGGACATGGACATTCAGGACGCTGTCAATCTGGGGCATGTGACCAACCGAAATGACTATACGTCGCTCGAGAAAGGACGCGACATCAGCAACTTAAAAGATGCGCTTGAAGCTCGAGGGCATAATGTCAAAGTACTTGATTTAAATAGTGGTTTGCATGGTATAACCATAACTGACAGTGGTAAATTAATTGGAGCAGCTGACCCCCGCAGGGAAGGTATCGCAAAGGGAGAATAAAATGAGAAAACTGTTAAGCGGTCTATTAGTGGTTGGCGCTTTAATAGGCCTTGCGGGCTGTAGTGACGAAGAAGCGGTGGATTTAGATACAGCAACGCCAACGGAAGTCATTCAGGGATTTTATCAGGCGATTTATGAAGAGCGAGACTTAGAGAAAGCCAAGCGTTTTGCATCGCCACGCATGGTTGATCTGATTAACCATTATGCGGCTGTCAGCTCGGTACAGCGCTATGTGCTGGGTCGTTATTACGACAAAGTAGAGTTGGAAGTAGTCAGTGATTCACTGGGTGACTATCTGAACCATTCAGATGAACTTCGCGCGACAGTGCTGTTTGAAGGAGAATACAAAGGTGAGTACAACAAAGACAGCCGCGATGTTGTACTCATTGAAAACGGCGATAGCTGGTTAGTCGATAGAATTCTTGACCCCAGATACCGTCCTTGATTTAGCCCTGCTTCGGGGTGTCCGTGTACGGTGGCCAGCCAAGCGGTTTGCCTGCTAACAAGTGCAGGTGAATATGATAAACGGACTGACCGCCGTACTCATTACAGTTCATGACTAAACGATACCCGTCGTCGGCAACGCCGTATTGAGCAGCAAGCTTCGACGCAACTACATACAAATGTCCCACTAAATGCGCATTGTCTTCGTCAATGTCGTTAACGGTTGCGATGGGCTCTTTCGGAATAATCAAAAAGTGTACCGGTGCCTGTGGATTAATGTCCTTAAAGGCAAGCGCGCTCTCGTCTTCGTAGACGATATCCGCCGGGATTTCGCGATTTATAATTTTCGAAAAAAGGGTTTCTTCAGCCATGCCCAATTCCTTGTGTCTAAGTGTTACTTAATGGTAACCATAGCGCTGAAAAGGAGCAACTTTAGTTGAGGTTTTCGGCGAGTTTGTATTGTCCGTGTGACTTGCCACAAAATACCAAGTCTATCATGGGGTGTTGAATTTCCTGCTCTGACAAATCGACATCCAGGCTGCTTTCACTAACATACGTTTGTATTGAAGAATTATTCACGAGGATATGATACCAAGGCTGTTGTTTGGAAGGCTTGGTAGTTGCCATTTTCTCATACCAACTGTCAGACAGGGTAAACTCGGGGTCGGCGTCAATAATAACACCGCGATATCCGTAAATTGAATGGGTTACCAGTTGTCCTATTGAAAATTTGGCCTCAACCATGATGACGGTTCCTTGTTATCCGATAATGTTTTTTTATCGGCCAAAGCGTGCTAAAACTGAAGTGACATTTACACTTTAATAACAGTTAAGGAAACTCATGCTTGAGTCGAATGACAATCGAAACTTTATGAGAATGTCGATAAACGCCGATGCGAAAGTCAGCTTTGATAAATCTGGCGAAGCACACTCTCTTGATGCGGTGTGTTTAGATTTAAGTGCGGAAGGACTGTCGTTGAAAGTACCGGTTGAACTGGAAAAAGGCCAGCAACTATCAGTGGCTATCGTTTCTAGTGGCGGGGTACCTCCGTTAAAAGCAACCGCTGAAGTCGTTCACAGCCAAAGACTGGACAACAACAGCGGCGATTACTTGCTAGGTTGTCGAATTATCTCAATGGATTAATCGACAGTGACTACATTACTCTCATGCCAGGTTTTGCGCCTTCGTGAGGGTTAAGAATGTAGATCTCATCTTTTCCAGGGCCTGCTGCTAATACCATGCCTTCAGACATACCAAAGCGCATTTTTCTCGGCGCTAAATTAGCCACCATAACAGTGTGCTGACCAATTAATTCTTCCGGTTTGTAAGCGGATTTAATACCCGCGAATACCTGACGCTTTTCGCCACCTAAATCCAGCGTTAATTTCAACAGTTTATCGGCGCCTTCAACATGTTCAGCATTAGCAATAAGTGCTACACGTAAGTCAACTTTCGCAAAGTCGTCAAAAGAAATTTCATCGGCGAGAGGCTCTTTCTTTAATTCATCGTTTGCCACTGCCGGCTGCTCTGGCGCTTGTGGTTGTTGCTGTTTTGAATCTTCAATCATGGCGTCAATGTCTTTCATGTCAATGCGCTGCATAAGCGCTTTAAACTTGTTAATTGGGTGGTCAGTTAATACGGTTTTATGACTTTCCCAAGTGAAGGTGTCATTCAGGAAGTGCTGAACGTCTGCTGACAATTTTGGCAGTACCGGAGTTAGGTAAACCATCAAAACACGGAATAAGTTAATGCCTAACGAGCAAATTTCATGAACTTCCTGCTCGGCACCTTCTTTCTTAATAAGCTGCCAGGGTTCTTTGTCAGCAATGTACTGGTTAGCGCGATCGGCAAGAGCCATTATGTCGCGCATCGCTCTTGAAAACTCACGCTTTTCATAAAGCTCAGCAATATCTGCGCCTGCTGTTTGAAAGTCTTCCATTAGCGCTGAGTCAGCTACATTGGAAGACAATTTACCGTCAAACTTCTTCTGAATAAAACCAGCGCAGCGGCTGGCGATATTAATGACTTTACCCACTAAGTCAGAGTTCACGCGTTGCGCGAAGTCCGTCAGGTTCAGGTCTAAATCATCAATACGGCTTGTTAATTTAGCAGCAAAATAATAGCGCAGATACTCAGGATCTAAGTGATCAAGGTAAGTTCGTGCCTTTATAAAAGTACCTTTCGACTTCGACATTTTAGTGCCGTTAACGGTAATAAACCCGTGCGCCCAGACGTTAGTTGGCTGGCGGAAATCGGCACCTTTAAGCATGGCAGGCCAGAACAAGCTATGGAAATAGATAATGTCTTTGCCAATAAAGTGATACAGCTCTGCCTCGCTGTTGGCTTGCCAGTATGTGTCCCAGTCAGCCTTGCCGGTAGTATCACAGTAGTTTTTAAAGCTACTCATGTAGCCAATTGGCGCATCCAGCCAAACATAAAAATACTTGTTTTCGGTACCTGGGATTTTAAAGCCAAAGTAGGGGGCGTCGCGGGAAATATCCCAGCGTTGCAATCCTTGCTCAAACCATTCGTTAAGTTTGTTGGCCATTTCATTTTGTAACGAGCCGGAGCGTGTCCAGCTTTTCAGCATGTCCCCGAACGCGGGTAAGTCAAAAAAGTAATGCTCTGAGTTTCGCAGCTCTGGCTCTGCGCCAGAGACAACAGACTTGGGGTTTTTTAAGTCCGTTGGGGCATAAGTTGCGCCACAAACGTCACAGTTGTCGCCGTACTGGTCTTCTGCGCCGCAGTCAGGGCATTCCCCTTTAACAAAGCGGTCGGGCAGAAACATTTCTTTTTGCGGGTCATACAGCTGTTCGATAACTTTGGTTTTTATGTGTCCTGCTTTGTCGAGACGGTTATAAATCGTTTCGGCCAGCTCTTTGTTTTCGTCACTGTGGGTGCTGTAGTAGTGGTCAAAGCCCACCAAAAAGTCACTGAAGTCCGCTTCGTGTGAGCGCTGCATATCGCCTATCATTTGTTCCGGCGTAATACCCATTTGCTGAGCTTTCAGCATAATAGGGGTGCCGTGTGCGTCATCGGCGCACATGAAATGACATTCATGGCCTCTTAGTTTCTGGAAACGTACCCAGATATCGGCTTGAATGTAGCCTAACATGTGACCTATATGAATAGGTCCGTTAGCGTATGGTAATGCATTGGTCACTAGAATTTTTCGTGCGGATTGGCTCATGCGAAATTATGCTTCCGTATTCGTTAATTAATTTAAGTCAAACCCAAAGTTACTGAGACTCATGTTACCATAGGCTATGCTCGATACACAGCTACAACAGGACGTCCAATGGCAAATTTTTTCGACAAAATATTCCCGAACGGCATACCGAATGAGTGGGTAACTGGCTCTGGTAATACTCGAGTACTGAATGTGCCTTTTGCTGCTGGTGAGCCGCTGTTAAGGTCGTTAAAAGAGCAAGACGAGCTGGCTGGGTTTGACTGGGAAATAAACAGCCAAGTTGAAAAGCTTAAAAATTCGCAGCCCGATTTGCCGTTAACTACCGGTAATGTCATTGTGGTGTCGTCGGGCAAAGGCGGTGTTGGTAAGTCGTCTGTTAGCGTGAATTTGGCATTAGCACTCAGTCAGCTGGGAGCCAAAGTGGGCTTGTTAGATGCCGATATTTACGGACCGTCTATACCAACCATGCTGGGTAAAGCTCATAAAGAACCTGAGCTAACCGCAAATAACAAGATGGTTCCCATGGAGCGTCATGGTATTTACGTGCATTCACTGGGTTATTTGGTGGACGAAAAGGACGCTACAATTTGGCGTGGACCAATGGCCAGTGGCGCCTTGCAGCAGCTCTACAAAGACACCGCATGGCCAAATCTCGATTATTTGATTGTCGATATGCCTCCGGGCACTGGCGATATTCAGCTGACTATGGCTCAAAAACTGCCGGTAACCGGTGCGGTTGTGGTGACAACGCCTCAGTCGGTGGCATTGCGAGACGCTGAAAAAGGCATTGCCATGTTTAATAAACTGAACATTCCGATGATAGGCGTGCTGGAAAACATGAGTTATTATCAGTGCCCGAGTTGTGGGCATGAAGACCCGGTGTTTGGCGAGGGTGGTGGTGTTGCTATTGCCGAAGAAAATAAGCTGCCGGTATTGGGGCAATGGCCACTGTCGACAGAATTGCGCGATAGCCTTGATGGCAATGAACCGTTGCTGTTAAAACAGCCGGAACATAAGTTAAGTCAAATAATTATGGCGTCAGCACAACATGTTGCTGCCAGCCTCTATTATCAGCGGAAAAATTCGCTATAGTACGCGCTAGACAAAAGATAAAGACAACAGTCACAGGTGAATAAGAATGCGCTTAACCGATACCGAAATCGAACAACATTTGGCGGAAGGAAAAATAGGGGTAACACCGGCACCTAAGGTGACGGATATTTCAGGTGTTACCCTGGATATCCATCTCGGTAATGAATTTCGGGTTTTGCAGGATCACGCCGCGCCATTTATTGACATAAGCGGCTCCCGGGAAGCGATTGAGGCGGCTATCCATGAGGTCATGAGTGATGAAATTAAACTCAAAGATGGTCAGGCGTTTTTCATCCATCCGGGCGAGTTTGCGTTAGCGGTCACGCATGAGTCTATTCAGCTTCCTGCTGACATGGTCGGTTGGCTTGATGGTCGTTCGTCATTGGCGCGCTTAGGATTAATGGTACACGTTACGGCTCACCGCATCGATCCGGGTTGGTCCGGGCAGATTGTTCTTGAATTTTACAACAGTGGGAAGTTGCCGTTGGCGTTGCGCCCTGGAATGAAAATTGGTGCCATCAGCTTTGAGCCGTTAGGGCAGGAATGTGCGCGTCCATACAACAAAAGGGATGACGCCAAATACAAAGATCAGCACGGCGCAGTTGCCTCACGTATTTCTGCCGACGGCGGTTAAGCGCTTTCCACCAGCAGTTGGTGTGCCGCCTGTTCTAAGGTATTCAGCAAGCTGTTGGTATTATGGCGATAATGAACGTCGGTGTCGCTTGTCAGGCCGCCAATAACCGGCACCGGTAACCCCTTTTCTTGCTTGTTACTCAAAATTAGGTCAACTACCTGCTGGCCTAATTCAAATTTCATAAACTCCAGCTTTTCTGTTAGTGATAATTCACCAGCAGGACCATGCTCGTCGACCAAATTATCTATAAATATGACCTTGGCCCGAGTGTTTTTCAGCGCCTCACAAATTTCCGGCACTAATAGCGGCGGCATGACGGAGGTCATAAAACTGCCCGGTCCTATAAGAATGAGCTGACTGTTTTTAATATGACGAACTGCCTCAGGAGTGGCTTTAACCTGACCCGAAAGCTCAAGCTTGTGAGGCATGCTGGGCAGTTTGTCGATATGAATTTCGCCGTGACATTGAATGCCGTCACTGGTGGTTGCGATAAGATCGGTCGGGCATTCCGACATAGGAAGAATGCGGTTGTCGACATTAAGCAGTCGACTTAAAAGCTGAATGCCGTCGAGCGGACGTGCGCTTAACTGATCCAGTGTATAAAGGAGTAAGTTACCTAAATTATGGCCTTTTAGCGCCGAATCCGAGTCAAAACGGTAGTTAAGAACTTCGGCAGCCAACGGTTGCTCAACCAGTTGCGACAGGCAGTTGCGAATATCGCCCCAGGCAATGCAATGCTGAGAGGCTCTAAGAAGCCCGGTGGCACCGCCATTGTCTGTTGTTGCCACAATACCAACCAGCTTATGCTTCATAAAAGATAACGTTGAAAGTACACGACCCAGACCGTGCCCGCCGCCAATCGCGGTGATACATCTTAAAGATTGAAGTTGCATGTGGCTCCTTTTACTGCCAAGGCCGTGCTGTTATTGTCTTTTAGCGCACCTTAGCTGATTTTTTGTTAGTTATGCAAGCCTCGTCTACTGTGTAACAATAGATACATCAGGAGGATGTATGCCACTACGTTTCGATAATCAATTCGCTGATAAGTTCCCCGAACTGGGCCACGCTCAGTCAATACAACCTGACGGCAAAGGCCGCTTACGTTGGGTAAATGACGCCTTGTGGAAGGCGTTGAGCGGTGGTGACAGTGCGCCGGGAGCGTTAGTGGATTGGGTTTCAGGTAACAAAGACTGGCCGGGCACTAAACCCATCGCGCAGAAATACGCAGGACATCAGTTTGGTCACTTTAACCCTTATTTAGGTGATGGACGAGGACTGCTTGTCGGGCAGGTACAGGCGCCGGATGCCCTCTATGATTTACATGTTAAAGGTGCCGGGCCAACGCCTTATAGCCGCGGTGGCGATGGCCGCGCGGTTTTGCGCTCATCCATTCGCGAACTGCTTGCCAGTGAAGCCTTTTATGCGCTTGGTATTCCAACGACTCGCGCGTTGGCGTTAGTCTCCACTGAAGGTCAAATTCAACGAGAGACCGTCGAGCCCGGTGCTATGCTGGTTCGGGTTGCCCGAACGCACATTCGCTTTGGTCATTTTGAACATTGCCTTTACCGAAACTTAGAAGACAGTGCCAAGCGCTTGTGGCAATACAGTATTGAGTCTATATGGCCTGGCGCAGCAAACAAATCCGTATCTGAACAATTCCGCCATGTGGTCGAAGCTACCGCTGAGATGATAGCAAAATGGCAGGCTTACGGTTTTGTGCATGGGGTGATGAATACGGACAACATGAGCCTGGCCGGAGAAACGTTTGATTATGGCCCCTATGCCTTTTTTGATGAATATAAACCTAACCATATTTTTAATCATACTGATCACGCTGGACGGTATGGTTTTATGCAACAACCCGGTGTGGGGTTATGGAACTTGAAACGACTAGCTCATGCGTTAGGAGGGTTTACTGACGACCAGTCTGTTAATGATGTACTGGAAGGTTATGAGCCCGTGCTAAGAGAAACCTTTTTAAACGTTATGAAGCAACGGCTCGGACTCACTGATGTTTCTAATAATGACACCTGTTGGTCGTTAATTAGCGGCTGGCTAATGCTTTTGGAAACTTATCAGCTCGACTATAACCTGAGCTACCGGGCATTGAGCGCTATATTGGAAGGTAATTGGCAATCACTGAGCGGCAATTTAGGAGAAATCGCCCAGCGAATAAATGAAAACGGGCAGAGCTGGCTGAATGATTACACAGAAGCCGTTGCGAATAAGCCCGATACGGAAACAATGAAGCGAGTAAATCCACTGGTGATTTTACGTACTCATCATGCTCAATACGTTATTGAGCAGGCTGAACAAGGAAGTGATGAGGCTCTTAACGAGTACATCAGCGCACTGATGACCCCATTTGAGGAGAAACATAAAAGTACTCGCTGGGTTCTCCCTCCTGAGTCGGGGCAACCTCCTGCTGAGCTGTCGTGTTCAAGTTAATGAACATTGCGGTTAGCGCTGGGATAGGACAAAATCAATAAATAACCTCTAGCTCATTTTAAAAGGGAATACAGTATGGGACGTATCAGCACGTGTTTAATGGCTATACTGGTCTTGGTGTCGGTATCGGCATGGTCTCAGCAGTGGTCAGTACCAGCACCTCAGCAGTTTGACAGAGCCGTGGCTTGTCTGGAAGGCGTTCAATCGCCCCTGTTGGTTGAACTGGCCGATACTCAGGCTCAGCAGGCTCGTGGGCTAATGCAACGAGAATATTTAGGAAAATATGAGGGGATGCTTTTTCGATACGATCATAAAAGACCAGGCTACGGCGGTTTTTGGATGTACCAAACCTTAATTCCTCTCGACATTGCGTATTTAGACAAACAAGGAAAAATCGTCAAAACTTTTACGATGAGACCTTGTGGTAGCAACGATCCAAATCAAT
Organism: Idiomarina sp. X4; assembly: GCF_002808045.1. Taxonomy (NCBI): domain Bacteria; kingdom Pseudomonadati; phylum Pseudomonadota; class Gammaproteobacteria; order Alteromonadales; family Idiomarinaceae; genus Idiomarina; species Idiomarina sp. X4. The sequence goes on along the minus strand of NZ_CP025000.1, from coordinate 2,575,474 downwards.
GCAGAAGTTACTCGCCGGGTAAACCGTATTGGAGTGTATTAGAAGTGAATGCTGGTTTTTTCGAGGAACACAATGTGCGCTTGGGCGACCGTATTTACTTAGCTGATGAAAACGGTTCATGTAAGAACAAGAAATAATAAACAGATAAAAGGAGATACAATGAAATACGCACTAGCAGGTCTGATTGGCCTTACCGTATTAACCGGCTGTGGGCCGGCAAATGAAGAAGCTAAGCCGACAGAAAAGGCGACTGCTGATATTAAAGATTCCGCATTTAACCCTAATTATAAAAATTATTTAAAAACCTTGGCGTCAGATGAGTTCGAAGGTCGTGCGCCGGCATCAGAAGGCGGCGAGAAAGCGGTAAGCTTTATTGAAAACCATTTCCGCGAGTGGGGTTTAAAGCCATACGACGAAGAGAATAACTCGTATCGCCAGCCACTGCCGCTGGTTAAATTAATGCCTTATAAAGTCAGCTCGCTGAGTTTCTCGGGTGAGGCAGCTCCGGAGCCTATGCAATATCGCACAGAGATGATGGCGTGGACGCCGCGTGTTGTTGAAGACGTGAGCTTAGATAACAGCGATGTTGTTTTTGTGGGTTACGGCATTGTCGCACCGGAATATGACTGGAATGACTACGAGGGGCTGGACGTAGAAGGCAAAACCGTGGTGATGTTTGTCAATGACCCGGGCTATGCAACAGGCGACCCGGAACTTTTTAACGGCAACGCGATGACTTACTATGGCCGCTGGACATACAAGTATGAAGAAGCGGCGCGCCAGGGGGCAAAAGCTGCTTTTGTTATTCACGAAACAGGTCCTGCTGGTTACGGTTGGGGCGTTGTAGCGGGTGGTTCACCCGTAAAATTTGACTTAAAGCGCGACAATAAAAACATGAATCGCGCCGCTGTTGAAGGCTGGATTACTGAAGAAAGCGCCAATGCCTTGTTTGCATCGGTTGGCAAAAATGTTGAGCAAATGAAAGAGCAGGCGATTAGCGGTAAGTTTAAGCCTCAGTCGCTGGGTATCCAGGCGTCCATGACCATCAATAACAAGTATGAATACTTAAATACCAACAACGTTATTGGTTACATTGAAGGCACTAAGTACCCCGAAGAGCACGTTATTTATATGGCTCATCATGATCATTTAGGTATGGATCCGGTGCGCGAAGATGACCCTATTTATAATGGTGCGCAAGACAATGCATCAGGTACGGCTGCATTGATGGCTATGGCAGAAGAGTTCTCGAAAGAACCCCGTCCTGAGCGCTCAATTGTTTTTGCCGCAGTGGGTGCCGAAGAGAGTGGTCTGTTAGGCTCGGCCTGGTATGCCAACAACCCGTTGCTACCATTGGGCAAAGCTGTCGGCGGTATTAACATGGATGTGATGAATGTTTACGGTCCAATGAAAGACATGGTGGTTGTGGGTTACGGTAACTCAAATATGGATGACTACTTGAAACCTTACGTAGAGGCCCAAGATAGATATATATCACCAGAGCCGACACCGGAAAAAGGCTTTTTCTATCGCTCTGATCATTTCAATCTCGCGAAGAAAGGTGTGCCAATGCTGTATGCAAAAGGCGGGAATGATCACTTCACGAAAGGACGTGAATGGGGCGAAGAGCAGCGTGCTATTTTTAATCGCGATGCTTACCATAAGCCTGCCGACGAGTTTGATGAAAACTGGGATTTACGCGGCGTACAGCAGGATATGTCGTTATTTTATTCGGTTGGTAAAGAGTTAGCGAATTCACGTGAGTGGCCGAAGTGGGCACCGGGTAATGAATTTGAAGCTGCTCGTAAAGCGACTGAAGATATGCGCAAGTAAAACCGTAGATGACTTGGCTGGAACAGATATTCTGTCTTGTTGTCTTAACTGATGGAGAGTTGTAGGAGTCGTTATGACAGATAAACGAGATAAGCTTTATATACGTTTCAGCCAAGGCGGACAAAACAGCCGAACCGGAGGTTCACCGACCTCAGGAAACTGGCTTACCCGAATTCTTGGGTTATTACTGCTGATTGTTATTGTTGGCTTAGGGTTAGCTTTCGGTTTAGTGATTGCCGGAATTTTAGTGTTGTTAATGATTCCTGTGCTTTGGCGTCAGCGTCATACCATCAAGCAAGTGTGGCGTATGCGTAAACAAGCCAAACAACACTATCAAAACCAACAACGTCAATATGAACAGCAGGAAAGTTATCGTCAGCAGAGGAATCATCAAAGTGATTATTCAGACGGTTCGGTTATTGACGGTGAATATGAAGTAAAAGATGAAGACGAAACAAAGCGTTAGTTCAATTTGTCTCGCATAAAAGAAAACCGGAGCTGCTAGTGCTCCGGTTTTTTTATGGCAGTTTATTGCTGGTCGCCTGACTTAGGCTATTCTTCCACTTCTTTCGGTGGGAAGATTTTTCTCACCACATAGAAGAATAACGGTACAAAAAATATTGCCAGTACCGTTCCGCCTATCATACCGCCGATAACCCCAGTACCAATGGCATTACGACTGGCAGCGCCGGCACCATCACTTAACGCTAATGGCATAACACCGAAGATAAACGCCAGTGAGGTCATTAAAATAGGGCGTAGACGCAATCTGACCGCTTCCATTGTAGCGTCGAGCAGCTCTTTGCCCTGAGCTTGTAGGTCTTTGGCGAACTCGACAATGAGTATGGCATTACGTGCCGATACCCCGACAGTTGTCAATAGACCCACCTGGAAGTATACGTCGTTGGAAATGCCACGCAGCATCACGGCGATTACCGCCCCTAAGATCCCCAAGGGCACAACCAGCATGACGGAGAACGGAATTGACCAACTCTCGTACAGTGCAGCCAGGAACAGGAATACCACGACAATAGAGACGGTGTAGAGTATCGGCGCAAAGTTACCAGATTGACGCTCCTGCAATGAGATACCCGTCCATTCAAAGCCAATACCTGGTGGCAATTGAGCAATAAGGTTCTCAATTTCGGTCATGGCTTCACCGGTACTGATACCAGGCGCCGCCTGACCTTGTATTTCAAGTGCTGCGACACCGTTATAACTTTCGACACGTTGTGGACCATACGTCCATTCCCAACTTGCGAAAGAGCTAAACGGCACCATATCGCCCTGGTTGTTGCGCACGTACCATTCGTTGATATCCTCAGGTAGCATGCGATCATCCGCTTCGCCTTGTATGTAAACTTTTTTCACTCGACCTCGGTCGATAAAGTCGTTGACATAGGCAGAGCCCCAGGCCGTACTTAAAGTGTCGTTAATACTGGCAATCGTTAAGCCCAGCGCTTGTGCTTTTTCAAAGTCGATATCAATGCGCAACTGTGGCGCGTCAGGCAGACCGTTAGGACGAACCTGTACTAATTTATCGCTTTGAGAGGCCATGCCTAGTAATTGATTACGCGCTTCAATAAGACCTGCGTGACCAATGTTGCCGCGATCTTGTAAGAACAAGTTGAAACCACTGGCTACACCAAGTTCCGGAATTGGTGGAAGGTTAAAAGCGAAGATCATGGCTTCTTTAATACCAGCGAAGAACCCAAAAGCCCGTCCAATCACAGCTTCGACGCTCTGGCTCTCGTCACGCTCGCTCCAATCTTTCAAGCGAACAAACGCGATACCATTGGCCTGACTACGGCCAGAGAAACTAAAACCAACCACAGAGAATACCGACTGAACGGCGTCTTCCTGATTGAGATAGTAGTTCTCAATTTTGTCCATGGTGTCTACTGATTGTTGCAGCGTTGATCCAACAGGAAGCTGCATTTGCGTTAGGAAAACACCACGGTCTTCATCCGGTAGGAATGCGGCCGGCAGGCGCGTGAATAAGAAAATTAATACGCCAATAATACCTAAATAAATAAGCCCGAAACGCATGGTTCGGCGTAATATATAACCGACAGAGTTGGTGTACTTAACTGTCCACTTTTCCAAAGTACGGTTAAACCAACCCAGTGGACCCCAGCCGTCGTTTTTGTCGTGCTTGACCGGCTTTAATAGTGTCGCACACAAGGCTGGTGAGAAAATAATTGCGACAAGTACAGACAGACCCATAGAGGTAATAATTGTCAGTGAGAACTGTCGGTAAACGGCACCGGTTGAGCCGGGGAAGAATGCCATTGGTGCAAATACGGCCGCCATAACCACGCCGATAGCAATCAACGCGCCGGTAATTTGTCCCATCGACTTAATGGTTGCCTGTTTAGGTGACAAGCCTTCTTCTGACATCAGTCGCTCGACGTTCTCGACAACAACGATGGCATCATCCACCAAAAGACCTATCGATAACACCATGCCAAACATGGTTAGCGTGTTGATAGAAAAGCCAGCCAGTGCCATAACACCCATGGTACCAAGAATAACGACAGGTATAGCCAGAGTAGGGATCAGTGTTGCTCGCAGGTTTTGTAAGAAAACGAACATTAACAGGAATACGAGAATAATCGCTTCTATTAAAACCTGAGCCACTTCCGAAATGGATATTTTGATAAACGGCGTGGTGTCATAGGCCGTTACCATTTTCATGCCATCGGGGAAAAATGCTTGTAGTTCTTCTATACGAGCGTTAACCGCTTCAGCCGTTTCAAGTGCATTGGCGCCAGTTTGCAGATTAATTGCTAAACCGGTTGCTGGTTTACCGTTATAGTTCGCTTCAATTGAGTAGTTTTCAGCGCCTTTTTCAACGCGTGCTACGTCCTTCAAGCGTACTTGAGAACCGTCTGGCATGACTTTAAGAGTAATATTCTCAAACTCAGACGCTTCTGATAAACGTGTTTGCGCAATAATCGTTGCGTTCAGCTGTTGACCGTCAACAGCCGGAGTCCCGCCAAGTTCACCTGCTGCCACTTGCGCATTCTGTGCGCGAATTGACGACTTCAAGTCGTCCATGGTCATGCCATAGTTAACTAATGCTGAAGGGTCAACCCAAATACGCATAGCGTAAGGCGCACCAAACAGTTGCACATTACCAACGCCAGTTGTACGGGCAATAGGATCCTGGATGTTTGAGGCGATATAGTCGCTTAAATCGGTTTGATTATAACGATCATCAGTTGCAACCAGCGCTAAAACCATAAGGAAGGAGCTACTGGACTTACTGACGGTTATACCTTGCGCCTGAACCTCCTGAGGAAGCTGAGGCGTGGCCTGGGAGAGCTTATTCTGAACCTGTACCTGTGCAATGTCAGGGTCAGTGCCAGAGGCAAAGGTCAGGCTGATAGTCGCGTTACCAAAGTTACTTTGCGATGAGAAGTAAAGCAGGTTATCAATACCTGTCATATTCTGCTCAATTACTTTAGTAACCGTATCGGAAACGGTTTCCGCATTGGCTCCCGGGTAGTTAACTTGTATTTCAACCGCTGGCGGCGCAATGGTGGGGTACTGAGCTACCGGTAACTGAATGGTCGCGATAGCACCTGCCATCATGACTAATAGCGCGATAACCCAGGCAAATATGGGTCGATTGATAAAAAACTTAGCCATTGATGAATCCTTTACTGCTGTTCATTAGAGGCAGAGTTTGTAATTTGGACCGTCGCGCCCGGACGAACTTTTTGAAGGCCAGACACTATAATGGTGTCACCTTCTTTAACACCGCTGCTGACCAGCCAATCACTGCCTATGGCTCGTTCGGTCGTTATCATACGCTGCTCGACTTGGTTTTTATCGTTAACCAGCATGACATAAGGGCGACCACGAGGATCACGGGTGACGGCCTTTTGTGGTAGTAGGAGAGCCGTGTTGATTGTACCTTCACTGACTGCGGCTCTAACAAACATACCGGGATATAAGGTTTTGTCCGGGTTTGGGAAGACAGCTCTTAATAAAATGGCGCCAGTATCTTCCTCAACGCTGACTTCTGAAAACAGCAGCTCGCCTTGCTGGTTAAAGTCTAAACCGTTCAGCTCTAAACGAACCGGCGCATTGCCTGATTCATTCGCTTCAATTCGACCAGACTGGATGTCAGCCTGAAGTTGCATGAATTGCTTGCTGGATTGACTAATGTCCACGTAAATAGGATCAAGCTGATTAATAGTGACCAGAGGTTCTTGCTGTGAAGCAGTCACTAAAGCACCTTCGGTAAAGTTTGAACGACCAATAATACCGTTAATTGGGGCATTGACCTTTGTGTACTCAAGGTTAATACGAGCGTTTTTAAGTTGTGCTTCGGCTAATGCCACCGCCGCTTTATTTTGGAGATAAGTGGCTTCGGCACTGTCAAACTCGTCCTGACTGACCGCATTTTCTTCGATAAGCTCCTGAAAACGGTTATAGCGAAGCTCTGAGCTGCGTAAAACCGCTTTTGCTCGCTGTACTTCTGCTTTGGCACTGGCCAACTCCGCTTCATAAGTGGCTGGATCAATCTGATACAGTTGCTGGCCTTTTTCGACAAAAGTACCTTCTTCAAAGGTGCGTTCTAGTAATACACCGCTGACCTGTGGGCGAACTTCCGCGACGCGAAACGCGGCGGTACGGCCAGGCAACTGAGTGCTGAGTTCAAGAGACTCAGGTTGAACCGTTATCACTTCAACCTGTGGAGCTTGCTGTTGCTGGCCTTGCTGCGGCGCGTCACCACAGCCACTAAGGACGGCGGAAGCAAAAATACCCGCTGCAAATAACGGCGCAAATTGAAAGCGCTTTTTCATCAAAATACCTCTAGCTGGTCTATTTTTAAGTACCGCAGAATTATACATACATTCATGTATGTTTGTAAAACTATTCGTCGACGGTTAGGACGATTTTGCCTATCGTTTTATGCGTTTCTAATGCCGCATGCGCCTGTTTCAAGTTCTCTGCATTCATTGACCCAAGATTCTGGCCTAGCGTCGAGCGTATCTGATGGTTGTCGACTAGATTTGCTACCGACTGTAACAATTCCTGTTGCTTTATCATGTCGGTGGTTGTGAACATCGATCGGGTATACATAAATTCCCAATGCAAACTGATGCTCTTCTGTTTCATTAAGCGAATATCCAAAGGCTCTGCGGGGTCATCAATTAAGCTAAAGCGACCTTGCGGTGCCATAAAGTCCATGCTTTGTTCGAAATACTGCTCGCTGTGCGTTAAACAAGCCACATCGGTTACCTGGCCAATATCGAGGTGTTTAATTTGATCACCCAATGGCTTACTGTGATCGATAACATGGTGTGCGCCTAATGCCTTCACCCACTGTTGCGACTCAGGGCGGGAAGCGGTTGCGATAACGGTAGCATCGGTCAGCTGTACCGCCAATTGCGTAAGTATTGAACCAACACCGCCGGCACCGCCAACAATCAGTAACGTACGCTTTTCGTGAGGTGAGGGCGCATCAATTTGTAACCGATCAAACAACAGTTCCCATGCGGTAATTGTCGTTAGGGGCATGGCGGCTGCCTGAGTGTCGTCTAAAGTGTCCGGAGCGTGTGAGGCTATACGGTAATCAACCGCCTGGTACTCGGCATTGCAGCCCGGGCGTGTCAGATCGCCCGCATACCAGACTCGATCGCCGGCGCTGAAGCCTTTCACCTTGCTTCCTGTTTCGACGACTTCGCCGACTGCGTCCCAACCGATGACTTTATAGTCGGACTCTGGCTCCGCGCGCATCCTGATTTTAGTATCAACCGGGTTAACGGCAACGGCTTTCACTTTGACCAATAAGTCATGGTCACCGGCCGTTGGTTTGTCAATTTCAATGTCTTCTAGCGACTTAGGGTCATCAATAGGAAGAGAGCGGTGGTATCCGACAGCACGCATCGTCTACTCCTTATTCTTGAGGTTAAATAGTTATATATACGCAGTTTAGGTCAAAACGATGACTTTGCGATGAAAGAAATTAGAAAGGTTTAGACAGAAAAGCCGCTTTGCTCTAGCTCTTTTGCAAATGCTGACAGGGCATCGACGCCATGAATGTCTTCTTCTTGTAAATACAGTTTGAAATTTGGCCATTGAGAGAAAGTACTTTCAATGAGCTTGAGGTAGGTTTGTTCCTGTTCTTTTCGTTTCGCCAGGAAGCCACCGTCTATTGATTCAGGCAGTATACGATTAATGATCACACCAGAAACCGTTAGCTTCTCCTCGGTTAAGGACTGCAATGCACGCTGAGTTTCGTTAATTGGTAAGCGCTCAGGCGTCAGTACGAAGAAAATGCCGGTGTAAGTTGGGTCTTGCAACAATCGACGGGTACGCTGAAAGAGGCGTTGACGATTCAATAACTGTTCAGTAATGGCCTTGGTCTTTTCTGTCATACCGTCGCTGGCATTTTCAGAGGGGTCTGCCATGGGGTTATTAATATCTTTACCTGCTTTAGGTGACAAGTGCTCCAAGACACTGTCGAGTTCTTCTGAGCGTTTTTGCGAACGTAGCATGCCTTGTGTCCAGGCCGCCATAGCTTCAGGTAAAGACAGTAGCCGCAATGTATGACCTGTTGGTGCCGTATCGAAAACGAGCAAATCAAAGTCTTGCTCGGCTTGATCAATAATCTTGCAAATGCGCTCGAGCATGGCGGCTTCCTGCGCACCCGGTGACTGCTGTGTCAATCGCATTTGCCGTTCAATTTCAGGGAATAAATCAGGGTTGGTAAAGCGCTTCATTTGTGCACTAACACGTTCGATATGTTCTTTCACCTCTTTGTCCGGATCAATCTCCATAACTGTGAGGTTGTCAGAAACGTGGTGCAAACGATCACCAATGTCCATATTGAAGACGTCGGACAGGCTGTGAGCAGGGTCCGTAGATACCAGTAAGACTTTTTTTCCACTTTTAGCTGCTAACATGGCTAATGAAGACGATACTGTGGTTTTACCAACACCACCTTTGCCTCCAACAAGTAACACCTTTTTACTGGATAACTGCATACAACGGACTCTTTTCGGGAAGGTGAAAAATAAGCGAATCAGCAACAACGAAAATGGTCGAGCGGTGAGTGCTCCATACCCATTCTTTTGTGCCATTCGTGAAAGCGTTCTAACATTAATGGTTGCAACTCTAAGGTGTAATAGGCGGCCGGGTTCGGCACGCCCATTATCTCGGAGTAAACTAAGAGCATGAACAAGTCATCTTCGTCGCGTTTAGCGCGGGCAATGGCAGAGCGGTAGGGCGCGTTATAAAACTCGTTTACCAACTCGCCTGCACGACTGAGCCAACGTTTTACCGAATGAATGTTCATGCTCATGTTCATTACCCTTTCGTCTTCTCCGCCTTTTGTTCTTTTTTAATTTTAGACAAGCTGGCACTTGCTTCCAGAGCAATCCAAATAGCAGCAACAAGTACTACCAAGTCAAGAGATAACAGGAACCAGTCGCCTTTATCATAAAAGCCTTTCAGCTGAACAATAAGCGCGAATACCGTCATTATTAATAAGAAAATAAGCGGCAATAAGGTGTAATACATTGGACGCCCTAAGCGTACCAACATAACGGTAATTACCAACAGTGTCAGCCCGGCAAGTAGCTGGTTAGTCGTACCAAACAGAGGCCAAATGACCAGGCCGCCTGTACCATCAGCTCCGCCGGCACCGAAGGCAAGCAATAAACATGAACCGACTGCCAGCAAGGTTGCAGGTAAGGCTTTTTGCATCCAACGGATGTTGTATAGGCCACCCCACTCCTGGAATATATAGCGCTGAAGACGAAGACCGGTATCCATTGTTGTACCGGCAAATAACACCGCCATGACGGTCAATAATGTTTCTGCAATATCGGCTTCCAGACCAATACCCTGACTAATAATGTTGGCACCACCTTCAACGAATGCCGAAACACCGCCTTGACCAAATGACGAATATACGGCTTCCCAGTCAGCCAGTGTCGCAAAACCTGCGGTAGCCGCAATAATGGTCGCCAGTGACAGCGAACCTTCGCCAATAGCACCAAAGTAGCCAACAAAACGAGCGTCAGTTTCTTTGTCTAGCTGTTTAGATGTGGTTCCTGAAGCCACCAGACCGTGGAAACCGGAAATTGCACCACAGGCAATGGTTACAAAAAGCAGCGGCAGCATTGATGGCGTGCCTTCCGGTGTATTGCTATTGAACGCCGGCGCTGAAATTTCAGGTCCTAATAGCAGGGTGGCGCCGTAAAGGAGAATAAGACCGATAAACAGCTGCAAGCCGTTGATGTAGTCACGTGGTTGCAGCAACATCCAAACTGGCAGTAACGAAGCAATAGCCGCGTAACCAAACAGAATAAGCACCCACTGAGCATTGTCGCTGACACCCATAACGGTCTCAGGTAACTCCAGAGGCACTGACGGTCCAACCCAAATCAGCACGTACAAAGCGATGACACCAAGCACGGAAACCATGCCCAGCCCCATCCACTTACGGAAAATGATTTGACCGATAATAAGCGCAACAAAGATGGCACCCCATACCGGCACAACGGAGCTTGAGAATTTAATCAGCAAACCTGAAATTGCGGTGGCAAATACTGCGTTAACCATCAGCAATACCAGGAAAATGACAATCATGAATAATGTTTGCGAGCGTTTTCCAACAACATCACCGGTTAAATTACCGATAGACTTAGCTTTGTTTCGGTTACTTGCCCAAATAGCGCCAGCGTCATGAACCCCCGCGAAGAAAATCGTACCAAAAACGACCCACAGAAATGCGGGGACCCAGCCCCAGATAACCGCAATTGCCGGTCCGATGATAGGAGCAGCGCCTGCAACAGAAGTAAAATGGTGACCCCAAAGTACGTATTTATTGGTCGGAACAAAGTCGACGCCGTCTTCGAGTTCATGGGCGGGGGTTTTAAAATTAGGATCAAGCTTAAAGATTTTTTCGGCAATGAATTTTGAGTAAAACACATAACCGAGAAACATTGCGCCTAAACCTAAAAGCATCATGACGATAGCGTTCATGGCGTTAGCCTCGTTGTTATTGGGTTAGAAGGACATTGATCAAATACAGCGCGCTAGTGTAGCGCATATTCAATAATAGTGTGCATTCGACCAATGTCTAATTGTTTGTCTAACCCCTTAATTACCTTCCAGATCCTCTCATGAGGCGAACAACCAGAGATATCGCAAACAGAATGATAAAGATATAGAAAATGATTTTGGCGATTTCAGCAGCAGCACCTGCAATTCCGCCAAAACCAAATACCGCAGCGATGACAGCGACCACTAAAAAGATTAATACCCAACGTAACATAAGCACCTCTTTTTTATGAGATTTTAAGTGTCACTAGTTAAGGTAGACCAGGAGTTTCCGCTTTGCCAGCAAAGGAAATGTAAAGATAGCGAGGAAATAGGGATGATAGGAAGGAGATAAAAGACGCTGCCTGGTATACCAGGCAGCGTCTGACTTTACGGTTCTATAAAGTTTTAGTGTGACTGCTCCGCAGCTTCTTCATCTGCTGCCGCTTTATCTTTTAGCGGTTGTGCGTAAACGTTGATGCGGTCGCCCAAGTAAATAGCGTTACTCAATAGTTTTGCCGTGCCCCAGAAATAAGCACGGAAATTTACGTTATCGGTAAAGGCTATAACATGACCATCACCAAAGCGGTGGGCGGCGATGTTGGTTTTGCCTTTCAAAATGTCGCGGTTACGTTTGTCGGCATAACCACTTAATAGTGGGGCGTCGCTGTATTTAGCAACGGAGACAAACGGCGACTCTGGTGTTTCAAATGCTTCTAATGAGCTTTTGAATACCGGCATGGTTGAACGCGGAAAGCCATAGAACAGCGGATGCGAAGTGTCCACGTCCATCGAGAAAATAGCGCCGGCAATACGTTGCTCTGCGTAGAAGTCATCTCGCTCCTGGTAGGTCAGGCCGTCCTGTTTAAACGCATTTTTAAACACGTCGCTGTCTACATAGCGAGCGTGCAGCAAGCCATTGTTTGACAACCACTCAGCGCCGCCACGTTGACCAATAACGACACCACCTTGCTGAACCCACTGTTTTAGCTTCTCTTTGATGTCGTCTGACAGGTAAGTGTTGTACCAGCCATCGACCATAATAATGTGAGAATAGCGGCTTAAATCAACACGTGAGAGGCGATCGGTATCGACCATCGAAAGCGGAATACCCACATGGCGATCCAGGTAGTACCAAGCTTCGCCAGCTTCGTATAGGTTAACGCCGTCACCAGTCATCATCATCACGCTCGGCTTTTCGACCGGCTGAATGTTACGGCTGCCTAAATCGACGCCTTCTGGTGTCAGGCCTGTGCCAATTGAGGTAACCGCCACTTTGTGCTCTTTTGCCAGGGTTGCCAGAAGGCGTTGCACCTGGCGCCACTCTTTATTCTGGTACGCCTTAGGCACAATAACCGCACCCGGCTCAAAAGTTTTACGTTGACCCTGAGCTTTTACGGCAAATGACTTGGTTGATTGACGAGCGTGAATGTCGTTTTCAAGCAAGCTTTGTAACAGCGCCGGTGCATTGTAGTTGTCCCAGTTGAAAGCATAAGCGTACGCGTCTTCCAATGTCGTTTGCTGTTGAACCGGCGCATCCCATGCGTTGTCTGCAATTTGGATGCGACCCCGGTGGGTCGTAAACGGTAAGTTGAACGCGTGTGCTAAGGTCCAGCCTGACACATCGTAGAAAGTGTTGTCCGGGAAGTCTTTGCGAGTGCTGAAGATACCCTGAATTAAGCCAAACTGGTCTTGCTTCGCAGGAATGAAGTAGCTTTGACCGGCTTTGTAGACTTCACCGTCTTTTTCGATGTCTTTTTCAATTCGATAGCCTTCGATGCCGTGCTGTTTCAAAATATCAATGAAGCCCTGCAGGCGTGATGCGTCTGTTGCATCGCCAACCAGATAGCCATCGAAGTTCTGACTAGCCGCTGCTTCCAGTGCATTGTCGTACGCTTGTTCTTGAAAACGAATAAAGCGAGCTTTGCTTTTATGAGCGCCGTAAATGGTGCTAAGTGAGGCAACAAACTGATTGCGAATCGTGAATGGAAAGGCCACTTCACCGTTTACGGAATCCTGCAGGTGCCCACGACTTGATGCCTGCTCAAATAAAATACCAACGGCACCCTGAATATCAGGGTAGGTTGAACCTTTACCGTAATAGAAATCATCGAATGACTCTTCGGTATAATAAAGGCTACCAATATCATCCAGCGAGTCCGCATGCTCTGCTGCTAATATCTCGGTCAAACGTACATTCTCATCCGGTGTCAGCGGGTTTTTTCGTGACGGGATGCCTGGCTGAAAGAAGTAAGTGCTGTTAGTGCCCATTTCGTGGTAATCGGTGAGCACGTTTGGCTTCCATTTCTGGAAGTTAGCGATTCGAGCTCGTGACTCAGGGTGTTGCAACAGCAGCCAGTCACGGTTCAGATCAAACCAGTAGTGATTCACGCGGCCACGAACAAACGGCTGTACGTGTTCACGACTTTGTGGGTCTGCGACCAGGTTTTGGCTTTTATGCTGATTTGCCCATTGTGCAAAACGCGCCAAGCCGTCCGGGTTGAATGACGGGTCTAAAAGCACCACTGAATCGTTTAATACTGCGTCAATAGCTTCGCCTTGTGCTGCCGCTAGGTAATAAGCCAATAAAATGGCTGCATTACTGCCACTGGACTCGTCACCGTGAATACTGTAGCCCATGTACAAGACTAAGGGCGTGTTGTCGGGATCGGCATCACGTGAAGTATCGGCAGCCGCTAAGTGGCGCTCGCGGACGTCTTCAATGTTTTTGTGGTTATCCGGTGAAGTCACCGTTAGTAAGACCAATGGGCGCTGCTCGTGAGTGCGCCCGGTTTCTTCAATAGTGATGCGATCAGACTCTTTTGCCAGTAGCTTCATGTAGTTAACAATCTGCTCTGGGCGGGCGTGCCAGTCGCCAACGTTATAACCCAGCGCTTCTTTAGGCTTGGTTATGCTTTCGTCATAGCTGACATCCGAGGGTAAGTAGTACGACAAGTTCTCGGCAGAGGCTATCGATGGTACCGCAACGATAGCGACTGTGAGCGCACTGACGTAACGAATGCACTTTCGTAACATACGGGCTTCCTTCTTATTCTAGTGACTATTATGAGTGACTTTACCCTAACAGATACTGATATATAAGCGCTTCTTTTTCGGTGTTTCGTTTCATTCCTGAGGTAAATGACCACACAGGTTAAGGCTGTAAGTCTCGCTTTATTGGCTGTTGTAACGAAATTAATGTCTCTGTTGACTGTATTTCCGGTATGGCTTGAATTCGGTTAATCAGAATATGCTGTAAGTCGTCAATTGAGCGGGTCAGTATTTTGATAAACACGTTGTACTGACCGGTGGTGTAGTGTGCCTCGATGACTTCCTCTAACTTTTCAAGCTTAGCGATAGCTGCCGGATAATCACCGGCCTGACGCAAAGTAATACCAATAAAGCAGCAAACTTCATAACCCAATGCCTTTGAGTTAACCAGCAAATGCGTACCGTCTATAATGCCTGCGGTGCGCATCTTTTCGACACGAACATGAATGGTTGCGGGGCTCACTTTGTAGCGCTTAGCGATGTCGCTGTAGGCTTTGCGAGCGTCGGCTAATAATTCTGATAGTATATTTTTGTCCAAACTATCGATTTGATAATTTTGCGTTGCTTTTTTCATGATGCGTTAACGTTTTAATGAATATAGTGTGTTTAATTTTAAATTATTCACAGTGGAACGCTAATTTTATTTTTAGCTGTTGAATGCCTGCCGGTTTTTAGTGTTAATAAGTTAACAAACGGCGGGAGATACTTATGAAGCATTCATTTATAAAGCGACAACAACTCATTAAAGACATTAAAGCGCAATTTACTCAGCAACTGGCTCAGGCGCTCAACCTTGCAGAGGTTCAGGCGCCGTTACTAAGCGAGTGCGGAACCGGCGTGCAGGATGATCTCTCAGGACAAGAACAGTCCGTCAAAGTGGCCATAAAGGCGATTCCGAATAAAACCTACGAAGTGGTGCATTCGTTAGCGAAGTGGAAGCGACAGGTGTTAGGCGAATATGGCTTTAGCGAAGGTGAAGGCATTTTAACGCACATGACGGCGTTACGGCCGGATGAGGAAATGCTGGGGCAAAAGCACTCCGTTTATGTCGATCAATGGGACTGGGAAAAAGTCATCACTGATAAACAACGAAGTGTGGGCTACTTGAAACACACGGTTGGGCTTATCTATTCAGCGTTGCTGAACACTATCGAGCGTATTCCTGACATTCGCGCTGTCGGGACAGCGTTACCGAAAAAGGTTTATTTTATTCACAGTGAAACCTTGGCTCAGCAATATCCGGAACTCAGCTCTAAGCAGCGCGAGCGCGCAATCACCAAAGCGCATGGGGCCGTATTTATTATTGGTATAGGTGCGCCATTAAATGATGGTCAGGCACACGATGCGCGAGCGCCGGACTACGACGACTGGAGCAGCGTATCAGAAAGTGGAGAAACCGGATTAAACGGTGACTTATTGGTATGGCATGACGCGATTGATGATGCGTTGGAGCTTTCATCGATGGGGATTCGGGTTGATGAAGCGGCACTAAAACGTCAACTCGAATTGAGTGAGCAACAATTTAAGCTTTTACTACCCTGGCATCAGTCGCTTTTGAACGGGATGATGCCGTTAACGATTGGCGGTGGCATTGGTCAGTCACGCGTCGCAATGTTTTTGATGCAAGAAAGCCATATAGCCAGAGTGCAGGCAAGTGTTTGGCCGGACGCCGTTACTCAGTCATTGCGTGCCGACCTTGAAAATAAAGAGACCATGCCAATATAAACAGTATGAATCACTGTTTTTGAGTTGATATGAAATATTCGTTATTGGATTTAGCACCAGTAACCGAAGAAGGATCGGTTGCACAGGCGTTACAAAACTCGGCGGATTTAGCCCAGCACGCAGAAAAATGGGGTTACTCCCGCTTCTGGATGGCAGAGCATCACAATATGGAGGGTATAGCGTCAGCCGCAACGGCGGTTGCTTTAGGGTATGTTGCCAGTAAAACGGAGCATATCAGAGTAGGATCGGCCGGAATCATGTTGCCGAACCATGCTCCTTTTGTGGTGGCAGAGCAGTTTGGCACGTTAAATGCGCTATATCCGGACCGAGTGGACTTAGGATTAGGCAGAGCACCGGGGACGGATGGCGCAACACTACGAGCCTTACGCCGTAGTCCAAATGATGCGGAAAACTTTCCGCGTGATGTACAAGAACTGCTGAGTTACCTTGCTGAGGCTCAGCCCGCCGATGTGATAAAAGCGGTGCCGGGTTATGGGCAGAAGATACCAGTTTGGTTACTAGGCTCGAGCACCTTTGGCGCACAATTGGCTGCCCATTTAGGGTTGCCTTACGCCTTTGCTTCTCACTTCGCGCCGGATTATTTGCATCATGCACTAAAAGCCTATCGGGACAACTTTAAACCGTCACAATATTTAGAGAAGCCTTACGCTGCCGCCGCGATGAACGTATTTGCTGCCGATACAGAAAACGACGCAAGGCAGATGATGAGCTCTATGCAGCAACAGTTTATTGCTCTTAGACGGGGCATGCCGGGTAAGTTGAAAGCGCCGGTTAATGACATCAGTCGTGTTGGCTCACCTCAGGAAATTGCCGGCGCAAACCATGCGCTCACTTATACTGCCGTAGGTACCAAAGACACGATCAGCCGTCATATGAATCAGTTTATCGAGGAAACTGGCATTGATGAGCTCATTTTAACCTGTCACGCGTACGACCATCAGGCTCGCTTGAGAAGCTTGGAAATTGCCAGTGAGGCATTAAACGAGCGTTAAGCAAGAGCCTGATATGTGCTAAGCTGTCGTCCTTAATTTGCCTTTAGTTGAGTTTTCGATTTATGCGTATCGTTATTCGTTATTTCTTCCGCTTGGTTCGTCTTATTTTGATGCCGTTCATGATTATTGGCGAAAAGCTAACAACGCCAAAGGGTGTTGAACGCAGCGCAGAAGAGCAGAGTAAAGTTGATGAACAATGTAAAAATTTGGCGTTATACCAATTCAAAACCTGTCCATTCTGTATAAAGGTTCGCAAAACCATTGCGCGCTTGTCATTGCCTATTGAAACCCGTGATGCCCAACACGATAAGACTCACAGAGCGGATCTGGAGCAGGAGGGCGGTAAGGTGAAAGTGCCTTGTTTACGTATTAGTGAAGACGACGGCTCAACCACCTGGATGTATGAGTCTGATGATATCAACCAGTATTTGGAAAAGCGCTTCGGCTAAAGTAACCGCATTAACGTGGTCGGTTTGGGCCTAACCAACGCTCTAAAGCCCGTTGAAACTCTGAATTGCTTTGCACCGAGCTAATAGCGCTGTTCAGAGTTTCTATGGTGCGTTTACCCCATTCGTTTCGTGTACAGCCAACAGCGCCCTCTATGACCTCGTCGGCGTATTCTGCTATCGGAATAAAGCTGAGTTTATCACCGTCGTCGTGGGTGCGTTGATAATAAGTTTTAACCATTTTGTAGTCGACGGTGTAATCAATTCGGTCGTTGAGTATCATGGCCAGAACATTAACATGCGATTGTTGTCCGCTAATGAAACTGAAGTTACTGGCGTTAAGCAGGTAGTCGTCGATAAATGGCTGTAATTTTCCATAGCGCCGTTCATCCGGTTGCCCAAAGCGTAAATCGGTGTCTTTCGCAAGCTGTTCAAACTGAATCGGGTAACCATATTTGGCGGTGATGTACTGACCTGTGTCGCGATCGGTGATCACCCCATGTGGGGCATATTTGTGTGTCGTATCACTGTAGAGAAAAGTGGTGTTATAAGCGCTGTTTTTAATGACGCAGGGAAAGCACAGGTTCTTGTTGCGTTTCATTATCATGGTGATGCGTCGTGACGGAAGCTTTCTTATATTATGGACATGTTGGGGTAATTCTTGTTGAAACGCACTGACCAAAGCATCGCAAACGCCAGCGTCTTTGTATTCACCATCGTAAATATGAAAAGGTGGTGCCGAGTTAACGCCCCAGGTAATATCGTTGTTCGCCACAGCGCTTGCCGACAGGATGGCACCCGATAAAGCGGGTACTAACGCAAGTAGCGAGAAACCGTTTTTTATAGGCATAATCATCTCCTATGCGCACTGTGCTTTTTAGCTGAATCCATACTCTTAGTTTTAGCGTAAGTTAAACAAAAAATATAGGGCTTTGATATATGAATGTTGTTTTTAGTCATGGTAAGGAAAGTGGCCCATGGGGAACTAAAATCAAAGAAATGGCCAAGATTGCTGAAAGTAAAGGGTTTAAGGTGGACAGTATCGATTATCAGGGAATTAATGATGTTGATAATCGTGTTAATAAACTTCGAGAAAACTTAACATTAGTTGATGGTTCTGTCGTTTTAGTTGGCTCCAGCATGGGAGGGTACGTGGCCACAGCCTGTTCCGAATCTTTGGCCTGCAAGGGGTTGTTTGTTCTGGCGCCGGCTTTTTACTTGGGGGGGAAAGTGGACTTTGATGCGGTGACAGTACCTAAACGCACGACAGTTGTGCATGGCTGGCTGGACGATATAGTGCCCGTCGAAAATAGCTGGCGCTTTGCAAAGCAACATTCAACAGAATTGCATATACTGAATGATGGCCATCGTTTAATTACGACGCTACCTAAAATTACTGAGTTGTTTTCTCAGTTTTTAGATGACATTGAGGCGTAAAAGATCCAAAAGGAGTGATTGATGAGCGAATTTCCGATTGCAAAAGCACTGCTCGAAGACAGTTATTTTTTAACGGACTGGCCGTTGTGTCAGGTGAGGGTAATGGATGACGCTCAGTATCCTTGGTTTCTGCTCATTCCACGAGTGGAGGATGCCCGCGAAATCTGTGACCTGAACGAAGAGCAGCAACTGCAATTTTTGCACGAAAGTTCGTTTTTAAGTCATTGGCTAAAGGCTGAATACAAGCCCGATAAACTCAATGTGGCAGCACTGGGGAATAGAGTACCACAACTGCATATTCATCATATTGCGCGGTTTATTAGTGACGTTTCCTGGCCTGACCCGGTATGGGGCAAACATCCAATGCAGCCGCTCTCTGATAAAGAAGTGGCGCGGCTGCAAGAGTTGTTTGCCGACATTACGTTTTAAACTGTTCCAGTTGTTTGCGAAGGCTATCAGCCAGTGAAGACATTTGTTCGCACTCGCTATGGCTTTCACGAACTGCTGTCGATACTTGTGTCGCAAAATCAGCAATGGACTGGATATTGGCCGCGACGTCCTGACTCACTGACGCTTGCTCTTCTGTTGCGGTCGCTATTTGCGTGCTCATATCCGCTGTTTCCTGAATTAAGTTCACAAGTTCATTCAGTTTATTATCAGCATCGCTGAGTTTTTCACTGGTGCTTTGAGCTTGCTTACGATTATGCTCCATTGCTGAAACCGCATTGCGGGAGCCATCTTGTAAACGCGTTATTTTCTGGCGAATTTCTTCTGTTGATTGACTGGTTCGCTGTGACAAGGTTCTAACCTCGTCAGCAACAACAGCAAAACCACGACCCGCTTCACCTGCCCGGGCTGATTCAATTGCCGCGTTAAGCGCAAGCAGGTTGGTTTGCTCCGAAATACCCTCAATTGTATCAATGACGGTCACAATGCTTTCGACATCATTGGCCAGACTTTCTACCGAGCTAGCTGCTTTTTGCATCGAGTCAGACAGCTCGTGCATGGTATTGACTGCTTGGCGCAACTGTTCTTGGTTCTGCTCAGTTGTCGAACGAGATTCTGACGCATGGCTGGCGGTCTGGTTCGCATTTTCAGCAATCTCCCGAACTGTGGTTTCCATTTCATTCATGGCAACCGCAACCTGATCCGTTTTGTTTTCCTGCTCGTTCGATAGTCCGTCAATTTGCGTCATCGATTTATCAATCGATGTGACTTTTTCATTGACTTCATACGCGGTATTGCGAACGTGGGTAATGATACTGCCTAAATTTGCCACAAACGCATTGAACCCTTTTGCTAAGTCGCCAATTTCGTCATTGCTGTCGATATCCAGGCGTTGCGTCAAATCGCCGCCTTCGTTGGACATACGGTTAAGGTTTTTGGCCACGTATTTGATAGGGCGGACAATTTTCTTAGCGTAGAACCAGCTACCCACAACAAAGGCTGTGCCAATAACAATACTGAGAATAACGATGGCGGTAATGGTCTGATTGAGGCCTGAGTAAAGCTCAGATTCGGGCATTTCAATAATAATGCGCCAGTTGGTGTTAGGGAGGTTCGTGCTGGCAACTATCCAGTCTTGGCCTCCATGAGAGCTGTAGCCGGCTTCGAATTCGGAGTCGCTCAGCATTTGATTGGCGACGTCAGTGTCTACCTCTGAAGAAAGATTTCTAAAGTCATTAATAGACGGGTGTACTTGAATTTTGCCGCTTTCGTTAACGAGGTAAGCGATACCCGTCTGACCCACCTGGAAGTTTGCAATGGCGTCCTGTAATGCTTTCAGGCTTTGCCCAATACCACCCACACCTAAGGTTTCACCATTATCGCTAATGCGGACGTTAACAAATACTGTCGGTGTGCCAGAGTTTTCATCAACGTCAAAATTCAATGCTTGCTTGTCGTCACTTTCGACAAAGTTGTAAAACCAGTCATCGCGTTCTACCGATGGGGAGACTTGCTTTAAGATACCATCCGCGGTGTAGTAATTACGGCTTCGGGTGCTGACTGCAAAGGCGGCAACAGCGTTTCTATTTGTATAGATGCGACTCAGGTACTGCGTGATGTCGTCCTGAACCTGTTTACTGTTGTCGTTTTTTAACGCATTAATAAGGTATTGATTGTTGGCAATTTCTTGTGAAACTAAGATAGGGGTATTAATCAGCTCGCTGATTTCACCTCTTATTTCACCTAAGGTAGCGGGCAATTCCTGCTCAATGACTCGCTCTTCAATCAGTGAGCGCATCATGTAAGTAGAAATGCCGAGGGCGATAACGAGTAGCGTTGTTAAGGCAATGGCCATGCTCAGGGTTAATTTATTTTGCAAATTCATGCTTACCTCAGTTAATACGAACTATTTGCTTGCCGGTGACGTATCTATTATTGATATCGGTCAAAAACGCCAAATAATTAGGAGAAGTTGCTGGTGTCATTCCCTGTACTAACTGAGCTTAGAACAAAGACTCAAAAACTGCACAGTCAGCTTGAACGAGAATCCGGTTTTAGTAACCTAATGAAAGTAACGGTAAGTTACGATCAGTACGTCAGCGCATTGAAAAATTTGCACTATTTTCTGTCAGTGCTGGAACCCTCAATAGCATCCCATCTATCGGACGACGAGTACCTGTATCAGCGCCGCCTATGGTGTGTGGAGCGTGATTTAGCGTCATTAAATGGTTTGACTTATCCGACAATAGAACCAACTGATTTGACTTATCACGAGGCTATTGGCGCTGCTTATGTTATCGAGGGATCGACTCTTGGAGGAAAGCTCCTGTACAAGCGGCTGCAAAAGCAGGATTTCATTGCTAAAGCTAGCGCCCTGAGCTACTTTAGTTTTTATAGAAATAACACGTGGTCAGACTATATTGGGTGGTTAGAAAAACAGTCATTTAAATCTGAGGCAATTGACAGTATTTGCCTGGGAGCAACTCATGCGTTCGAGTTACTGCTCGAATGCAGCTCTAAGGGCACAGACCTATACAGCGCTAACCGGGAGTACGGCATTGACCGAACTGACTAAAGAACAGCTGCAACAAGCAATGGAAAACTGTGCTACTGAGCCAGTGCACACGCCTGGTGCCATTCAACCGCACGGTTATTTTCTAGCGTTCAATAATAACTTTGAGGTATTGACCCATTGCAGTGAAAATATCGAAGCGCTTCTGGGTGTTTCCGCAGAGCATTTGCTTGGACATAGTGCGCCCGATTACCTGAAATCCAGTTGGAAAGAACACCTATTAAGGTTGCGTCAGTTGGCTTCTGACTCGGTGGGTTTTGGCGATGAAATCAATAACAACGAAGTTTATTGCACCATGTATGTCTCAGGTGACTCTATATGCGTTGAAATTGAGCCTTTAGTTGGGCGCCTTAGCTCAACTTTTTTGTCAGAGTTACAAGCGCATCAGGAGCAAATTCGGTCCTCAAAGTCTCTCGATGAGACTTTAAATGGGTTGACGAAAAGTATCGGCGAGATCATCGGTTTTGAGCGTGTGATGGTGTATAAGTTCGATGAGGAGTGGAATGGTCAGGTAATTGCTGAACTTTGCAAGCAGTCCACCATTCGTCGTTATTTGCATCAACGCTTTCCTGCGTCAGATATACCCAAGCAGGTACGAGAGCTGTACAGCAAAAACCCTTTGAGAAGCATTGTTAATTCAACCCAACAGCCAGCTGGTATTATAGCCTATGAAGATAAACGCTCGTTGGATCTAACCAAAGGAGTCTTGCGAGCAGTTTCACCTATCCACCTGACTTATATGCAAAATATGGGACTTCACAGTTCGTTGTCGATTGCGATATTCCAGGAAAATAAACTATGGGGTCTGTTGTCCTGCCACGGACTGGAAGCACACCCGTTGAACATTCAGCAGCGTCACGCAGCACAGGCGTTAGTGACGCTAGCGAGCCAGAGGCTGATTTTACAGCAGCAGTATGAGACGGCTGCGTTTTTCGAAGCCATTGAAAATACGCGCGGTGCTTTAATTAGTGGCAATCAGGAAATTAATGAACCTAAGGCGTTATTTGAAAGAGAAGGCAACAAATGGCTGGAATTGTTTAGGGGGAACCTCGTTGCACTCGCGTATGGAAATAACGTACTGAAGTGCGGAGCTGAATTGGCCGATGAAAGGATCCTGGCATTTAAAAAGTGGTTGAATAAGAAGTGCCGGCTAGTAGGCACTTTTGTTTCCCGAAACGTAATGGACTCAGAGGTTGCCGAATACTTTGAAGAAACCGCTGTGACAGGGGTTATGGCTATTGCTTTGCCAGCTGGGTCCAGCAGTCAGCAAGGGTGGTTAATGTTCTTTCGTCCAGAGCAACTAGAAGAGCTTGAATGGGCGGGAAGACCAAATAAAGATACGATTGAGCATTATAAAGGTAAGACGGTGATGTCGCCGCGTACGTCTTTTGAAAGCTGGAAAGAAACCATAAAAGGGCAGTCATCTCTGTGGCTCGATAGTGAACGAAAGGCAGCCATCAGTTTAGCCGAAGACTTGGCTATTGCGTTATCAGCATTCGAGGTAGAAATATTGAATGAGCAGCTCAGCGCGGCCAATGACAAACTGGAACACTTGGTTCATACCGACGCACTGACCCAAATTTGGAATCGCTACCACATGGAATATGTACTTGATGAGCAAATCAGTGCGGCGAAGCGTTACAACCATGAATTGGGTGTTATTCTTTTTGATATCGACAACTTTAAAGACGTTAACGACAATTACGGTCACGACGCCGGCGATACTGTGTTAATTGGCTTAGCTAAGCTGTTTGCAAAAGAGCTGAGGGATACCGACGATTTTGGTCGTTGGGGCGGTGAAGAGTTCTTTATTGTCGCAAAGCATTCTAATTTAGAGGCCACTGTTGCGCTCGCTGAGCGACTGCGACAGCGTCTTGAAGCTGCAACCTTTGATGATGTTGGTGTAGTGACTGCAAGCTTTGGCGTTACTTTTTACAAAGACGGTGAGTCAAGGACGTCCCTGGTTAAACGTGTTGATGATGCCCTGTATGACGCTAAAGAAAATGGGCGAAATAGGGTAGTGGTGGTAGAATAATGGTAAATACTGAAGGTGTCTTGTCGATAAAAAGCGTGAATTTAGTTGCGCAAATCAGTCATAAATTAGGATATCTGGAGTGCTTGCTTGAGCATACAGCTGCTGAGCAGACAAGATTAAGTAAAGCCTCGCGTCAGAAGAAGTTGAATGCGTCTATTGGTATGGACTTGAACGCTTCACAATTAACAGGGGTTTCTTTAGATGAAGCTTACGAGTCTTGTTCGCGCTGGCGCTTGGGCTCGGAGGAAAGTATTCAAGACGCTCATCGGAGTATTTATGCCGCGTTCTCTCCTGAAGCTGGGCATTATCGCTCTGCAGGTATGGGTATTTACCAGTACAACAAGTTGGTTCATACCACAGCTCCAGCTGGGCAGGTTGCTAGACAGCTTCGCGCGCTATTGGAGTGGCTGGAGCAAGCCAATGATCACCCGTTGGTCAAAGCGGCAGTATTCTTACGCCAATATGAATTCATTCAACCTTTTTCAGTAGGTAATAGCAGTATTGCTCATCTCTGGGTCAGTTTAATACTGGGGCAGTGGCACGGTCTGCTGCGCTGGCTTAACTTTGAAAGTAAACTGAAAGAACGGCGTGGTGAATATTACGATTGTTTAAGAGCGTCAATTGGTAATAACGACCTCTGTATCATGGTTGAGTTCGTATTACAGCGCTTAGATGAGGCTTTTGATGAGCTTCTTGATGGGGTTAAAAAAGCAGCGAAAGACCAAAATACTCGGACAGGTTCACCAAAAAGTTCGGATTTAAGTTCGGTTATTTGTTCGGATAATTCGCATTTCAATGGAATAAAGCCTTATTTCACCACACGCGAAAATATTTTAGCGCTACTACAGGAGCACCCGGAGTGGAGTGCCGCACGATTATCAGAAGTACTCGGAATTTCTGATCGTGCCGTTGAAAAGCACCTAGCCAAATTAAAGTCTCGTGGACAATTAAAGCGAGTTGGCTCAGCACGAGGTGGATACTGGCGAGTGGTTGCGCCATTGAATGAACAGTTGGGTTTACTTCAGGGAGAAAGTTAAAGGAAGAATTGGTCGGCGTGAGAGGATTTGAACCTCCGACCCCTGACACCCCATGACAATTCTCAAGTGAAAATCCATTAATTTTTTTCAATTGTCCCAGTTTAAAGAAGTTTGTCCTCTACAAGTAACCTCCTGATTAAGTTAGTGTTTTTACTCGCTTTGCAGTGGTTTTTACGTTGTCTCTATTCTAAGGTAAATGTCCCTTAGAAAGGCTCCGCATTAACTGTTGCAACACAGGTGAAACATAACTTGAGGATTTTAAAATGGGTGTGCAACATAGAAGCTCCGAGAATCAAATTACTTCGTCATTAGCGGCAACCGCGCAAACCACTACAATAACTAAGAAACTGACTAAGCACCTTTTGAACAAAGTTTCTGAAGAGGTAACCAGAATAAATGACCCTGAAATCCCCGGATTTCATGTTCGACTCGGCAGAGTAAATAAGCACGGTGTTAGATCCAAAGCGTTCTACCTCTACTACAGAACGAAAACGAAACCAGTAAAGTCGGTTAATTATCGAATAGGTGGAATGCCTGAAATTGATATTGAAACCGCTAAAAGCATGGCTAGAGAAAACCTGGAGAAAGTAAGGAATGGCATTGATATTCAGGTTGAACGAGAAAAGCTATCGTCAGGAGGTAATGCCTGGACAGTTGGAAAGCTTTACTCCGAATTTTTCAGAAATAAGATTTTGGGGAGAAAGCGTCCAGAGATTGTTGAAGCTAGCTTCAATAAGGACATATTGCCACGAGTAGGGCATGTACTACTTACTAATATTACCCGACACCAGCTTCATGAAGATGTCTTTAGCCCTATATTAGATAGGGGAGCCAAGAGTCAGGCTGGCAAAACACTTGCGTTGTTGAAGCAGATGTTTAGTTACGGCGTTGCAATAGGTTGTATGGACTTTAACCCTCTGGAGGGAGCTTCTAAGTCAACCTACGCTAAATATACCCCTAGGCGCAGAACACCGAGTGTAGATGAGCTTAGAACAGCCTTAAAGGTCTTTTTGAGCGCAGGAATGTCAATTCAGAACTTCAATTGTTTTAAGGTTATTCTATTAAGCGGAGTAAGAAGCGGGGCGGCTATAACAGCGAAATGGAGTGATGTGGATTTTGAAAAGCGTGTTTGGTATGCAGTTAATGAAAAACACAGCACTAGAGGTGAAGTGGTTTATCAGAAAGTTCCGATGTCAGACGAGCTATTGAAAGCTTTCCGAGACCAAGAGAGCCATAGTGCTTTACTCAAAAGCGAGTTCGTATTCCCTGCAAAAAGAAATTCGGTGTCAGCGGGTAAAAGCATTAGCCATATGGATACTAAGACGCTGAATAGAAGTTTAAACCGAATCCGTAAGAAAGGAGAAGTACAGATACCAGACTTTCAACCTCACGACATAAGACGTTCGATTCGTAGTCATTTGATTTCAGTAAAAAGCGACAGCTCCTCAGGTCGTTATAATGCTTTTAGCCCAGCTTGCGCGGAGAAAATACTGGGGCATTCTTTAAGTGGTATGGAGCGGGTGTATGATCAGCATGATTACTTCGATGAGATGAAAGAGGCTTTGTCGTATTGGGGATCTCTATTTAGTGATTTGATTTAATTAATATGGCTAATGGTTCTAAGTGTTCTTCTACTTTTCAGCCATTTAGTCTCGGGCAGTGAGTAAAAATGACTAACGATAATTCAAAAAAGATAATTGACGAAATCCGTGATGGATCTCTTACTAGACTTGATGGTGTTATGTCTACTCAAACGATGGAACTTATTGAGGTCTTTCAGACGTTTGGGGTTGATATGACCTCGTTCTGGGCTTTGACTCCACAGGACTGGAGTTGTCCTGTTTGTGAAAGGCACAAAATTCATATCGCTCGTCCAAATCGAAATAATGATTTGATGTGTAGGCTAGTTGAGCATCATGATCATGCCCAAGAACTGCTTAAACAACAATTCGAAACGGCCTCTATTGCTTTAGAAGTGATAGTTGCTAATCAGAGAGCAGAGGAATTTGCAAAGCGCTCATCAAAAATGATTTCAGCTTTTGACAATACGGTTATTTGTGACGATTGTAATGTGGCTGATGTTAAAGCAAAAAAAGTTTCCGGGGCTGATTATTGGTTTTCTTTTTCTCCGGAAGAGTTAAAAAAGATAGTTTTGCCTGAGAATAACGAGCCTCATTCAATTGATGAAGATCAGGCCAAATCTATTTGGAGAAATAGCAAATCGACATTTGAATTACGGTTAAAAATAGCTAAAAGAATTGCTGAGATAGCAGCAACTGATACTCACTGGTTCCAAACTGGGAATATAAATTATGATCCGAGCATTATAATGAGAAGAGCAAGTGATGTTATCAGGACTTTTGGAGGGGCTTACGGGTTAATTGATTTACTTACCGGCTCAAAGAGACAACAGAGAGTAGAAGACCCTTCTAATTGGCGAAAAAAACAACATATGCCTGCGAAGAAAAAGCCAACTTTAAAAGAAATTGAACATTGTGCGAAAGTTAAATCAGAAAAGCACTGGAATTTAGTAGACGAGGACTGGGTATGTGAGGGGTGCGGTCGTGGTAAAATCCATATAGTTAGAAAATCCAAAGAAAATAAGTGGTTTTTTTCTTTGAGTCCTCGCTGGTATTGGAGCCGAAGTGAAGTTGGAAACAAAAGCTATCATACCTTATGCAATGATTGTGGGTTGGTAGCCGAAGGATTGGCTAAAGAAGCAAGATTGCTATCTAATAAATCTGAAGGGCGACTGTCTTTCTTAGTTGAAGTCAATCAAATTTCAAGAGTAGTTATACCAAAAGCACATACTAGACATAACATAGATAACGGAAAAGCAGAACACATTGTAAATGAAATAGTTAATCGCCTTGAGCAGCTCAGTGAGTAAATATTTACGAATTGAATCAGGCCGAGACGGATAGAGGAATTGGAGTTACTATAGTCAAACTGGATATATTTTGAGGTTTTAATGCGTTTCTTTTCAAACGGACCAAATATACCTGATGATCTACTAGTAGCTCGAGATCAGGGGCGAGTTGTGTTTTTCTGTGGAGCCGGTGTTTCACGTGCTAAGGCTAAATTCTCTGGTTTTTTTGACTTAGCCCAAGAGGTCAATGCAAAGCTTGGGGTGTTGCCCGAGTCTCCTCCTGCAAAACTGTTAAATTTGGCTAGTGAGCTTGTCGATAATACTGATAGTGATGGTGGCGTATCTATCGATCGTGCCTTTGGCTTACTTGAGCGTGATTTTGCTACAAACGATATTTATTGGGCTGTAGCGAATGCGCTTTCGACGAGTACAGAAGTTGATTTGAGTGCGCATGATACGTTACTGAAACTTGCTACGAATCAAGAGGGAGTCACCCGCTTAGTTACCACAAACTTTGACCGCTTATTTGAATTGAGCAATCCTGAATTGAACTCTTATATTGCCCCCAACTTACCAAATCTGGATGAACCAGTTGATTTTAATGGAGTGGTCTATCTACACGGTAAAGTTAACTCATTAGAGAACGGCGCAGAGAATGATTACCTTGTTCTTTCATCATCGGAATTTGGTGAAGCTTATTTAGCAAAAGCTTGGGCCACTTCGTTTGTGAAGTCTGTTCTGGAGCGCTATATAGTTGTTTTTGTTGGCTATGCAGCGGATGACCCTCCAATTAAATATTTACTAGAAGCATTAAATAGAGACTCTAATGATCTAAATGATATTTTTGCCTTTGAAAGAGGAACCACCGAAGAAGCTGTGGCAAGATGGCAGCATAAAGGCGTTAGGGCCGTTCCTTTCAGCGACTTCAAGAACTTATGGGAGACACTGGATGCATGGGCTGAACGCGCCTATGACCCTAGAGCCTGGTACGACAAAGTACTCAAAAATGCTAAGCGTGGACCTAAAGCTCTCGAGCCTTTCGAAAGAGGTCAAGTTGCTCATTTAATGTCTACTATTGAAGGTAGCAAAGCTAATGGGAAGTCACCTGATATATTGTCAGGTGAATGGCTTAATGTTTTCGATCCAACACTAAGGTTCGCTGATTTAGAATTAGAAACTGGTGTACTTTTCGATAACGATGAAGCCAGGGTGGCGCCAATTAACTTATTCAGGCTTGATTCTGATCCAGAGCCTGAAATAGTTAACCTTGATAGACCGTCCGAGCCTGACTTTCCACCCGCAGGAGTATTTGATTTATTTAAAGTTAACGACCTTGATAAGCAAAACATTCAAGACTCTTACTCTTTACCTTTTAGAAACGGACAGTACTTAGAGCCGGACGTATCGACGTTACCTTATAGGCTCAATCGGGTAGCCACTTGGTTAGGAAGTATTGCAAAGGAACCAGAAACTGTTAAATGGGCTGTGAAGCAAAATTCTTTGCATCCGTGGGTAATAAAGTCGATTCGCAATCAGATAGAATTTTATCCAGACACGTTCCCTAATCCAATTTATCAGGCTTGGTCTTATATTCTTGAGCAATTTGAAAATTCTCGTACAGACATTTTCGGTACTACGTCTTTCGAGAGACGGGTCGAGCGGAATGGTTGGAGCATGGAAGTCTTAAGAAAACTCCAAAGTATAATAGCTTCTAGGATTTCAGTGAGAGAACAATATTTATCTTCAGAGATGTGGGGTTCTCAGCGAAACGCTAAAACAGTGAGGGACTATATATCGCGAGATGTTGAGTATCCTTCCTTGCCAAGGGGGCTTGAAGTGCCTAACCAATGGTTCGCATATTTTATGAAGGTTCTAAGGCGAGATATAGAAAATTCCGTGGCATTAGAGGAGGAAATTGGAGGATTTAGTCTGCCAGTGCGAGAGTCCATAACGCGCGATGATCAACCAGGTAGCAATTTAGGGCGTACTGAAGGGCTATCTGGTCGTATGTTGCACTACGCTCAATACTATGAAAATTTTATTGAAAAAGACTTGGTATCTGCAAGACGAGAGGCAGAACAGTGGTCGATTGACGACGAGGCGGTATTTTCAAAACTACATGCGTGGGTGCTCAGGTTTGTTGAGGTGATTCCAGACGAATGCTTTAATCAGGCGATTAACAAGTTGTCAGATAACGTTTTCTGGTGCGTGTATCATAGTCGTGATCTACTCATTTCATTATCTAGCAGATGGATGACACTGCCCCAAAATAGCCGGGAAAACATAGAACAGCGAATTATAAAAGGTCCTAGTAAATGGGGAAATGAAACTGACGAAGCGTTTGCGAATAGACGGGCCTTTTCGGTATTAAACAGGCTAGAGTGGCTAAGAAAGGAGGGATGCGTTCTACAGATTTCTGATTCCGCGGTTACTCGGTTAAAGGAGATAGCCCACGATTGGACCCCAGACGCAGCTAGTTTGGCTGCTGAGTCTAGAGAGCCAAGAGGAGGAATCGTATCAACAGATAGCGATCCGTCCCCTTTAAACGATGTTCCTATTTCAGAGGTGATATCAGTAGCGGCGCAATTATCCCACGAAAATAATCGTTACCTTACCGAGACAGCTCCATTTATAGGGCTTTTGGAAAGTCGACCGCTAAAAGCTTTGAATGCGATAAGAATGTCAGTAGCACCTGAGAAGTTAGTTGCTGACATCGGTTGGTCTGCATTCCTAGATAATGAAGCCCGAAAAACAGACAAAGATAAGTTGGTGATGATTATTGCTGAAAGACTATGTGGTCTTCCTAAATCTACTTTACAGTCCATCGGACATAGCGCTACGCGATGGTTTCGTAATTTTGGTCCTAAGCTTCATACCAAATATAAACAGTTATTTTTAAAGTTAGCGAATACGTTTATTAATTTGATAACCGAGGATCCCGAACTATTCACTTCAGCAGTTGTTGACAATTCTAAACATCCTGATTGGATTCTATGCTCTATAAACTCCCATGTTGGAAGGCTGGCATTTACAATCATTGAAGTGCATGTTCATGAGTGCAGTAATCTTAGATTTATGGAGCAAAGTTCTCTGAGTTTGCTAGAGCGTCTACTTTCTTTGCCTGGAGATTTAGGTCGCTACAGCTTGATCGCTCCCAGCCGATACGTCAGTTGGTTTTACGAGAACGAACCTGCTTGGACTGATAAAGAAGTTTTGAAGTACTCTAAATCAGAAGATGAGCGAGATAAAGATGCCTTTTGGTTTGGGACACTAAATGGGCATGCGTTGCGTGGAGAGGAGCTGTTCCTCTCATTAAAAGACTCAGCGCTTGATTTATTGTTGAATGATGCTTCTTTAAGACTTCGTCACCGAAACTCTTTGGCACGATTTTTATGGTCAGCATGGAAAGTTTTGGACGTTGAAAGCGGTAAAAGGTGGGTTTCAAATAATGAACTAAGAATGGTATTGATAAAGTGCAGTGATAGTTTCAGGTGCGAGATGTTGCGTAATTTCGTCAACCCTGAAGAGGGATGGATAAATGATTTTGAAGTGTTGTTGGGCGAGGTGTGGCCTTATCAGTTAGTGGCCAATTCTATGGGAGTTAAATCTATGATGGCTCAGATTGTTGCGAATTCAGGAAATGAATTTAAAACTGCTTTGAGTATTGCTTTCAGGCGACTGAAACGTTTGAATAACTGTGATAACTTCATGGTAAGAGGCAATCCTTCTTTCGAGTTGTATCCTATTGAAGCATTGGAATTTTTCGAAATTGTTTTGCCAAATGATGCTCAAAATTGGCCTTATGGATTTGGTGATTACATTACTTTGATCACTGAAAAGCATCCTGAAATTAGTAGAGATCCAAGGTTTGTAGAGTTAAAAAGAAAATGGGATTCTCTACATTAGGCACTGAATAAGTCATCAGGGTAGTTATTACATAAATATGATAGGAACGGCAACTGGTCTAGCAACACCACTGATGCTCCCATCTAACCATTCAAACCTTACTAACGTATTTCCCGTTAACTGGTTGTTAACGTTCTCTCCTAGCACAAAACCTAAGTTCAGCAACGAGTGAAGGCCAGATATTTTCGAAAGCATATTAAGTTTTTCTGGCTGAAACTTGAATCTGATGTCTGGTCTCGGATAAAGCTCAGAGTGTATATTGAACCAATAGCAACTCATGAAGGCTCAAAATTTGAGAGATAAAAAACCAAGAAACGAAATAATGCTTTTCGAAACGCAGGGCGTAACGTCTCAATTAAGCGTTGTTTATGATTCATTAAACAACACTTTTAGCTTTCCAGAAGCTGAACCTAGCTCTCTACGTTTGGAGAGAAGTTATCAACGGGACTCAGGGAAACCTAAAGTACTTACGTCCTTGTCTGCAGACAGTATAGAAGGAACGTTTGATCCGGATGCGTTTTTGAAAAAAAACTATGAGCATGTGATAAGCATTGATACGAATACTAAGAAATATCAGGGGCATAAAATTAGCATTTGTACTTGCTACCATGTTCCCAAAAAGTTGAGTACTCACAGAAAAGGTATCCCTTACACTCATTTGGTAAGTTATGTAATTTTATCACCCGTAGATGACGTCAACCCTGAGCAAATAGGTTGGTCTCTCGTGATTGAAAACCATCTACGCCCAGCGAAAAGTACCTCGAAAATTGCCGTGATTGTAGATAGTGAGAAAGACTCCTTGCACGAATATAACATTCGAAGAAAAGCCTATTTTGATAAATACTACCTGCCAGGCAATATATTAATGCATTATGCATCAGACAAAGATACAGACTCCTTAGCTGGTGAAATGCTGAAAATGTGCCACAACTTTTCAAATCAGCTACATCAATATATGCTCAAGACAAAACTTTCTATGCCCTTATTAAAAAATGGAAATAAATTTCACAAAGGTTACTTCAAAGTTCGACTAGATTGAGCCACAAGTAGCCCGGAATGTTGAGTGAAAGTACCACAACGAGCGACAAACGCAGATTGGAAGTTTCTAACTTTACAAGATAAGCTAAACTACAAGATTTATATGATGAGCGTTATTTTTATAGTTAGGAGTACAATTGGAAGCTTGTAATACATGGCAGTGCATAAACAGCTTTGCACCCTGGGTCTCAGCCTTTGGAACAATCCTAATTTCAGGTGTAGCGCTATGGTTATCCGTTCGTGATAAATTTATTCGACTTAAGGCAAGTTACAGCGGAAGTTTGATTCCAAGCTATGACCCGACGATATTAGACACTTATGCATATGTTTTAGATTTCGTAAATGTAGGTGCTCGTGAAGTTCAAGTGACAAATTTTGAGTGGCACTGGAAGCATGCACCTTTTTTAAAAAAGCAACGATCTGTAATACAGCCGTATCTAGATAAAAGAGTTTCGAGACTTTGTTCAAAGTTCCCAATGAGATTAACTGACGGAGAAGTAGCTAGGTTATTCTTCGCCGCCGACTTCATAGAAAAGCTTGACTCACCAGATAGGTTTCTATTTCCAGCCAGCAAAAAAAAAGCGTTTTTTAGAATATTTACATCAGAGATCTACTTGTGCACTAGCGTCGGCAGGAAGCTAAAAGTTAAAATGAAAACTGGAATGCGTCGTGAAATTTGGCGCAGATATAAAAAATATAACAAATCGATGCATTTGGCCTCACGCTCTTCGGCTGATTGACGCGTTATCAAAGCCCTATCTTGGCACCAATTAGCCAGTGTGCCATAAGCCGAATGGCGGACACCATTTTGGCTATGAGGTGCTTACAAACCAGTGACGATTCATAGTAGCTCAGGTAAACTTTCGATAACATAGGATAGATTGCTTAAGACATTGGCTAGGAGATAAAATTTGAAATTGAACCGTTGGATAATAACAGCCTTAACTATTGGTTTTTTGATATCTCTATCGATAGTACTGAGCGGTGGTTTCTATGAAATATCTGGTTCTAGTAACGGAAATGCCCATATGGTGAATAAGTTTACGGGTGAAGTTTATTTCTGCCAAGTGGACTCCTGTTTTCCAGCCGAAGAGTTTGATTCCGATGAAGAGTACCGAGAAAGTAGGTGGTAAACGACATTCCGCCTTTTGCCACCGGACAAGACGGTGAGCGCAGCGCTATATTATTTTAAATATGAGATAGTTAAGGATTTAATTTTGAATTTCTCAATTAACCTGAAGGACTACCAAGAAGACATACTCCCTTTTCGATTCCGTGGATTCTGGAGCGAAGGAGCATGTTTTTTGCGAATCAGAATTAAAGAGGAGAAAATATTGTTCTTTTGCGTGCAGCTTCCTAATTATACAGGCACCTCAGTTACCAATGCCATTGAGAATGTATTTGAAGCTGCAGTGGATTACTTGCTTGAAAAAAATATAGTTACGGTCAATGAAGAGCTAGGTTTTTTAGATAAGATTTTTACCAAAAAAGAAAAATTAGAAAAAAATCGATATGCATCAGTATTTAACTATGTGCTCAGCAAATCAATATTAATTGAGCATTACCCACCAGGTGTTGGATTAGCCGAAGATGGATCATACGCTAAGGTGAACTTCGGAAGCTCTGGAGAGCCCGCGTGGAGTTATACTAAGAAAGAAAAAATAGTAAATCATATAGGTTGTAAAGATGCTTTAAGTATTGACTATGAGGTGTTGCAGAAATGGCAAGAACCAACAGCCTCTTAAGGTTGTCCGATTTCACTATAAAAAAATGCTATCCAAACGGAATTCAGGCCAAGGTACATATATCTAAACTTCTTCTACAGCTAAATTATGTGGTTAAGAACTTAGCTAAAGGAAAGCTCGATGGCTACCATACACACGAGGACAGTTTGTATGAGCCATTGAAAGAGGTTTTATCTGCCAATTTACCAGATCCAAATATTGTTACGATAAAAAACCAGTACCCTAAAATTAAGCCAAGAAAAGAGACTGACCTTTCAATTAGAAAAATATGCCAAGTTGAAAAGGATAGGAAATCTCCAGATCTTGAATGCACACATTATATCGAAATAAAATCAGTATTTCACGAAGAAGAACTTTCTGCTAAGAAAATTGATGATGATTTAGAGAAGCTTTCCGATTGCGTTTCCTTCCATGAGGCGAGTGGCTTATTCGTTTTAGTAGGGCTAGAAAAGGATTTGAAACGAAGAAAGCGTTCTATTTTGAATCTTGGTAAATTGGGTGAGGATGTTTATCCGTTTTCAATAGAAACATATAACGGAAAAACTATATGGCTAAATCCAGCGGGAGGTCACGATACGGACGATCCTTACGTTTTCGTTTGGGAAGTATCACCCTATAACGACTTTGATGAAAGAAAATCGACTTGCGAGTACTCAATATTTCAACATCAATGAAATCTAACAAGGTCATTAAGGTCGTTCCGGGCTGATGGTCTTCCACCGGCCGGCCCTGGCGAGACGCTGCTTAGGGCTGGCGTTATCTTTAATGAGTAGCGAAAGGAGGAGGTGTGGCTAATACAAGTAAGGAGTATGAGTTTTTTGTAGCAAAGCGACAGACTGTCTAGTGAAAGCTGGGAAGTCCATTTAGCTTTAAGATCCAATATACATAGCTGTAATCTGTATTCGCTCATGTCCAAGCTCTTGACTTAACTGCTTGCGAAAGTTGTTATCGACTTCTTTCTCCTCTTTTGACATCTCCTTTCTGGATTTTCCACCTTGGTGGGTGCAACTGTAGCCGCTAATGTCTTTAAATCGATTTTGGGCGTAATGGTGTCGTAATCCATGGTTTTTATTTAAACCTACACGACATGTTTCGTACTCATAAACTTTCATTTGCTCTTTAAAGTTACGGTTGTCAGCTATTAGCGACTTTGAGCCGAACTTTGCCTTAATTTCGTTGAGCAAATCTCGCTGCCCTTGAGTTTTAATAGGAACAGAACGGGCTTTGCCTCCTTTAGTCCATGTGCTTTTTAGATAAATGTGCTCCTCTTTATCAGCGTATGCTGCATTAAAGTGAATGCATTCAGCTTTTCTAAGTCCAAAGTGTGATTGGAGCAGTAAGGAGTATCTTGTTGGTATATCCTGAATATTTTGAAGTTTGGACATGTCCAGGTTGTGTGCTTTATTCTCCCCGACGAAAACCCTACGACTTATTGAGTAAGCATCATTTGTTCGATGGACAATATTTGGTTTACCTATTTGTGCACTGAGCCAGCGAAGCTCGGCCATTCGGTTTTTTATGGTAGAAGAAGAGAGTTCATTGTGACGCCATTTAGTCACTAGGTACTCTATGTGTTTTGGTTTTAGCTGATCAGGAGTTTTGATTTTGTATCCTTTTTCAATAAGCTCTTTAGCTATTAAATTGAGAATTCGCTTTGACGCTGAACGAGTAGCGAACGATCCGCCTCGCTGTTTTTTTATTAGTTGATTCAGTGTATATCCAAGTTTGCTCATATGGGCTCCTAAATAAAGAAAGAAAAGCCCGAATATTGAGTAATATCTGTAGTAGGTGAGTTTTAAACCCCGCTATAAAGGCGCACCTTTAAAGCTATCTAAGATAAATAGGGGTATTTACTCAAGCGGCTAACTAGCCGAAATATCGTAATGATATTATTTGGAAGGTTCGGGCGTTTTATACTATTTTTTCTCCTTTTGGTGATAGCGGCAGCCCAGGCGCCTTAGTAGTTATATGGTTAATGTACTCTATTGATTAAATAGGCACAACCTCTAACTAGGTTCGTGCGGACATGTCTGCATTGTTTTAAGAAACATATCGAAGAAAAACAGGTATGGTGCCATACAGACTACTTATGAAAATCCCCCCAAAAATGTAGAACTAGATGAATCAAGTTTTTGAGCCTAGTACGAGACTATTAGCAGGGGGAACGCTAGTACACAGAAGGCTTGTTTATAAGACAATTTTGAATTAGTAGAAAACAAAGTTGTCACAACTTGTGAAGGGGTAGTGTTTTCCTGAGTTTTGTGCTAGGTTTAGTAGAGTAATAAAACTATTGACAATCATCAGCCTTCTTGCTAGGTTTTGCCCTAGCAAAACCTAGCAAGAAGGCTGATGAGGGTAATACTCCTTTTAAGTAGGCTTTAATGTTAGTTACGACACTCCAAAGGAGTATGTAGGAGGTAGTTATGGGAAACATAAATAGAACTCATTACCATGAGCTAGATCTGATACTTTGGGATATGCATAATAAGTTTGTTAAGCCCGAGGTAGCTTTAGAGCTTTATGAAAAACGTTGGGGTTACATAGACCAAACGAAAATTACACTGAAAGAAAAAACACTTATTAACAAGCTAGTGAATAATTTCGGTGGTGGTGTGTTCATGCCTGCCGCATAGAAAGATGACAAAGTATACTTTAGAACATCACAAATTGATTGAATCAGCGTTAACTAAATTTAACGCTGATTTTTTTTGTGAGCATAGAATAATATTTGGTGGGGGAACAAGGATTGCCCTTGAGCTTGATGAATATCGTGAATCAGTTGATATTGACTTTCTATGTCCTAACAAGAATTCATATAGAGCTGTCAGGCAGTCTGTAACGAACTTAAACCTAAATATTCTTGTAAATCAAGAGTTTGATTATCCTCGAGAAATAAGGGCTGACAGGGATGCAGTTCGAACTGTCATAAAATATAAGGGACAGCTGATCAAGCTCGAGTTTATAAGTTTCGCTGACTATGATCTTAGTTTTGAGTTTGATGAAGATAAATTCCCTGTGCCATTTCTAGACCAACAGTCTTGCTATTACACAAAGTTACTGGCTAATAGTGACCGAAAGCTTCAGCAACCATTTAAAGACATTTTTGATTTACTGGCTATGTATAGAGTTTGGGGAAAGATTCCAAACAAATCGATAGATTTGGCAGAGGGGCACTATGGCGCTAAAGTTATAATCCCAGATTTGCTTAAATCCCTGCACGATATAGTTGAAAAACCCGATAAATATTTTTTAGCTGCTAAAAATGTTCATATGAAGGATGACTGGGCTAAAGATATTATACTGGGGCAAGCCCCAAAACTAATTAAAGAGTTAGAAGCTAAGTAATCTCAATTTTCCTAGTTTTCTCCTCACTAGCTTTTATTAACTTGGTATACATCTCCCCCCCTAATAAAGGAAGTTTTCCTGAGCTACTGAGTAGAAAATCTCGTTGTAGTCGCTTAGCTAATAGAAAATCCTTCTCGCTGTTTTTTTCATTGAATGGATGTGTATCCAAGTTTGTTCATGGTGATAGCGTTAGCTAAGGCGCCTTAGTGCCCGGCCCATTAAACTAATTTTTGGAAAGAAAAGAATTAATACTCCGTAGGTGCGGACATGTCCGCATCTGTGAAATCCGATGAAAATTTACTCGAGTGAAAGCTAGTCTTGAAGAAATAGGAGAGAAGTGACTCCAAATGATTGGCATACAGACAACTATCAAATGGTGGTCAAAGGAAGCGTGGATATCTCCAGGCTCCTTTTGGGATAAATTTAGACTTACTTTGCATCGTTTGAATAACGAAGCTTTAGCTCTGAGCAGCTGAACTCGATACTTTTGATCAAAACATCACACGCTTTTTTGTATGAAACAATGGAGCTCAAAGCTATGATAGTCATAAGGACGAATGCACCAAAATCTAAAATTTCTTGGGTTAGGTTTACTTGCAGCTTGCTATCGCCTAACCCGAGTAAAACTCGAAATTGTATGTTAAAGAAAAATAGGTACACTGCCCACACGGCACCCACAGTCAATTTATAAAACTTAATTCGGGAATCGATTCTATTATTAACTTTCTCGATATTATCTGTGAGCATCTCGATTTCAGCCTCGCTTTTAACGCCATTCCTCTCAATTACGTTTATAGTAGCGTCTATATGCTGGTCAGTAACTCCATAGTTTACATAAGTGCTTGGCACTGAAAAAATAGAGAGAAGAGCCGGTATAATTATGACTAGTGAATAGATAAATACTGAAAGCTCAGAGAGAGCTTGAAACTGATTCATCGATATTAAAGCAATAACTGAAAGAAAAACTGATATAAAAAAGCACACAGATGCAGGACGAAAGAATTCTCCGATCCCCAGTTTTAAGCACTTCGTGGGAAGGAATACATACTTCCTTATGATCCTCGGTACTGAGGCTTCTAAGTCGCCTCCTAGAATTTCAACTTCGGTTTCTTCGATTATCTTCTGTGTCTTTCTGAACATTTTCACTCACTCCATTAAACTAAGAAATGTAAAAATTTATAGATGCATAAACGCTTCGTATTGAGTCTATTTTGGGTGTCACAGGATTTTAAGGTGGACATGTCAAAACCCACTGCAAATTTTAACATAACTAAATGATTATACTGTACTTTTTAAAACTTTTGCTGCCATTCGAGTTAGATCATTTATTGAGTGAAAATGTTGCAGCTCATATTCTGGACGTTTTCTCGCTCATCTAACAATTCCCTTATAGATATTGAATACCAGCAGGTAGCTTTTCTGGTACATCGAAGGTTGAAAATATCGAATATACTTCTGCTCAATGCGGACATGTCCGCATTTTTTTGAAAAGTTTTGGCAGGCTTGCTCAATTTATAGACTAATTGTGATGTGTTTTGCTGATTCGCAGCATTAGTTCTTACTTTTATGAGACCACATGATCCCCCGTAAAATTTTTTCATCCCTTAGCCGTCCCCTTTATTATTTTTCGTGAAACCCGCTGTTGAAGCGGCTTTCACGAATATGCTGCGCATCGTCCCTACCCAAAAAGTAGGGACGATGCTAACTAAAACAGCCCTTTTTGTTCCTCTAAAAGACTCATCAAAAAAACCCGCACCAAAAATTTCTCCGATTTTTGGAGGGCATGGTTCTTCTGGATAAGATATATCCGTCCAATAACGGAGGGAAAAATGGAAGAGGTTACATTACTTAAAAAAGCTCAGTTAGCCGAAATGTTTAGTACATCGGTTTCATCAGTAGAGCGAATGATGAGGGATTACAAAAGATTGTGTAGAGAGGGGCATGCGTCCGAGGCTAAGCGCTGTTGTCCCACTCCTGTTTACTTTTCTAACGGAGGGACTGTCAGGTTCAGTGTTCGAGATATTAGTAATTTTTTTAAACAGCTAGATGATATTGAAGTTTTATAGGAGGTAGTGATGAGCAAGGCAAACGGTTCAATGCAGTTAATAAGCGCAAAAGACGTGTGCGAGAAGTACTTTAATATAAGCCGTAAAACTTTACGGCGTTGGCAGAAAACTCGGGAAATGCACTTAGAGGCAGGTCGTATTGAAGAAGCTGATAAGGTATTGCCCCCGGTTAAGAAAATACCTGGAAGTTCTAAGGTTTACTTCCTGCTTGATGACCTTAGAGATTTTGTAGCTAAGAACAAGCTGACATGAGAACTAACAGTGTTTTTTCAGAAGTCACACTGCCGGATTTTTTCGGCTCGGTGGTTGGCTTTGAAACCTCTGCTCACAGGGATGTGAGAAGTCTATATGCTGATAAATTAGAGAAGCATGTAGAGGAAGAGTTAAGCTTTAGAGTTAAAAATACCACGTTGTTCGGTTCGGTGAACTCGAAAAATATTAGGTCTTTGACTAAAAAATCATTCCGTGAAGCAGTTTATGGAAATCTAGCTGAAGAAGATGATGATTTTTTAGGCGAAGAAGTTTTCTTTACACCTAATGGTTTTTGCAAAGCTCCTATTTCAAGGATTGCGAGGTTATCTGAGGTATGTTGCGTTTGGGTTGACCTAGATGTTCGAGACAAAGAGTTGGAAAAGAGACTCTCGTTAATTGAGACCGCTCGCATACACAACTCTCTCTATACTGCTTTAGGTAAAGATGAAAGCTTACCTGAGCCAGATTTGGTTGTGGAGTCTGGCTCCGGAGGATTACATTTTTACTGGCTTTTCAAAACAGAAGAGGCAACTTCCAAAAATGTAAAACTTTGGTTTATGTTAAAAGAGCGACTTAATAGCCTATTTACTGCTCTATGTATTGATAGGGAGCTGTTTGTCGATGATAAAGCTAATAAAAGCCCTAGAGGAGTGATGCGTCTTCCTGGGACGATAAACATTAAATATCACACAGCATGCAAGGCATATCGTAATAATAAAAGAAGAGAGAGAAGAACGCTTGGGAGCTTGATAGCGCAGTTAGGTATAAAAGATACGCAAAAGACGGTACCTAGAGTTTACAACAAGAACTTCAAACCTTCGCTAATTTCGTCTGAGGACTTCTGCCGAAACTATTTTCATGTTCCTAAGAGCTTAAGTAACCACCAGAAATGGTGCTTGAAATATGCGAACTTTGTAATTCCTATTCTTCTGAAAGGAAAAAGAGTAAAAGTTGGTTTTCGAGATCTAATTGCTTACTCGGTTGTTGTTTGCTTAAGACAGCTGACATGCCCACGTAACTTAATTAAGGAGGTTATTATTCAGATCAATAGAAGTTCAATTAAGCTCCCAACGGGAACGCTTTTAAACTACATGTCTACGGTTATGATGAAGCGTTATCAGGCAAGCTCAGGGGAGTTCATTAAGAACTTCACTAAAGGTACAGGTGTATCTACTGGGCACTTAGTAAAAAAGAGAAAACCAAGTAAAAGGAATAGAGCGGAACATGCTCGGTATGTATCAAAGAAAATCAGAGAAGAATCAATGCATAAGGTTGTTGAAGCTATATCTAGCATTCAAAAGCAAGGTATTCCTGTTCATAAGGTACGATTAAAAAATGTTTCTGAGGCTTCTGGATTGGCGAACCAAACATTAAGAAATCTGGGTCTAAAAAAGTCTAACATCTGGGTTTGGTATTTGATTTGTAACCCCTCAACAAAGGCTCATAAGGTTTGTGGTATTGAACTCAATGTTATGAAATCTGGCTGCCATAGGGATAGAAAAATATCTAATGCTAAAACTTAACTAGCTGTGTTTTAGAAAACGATGAGGCGTCGAACTAATGCTTGGCCAGCCAACAGGGTTAACTTTTATCCGCTTCTTTTCTGTCAAGCTTTGCAGCGAGAAACCATAATGAGGTTAACCCGATACACAGAATACCAACAGCAATAAAGAAGGCACCGTAACCAATTTCAAACAAGGTAAAGTCAAGTTCCATAAAATCCTCTCAGTCTCTTAGACTAAAGTTACCTTAAAAATTCTAAAATATGTAGTTCTGAGAAAAAGCCAAATCCAGTTGCCTTATAGTGGGGGGGAGGGGATTAATACCCAATAATACCTTCATAACTAGCAACGAATCAGTCTATAACCCTTTCAATTTAAGAGCTAGTAGACAGTCTTGATGACGATAGTGGCAATACAGGGGAAGCACATCCAAGTAACTCTATACACGATAAATTCTAATCTGAAGTAACTTTTAAAACGCGACATGAGAGCAACATTTCACTCTAAGAGACAATATTAGTGAAACATGGAATTTTAGAAGAGGGTTTGTAAGGTGCTGATATAAAAGAGATTAATATAGGAAGAATTGGTCGGCGTGAGAGGATTTGAACCTCCGACCCCTGACACCCCATGACAGTGCGCTACCAGGCTGCGCTACACGCCGACCGAGGGAAGCTATCTTACTGTATTTGACGTATTACGCAAGCCTCAGCGGTGTGTTTGGTGCTCAACTGCTTCTATTTTCATCAATTTGCCTTATCTGGTGTTTCAGTAAAGCGTTTGAGATCTTTTAACGCATCAATTAATACCGGAACCGGTGGCTCGTCGCCTTTCTTCAGGACGAATTCAGGGCTGCTGTATACGTTAAACTGTCCGCTGTTATCCAAAATGGTTATTTCAGTTTTGTCGTATATGACAATATAAGGGCTGTAGGTTTCTATCAGTGGCCATCTGTCTTTCTGTTCGCGTAAACTTTCGCCGTTTGTGTAGTTATTAAACGAGCCGGCGCAAGAGATTCTGTCATCTAAAACGGTTGGAATAATATCCATAAGACCGGCAATGGGTTGCTTCGGTAACGGCATATTCAATTGCCATAGAGGCACCGTCATATTTTCTAGTGCAAACTGCTCTTTACCCAGTAACTCGGTTTTATTTTCAGGTGATAGGTAACTTACGAGCACCTGATGCTGTTTTGCTTTTTCCAGAATGTGGGTTAACTGCTTGGTATCATCAGCGGTCAGTAATATGACATTGATACGCTGATTATTGCGCCCATTAAAACTGTTGAGGCTTTGTGGTTCAAATTCATTGGCAAACTGTGACAATGAAAGACTTTCTTGCCAACTGTCACTGGTGTACCAATTCATTTCGATATTAAAGTCATTCAACGGTTTTAAATACGCAGGGGCGACTTTCTGACGCTCTATTGTATCTTGATAAAAGTCAGGGAGTCCGTATAAGAACTGGAATAAGCCACCTTCTTGTTTCGGGTGAGCCAGCATGCTGACTTCAGTTTCTTGTAAAGAGGTGGTAGCCAATACTGCGCTAATGTCTTGTGTGTACTCTTCAAACAGAATAATAGTCGCTGTTTGTTCAAAGTCTTTTTTGGAGCACAACAGTGGCTGTTTTGGGTATTTCAGCTTAATTTTATCCGTGGCCATAAGCATTTGTTGGCGTGCCTGGTAGCTTTCTACGTCAATAACCCCATGTTTGGCCATTAATGTTTTGGCAGTTGTGGGGTAAGACAAAGGAAACATATCGTCCTGTTGAGTAATGGGAGTGTATAAGGACGCATCTGCCCAGACATGCACACTATGGCTGACAAAGAAACACAAAACAAAAACAGCGGTTGCCGGCGCGCCTATCTTTTTGCGTTGCAATTCATTCAATCGTTTCCAGGCAAGGTTAGCGAGCAGCAACTCGATACCGACAATCAACAAAAAGCCCAACAACACGGCGGAAATAATGACAAAGCTGGCACCGGTAAATACCGCTTCAGCGTCTTTGGTCATTTGCGCCAGTGAATAGGTATTTAAATGATAACCGTATTGTCTAAAAAACAGAGCGTCGGCAATAAGCGCGATAAGCCCAAACGAGGCGACCAACGCAGCTAAACCCCGCAATACCTTTGAGTAAGGAATAATAAGGCAGAATGGGAATATGAGAATAATAAAGAAGACGAATGGCAGGAAAGCGAAATGCCCCAGCCAGCTGACCAGCATGTATAAGGTACCAATAGCGGTAGGTGACTCTGGTGACGCTTCAACATAGAGTAAACCAACAAATAAGCACAGAATAATGTTGGCAAATGTGAACCAATGCCCCCAGCTAAT
Organism: Idiomarina sp. X4; assembly: GCF_002808045.1. Lineage (NCBI taxonomy): Bacteria > Pseudomonadati > Pseudomonadota > Gammaproteobacteria > Alteromonadales > Idiomarinaceae > Idiomarina > Idiomarina sp. X4. Next base: position 2,531,756 of record NZ_CP025000.1, on the reverse strand, counting down.
CAGCCGCGCTATTTTGTCCCGGCGTTGGTATTTTCCGCGTTGGTCCTTTCCCATTGTTTACCAGTCTCGTGTTACAATCCGCTTATAGTAACACAGCAAAACAGCAAGGATAGTCCCTGATATGCAATTGCGAATTGAAGAAAGTATTATTCACCAGTTTTATCAAAATGATGGTCAGGTTGGGTTGCGGCTGGCACCTTCAGCGCTGAACGAAGACGAGCAATTGCATGATTTACTGGTCGAGTTAACCGACGTTTATACCAGTAAACCGGCTAAAGGTTATGCCAGTTTTCTGACCGAAAACGATGAGGGCGACGCCAGCCCGTTTCCTGAGCAGCTGAAGTCCTGGTATGACAAAGCGCTCGACTTTGTTGAGTTCAGTCAGCAGTCGGCTAAGCTACTATTAGAGCAGCTGCAAAGTTATAACCTGCTGGAAGCCGGGTTTTTATTGATTACCCGTTATCAGCATTTGAGTTCAGAGTACTTACTGGTTTGCTTTCTTCCGGTAAAAGAAGGCGTGACTATCAGCCCGGACTTAGGGGTCGATCGGTCCTCGCAGTTAGACATAAGCAAAGTGCAGTTGGCGGCTCGCATTGATTTGACTGAATGGCGAACCGCGCCCGACGCCGAGCGCTATATTTCTTTTATAAAAGGGCGCGCGGGGCGCAAAGTATCTGACTTTTTCCTGGACTTTTTAGGTTGTACTGAGCGTGTGAATACCAAAGAGCAGACTCAGCAGCTGGTGGATACCGTTCAGGAATATGCGAAACAATCGGGTCTGGAAGCTGAGCAGCGTCAGGCTTTGAGTAAAACGGCGTATGAATATTGTGATGAACAATGGAAGCAGGGCGACTCGGTCAAAATTAAAGACTTGTCAGAGCAATTTGCCGAGCAGTACCCGTCAGACAATTCTTTTGAAATGTTTTCTAAAGAGTTTGCTGAGCAACGGGAAAAGGAAATTGCCGATGACTTTCCAGCTGATAAATCGACGCTAAGGAAGCTGGTTAAGTTTCAGGGGCAAGGTGGTGGTGTCAGTGTCGGCTTCGACCATACGGTACTGGGTGAGCGAGTTCATTATGATCCAACGACCGATACGCTGACTATTAATGGTACACCGCCGAATTTACGTGATCAGCTGCGACGTTACTTTGGTATAGACAGTTAATGGCTTGTTGGATGTTTTTGATTGCCGATAAAATAAAGGCGCTGATGGTTAGTCAGCGCCTTTATTCTATTTGGTTCTACCTCGGTTATTTTTCTGAGGAACCGGGGACAATGTTGGAGGCGTGTAAACCTTTAGGGCCTTCTTCGAGTTCAAATTCGACAGGTTGCCCGGCTTTGAGCGTGCGATAACCTTCCATTTCAATGGTTGAGTAATGTGCAAAGATATCGCCTTCGCGATCTTCGCTCTCGATAAAGCCGAAGCCTTTCGAATTATTGAACCATTTGACTTTTCCGGTAGCCATACATCTACTTCCTTCTTTTGCAACAGACTATGTTTATTATTATTAAAGGTGTTAACTTGAAATTAAGCTGTTCAAACACCATCTTTAACTCTAGGTGAGATGAGTTATTAGTCAAGCTTTTTTGGTTAAAAAATGCGCTCTGTTGTTAAAAATTTGAGTGGGTTTTTGCAAGTAATTACGAATTTTTAGACTACAATTTATGATAGGTTGTTAACAAATGAGTCAATTTGACCAACAACATCTTAGCGACACAGAGGAAAAGCAAGAGCTCAAGCCACCGTCCATGTATAAAGTCATTTTAAATAATGATGACTACACACCCATGGATTTTGTGATTGAAGTGTTGATGAAATTTTTTAAGATGGATCAGGAAAGAGCAACAGATACGATGTTGCAGGTACATTATAAAGGAAAGGCCGTTTGCGGTGTTTATTCTGCGGAAATCGCCGAAACAAAAGTAGTACAAGTCAACCAGTACGCTCGCGAAAATCAACACCCATTGTTATGCACAATGGAGCAAGAGTAAGTGAGTGAGACGGTAAGGAGTGGTGTATGTTGAACAAGGCCCTTGAACTGACGTTGAATGATGCGTTTCGGCTAGCACGAGAGCGCAGTCATGAGCTTATGACTGTTGAACATTTATTGGTGGCGCTTCTGGATAACCCCGATGCGTCGAAAGCGTTGCGTGCTTGTGGGGCTAATTTCCAGCAGCTTAAAGAAGAGCTGTTGAGCTATATTGACCGCAGTACTCCGCTATTTGGACCTGACGAAGAAGAGCCGGACACACAGCCGACGTTAGGCTTCCAGCGTGTTCTTCAGCGTGCGGTTTTTCATGTGCAGTCATCGGGTAACGCGGAAGTGACCGGGGCTAACGTATTGGTCGCCATTTTCAGTGAGCAAGAGTCTCAGGCCGTTTATTTACTGAACAAACACGACATTACTCGCCTGGATATTGTGAATTATATCTCACACGGTATTTCGCGAATCGACGAAGAGCCTGCAGAAGAGTCTCTGGAAGACGAAACCATTGAAACTCAGCAGGAAGAACAGCAGAGTTATTTACAAAAGTTCTGTACTAACCTGAATGAGCAAGCCAAAGAAGGCAAGATTGACCCATTGATTGGTCGTGACTTCGAAGTAGAGCGCTGTGCGCAAATTCTTTGCCGTCGTCGCAAGAACAACCCTTTATTGGTTGGCGAAGCGGGTGTGGGTAAAACAGCTATTGCTGAAGGTTTGGCGTATCGTATTGTCAAAGACGATGTGCCGGAGATTTTGCTGGACGCAAAAATTTACTCATTGGATATGGGCGACTTGCTGGCCGGGACTAAATACCGGGGCGATTTTGAAAAACGCTTTAAGCTGTTATTAAAAGAGCTGCAAAAGCAAGAGCACGCTATTCTGTTTATTGACGAAATTCATACCATTATTGGCGCAGGTGCTGCCAGCGGCGGTGTGCTGGATGCGTCAAACCTCATTAAGCCGTTATTATCGAGTGGTCAGCTGAAATGTATTGGTTCGACAACTTATAACGAATTTAAGAATGTCTTCGAGAAAGATCGTGCTTTGGTGCGCCGATTCCAGAAAGTGGATGTCGTAGAGCCGTCGGTTGAAGACACGACTAAAATTCTCATGGGCTTGAAAGATCGTTACGAAAGCCATCATGGCATTCGTTACACGCAGCCCGCTATAAAAGCGGCAGCAGAGTTGTCTGCTAAGTATATTAACGAGCGTCACTTACCGGACAAGGCAATCGATGTCATGGACGAAGCGGGTGCTTCCCAACGTTTGTTGCCGCCATCAAAACGTCGTAAAACGGTGGGCGTTTCTGACATTGAGACGATTATAGCGAAAATTGCTCGTGTACCTGAGCAATCGGTCTCTCAGTCTGATCAGGAAACACTGAAACAGTTGGACCGTAACTTGAAGATGGTCGTGTTCGGTCAGGATGAAGCCATTGATAAGTTAACTGCTTCTATACGTCTGTCGCGCTCTGGCTTAGCGAATGAAAATCAGCCTATTGGTTCGTTCTTGTTTGCAGGGCCTACCGGCGTTGGCAAAACGGAGGTGACTCAGCAACTGGCTAAAGCCATGGGCATTGAGTTAGTGCGTTTTGACATGTCGGAGTACATGGAGCGCCATGCGGTCAGTCGTTTAATAGGTGCCCCTCCGGGCTATGTAGGCTATGAGCAGGGTGGTTTATTGACCGATGCGATCATTAAGAATCCACACTGTGTTCTGTTGCTGGACGAGTTGGAAAAAGCACATCCGGATGTCTTTAATATCCTGCTTCAGGTTATGGATAATGGTACTTTGACTGATAATAATGGCCGTAAAGCGGACTTCCGAAATGTCATTATTGTCATGACGACCAACGCTGGCGTGCGCGAAACCGTTAGAAAATCGATTGGCTTTAAACAACAGGATCACAGCCACGATGCCATGGCGGAAATTAATAATACGTTCACGCCAGAGTTTCGTAACCGCTTAGATGGTGTTGTTTGGTTTAACCATCTAACGCCAGAAGTGCTGGAGCAAGTCGTCGACAAGTTTATTTGCGAATTACAGGCTCAGTTAGATAAAAAAGGCGTGTCGTTGGAAGTCGACCCGAGTGCGCATGCCTGGATAGCTGAGAAAGGTTACGACAAGGAAATGGGCGCACGTCCAATGAGCCGCGTAATTCAAGAACACTTGAAGAAGCCGTTAGCGAACGAAATTCTGTTTGGTCAGCTGTCTAAAGGTGGCAGTGTCAAAGTGAGTGTGTCTGATAAAGGCGAGCTGAAGTTTGACTACGACAGCAACAGCGAAACGGTGGAAAGTTAAAAGCAGTGCTTAAGGCCGGTTCGGTTGAGCCGGCCTTAACCCCGAACGGATTAACGTGCGCGGAAGACGATGCGGCCTTTAGTTAGGTCGTATGGAGTCAACTGAACCGTTACTGTGTCGCCGGTTAAGATGCGGATATAGTGTTTACGCATTTTACCAGAGATGTGTGCAGTAACCACGTGACCATTTTCCAATTCTACGCGGAACATAGTGTTGGGAAGCGTTTCCAGAACCGTTCCCTGCATCTCAATATTGTCTTCTTTCGCCATTAAAATCCTCTGATTTCTGTTAGTAGCCTAAAGTGTGTGCGATTTTAGCGCTTTTTTCCAATGATTGCCAACCAGTCGTTCATATGGGGCAAAACGAGTTTTGTAATTCATCTTATTGCAGGCATCGATTTGATAGCCCAGGTACAAATATTGAAGGTGTTGCTGACGACTGTATTCAATTAACTGTAAAATGGCATAGGTGCCTAATGAACGCTTGTGAGCGGCTGGATCAAAAAACGTGTAAACAGCTGACAGCGCATCCGGAGTTTGATCGGCTACTGAGACTGCCAACAAGTTTCGTTCGTGGTCTCGCCACTCAAAAATAAGTGGTGTCATCCAGTCACAGGATACCCACCGCCAGAAGTTGTCAGAATCAGGTGGGTACATCTCTCCGTCAGCATGACGCTGCTCGATAAACTCGCAAAATAAACGACTGTGTTCGTCTGTTGGCTCTGTCACTATCGTTAAGGACAAGTCTTTATTTTTGTTAGCAATGCGTTTCTGGTTTTTACTGGCCGTAAACTCGTTCACGATGACTCGCAGTGACTCACACGCACTGCATAATCGACAATGAGGACGGTAGACATCGTTATGGCTGCGTCTGAAGCCGTTTGCCATAAAGTACTCGTAAGCTTCAGGGTTTAGCCGTTGTTGTTCTTCAGGAACCGCAACAATCAGGCGCTCTTGCTTGTCCTTAAGATAGTTGCAGTTTGACTCATGGGTTAATCCGAACCGCATGTGGGGCTCCCGGAGGATTCTAGCTGCCTTGGTGTCCAGAACTGACTGGGCATCGTCGATGTCTGCGAGGAGTGTAATTTTACCAAGAAGCGCTCACGAGAAAGTTCATGCGCACCCAGTGAGAACAAATGAGGATTCCCGACCTGGCAGTCAATGAGCTGTCCGCCGTCATTATGAAAAGCGTCTGCAAACCGCATTAACGCAATTTTTGACGCGTTGGTGGCGGTATGAAACATACTTTCACCACAGAATGTTCGGCCAATTGAAACGCCGTATAAACCGCCAACCAAGTGTTCGTCTAACCACACCTCGACAGAATGAGCATGACCCAGTTTGTGTAAGTTTAAATAGGCGTTCATCATTTCGTCGGTTATCCAGGTGCCTTCTTTGTCTGCGCGTACGCGGGCACAAGCGTCTATAACGTCAGCGAAGCTGTTGTTTATAGTCACCCGCCAGGGTTTTTGGCGAGCGGCCTTAGCTAATGAGCGACTAACGTGAATTTGGTCAGGATAAAATACAGCGCGGGGGTTGGGTGACCACCATAAAATCGGGTCGTTGTTTGAAAACCACGGAAAAATACCGTTTTGATAAGCATACAGTAACCGTTCAGCCGATAAGTCACCCCCAACAGCGAGGAGCCCGTTAGGCTCGTGTAGTGCTGTCGCTGCGGGAGGAAAGCTTATCGATAGTGGATCAAGCTGAACGATCACTGTTGTATCAGGACTTGGTTAATGCGTCCAGATAGCGTTCAGCGTCAAGCGCTGCCATACAGCCCGTGCCGGCAGATGTAATGGCCTGACGATAAACGTGATCCATAACGTCGCCTGCGGCAAATATGCCCGGTACGCTGGTAGCCGTTGCGTTACCTTCTAAACCACTTTGAACACTGATGTAACCGTTTTGCATATCCAGTTGACCGTCAAAAATACCGGTGTTTGGCTGGTGGCCAATGGCGATAAAGCAGCCTGCAACATCCAGCTTTTCAGTGCCGCCGGTTTGTGTGTCCTTAATGCGGACACCAGTAACACCTGCATCGTCACCTAAAACTTCGTCTAAGGTTTTGTTCAAGTGGAAGATGATATTGCCGTTTTTCTCTTTTTCGTGCAGGCGATCAACCAAAATTTTCTCAGCGCGGAACGTATCGCGACGGTGAATAACGTGAACTTCGCTGGCAATGTTAGACAAGTAAAGGGCTTCCTCTACTGCCGTATTACCACCACCAACAACACAGACTTTCTGCTTTTTATAAAAGAAGCCGTCACACGTTGCACAGGCTGACACGCCTTTGCCCATAAAAGCTTCTTCAGAGTCTAAACCTAGATATTTCGCTGATGCGCCAGTACTGATAATAACTGAGTCCGCTGTGTACTCGCCGACATCGCCTTTTAGTTGGAAAGGGCGCTTGGAGAAATCGACGCTGTTGATATGGTCAAACACAATTTCAGTGTTGAAGCGCTCTGCGTGCTGCTGCATGCGAACCATCAGGTCAGGACCGGTTAAACCTTCGGCGTCGCCAGGCCAGTTTTCAACGTCGGTGGTGGTGGTTAACTGACCACCTTGTTGCATACCGGTCACCATGACAGGGTCTAAATTAGCGCGAGCTGCGTAGACTGCTGCGGTATAGCCCGCAGGACCCGAACCTAAAATTAATAACTTGCAATGCTTGGCGTCTGCCATTGATAACTCCTGACTGCTTGTATTCTTTTAATGTAAGATAAGTAATTTATGGGGACTGATTGTAGGGTTTGCAAGCCTGTGGAACAAGTCAAAAATAAAAAAGCACTAGGTTGTTTAAAATAACACAGAGTGAGGTGTTTATGTCGTTAGCGCACGAAACCAGTTTCAGTTGTCCTTATTGTATGGCGCCGAACTCTTTGGAGGTTGATCCGATTAATGATCTTGGGCAGCATCAAATTGTTGATTGCCAAGTCTGTTGTCAGCCGATTGAATTATGGGTTCAGGAAACAGGCAATGGTGAGTTTGAAGTTCAGGCGCAGACCGATGATGAGTAAGTCATAAAAAAGCCCCGGCGAATAAATTCACCAGGGCTTGGGAGTGCGTTTTGTTTGCGGGCTTATTACCCTTGCAACGCTTCACGCGGATCTTGATAGTCAAGACCCAGCTGTTCACCTAAGTCATCGTGAATCGCTTTGTAGGTGATTTTACCTTTGTGCATGTTCAGACCTTTCAGCAAGTGGTCGTTCTCCAGCATTGCTTTCACGCCTTTGTTTGCTAGCGCAATGCCATAAGGCAAGGTCGCATTATTCAGCGCGATAGTTGAGGTGCGAGCCACGCCGCCCGGCATGTTGGCAACACAGTAATGAACCACGTCATCAATGACATAAACTGGGTCTTGGTGAGTCGTCGCTTTTGACGTTTCAAAACAGCCGCCCTGGTCGATAGCCACATCAACCAATACAGAACCTGGCTTCATATTTTTGATGTTTTCACGAGTGAGTAGTTTCGGAGCCGCAGCGCCTGGAATCAGTACCGCACCAACGACTAAATCTGCTTCGCGTGAATATTTGTCGATAGCATCAACGGTTGAATAAACGGTTTGTACGCGACCGGCGAAAATATCGTCCAGCTCACGCAGACGAGGTAGTGAACGGTCCAAAATAGTGACTTCTGCGCCAAGGCCAATCGCCATTTTTGCTGCGTTAGTACCGACAACACCGCCGCCAATAATTAATACTTTACCCGGAGCAACGCCTGGTACGCCGCCCAATAAAGTACCGCTGCCGCCGTGAGCTTTTTCTAAGTAGTGTGCGCCAGCCTGAATAGACATACGGCCAGCAACTTCGCTCATTGGTGCTAACAGCGGTAAACCATTGCGGTTGTCAGTAACTGTTTCATAAGCAATAGCCGTACAGCCAGCCTTACCTAATAACTCTGTTTGAGTTGGGTCTGGGGCTAAGTGCAAGAAGGTATAAAGAATTTGGCCTTCGCGCAGCATTTTGCACTCGTTTGGCTGAGGCTCTTTTACCTTAACAATCATGTCAGCGCGTTCAAAAATTTCTTCAGGCGTATCGACAATGCTTGCGCCCGCCTCGGTATATTGTTCGTTAGTAAAACCGATTGCAGCGCCACCATTATTTTCAATAATAACGTCGTGACCGTTCTCAACGTATTCGCGAACCGCAGCCGGGGTTAAGCCGATGCGATATTCGTGGTTTTTAATCTCTTTTGGTACACCAATTAGCATTGTCTGCCTCTTACTTAGTTAACGGTTTTCGGTGAAATAATTTGGCGCAAATTATAGACGTAAAACTAAGTGCATGAGTTACTTTTTTTAAGTTATTTTTTAGTGTGATATTCTATAAGCAAGCTAATTTTTCGAGATTTATTATGTTTAATGCCGAAATTCCCACAGAAATCACTGTTGATAAAATAGACAGGAAGATCCTGCGCTTGCTGCAGGAAGATGGGCGCATGTCTAATGTGGAGTTGGCGAAGCGGGTCGGGCTTAGTCAAACCGCTTGTTTGGAGCGAGTTCGCAAGCTGGAGCGCGAGCAGGTTATTGAAAGCTATCATGCCAAAATAAACCCTGCTAAATTAGGGGCTAATCTAATGGTGTTCGTGGAAATTACGTTGACTCGCACGTCGGCCGATGCCTTTGCCGAGTTTAGTGAAGCCGCACGGAAAACCGATGAGATACTGGAATGCCATTTGGTGGCCGGAGATTTCGACTTCCTTATAAAAGCTCGCGTGCCTGATATGCGTGCTTATCGAAAACTACTCGGTGAGACTTTGCTAATGATGCCAGGGGTTGATGAATCCCGTACTTATGTCGTGATGGAAGAGGTCAAACAAGAAAATAAAGTATTAGTAAAGGGGTAACATTAGGGCTGACATTCGCTACAATCATGCGATTATTAAAACAATAACTAACGAAGGCGCTACAACAGAATAATGACAGGTGTACAGAGAGTTTTAGAAGCCGGACTGCTTATTAGCGGGGCTTTAGCTATTTTTATTTTCTTGTCCTTAGTTAGCTTTAACCCGGCTGATCCCAGTTGGTCGCAAACAGGCTATGAGGGCAGTATCCATAATGCCGGTGGTGCCGTTGGTGCTTGGGTGTCTGATGTCCTGTTGTTTGCGTTTGGTTTTGTTGCATATCTTATTCCCTTTGGCTTTGCCGGCTTGGGCTATTTATTATTCCGTAAAACCTATCATTTACTGGAAATGGATTATCTGGCTGTCAGCTTGCGCATGATAGGTGCGTTATTAGCGCTTATTGGCGCGTCGGCACTTTCCTCCATTAACTTCGACGATATTTATTACTTTTCTGCCGGCGGTGTTATTGGCGACGTAATTGCAGCATCTCTGCTGCCGTATCTGAATTTTGTGGGCAGTACCTTATTGCTACTGACGTTCTTTTTTACCGGTATTACGCTGGTTACTGGCATTAGCTGGTTACAGGTAGCAGATAAGTTGGGCGAATGGGCCATTGTCGGCGTTTTGTGGTTGGTAGATAGAATCAAACAAACTTGGCAAAAGCGCGATACCCGTGATGATGAGCGAGAGCCAGAAGACGAAACCAAAGAAGCATTACCGGATAAAGACGAGAAAGAAACAAAATCGCTAACCAGTGACTTATTCGGCTCCGATAAGCAAGAGCCGGTATTGAGTTTGCCGTCAATGAGTGCAGTGGACGAAGACGAAGCCGCTGAGGACGTTGTTGAGGGGGAAAAGGCACCGCGTTTTAGTAAAGAAGCGGCGGAGCGCAAGCGTCAGGCGAAGCAGACCATTAAAACGGATGACGAGGATGACGAAGAGAGCGATGCCGAGCCGGAATTGTTGCCGCCGTTACCGTCGATAGAGTTATTGGATAGACCGAATAAGAAAGACAACCCAATTACCCAGGACGAACTTGATCAAGTATCACGAACGGTTGAAACCGTTCTGAAAGATTTTGGTGTCGACGTTCGTGTAGCACATGTTCAGCCTGGACCGGTTATTACTCGTTTTGAGCTAGACTTAGCGCCAGGCGTTAAAGTATCTAAAATCTCGAACTTAGCTAAAGACATTGCGAGAACACTCTCCGCTGTTGCAGTACGTGTGGTTGAAGTTATACCCGGCAAGTCATACGTTGGGCTGGAGCTGCCGAACAAACACCGTGAAATTGTGCAACTGAGCGAGGTGATTAACAGTGACCAGTTCAGTAACAGCCAGTCGCCGCTGACCATGATTTTGGGCAAGGATATTGCCGGTAAATCAGTCGTCGTTGATTTAGCGAAGATGCCACATCTATTGGTCGCAGGTACGACCGGGTCGGGTAAGTCGGTTGGTGTGAACGTCATGATTTTAAGCTTGCTTTACAAGAGCACGCCGGAAGACGTTCGCCTTATTATGATAGATCCGAAAATGCTTGAGTTGTCGGTGTATGAAGGCATTCCACACTTATTGACGGAAGTTGTTACTGACATGAAAGACGCCGCTAATGCGCTGCGCTGGTGTGTTGGCGAAATGGAACGTCGCTATAAGCTAATGTCAGCACTTGGTGTGCGTAACCTAAAGGGATATAACGCAAAAGTAAAAGCCGCTGAAGAAGCCGGCGAACCATTGCGTGACCCAATATGGAAACCGGGCGATTCGATGGATGAACTCCCTCCGGTGTTAGAGAAATTACCTAACATTGTTGTGGTTATTGATGAGTTTGCTGACATGATGATGATTGTTGGTAAAAAAGTCGAAGAGCTGATTGCCCGTATTGCTCAAAAAGCACGAGCAGCTGGCATTCACCTTATTTTGGCAACACAGCGTCCGTCAGTTGACGTTATTACCGGTTTAATTAAAGCGAACATTCCAACGCGTATTGCGTTTCAAGTGTCGTCAAAAGTCGACTCCCGTACTATTTTGGATCAGCCTGGAGCCGACCAGCTGTTAGGGCAGGGTGATATGCTCTATCTACCACCAGGTAGTGGTTCGCCAATACGTGTGCACGGCGCCTTTGTTGATGACCATGAAGTGCATGCCGTTGTAAAAGACTGGAAGAAGCGCGGTCGCCCGAACTACCTGGAAGAAATTCTTTCCGGTGACCAAGGTGAAGAGGCGTTACTGCCAGGTGAACAACAGGAAATGGATGATGCTGAGTCAGACCCGCTTTATGACGAAGCGGTTGCCTTCGTGACTGAAACACAGCGTGTATCTGTGTCGAGTGTTCAACGCAAATTCCGTATCGGTTACAACCGTGCGGCTCGAATTGTAGAACAAATGGAAATGAGTGGTGTCGTAAGTAGTGCAGGTAATAACGGCCAGCGCGATGTTCTGGCACCTAAACCACCAAGGGATTAATTCATGAAAGCAGTATGGTTCGCCGCCGTTATGGCGGTATCAATGAATGCATTTGCCAGCGACAACAACTCGGATAAAAAAGAGCTTCAACAGCTTTTAAAGCAAACTCAGAGTTTATCTGCTGAGTTTGAGCAGCAAGTGAAAGACGAACAAGGCAATGTTCTGCAAACACTCAGCGGCAATATGAAATTAAAACGGCCAGCGAGCTTGTATTGGCACACGCTGTCTCCCGATGAAACGGTGATGGTCGCAAACGGTGAAAAAGTCTGGTATTACAACCCATTTGTTGATCAAGTCACTATTTATGCGCAGCAGGATATGGTCGATAACAGCCCGCTGTTACTGGTCTTAGACAACAATACAAATCAGTGGCAGAACTATTCTGTAAGTCACGTCGATGACCGTTATTTAGTGAAACATAATAATGATGCCAGTCAGTTAGAGCTGGTTTTTGACGGCAATACGTTGACAGAAATAACCTTGGTTCAGGCACAAGGAGAGCGTACTGAACTGATGTTGAGCGACGTTGTTTTAAACCCTCAAATCGACGGAGAGCAATTTACTTTTGAAGTACCCGCTGGTGTCGATGTGGACGACCAAAGCTAACCGTTGTGAGTAGCCTTGATCTCGATTTTCAGCCTGATTTTAAACCTCTTGCAGCGCGCATGCGTCCGCGCACAGTTGACGAATATGTTGGACAGCAACATCTATTAGCCCCTGGCAAGCCGTTAAGAGTAGCGGTCGAACAGGGGCATTTGCATTCAATGATCCTCTGGGGGCCACCGGGCACCGGTAAAACCACCTTAGCTGAGCTTATTGCCACTACTGCCAATGCTACTGTAAGCCGTATTAGCGCAGTAACCTCTGGTGTGAAGGACATAAGGCGAGCTATTGAAGAGGCGAAACAGGTGGCTCAGCAGCAAGGTCGACGGACGATTTTGTTTGTTGACGAAGTACATCGTTTTAATAAAAGCCAGCAAGACGCCTTTTTACCTCATATTGAGGATGGCACCATTGTGTTTGTTGGTGCGACAACCGAAAACCCGGGCTTTGAATTAAATAACGCATTGCTCTCGAGAGCCCGTGTGTATCGTTTGCAAACACTTTCAAAAAATGACCTCGAAGTAGCGCTGGACAGAGCATTAACTGACTCAGGCCGTGGGTTGGGTCAGCGCCAGTTAAAGTTGGAAGGCGAGGCACGGGCTAAGCTATTGGACTTAGCGGGCGGCGATGCTCGTCGACTGCTGAATTACCTGGAAGTGGTGGCGGACTTCGTTGAAAGCAGTAATCAGCCGATTACGCCGGAGCTTATTACCGCCGCTATTGGCGAAAAAGCAACAGCGTTTGATCATCAGGGCGACCATTACTACGACATTTTGTCAGCGTTTCATAAATCGGTACGAGGTTCTTCACCAGACGGTGCTTTGTATTGGTACGCTCGGTTATTAACGGGCGGTGGCGATGCTCTGGTTATTGCGCGCAGGCTACTGGCCATAGCCTCTGAAGACATTGGCAACGCAGATCCAAGAGCACTTCAGTTAGCGTTAAACGCCTGGGATACTTACCATAGAGTTGGTCCGGCAGAGGGCGAGCGAGCGATAGCTCAAGCGACCATTTATTGCGCTTGTGCGGCAAAAAGTAATGCGGTATACAATGCGTTTAAGAGCGCGCTCAGAACGGCGAAAGAGCATAGCGACGCTCCAGTACCCGAACATTTGCGCAATGCACCGACCAAAGTGCATAAAGAGCAGGGCTACGGGGCTGACTATCAATACGCGCATAACTACCCAAATGCGTATGTGCCCGGTGAACGCTATTTGCCGTCAGAGCTTGCTGAAATGCAGTTCTATCAACCCGAGCCGCGCGGCTTAGAAATTAAGCTGCAGGCAAAGCTGCGCTGGCTGCAGGATATGGACACTAAGTCAGACTGGAAAAGAGAACCCGATGAATAACTTAGTATTGCATTTTTTCTGCGTCGCCGCTGGCGGTGCTATCGGCGCGTCCGGGCGTTACGCGATTGGTCTTGCGATGCAATCATTTGGGCTGCGGGCATTCCCTTTTGCGACGCTGACCGTTAACATATTAGGCTCTTTTTTATTGGGGCTGTTACTGGCATATGGGCAACAACAATCCGTGTCAGAGACAACCCGCTTATTCCTTGGTGTTGGCGTTTTAGGCGCATTTACAACCTTCTCAACGTTTTCAGTTGAGGTTGTGACGCTGGCCAGCCAGGGCGAAATGCTAAAAGCCGCTTTACACGTCGGCTTAAATGTAATTATTTGTATTGCTGCTGTTGTTGCAGCAATGATGTTGTACTCAACAACGGTTAAATAGGACACTCATGCTAGACGCTAAATACTTCCGTGAGGAATTAGACAATACCGCAAAAGCACTTGCTAAAAGAGGCTTCGACTTAGACGTTGCTAAACTCAGTAAGCTTGAAGAACAACGTAAAGAGGTACAGGTACGTACTGAACAACTTCAGGCAGAGCGTAACAGCCGTTCCAAAGCCATAGGCAAAGCGAAAGCGGCTGGTGAAGACATACAGCCGTTATTGGATGCGGTGAGTGACTTAGGTAACCAACTGGATAGCGCGAAAGAAGAACTTAAAAGCATTCAGGAAGCGCTCAATGGCATTATTATGGGTGTCCCTAACTTGCCGGCAGAAGAAGTACCACAAGGTAAAGATGAAAGCGAAAATCAGGAAGTCCTGACCTGGGGGCAACCCAAGTCGTTTGACTTTGAAGTGAAAGATCACGTTGACCTTGGCGAAGCGCTTGCTAAGGGGATGGACTTTGAAGCTGCAGCGAAATTAACTGGTGCACGCTTTGTTGTTATGCGTGGTGGCATTGCTCGTCTACATCGTGCACTGACTCAGTTCATGTTGGATTTGCATACTCAAGAACACGGGTACTTAGAAACCTACGTGCCTTATATGGTGAATCAGGACTCTTTACTGGGCACCGGTCAGTTACCAAAATTTGGTAAAGACTTATTCCACATTGAAGGCGAGTCACAAGATCAAATTCCAATGTCACTGATTCCAACGGCCGAAGTCCCGTTAACGAATTTGTATCGTGACGAGATAGCTGATGAAGACGAACTGCCACTTAAGTTTACCGCGCACACTCCGTGTTTCCGCAGTGAAGCCGGCTCACACGGTCGTGACACCCGGGGCCTTATTCGTCAACATCAGTTCGATAAAGTCGAGTTGGTTTGGTTAGTAAAACCGGAAGAGTCAATGGATGCTTTAGAGCAACTGACTGGCCACGCTGAGACGGTGCTGCAAAAGCTGGAGCTGCCTTATCGTAAGGTATTGCTCTGCACTGGTGATATGGGCTTTGGCGCCGCTAAAACTTACGACTTAGAAGTATGGTTACCAGCGCAACAGGCGTACCGTGAAATCAGCTCTTGCTCAAATATGCAGGACTTTCAGGCACGTCGTATGCAGGCTCGTTTCCGTCGTAAGGGCGCAAAAAAACCGGAGCTTATGCACACATTGAACGGCTCGGGTTTAGCAGTAGGCCGCGCATTAGTTGCTGTGCTGGAAAACTATCAGCAGGAAGATGGTTCAATAGTCGTTCCTGAAGTACTGCGCACTTACATGGGTGGTATTGACGTTATTAAGAGCTAAAGCCCTAAATACATTTAGCTGGTTTAGGCAGGCCCGCAATGCGTGTGGCCTGCTTAGCTGGGCCTTTGGGGAATAGTTTATACAAATAGCGGCTGTTGCCTTTCTCTTCTCCCAGTTGCTTCTTCATGGCTTTTACCAGAACACGCATTGCCGGGCTGGTATCAAATTCACGATAAAAGTTTTGTACGAAATTGACGACTTCCCAGTGAGCCGGTGTCATATCAATGCTTTCAAGCTCCGCAATATGCAATGCCAGCTCTTCGTCCCAGTCATCAATGTTTGCTAAGTATTCGTGCTTATCGGTCTCGTACGTTTTGCCGTTGAATTCAATCATGCTATTACCAGGTAACTTGTTGTTGAAAGCTGAGTACCAGCTCAACCCACTCTGCGTCGGATTTTAACACAACGTAATTAGGTACGGTCGCTTTTGAGTTTTCAATATCACTTTTACGCGCATAAATAGTCTGCAATACGGGGGAACTGTCAGGAAGGGTTCCTAGAGCGCTTTCTGACACTAGAAAAGCATCTGTTTTTCCGAGCAGGTGTTTGTGCGTTTCCAACCAAGCTGGCAGTGAACCGTCCCGTACCCAATGCAATGTTTTCATGAGAACTGCAGTACCTCGTCAAACTGTTTCAGGTGTTGCTTCAAGTTTTCTTTCGAAATAGTGATAGCCTCAATATTGGTCGGCAGGGTATTAGTTTTTATGGCCAAGCTCGAACATAGTGCAATAGGCTCAGCGTCCAATAACTCCAACATGGCGTAGCGTTTTGATGGTGAGCTCAGTAACACATTGACAGCATCATCAATAAGAATAAGCTGCACTGGTATATCAAAGCTTGCTAATGCAAGCGCAACATCAAGCGCTTCAGTTGCTATGTTAGGGGTATTGCTGCTTTGTAAAATGGCTATTTTCCTCATGGCTTAAAACTGTAACGTCCGGTCGCTTGTCGCTAGGGCTTTTGAGAGGGCGGTGAGTCCTGTTGCATCAAAGCTAGGATGAAAATCCTCAATGCCCAAACGCTCAGCAACGGTATGGCAAACGACCAAGGGAGTGCCGGACTGGTTTTTAAAATCACTCCATTGTTGAATCAGCGTCTCATTTTCTGCAGGTGTTTGCGCAACGGCGTGATCAACCGCTTGTCGGTAAAAAAACAGGCAGGTTATTTCATGCCCTTGCTTAATAGCATTCTTTGCAAAGGTCAGAGCATCCAATGAACGCTTCTGGTTCGATGCCGAGCTTTGAACAATGAGAGTTAATTTAGCCACACTTTCCAACCGTTAATAGCTTAGATACAAAAACGCCCCGCATTGCGGGGCGTCTTACTCAATTCGTAACAGACGATTACTCGTCGCCGCCAAATGCCATCAGTAATGTTAGCAAATTGACGAACAAGTTATAAATAGACACATACAAGGTAACGGTCGCCAGTATGTAGTTGCGCTCGCCACCGTTAATGATGTCGCTGGTTTGCCACATAATAAGCATAGCCATTAGCGGAATCATGATTGCTGACAAGGCTAAGTGCAGTGCTGGCATTTGGAAGAACAGGTTAGCAATAGCGGCAACGATAACCATTATGATACCCGCTGTGACTAAACCGCCAAGCTTTGACATGTCCTTCTTAGTCGTCAGTACATAAGCCGACGTCGCAAAGAAGGTAAGTGCAGTACCGCCTAGCGCAGTTGCAACCATTTCACCGCCGCCGGGCATTGATAGGGCCATATTAATAATTGGACCTAAGGTATATCCCAGGAAGCCTGTCAGAGCAAAGGTGAAAACCAAGCCCATAGCGCTGTCTTTGGTTTTATAAACACCAAAGAGCAGTCCGAAGTAACCAACCAAAGTGAGAATAAGCCCCGGATGTGGCCAGTTCATTGCACTGCTAATAGCAGCAACAACGGCACTAAAGGCTAATGTCATTGCTAAAAGCGTGTATGTGTTACGTAGTACTTTGTTGACGGCCAGAGCCGATTCATTCTGACCGACATATACCTGACTGCGATTGTTCATAGATTTCTCCGTGTTGAACGACTGTCTGTTAAGACGCTTTATTATTAAAAAAGTTTCCTGAATACTACAGCATAAATGGGGGGTTAGGGCAGTAATTTCCAGTAAAAAGTAGACAGTTTGTCTAATAAACGCCCAAACAGTACCTTTATTTAAATTTTTACTTTACAAGCGGAATTTAGGTCTTTAATATTCGCATCGTTCTCAACGACACAGTCATTGAAAACAACAATTCGGAGAGGTGGCAGAGCTCGGTTGAATGCACCTGACTTGAAATCAGGCGTGGGTTCATACCCACCGGGGGTTCGAATCCCTCCCTCTCCGCCAAATTTAGATGAAAAAGCCCAGCTCATTGAGTTGGGCTTTTTTGTTTCTCGTCAGTAGGTGGCCCATTCGACAATTCCTTAATTGCTGATATATTTATCAAAAACGGAATTTGTCATGAACACCTCAAGCCAAAACCTTTGTAAGAATTGCGATACAGAACTTCAGGGAGAGTATTGCCACCGCTGTGGCCAGCAAGACAAACAATATATGCGCAGTATCTTTGCTGTTGTTGGTGACTTGTTTGGTGAAATAGGGCACTGGGATTCACGCTTTTACCGAACGCTTCGCGGGCTTTTTCTTAACCCAGGCTTTTTGTCACTGGAATTTGTTCAGGGGCGCCATGCCTCTTATGTGCCGCCACTAAGACTCTATTTCTTTATCTCATTAATTGCTTTTATGGTGATGACGTCGTTAATTGATATTGATATCAGACCACCGACATCAGAAGACTTTGATCGCGTTAACCAGGTTCAGCAAGATGTGCAGGCTTCATTACCGGAAGAGGCAAAAGGGTTGGTAGTAAGTAATGCAGAACCTTCTGAACCTTTACGGCTTTCTTTAGATGACACCGATATTCCCTTTCTTAGTAAGGCTGAAGAAGTCGAGTTCGAAATAAAGCTAAATCAGTTAGCGGACAACCCCGCACAATTTGTTAAAAAGCTCATTTCGATGACGCCTCAAATGATGTTACTCATGCTGCCGTTCTGGGCGTTATTTTTAAAGCTTATTTACCTATTTGGACATCGCTATTATCTCGAACATTTGACGGTGGCGCTTCATACGCATGCTTTTATGCTGTTGACGTTAACAATAGTCACCATCATCAGTCAGGCAGTATCACCGCTTATTGGCATTGCTGGTTGGAACTGGGTGGCAATCATTGGTGATTGGGTAACTGATTTCTTCATTATTTGGCTTTTTGTCTATCTGCTTATTACCCAGAAACGTTTCTATCAGCAGAGCTGGCCTGTCACCCTAATAAAATACGTAATATCTGGCGTGATTTACTTTGCGCTATTAACATCATCCTTTGTCATTATGGTGATAATTGGTATTCTTAATAGTTAATTCAAACAACTGTTTAACAGGTAAGAACCATGCAGTTTCATGAGACGTTAGCTTTAATAGAAAGTGACAAGAACAATCAAACCATAAGTCTGCCTGAAGGCTGGGCGCAAGGGCGCGCATTTTTTGGTGGTTTTAGTGCAGCAATAGCAGCACAATTTTTATTGCAGCAATTTCCGAAAGACTACCACCTGCGTAGTTTTGCTATTTCTTTTGTTGCCCCGGCGGCAGCGGGAGATGCGACGTTAAATTATCGGGTGTTGCGCCAGGGCTCCTCTGTTTTGCAAGTGGCCGTTGAGTTAACGCAAAACGATGAAGTGATGCTTGCTGGTTTAGCAAGTTTAGGTAAAGGGCGTCAGTCTTCAGTATCTGTCAGTGGTGAAACACCGCCAGACTTAAAGACTGTTAATGATGGCCCGGGCTTGCCGGAAGCCGATATCGTTCCTGAGTTTGCTAAGAACTTTGACTACCGCATTACCTCCGGTGGCATGCCCTTTAGTGGACAGCCAGGCAGAACCTTTGGCGGGTGGGTGCGTTTTAGAAAAGAGCAACAACAGCTAACCATTGCTGCTATTCTCGCGTTAGTCGATGCCTGGCCACCGGCCGTGTTACCACACTTAAAGCAGCCAGCGCCCGCATCGTCGCTCACCTGGACTATTGAGTTTCCTGATAAGCCGTTAGCAGACTTCAGTACTCATGACTGGTATCAGTATGAAGCGTTTATCGAGCATGCTGAGAACGGGTACGGTCATAGTCGGGCAGGACTTTGGTCAGACAACGATGAGTTATTGGCAATAAGTCGTCAAACCTTTACTGTGTTTGCTTAATTTACTCTGACCCGGGCATAACGGCGCACCGCTATGGAAACAACCGCACAATCGATAAAGCAACACCTTATCGATACTCAACCAGGCTTCGATTTGGTGTTGTTACAATTGGCGGAGCGAGCGCCGCTTGAGCCTTCAAATATTCCAGTCATTGACGCTTTACCGAGAATTATTATTCGGCAAATGTTGTCATTGAAAGCGTCTGCAACAATCATTGAACGCACTGAGAAAGAAGCAAAGTTGTTGGGTTTACAGTCGATTGCTTATTTACCCGCCGATAACTTACTAAGTTGCGGAGTGAGTCGCACAAAAGCCGCCGCAATTCAAAGCGTTGCTCACTGTCAGCAAACCGAGCCGGAAAGGATTGCAAACTGGGCGGAGATGACCTCAGAAGAATTAGTGAAAGATGTAACGAAGTTAAAAGGGGTTGGTCCCTGGACAGCGTCAATACTCGCGATGTTTCATTTTGCACATGAAGACTTATTTCCTATTCAGGACTCCTCGCTAAGAAAAGCCATAGGCCAGCTTAAAGAGCAAGATGTATTGATTATTCCCGAAAGAGCCACGCCTTACCGGACTTATTTAGCCTGTTATTTGTGGGACATGTTAGATCAGTCCCGCCGATAAAGGCCACACCAACCGAGTTGTGTAGAAACTCCGTATTAAAGTTGTTGGTGTACGAGCCATGCAAATTTACGCGTTACCGTAAAGGTTTGTAAAAGCCATTTGCCAATCGTTAATAAACTGTTGAATATTCGCTCCCGAATTCGGATAAAGCGGTACGAGTTCATCAATTTAAGGACAATCATATTACCAATACGCGATAAGGAACATGGCTAATGAACCGTATTATTTTGGCAATACCTAACCCAATTACCAGTGCTGGTATGGAAGCGGTAATACAGCAGCATTTTCATACACAAATTGAAGTGGTTAGCTCTATGAATGAACTGAGACAAACATGCTATAAATATGACGATGCACTGGTTATTCTCAGCAGTCAACTATCAGGTGTTGCGACCGTTGAGCACTGGCGACGTATAAAAAGACGGCATGTCGACTTACAGCTCATTGTTTGGGGCAGGAGCCAGCAAGACATTCTTAATTTTCAATGCAGTGTGAGTCAAGTCGATGGCTATTTACTGGAGTCATCGAACAGTAAAGAGTTAGTGCAAGCGCTCAAAACACTGAAAACAGGTAGTATTTATGTGGCAGCACCCGTTGCTGAATACTTAGCGAGAAACCCTCGCAATCGCCACAAAAAGGGCATGGTTGACTCTTTATCGGAAAGAGAGCTGCAAGTTGCGCAAATGCTGAGTCGTGGTATTCGCGTTCGAGAAATAGCGAAGCATTTATGTATCAGCAGTAAAACAATTAATACCTTTCGTTACCGCATTTTCTCTAAACTTGGCATTGATGGTGATGTACAATTATCACATATGGCAATTCAATCGGGTCTTGTTGACCTAATCCAGTTTGAAGGTAATGACAGACAGCAATTCAATAACCTTTAATTACAAAGACTTTCTTCGGAACCTGACTCATCAACCCGGTGTTTACCGTATGTATGATGAGTCGGGTGACGTTATTTATGTCGGTAAAGCAAAAGATCTTAAAAAGCGTGTGTCCAGTTACTTCCGCGAAAAGGTCGATGCAGTTAAAACTCAAGTGCTGGTGAAACAAATAGTATCAATGGATGTTACTGTTACCGACACGGAAGCTGACGCGCTTATTCTGGAAAACAGTTTCATTAAAAAATACCGTCCGCGCTACAACGTTTTATTGCGTGACGACAAGTCTTATCCGTATATAATTTTGACCTCCCATGAGCACCCAAGGTTAGGGTTTCACCGCGGTGCGCGGCGCGAGAAGGGCGATTACTTCGGGCCTTTTCCGAATGGCAGTGCGGTTCGCGAAAGCCTGAACTTAATGCAGAAGCTGTTTCCCATTCGGCAATGTCAGGATTCGTATTATCGTGCTCGGACGAGACCATGTCTGCAGTATCAGCTCAAACGCTGCCTGGCGCCTTGCGTGAGCAAGTGTACCGATGACGAGTACAACGACCAGGTTCAATTGGCTAAGCACTTCCTCAATGGCAAGAACCAACAGGTTATTGATGAGCTTGTAAAAAAAATGGAACAGGCCAGTGAAGCGCTGGAGTTCGAAAAAGCAGCTCGTTTTCGTGACCAAATAGCGGCACTTCGTAAAACTCAGGAGCGAAACTCGGTTACTGGCGCCCAGCAAGAGCTTGACGTTATTGGTATGGCGCGTGGTAACGGCATGACAACTATTCAAATGATGTTCATTCGGGACAATCACTTGCAGGGCAGTCGCAGCTACTTTCCGAAAGTCCCGGCGGATACGAGTGACGAGGAAGTCTTGCGCGCATTCTTACTGCAATTTTACCTGTCTGATAACGCCGGTCGTAAAACACCGAGAGAGATTATTTTACCGGACTCAGTAGAACCTGACGAGGTATTAGCGCAAGTGATGGGGCAGGCGCTAAATCGCTCGGTTAAAATGCAGAATAATGTCCGGGGTGAGCGTAAACAGTATCAGCAACTCGCGGCTAAAAATGCAGTGAATGCGCTGGAAAGCCGTCTCAACCAACAAAGTACCATGAACCGTCGTACGTCGGCCCTACAGCAGGTGCTGGACTTTGGCGTACCGATTCAGCGTATGGAGTGTTTTGATATCAGCCATACCATGGGCCAGCAAACGGTTGCTTCTTGCGTGGTGTTTGACCAAAACGGACCGAAGAAATCCGACTATAGGCGCTACAACATTACCGGAATTACGCCAGGCGATGACTATGCGGCTATGGCGAAAGCATTGGCGAAGCGCTATGACAAAGCGCGGGAACAGGGCAATATACCCGACATTCTCTTTATTGACGGTGGCAAAGGGCAGCTATCCCAAGCTGAAAAGTACTTTGAAGACTGGGGCAGTGATGCCCCCATGCTTATAGGGGTTGCTAAAGGCGAATCTCGCAAGCCGGGGCTTGAAACGCTCATTATGGCGGGCAGCCACGAGACCATTGCGCTGAATAAAGACGCCAGTGCGTTGCATTTAATTCAGCACATTCGTGACGAGTCTCACCGTTTTGCAATAACCGGACACCGTCAGAAACGGGCGAAAGTGCAGAAAACATCGACATTGGAGCAAATAGAAGGTATTGGTGCTAAACGTCGACAAACGCTTTTGAAAAATCTGGGTGGATTACAAGAGGTAAAAAACGCTAGTATTAGTAAACTTTCTAGCGTGCCCGGCATTAGTCAGGCCATGGCAGAAAAAATTTATTACTCGTTCCGGGATGAGTAAAACCAAATAAGGAAACAGCGGATAATGAAGTGGAATATCCCTAATATTTTGACCAGCTTTCGGATTCTTCTGATTCCGGTATTTCTGGTGGTGTTTTACTTGCCCTTTGAAGACGCACGCTTTTGGGCTGCGTTTATTTTCTGGCTGGCGGCTATTACTGATGCGTTGGATGGCTTTATTGCGCGTCGTTTCAACCAATTCACTAAATTCGGTGAGTTTTTAGATCCCGTAGCCGATAAAGCCATGGTAGTGGCTGCGTTGGTGGTGATTGTTGAAGACTTTAACGCCGCTTATATAACGATACCTGCGTTGACTATGATTTGTCGTGAGTTAATTGTTAGTGCATTGCGCGAGTGGATGGCACAAAGTGGCAACCGTGGAAAAGTGGCAGTATCAAATTTGGGTAAGTTGAAAACCATTGCGCAAATGGTCGCGCTTATAGGTTTAATTTGGAATGCGAATATCTATATTTTCTGGATTTCTATTGTTTTATTCTACGGTGCTTTCGTTTTGACTGTGTGGTCAATGTGGGAATATTTACGTGGCGCCAGCAAGGAATTGACCAGAAATTAGCAGCTTTGCCGTAAATTTGCGCAAACAGTCATAAATTTGATAAAAAGTCATTGACTGAAAAAGATTAAACAGTAGAATGCCTCGGCAGATGACGGTGCGGGAATAGCTCAGCTGGTAGAGCACAACCTTGCCAAGGTTGGGGTCGCGAGTTCGAATCTCGTTTCCCGCTCCAAATTCTGGCGGGTTGGCAGAATGGCTATGCAGCGGATTGCAAATCCGTGGATCTCGGTTCGACTCCGGGACCCGCCTCCATTATTCGAGAACACTTCTTTGTAGTGCCCGGGTGGTGGAATTGGTAGACACAAGGGATTTAAAATCCCTCGCTGGTAACAGCGTGCCGGTTCAAGTCCGGCCCCGGGCACCAATTCCGATTTATATCTTAGCTGAAAAAAGAAGCACTAAGGCTTCTTCTTCCACTGGCCATCAACTTTCACGTAATGTCCTGGCTGTGTGCGTTCAATAGCACGCTTACCGGCTAGTAGCTCAACATCAGCAACCGCAATGTCGTTTTCTTCCGCTATACGAGCGTACTCTTGACGTCTGGCCTCGTTAATTTGCTCGGCAATTTGTTTTGCCTGTGATGAAGACGCCACAACGCCTAAGTAACCGTTTGGTTGTTCGCCAACCCAACCTTTATCTTTAGCTGCTGACAGCTGTTCCATGGCTTCTTGTAAGGTAATTTCCTGCGCGTAACTTGCTGTCGACACAGTCATACCCGAAATAGAGAGTAGGGCGACAAACGCGCTAATTGTTAGTTTTTTCATGTCACAATCCTTTGAAAATTAAAATAAACCGCTCGACTCTGAAATAACGTCGTCGAGTGCTTTGTCGACTTTGACGTAAATTTCGTGCTCAATTTTTACGTTCAAATTAATGGTTATCGGCTCTTTTGGAGCCGCCACCTGAACTGTCGGCGTACAGGCGGACATAAGCAGCGCAGATGCTGTAATGACTAGCAGATGTTTCATATCGTCCTCTGATTAATTGACCCGTTGCTGGATCCGTTTACGAATAACATCACTCACGCTATTACTCAGTTGTATACCTTTTATCAGCGCGGGCAAGTCTTCTTCTAATGTGACGTTTAATTTTACCTTACGACCATTCTCAACAGCCGGATTATAACCATTGAGCTGTAATTCTAAGGTTAGCTCACCGTTTTTGTCATAGCCAACAACACTTGACAGTTCTTGGTAGTAAAAGTCTTCCAACACGCTGGCAAGCGTTTTTAAACTGGGGTTGCTACCAACGGCTGAGCGTAATGCAGATGAGTCGACTTTCAGGTGACCACCGGGTGCTACTGCGCTTAAATAACCTTTTTCTACTGTTAATTGCTGAGAGTCCCAAAGCAGGGGAATGGTTCCCGATACATTACCGTCAATAGCGATTCTATTCGTAGGGTATTGGCGCATCAGTTCACCTAAGTTAATACGCTCGAAAACAACGGGAATACGCAATGGCTCAGAAAAGTCATAGATTTGTTCGGGGATTCGGACGGAGCCTCCCAACGCTTTAATGCTATGGTTTTTGAGAGTCACAGTGCTGTTTTGTTGGTTTTTATAAGGAACCTTCGCAGCCAGTTCGGCGCTAACAGGACCAATGGTGAAGCCTTGTTGGATACTGGCTAGAGACAAGTCCGCCTGTTGAAGGCTTAAATGCTCTGAATTGGCAGTAAAGTTAGCGTTCAAATTCGCATTGGTCACGGACGTTGTGTCGTATATTGCACTAACGTTATTTAGATCGACTTCTCCTTCATCAATTCTCCATTGGCCTGTCTTTAAATTGCCTGACAATTTCAAGCCAACCTTAGCGCCGCCTTTGTCTAACGTGAGCAGTGGCAGGGTGTTTTGTAATAGCGGTGACAACTGTTCCTGTAGCGCTGTTTGCGTTAAATCGTTAAGGTTTATATCGACATTAGAGGTTAGGTCTTGTGTTGGTGTCAGTGTGCTGTGGTGATTTAGGCGAGCACCTCGCGCTAATTCAATGGTTCCCTGGGTGTTAATGCTGCCGCCTTTGTATTGAATTCTATGCGAGAGTTTAGGCTTTAAGCTTTCAAGCTCTTCAACTTTTATAGCGACATTATTAATTTTCGTTGAGAGTTCTGCTGTTGCCTCGTTGGGCGAAGCAAAAGGGATAGCGGCGGAAAACGTCGGAATTAAAAAGTTGGCGTTAGCAAACTGCGATTGAATATAAAGCGAAGACAGTTGCTCTGAGCTAAACATGACCTGGTCGTGTTCGAGCATTATATCGGTGTTTAAGGCTAACTTATTCAATGAATCAAGTTTTAATGGAGCCAAGGCATCGATACTCGCTGTTGTGATTTTGTCGGCGGTCAATCTTGTTTTAGGGAGGTTGAGCCGAATAAACTGTGCGTCGCTTTGCATAACGTGACCAGCCATCGTTAGCTGAGCGCCACTGACATCTTCTCCCTCAACGGCCAAACTAAGTTGAACCGGCCATTCGGTTTTACTGAACAGTTGCTGATAGTTTAATGGTTCAAGCGCCAGAGCATCCTGGCTGGCAAATTGCCACTTCACCGAGTTTATTTCTAAAGGTAGGGAAGGCCATTGAGTGAGCTCACCACTGAATTTTAAATCGTAATTTTCGATAACGCCACGATTAAAGCCAAGTCCCACATCGCCTTTAGTGATCAATGTCTCAACAGAAGCAACACCCGGTGAAGTGACATTAATGGGCTGTTGTAAACTGACAGTGAGTTTACCGGAAATGGCGCTAATGAGGCTTTTTGCACCTGTCATTTCAGTCTCAGGGGAAAGAGAGCCGTCAGCGCTGAGTGATAAGGCAATCTGTTCACTTTTTACTAGCTTAGCTGTCCGAGAAAGATATTTTGTCGGTACTTTTACTGACCCTTTTATGTCCCATTGCCCGGTAGAAAAACCATAATTGGCGTTGAAGCTTCCTAGACTGTGGGTGATACCGGCCGATAGAGTCGAATTATTGCGAGATAAATTAACGTTGAGTACTTCAGGCTGAAGTAGGTGTAAACTGACGTTTTGGCGCTTGGTGTCCAATTTTAGTTCACCGACAATTGGCGCGTACTGCGTTAACAACCCGCCTTTCAACGTTATGTTTTTAATAACGATAACCTCGGGCAACCAGTTTGGTATCGGTGTGTTAAGTAGCTCTTTAATGGTAGTCGGTGTGGCATTTGAGTTAGACGTGGAAGATGACGGTAATTCGCTCATTGTCACACTCAACTGCTCAATGACCACTCGTTCCTCGGACAGCGAACCGATGCTTATCGACCAGTCCTCGATACCTGCTTTTGCCAATTTACGATCGGCTATCGACAGGCCTATTAGTAATGCAACACCAATAAACAGAGCAAGCGTCAGCACTGCGCTGCCGGTAATGGCCAGTAATCGATAAACTCTGGAACTGGTGTTCGGCATTTACCTTACCCTAAACGTTAAATTAACACGTACGTTCCCGGTTAAAGGGTGTTGACCATCCGCCAATTTTTTAACTCCGTGGTATCGTAAGCGATCAGGCCCGCCCCAGACCAGAACGTCCCCATGTTGTAACGTAATTTTTTGTGGGCTGCCACCGCGCTTTAGCCCGCCCCATAAGAAAGTGGCAGGCAAGCCCAGGGAGAATGAAACAATAGGTTGTGAAAAGTCGGATTCGTCTTTGTCCTGATGAAGTCCCATAGCAGCGCCTGGGTGGTAAACGTTAATTAAACAGGCATTGGGAGAAAATGACCCGAACCCGCATTTCCTGGCAGCCGTTTCGGCAAGTTTTTTTAACTCTACGGGCATAGCAGGCCAGGGCTCTTCGGTTATTGGATCGGTGTCTGTATAGCGGTAGCCTTTGCGGTCGGTTATCCAGCCAAAGTCGCCACAACTGCTGGTGCGTACTGACATTTTTCTGCCACCGGGAGTGACGAATTGCCGTAATGGTGACTGTTTAATGACTCCCCGAAGTTGCTCTAAAATAGCGATGGCATCAGGTTCAACGTAGTCGTGAAGTAGGTAAGCGCGTTCGCTAAACTGAGTCACATCGTTGTTCTCACCTGCAAATAAATTGAGAGACGCCATAGCTCACCAAAGAAGAGTTAAAGTGTTCGGCGCATAATGAGACGGTCTTCACCAGGACCGAGATAGTCCTTAACGGTGTTAACAGACTGAAAGCCAGCTCGCTTGTATAGCTTTATCGCCGGCGTATTGTAGGGAGAGACGCTTAATTCCAGCTCATGCCATTGATCTGATGTGGCCGATTTTATCGTCTGCTCCAGCAATACCTGACCAAGCCCCTGACCTTGAAAGCTTTTACCAACAAGCAAGGACATTAAGGTTGCACGGCGACCATCGAGTGGCACGACCAGGCTGTAACCGGCGACTTTTCCGTCACTTTTTATGGTTAAAAAGCCGCTTGGCCATTGGCGCAGGGCTTGATAAAAGAACAAGCTGGAATAGGCGTCTTTGTCGTAAAGCTGTTTCTCAAAAAAAGCGAGGCGGGCGATATCCTCGGAAGCAGCAATTTGCACCGTCACCAAGGGATCACTTTTGTTCGCCTGAGGCAGCGAACCAACACAAAGCCGGCACTCGTCAGTGTCAGGTGCAGAGCCCTCAACATACCGGAGTTTATGTGAGGCACTCTCTCTGTTACTGGATACCTGATAAACTCTATCTCGTGAAGGCGTGTCGCTGCTCATAAAGACCTTTATGCTTTAAAAAGGGTGAACCCAACTGAGCCAGAAAAAATCAAGGCCATCGTTAGGGCGCTTAATGTCACCATTAGAGTAATGAGTATAGCCAAAGTCAATGCGGGCGTCAGAGTTTTTACTGAACTGCCAGGACAATGAAATGCGATCTTCAAATTGGAATTTGGTCGAAAGGTTTCTGTTTCCAAGACTCGTCTTGTCGAAATAACTGCCGCCAATGCCTGCTTCTAAGTAAAGCGGACGTTCTGAGCCGGCGATATGCCAAGAAACAACAGGGCTAACGGTAAATGCGGTAATGTTATCTGATGTATCATTCGAGTCTTGCCAATGATTTATCCCCATATCCACATACAGCTTAGGCGAGCCGAAAAAGCCGGGCATTTCTAGCGGGATGTCGGTAAACCGGTAGGCTACACGCGCGCCGCGAAACTGATCGGTTGAATAGGAAGCGGTATAGCTTATTTCATCAGCCAGCGCAGAAGCTGGCGCGAAACTACTTGATAATAATACGGCACTTAAAAGCGAAAGACGTCTTAACATGTCGCTCTCTTACTGGTTGGTGAAAAAAGTGCCCTCATTTTACATACAGTCATGACTGTATGTAAAATAATTTATTGATTAATTAACTGTAACCATTTGATAAAAGCGACAAGAGCAACAGACTGGCGTTTCCGCTTTTTATAAAATACCGAGAGTGGTGACTTAGTTGCTTGAGCATATTCTCTGAAAGGTGTTAAATGCGAAAACTGCGTTGTCAGCAAGCTGCTGTCGACTAGGGTGACCGCTTTTTCTGTTTGAGCTAAGTCCAGCGACATATAAAAGTCGTCGCAGTGTATAATGCGTTGGTTTTTAAGTTTTGACTGGTAATGTTCTGTCAGCTTTAAGTGCTCAGGGTTGTCAGGGTTGATTATCCAGTTTTGCTGGAAGGGCGTCTCATTGGTCGAAAGGCTCGATACCGGCACCAGTTGCGTTTTCGATAAACGTTGGCTTTGTAGGTGCTTGTCGTTTATTGAGCCATAGCCTATTGCAATGTCCCAGCTTTGGTGTTGCACGGCGGATACCATGTCGGCGACATGTTCACCCGAGAAATAGTCAGCGCAACGCGCAAAGTTTAATTGAATATGCGGATAAAGAGAGTGGAAGTCCTCAAGTTTATCGGCGAGCCAGAAGCGAAAACGCTCGGAACTAATAGCGACCGTTAGTTGGGTTGTTGTGTTGTCGCTAACACTTCGGGTACGCTCTATGGCACGCTCAAGTTGATCAAAAATTTGTTCAATTTGAGGCGCTAACTCAAGCGCCACCGGAGTTAATGAGTGTACTCGGTTATCGCGCTGAAAAAGTCGCATGTCGAGCTGCTCTTCAAGCGCTTGAATTTGTCGGGTAACCGCAGACTGAGTGACGCCGAGCTGCTGTGCAGCTTGTTTGAACGAACCACATCTGGCAGCGACATCGAACACTCTGAGTGCATTCAGTGATGGAAACTTGGTTTTTTTCATATTAATTATTTCGCATTTATAATTAACAAAATGTAACTTTAATTCTCGCAGGTAAGTTAATAGAAAACAAGGAAGCTCACATTGTCTTATTGGAATGAGTTTTTAACAATAGCTGTCATTCATTTATTTGCGGTAGCAAGCCCCGGTCCCGATTTTGCGGTAGTGTCTCGTTATAGTTTGAGCTTTGGCCGTAAAGCGGGGTATTTGGTTGCGCTCGGTATAGCCGCCGGCATTATTATACATGTTGCGTATTCATTGGTGGGCGTCGCCCTTATTATTCACCAAACGCCATGGTTATATCAGACGCTGCTGGTTATTGGTGCGTTGTACCTGGGGTTTATTGGTACGCAGGCGATAACAGCGAAGCCGAGAACGTCGATGTCCGGCGATGAATTTGATTCGATACAACCGAGAAAACGTAAAGCTTTCATTGTTGGCTTTATTACCAACGGCTTAAATGTTAAAGCGACATTGTTTTTTTTAACGCTCTTTACCACCATTATTTCACCCGACACTCCCTTTTCGATTAAGTTTGGCTACGGGGTGTATTTAGTCATAGCAACTGGCGCCTGGTTTATATTTTTAACCTGGCTACTAACTCAACCTGTCATTTTCAAACGCGTGTGGCGTTATAGTCACTGGGTCGATCGGACAATGGGGCTGGCGCTCATTCTGTTGTCGGCGAAATTGTTATGGGAATGGTTTTTACTTATCGAGCTTATCTGAGCGGTGCTTTCGGGTTATACTGAATAAAATTTTAAAGAACTGAATGAGTCACCGTTTATATGCAGTTATTTGTGAATGACCTTACCGTTATCGATTGCTCTTACCTTTGCCCGCAGCGTGGTATTGTTGGTGAAAGCTGGATTGTCGATATTATTCTGGACGGAAATTTGAACGAACAGTCGATGGTGCTCGACTTTGGTAAGGTCAAAAAGCAGGTGAAAGCCATTATCGATGATTCTGTTGACCATAAGTTACTGATCCCTGTTGAGCATTCCTACACGAAAGTCACTCACAATGATGATGACAGCTCGTACTGGGTTGACTTTAATCGCGGTAATTCGCGGTCGATACACTTATTTTGCCCGTCTGACTCGTTCGCATTTATTGATGCCGATACGGTAAACATTGATACCGTTACTGATTACGTAAAAGCGGTAATAAAGCAAGAGCTGCCGGTCAATGTGGAAGGGTTGAAGTTAACCCTGCGTCCTGAGCAAATTGATGGCTTTTATTATCATTACACACACGGCTTGAAAAAGCACGATGGCAACTGTCAGCGCATTGCTCACGGGCACCGTTCGAAACTGCAGATATTTATTGAAGGCATTCGCCAGCCCGCACTGGAAAAACAGTGGTGCGATAAGTGGGAAGACATCTATGTTGGCACGGAAGAAGATATTGCCGATTTTAACAAAATGACACTTTCTAAAGCTGCTGAGTCTGTCGATGAAAATACCCATGTTGCTTATAGCTATACGTCAATTCAGGGACTGTTTGAACTGGTGTTGCCGCACAGCGAAAACTACGTAATAAAGAATGATTCGACTGTCGAGTGTATTGCGCAGTATTTGGCGTCGACAATAAGCCAAGACTGCATTGGCAAGTCGGTTGAAGTCAGAGCTTACGAGGGTGTTGGTAAAGGAGCCATTGCTTATGCTTAAACTGCGTATTTGGGGTTTATTGATTGGTTTAATCGCATCAACCTCAGTCTTTGCCAACAATTCTTTGCCACTTGAAATAAAAGGGCCTTTCACACAAGGGGCGCTGCATTTAGGCAAAACGGTTGCGGGTGCTGAAGTGACTTTAAATGGTGAACTCATTGAGGTAACCGATAATGGTTATTTTGTCTTTGGTTTTGGACGTAAAGCAAAGTTGGAACACGAATTAACCGTTTCCGCCAACGGTGAAACTCGCACTCAGTCTCTTACACTGAGTGAGCGTGAATATGATATTGATCGTGTGGACGGTGTTCCGCAAAAAACGGTGACGCCGGATCCCGAGCAAGTCAAACGTGCGCGCAAAGAAGCAGAGAAAGTTTGGTTGGCGAGACAGAACGCTTCTAAAAACAAACATTTTCTGACGCCAGTAGCAAAGCCGGCTGAAGGGCGCATCAGTGGGGTTTACGGCAGCCAGCGTATTTTTAATGGCGAGCCTCGTAACCCGCATTATGGTGAAGATATTGCGGTACCTACCGGCACACCGGTAACAGCGCCATGGACAGGTAAAGTGGTGCTGGCAGAGCCCGATTTATTTTACTCAGGTGGTACTATCATTATTGAGCATGGTTATAAGGTAAACACCACCTATCTGCACCTGAGCAAGTTGCATGTGAAAGCCGGTGATACGGTAAAACAAGGTCAGGTTATTGGTGAGGTGGGAGCCACCGGACGAGCAACCGGCCCTCATTTAGATTGGCGGGTTAACTGGGGAAACACCCGGTTAGATCCGGCATTGCTCCCCCAGTTATACGAAGATTAACTCTCTGGTGTTAGCCAACCATTAAGTTTGCTGGCGTCTTTTATTGAAAGCTTCCAGCAAGCTGGCGTTGGCTCTTCCCAAATTAAGTCCAAAGTTAACAGTTCGTCACGGCGAAACGCATGGACGGTTACTTTTTCTCCAGGACGATAGCGCGATAATACAGACTTAACCGTCGCATCAGTTACTTGCAGATGATCAATGGCAATAATGCGATCAGAAGCGGAAAGTCCCGCGTTGTAGGCGGTTTCGTCGTGATACACACTCATGAGTTCTAAGCCAGCAGAGGACGCTTTGTACTTCGCGCCTAAGCTGACAGTTGCGGACTCGTCGGAGGCTTTTAGCGAGTTGTCATCCGCGGGTACCGATCGCTTTATTTCCAACCCAAACTGGTTGAGTAAACTCTCTAACGGTAAACTTTCTTTTGCGTAAAGCTGCTCTCGCAAAAAGTCGGCAATATCAACACCTGAATAACTGTCCAGCACATTCAAAACGGTGTCATCGGCAGTACCTACGCCGGTTTTACCAAATTCATGCCAGAGCTTTTTCATCACGTGCGCTAGCGTTAACGAATGGTTACTTTGCAAGCGCAACATCAAATCCAGGCTTAGTGCCAGAAGCGCGCCTTTAGCATAATAGCTAACAATACTGTTCGGCGCATTTTCATTTTGCTGATAAAACTTTGTCCAGGCCAGGTAACTCGACTCTGTGACGCTTTGTTGATATTGACCGGCACCACGCTCGACCCGAGCTAAGGTTTCGGACAGCACATTTAAATATTGTTCTGCGCTGACGATGCCACTCGCGTGTAAGAGGTAGTCATCAAAGTATGATGTCATGCCTTCATAAAACCATAGCTGTTCGGTATAGCTTTCTTTGTCCAGCTGATAAGGAATAAACGCTTTGGGTTTTAATGTTTTTACATTCCAGCTATGGAAATACTCATGGCAACAAAGACTCAGGAAGGTTTGATAATCGTCGTTAACCTCGTGGTCATGTTCGCCAATAAGGCTTTTACGGCTGCATAGAAGGGCGGTTGAGTTACGATGCTCAAGGCCACCAAAACCATCACCGACTACCATGGTTAGGAATGTGTAAGACGTAAAAGGTGCTTCATCAAACATCGATATTTGAGTTTCGCAAATGCGCGCTAAGTCAGAGCAAATTTTGGAGGTGTCGGCAAAGTGACGGCCGCTTAATACCAAGGAGTGTTTAATGCCGTGCGCAATAAATTCTTCAATGGTTAAGTCACCTATCAAAAACGGGTAGTCAATGAGCGCGTCATAGTTTTCTGCTTCGAAAGTTCCCCATGAATGGGGCTGCCCGGATACCCGCGGCATACCGGTTGCGACTTTCCAGTTAAACTTTTCAACGGGTGGATGCAGAGTCAGTTGGCAGTGTTCATCTTCTTGCCCAACGACAGCAAGACACAAACTGGTGTTATTAAAGAATCCTTGTAGCTGATCTAAATAGGCTGAGCGTACAGAGAGATCCCAAGCGTACACTTGATATTTCACTGTGACTTCATTAGCCGCAACGCTTTTGAGTTGCCAGCGGTTCTTGGTGATTTGTTTGACTGGGACAGGCTTTCCGTTTGACTCAGCATACAAACCGATAATGTGTTTGGAGAAGTCCCGGATCAAATAACTGCCCGGAATCCAGTTAGGTAACCACAGCTCCTGCAATGGCTCGGGAGCATCGATGGTCAGAATAACTTCGAATAGGTGACCATTTAAATCGATAGGTGTTATATCGTAAGCGATCAAGAGCGTCTCCTTTGCTTGACACTGACTGACATCTAGCGATCATAGTAGCATACAGACAGCTAGCACGAGACCCGTATGAGCACCAAAAAAATCACTGAACTGGTTCCCGGACAAAGAATTGAAGTACAACTGACTAATTCAAATGTGCCCGCACGGTTTTTTACTGAGTTTATCGGTGCCTTAAAAGATCGCTGGCTTATTCTTAATATGCCGGATGCAAGAAAATACAGTGACTTACGGGACTATATCGAGGAAGCGATTCCCGTCGTAGTGCGGTTTGTGTTAGAAGCGGGTAATGGCGAAATTTGTGCATTTCGGAGTGACATCAATTACATCGTTTCGCACCCAACGAAGATGCTGTTTATTCGTTGGCCAAACGAGGTTGAGTACCGTGTTATTCGAAAAGGACGCCGTTTTGATGCGTTTTTGGCAACGGTTGTTGAGGGGCAATCGAGCGAAGGCGCTAATATTTCTTTGAAAGGTCATGTGTTAGACGTATCTGAAACGGGGTGCCGTGTTAAGCATGAGCTGCCGGAAGGCAATGACAAGGTGCTGTGGGAAAACGGCAGTAAAGTCGACTTGCTTATTGAACAGAAAAATAATCGCCAAGTGACATTAAAGGCGATTGTTCGTCAGGTGAAACGAAACGATCACTACGAATTGGGCTTACAATTTTTAGGCAACCAGAAAGAACAAATTAACGCACTGTTTTCCGGAAGCTTAGTTGACATTGAAGAGCTGTCTAAATTAGAGGCGTCAGGTAACGCATGAAGCAGTTGTTGAATCAGTGGCAAATGCTGATGGAAAATAGAAACCGATTTTTTTGGTTGTTGCAGGCGGGCGGTTGGATTGGCTATGCGTTAGTGAATTATATTGGCTCACTGATGCATGAAATGCGCGATATTTACACGCTTATTATTATTCTTGGCGCGTACGCAGGCTTTCTTCTGACGATCCCTTTGCGGTACTTTTATCGTAGAATATGGGAGATGGCACCACCATTGATGGTGCTCATTGCTATTGTGGCGTCGTACGTTATTTCAGTTTTGTGGGCGATTATTGACAATGCCACTTACTGGGAAATTTATAAGTTCGGCTTCAGACCTGACAGTCCTTTCTTTTATTTAAAAAATAGCCTGGCGAAGTTTTATATTATTTTAAGCTGGAGCGGTCTGTATTTTGGTATCAAGTATTACCAGATGTTGCAGGAGGAGAAACAAAAGGCGCTGCTGGCTTCATCAATGGCGCACCAGGCGCAGCTGAAAATGTTGCGTTATCAGCTAAACCCGCACTTTCTGTTTAATACACTGAACGCCATATCGACGCTTATTCTGATAAAAGACTCAGACAAAGCCAACAAGATGGTTAATAAACTCAGTCGGTTCTTACGCTTTTCACTCGACAATGACCCGATTAAAAAAGTGCCTTTAGAAAAAGAAATTGATGCGCTTTTGTTGTACCTGGATATTGAAAAGGTTCGTTTTGATGAACAGCTGGAAGTTGATATCAGTATGGGGGAAGAAACCAGGCAAGCTCTGGTGCCCAGCTTAATTTGCCAGCCGCTAATTGAAAATTCAATTAAGTACGCAATAGCTCAGGTCGAGGGTGTTGGTAAAATAACGATTCGCTCGCGAAAAGTGGGCGACGATTTAGAAATTATTATTTGTGACAACGGTCCGGAGCTTGAATCAGACCCTAATAAATTATTTAGAAAGGAAGGGGTCGGTCTGAATAACACTCAACAACGTCTAAAGTCACTGTACGGTAAAAGTTTTACATTTAATATGAGCAGAAATGAAGGCTCTGGCCTTTGTGTCACCATGGTTATACCTTTTGAAACACTGGAGAAAGTATGAGTCAACGCTTAAAAACGCTTGTAGTTGACGATGAGCCTTTAGCACGAAAAGGGCTGTCAGTGCGCCTGGAGGCATTTGAAGAACTTGAGCTAGTGGCTGAGTGCCCAA
The DNA here is from genome assembly GCF_002808045.1 of Idiomarina sp. X4. Lineage (NCBI taxonomy): Bacteria > Pseudomonadati > Pseudomonadota > Gammaproteobacteria > Alteromonadales > Idiomarinaceae > Idiomarina > Idiomarina sp. X4. The sequence goes on along the minus strand of NZ_CP025000.1, from coordinate 2,496,019 downwards.
CAAGCCGTGTGGCAGTGGACGTTATTGTAAAAGACAAACCGGACTTAGTGTTTCTTGATATACAAATGCCCGGACTTAATGGTTTCGAGGTATTAAAAGCAGTTAAAGAGCAGGGCGACGATTTGCCAGCCGTTGTCTTTGTTACTGCTTATGACGAGTACGCCATTAAAGCATTTGAAGTCAGAGCACTAGACTACCTGTTAAAGCCAGTAGATGACGAACGTCTCAAAGAGTGTGTTGAGCGTGTTATTGCGGAGAAAAATACACTTGACGCAGAGCAACATGAAAAGCTTGTTGGTCTGGTGGCGGAGGTTACGGGTCAAAACGCAGAGGAGCTCCTGAAAACGCTGTCTGAGGGGGGCGATATAGCAACAAACCAATATCCCGAGCACATTGCCATTAAAGACAGTGGCGAAATTACAAGGGTCGCCATTAAGGACATTAAATGGATTGATGCTGCTGGCGACTATATGTGTATCCATGCGAATGAGGATACCTATATTCTGCGGCGCACTATGAAAGAGCTGGAAAGAGAGTTAAGCCCACAGTTATTCCAACGCGTACACCGCTCTGCTATTGTTAATGTTAATCAAGTCGAGAAACTGTGTAACCAACAAAACGGTGAATACCATTTGCAGTTAAAAAATGGTCAGCAACTGAAGGTGAGTCGCAGTTACAAGGACAAAATTAAACAGCTGATTTTAGGTCAGTAACGGGCGACGATTATGCGCTATCTTGGTTTTACTCTGTTGGCTTTGCTGATGCTATCCGGTTGTACCGCCAATATCGGTTATCAGTTTGCGGATACTCTGGTTGAGTGGCGCGTAAAAGAATACGTAGACTTAAATAGTGAGCAGGAAGAAACGCTTGCAAAGAAAGTCGATGAACTCCATTTATGGCATGCCCGTACACAAATTCCAAAATACCGCGAGGCGCTGTTTAATTTGCGTCAAAAGGTAGACAACAAAACTTTAGAAAAATCCGATATTGTTGAATTTGAGCAAACGCTTCTCGGTTTTTGGCAAAATTTACTCGACAGAATCGCGACTGAAACAGTACTCATTAATCAGCTGTCAGTGAGGCAAAAGCAACAGCTGGTGGAGAGAATTGAAGAAAAGCAGTCCGAAAACCCCATTTTAAGGCAACTTGAACGAGCGAATGAGGTTGAAAGTGACCTGGAAGATATTATTGGTGACTTGACTGAGCAACAAGATAAGTTGCTGCGTGACTGGGTTGCAAACAGTCCATCAATACAAGAAGATTGGCTCAATTATCGGACAATGTGGTTAACCGAATTTGAGACCGTGCTGCTGACTGAGCCAACCGATATTGGTAAATTAAGCGCTCTTATCAAGAACCCTAAGCAACTGCGTTCTGAAGCACTTCAGGAAAAGATAGAACAAAGTAGCGACGCGAGAAATACGTTTTTGTGGAATATGTATGTAAGCTTATCTGAAAAGCAACGCAAGGCGGCGGTTGCAAAGGCCGATGAATACATCGACCTTCTTGATGGTATTACTGAAGACTTTAAAGACTAGCTCACTTCAATAATCTTACAGGTATTGCTTGACCCAACGGTTTCCATGACGTCACCGTGAGTCAGGATAACCAAGTCACCGGCTTTTAGATGCCCTTGAGATTTCAAAACTGCGACGGCCTCAAGAATAGGGTTTTCGGTTTTGGTTGAGTCAAAATTAATGGGATAAACACCGCGGTACATGGCCGACTTATTGCGACTTTCAGCGTGACGCGATAACGAAAAAATTGGCAAGTGCGAGGTAATACGCGACATAAGCTTTGCAGTAAACCCTGACTCGGTCAATGCGACAATAGCGGCGACGCCACTTAAATGTGTTGCAGCATACATTGCTGACATCGCTGTGGCTTCGGTGATGCTCGAGAAGACTTCCTCCAGATCTTTATGATCCAACTTGGCTGACGGGTGAGTTTCGGCGCCGAGACATATTTCCGCCATGGCTTTAACTGTGGCAATAGGGTGTTTCCCCGCAGCAGTTTCCGCAGACAACATAACCGCATCGGTACCGTCAAGCACGGCGTTGGCAACGTCCATAACCTCGGCTCGAGTAGGCATTGGATTCTCTATCATCGATTCCATCATTTGTGTTGCCGTAATAACAACACGATTTAACTGGCGTGCACGGGAAATAATAAGCTTTTGTTTACCCACCAGCTGAGCGTCACCAATTTCTACCCCTAAGTCACCACGGGCAACCATAACGGCATCCGAAGCGCGAATAATATCGTCCAGCGCATGTTCACTGGCAACAGCTTCCGCGCGTTCTATTTTTGCACAAAGTAGGCCTTTACCACCGGCATTACGAAGCAAATGACGCGCCTGGTTAATATCGTCGCCACTACGAGGGAATGAAACCGCGAGATAGTCGACACCAATTTCAGCCGCTGTTTTTATGTCGGCGAAGTCTTTTTCGGTTAATGCAGCCGCGGAAAGTCCGCCGCCTTGACGGTTAATGCCTTTATTGTTCGACAGGGTGCCACCAATGGTTACTACCGTGTGAACTTTACTGCCTTCAATTTCCGTTACTTTGAGCTGTAAACGGCCGTCATCAAGTAAGAGAATATCGTCCGGTGCAACGTCCTCTGGTAACTGTTTGTAGTCTAGCCCAACGGCATGCTCGTCACCGGCGTCTTTGGGCATTTCAGCATCAAGCGTAAACTGATCGCCCGCGTTTAAATTAACGTAGTCATTTTTAAAACGGGCGATACGAATTTTAGGTCCTTGCAGGTCACCAAGAATAGCGACATGGGCATTTAGCTCGGCAGCTATTTCGCGAACCATAGACGCCCGTTTCTTATGATCTTCTGCATTGCCATGAGAGAAATTAAGGCGAACCACATTAGCGCCAGCCTGTATCAGTGACCTTAGGGTGTCTTTTGAATCTGTGGCAGGACCAAGGGTGGTTACAATTTTGGTACGTCGAAGCATGCTTAACTCCAGCAATATGACAATATATGTAACAATAATCTTAGCATAGGCTTTATATCAGTAGTATGACATAACGCCTGTTTACCGAATAAATAAGGAGCGACTTATGGCGGAAAAGGACTGGAAACACCTATCTGATGATGAATGGAAAAATGAACTGTCAGACGATGCGTATTATGTGTTGAGACAAAAAGGTACAGAGCGCCCATTTACCGGCAAATACATGACAGCGGATAAAGACGGAATTTATCGCTGCGCAGGGTGTGGGCAGGCGATATTTGCAGGCGACACTCAGTTTGACTCGCATTGTGGATGGCCAAGTTTTGACTCAGCGATTGAAGGTGCCGTTCGCTATGAAAAAGATACCACTCACGGCATGGTCAGAGTTGAGGTGTTATGCAGCCGCTGCAACGGACACTTGGGCCATGTCTTTGACGATGGACCGACGGAAACCGGGCAGCGCTACTGCATTAACTCGGTCGCTATGCGTTATGAAGACGAGTAGCGACCTTTAAACCGGCCTTCTTTTATTTGGTCAACGATGTCTTCAGCCTGTTCGTCCCAGTCACTGTATTCATCTTCCGATGCGGTGACAATATTCTTCATGCTGCTTTTATCGAGGTTCTCCTGGCCCAGTTGCCAGGCGACTTGTGACCATACGTAGGCTTTTTCGGCTTCGCCTTCTTTAAGGTACATCGATACGAGCGTTGAAGGAATCTCTGGATTGATGCGGTCACCTTCTTTGTATAAGCGAAGTGCGTTATAAAGCAGCTTGAAAGTTTTTTCGGAATCTTGCTTCGTGTAGTAAGTCGCTAACGCCAGTTGCAGCTCTGGTGTTTGCATACGCTTAGAGCCTTCCATCGCTAATAGCTTTTGAAGAGCCTCGTCATTGCCTTGGTTAGACCAATGCCAATATAACCAGAGTGGGTGTTCAGAGCTTCTGGTTTCGTTGGCGAGCGCTTTAATATTCTTCTGAGAATTTATATACGCTTCAATACGGTTAGACTGTTTTTGTTTTAGTTTTTTGTGCTCAATGGTTGACGCCAGTTCGATACATTTACTGTATTCCTGCAAGTCCTGCATCAGGTAATACTGATTTTCCGGGGTTTTGTTTTGACTGACACCGTAACGACTGAAAATTAGCTGGCGTCGCTCTGAGTTACACCAGTTATCATCGTTTAAATCACTGCACATAGAAGGCGTGTTTTGACAAATTTCCCGAACGGTAGGGGCGCTGTCATAGCATCCCGCAAGAGGGAGTAGAGCAATAAGAGCTGCGTATTTTTTAATCATAGTCACCCGTTTACGGTATCATTAAAAGCGGATTTTCTCTTAAAGTTGGCTTCATGCCGACCTTTTCAGTACAATACTGCGGATTTTTAAGCGTAGCACTTTATTTGCTTACTGAACACGCTCACTGAACATTAAGTACAGAGGACAGGGCTCAATATGAATGCTAACCAGCAAGATCCTACTTTAGCAAGCTGGCAAGAACGCCAGGAATACGCAGAACAAATGCAGCCGATTCTCGGCAAGCTTTATCGTAACTTTGGTGTTGAAATCCTTGTTTACGGACGTTCTCTGCTGAACGTTTCAACCATTAATATCATCAAGTCTCACCGTTTAATTCGCCGTTACGAAGGTCAAAAAATTCGTTTACGTGAGAGCTTTCCATTTTTAGAAGCTATGGCTGAGTTGAAACTGTCTCCAGCACGTGTTGATTTAGGCAAGCTGGCTTATGGTTATCTGTTTGGCGGTAAAGCTGGCGACTTGTCAATTAAAGACTATGTGAAGCGTGAGCTGGCCGATATTATTGACAGAGAAGATGATATTGAGCCGCGTGACGTTGTTCTTTATGGCTTTGGTCGTATCGGTCGTTTATTAGCGCGCCAGCTTATTGAGCGTAATGGTGCTAACAATAAAATGCGCTTAAGAGCCGTGGTTGTTCGCGGTGGTCGTGACGGTGACTTGGAAAAACGTGCAAGCTTGTTACGCCGTGACTCTATCCATGGTCAATTTAATGGCTCCATCACGGTTGATAATGAAAACCAAAGCATTAAAGCCAATGGCACCAACATCAAAGTCATCTACTCTGACGGCCCAGACCAAGTCGACTATACTCAATACGGCATTAATAATGCGATTGTTATCGACAACACCGGTATTTGGAAGGACGAAGCCGGTCTTGGTCTGCACCTGAAATCAAAAGGTGTCAGCAAAGTATTACTGACAGCACCTTCAAAAGGCGATATCAAAAACATCGTATTTGGAGTTAACGACGGTGACATTGAAGACGGCGATGCGATTGTTTCAGCTGCAAGCTGCACAACTAATGCGATTACGCCAGTGCTAAAAGCCGTAAATGACAAATACGGTATTCGCAATGGTCACGTTGAAACCGTTCACTCATACACTAATGACCAAAACCTGATTGATAACTACCATAAAGCGGATCGCCGCGGTCGTTCAGCACCGCTGAACATGGTTATCACCTCGACGGGTGCAGCAAAAGCGGTAGCCAAAGCATTGCCAGAAATGGCAGGCAAGCTTACGGGGAACGCTATTCGTGTTCCAACGCCTAACGTATCGATGGCTATCATGAACCTGAATTTAGAAAAAGCGACATCTCGCGATGAGTTAAATGACTTTTTGCGTGACACCGCTTTACACTCGGAGCTGGTTAACCAAATCGACTATACTGCATCAACCGAAATTGTCTCTTCTGACTTGGTTGGTTCACGCCATGCGGGCGTTGTAGACTCGCAGGCAACGATTGTCGACGAAGACCGTGCTGTACTTTACGTATGGTATGACAACGAGTTTGGTTATAGCTGTCAGGTGGTTCGTGTTGCAGAATCTATGGCGGGACTTAAGGTTCCGAATCTGCCTAAATAACGTTAAAAGAGCGCCCGCCGGGCGCTTTTTTGTTGTACCGTATTGCTTTAATAAAGGTGAATTATGCGTATTTCTGCTCATTTCGATAGTGGCAACATTCAGGTTATCAGCGCGGACAGTGCCGACAACATCCGTCTCGCAATTAATAAAGACAACCAGTCTGACTTTTATCAGTGGTTCCATTTTAAACTGTTTGCCGAAGCCGGCACTGAGCATGTCATGGTTATCGAAAATGCCGCTGGCTCAGCTTATCCTGACGGCTGGGACGGCTATCAGGCATTAGCGTCTTATGACCGCGAAACCTGGTTCCGGGTACCGACAGACTACAATGGCAAAGAGCTCACAATTCGTCACACCCCGGAACAAGAAAGCGTTTATTACGCATACTTTGTTCCTTATTCTTATGAACGTCACCAGGACTTGATTCAATCCGCTCAACAATCTGTCGATTGCTACCACGAGCTGTTAGGTGAAACCATCGATGGTCGTGAGCTTAACTTATTGGTGATTGGTGAGCCGGCAGAACATAAAAACACCATTTGGGTTACCGCACGTCAGCATCCGGGCGAGTCGATGGCTGAATGGTTTATGGAAGGTTTCATTGGACGCTTATTGGACGACGAAGATGGTGTTGCTCGTAAGCTGCTAGACAACAATGTATTTTACGTTGTTCCGAATATGAACCCGGACGGTAGTGTCCGTGGCCATTTGCGCACAAACGCAGTAGGTACCAACCTGAATCGCGAGTGGGCGGAACCCAGCTTGGAAAAAAGCCCGGAAGTTTTCTACGTTCTAAAACGTATGGAGCAAACTGGCGTGGATATGTTTTTGGATGTGCATGGTGACGAAGCTCTGCCATATAACTTTGTTGCAGGATGTGAGGGTATTCCTTCTTACGATGATCGCCACAAAGACCTGGAAGACACCTTCAAAGCGGCTTTATTGACGACAACGCCAGAGTTTCAAACCAAGTATGGGTATGAGCTGGACAAACCGGGTAAAGCAAACATGACGGTTGCTAATTCGGCGGTAGGTGAAAAGTTCAAATGCCTTTCTTATACGTTAGAAATGCCGTTTAAAGATAACGCCGACTTGCCTGATGAAGATTTTGGCTGGTCTGCTCCTCGTTCGCATCGCTTAGGTGAAGATGTATTAACCGCAATATTGGCAGTATCGCCAAAATTGCGTTAAAACTAGAGTGAATTAACAATAATAACAACAAGAGGGGGTCTTCCTTGGAAGCGCTCAATAACTTTCTATTATGGATTGACGGTTTTTTAGGCTCTGCTGCCTATTTCCCGTTCATCTTACTTGGTGTGGGTCTATTCTTTACGTTATACCTTGGCTTTCCACAAGTAAGATACTTCAGACACGCATGGCGGGTATTGGCGGGCAAATTTGACCGTAAAGACTCACAAGGTGACACCAGTCACTTCCAGGCTTTATCGACGGCGCTGTCCGGTACCGTTGGTACCGGTAATATTGGTGGTGTTGCACTGGCGGTTTTCCTAGGGGGGCCCGCAGCGATTTTTTGGATGTGGATGACAGCCTTCTTAGGTATGACCACAAAGTTTGTCGAAGTCACCTTGTCCCACAAATACCGCGTAAAAACCGAAGATGGCACTATGGCGGGCGGCCCAATGTATTACATGGACCGTCGTCTAAACATGAAGTGGCTTGCCGTCATTTTTGCCATTGCAACCATTATTAGCTCGTTTGGTACGGGCAATATGCCGCAAATTAATAACATTGCTCAGTCAATGGAACAGACTTTCCAGATCGATCCAGTTTGGACAGGTGCTATTCTATCAATACTGCTAGCGATGGTTATTATTGGCGGTATTAAACGCATTGCAGCCGTTACATCAAAGATTGTTCCTATAATGGGTATTCTTTACGTGATTGGCTCTTTGAGCGTTATTTTCTTCAACATCGACAATATTGGTGAGGCGTTTGTCTCGATTTTCCGTGATGCCTTTACTGGTTCAGCGGCTGCAGGCGGCTTCTTAGGTGCTAGTTTTGCGTATGCGTTTAACCGGGGCGTTAACCGTGGCTTATTCTCGAACGAGGCAGGTCAGGGTTCGGCACCGATTGCGCACGCATCAGCAAAAGCGAAAGACCCGGTTGCAGAAGGTCTGGTTTCAATTCTGGAGCCTTTCCTGGATACCATTCTTATCTGTACTTTAACTGGTTTGGTTATATTGTCTTCCGGTGTTTGGACTGAAAAGCACGAAAACGTATTCGCACGTAGTGATTTAGACTTCGTTGTCGGGCAATACAACGATGTTGATACCGACGATCGCGAGCAGCTTTACAGATACCTGAACGATTTTAGCGATACTGAAATTGAACGTTATTCAGGCAAGCTGGAAGTGGTTAATGGTGAAGCACAGACCAATGGTGAAGTCACTATCTTGCACGCACGTTCAGTGGCTGAAGACGTTCGCTTTATTGTTGCCGGTGAAGATGCTTATAACGGTACCGTTGAGATTAAGAACGGTAACTTAATCAAAGAAGACATCGAAGTGGTTGGTAAATCGCTGGTGCACTCGGCTGCGTTGACTTCATTAGCCTTTGCTAACGGTTACTTCGGCGATTACGGACAATACATTATTCCACTGACGTTACTTATGTTCGCGTTTTCGACAGCGATAGCCTGGTCATACTATGGTGACAGGGCGGTTGTCTATCTGGTCGGCCAGAAAGGCGTTATGCCGTACCGCATTTTATACGTTGCGGGCTTCTTCTGGGCGTCATTTGCGGACACCACGCTCGTTTGGACAGCGTCAGCAGTCGCTATTGTACTCATGACCCTACCTAACTTACTCGGTATGTTGCTGCTTCATAAAGAAATGAAGTCAACGGTGAAGTCTTACTGGAAAGACTTCGGCGATGCTGACAAGAAGAAATAAGCGCTAATGAGCTCTGTAAAACGGCCAGTTATTGCTGGCCGTTTTTTATTTTCTTATTCACTTTGCTTGAAATTCAGCGCAAAAGCCTTATATTGCAAGGACTGCATAAGAGGTAGGTTATGAAATTATGGCGTTAACGAAATGCCCATCTTGTAATAAGCGAATATCGTCAAAGGCGCGAGAATGCCCCCACTGTCAATTCGTTTTAGCTGGACAAAGTAAGGACGATATAGAGAGAGAACGGCGTCGCTTAAAGCAGGAAAAGTCTGACAAGCTGGTATCCCGTTCCATGTTGGCTCTAATTATTGCCATAGCGGCTTTTACCTATTTGTTTATGCAACAGCCACAACCACTGTCATGGGGCTATAACATTGCTATTGGTGGCATTGTTGTCGGTTTAATATGGTTTGTTATAAACCGGGTACAGTTGATGTTCTTAAAGAAGAAGCAATAACTCATGCAGTTTGATGACTTAATTAATAGTATGACGCCAGAGGTCTATGAGCGCTTGGTGCAATCGGTAGAAACAGGCAAGTGGCCGGACGGAAATAGACTGACCGAAGAACAACGCGAAAACTCGCTGCAGTTAGTGATGGCTTATCAAGCAAAGTTTGCTAATTCTGACGAGGCCTACACGGTTGGACCGGATGGAAATATTATTTCTAAGTCTAAACGTGAATTAAAAGACCAGTTTCGTACTGGCAACGACACGGCTTCTATAGCCCGATTTAAGCTCGATAATTAAGTTGAACAAATGATGAAAGCGCAGTTGTATTCCGACCTTTTACGCCAGGCTCAAGCTATTACAGAGGGTGAGTCTAATCTCATTGCGAACCTTTCTAATATTTCCGCTCTTTTGTATGACGCAATTGACGACATTAATTGGCTTGGCTTTTATCTGGCTGAATCAAGCGAAGAACTTGTTTTAGGTCCATTCCAGGGCAAAGTAGCTTGTGTGCGAATTCCCTTTGGAAAAGGCGTTTGCGGTGTCGGTGCTAAAACCCAGCAGACACAGTGCGTTAAAAATGTTCATGAATTCGAAGGGCACATTGCGTGTGATTCAGCGTCTAACAGTGAAATTGTTGCGCCTATTGTTGTTAATGGAAAAACAGTGGCGGTGCTCGATATAGACAGCCCGTCTATTGGTCGCTTCGATAATGAGGACGCTGCAGGCTTTCAAAAAATAGCTGACTTTTGTAGCAACCTGAACTGGCAGAAGTAATCTTTATGTTTGACGAGTTTGATATTCACAGCTATTTGGTAACGCGCGAAGACGCCGTGTTTTTTGATGACGACGCAGAAGAAGCGGCAGATCAAATCAATGAAATGCTGCATCACATTAATGCGCTGCGCACAGATGACGATAACACAGAACAATTAGAAGAGATGGTTCGTCGTACGTTGTATGACTGGATAGAAGAACCCGCTCTTTTGGAATTATCATTTGATGAAATGGACGAATACGTTCAAAACCTAATGGACGACGTTCGAGAACAGGAAGAAGAACAGAATGACTGAACCGGAAAAAACTGACGAAGAGCAAAGACGTTATTGCCTACCTTGCAGAACAGTTCCCTAACTGCTTTTCGTTAAAAGGTGATGCCAAGCCACTAAAAATAGGCATTTTTGAAGACTTAGCAAAACGTTTAGAAGACGATGAAAAAGTCAGTAAAACCCGTTTGAGAACGGCACTTCGTCATTACACCAATAGCTGGCGTTACCTTTACAGCATAAAAGCCGGGGAGGCTCGTGTTGATCTTGATGGTAACGAAGCTGATAAAGTGACTGAAGAGCATCAGGAACATGCACAAGAGTCATTAAAAGAGTCAAAAGCAAAAGCTGCTCAGAAAGCAAAAGAAAAAAATGCCGCTAAGCCAAAAGCGCCGGTGAAAAAGAAAATTACTGAATCGGCGAAACCCAGTAAGCCGAAAGCGGCCAAGAAAAAGCCCAAACCTGAGTTAAAACTGGAAGAAGTGGAACTTAGCAAGCTGTCTGTAGGTCAACAGGTACAGGTGAAGGCTGGAAACCAGCCTATGACGGGAACCATTACTGAGCTGGATAAGAACGACGTTCAAGTTCAACTGGCCAATGGTCTCAGCATGAAAGTAAAAGCGGATAAGATATTTTTGCGCGCTTAGGAGCATTGAATGAAACACTTGGCTGTAAGAAGTTATTTATTAGCGTTAGCTGTTGCCGTACCAACGGCTTACGCAATACCTCCCAAACACAGTGTCGATGAGTTGCCGGAATTAGAGCAAGAGTCTCAACACGATACAGCCAGTGAACGAATTACTTCCTACTTTACTCGTTATCACTATAGCGGTATGACGCTTGATAACGAGTTGTCTGAGCAAATATACGACCGTTATTTCGAAATGCTCGACTACAGCAAAATGTTTTTGCTGAAAGAGGATGTAGAAAGTGCGTCTGAATACCAACACTTATTCGATGACATGCTGAAAAGCGGTGAGCTCGATGTCGCCTACGATATTTATCAAAACAGCTTAGAACGCCGTTTTGACCGATATACTTATGCGCTTTCTTTGCTGGACGACGAAAAGCCAATGGACTTTTCAGTTGAGGGCGATAAGTATTATTACGATCGCGAAGATGCGGAGTGGGCAACAACCGAAAAAGAACTTAATGATCTCTGGCAAAGCCGCGTTAAGTACGATGCGCTTAATTTAAAACTAGCGGGTAAAGAGTGGCCTGAAATTGTTGAAACTTTGGGTAAACGCTACAACAGTGCTCTTAATCGTTTAACCAAGTCTAAGAGCGAAGATGTATTTCAGACATTAATGAATGCGTTTGCGCGCTCGGTTGAACCGCACACGAGCTATTTGTCGCCATCAAACTCTGAGCGTTTCAAACAAAACATGAACCTCGAGCTTGAGGGAATTGGCGCCGTTTTACAGTCGGAATATGACTACACCGTTATTCGTAGCTTGGTGCCAGGCGGTCCGGCGGACAAAACAGGCAAGCTGTCACCGGAAGACAAAATTATTGCTGTTGGACAGGGCGAAGGTGAGGACAAGGAAGAGTTTGTCGATATTATCGGCATGCGCTTAGACGATGTGGTTGAACTAATCAAAGGGCCTAAAGGCACGACTGTACGTTTGCAGGTGTTGAAAGCCAGCCAAGGCGCGGGCGGAACGCCTAACGTTGTCAAGGTCACTCGTGACAAAGTTAAACTGGAAGACCGTGCTGCAAAAGCGGAAGTGAAAACCATCGAAGAGGGTATTTACGAAGGCCAGAAGATGGGCGTCATTGAAATACCCGGCTTCTATAACAACCTGACAGCCGATGTTAAAAAGCTGATAAATGACATGCAGTCAGAAGACGTAGAAGGCTTGATTATTGACTTACGCGGTAACGGCGGCGGCGCTTTAACAGAAGCCATTGGTTTGACGGGGCTATTTATTGATAAAGGGCCGGTCGTTCAGGTCAGTGACGGGCGCGGACGCGTTGATGTTAGCGAAGACAAAGACGGTAAAGTGTTCTATTCAGGCCCCTTATTTGTCATGGTTGACCGTTACAGTGCCTCGGCTTCTGAGATATTCGCAGCCGCAATGCAAGACTACGAACGGGCGCTTATATTGGGCGAAAATACCTTCGGTAAAGGAACGGTTCAGCAACATCGTGGACTGGCACGTCGTTTTGACTTTTTTGATGAGCCGCTAGGCAGTGTTCAGTACACTATTGCAAAGTTTTATCGTATAGATGGCGGTAGTACGCAACTCAAAGGGGTTCAACCTGATATCGTATTTCCATCTTTTGTAGAAGCATCGGAGTGGGGCGAAAGCAAAGAAGATAACGCGCTACCCTGGGATAAAATTAAAAAGACCGACTTTAAACCGGTTAATAGAGTTGGCGACTCAGAAATTGAGCTACTTCAAACTCGCTTAAACAAACGTATTGAAAGCGAGCCTGAGTTTAAGTTTATCTTCGAAGACATTGAGCGTTACCGTTTAGAAAAAGATAAAACCTGGGTAAGCCTGGAAGCTGAAGAACGTAAGAACAAAGAAGATGAACAAAAAAACCGCCAGCTTGAGCGAGTTAATGCTCGTCTAAAAAGAGCTGGTAAAGAACCAGTGGAAAGCATTGATGATGCTCCGGAAGAAATGACAGAAGTTGATCCTTACCTTGAGCAAGCGTTGCTTGTTGCAATGGACTTTATTCATGGTGAGGAGCTTGCAGCGAATAATTAGTCGCTAACGCATGATTTAAATACCGCCTTGATTGGCGGTATTTTTTTAACACAGCCGACAACAACATAGGCGGTTGTGATATAACTCAATAAAATAACAACAATAACTAAAAAACAATGACAAACAATCAGACAATCTCAAGCCGCTGGTCAAGCCGGCTCAGTTTCATTCTCGCATCTTCCGCTGCCGCTGTTGGTTTGGGTAACATTTGGAAGTTTCCGTATGTCATGGGAGAAAATGGCGGCGGTGCTTTCGTTCTTATTTACCTGCTATGTATTCTGGGAATTGGCATCCCTATCATGATTGCCGAGGTCATTATTGGTCGTCGAGGTCGGCATTCACCAGGGTATGCGGCAAAGTCGGTTGCGCAGGAATCAGGAAAAAGCTCTTTCTGGCAAAGCGCTGGCTGGCTAGGTATGCTGACGGGTTATTTAGTGCTGAGTTTTTATGCCGTTATCGCGGGCTGGGCGTTAGCTTATGTATTTAAAGCCGGACAAGGGTTATTTGAAGGTGCTTCAGCAGAACAGGTGGGTAGTGTTTTCACCGGGCTATTGTCGTCACCGGGCGAATTGATGTTATGGCACAGCCTTATTATTATCGCGACAGTTTTAGTGGTTGGCAACGGCGTAAAAAATGGTTTGGAGCGCTCTGTCCGCTTGCTATTACCAGCCATGATTTTGCTGCTTGTCGGCATCGCCATATACGTCGGCAATATTGGTGACTTTTCTGCAGCAATAACCTTTATGTTCGAACCCGACTTTAGCAAGCTCTCGGTAAACGGTGTGATGATTGCCTTGGGACATTCGTTCTTCACATTAGGCTTAGCGTCGGGTGTGGTCATTATGTACGGGGCTTACTTGCCCCGTGAAACATCGATAGTACAAACCAGCCTCTGGATAGCTGTTATTGATACCATTGTTGCGTTGCTGGCCGGCTTAGCAATATTTCCTTTGGTCTTTGGCTTTGGGCTGACCCCGAGTGAGGGGCCTGGTCTTATTTTCACCACGTTACCTTTGGCATTTGCGGAAATGCCTGCTGGCACACTGCTTGGTACCGTATTTTTCATTATGCTTGTTATAGCGGCTTTTACATCGGCTATCGCAATGATTGAGTCTTCTGTTGCTTTTGTAGCAGAGAAGTTCTCTTTAAAGCGCTGGCCAGCGACGCTTGTTTCCGGTTTTGTGCTTTGGTTATTAGGGCAGCTAACCATTCACTCATTTGCAGGGAGCGAATGGGCTCAACTTAGCGGTGAGTGGCTGGGTAAACCCATTAACTCAATTTTTGATATTATTGACCTTTTGACGTCCAGTATCTTACTGCCATTAGGCGGGTTGTTACTGGCTATTTTGGCTGGTTGGGTGATGAAAAGAGAGCTCAGCGAAAATGAATTAGACAGCCACAAACCGGTTTTTGACATTTGGTTGTTGTGCGTTAAATACATTGCGCCCGTAGCCATTATTATTATTTTCTTGCAGTTAATTGGTTTTATAAAACTTTAGGTTAAAAATTAATGAGTCATACAACAAAACAACCAAGTTTATTCCAGGCGTTAGTTCCACTAATGGCGCTGATTGTCATGCTGGCTTCGTCCGTTTATTTATTCGGCGAGGACTCGTCTTATGGGCCTAACCAAATTGCGTTATTAGTTGCATCCGGCATTGCCGTTATCATTGGTTTTCGCAATGGTTTTAGTTGGTCGCAAATAGAAGAGGGTATTACTGAAGGTATTTCAGTTGCGCTAGGCGCTATGCTAATCATTCTTGCGGTTGGCTCATTAATTGGAACCTGGTTGTTATCGGGTACCGTACCAACGCTTATCTATTTTGGTCTGGAGCTCTTAAATCCCGGTCTGTTTTATGCCGCGAGTTGTATTATTTGCGGTATTGTCGCGCTTTCAATTGGTAGCTCATGGACAACGGCTGCGACCATCGGTGTGGCATTAATGGGGGTTGCTTCCGGTATGGGACTTGAACCTGCTATTGCCGCAGGTGCGATAGTTTCAGGGGCGTATTTTGGTGATAAAATGTCACCGCTCTCCGATACTACGAACCTGGCTCCTGCAGTTGCAGGCACAGAGCTGTTTGCTCATATTCGTTACATGGGATACACCGCAGGCCCAGCGTTTGTAATATCCGTTATCATTTTCCTCATTCTCGGTCTAAACGCAGATACTAACGTTAGCCTTCAGCGATTAGAACAAATGCAAACCCAACTTCAGGCAACCTTTAACATTGGCTGGGAAATGTTGGTACCACTTGCCATACTTTTATACTTAGCAGCAACCCGTAAACCGGCATTACCTACCGTATTCTTTGGTGCATTATTAGGTGGTGCCTGGGCGCTTATTTTCCAGCCTGAGATGGTGACGCAAATTGCTGGTGAAGAAGGTTGGGTAGCTTCTCTGAAGGTAGTTTGGCTTGCGTTGTCCGATGGCACGATCGTTAGTACAGGCAGTGCTAATCTGGACTCTTTGCTAAGTGGCGGTGGTATGGTGTCCATGCTCAATACTGTTTGGCTCATTCTTAGCGCAATGACGTTCGGCGCTATTATGGAAAAAATAGGGCTGCTTGAGCGCTTTATTCGGGGCATGCTAAAAGCCAGCAAGTCGGTTGGTTCATTGATTACCGGTACGTTATTTACTTGCTTTGGCGCCAACGTCTTAACCGCTGACCAATATATGGCTATTGTCTTGCCTGGTCGTATGTTCAGAGAAGAGTACGAGCGCCGAAATCTTGATCCACGCGTACTGTCTCGTACGCTGGAGGACAGTGGTACTATTACGTCAGCGCTAATTCCGTGGAATACCTGTGGTGCTTATATGTTCTCGGTACTTGCGGTTAGCCCATTCGAATATGGTATCTTTGCGTTCTTCAACTATTTAACACCGCTAATTGCGGTAGTGTTTGCCTATACCGGCTGGACTATTCTCTATAAAAAGCCAGAGCCAGAAGAAGCAACGGCTTAATCAGTACTGAAAGGAAGTTATGACACAGTTACCGAAAGCGAAGTATAGAAAAGATTATCAACAACCCGAATTCACTATTTCAACGGTTGATTTGACCTTTGAGTTACACCCTGAAAATACTCAGGTCACTAATGTCATGAAGGTTGAGCGCCAGGGCAACCACACTAAGCCGTTGG
This sequence comes from Idiomarina sp. X4, assembly GCF_002808045.1. Classification (NCBI taxonomy): domain Bacteria; kingdom Pseudomonadati; phylum Pseudomonadota; class Gammaproteobacteria; order Alteromonadales; family Idiomarinaceae; genus Idiomarina; species Idiomarina sp. X4. The sequence goes on along the minus strand of NZ_CP025000.1, from coordinate 2,479,898 downwards.
TGCTTGATGGCGAAGACATAACGCTGAATAGCGTCAAAGTGAATAGTGAGGTTATTCCAGCCGAAAAGTGGAAGGTTGATAACAACCAGTTGATACTCGATATCGCACTCGATAGCTTTGAGTTAACCATTGAAAATACAGTAAACCCAAGCGCTAATGAAGCGCTTGAAGGCTTGTATTTAGCTGAGGGTACTTACTGTACTCAGTGCGAAGCCGAAGGGTTTCGCCGCATCAGTTACTTCATGGACCGTCCTGACGTCTTGGCAACATACCGCACAACTGTCATAGCCGATAAAGACGGGTACCCGTATTTGCTCTCAAATGGTAATCGTGTTGAATATCAGGAACTGGACAATGGTAAACATTTAGCCGTCTGGGAAGACCCCCACCCAAAACCCAGCTATTTATTTGCCTTGGTCGCAGGGAACTTCGATTTGCTGGAAGACCAATTCACAACCAAAGACGGCAGAAACGTTGAGCTTCAGCTCTTTGTTGATAAGGGAAATCTGCATCGAGCACCACACGCCATGGAATCGCTTAAAAATGCCATGAAGTGGGACGAAGAGCGCTTTAACTTAGTGTATGACCTCGACATTTATATGGTTGTTGCTGTCGATTTCTTTAATATGGGTGCGATGGAAAACAAAGGCTTAAACGTCTTTAACGCCAAATATGTATTAGCAAATCCGGAAACAGCGACAGACCAGGACTTTTTGAACATTGAATCGGTTATCGGTCATGAATATTTTCATAACTGGACGGGTAACCGGGTGACTTGCCGTGATTGGTTTCAGTTATCGCTGAAAGAAGGTTTAACTGTTTTTCGTGACCAAGAGTTCAGTTCGGATTTAGGCTCTCGCGCAGTCAATCGCATTAACGATGTGAAGATCATTAGAAGCCATCAGTTTGCAGAAGACGCGAGTCCAATGGCGCATCCTATTCGCCCGGATAAAGTTGTTCAAATGAACAACTTTTATACTGTCACGGTGTATAACAAGGGCGCAGAAGTCATTCGTATGATTCATACCTTGTTAGGCGAATCGGGTTTTCAAAAGGGCATGGCGCTGTACTTTGAGCGCTTTGATGGCCAAGCCGTTACTTGTGAAGACTTTGTTGCCGCCATGGAAGACGCTAACGACGCAGACTTCGGTCGCTTTCGCAACTGGTATTCACAAGCGGGCACTCCAACCGTTGCCGTAGAGCAAGCGTACGACTCAGCAACAAAAAAACTGACCTTAACCTTGCGTCAGGACACGCCGGCAACCCCTGGACAAAAAGAAAAAGCACCTTTTCATATTCCGATTAAATGGTCGGCATACACGTTACAAGGCCAACCACTGGAGTTGTCCGACGAACACTTAATTCACCTTAAAGACAATGAGCTCACACTGAAGTTTGAAGGTGTTTCAGAGCAACCCGTTTTGTCGTTATTCGAGAATTTCTCAGCCCCTGTGAAAGTAAAACGTGATATCAGTGACGATGAGTTACGAGTATTAATGGCACATAGTCAAGATGAGTTTAGCCGCTGGGACGCAGCGCAAACTTTGTTTGCTCGGATAGTAGAGCAGGCGATATCAAATGACGCGGAGGTTGAGTTAGACGATCAAACGGCGACGTCTTGTCGTAACTTACTGCTCGGTGACAGTGATCCGGCGTTGATATCGTTAGCTTTAACGTTGCCAAGCCCTGCAACTATTGGTGAAAACTTTGAGGTCATTCCAGTTGAGAACATCAACAGAAGCTTAGATAGTCTTAAGCAAAAACTGGCGAGTGCATTAAAAGAGGACTTTATTCGCGTCTATAAACGCAGTACAACCCGTCATCCTTATGAGCTATCGGCGCAAGATATTGCTGCACGACAACTCAAGAAAGTCTGTTTGAGTTATCTCGCATTAACTGATGGCAATAATGACCTAATTGAGCATGAATTTGATCAGGCCGATAACCTGACTGATCAGCTAGCGGCGCTGCAAGCCGTGGTTTGGTCAAATCATTCGTTGTCGAAAACGTTCCTGGACGCTTTTGATAAACAGTGGCGGGGGGAGAAGTTGGTGATGGACAAGTGGTTCAGTACTCAGGCGGTTTCTAATAGCGAAACTACTGTCGAGCGGGTTACTGAGCTCATGTCTCATCCGGACTTCAGCATTAAGAATCCAAACCGAGTTTATTCGTTGCTGGCGGCTTTCTCACAGAATCAGGCTCAGTTCCATCGGGCGGATGGTAAGGGCTATCAGTTGGTTGCAGAACAAATTAAAGTATTGAATGACTTTAACCCTCAGGTAGCATCACGGCTACTGTCTGCGTTTGTTAGCTGGCGTCGCTATGACGAAAAACGTCAAGAGCTAATGAAAGCCGAGTTGAAAGGCATTCAGTCTTTACCGAACTTAGCCAGCGATTTGTTTGAAAAAGTCGAAAGTTGTCTAACTGAATAATTATTTAAGGCAGGCAAGTAACGTGATCATCGAGTATGTCTTTAGTTTGTCAATGAGCTATCAGGAATACTGTGATGTTTACTACAATAAAGGGTTTCAGCAAGTCGTTGTAACCACTGATAATGGCACGCGGGTCGCTATTCCCGCGGGCCGCTTTATAAAGTTTATTGATAGCCAAGGCATAAGAGGTCGCTTTCGCTTACAAGTCGATGAAAATCAAAAATTTGTTGATTTAAGTCGCATTTAAAGACTTCCATTCAGTTAAATAACATAGTTATTTCTCAATCCCCGAAATATCTGGTCTAAACACTGGTTTTTAATGCGAAATAGCGTTGAAAGCCTATGATAAATGTCCGACAATAACATCAATCATAGATTCATTGGCCGCGGGCCGCATTTGGCTTGCCTGCGACGTTTCACCAACAACCTCAAGGACTCTGTAATTATGTCGTTGGTCGATAGTCAATCTCCGGTTTTACTGGAAAAAGTCGTTGAATTGATAAATAAGAAAGTTCCAGCTCCTCAGGCGCATTTAGTTGCAGATTTTGCCAAACGGTTATACCGAAACATAGCGAGTGATGATTTAACCAATCGTCACGACAGCGATATGTACGGTGCTGTCTTAGGACTTTGGCATAGCTTTAACGAATATACTCCGGGCGATAAAGCACTCATAAAAGTTTATAACCCAGATGTGCCAACTGACGGTTGGGAATCGCCGCATACTATCGTCGAAATTATTCAAAGCGATATGCCGTTTATGGTCGACTCAGTTCGCATGGCGTTATCGCGTCTGGGCATTACATCACACTTGCTGTTGCATATGCCGATTAGCCATAAGCGCGACAAGAGCCATCAAGTTACAGAGTTACAAAAGCCGGGCACACGTAGCAACGATAACTACGTGGATACCGTATTTTTAATCGAAATTGACCGTCAAACCAGCAAAGAGGAAATTAAAACACTGAAAAAAGAGCTGGTTTCTGTCATGGAAGAAATTAGCCTTGCGGTGGAAGATTGGAAGCTCATGCGTGAGCGTTTACAGGATGTCGCTAAAGAGCTCGATAACGATTTCTACCCAGGTGACAAAGTCTACAAAAACGAAGCGAAAAAGTTTTTAAAGTGGCTAGCCGACGACAACTTCACATTAACTGGTTACCGTAAATACGAGCTCAGCCCTGTAAAAGGCGACTATGAGCTAAAACAAATTAAAGATTCCAGTCTTGGCTTAATGAAGAACTCGGTCAGCGATAAAGGCCGTCTGGTCTCATCGCTGCCGGAAGATGCTCGTGAAATAATCCAGAATGATCGATTGTTGTTGCTGACGAAGACGAACTCTAAATCGAGAGTTCACCGCCCGGCATATTCTGACTATATCGGCATTAAACGTTTCAATGAAAAGGGCGAGGTTATTGGCGAGCACCGTTTTATCGGGCTTTACTCAGCGAGTTTCTACAATAACAGCACCTCCGATATTCCGTTGGTCAGTGAAAAAATCTCGCGAGTGCTGGAAATGTCAGGTTTTGCGCCACAGTCCCATGCGGCTAAAGCGTTGCTGAATATTTTAGAAACCTACCCACGTGATGAAATTGTACAGGCCGAAGAAGACGACTTATTAGAGGTCGGCCTTGGTGTGCTGCAAATGCAGGAGCGTGATATGACGCGGGTGTTCTTGCGTCGCGATATCTTTGGTCGTTTCATGTCGTGCATGGTGTACGTACCTAAAGAACGCTATAACACTTTACTGCGTGAACGTACGCAAAGCATTTTAGCAAGAACGTTCAAAACGGAATACGACGTTGATTTTACAACGTATTTTTCAGAGTCCTCGCTGGCAAGAACCCACTATACGGTTCGCTTAAGCGATAGTCATCAGATGATTAACGTGAAAGATTTGGAGCAAAACTTGATTGAAGCAGCACGCACCTGGGAAGATAACTTCGAAAGAATTCTGCAGTCAACGTATGGTGAAGCTCAGGCGACGCGACTCAACAAGCGTTATTCTTCAGCGTTCCCACGCGCCTACAAAGAAGACGTTCTGCCATCGGTGGCCATTTCAGATATTAAGCAGCTTGAGTCGCTAGACGACGATCACAAGCTGGGTATGGTGCTGTACAGGGCTCAGGAAGAAAAAGATGACAGCAAACATCTTCATTTAAAGCTATTCCATAAAGACGAACCGATTCATCTATCTGACGTGCTGCCAATGCTCGAGAACTTTGGCTTGCGTGTCATTGGTGAAAGCCCGTATCAAATAAAAGCAGCTGACGGCAATGTATTTTGGGTGCTGGATTTCCAAATGCTTCATACGGCTGGTTCACTTGATTTAGAAGAAAGTCGCGAAACCTTCCAGAATGCTTTTGCCAAAGTATGGGACGGGCAGCTTGAAGACGACGGCTTCAACCGTTTAGTGCTAGGGGCCGGGATGAATGGCCGCCAAGCGACCATTTTACGTATGCTGGCTAAGTACATGCGTCAAATTGGTACCACTTTCAGCCAAAGCTACATTGAAAGTACGTTCAGCAAATACCCGTTACTGGCTAAATTGGTTGTAAAAATGTTCTACACCAAGTTTGAGCCAGGCACAAAAGACGTTGATAAAAAGCTTGAGGCGTTGCATACGCGTATCAATACCGAGCTGGATAACGTTGCTAACTTAGATGATGACCGTATTATTCGTCGTTACGTCGAGTTAATTGACGCGGCGCTTAGAACAAACTTTTTCCAAAGTGATGAAGGTGGCAAAGACAAACCTTATATCTCACTGAAGTTTTTACCGGAAATGGTACCGGAAATGCCGTTACCATTACCGAAGTTTGAAATTTTTGTTTACTCACCGCGTGTTGAAGGTGTTCACTTACGTGGAGGTAAGGTAGCCCGTGGTGGCCTGCGTTGGTCCGACAGACGTGAAGACTTCCGTACTGAAATTTTAGGTTTGGTCAAAGCACAACAGGTGAAGAACACCGTTATTGTTCCGGTCGGTGCCAAGGGTGGATTCATTTGTAAGGCGCTACCGGAAGACCGGGAAGGCTTCATAGCAGAAGGCCAGGCGTGCTACAAAACTTTCATTCGCGCATTACTGGATATTACTGACAACATTGTTGAAGGCGAAATTATTCCGCCTAAAGACGTTGTCCGTCATGACGAGGATGACCCATATTTAGTAGTTGCAGCCGATAAAGGCACCGCGACATTCTCTGATATCGCTAACGGTATTTCTGCTGAGTATAATTTCTGGTTGGGTGATGCGTTTGCCTCAGGCGGCTCAGTAGGTTATGACCACAAGAAGATGGGGATTACCGCGCGTGGTGCTTGGGAATCCGTTAAACGTCATTTCCGTGAAATGGGCATTGATTGCCAAACCACAGACTTTACTTGTGTTGCTGTAGGCGATATGGGTGGTGATGTATTTGGTAACGGTATGCTGTTGTCGAAGCACACACGCTTGCAAGCAGCATTTAACCATATGCATATTTTCATTGACCCTGAACCAGATGCGGCCAGCTCCTGGAATGAGCGAGATCGACTTTTCAAAATGCCACGCTCAAGCTGGGATGATTACAACAGAGAGTTAATTTCAAAAGGCGGCGGGGTTTTCTCACGAAGTGCGAAAGCTATCGAATTGACACCTGAAATTAAAAAGATGATTGGCACCAACAAGAAGTCCATGACACCGAACGAGCTGATCAAAGCTTGCTTGACCATGGAGGTCGATCTTATCTGGAACGGCGGCATTGGCACTTATGTTAAAGGTAAAGCGGAAACCGATACTGACGTCGGCGACCGCGCAAATGACGCGTTACGTGTTAACGGCCGCGAACTCAAAGCAAAAGTTGTGGGTGAGGGCGGTAACCTTGGCTTCACCCAACTTGGTCGTATTGAATTTGCGCAGAAAGGTGGACGCATTAATACCGACTTTGTCGATAACGTCGGTGGCGTCGACTGCTCGGATAACGAAGTTAACATTAAGATTTTGCTGAACGGTCTGGTCAACAGTGGCGACTTAACACAGAAGCAGCGTGACAAGTTACTGTATGACATGACTGAAGAAGTCGCTGAGATTGTTCTGGATGACTGTAATCGTCAAACGCAGTCGTTATCGGTCACTGCGCTGCGTGGCGCTGATCAAGTTAAAGAGTTGCAACGCTTTATCCATCAGTTGGAACGTGATGGCGCACTTAACCGCCAACTAGAGTTCTTACCGGATGATGATGAACTTGCAGAACGTCAGGCGTCAAACCAAGGCTTGACACGCCCAGAGCTCTCAGTGTTGACCGCTTACGGTAAAATGGTATTGAAAGAGCAGTTGATCACTGACGAGATCACTGAAGATCCATACCACGCTCGTGAGCTGTTTGACTCTTTCCCTGTGCCATTACGCGAGCGCTTCGCTGAAGCCATGACATCGCACCCGCTGAAAGGGCAAATCATAGCAACTAAGCTGGCCAACAACATTGTTAATGACATGGGGCCAAACTTTGTATTCCGTAAGCAAGAAGCAACAGGTGCCAGTGTTGCGGAAGTTGCGTCTGCTTATGTTGTTGCTCGTGAATGTTTTAAAGTTGAAGAGCTAACCGACAAAATTGAAGCGCTTAACAACAAAGTCCCAGCGGAAGTTCAGAACGATGTTCTATTCCAGCTACGCCGCATGGTACGCCGCGCAACGCGTTGGTTCTTGCGTCATCGTAACCCAACGTTAAACGGCATCCAGGAACATTTAGATTTCTATATGGGCGCGTTTGATGACCTTCGCAAAAACTGTCTGAAGTACATGATTGAAGACGAAGCGAAAGTTATTGAAGAGACCATTGAGAAATACAAAGAGCATGGCTTCCCGGCTGAACTCGCTAAGCAGGTGTCTAGCCTGAGTACGATATTCTCTGCAATGGACTTAGCTGAGGTGGCAAATGATAGTGGGCAAAACCTGAAGACAGTTGGAACGCTGTATTTCCGCTTAGGCGCAGAACTGAACTTGCACTGGTTCTTAACGCAAATTAATAACCAGCCTGTAGCTAACCACTGGCAAGCATTGGCGCGTGCCGCTTTCCGCGAAGAGCTGGATTGGCAGCAACGCTCGCTAACGCAGGTCGTGCTAAAAGCAACGTCTGATGCGAAAGATCCAGAGAAGATGATAAGCGAGTGGGTCGAGAAGAACGAAACCTTGCTGTACCGTTGGCAGCAAATGCTTTCAGATTTCAAAACCACCAAGAGTCATGAATTTGCTAAGTTCTCAGTCGCATTACGTGAATTAATGTTGCTTAGCCATAACTGCGCACCGAAAGTGTCCAACTGATGTACGGAGTCATTCGTTCATGGCTGTTTCGCCAAGATGCCGAGCGCACGCATGAGTTTGCGCTCGGTGTTTTAAAACGCTGGTATAACACGCCTTTATCATTATTTTGGAAGCAAAGTGTTCCAGAGAAACCCTGCGAGGTAATGGGTATTCGCTTTCCCAACCCAGTTGGTTTAGCTGCGGGGTTGGACAAAAATGGCGAATGCATTGACGCTTTCGGCCAAATGGGATTTGGCTTTATTGAAATAGGGACTATCACGCCGGTGGCACAGCCGGGTAATGACAAGCCACGCTTATTCCGATTAGTAGATGACGAAGCAATTATTAATCGAATGGGTTTCAATAACGAAGGCGTCGATAAGCTGTTAGAGAATGTTAAAGCGACGTCTTATAAAGGCGTGCTTGGTATAAACATCGGCAAAAACAAAGTCACTCCTGAAGAAGAGGCCATTAACGATTATCTCATTTGTCTCGAGAAAGTTTATCCATACGCTGATTATGTCACCATTAATATTTCATCGCCGAACACGCCTGGGTTACGAAACTTACAACACGGCAGTGCGCTGGATGACTTGCTAAGTAAACTGAAAACATCTCAGTCAGAGCTGCATAAAAAGCACGGTCGTTATGTGCCATTGGTGGTAAAAATCGCACCCGACTTAACAGGCGAAGAGATTTCAGTAATGGCAAAGTCGCTGCTTAATGCCGGTATTGATGGTGTGATCGCCACGAACACCACGCTGTCCCGTGATCATTTAACCGACTCACAAGCGTCTGAAGCCGGTGGTCTTAGCGGGCGTCCGTTGCAAGATAAAAGCTCCGATGTTATTCGACAGCTTCACAGTGAGTTGCAGGGTAAAATGCCCATTATTGGGGTAGGAGGCATCAATAGTGCCGATGCTGCTAAGGAAAAATTGGCTGCCGGAGCTAGCTTAGTCCAGGTGTATACCGGATTCATTTATCACGGGCCGAAACTTATTAAAGACATTGTTAACGGCTTGTAATAAATACTTGAGTTTAGTATCTTTAGCCATATACCATTAGTCGCATTCGAATCATTTCGCTCATACAAGAAGAATAAAGGGCAACAGCGTGGAATCACAACCGCATTGGTTATGGCTATACAATCAAGAATCTGGTGAGCTTTTCGTGAAGCTTTCGGAAGACGACTCTCGTCAGATTGCTTATAAAGCCAATCAGTTGGTCAATATCCATTTTGAAAATTCAGAATTAGATATTGAAGATGCGAGTGTGTTCCAGTCAACTACCGAGTTATTAGAAACTTATCCTAGCGACAAACTCCCATGTGCTATTGATAATGCAGCATTGCATGCAATGGCGTGGAATCGGTTTGGGCGCCCTCAAATGCCGCAAAGTTGGCACTTTCAAAAGTCAGACATAAGCGAATGGCCAGCCGAACGGCGTTTGTGCGAACTCAATTCCGGGTTCGACCAGGGGGTGTTTATGATAATAGACGCGGATGATGAGTTTGCGTCCTGTGTCTTACTTGACGAATCAATGCAACTGTCTGCGATTAAAACCATGCGGCAGTTCCAAGTCATAAAGGTCACTTTAAATCGCTTATTGCCTGCCACTATTGACTTAGCAATGTCATCACAGTCCTCTTGGGGACAACGCTTAGCATAAGGTTATTGCTTTAAACTTCAGAGATTCTTTTTGGAAGTATGTCCGGAAAATTACTTAGGGAAATTATCTTAGAAAGGAAATTGGTTGCGGGGGCAGGATTTGAACCTACGACCTTCGGGTTATGAGCCCGACGAGCTACCAGACTGCTCCACCCCGCGTCCGATGAGGCGAATACTATACCTGTCCTCCCCTTAGCGCAAGCCTTATTTTACTTAACCGCCTACTATTCAGCCAAATCCGGCTTAAGTGATTATTAATTAGCCATTTAAGGTTATTTCCCGGGTTATTAAAGACAGCCAAGTGGCTCTCCGTTATAATTGCGGTTTACAGAATGAACAAGTCGGGATTTATGCATCGTTTTTTTATTGCCTGCGCCAAAGGGCTCGAAGAGCTCCTTCACGAAGAGTTGCAGGCTTACGAACTACCTTATTTAAAACAAACATTTGCGGGCTGCTATATTGACGCAACTTTAGAACAGGCATACCGCATTGTGATGTGGTCGCGGTTAGCCAGCCGCATGTTGCTTCAGTTAGGGGAGCACGAGCCCAGCAGTCTGGACGATATAAAACTGACACTGACTCAGTTTAACTGGCAGCGTGTTTTTAGTAATAACGATACCTTTATTATCGACTTCTCCGGTAGTAATGACGATATTCGTCACACTCAGTTTGGCGCACAGCTGGTTAAGGATTGCATTGTTGATCACTTTCGCAATAAGGGGCTTGCACGGCCGAACATAGAAAAAGAGCAGCCCGATATTCGTATTGCTGTCCGTCTCCATAAGGGAAAATTGGTGTGGTCGTTAGACTTTTCGGGTGATGGTATGCACAAGCGGGGTTATCGAACCGAGCAGGGCGCCGCGCCATTGCGAGAAACGTTGGCCGCAGCAATTCTTATTCGTTCGGGTATTAAGACCGAGTTAGAAAAATCCCGGCCTGCTATCTTTGATCCTTTTTGTGGCTCAGGCACTTTGCTTATTGAAGCGGCAATGATGGCCTGTGATCATGCGCCGGGTCTAGCTCGGGGGCACTGGGGCTTTTTACGTTGGAAGGAGCATGATACCGCTGCATGGCATAGCGTGCTAGATGAGGCCGAAGAGCGTTTCAAATTAGGAAAAGCGGCTTTCAACGGCATCATTAAAGGGTCTGATAGCAGCGGACGAATGATTTCAATTGCCAGTAGCAACGCCAATCGAGTACTACTTAACGATGTTATTGAATGGGAAGAAGGCGATGCGACCGATCTGGAAGCACCGGCTGAATCCGGTCTACTGGTGACCAACCCGCCTTACGGTGAGCGCCTGGGTGAGGTTGTTGAAACCCTGTTGCTTTACCAGCGTTTTGGCAAAACACTAAAAGAAAACTTTCAAAACTGGCAGTTATCAATACTGGCCGGTGACGAGCAGTTACTGAAACGATTACGACTTAGAAGTCATAAGAAATATTCGTTATTAAATGGTGCAATTCCAGTTACTTTAGCACTTTATGACTTAACTAAAGAGCAGCCAGACTTTACAGAAAGTAAAAGCAATGACCTTTTAAATAGGCTTAGAAAGAACTATGCGAAACTTCGCAGGTGGGCTGAGAAAGAAGCGCTAGATTGCTGGCGAGTCTACGACGCTGATATGCCAGAGTACAATGCAGCCATTGATATTTACGGCGATTACTTAGTGGTTCAAGAGTATGCGGCGCCAAAAACTGTTCCTGACGGCGTCGCAAACGATCGTCTGTGGTTCATGTTGGAGACATTGAGCGAAGCATTACCATTTGATGAAAGCAATATTGTATTGAAGCGCCGTCAGCGACAAAGTGGTCGTCAACAATATGAGAAACGCTCTCAGGAAAGTAAAATACTGACCGTTCATGAATACGGTGCATGCTTCGAGGTGAACTTGACGGATTACCTCGACACCGGTTTGTTTATGGATCATCGGTTGGTGCGCAAAGAGCTTTTAGAAAAATGCAATGAGCTTGACGTCTTAAACCTGTTCGCTTACACCTGTACTGCGTCAGTTCAAGCCGCAAGAAGCGGGGCTAAGCGAGTAGTATCTGTTGACATGTCAAATACTTACCTTAAGTGGGGCGAACGTAATTTTGAGCTGAATAACTTGCGTGGTGATTACGAATTTGTTCAAGCCGACTGCTTTAGCTGGATGCGAGAGCAACGTGGTAAACAAGCTTTTGATGTGATCTTTCTGGATCCGCCGACCTTCAGTAACTCCAAACGAATGAGCGGCACTCTGGATATACAACGTGACCACGTAGGCCTTATAAAAACCGCGGCAAACTTGCTGCATGACGATGGCGTTATTTTGTTTTCCAACAACCGTAAGAAATTCAAAATTGACGTTGAAGGTCTGGAGAAAGCCGGTTTTGAAGTCAATGACCAGACGCAGGCGTCTATACCTGAAGACTTCAAACGTCATAAAGGCATACATCATTATTTTATTATTTCACGAGCGCACTAATGTCGGCGATTTACCTACTTACTAAGCCTAACTGCCCGTTATGCACACAAGCATTGCAAATGCTGCATCAGTTGGTGCTAGAGGAGCCTGTAGAGCTCGGTGTCGTTGATATTTCTGAGCAAGACGACTTACAGGAAGAGTATGGTTGGCTTGTGCCGGTATTCGTAAAAGCCAGCGATGATAGTGAGCTTCGTTGGCCGTTCGATGAAAAGCAATTATTGGAGTTTATTGAGCAATGAGTTTATTGCGAGTTCAGGATGCTCATTTAGCCTTTGGTGCGGATGCTATTCTAGATGGCGTCGACTTTACGGTAGAAGCGGGTGAGCGTATTTGCTTGGTTGGTCGTAATGGCGCCGGAAAGTCGACGTTATTAAAGGCCATTGATGGTGAAATCTTACTGGATTCGGGAAGTGTGCAAACAATAGGCGACACGAAAGTCGCCCGCTTACCGCAGGACCCCCCAGCCCAATCGACACAAACTATTTATGATTATGTTGCTGAGGGATTAGCCGACACCGGAAGACTCCTGTCAGAATACCATAGACTCTCAGAGCAACTGGCAGACGGAAGTAGCAATGATAAAACACTGCAGGACTTAGAGCGTGTTCAAACTGCGCTGGATGCTTGTAATGGGTGGCAAATGGCCACGCGTATAGAGCAAACTTTAACGCGTTTACAACTGCCCGCTGATGACACTATGGCATCCTTGTCCGGTGGTTGGTTACGACGTATTGCGTTGGCACGTGCGCTTGTGGTTGATCCCGATTTATTATTACTGGATGAGCCAACCAACCACTTAGATATTGATATGGTTCGTTGGCTTGAAGAGCAAATCGTCGCTTTTAAAGGTGCTGTGCTGTTTATCAGTCATGACCGTGCTTTTATAAGACGCCTGGCGACTCGAATCATTGACTTAGATCGGGGTTTATTGACGAGTTACTCCGGTAATTACGACAATTACCTAGTTAAGAAAAATGAAGCTTTAGAAGCAGAAGCAGCCCAAAATGCGGAATTTGATAAAAAGCTGGCGGAAGAAGAGGCTTGGATACGACAAGGTATTAAGGCACGCCGAACCCGTAATGAAGGGCGTGTGCGTGCTTTGCAAGATTTACGCAAACAAAGACAACAACGCCGCGAACTTCAGGGAAAAGCCAATTTATCCGTTAATGAGTCACAGCGTTCCGGCAAGAAGGTCTTTGAAGGCGAGAATATGTCCTTGTCTTTCGGCGGTAAGCGAATTATCAACGATCTCGATTTGCTGCTGATGCGTGGTGACAAAGTCGCGCTTGTTGGTCCCAACGGCTGTGGGAAAAGTACCTTAATAAAGGTGATTTTGGGCGATCAGCCGGTTGACTCAGGCGTTGTACGTTTAGGAACCAACCTAGAGGTTGCTTACTTTGATCAGCACAGGGCGCAGCTCGATCCCGCTCAGTCGGTTATGGACAACGTGGGTGACGGCAAACAAGACATTGAGTTTCAGGGGCGTCCGCGACATATCTTAAGTTACTTGCAGGACTTTCTATTCACCCCGAAGCAGGCACGTACACCGGTTAGTGCATTGTCTGGTGGTGAGCGAAATCGCGCCTTACTGGCGAAAATACTGCTAAAACCAAGCAATATTTTGGTTCTCGATGAGCCCACCAACGACTTGGACATTGAAACACTCGAACTTCTAGAACAGATAATTGCCAATTACGAAGGTACGGTTCTTCTGGTAAGTCACGACCGTGAGTTCGTTGATAATACCGCCACAAGTGTTCTTTATTTTGAAGGCGATGGAATCATTACTGAAATTTTCGGTGGCTTTACCGAGCTTGAGCACTATTTAAAAAATAAAAAGCCTTCCGAATCAACAAATTCTTCCCCTTCAAAGGGAACCAAAGCACCAGTAAAAGAGTCTGAGTCCAACAAAAATAAAGAAGCGGATAAACAAGCGTCTTCCAACGGTTCAGCCAAGCCACGTAAAAAGTTATCCTATAAGTTGCAGCGTGAGCTGGACGAGCTACCAAAAGTGATTGCTGAAAAAGAAGCGCGTCTGGAAGAGTTACAAGAATTAATTAATGAAGCTGGGTTTTTTGAACAACCGCTAGAGAAAACAGAGCCTGTCATGAATGAAATTACAGAGCTGGAAGAGCAGCTGATGCAGGATCTTGAGCGTTGGGAAGAACTCGAAAACTTATCAGAATAGAGTAGTTATTAATAATGAAAACATTTACAACAAAAGCTGTTACTGCCGCTATTTTGTCATCGCTATCACTGTCAGCTGCTGCTGATTTGTATCAGGTAGAAGAAATACCGACAGCCGATAACTTTCGTCATAGCTTTCCTCGGGATATTAACGCGCAAAACTTTGTGGTGGGTATTTCGCGCTTACCAACTGACGTAGATATAACAAAGGTGTCTCAAAGAATCCTGGATAATCTAGAGATTGATAGTCTTGAGTCTTTAACTCAAGAGGAGCGAGAAATCTTAATTAAAGCCCTTGCTAACGAACAATTAGGGATTATTGGTGTTGAACGAGAGCAACCTCAAAGAGTTGGTATAAATAGAGCGTTTTATTTTGATTCGGCACTTCAATCAGTAGAGCCGATACCACCAACAGGAGAAGAGTGGGCTGATAGCAGTGACAGTTTTTTTTACAGCATTAATAACGCCAACTCTGCTGTGGGTTACAGTACTGCCCCATATGAATTAGTTGAGTATACCTACACTGATAGTGACGGCGCAGAACAGAGCCGTGAGTATTTTATTTCTGACTTTATTAGCCGCGGTGTCTGGTTTAATAATGGTGAGATTACGCAGGTCACACCGCCTGAGACAGAGTACCTTGGTGGTGAAACTGCATTGATGGATGTTAATGATTCAGGACTAGCCGCTGGTTACGCGAGTACTGCTGTTAGCCCTCGCGCAGAAGAAAGAATTGCAGAGTGCACACCTGAAGATGAAGAAACCATTGTTACGAAACCTTTACAGGTATGTGTGTGGGAAATTTGGTTTTCTTTAAAAAATAGCACGGCTGGAAACATAGAACCTTATACTTTTAGCCTCTATTCGAGAAGTAATAGTGGCTCATTTGGCGCTAACCGTTCCATTTACGATGTTCGAGGTTTTTTGTGGCAGCTAGGCGCCAATGGAAACGTTATTGGTGAACCTGAGAGGTTAGGTACTTTAATGCCTCGGAAGGAAGACGATAAAAATGACTTTTCAAGTTACGCTTATACAGTCAACAATAACGGCATAGCGGGCGGTCAAAGCTGGACATATCACCCCGATTTAGATGCTGTAAAAATGCCGGCTATTTTTATGAATGGGGACGCATTACCAATAACAGAAGATCCCAAATATCGCTGGGGCTCTGTCAATGATATTAATGACAATAATATTGCGACAGGTTATTTAGCTGAAGTTATTTCCTCAAAGTTAAGAACAACAAGCTTTGTTTTCGATGTTAATAGTAAAGAGCTGACCATGTTACCTGGCTTTTTTACTGGCTCATCAACTGTTGCAAACGCAATTAACACTAATGGCATTGTTGTCGGTACAGGAGAGATAGAAGCGAGTCTTTCTATTCGAGACAGAGCAGCGTTTATGTTCGACTCGACAAAGGAGGGTGCTGAATTTATTAACTTAAACAATGCGATAAGCTGTGAGGCTCCCTACAATATTATTGAAGCAAACAGCATTAATGACAGTGGTGTTATTGTTGCAACAGCACTTAAGCCGGAGGAGTACACAGACAGCGATGGTGAAACTCAAACGCGGGACGTAGTTGTTACTTTAAAACTTGATCCTTCAGCTGCCGATGGTGAGCTGAACGATTGTACGGAACAAGAGAACCTTGTAGAAAGGCAGGGGGCGAGTTTAGGCTTTGGGTCTTTGTTTGGCTTTATCAGCTTAGGTGCACTTATTTCTGTATTCCGTCGTAAATCAAAAATTAATAGCTAAACGTTCTATATAAAAAAGTGGCACAGTTTCAATTCGTTAAAAAATGTCAACTGAGACTCTGCCACTTTTACAATTGAACTCTCTCCAAATAAGTCTATCAATAGTAGAGAGGCATAAATAAAAAGCCTCTTAAAAAGAACAACTGTGAACAACAGGCGAGGATAGATTTATGAAAAGACAAAAACGCGATCGCTTTGAAAGAGCTCACACTCAAGGCTTTAAAGCTGGTTTACATGGGCGCTCAAAAGATAACTGTCCTTATCAAACTCAAGACGAGTTTAGATCTCATTGGTTAGGTGGCTGGAGAGACGCCATGGAAGCAAGGAATACCGGCTTGTTTCGCTAATTTGTCATTCCTTTAAAGGAGAAACGCCGATAGTAACAGCTATCGGCGTTTTTGTTTTCAGCAAGTTGTCGCGCTATTAAAAAGTAGATGTATCCGTAAACAGCCCGACTTTTAAATCTTTAGCAGTATAAATCTCACGGCCATCGACTTCGACACGGCCGTCGCCAACACCCATGAACAACTTGCGTTTTATGACGCGTTTCATATCGATGTAATAGCTAACTTTCTTATGTTCAGGAAGAATTTGCCCCGTAAACTTCACTTCACCAACGCCTAATGCACGTCCACGACCAGGACCGCCTGACCACGCCAAATGAAAACCCAGTAATTGCCACATTGCGTCTAAGCCAAGGCAGCCAGGCATTACCGGGTCCCCGATAAAGTGACACTGGAAAAACCAAAGATCAGGGTTAATGTCTAATTCTGCATGAATATAGCCTTTACCATGGGCACCGCCGTCTTCATTAATTTCAATGATTCTATCCATCATTAACATATCAGGGGCGGGCAGTTTGCTGTTACCAGGGCCAAACATTTCGCCACGGCTACATGCGAGTAGGTCCTCGCGGGTAAAACTCGACTGTTTCATAAACACCTTAAATAATTGAAAAATCTGTGCCGCAGTTTAGCGTACAGCTGTACGCTAAACAAATCCGACAAGTGCTTATGAACAAAAAATTATGAAAAAAGTCGACGCCAAAAGCCAATAGGTTGATCTGACGCATCATCTTCCAAGGTGTTTTCTTTCACTTTCTGGAAAAAATCATCCGCTCTACAGGAAGAGAGTATCTCTAACGCTTCCTCAACGTGAGCAACGGCATAGATATGGAAGTTTCCGTGTTTTACCGCGTCGATAACTTCTTCGTTCAAGTTCAATTGGTGCTTATTGGAGACTGGAATAATAACACCTTGATCGCCGTTAAAACCGCGCTCTTTACACAGTGCATAATAACCTTCAATTTTTTCATTAACCGCGCCAATAGACTGCACGTTACCAAACTGATCGACAGCGCCAGTTATTGCTAAAGACTGTTTCAGAGGAATATTAGCTAATGCAGACATTAAGCAGCACAGCTCACCTAAAGACGCGCTGTCACCGTCAACTTCGTAGTAAGACTGTTCAAATACAACCGTGGCTGACACCGACAGCGGGGCGTAACGCGCGAATTGGTTGGCTAAATAAGCGCTTAGAATCATCACACCTTTAGTGTGAATATTTCCTGACAAATCCGATTTGCGTTCGATATCAATAATATCGCCGTCGCCATAGTGAATAGTGGCGGTAATCCGGGACGGTTCCCCAAATTCGCTGCCACCCATAGTGACAACGGTCAGACCATTAAGCTGGCCAATAGCTTCGCCGTGGGTATCTATTCTAACTTGTTGCTCAAGAATACTGCGGCGACTCAGTTCCGCTAAGTTACCTTCGCGGTCACGCTGCTGCTGCAACGCATCGTCAATGGCTTGCTTATCAATCTCTGTTTGTTGACGCTCTAATGCACAACTGTTGGCCTCCCTTAATACCTGCAACAAGCGAACAGAATTAAGCGTGAGTTCTTGCTGGTAATCGGTGTATCGAGCACACACTTTTAATAACCCAGCATAACCACTTTGATTTAACGGCAACACGTCAGCAATTTGCCAAACGTAATTCAGGTAATCAAAGTAGGGTGCCACGGGGTCATTTTGCGTAGCGTAATGACCATGAAAGTCTGCCAGAAACGGAAAGAAATGATCAAAGTCTTCGTCGTATTCGCGTAATTGAGCGTATTCGTTACGAGAGCCCAGTAAAATGACTTTCAAATTAACCGGAACCGGCTCTGGACGGTAGAAAAAAGCAGTGCCGGAATCCGGTTTGGGTGTTGACCAGTCTAATTCACCGCTCTCAATGACGTTTTTCAGGCGCTTCCAAAGCTTAATATCTTCCAATAGCTCAGCAACCTCAATGGCCAGCACGCCGCCATTCGCCTTGTGAATAAGGCCTGGCTCTATCAAGTGCAACTCAGAACGAACGGTTCCTTCAATTGCCTGAACGCCAATATGACCAAACAGACGCTCTTCTGTGACTCTGTCGCAGTAGTAATAAGGAGCAGGGTGCTTATGCGCCACTAAAATACTGGCCAGTTGTTCACCTTGTATCTCTTCAGGAGACACATTACGTACTTGCTGCATATAGTCCCGGAGCTTGTGCGTGTCATAAGCTTGGGTGATTTCTTTATAGGCCGTTTCGCGTTGGTCTTTTGGTAAATTAATAAAAGCCCACACAGCCTCTAAAAAAGCCTCAGCCGAACCCGACGGAATATTAACCGCAATTGGTCGTAGCGCATCGTTTGGGTTTGCCATATAGACCCAGTCGAACCAACTGGAGTGTTCCCATTGGTGCTCACTAAAATACGCGTTAAGCGCATCACGTTTTAAAATACCAGGCGAAAACAGCGCATAGATATTCGAATACGTGCCACGTTGCTGCAGCGCATCATCAAACGCCTTAGTTGCGCGAGACTGACCAACTAACGGATTCTCGGTTAAGTTTGCCGGGAAGCTTTGCAACCAGCTATCAATATCTGGCTGCAACGCCAGGTGTTCTAACTTCATAAAATTATCTCTTAATTATCTATGAGCGCATGATACCAGAATTCTGGAGTAACCGATGATTTGGGCGTTAAAACCTAATACTACATAATTGCGTATAATGTATATTTAAATCAGACACTTATAGAATTAAGAGACATTGCGACACACGGTCAAGTTAAGATTATCATATCCGATTTTTTTGTCTAGCAGGGCGTGGTACAAGGCTTTTAAGAAGATCTAGGTCGAACCGAAACTTTAATTCTATAAGTTTAGGCTTGTTGTCATTTTGTCACCCATTAGGGGGCTAACCCCCTAATAACCCCCTATAATCATCCATAAATCGGGGAAATCCTCTCTTTGCTCTCAAAACCAAAAGGCTATACTTTGACAATATGTCACTTTAAGGAGCTGCATCATGGAAAATGTGGAATTAATCCTGACTATTATAATCGGTGCTTTCGTTGTAATTGGATCCATTGTCTATTACAGCAGTTCCGACTTAAATAGCTGCTATGTTTGTGGAAAGCCTTTTAGCTCTATGAAGCAAAACCGTTACTGGTGGGAGTTTGACGGTAAGAAACGACCTGTCTGCACTAAATGTGATAAAAAATTAGAGGAGAGCGGGTAAAAATGTCTTTCCAATGGTTAGCGCCAATCAACCCGCCATCCTGTCTGCTTGCTTGTCGCTAACCAACCTTATTGGACTTGATTAAAGAGAGCATGCCAGACACCTCCTCAGCTATACTCTGAAGTCTATTTTCAATGTCTGGAATCCTTTCTCTTCGGTTTTTCGCTATGTCTGCATAACGCCTTGCTGACCATTTGTAGTGATTTAGAAACTCAATCTCAGCTGCGAGAAAGCGACCATAGGGAGTATTGATGTAATCACCATCTATATACCATCGTATATATGGTTCTCTATCGGGCAAGTAACCACGTGCGACAACCATCAAATATTTAACGACGTGAGTAGGGGCTCTGTTATTGTCATACCATCGGTAAATAGTAGTGACAGAAACCCCTAAATCCTTAGCGGCTTTCTTGTAGTTAAATGAGTAAATATGAACGAGTAGGGTACGGAAGTCTTTAAACTCAATCATTATGAGTCCACCAACTCTATATCCATAATTCTATGTCTATGGTTTCTCATCCATTTATCACCTAAAGCATTTTTCATGCTTTTAAAGGAAGGCTCGACCCCTAAATCCTCAGCAATTGAGTGAACGAAGAATGCTAACTTCATTCTAAAAAGCCTTGCACCTTCTGACACCCAAGAGAAACGACTACTAGCGATTCGTGAGCACTTGCCGTATGAAACCAACCTAGCTCCTTTATCGTTAGGGTAGCGTTTCCCCATATCCTTAGTGAGATATTTTGAAAGGTACTTCGCCATTCCTTCGGCTGTAGAGCGAATCGGTTCAAGTTGGTGGCGACCAAACCCATACTTAGGACAGTTCTCTCTAAACAGCTTCCACAATCCTTTTAACTCTGGAGATACAGACGAATAGTTACGCTTTCTGACAGCATCAAAATCAAAGCCCGTTCTGATGTCATTTTCTACAGCAATTAATAAATGAAAATGAATGCGACCGGACAAGTGACGTTCCTGAACTTTTATCCAGGACAATGTATGTTTTCGAAGAAAGTTAGATGAAAAAGAGTTAAATCGCCGATTGGCTTCTTTAGGCTTATCTATCGGCTCTTTAAAAGTTAACGTTAAAAAACCAACTGAATTTAAGCCGTATGTATCTATGAAATATTCAGTATTAAGAGTCAACGCAAAGACCTGTTTTTTGACGTTAGAAGGTAAACTCTCGATTGAGTTGTTCTTATTAAGACAAGGAAGAGAATCATCGCTTCGCTCAGATTCTCTAACTACTGATTCGGCTCCCGAATAAGCGTTAGATTCCGCACACATAATCTGCTCCATTTCTGGAGCAGGCAACGTTTTTGTAGTACATTAAATACGTCACCTGCGAGTTCAACACAAAGGTTTCTAGGTGACCGCGCCCCCGAGGTTTTGCCGAACCTGCGGGGGTTTTCTATATCCGCTAACCAGTTTTTCTGGTGGACGTCGCTAATCCATTTCTTGACCAATTACACGCATTTTTAAGTTCAAATATATGGGTTAAATATCGTCTAAATCATCATTGCGTATAATGTATATTATGTTAAATAAGATATATTAAGAGATAAGTAAGACCGTAAGCACTAACTTTAAAACGTGTGTTCCGCTACTTCGGGAAGTTTCTCAGCAAGAAAATCTATTAAGGTTCTTACCGCAGGTTTAAGTCCACGGCGATGTGAATATGTCATGTGCATAATACCAACCGGTAAGTTCCAGTTTGGTAGCAACTGTACAAGCAGCCCTTCAGATACCGCTTGCTGCCCTATGTAATTTGGCAAGGCGACAATTCCCTGGCGATTGATGGCGGCTTCCTTTAATAGCATCATGTCATCGCTAATAAGCTTCGGCTGGAAATTAATTTGCTGCTTGTCGCCTTGCTCATTAGTTAGTTGGTAATGGTAACGCCCGCTGGTGTAATGCAAACTGAGTTGCGGGTGCTTTGTTAAATCTTGAGGCACCTCAACTGGCTGTGCTTGTAACCGCTCGGGTGAAATAAATAAACTCGATGGCGACTCCGTTAACGGCCTGGCGATTAACGAAGAGTCTTCAATATAAGGACGTACCCTAAGCGCTATGTCGACATTCTCATCAATGAGGTTAACGGGCCGGTTCGTTGCAATTACATTAAGCTGGACTTCGGGGTATCTATCCATGAACTCAGGCAATACTTTAACCAGTAAGCTTTGGCTTATTGCATACGGACAACTGATATTTACACGACCTCTGGGCTTTTCTAACAGTGCCTGTGTTACCATCTGTGCCGATTCTGCAGCGTCAACTAATGCTTCGCAGTGTACTAAAAAAGCTTCACCAACATCGGTAAGCTTTAACCCTGAACGCCCCCTATTCACCAGTCGAACGCCCTGCTCTTTTTCCAATTGATTCAGTCGTCGGCTAATGGTCGATTTAGGAAGCTCTAGCTCACGTGCGGCGGCATTAATACTGCCAGAGCGCACTGTGCGGGCGAACAAATAGTAATTGGCAATACTTGGCAGGCTCATTGGGTTCGATTTTTGGAACGTTTGGTCCCATTTTATCGTCTTTTTATTTAATTCGGAACACGTACTATAGCTCCAAACGTAAAAAGTAACGCATTATGGAGACAGATATGAACGTATTGCATTTAGATTCAGGTATTTTTGTGGAAGGTTCAGTAAGCCGTCAGTTAAGCGCTGACATTATTAAAAAACTGAAGGCAGAAAATGACTTTTCCGTTACTCATCGCGATTTAATCACCAACCCCATTCCTCATTTAGGGGCTGATGAATTGCTAGCTGAAGATAAACCGCTTATTAATGAGCTAGTTGAAGAGCTAAAAGCCGCTGACATTTTGGTCATTGGCGCACCTATGTATAACTTTACCATCCCAACACAGTTAAAAGCCTGGATTGACCGGGTTTTGCAAGCTGGCGTGACGTTTCGCTATACCGAAAATGGTCCTGAAGGTCTGTTAGAAGGCAAAAAAGCCTATATCGCGTCAGGTCGTGGCGGTGTTTATTCTAAAGGTGAAGCGATCGCATTAGACCATCAAGAAGCGTATTTAAAAACCGCTTTGTCGTTTATCGGTATTACTGACGTCGAAATTGTTCGTGCAGAAGGCTTGAATATGGGTGACGAAGCCCGTGAGCAAGGCTTATTAAACGCTAAGTCTCAGATAGCAGAGATAGCGTAGTTCCCAACCCGCCGGCGGATTAATTTATAGACAACCTGGTTAATCCGTCGGCGTTATTCCTACGTATCCGTTAGACAGGTATTGTAAAAGGCTTGTCTAAATTATGAAAATATTGGCATCTCGATATTACTCACTGGTAGTTGCAGTCTCTTTTAGCGTCTTTATGACCAGCGATGCGCTGGCAATTCAAAGCTCAACAAAAGTTGATGTTGTTAACGTTAAAAAGCAACACGCTTATCAAATGATGTCCATTCCTGCCTCTGTAACCGCGAACAATAACAGTAACTTAAGTTTCGGCGTTTCCGGGCGTTTGTTGTCTTTCGAGTACGATGTGGGTGACAACGTTGATGCCAACTCGACTATTGCACAACTGGATAAACGTCAAATTAACGCGAGTATCGAGTCATTAAAAGCGCAAAAAAAATCACTACAGGCAACCCTTAATGACGAACAACAACAGTTAGAAGAGCTCCAAAGTCTGGCAAAAACAGATTTTGTCGCCCAAAGCGAATTGCGCCGGGCTCGTGCCGCCGTGTCGGTAGCAGAGGCGAATTTATCCGAGATTTCAGCGCGTTTGAATGAGCGTGAAGTTAACCTGGACTACCATCAGCTAAAGTCCCCTTTTAATGCAGTCGTTGCCGAGAGATTTGTTAATGTCGGTGAATGGATTACCCAGGATCAGCCCGCATTTCGAGTTGTTGAGCTGGAAAATATTTATGTTGATGTCTACGTTGCGCAGCGTTATTTGGGCGAAATAGATGACTCAACAGAAGTGAAGATAGCAAACGGTAACCAACTGACCAATGCGACAATCAAGGCAAAAGTTCCCTATATTAACCCCAATGACAAAACCTTTTTGCTAAGGCTGAAACCCAATAAGCCCGAGCAGCTTGTTGTCGGCGCTGCTGTGAACGCAAAAATTAAATTACGCAGCGCCGCCCCGGAGTTAGTTGTGCCGCAAGACGCTGTGATTCGCTACAGTGACGGCCGTACCTCGGTGTGGGTCATTGAAGGTGAAAACAACGAATCAATTGTAAGAGAGAAATTGGTTGAATTAGGGCAGTCGTTTAACGGCTGGATCGTTATAGAATCTGGACTCAGTCAAGATGACAAAGTGGTCGTACGGGGGAATGAATCATTAACTGACGGAGAAAGCGTAACCCCATCTACCAGTCAAGACTATGAGCTGCCATTATGATAGAAGCCCTGATACGCCATAAGCATGTCACCATTGTTGCGGTTCTCATTCTTTGTTTGTTAGGCATTTCCGCAGCCTTAAAAATACCAGTGCAAATGATCCCTGATTTGGAAGTCAGGACAATATCGGTGCAAACCAATTGGCCTGGAGCAACACCGCAGGATATCGAAAAAGAGATTTTAATAGAGCAAGAAGAATACCTTCGCACTGTGCCCAATCTACAACGCATGGAAAGTAGTGCCAGTAACGGCCTGGCATCTATCGAGTTGGACTTTCCTTTTGGAATTGATGTTACCGAAACATTAATTCTAGTTAACAATGCATTAAGTCAGGTTACGAACTATCCCGACAATGTCGATCAACCTCGTATTTTTGCTGCTTCATTTTCAAGTAACGCCTTTATGTATTTTCGGGTGGCTCCCCTACCCGATAATCCGAAGAATATTGATATGGTCCGAATGCGCGACTATATCGAGGACAATGTCCGACCCCGCATGTCGAGTGTTGCCGGCGTGTCACAAGTTGAAGTCAGTGGCGGTGCTCAGAGACAAGTTCGCATTCAACTTGATCGCGAGATGCTAAGTAGCTATGGGTTAACGGTGACCGATGTTCAGCAGGCCCTTCAGCGTCGCAACGTGGATACCTCG
Source organism: Idiomarina sp. X4 (assembly GCF_002808045.1). Taxonomy (NCBI): domain Bacteria; kingdom Pseudomonadati; phylum Pseudomonadota; class Gammaproteobacteria; order Alteromonadales; family Idiomarinaceae; genus Idiomarina; species Idiomarina sp. X4. The sequence goes on along the minus strand of NZ_CP025000.1, from coordinate 2,455,549 downwards.
GCGGGTGAACTTGAGCAAAACAAACGTCGCTATTTACTACGCACCGTTGGGCGTTTCGACAGCCTGGGTGAAATGGAAAGCACCATTATTGCGCGTAACGGCGACCGTATCATTCGATTAAACGATATCGCCCGCATCGACCTAAATCATTTTGAAACCAACAGTGAGTCTTGGTTCAAGGACGAACAAGTATTAAGCCTTCAGGTAAAGCGCGAGTCAGGGTCCAATGTTATTGATATAAAGTACGCTATGCTTGAAGAGGTTGAGCGTATTAATGAAGAACTTTTACGTCCCGCCGGGATGCAAATCATTCTGAACTCGGATGATGTTCGCTACGTGGAAGCCTCTATTCAAAATGTGCTTTTTAACCTGGCGCTGGGCGCATTGTTTGCCACCTTAGTCATGTATGCCCTAATGCGTTCACGTCGTGCGACACTCATCGCCGTTATTGGTATCCCAATATGCACATTGGCTGGCTTTATCGGTTTACTTCTCCTCGAACGAACCATCAATGTTATTTCGCTGGCAGGTATTGCCTTTGCCATCGGCATGACATTGGATAACACCATTGTCGTGTTGGAAAGTATTGAGCTGGAAAGACAAAAAGGCGCTTCGCCCAAAAAGGCCGCAATATTAGGCGTCCAGCGAGTATGGACGGCAGTTCTTGCGTCAACCTTAACAACCGTGATGGTTTTCCTGCCTATCCTGTTTATCGTCCAGGAAGCCGGACAACTCTATTCCGACATAGCTATTGCCATCTCGTCCGCTATTATTGCTTCTATGGCCGTTTCGGTCACATTGGTTCCTTTACTCTCAACCTATTTCCCAGCAAAAGCAAAAACCGATGTAACCGACAAACTATTAACTAACGTCGATAAAATAGCGGAATCAACATTAGCCAGTAAAAGCCGTCAATTACTGACCGTAGGCGTTACCTTTATTGCGGTAGTGGTCACTTGGTTGATTTTAACACCGCCTGCGGAATACTTACCGGAGGGTGAAGAAGCGAAAACGTTTGCCTCGATGAATGCACCACCGGGTTATAACTTACAAACCATGTCAGCGATCGGCGATGAAATTCGGGCGATCTTCGACCCGGCTCTTATTACCGATAGAAATGAAGTGCAAAGCCCCGGCGGACTCACTATACCGGCATTAAAAACTATTAGTTACAGCATATCGCCAACCAGTATGCGAATTATTGCTGAGACTCGAAACCCAGATCGTATCGAGGAGCTAATGGATGCGATAACCACGGTTTATGAGCGTTACCCTGGAATGCGCGCGTTTGCCACTAAGGGTTCTATTATTAGCAGCAATGACGGTGGAACCCGAAGCATTAACGTTGATGTTGGAGGCAGTAATTTAGCCGAGGTCTATAACGCTGCGCGTGCCATTTATGCCCGCTCGGAGAAGGTTTTTGGTAACCCTCGCATTCAAAGTAACCCCAGCTCTTTGACGTTACAACAACCGTTACTGGAAGTGAAACCTGATTTTGACCGTTTGGCTGAAATTAATAGTGATGCAGAGAGTCTGGGGTTTGCCGTTGCCGCACTGACCGATGGCGCTTTTGTCGGCGAGTTCTTTCAGGGGGACGACAAAATCGATATGTATTTATTCAGTCAGGACGAAACTAACGTCAAACCGGATGACTTAAATACCATGCCCGTTCTTCAGTATCAGGGACGTCCCCTGCCGCTATCGGCGCTAGCTGAAGTTAAAGAAACAGTCGATACCAGCACGGTGCGTCGGGTCGATAGCCGCAGAACGGTCACCTTAAATATTATTCCACCCGATGACGTACCGTTGGAATCGGGGGTGCAGACCGTTCAAAGTGACGTGATTCAACATCTGCGCGATCAAGGTGTTATTAGTAAAGACATCACAACGCAGTTGTCGGGAGCGGCGGATCAGCTAGCAGAAACGCAGGCAGCTCTTAGTCAAAACTATCTGCTTTCAGTCGCCATCGTTTATTTACTCATGGTGGCAATATTCGCGCACTGGGGATACCCACTGCTTATTATGTTGACCATTCCGATGGGTATCAGTGCTGGTATTCTTGGGCTAGCCCTAATGAATGGTGTTGGCGATTTACTGCCACTACTGGGTATGAAACCGTTGAGTCAGCCGTTCGATATGATAACCATGCTGGGCTTTTTGATACTCATGGGAACCGTTATCAACAACCCGATATTGGTCGTTGAGCGTGCCGTTTATTTGCGTGATAAAGAAAACTACGCACTTATTGATGCTATAAAAGAAGGCCTACGCTCTCGTGTACGCCCTATCACGATTACCACTTTGACAACCTTATGCGGGATTGCACCATTGGTATTTATTCCTGGCGAAGGGACAGAGCTTTACCGTGGCGTTGGCATTATTGTGATGTTTGGTTTAATAGGCGCGGCTATCGTTACTATTGTTACATTACCGGCGCTTTCTGCCCTACTTTTGAAGGAACAACGAAACGCTAAAACTGAATAGGATGCTTTTTAAACACGTTCTTTGACTTTGGTCTACTTTCCTTTGCGTAAAGAAAAGGTAAATTAAGACGATATAAAAACATAATTAAAAAAGTTAAGGAACGGCCATGAAGCTAATACAGCGTCTTAGCATTACCCAGCGGCTTGTCACTTTATTAGGAATCGCTGCTTTCGGCACCGCCCTAATGGTGGCTTTTATGATGTTTATTTTAAACGGACTTCTAATCGATGAAGAAAAGCGCAAGCTTGATGCTGTATTAGACGCCGCCCACACCATTGTTAGTTATTATCATGAACAAGCTGAAAGCGGCCAATTGACAGAACAGCAAGCCCGTCAGCAAGCTTTTAACCGCCTTGATGAAATTCGGTATGAAGGAGCGGAATATATTTTTACGCTTAACCGCCAAGGCGAAATGGTTCAGCATCCTTTTACTAAATCTTTAGTTGGTAAGAATGTGTTGTCCTATGAAGATCCTGAAGGTACTCGCTTGTTCCAGGAGATGATCAATAAAGCGCGCTCGAGCGATCGGGGCACTGTCGAGTACATTTGGCAAAAAGGCAGCGATAGTAACAATTTGGTTTCTAAGGTCAGCCGAATTCGGGTTTTCGAACCCTGGAATATCATTCTTGGCACAGGACAATACACCGATAACATTGCGACTATTTTATGGCAGGAGTTTTTTAAACTGGCCGGTTTAGCGCTGGTGCTGGCCGTTCCTTTAATGCTCTTGTTTATCCTCATTATCCGATCGATTACACGACCGCTTAAAACCATTAACAACGCCATGGTCGATATAGCCGAAGGTGAAGGCGACTTAACTCGTCGCCTAAATGATACGGGGTCTGATGAACTGGCGAGATTGGCCGCGTCATTTAATACCTTTGTACATAAAATACAGCAGTTAGTGCAAAGTGTTCAGGAAAGTGCTCAACGTGAAAGTGAGGCCGCGAAAAAGCTGATAGAACTGTCTTCCAGCAGTAGTCAGCAAAGCGACGAGTTGAGTTCACAAACGGGCTCTGTCGCAACCGCGATTACTGAGCTCTCATCGTCTGCGGCAGAGGTCGCGGATCATGCTCGTCAGGCTGCTGATTCCGCAAATACCGCTGATGAAGAAGCCGGTCGCTCTGCTGTTATTGTACGCGAATCTGTAAATAACATTGAAGCACTGACAAAAGAGCTTAAAAAAGCCGGTGAGCAAGCTCGTCTGCTTCAGGATGGCTCAGAAAAAATTGGCAATATTTTGGGCGTCATTATTTCCATTGCAGAACAGACCAATCTTCTGGCTTTAAATGCAGCTATTGAAGCGGCTCGCGCGGGTGAAGCCGGTCGAGGGTTTGCCGTTGTGGCTGATGAGGTACGAACACTGGCTACACGCACACAACATTCGACTGATGAGATTTCAGGCATTGTTGACAGCATTCAGGGAGCCATAAAGGACGTTAGCCAAATCATTACGGACGTTGAAGGTCGTTCTGCTTCAACCAATGAGGAAGCGCTAAAAGCAGAACAAGCTATTAGTCAAATTCAGGAAGCTGTTGCAAACATCTCGACCATGAATGTTCAGATAGCTTCGGCCACAGACGAACAAAGCCGAGTCACCAAAGATTTGAACGAAAACATCACTGGTATTTCTGATCTTTCTCACGCAAATCAGGAAGCAAACGCCCAAGTTGCTGAAGTCAGTCAGGATCTTAATAAAAACAGTGTTGATTTAAGTCAACTTGTTAGCCGCTTTAAAACGCAATAACCTTGAAAGTTATGGGGATACTGGCAATATCCCCCTGTACCTTTTTGAACATAAAGCGTAAAATGAAGGTACTTTTACAAGGAGTGTGTCTGGTAAAAGTCTCCTTTTTCCTGATCTTAATCATTGCGGATTTAAAAGATGAGTCAAACTATTCCACAACAACCGAACGAATATAATATGAAGGTCGTCCGGCAGTTTACTGTCATGACCATTATTTGGGGTATCGTCGGTATGGCGTTAGGTGTGTTAATTGCAGCCCAGCTCGTCTGGCCTGAACTTAACTTTAATACACCTTGGCTAACCTACTCACGTCTTCGCCCTCTTCATACCAACGCCGTTATTTTTGCGTTTGGTACCAGTGCGCTTTTTGCCACCTCTTATTACGTGGTGCAAAAAACCTGTAAAGTGAGTCTTTTCTCAGACAAACTTGCTGCTTTTACCTTCTGGGGTTGGCAAGCCGTTATTGTTGCCGCAGTTATTACGCTGCCACTCGGTTTAACCAGCACGAAAGAATATGCTGAGCTTGAATGGCCAATCGATATTCTTATCGCTATTGTCTGGATTGCTTACCTCATCGTATTTTTTGGGACTTTAGCCATTCGTAAAACCTCGCACATTTATGTTGCGAACTGGTTCTACGGCGGGTTCATTGTCGTTATTGCGATGCTACACATCGTTAACAGCCTGGCAGTACCGGTGGACTTCACTAAGTCATACTCTATGTACTCAGGTGCTGTCGACGCTATGGTTCAGTGGTGGTACGGGCACAACGCTGTTGGCTTCCTATTGACCGCTGGTTTCCTGGGTATGATGTATTACTTCGTACCTAAGCAAGCAGAACGTCCGGTTTACTCATACCGTTTATCCGTTGTTCACTTCTGGGCACTTATTTCACTGTATATTTGGGCCGGCCCTCACCATCTGCACTACACCGCTTTACCTGACTGGACTCAGTCCGTCGGTATGGTTATGTCAGTTATCTTGTTCGTACCGTCCTGGGGCGGCATGATCAACGGTATCATGACGCTTTCTGGTGCATGGCATAAACTGCGTACTGACCCAATCCTGCGCTTCTTGATTGTGTCTCTGTCGTTCTACGGCATGTCCACCTTTGAAGGACCAATGATGGCAATCAAGTCAGTAAACGCCCTGTCCCACTATACTGACTGGACAGTAGGTCACGTCCACTCAGGTGCCCTTGGTTGGGTCGCGATGATTACCATTGGTTCTATGTACTACTTAGTTCCACGCCTGTTTAACCAGAAAGAAATTCACAGCATTAAATTAGTGAACGTACATTTCTGGTTGCACACCATCGGTGTTGTCTTCTACATCGTCTCTATGTGGATTTCAGGTGTCATGCAAGGTCTGATGTGGCGCGCGACTAACTCTGACGGAACTCTCACCTACAGCTTTGTAGAAAGTGTTCAGGCGTCTTACCCGTTCTGGACTGGCCGCTTTATTGGTGGTGTATTTATTGTCGTCGGTATGCTGTTAATGGCATATAACTGTTATAAAACCATTCGTGCTGGCCGTCGTGAGACTGCCGCAGGCAACGTCGTACAAACAGCCTGAGGGGGAAGGAAATGAGTCGCTTTAAACACGAATTTGTTGAAAAGAACTTAGGCTGGCTATCTATCTTCATGATAATCGCAGTGTCTATTGGTGGTTTGGTTGAAATTACACCGTTGTTATTTCAAAACCAAACTAACGAGCCTATTAAAGGCTTAAAACCATACACCGCGCTTGAACTTGAAGGTCGCGACATTTACATGCGCGAAGGTTGTAATAACTGTCATAGCCAGATGATTCGTCCATTCCGTGCAGAAACAGAGCGTTATGGTCACTACTCATTAGCGGGCGAACACGTTTGGGAATTCCCTCACTTGTGGGGCTCTAAGCGTACCGGACCTGATTTAGCACGTGTAGGCGGACGTTATAGCGATGAATGGCATTATGTTCATCTAATGAATCCGCGTAACGTTGTACCTGAGTCAAATATGCCAGCCTTCCCTTGGTTAGCTGAAAATAAACTGACTGGCGAGAAAACGGCAAAGAAAATGGAAGTGATGCGTTCTCTCGGCGTTCCGTATACCGATGAAGATATTGCGGGTGCAAAAGAAGCCGTTCAGGGTGAAACTGAAATGAATGCACTTATTGCGTATCTTCAGTCCCTGGGTACCGCTTTACAGCAGGCCGATAAATAATGGATTACGGAACTTGGCGCGGTGTATTTAGCCTGATCATTCTGGCAATTTTTATTGCCATTGTGTTCTGGGCTTTCAGCCGCCGCAGTAAAAAACAATTTGATGAAGCCGCCAACTCTATTTTTGAGGATGAGACTTCATCAACGACTAATAGCGACAAACCGGAGTCGAAGAAAGATGAGTAGCTTCTGGAGTGCATGGATCATTGTTTTAACGCTAGGCCTTTTATTCGTTCTGATATGGCTACTGCGTTGGAACATGAAAAACTACACACACATCGAAGAAGGTCAGGAAATGGACCACGAATTCGATGGCATTGTGGAGATGAATAACCCACTTCCTAAGTGGTGGACTTACTTATTCTGGGCGTGTTTTGCCTGGGGCTTTATATACTTAGCACTATACCCTGGCCTAGGTAACTTTCAGGGGTTATTAGGCTGGAAAAGCTCTAACCAAGACGTTCAGTCGTTAGAAGAGTCTCGTCAGGCAATGAAAGAAGCCAAAGAACAAGGCTTGATTGTTGAATATGACCGAGCGGTTCGCGACGCTGAAGAAAAGTATGGACCAATCTTTGAAGCTTATGCTCAACAACCTATCGAAGAGTTGGCTCATAACGAAGATGCATTGGATGTCGGCCAGCGCTTGTTCTTGCAAAACTGTGCTCAGTGTCACGGTTCAAACGCAATGGGTGGTCAGGGCTTCCCTAACCTAACGGATAACGACTGGTTATACGGCGGTTCCCCGGACGCTATTAAAACGACGCTATTACAAGGTCGTCAAGGCAACATGCCGGCATTTGGCGAGCAGTTTAGTGACAAGCAAATTACAGAGCTTGCTAACTACGTTGCGAGTCTAAGTGGCCGTGACCGTGATCCTGACTTGGTTGAAGCTGGCAAAGCCAACTTCGCGGTTTGCAGTGCATGCCACGGTGCTGACGGTAAAGGCAATCAGCAATTAGGTGCTCCAAACTTAACCGATAACGTTTGGTTATACGGCGGTTCAATTAATAAGATTGAAGAAACGCTGAAGCATGGCCGTAATGGTGTTATGCCTGCCTGGAAAGATATTCTGGGTGAGGATAAAATACACGTTATATCGGCTTATGTTTACTCGCTCTCTGACGACGAGTAAAAGGAAATCACAAGCCCCGCTACGGCGGGGTTTTTTGTAAGAGGTTTACTATGCAACAACCTTGGTATAAGCAGTTTTGGCCTTGGTTTCTCATCTCATTACCTGTCACTGTTATGATAGTCTGCGGTATTATTATTTATCTTGCCGTCAGTCAGGGTAACTTCCAGATGGTCGTGGATGACTATTACAAACGAGGCAAAACAATCAACGCCATTATTGAGCATGTTGAAGAAGCGCAGCGACGTGATATTAGCTTTGAATTCATCGCCAATAATGGTGTTTTTGAGCTGCGCTATAAAACTGGAAAACCGGAAGAACTGAGTGCGTTAAAAGTGCACTTTGTTCACGCTACCCAAGCGTCAAAAGATTTCGACCTCATGATGACAGGCGGTGCGGACGGAACCTACCGAGCGGACATTCCGGAAAATATTGATGGTAAATGGACCATTACAGTTGAACCTTTCGATGGCGTGTGGAAAGTCAGCGAAAAGTATCAGTTACCTAAGTCCGAATTTACCCCGCTACGCCCTCTTCTTTATGGCGTTTAAACGATGGAATGCTTTCACTGTTTACAGCCCGTTCCAAGGGGCGTCGATTTAACCGTCCGGTATAGAGGTGAAGAAAAAGCCGTTTGTTGTGCGGGTTGTGAGGCAGTGGCTAATACGATAATTCAGCACAACCTCGACGCGTATTATCAGCACCGAGATGAAAAACCTCTGGAAACACCTCTCCTTCCGGACGAGCTCAAACAATTAACGCTTTATGACCACCCGGATATTCAAAAAGAGTTTATTCGTGACACTGGCGACAACATACAAATCGCGACACTGACCGTTGAAAACATTACCTGCGGTGCCTGCGGATGGTTAATAGAACAAGAACTAATGCGCTTGCAGGGAGTACATAAAGCGGTCGTTAATGTTAGCAGCCGCCGTTTGCAGGTACACTGGAATGACAGCACGTTAAAGTTGAGTGAAATACTGCAAACCTTAGCCCGCATTGGATATAAAGCGCTTCCCTTTCAACCCAACGAAGCAGAACATCAATACGAGAAGCAACGCAAGGGATACATTAAGCGCTTAGGTGTTGCCGGTATCGCCACGATGCAAGTGATGATGGTGGCCTTTGGATTATATTTTGGTGTCGGCGGTGACCTATCGGAAAGCTTACAACGCTTTCTTTGGGTTGTTAGCCTGGTATTTGCTACCCCCGTTATTTTATACAGTGCACAGCCATTTTATGCCGGAGCCTTGAGAGGCCTTCAGGCAAGTAAACTAAATATGGATATTCCGGTATCTATTGCGTTATTGGGAGCGTACAGCGCTAGTGTGTATGCAACTATCACCAATACCGGAGAAGTGTACTTTGAGTCTATCTCAATGTTTACTTTCTTCTTATTAACGGGTCGCTTTTTAGAGTTATTAGCCAAAGAAAAAGCATTACGTTTTGCGACAAACAGGCTAACGCTGCTTCCCAAACTCGCCGTTCGCGAGATTGGCGAAAGTACAGAAGAAATTGCGGTTCGCCAGTTAAAGATCGGCGATATTATTCGGGTTAAGCCCGGAGAAACGCTACCGGCCGATGGAAACTTGCTCACTGACAAAGCGCAAGTAGATGAAAGCCTTTTAACCGGTGAAAGTCGTCCCGCATCAAAGATAAAAGGCGACAAAGTGGTTGCCGGCAGTCTGAATCAGAGCTCTCCTATTCGTGTAGAAGTGACTGAGGTGGCTCAGCAAACGGTGCTTGCCGGTATCATTGCGATGCAAGATGCTGCTTTAGCTGACAAACCCAAAGTACAACAAGTCATTGATAAAGTGGCAGGTTATTTCATTGCCGGCATTCTTTTAACCGCAACGGTTACCTTCTTAGCCTGGTGGTTTATCAATCCTGAGCACGCTTTGTGGGTGACGTTGGCGGTATTGGTTGCCACCTGCCCTTGTGCACTGTCGTTAGCCGCCCCAACCGCGCTAACCGGCATTATTCATCGATTAAATAATGATGGCATCTTGTTAAAAAATGCCGATGTCATTGAATCGGTAAAAAGCTTAAAAACAGTCTTTCTGGATAAAACCGGCACCTTAACTGAAGGTAAATTTAAGTTACTTTCAAAGCGAGATTATGCAAAGTCTCATCACAATGATGCTCTGACAGCAGGTCTTGAGAGCCACTCTGAGCACCCTATCGCCGCACCATTAAAGCAGCTTTCAGTACAGCCAGTCAGCTTCGAGAGCGTCGAGAACTACCAAGGTCTTGGGTTAGAAGGTATTGCAAACGGTGTTCGCTACCGCATTGGTAGCCGGAGCTTTATTCAGCAGTGGCACCCTAAACACCAGCCTGAAGGTCAGCATCAGGTTGTTCTTGCCAGCGAAGCACAGGTGTTAGCCGAATACCATGTTGACGACCAGTTGCGCTCAGGAGCGTCAGAAACCATAACAACGCTGCAGCAACAAGGGTACACACCGATTATTGTTAGTGGAGACAGCAAAGACAGAGTTGAAAACGTCGCTAACGCGCTAGGTATCAAAAAATGGCACTGTGAAACAAAGCCTGAAGACAAACTTCGTCTGATTATTGATGCGCAAAGCAGCGGACAAACGGTGTGGATGATTGGTGATGGCATAAATGACAGTCCGGTACTCGCGCAGGCTGACCTTTCTATGACATTTTCCAGTGCGTCTGACCTTGCTCAAACGTCAGCGGATATTATTTTAATGGGCGACTCGCTTTGGCAGATTGAAACGGTTATTAAGAGTGCGACAAAAGTACGCAGCATTATGCGGCAGAATTTCAGTTGGGCTTTGCTGTATAATGTGAGCATATTACCCTTTGCAGCGCTTGGCTTTGTTGCGCCATGGGCGGCTGCTTTGGGCATGTCACTAAGTTCCTTATTGGTTATCGCCAATTCATTAAGGCTTTATAAAAAATGAGTGTTATTTATGCGTTAATTCCGGTAGCGATTATTTTTGTGATTATCGCCATAGCCGTTTTTTTCTGGGCGGTTCGCTCCGATCAGTTTGAGGATATTGAGCGTCAGGGCCTTAATATTTTAATGGATGATGATAAGCCTGAGGACGCGGATAACAAAGAGCCGGACGAGCAAAATAACAAGCAGGATAGTGATGATGACACCAAGCGCTGATTACATTACTGCTTTGATGATGGGCTTAGCCGGTGCCGGACACTGCCTAGTAATGTGCGGCGGTATTGCCAGTGCTATTGGCGTTCGATCTAAGCCCTATATTGTCTGGATTTATAATCTGGGGCGTATTACGTCTTATATTTTTATTGGGGCTCTTGTTGGTGCTGCGATAGGGCTAATATCCCCCGATGGTTCATACACTACTGTCGTACTCCGCTGGCTCGCCGCCCTATTTTTATTGTTGCTTGGTTTGTACTTTACCGGCTGGTTTTCCGGACTCGTTTATATAGAAAAACTCGCGGCTCCACTTTGGCGAAAAATACAACCGTTTGCGGGACGTTTTAATAATAGACAGGGGCTTGTTAATACCTTCTTAGCTGGCGCTTTATGGGGGTGGCTGCCTTGTGGCATGGTTTACACTGCATTAAGCTGGGCCGCCATTAGCGGTACTGCGCATGGTGGCGCATTAACGATGGCCTTCTTTGGCCTCGGCACCCTCCCTGCAATGATAGCAGCCGGTCACTTCAGTCAATTTCTGCATAACTTTCTAAAAGCCCGTGGCGTTCGCACAGCGATGGGAATACTCCTGATTGTTTATGCTCTTTGGAGTTTCGTGACGCTGATCAAACCTTTTCTCCATTCAGCTGGTCATTAAAGGCTTCAAATTCGCTATTCATCAGCTATTCTTAAGTAAGAAGCATGACTCTATAATTAAGGAATAAAGATGAATAGTTTTAATAAGTTACTGGTCGTCCTGGACCCTGCTGATGAACAACATAAAGCACTCAAACGGGCGCTGCATATGGCGCGTCTTAACCCCGATTGTAAACTCACTTTGTTCCTTTCTATTTACGACTTTTCGTACGAAATGACCACCATGCTATCGAGTGAAGAGCGAGACATTATGCGCTCAAACCTCATCGCTGACAGAAAGGCCTGGATTGATGACTTACTCAGTGAGTTTGATACTGAGAGTGTACAGATAGAGAAAGAAGTGGTTTGGCACAACCGTCCTTTTGAAGCGATTATCGAAGAAGTGCTGAAGAATAACCACGAACTTCTGATTAAAGGCACTCAGGTAAGCCCAAGCTTTCAAAACCTTCTGTTTACACCGACCGATTGGCATTTATTAAGAAAAGCGCCTTGTGCCGTGCTACTTGTGAAAGAACACGAATGGCCAAGCCATGGTCAAATTATCGCAGCCGTTCACACAGGCTCCGAAGACGAGCATCACCAACAGCTAAACAAACGGATTATCGAGCACGCCCAAGCCATGAGCAAAACACTGGATGCCAGCGTGCATTTGGTGAATGCTTATCCAAGCGCACCGGTGAACATTGCTGTCGAAATTCCAGAGTTCGATGTCACTGAATACTCCGACGCGTTGGAACAACACCATATTAATAGAATGGCGGCGTTAGGTCGTGAATTTGGCATATCCTCCCATGCACAACATCTTTCTCAAGGCTTGCCGGAACAAGTAATCCCCGATTTTGCGAAGCAACTGGATGCGGAGCTGGTGGTGTTGGGCACTATTGGTCGCACAGGTATTAGTGCCGCCCTACTTGGCAATACCGCAGAGCATGTATTAGACCAAATAAACTGTGATGTACTGGCAATAAAACCGGATGATTTTAAATGCCCTCTCGCTTGATGCGCACCGCTTAGGTATAATCCGCGCGTTATTTTTAAGCTAGTCGGGTAAACGGGAGCCACAATGGCAAACAGCAGTCAGTACAGTTTTAATAAGCTGCAAAAACGAATTCGCCGCGAAACAGGTAAAGCCATTCAGGACTTTGGCATGATTGAAGACGGCGATCACATAATGGTGTGTCTCTCTGGCGGTAAAGACAGCTACACTTTACTCGACACTCTCATGTACTTGCAGCGTGTGGCACCTATTAAGTTCTCTCTCGTTGCCGTTAATCTTGACCAGAAGCAACCAGGCTTTCCTGAGCATGTATTGCCTAATTATCTAAACTCACTTGGTGTCGACTACAAAATTGTAGAAGAAGACACTTACAGTATCGTTAAAGACAAAATCCCTGAAGGCAAAACGACTTGCTCTCTCTGCTCTCGCTTGCGACGTGGGATTTTGTACCGAACAGCGAAAGAGCTGAAAGCCACCAAAATAGCGCTGGGACACCATCGCGATGATATGATCGAAACCCTGTTTTTGAACCTGTTTCACGGCGGTAAACTGAAGTCGATGCCCCCAAAACTTGCCAGTGATAACGGCGAGCATGTTGTCATTCGACCGCTCGCGTATAACAAAGAAAAAGACATTGAACAGTACTCGCAAGCCATGGAGTTCCCCATTATTCCGTGTAACTTGTGCGGTTCACAGGAAAATTTACAACGTAAACAAATAAAACAAATGCTTAACCAGTGGGATAGACAATTCCCCGGGCGCATAGAAAGTATTTTTACGGCAATGCAAAATGTCGCACCTTCTCACCTTGCTGACAACAATCTGTTTGATTTCCTGGCGGTAATGGCTGACGGCGTAGCAAAAGAAGATGGCGATAAGGCCTTTGATAGTGAGCCGGTTCAAAATAATAACTTTGCAACAGCAGTTGACACAGAAGCGAGTGTACAGAGCATCAATATAAAACAACTGGCCTGAATGAGTTTTACTGTTGCCCAATAAAAAAGCCCCGGCCGGGGCTTTTTTATTTTGTCGCGGATGAGGCTACTGCGGCGCCGCCTCACTGCTCGCTTCCGTATCTAGCTGCTGGCGTACTTCATTGACAATCGGACGGTTAATACGAATCATCGCTCGTAACTCTTCAATGTACTCAACACCGCGCTCTGAATAGCTTTCCAATCCTACAATGAGGTCACTTGCTGTAATCGCCTCATTCTCGAGACGTTTTTGCTCTCGTAATAAACGCAAGTCTAAATAAGCACCGTGAGTATTTATGTTACGCATGTAACTTTTTACCGAATCATTCACTGAGTCGAATTTAGCGACTTCGTGACGACCGTCTTCTTCACGGCCCTTAGGAACAAGCCCACAACCTTTGACGTAACACCATTGGCCAAACAAATTAAGTCCCATCCGAGAGAAACGAGAAGTTCCCCAGCCTGACTCATTAGCCGCCTGAACAAGAACCATCATCTCCGGAATAATGTCCATACGACGTTTCAACAAACCAAACAGGTTGTCATCGACTTCAATGTCTTCTTCCAGACGGTAGTAATCTATCCACTCGTCAATTTTCTGCTGATCTTCGGCTGTTAAATTGCCCTCTTTATAGCGATTATAAACGTCTTTTAAATAAGCACGCTCGTGCAAAATGCGAATATTCTCCGCTTCAACCATTGGCAGTAAAAACCGGAAAAATGATTCCTTTTTCTCCGACACATCCGTCATTGCCGAAAACTCTGGCATCGTCGTCTGCGTTTTCACCTCAGGAATTGGCGGTAAATGCGCAACCACTGAAGCGTCTTCCTCTTTAGCTGGCTCCTTTGGAATAAACCAAGGCGTTAACAGCGCCGCAATACAAAGAACAATGAATAAAATTATCGTAACTATTCGCATATATTCCTCAAATAAGCCTTAAATAGAAATATTGTCAGACGGCTCTGGGTCATCGTTATTAATAATAGTTACGCCAATAATATCTTTATAGACCACACCAATCAGGTTATAAATCATTGGCAACATCCAAATCAAACCTAAGCCAAATGGAATAATCGCCAAAAACAAAGCACCCATAATGAGTAAAAAGAGCACAATAAATTTTGGCAACTTGTAGTGGGTAATGCGGAAAGAGTAATACAGTGCATTCAATGGGCCGGTACCACGCTCGATAACCAACGGCATAGCTAAAGCCAGAACCACGGTTAAATACAGCGAGCCAAGTAGCCCTAAATTCGGATGTAATTGCCCCAGTAGCAAAGTCAGAATAATATTTAAAACGGTCGCAATTAATGAGACTACAATAAGCGGCATTAAGCGCTGAAAACCGTCAAATACTTGTGTCGCTTTCGTTTTTATATCAACGCTGTGTTTTATGCCCATCAGCATAAGGCCACCGAGCAATGGCGCATTAATAACCGCTTGAATAATACTGGTGACAAACTGCAGTTCCAGCGAGTTTTCAAAACTTTCCAACGAAAAGAAATTAATCAGCACCAATACCATTAACACGTTAATGCCGAATAAAATTAAAAAGCCGCCTAACAAAGAGCCAAGATGGTTCTTAGTGACATTAAATGACTGCTCTATGACACTTTTTAACGAGAAATCGTACTTGCCAGTTAACGCATCGGTTAATGAGCCGCCTACTATTAGCTTGTTATCATTCACAAAAATTACCACACTTTATTGCTGAGTCGGTTAAAATAGCGCCCGCTATACTAGAGCATACGCATCGACAATCCAATAAATTCGATAACCCCTGAAGGAGTATCATGCAGAAAAAGCGTAAAGAACGTCCTGCGAACCCCAAACTGGTTTTGCTTAATAAACCTTACGGTGTTCTATCGCAATTTAGTGGTGAAGCTGACGATGATACCTTAAAAAGTTATATTCCTCATAAGGATGTTTATCCTGCCGGGCGTCTCGACAAAGACAGCGAAGGCTTGCTGCTACTTACCAACGACGGTGTCTATCAGGCGAGACTTGCGAACCCCAAGTATAAGGTATGGAAGACATACTGGGTTCAGGTCGAAGGCGAACCGACTGAAGAGCAACTGGAAGCACTTCGTAACGGTGTTGAGCTAAAAGATGGCCTAACTCGCCCAGCAGAAGCTTTCATTATGCCTGAGCCGAATAATTTATGGCCTCGTAACCCGCCTATTAGAGAGCGAAAGTCGATTCCGGACACCTGGCTTTGCATAAAAATAAGAGAAGGCAAAAACAGACAGGTGCGTCGCATGACAGCACACGTTGGCCTACCAACCTTACGACTGATAAGAGCCGCAGTCGGCCCCTTTCAGTTAAAAGGATTACAGCCGGGACAATGGCGTGAAGAGCCTCCGGTTTGGTAAACCTTTGACTACCCCAAGTGCTGCGAAAATGATAGAATACGCGCCAATTTTAGTACGCCAAATGTCCGGACAAATATATGAGTGATGCAGTAAAAAAAGTCATTGTCGGAATGTCAGGAGGAGTCGACTCCTCTGTCTCAGCATATCTTCTAAAACAACAGGGCTACCATGTTGAAGGCCTGTTTATGAAAAACTGGGAAGAGGACGACACGGACGAGTATTGCGCGGCCGCCGATGACTTGGCTGACGCAGAAAAAGTTTGCGAAACCCTGGGTATTGAACTGCACACCATTAACTTTGCTGCGGAATACTGGGATAACGTGTTTGAGTATTTCCTGGAAGAGTACAAAGCCGGCCGCACTCCCAACCCGGATATCATGTGCAATAAAGAAATTAAGTTTAAAGCGTTTCTTGAATTTGCCGCCGAAGCGTTGGGCGCTGATTATATTGCCACAGGTCATTATGTTCGCCGCCAATATGACGGCAAAAAATGGCAAATGCTGCGAGGCTTAGACAATAACAAAGATCAAAGCTACTTCTTGTATACACTGAGTCATGAGCATATCGCGCAGACACTATTTCCGGTTGGCGAACTGGAGAAGCCTGAAGTTCGACGTATTGCCGAAGAGCAAGGCTTAGTAACGGCGGATAAAAAAGACTCCACCGGTATTTGTTTTATTGGTGAACGTAAGTTTAAAGATTTTCTGCAACAGTATCTGCCGGCTAAGCCTGGTGACATCGAAACCGTTGATGGTGATGTTCTTGGGCAACATGAAGGCTTGATGTACCACACGCTTGGTCAACGCAAAGGTTTACATATTGGTGGACTGGCTAATGCCTCTGAGGATCCTTGGTATGTGGTCGATAAAGACGTTGAACGTAATGTACTGATTGTTGCACAAGGCAAGAATCACCCTCGTCTTTATTCAAAAGGTTTAGTTGCCGGCCAGTTGCACTGGGTTAACCGGGAAGCGCCTGCGGAACCCTTCCGCTGTGCCGTAAAAACGCGTTATCGTCAAAGTGATATAGCCAGCCAGGTAACACCATTAGACAATGGTGACGTTCATGTTGAGTTTGATGATCCGGTTGCGGCGGTGACCCCCGGTCAGTCAGCGGTATTTTATATCGATAACGTCTGCCTTGGTGGCGGTATTATCGAAAAACGCCTGACCGACTTTGAGGTAAAATTATGAACGACTGGCAACAGCGTGTTATTGCATTAGCCGGTATGTCATTAAGTGCCGCTGCGGTTCAGAAAATAGCCCGCAGCGGTAGCCTTTACCCCGAGTCTATTACTGACACACTGATTCATAGTGTTTTACAGCAGTCACCAGACTCTATTGAGCAGGTCTACGGCGGACTTATCAATATCCAGCCCGGCTTACAGACATTTGTGCGCCAAATCGGCAGCAGTTCTCAAAAAGACGTTGAGGTGACGCGCTATTTAATTGGCATGCTGCACCTTTCAAGGCGTTTATTAAAAGAACCAAAAGTACTGGACGAACTGGGTCAGCGCATTTCACAAATAAAGCGCCAAAAAGAAGAGTTTGGCTTTGAACAATACCGTATCTTAGAGAGTATGGCAGGCGTTTACAGAGAGCTTATTAGCCCTTTAGGTCAGCCTATTCGAATTAATGGTAAACCAGAGGTGTTAAAGTCCGATGCCAACCAGCACCATATCCGCGCCCTGTTACTTGCTGGTGTGCGCAGTGCAATACTCTGGAACCAACTAGGTGGCAAGCGCCGCCATTTCATTTTTTCAAGAAAACAGATGCTGAAAGCCGCTCAGCAGCTACTTCAAATTGCTTAATATAACTCGGAGAACCTTGTATGTTGCCCTTATCTTCACTCACTGCAATATCCCCTGTTGACGGTCGATATGCGTCAAAAGCTGAAATGCTACGCCCTATTTTTAGTGAATATGGTCTTATCAAATTCCGAGTGACTGTTGAAGTACGCTGGCTACAACTATTAGCGACTGTCGACGGCATTAAAGAAGTTCCGGCTTTAAGTGCTGAAGCCAACAAGTTACTTGATGGTATTGTTGAAAACTTCTCTGTCGAAAACGCAGAACGCATTAAAGAAATTGAAAGAACGACGAACCATGACGTTAAAGCCGTTGAGTACTTTCTGAAAGAGTCCGTTGAACAGAACGATGAGCTCAATAATGTCTCTGAATTTATTCATTTTGCTTGTACTTCAGAAGACATCAACAACCTGTCTCACGGCTTGATGCTGGCAACGGCACGAGACGATGTGCTGGTGCCAATGATGACCCAGCTCCTCAATGACGTAAAAGCCAAAGCCAAAGAGTACCGAGCGGTGCCAATGATGGCTCGTACCCATGGTCAACCGGCAACGCCAACGACTATGGGTAAAGAATTTGCCAACGTAGCCGTTCGGTTAGAACGTCAAATTGAGCAATTTAAAGCGGTTAATATTATGGGCAAAATCAACGGTGCGGTGGGTAACTACAATGCTCACCTTGCCGCTTACCCGAACGTCGACTGGCATGGTATTTCTGAGCGTTTTGTTGAGTCTTTAGGCTTGAACTGGAACGCTTATACCACTCAAATCGAACCGCACGATTACATTGCTGAGTATTTTGACGCCCTGTCACGCTTTAATACTGTACTTATCGATTTTGATCGCGATGTCTGGGGTTACATTGCTCTGAACCACTTCAAACAAAAAACGATTGAAGGCGAAGTCGGCTCTTCAACCATGCCTCACAAAGTTAACCCAATCGACTTTGAAAATTCAGAAGGCAATCTGGGCATTGCCAACAGCATTATGCAGCATTTAGCGCAGAAGCTACCTATCTCACGCTGGCAGCGTGACCTGACTGACTCAACGGTATTGCGCAACTTGGGCGTCGGCTTAGCTTATGCGGTAATTGCTTATCAGGCGACACAAAAAGGTTTGAGCAAATTGGAAGTGAATGACGCTAAACTGGCCGCCGAATTGGATGACAACTGGGAGCTAATGGCAGAGCCAGTGCAAACCGTTATGCGTCGCTACGGTGTTGAGAAGCCTTATGAAAAGCTCAAAGCGTTAACTCGCGGTAAACGCATTACACCAGCCGATCTGAGTGATTTTATTGAGGCGTTAGATATTCCTGACGCCGCCAAAGATGAAATGAAAGCACTGAGCCCGGCAAACTACATTGGTCGCGCCATTCAATTCGTTGACGATTTAGTATGACATTAAATCTCGATATAAAAGATTTTCTGGCGAGTAGCTGGCAAAAAAAGCCTTGTTTAATTAGACAAGGCTTTACTGCATTTTCAGACCTCATTAGCCCGGAAATATTGGCTGGACTTGCTATGGAAGAAGGCGCTGACTCCCGTATTGTGCAAACAAATGCGGATACCGAATCAGGCTGGTTGGTCACTCACGGCCCTTTCGAAGAGTACGACTCGTTCGGCGAAAGCGACTGGACCTTACTGGTCCAGTCCGTGAATGAATGGGTGCCTGAGGTTGGTGAGCTGTTGCAACCGTTTCGCTTTCTGCCAGACTGGCGCCTGGACGACGTCATGGTGAGCTTTTCTTGTGAAAACGGCGGCGTAGGCCCGCATGTTGATCAATACGATGTGTTCATTATTCAGGGGGCTGGCAAACGGCGATGGCGCGTTGGTGAACGTCAGCCGCTTCAACAGTCGCAGCCCACCGAGGGCCTGTGCTTGGTTAGTGAAGATTTTAGCGTTGTTATTGACGAAGAGCTCGAAAGTGGAGATGTACTCTACATTCCCGCCGGCTGCCCACACGACGGTGTGGCACTTGAACCTTCGCTAAACTATTCCGTTGGTTTTCGAGCTCCGTCGCAAGCTGAGCTTCTGTGGCAACTTGGCGACAGCGCTATGGCGAATGATGTTCTGACCAAACGCTACACCGATCCTGACAGCTCCGATATAGCGCCAAGCTATGACATTACAGCCCCACAACTCGAAGCCATGAAGTCATTATTGATAGAGGCTATTCAATCTGATGACGCCAACGACATTATTGCTCGTTTGCTGTCTCAGTCTAAACGTCCATTAGTCGAACCTGAGCTGCCGGTAACCGCCGAGCAAATACCCGCTATGCTGGAGCAAAGCAACGCGTTTATTGAGCGTGCGCCGGGTGCCCGCCTACTTCGATTGGACAATGACAGTTTCTACTTAAACGGTGAAAAGCTCGATGTACCTGAGCCAGCGCAACACGCAGCGATGCAGCTTGCTGAAATGCACGGTAGTTGTGGAGTTTCTGAGCTAAATGAAACCTTTTTAACAGCCGAAAGCCAGACGTTTTTGGCAGACGTTATCAACTTAGGCGGATACTATTTCTTCGTCGAAGAAGCCCCTGAATAATTCTGTAAAGAGAAGTTGATAAACACCTGTTTGAATACGCGTATTTATTGATTTTATTCAGTAGCGAACGGTTGCCCTACGTGGTAATGTTCGCGCAATTTTTTAAGCAATAAGGAATTAGAATTCATGTCTCTATTCGAGCATCCTGAATTTGATAATCACGAGCAAGTTGTATTCTGTCATGACCAGGAATCTGGCTTGAAAGCAATTATTGCTATTCATGACACTACATTAGGCCCAAGCCTTGGCGGTACTCGCCTTTGGAACTATAGCTCATCAGCGGAAGCACTAACTGACGTACTGCGCCTGTCTCGTGGTATGACTTACAAAAGCGCAATGGCTGGCTTGCCGTTGGGCGGTGGTAAAGCCGTTATTATTGGCGACGCTAAGAAAGTTAAGAGCGAAGACCTGTTCCGTGCGTATGGTCGCTTCATTGAGTCGTTAAGTGGTCGTTATATTACCGCAGAAGACGTCAACATCCGTACTGAAGATATCGACATTGTGGCCAAAGAAACCAGCCACGTTGCCGGTACTGCTGACAAAGCCGGTGACCCTTCCCCGCATACAGCTTTGGGTACTTATCTGGGCTTAAAAGCAGCGGCAAAACACCGCTTGGGCAGCGAAGACTTAAAAGGCGTAAAAATTGCTGTGCAAGGTTTAGGCTCGGTCGGTTATGACTTTGCTAAGTACTGTGCAGAAGACGGCGCTGAGCTTATCGTTACCGATATAAATGAAGAGTCTGTTGAGCGTGCAGTTAACGAGTTAGGCGCGAAAGCCGTTGGTTTGGATGAAATATACAGCGTTGATGCTGATATTTACGCACCTTGTGCATTAGGCGCAACCATTAATGATGAAACGCTGAAGCAGCTAAAAGTGAAAATTATTGCGGGCAGCGCTAACAACCAATTAGCAAATCCTAAGCATGATCAGGCAGTCAAAGACATGGGCATTTTGTATGCACCAGACTATGTCATTAATGCTGGCGGTGTTATTCATGTCTGCTCTGAAGCGGCAAACATGAGCTTAGAAGAAACGGATAAGCGTGTTCGCGCTATTCACGACACGCTAGACAAGCTGTTTGCACGAGCTAAAGAAGAAGACCGCCCAACCGGCGTTATTGCTGATGAAATGGCAAGAGAGATCATCGCCAAAGGTAAGCAGTAAAACCTATAAAAAAGCCTGGTGATTAAACCAGGCTTTGTAAGATAACTTCAAGCGGGTGTTTCACCCGCTTTTTTTCTACCCGCTTAACTTGCGAGCGGCAGGAGAACCCCGTTACCAAAATTCCTGAACTACCGTAACGTTGAACCGCGTCGTGCCAACCCATGTGATACAACCCCATACTGTCATCCAGGTTTTTAACCTCATGACCAAAAGTACCGGCCATACCGCAACAACCGACATTAACAATATCCAGAGTAAGGCCCAGCTTAGCGAACAGCGTTTGCCATTGTTTCGCTGATTCAGGAACGAAGCTTTGTTCAGTGCAGTGCAGCAGCAGACCATAGTGACTTGATCGCTTTTGATCGTGGGTCTCAAAGTCTACAGACATAAGCCATTCAATCACGGTGCTGACATTGACTGATGGTAATTCGCCATTACAGGCCTTTCGATATTCATCCCTAAAAATCAGTGCTGTCGACGAATCGGGGCCAATTAAAGGAATACCCGCCTCTGAAAGCGGTTGTAACTGTTCAGTGACCTTGCGCGCGGTTTCATCAAAGTCTTTTAAAAAGCCTTTCACATGTTGCGCTTTACCATGCCCTGCAAAAGGCAGTAGTACTGGTCTATAACCCAATTTCGATACCAAGTGACCCAAAGCTAAAACAAACTCAGCTTCGTAAAAACTGGTAAATGGATCCTGAACAATAACAACAGTCTTGCTTATTTCCGTTTCACTTAACGCCAGAATATCGCCAGTATCTAAAATATCGAAGCCGCTTTGGCTCCACCCCGTTAGTAAATCCGGCGTCGAGAAGCTCGGCGTATCAACATAACCCACAATATGTTTAAGCACCCAGCGAGAAACGGGGTTATTAATCAGCACATTACTGGCTGTTGGGTAGCGGCTGGCTATGCGTCCGGTTTTCTCGACGTTCTTGACCAGGTAGTCTTTTAATGGACGGAAATAGCGGCTGTAGTAATGTTCATAAAAACGCGCCCGAAACGTCGGCACATCGACCTTGACCGGACACTGATTGGTACACGCCTTACAGGCTAAGCACTTATCCATGGAGTCTTTCACTTCATGGTTAAAGTCATCCGATGTCTTAAGTTGACGTGAAAGCTTCTCAAAAAAGTGGCTTTGCTTAGGGGATTGCGCTGCATCGTAGCCTTCTTTCTGAGTCAGTCGTAACCATTCACGCACGAGACCCGCCCGACCTTTCGGGGAATATCGTCTATCGCGAGTGACTTTATAAGACGGACACATAGCCGACGACGTGTCATAGTTAAAACACAAGCCGTTACCGTTACAATCCATTGCGTTTTGGTAGCTCTCGCGCGTAGCTACGGGTATTTGCCGGTCATAGTAGCCACGTTTTATTGCGTCGACAGAAACCAGATCTGCTTCCGTATTTAGTGGTGTACAGATCTTACCGGGGTTCAACTGGTTGCAAGCATCAAAGCTGGCTTTTATTTTTTGTAGCTCTTTGTAGAGATCGTCACCGAAGAACTTAGGGGCATACTCCGAGCGGTAACCTTTGCCATGCTCTCCCCACATCAAACCGCCATACTTTTGCGTCAGCTTAGCGACTTCATCACTGACCTCTCGCAGTAAGCTTTCGTCTGCAGGTTCGGTTAAATCAAGCGCAGGTCGAACATGCAAAACACCAGCGTCGGCGTGACCGAACATGCCGTAATCTAAGCCCTTGCTGTCTAGCAGAGCCCTGAATTCATTAATGAAAGACGCCAGTTTTTCAGGTGGTACGGCCGTGTCTTCTGCAAAAGCAACGGGTTTGCGTCGCCCTTTTGTTGCTCCCAACAAGCCGACTGACTTTTTGCGCATTGCGTAAATCAGTTGTATGCTCGGCAAGTCATCACAAATTTGATAGCCAATAACGCCCTGGTTATCTTTACTCTTAATGAGTTTGTCCAGGCGCTGACAAAGCATATTGACCTTAGTATCTATGTCATCTTGGTCAAGTCCAGTAAACTCGACCATATTAATGCCGTCCATGCGCTTGCCTTCAACATCTTCAAGCAAGTGCGAGACCGACTTCCAAATAATGTCTTCCCGAGCAAGGTTCAACACTTTACTGTCAACGGTTTCAACCGACGTTGCGTTTGCTTCCACCAGGAATGGCGCATTTTCTAAGGCAGCCTGGAAATTAGAGTACTTAACGTTAACCAGCACACGATGCTTAGGAATCGGCGTAATATTTAGACGCGCTTCGCTGACAAATCCAAGTGTTCCTTCAGAGCCGGCAATGATACGTGATACATCAATAAGCTGCTCTTTCGGGTTGTAGGCGTGTTTTAAATCGTAACCGGTAAGGAAACGATTCAACGGCGGGAATTTATCCGTTATTAACTGCTCTTCGCCAACACAAGTGTCTATGACCTGCCTATAGATTCTGGCTACGCGGTCACTCCCTTGTGCAATGCTTTCTGCTTGCTCAAGTGATACCGGTCCGCTGTCCAGAACTTTTCCGTCCAATAACACGGTTTTCAGTTCCAGGATATGATCGCTGGTTTTGCCGTACACCAAAGAGCCCTGACCAGACGCATCGGTGTTAATCATGCCACCCAACGTTGCTCGGTTACTGGTCGACAAATCAGGTGAGAAAAAATAACCGTGTGGCCGCAACGCATCGTTTAACTGATCTTTCACGACCCCTGATTGCACCCTAACCCAACCTTCTTCAGCATTCACTTCCAGCACTTTGTTCATGTGTCGGCTCATATCGACGACAATGCCGGACGTTAATGACTGGCCATTAGTACCAGTACCACCGCCTCGTGGGGAAAATTGAATATCAGAAAACGCATCTTGTCCGGCGAACTTCATCACCAGAGCAAGATCTGATTGCTTTTTAGGGTGTAAAACGGCTTGTGGGAGTTGTTGGTAAACACTATTGTCGGTAGCGGCAATTAGCCGCCCCGAGTAGCTCACATCAATTTCGCCGGAGAAACCAGAGCCTTTTAATGCTTTTAAAAAGCTCTGGTAATTGTCCGGTAACGCACTTTCCGCTGAAACATTCGGTAATGCGGTCATACTTATAGGTGTTCCGACAGGTACATCCAGGTTTCAATAACGGTGTCAGGATTCAGCGACACAGAGTCAATGCCCTGCTCAACCAACCAAGCGGCAAAATCCGGATGATCCGATGGTCCCTGGCCACAAATACCAACGTATTTACCACGCTTCTTAGCCGTTTGAATTGCCATTGCCAGCAACTTCTTAACGGCTTCATTACGCTCATCAAATAAGTGTGCAATAACACCCGAATCGCGGTCAAGCCCTAAGGTTAGCTGAGTTAAGTCGTTAGAACCAATAGAGAAACCGTCAAAGATATCGAGGAACTCATCGGCTAACAGGGCATTCGACGGCAACTCGCACATCATAATGACGCGCAGCCCATTTTCGCCTTGTTTTAAACCCTGCTCTTCCAGAAGCTCGATAACTTTCCGGCCTTCTTCTAAAGTACGCACGAACGGAATCATAATTTCGACGTTCGTGAGCCCCATGTCATTACGAACCCGTTTAATGGCTTCACACTCTAACGCAAAGCAGTCACGGAATTCTTCTGAGATATAGCGTGAAGCGCCACGGAAGCCGAGCATAGGGTTCTCTTCACCCGGCTCATATTGACTACCACCAATAAGGTTCGCGTATTCGTTTGACTTAAAGTCAGACATGCGAACAATGACTCGCTCTGGTGAGAAAGCCGCGCCCAGTGTCGCAATACCTTCAGCCAAACGCGCAACGTAATACTCACGAGGGCTGCTATAACCCGCCATCATTTGATCGATAGTCGCTTTTAAGTCATCACTTTGTGCATCGTAATTTAATAGCGCTTTCGGGTGCACGCCTATCATGCGGTTAATAATGAACTCTAAGCGTGCCAGGCCAATACCAGCATGAGGCAAGCCAGCAAAATCAAACGCGCGATCCGGGTTACCTACGTTCATCATAATTTTCAGCGGCAACGGCGGCATCGCATCAATGCGAGACTCGGTGACATCGAAATCAAGTTGTCCTTGATAGATATATCCAGTATCGCCCTCAGCGCAAGAAACAGTCACTTCCTGGCCATTAGCAATATGGTCAGTGGCATCACCACAACCGACAACCGCAGGAATGCCCAGTTCACGTGCGATAATAGCAGCGTGGCAAGTCCGGCCACCTCGGTTAGTCACAATGGCAGCGGCGCGCTTCATAATAGGTTCCCAGTCAGGATCCGTCATGTCTGTTACCAGCACATCGCCCGGCTGCACTTTATCCATTTCACTAATGTCATTAAGAACACGCGCAACACCTCGGCCAATACGCTGACCGATAGCACGTCCCTGGCATACTACGTCACTTTTACTTTTCAGAGCGAAGCGCTCTATAGCCTGACCTTTCTGGTTTGACTGCACCGTTTCAGGACGTGCCTGAACAATATAGAGCTTGCCATCAACACCATCCTTCGCCCATTCAATATCCATTGGACGACCGTAGTGCTTCTCAATAATTAGTGCTTGTTTCGCTAGTGCTTCTACTTCGTCGTCAGTAATTGAGAACGTGCGGCTTTTCTCTACGTCGATGTCTTCAATTAATGTCTGCTTACCGTGCGCGCGGTCTTCTGAGAAAATCATCTGGATTTTCTTACTGCCCAACGTGCGTCGTAATACCGACGGACGCCCTGCTTCTAACGTTGGTTTATGAACGTAAAATTCATCCGGGTTGACAGCGCCTTGCACGACCATTTCACCCAGTCCAAAAGACGAGGTAATGAAGACAACATCTTCGAAACCTGACTCAGTATCGATACTGAACATAACGCCTGACGATGAAATATCGCTGCGCACCATTCGTTGAATGCCAGCCGATAACGCAACGCCGCGGTGATCGTAGCCTTGGTGAACCCGATAAGAAATAGCTCGGTCATTAAATAAAGAGGCGAAAACATGCTTGATTGCCTCCATCACATTGTCTAAACCACGAACGTTCAGGAAAGTTTCCTGTTGCCCGGCAAATGATGCATCCGGCATATCTTCGGCCGTTGCGGAACTGCGCACAGCGAAACTGAACTCGTCGTTGTTTTCACTAAGCGTTTCAAACGCAGATTTAATGGCCTGTTCGAATTCAGGCTGGAATGGCGTGTCGATTATCCACTGACGAATTTTTTGACCAGCTTGCGTCAGTGCTTGAACATCATCGACATCGAGGCTGTCGAGCAAATCGTGAATGCGATCGTTAAGACCACTTTGCTCCAAAAACTGGTTATAAGCTTCGGCTGTGGTCGCAAAACCTCCGGGAACTTCTACTCCAGCACCGGATAAGTTGCTAATCATTTCACCCAGAGAGGCGTTTTTGCCCCCCACACGATTAACGTCCTGCATTCCCAGATCTTGGTACCACACTACGTATTCTTGCACGTCACAGTCCTCAATTAATTTTTTAGGCATGGAAGTGCCGGGTATTTTACACTTTATAGCTCAACAAGTTAATATCGCTGTATTAATCCTTTGTAAAAGAGACTTACCGTGCGCTACGCCTTTTATATTTCTGACGGCACGGCACTGACCGCTGAGGCCTTTGGTCATGCCCTGCTCTCAATGTTTCCTGTAAAATTCGAGCATAAAACGCTGCCCTTTATTGATACACAAAAAAAAGCAGAAAATGTCTGTAAAACCATTCAAAAGGCAAAAGAAGAGAGTGGCGAGCCGCCGCTGATATTCCATACCTTCGTTAATGAAACGCTAAAGTCAAAAATAACGAATTGCGGGGGCGTTTGCTATGACTTCCTCGATCACTTTGTGACACCGGTAGAGAAAGAGCTCAACGTTAAAGCGGAGCCGAAAACGCATCGGACTCACGGTGTTCATAAAAATTATAACTTCCGTATTGATGCAATTAACTACGCCCTTGATAACGACGACGGTAAGCGCCTTAACCAGCTTGATAAGGCAGATCTTATTTTGGTAGGCGTTTCAAGAACGGGTAAAACGCCGACCAGCCTATATTTGGCCATGCAATACGGTATTAAGGTAGCCAACTATCCGCTTACCGACGACGATGATTTTGAACGTTTGCAGTTACCCAAAGAACTTAAAATGCACAGGCATAAGATTTTTGGTCTCACGCTCAGTTCTCAGCGCCTGCATGAAATACGCAGTCAACGCAGAGAAGGCAGCCGTTATGCGTCGTTAGCACAGTGTCGTTTTGAGTTGGCTGAAGTCGAAAAACTGTATCGCCGCGAAGCGATACCTTTTATCAATTCAACCCATTATTCAGTGGAAGAAATTGCCGCGAAGATTCTTGCGAAGACCAACTTAGAACGGCACCGCTATTAGTGCCGTTCTGTTATTAACGCTTATTTTGCGTTAGTACTTTCAAAGATTTTGTCTGCAGAAGCCGCAACAAAACCTGTGTAAAGTTCACCTGGCTCAATCTCGTACCGCTTTGCGAACTCATAAAAACAGCTTGGAATACTGACCGTTTTGTCTGAGAACTCAACGTCATGACGGTCAGCCATTGTTGATGACTGCTCTAGATAAACCTCTGGCGAGCCTTTAATTTCGCCACCTGAACTATTGAGTGTAAAGCCATTGTCTTTCAGCTTCTGGTTTACCTGCTCTAATGATTCGTAGCCCGGCAACTGATTAACACTCACCGTAAAGTGGTTAGCGCAGTAACCGAACGCCGACATCCATGCAGCGTATTCACTTTCTTCCAGCAGCGCCAGGTAATCTTCATGGCTAACTTTCCAATGGGTGCCTGAGTACAGAAAGTCAGACTTTTTCGTATCGGCTTCCGATACTTGCGCCACCATTTCTTTGACTTTGGCTTGCAACTCGTCAGAAAACTCGCTTGTCATTAATTCGCTGATGAACACTTTAGGCAGCTCAGGGTCATCATGCTCAAAGTGTTTCGCACGAAGCTTTTTAGCCTCGAAATGGTAATCGCCGCCTTCTTTGTAACCTAAGTCCAGAAAGTGCTGAGCCAGAACTTCTAAGCCAACCGGAGCAATATCGAATGTTCTGAAGGCAACGTGATCATTAATGATCGGATGCCCTTCACCCAGTATTTTGTGAACTTTTTCTGCCGACGGCGTGCGAGATAAGTAATCTTGCCACAAATTCTCAAATAACTGCTCTACCTGCTGTGACATACAACGGTTGTCCTCTTATACGTTCAATGAAATAGAAAATTAGCCTTCGCCATTGCGCGCTGCTTTAAGCGACTCGGCCACTAGAAACGCCAATTCTAACACTTGATCGGCATTAAGTCGTGGATCGCACTGTGTACGGTAACGACTCGACAGATCTTCTTCGCTGATTTTATAAGCTCCACCTGTACATTCTGTAACGTCTTCCCCGGTCATTTCTAAATGGATGCCGCCAGGATATGTACCTTCTGACTGGTGAATGGCGAAAAACTGTCTCAACTCTTTATGAATGGCGTCGAAAGAACGTGTTTTCAAGCCATTATCCGCTTTTATAGTGTTGCCGTGCATTGGATCGCTGGACCAAATAACGTTGCGACCTTCTTCTTTTACTCGACGTACCAGACGTGGCATATTTTCAGCCAGATTATCTGCTCCCATACGCGTAATAAGCGTTAATCGCCCGGCTTCGTTATCCGGATTAAGGGCATCGATTAAACGAATAAGCTCGTCTTCAGGCATTTTCGGCCCGACTTTTACGCCTATCGGGTTATTGATGCCGCGCATAAATTCGACATGCGCATGGTCTAACTGCCGCGTACGCTCCCCTATCCAAACCATATGGGCAGAACAGTCGTAAGGTAAGCCGGTTAGTGTATCTGTACGAGTTAACGCTTGCTCATATGGCAACAACAAGGCCTCATGAGAGGTAAACAGCGAAGTTTCGTGGATGGTCGCATTATTATCTGCATTGATGCCCAATACTTCCATAAAACGCAGCGCTGACTGAATTTCTTCCGCGATTTGCTGATAGCGTTCTTTCAACGGGTTTGATGCAATGAAGCTTAAGTTCCACTTATGAACCTTATGTAAGTTTGCCAAACCACCCTGTGCAAACGCCCGCAACAAATTCAACGTCGCCGCCGAATGATGATACGCCTTAAGCATACGCTCAGGATCCGGCTCTCGAGAACTCTCTGTAAACTCAGAGCCATTAATAATATCCCCGCGATAACTTGGAAGGTTAACACCGTCAACAGACTCAAAGTCACTGGAGCGTGGCTTAGCATACTGCCCCGCCATTCGCGCTACTTTGGTCACCGGACACGAACCCGCAAAGGTCATTACAATGGCCATTTGCAGAATAACTTTAAAAGTGTCTCTTATTTTTGGGGCATTAAAATCGCTAAACGACTCAGCGCAGTCACCGCCTTGGAGCAGAAAACCGTTTCCCTGACAGACATCGCTTAGTTGATTTCTCAGCGCACGGATTTCTTCCGCGAACACCAACGGCGGGAACTGGCTTAGTTGCCTCTCGACATCATGCAGCTGTTGTTCGTTTTGGTAGCTGGGTTGTTGTTGAATTGGCTTATCGCGCCAGCTGCGCGCACTCCACTGTGCCATAAAGTTAACTTCCGACTTTTTCACTGTATAAGATGTACGAATGTACGGTGTCCGCCATTGAAAAGCAACGACTAACGCCGTTGCTCAAGTGCATGAATGCGCTCTTCCAAAGGCGGATGACTCATAAAGAGTTTACCAATCGTCGAGCGTTTTCCCTTAATGCCGAAAGCTAACATGGTACCGTCCAGTTCTGATTCGCGGCCTTGTTGCAAACGACGCAACGCCGCAATCATCTTCTGTTTACCCGCGATATCAGCTGAGCCAGCGTCTGCTCGGAACTCGCGCTGACGGGAGAACCACATCACTATCACGCTGGCGAGAATGCCAAAAACAACTTCCAGCAACATGACCAAACCGAAATACGCGAGTCCGCCACGTTGGTTATCACCGCGTGCAATAGCGCTGGCGATGATCCGCGCAAAGAACATCACAAAGGTATTCACCACGCCCTGAACTAACGTCAGCGTTACCATATCGCCGTTAGCAATGTGACTGACTTCGTGCGCCAGCACCGCTTCGACTTCATCTGCGTTCATGCTTTGTAACAGCCCGGTGCTGACCGCAACCAGTGAATGGTTTTTGCTGCGTCCGGTGGCAAAAGCATTTGGCGACGGTGACTGATATACAGCAACCTGAGGCATCGGTATGCCGGCTTTTTGCGCCTGCTGCTGAACCGTTCTTAACAGCCATTCTTCAGACTGATTCTGTGGACGCTCGATAACCCGTGCTCCAGTTGAACGAATGGCCATCCAGCGGGAAATCCATAGTGAAACAAAAGCACCACCAAAACCAAACAGCGCACAGAAAATTAATAACCCTGCAGAGCCACGGGCATCTATACCCGTTGCCGCAATAACGATATTAAAAACAACACTAACAACCAATAAAACGGCAATGTTAGTGGCTAAAAATAGCAGGATCCTTTTCATCCTAGTCTCCGTTAAGAATGTCTACGCTAACTGATATGTAGGCGCCTCACATTAAGTTCAATGCACCAGTGAAAATTTACCGGCGAAATTTTGGCTTTGCCAGTCAGGCATATAAGGCAGTGTGGCAATTGGCTCTGATTTCAGAACCCGGATTAATGTTTTAAGGTTTTCTTCTTGTCTGGGCATTGGCGTTTCGCCGGTCTGTACGGCAACCCAGCCTGCCAGTTCACAGCCCGATGCTCGAATTGACAGAGCGCTAAGTAACGCATGATTTAAGCAGCCCAGCTTTAAACCAACCGTGAGAATAACTTTGGCGGACAGTTGCTCAACCAACTCTGGCATAAAGAAGGTGTTCGATAACGGTAACTGCCAGCCACCGGCACCTTCTATCACCAAAACATCAGCACCAGTTTGGCGAATCTCATCAACGGTCTTTTGAAGCCTATTGATGGTGATTTCAACGCCCTTTTCGGCAGCAGCAATATGAGGCGCTATGGCTGGCTCAAAAGTGTAAGGGTTTACCTGTTCATAAGGTTGTTTAATATTCGCAACATTCATTAATGCTAAAGCATCTGAATTTTTTAATTGCCCATCGTGCATTTCGCAGCCAGAAGCAACAGGCTTCATAACAGCCACGTTGCGACCACTGCTTACCAAGTATTGCACAAAGCCACAGGCAGCCACTGTTTTACCAGCGTCAGTATCGGTACCTGTTATAAAATAAGTGTCCATATTAACTATTAATCAACCCTACTTAACTAAAACGATGTTAATAATCTGCCATTCCAGTGGTAACCCCTGGCTTTGTCGAAAGATTTCATAGCTCTTTTCCAGGTTTTGAAGCTTTGATCTCGTCGTCAAACCAGACGAGCTTTCCCGTTTTACTAAGCTTGCACCAACACCTTTAATACTGCCTAACAGTTCTCTCAAATTATTAAAATATTGGGTATAGCTGTAGTCATGAAAACCGGCACTTGACCAAGCGTGTTTCTTAACCGCAGAGACAACATCGGTTAATAGCGGAAACTGGTTAATATGGGGGCGACTATCGACTCTCGCCCAGCTTTCCTGCAACGACGAGAAGGTACCGGGTAACAGCGTATTAACCGTCGCAACACCACCGGGCTTAAGAATACGGTAGACCTCGTTAAACGCACAACTCAAGTCATCAACCCACTGCAATGATAAATTCGCAAATGCCCAATCGGTACTTGCACTGGCTAATGGCAACTCAGTCCAGTGTCCATGCGCCCAATTCAAGCCCGGGTATAAACGACGTGCTTGTACCAGCATGGCTGGGGAGATATCAATGCCGATATAATGCTGGCAGCGGCTTAGCAGTGTAGCGGTCTCAGCTGCGGGACCACAACCAATATCAACCAGTGTTCCCGTACTTTGAGGAATAGCGGGCTTGGCGCAAGCCAAGAGATCGTGCGCCGCTCTCCTTTGAATTTCATCGTGTTGAGTATAACTGATAGCGGCACGATCAAAGTGCTGCGCCACAGCTTTATCAAAATTTAGCGGTTTCATACTGCCCTATTAGATTCCAGTAGCTCATCAACCACATGCCAGAATTGACTGATGTGCGCTGACTGCATATTACTGTTCAGGCTAAAGCGAATTCTTGGTAAATGCTTAGGCACAGTGGGATAAACAATCGCTCGGCACAAATACCCCAGGCTCGTCAGCTCTCTAGCAATGCGTCGAGCTGTCTCTTCACTTTCAAAAAGCCAGGTTTGAATAGGCGTTGAAGACTTTATATACGCTAAGCCACGACGAGACATTTCCAGCTGAAACTGTTGCGCTAGCTGTGCTAAATGCTCTCGCTTCTCTCGCCCTTCATTACTGCGAATAACCGTTAGTGCGGCGCTGGCAGCGGCAGCTTGTGCGGGAGGCATGGCTGTTGAATAGATGTATTCCCGACAAAACTGAATTAACGCTTCAATAGTGTCGTTATCAGCACAGACAAACGCCCCACCAACGCCGAGTGCTTTGCCAAAGGTCCCAGTCATGACGTCGATCACGTTCAAGTTATCCGCCAGAGCGCCTTTCCCCTCTTGACCTAAAACACCAATGCCGTGCGCGTCGTCGACCATGAATGTGGCGTCAGGCTGTTGGTTTTTCAGCTCGGTTAATTGCGCAATACCGCCGTCGTCCCCGTCCATACTGAAAACCCCTTCGGTGACAATCCAGTCTTCGGGTTGCAGCATGCCAGCAATGGTTAACGGCTGACTGTGAGCATAGCGCTTAAAGTGCTGGCGACTTTGCTTGATACCGTCAATTAGAGACGCATGAACAAGCTTATCTGCGTATATTTTACCGCTTTCATCTGTCAGGGTATTTAATACACCTGTGTTTGCCGCAAAACCGGAGGAGAACAAAAGCGCAGCGGGCTTTTCCAGCCACTCACACAGCTCAGATTCAAGTCGCTGGTGCTCTCGACAATAACCACTTAATAACGGCGACCCTGTACTGCCAACTCCCCATTGATTCGCTGCATCGGTAAAGCGCTTAACAACCCCTTCATGCTGACTTAAACCGAGGTAATCGTTTTTAGAAAAGTCGACAACGACACTGGCTTCTTTTGCGGCACGACAACGACGTCGACGCATTTGTGTCGACGCTCTGCGTTGCTTCAACTTCTCCTTAAGGGAGTCACGCATTGTTCGATCGCTTAGGAGGCGTCGTAGAAACGAACTGGTTGCTCTTGCTCTGCAATGGCGTCTTCAATGACAGCGGTATGCACTTCGTCATCATAGCCATCGGCTTGCTCCGGTGTTATACCTAAACGCTCAAATAAA
This sequence comes from Idiomarina sp. X4, assembly GCF_002808045.1. Lineage (NCBI taxonomy): Bacteria > Pseudomonadati > Pseudomonadota > Gammaproteobacteria > Alteromonadales > Idiomarinaceae > Idiomarina > Idiomarina sp. X4. The sequence continues at coordinate 2,422,045 of NZ_CP025000.1, read as the reverse complement.
CGGAGGTCAGCGTCGGCTTCCGGATTTGCCGTTGTCAGTAGCTTTTCACCATAAAATATCGAGTTAGCCCCGGCCAAAAAGCACAGCGCCTGCATCTCATCATTCATATCTTCGCGGCCAGCCGATAAGCGCACATGCGATTGCGGCATGAGAATACGTGCTACGGCCACTGTACGCACAAACTCAAAGTTATCTAAGTCTTCGAGTTTAGCAAATGGCGTCCCTTCAACTTTCACCAACATATTAATCGGCACACTTTCCGGGTGCTTCGGTAAGTTAGCAAGCTGTACCAACAATGACGCCCTGTCTTTTATGCTCTCGCCCATACCGACGATACCACCGGCACAAACTTTCATACCCGCATCGCGAACATTAGCCAGCGTATCAATGCGATCCTGATAGGTGCGAGTGGTAATAATGTCACCATAGAACTCAGGCGAGGTATCGAGGTTATGGTTGTAGTAATCAAGCCCGGCCTGTTGCAGCAATTTCGCCTGTTCAGCAGACAGCATCCCCAGCGTCATGCAGCTCTCCAGCCCCAGCTCTTTAACACCTTTGATCATTTCCATAATGTAAGGCATGTCACGGTCTTTCGGGTTACGCCAGGCTGCGCCCATACAAAAACGGCTCGCTCCCTTGTCTTTGGCCGCTTGCGCCTCTTGCAATACTTTCTCAACGGCCATGAGGCGCTCTCGATCAAGCCCGGTGTGATAATGTGCACTTTGCGGACAGTATTTGCAGTCTTCCGGGCACGCGCCGGTTTTAATCGACAGAAGCGTACTGACCTGTACTTCATTCGGGCTAAAGTGTTCTCTGTGAACACTCTGGGCTTTAAACATTAGATCATTAAACGGCAATTGTAGAAGTTGTTGAACCTCGTCAACGGTCCAGTCGTTTCGGATGGCTGGCATAATAGAATCTCGTGTTTTGAACAGTTAATGTCGCATAGAATATGCGTTATCATTGCCCTGTCAATTTACACAAGAATACAAACTTTACAACTGGGTATTTTATGACCTCATCAAGTCGTTTGAATAACGAAGAATTTGATCGCCAACATTTGTGGCACCCTTATACGTCCATGAGCAACCCCTTGCCTTCCTATGAAGTAAGCTCTGCGAAAGGCGCCACCATCACGTTAAAAAACGGGGAGCAACTCATAGATGGAATGTCTTCCTGGTGGGCGGTCATTCACGGTTATCGTCACCCGAGACTGGATAAGGCTGCGCACCAGCAGATTGATACCGTCAGCCACGTCATGTTCGGCGGCCTTACTCACGAACCAGCGATAAAACTGGGTCGACAGCTCGTCGACATGTTGCCAAAACCGCTGGAAAAAGTATTCATTGCTGACTCTGGCTCTATTAGCGTTGAAGTCGCCATAAAAATGGCGTTGCAGTACTGGTTGGCTCAATCACGCCCTGAAAAGTCCAAGCTGTTAACCATAAAAGGTGGTTATCATGGCGACACTTTTAAAGCCATGTCAGTGTGTGATCCGGAAAATGGCATGCACAGCTTTTTTAATAAAGCCATTGCCACCCAGATTTTTGCTGACGCTCCGGAATTAACACCCGCCGAAGAATGGGATGAAACCTCAGGTCAGCAGTTGACACTATGGTTTGAACAATTCCATAAAGAAGTAGCCGCCGTCATACTCGAACCAATTGTGCAAGGCGCCGGTGGTATGCGGTTTTATCACCCCAATTACCTGAAACTCATTCGTGCTCTTTGCGATAAATACGATGTACTGCTCATTGCCGATGAAATTGCTACCGGGTTTGGTCGTACCGGAAAGTTGTTCGCTTGCGAACATGCGGGGATCACCCCTGACATTATCTGTTTGGGTAAAGCGCTAACGGGTGGCTATATGACCCTGGCCGCAACCGTAACCACTGAAAAGGTAGCGAATACTATTGGACAAGGTCCGGCCGGTGGTGCACTAATGCACGGACCAACCTTTATGGGAAATCCATTGGCTTGCGCCGTCGCCTCAGAATCGCTCGCTATTATCAATGAAGGGAATTGGCAACAACAGGTAAAAACAATAGAAGCACAGTTGAAGGAACAACTGCTTCCGTTAAATAAGTTAAGTTCAGTACGTGATGCCAGAGTCTTTGGCGCTATTGGCGTTTTGGAAATGGAACAAACCATTGACGTTGCTGAAGCACAGCGCTTATTCATTAAGCGTGGTGTCTGGATACGCCCGTTCGGTAGACTGCTTTACATCATGCCGCCTTACATTATTAGCAAACAGGAATTGTCAGCTTTGTGCTCCGCTATGGCGGAATACGCAAGAAGCGTTCAGAAGCCGAAGAAGTAAAGCGACAAACCGCCCAGGCAGCTTAAAACGAGTATTACCAGATTTACCCAAATATGCTGTTTATGTTGCCTGAAGAGCACAAAGTTGAGTGCCAGGCTTATTAGGCTAATGACCAAACCAATACACAGCGTGATCACAAACAGGTCACCCAGTGTTATATGCCAGTAATCCCGGACCGGAATACCGAAGATTTGCGTCAGTATGGTGTTACGCTCTGGCTTGGCGTAGTTAAAAACGATGGTGGCAATGACAAATATGACCCAGCCAAAAATGCATAATAAGCCAAGTACCCTTGACCAAAAGGGTACTTTTTTTAAGTCGTCTATAGAGCCCCTTTTCATAATTTTTCTCTCTGTTGACGGGGTTATACTTGAGTCTGCGCCAATCCGAGGTAACATAGCAACCTTTGATTCGCAAAATAGTGTAAATTTCGGAGAATAGAAACCCATGTCGTATGCTTCTGTAGTGGATATTCTGGAAGGCAAAATCCCGGTCGACGAAACGGTAACGGTTCGCGGTTGGGTACGTACTCGCCGTGACTCCAAAGCGGGTATTTCTTTTATTAATGTACATGACGGTTCTTGCTTTGAAGCAGTTCAAGCCGTTGTACCTGCTGAACTTCCAAACTACAGTAATGAAGTGCAAAAGCTGACAACCGGTTGTTCTGTTGCTATTACCGGCGTCGTGGTTCCATCTCAAGGCCAGGGGCAGTCGTTTGAGCTGCAAGCCACTAAAGTGCATGTGTACGGCTGGGTTGAAGATCCTGACACTTACCCTATGGCGCCCAAACGCCATAGCATGGAATATTTACGCGAGTACGCTCATTTACGCCCGAGAACCAACATTACCGGCGCGGTTATGCGTGTTCGTAACACGTTATCTCAGGCGATTCACCGTTTCTTTCACGAAAACGGTTATTTGTGGGTTAGCACCCCTATTATTACCACTTCTGACTGTGAAGGTGCCGGAGAAATGTTCCGTGTGTCGACACTTGACCTGCTCAATGTGCCTAAAACGGACAAAGGTGATGTTGATTTTTCACAGGACTTTTTTGGTAAAGAAGCCTTTTTGACGGTATCCGGTCAGTTAAACGTTGAGTCTTATGCATGCTCACTGTCAAAGGTTTACACCTTCGGTCCGACTTTCCGCGCCGAAAACTCGAACACCAGCCGTCACTTATCTGAGTTTTGGATGGTAGAGCCTGAACTTGCCTTTGCATCACTCGATGATGTCGCTGACTTAGCGGAAGACATGCTGAAATATGTGTTCAAAGCGGTCCTTCAGGAGCGTCCGGACGACATGGAGTTTTTCGCTAAACGCATTAACTCAGAAGCCGTTAGCCGTTTAGAAGCGATTGTGAACAGTAACTTTGTGCACATGGATTACACCGACGCTATTGAGATCTTGAAAAGCTGCGGAAAGAAATTTGAATACCCGGTTGAATGGGGTGTTGATTTACAATCTGAGCACGAACGGTATCTTGCAGAAGAGCACGTTGGCGCCCCGATTATTCTGAAAAACTATCCACGTGATATTAAAGCCTTCTATATGCGTCAAAACGAAGACGGCAAAACTGTGGCGGCAATGGACGTGCTGGCGCCTGGTATCGGAGAGATCATTGGCGGCTCTGCTCGTGAAGAGCGTTTAGATATTCTTGATAAACGTATCGAAGAGATGAACCTGCCAATGGAAGAATACGAGTTCTACCGTGACTTACGTCGTTATGGCACAGTTCCTCATGCCGGGTTTGGCTTAGGTTTTGAACGTTTGGTGGCTTACGTTACCGGTGTACAAAACATTCGTGACGTTATTCCATTCCCACGCGCACCAAAAAGTGCTGAGTTTTAACTCAGCACTTTGTCTTTTGCTGACACAAAATACGGTTCAGCGTCCTTTTCTGGTTTTATTGGCGTAGGTACGGCAGGCGTACCTACGTATAAAAAGCCGACAATAGCGTCTTCTTCAGCTAAACCCAGCTGCTCTTTTACATAGTCGTCTTCCGCAGTCCAGCCAGTACGCCAAATTGCCCCAAGCCCCTGCGCAAAAGCCGCTTGCTGCATGCCATGAGCAGCACAGGCAACGGTACATAGCTGCTCTTCACGCGGTACTTTCGGATGCTCTTGATACCTTAGACAGGCCGCTATCACTAGAGGGGCACGGAACGGTAACTGCCCCGCTTGCTCAACAATAGTGTCAGAAAAATCATTGATACGCGCTGCCTGCTGATAGATGTCCGCCAGAATGCCGCGGTCTTTTCCGAGAAATTGTATAAACTCGTATGGCGCTAATGACATGTGATCGGGTGCTCTGACCGCTGCCTTTTTTATTAGCTCTAATTGTTCGACATTGGGCCCAGGCTCTATCAGACGTGGCATTGAAGAACGCGTTGTTAATAATTCTACTGCATCCATATATCAACCTTTCTCATTATGTAACGGTTCGTTACATTCTCTGGCTAGCTTGCATAGGTCACTTTCGATATGCTTAAGACATTTCTTAAATAACAATGAGTGTTAGCTATGCGTTCAGTGAGCTCAATCTTTAAATATATTTGGCGAATAATCAACGGTACCCGAAAGGTTATTATTAATTTGGTCTTCTTTATTGTTCTGGCTATCTTTCTGGCCAGCATGATAAGCGGTGATGATCCTATTGAAGTGCCTGAGAACGGTATTATGGTGCTTAACCCGCACGGCATTCTTGTTGAAGAAGAAACTTGGGTCGACCCTATTGATAAATTCTTCTCGGAAGCATTCGGCGGCGGCGACGAAGTGCCAGAAGTGTTGGTTGCCGATATTGTTGAAAGTATTGAAATGGCTCAAAACGATGATCGTATAGGCGCCCTTTATTTGGATCTGCAGGATCTTTACCCCAGCGGCATTAATAAACTCAATGCCGTTACAGAGGCGCTGGAAGAGTTCAGAACCTCAGGCAAACCAATTATCAGTAATGCTGATTACTATGGGCAACACCAATACTATATTGCGGCACACGCCGACCAACTGTACCTAAACCCAATGGGCGGCGTTGTTTTTGAAGGACTCGACTACACTCAGGTTTACTTTAAAGAATTGCTCGAAAAGCTAAAAGTGAAGCCGCACGTGTTTAAAGTCGGTAAATTTAAAGCGGCCGTAGAACCTTTCATTCGCAATGACATGTCAGACGAAGCTCGTGAAGCTAATGAAACGCTGTATAACGAGCTATGGGAAGAATTTCGTGGCAGTGTTACCGCAACACGCAATATTAATCCGCGTCTTACCAGCGGTAAAATCGACGACTATATGGCAGCTTTTAACGAAGCTGATGGTGATATGGCCCGTATGGCGTTAGATAACAACTTAGTCGATGCATTGAAAACACGTACTGAAGTTCGTAACGAGCTCATTAACCTGGCTGGTTTAGATGAAGAAAAAGAGACCTTCAAACACATTACTTTTGATAACTATCTGACCGCACAAAAGCCGCCGATGCCAGCACCAAAAGTGAAAGATAAACCAAAAGTAAGCGTTGTTGTGGCACGCGGACAAATAGTGGATGGTTCACAAAAAGCCGGTATGATTGGTGGCGACAGCACCGCTAAGCTGATTCGCGATGCACGCACCGATGAAAATACCAAAGCGATTGTACTTCGCATTGATAGTCCAGGCGGCAGTGCGTTTGCCTCTGAGATTATTCGTCAGGAGTTGTTGCAGGCAAAAGAAGACGGTATACCTGTGGTGGCATCAATGAGCTCCGTAGCAGCGTCAGGCGGTTACTGGATTGCTGCCGATGCAGACAAGATCATAGCCTCCCCTACGACCATTACCGGCTCTATCGGTGTATTTGGGCTATTGATGAACCTAGAGGACAGCCTGGCAGCGATTGGTATCCATAGCGACTCTGTCAGCACCACAGAAATTGAGTCGATAAACCCGCTGGAAGAAATGACTGATTACCAGCAAACAATGATTCAGAAGTCCGTTGAAAACACTTACGACAACTTCTTAAGCCTGGTCGCCAATGCTCGTAATATGAGTAAAGACGACGTTCACGAGATTGCACAAGGACGTATCTGGACGGGACGTCAAGCAATGAAACGTGGCTTGGTTGATACTCTAGGTGACTATGACGACGCCATTAAACTGGCCGCTGAGTTAGCTGCTATTGAAGACTACGATGTGAATATTGTTAAGCAAAAGCTGTCTCCGCAAGAGCAATTTTTGGCTGACTTATTCAGCAATAGTGCTGCGAGCGACCTGTTACCTAAAGTAAGCCGTGATAACAGCAGTGATTGGTTATTGAAGTTATTCAGTGACGTACAGTCTGAAACAGCAGTACTGAGAAACTTCAACGATCCGAAAAACATTTACTCTTACTGTGCACTGTGTCCACAACCGCGTTAGAATAATCGACATTCGTTCTTAAGAATGTCGACAGGAGACGCAAGTGCCTCGTAAAAAGATATATGTCGCTTATACTGGCGGAACCATAGGTATGAAAAAATCGGAACAGGGATACGTTCCGGTCGCGGGGCACTTAAGTGATTGTGTACAGAAAATGCCGGAATTTTTCAGGGAAGAAATGCCGGAATTTGTTATCCATGAATACTGTCCTTTAATGGACTCGTCAAATATGACCCCGGCAGATTGGGTCACCATAGCTCGCGATATTGAAAACAACTACACCGAATATGATGGCTTTGTGATTTTGCATGGTACTGACACCATGGCTTACACCGCCTCTGCACTGTCGTTCATGCTACAAAACCTAGCTAAACCGGTCATCGTTACTGGCTCTCAAATTCCTTTAGCCGCACTGCGCTCAGACGGTCAAACTAACTTACTGAATGCGCTATATGTTGCGGCTAACTACCCTATTCCCGAAGTTGGCTTGTTCTTCAACAACACACTGTTCCGTGGCAACCGGTCGACTAAGTCTGATGCTAACGGCTTTAATGCGTTTTCGTCCCCTAATTTCCCTTCACTGCTGGAAGCGGGTATACAAATTCGTCTTAATGCAGGTCAGTTAACCGAAACACAAGAGCCCCCGCGAAAACTTAATGTTGTAGAAATGACTCCTCAGCCTATTGGTGTCGTGATGCTTTACCCCGGTATTTCACCAGACATTATCGACAATCAGTTAAAACAACCAGTAAAAGCGCTTATTTTACAAAGTTATGGTGTCGGCAATGCGCCGCAAAACGATGCTCTACTTTCTGTATTAAAGCGCGGTATTGATAACGGTATTACCATTTTAAACTGCACCCAATGCTTTAAGGGCCGGGTCGACATGGATGGTTATGCGACGGGTAATGCATTGGCTAAGCTCGGCTTAGTATCCGGCTCTGATATGACCATTGAAGCAGCATTGACCAAGTTGCATTATCTGCTCTCGCAAGACATTTCTCATAGCGAGATTCAAAAACTGTTACAGAAGAATTTACGCGGCGAATTAACTCCGCCATAATCGAGCACTGACTTTAATCAATAATAATAACAATATCATGGCTAAAAATACGTCTCCGGCTTTTGCCTCGCGATTAGGCTTTATTCTCGCTGCTGCCGGCTCCGCTGTTGGAGTAGGCAATATTTGGGGCTTTCCAACGCAGGCAGCCAGTAATGGTGGCGGTGCGTTCTTGTTGGTTTACCTCGTTATGATCGCGATTCTTGCTTACCCTATGCTTGTGGCAGAAGTCACCATCGGTCGTATTCGACAGAACAACCCGATTGAAGCGCTAAGAAATCTGTCTGACAAAGCTTTTTTCCGGGGAACCGGTGCTATCGCCGGCGTTGTTGGTCTTGTCGTGCTAAGTTTAATTTTAAGCTTTTATGCGATTGTTTCGGGTTGGCTGATCTCATACATGATATCGCCATTACTTATCTTTGTCGGGTTGCCCTCGACTGCAGCCTGGTTTGTCGAGTTTTCGGAAGCTCGCAACATGGCCACCATGATATTTTTCATGCTGCTGACCGTCTATGTTGTGCGCTCAGGCGTGAATAATGGCATTGAGCGCTGGTCACGTCGGCTCATGCCGATGTTGTTTGTTTTGCTTATTGGCATGTCAGCGTACATTTTGACCCAAGACGGGGCTATCGATGGCCTCAAAATGTATTTAGTTCCAGACTTCTCTCAAATTAGCGACCCACAACTCATTATACGCGCCATGGGTCAGGCCTTTTTCTCGTTGTCATTGGGCGTATGTGTCATGATGACCTACGGCGCTTATCTATCAAACAAAGAAAATATTCCTAAAACGGCTGCCTGGGTGGCAGGTATCGATACCAGCGTAGCGTTTTTAGCGGGGCTTTTAATTCTACCGGCTATGTTCGTGGCTCAGTCCAATGGCGTTCAAATATACGCCGATGACGGTACCTTACTTTCAGCGGACACACTCGTATTCACTGTATTGCCAGCCATGTTTGATACCCTTGGTACTGCTGGTTTATTTGTATCCTTTGGCTTTTTCTTACTCATGGTTATTGCCGCTATTACGTCGTCTATTTCAATGCTGGAAGCGCCGGTTAATGCATTACGTGAAGAAGCCCGCTGCGACAGAAGTTCCGGCGTATGGATAGTAACACTGGTGGTTACGGCGATTTCTACTACGATTATCTATAATTTCGAGTCGCTTTTTGGTGCCGTTGTCACCTTTAGCACAGTTTATATGCAGCCAATAATGGCTCTTGTTTTTGCTGTTATGCTGACCTGGGTTTTACGTCAAAACCACCTATTGAAAGCCTTGAAACAAGGCTCTCCGGATATTGATAAAAGTCTATTCTGGAAAGTTTGGCCCTGGTACGTAAAGTTTGTTTGCCCAGTCCTTATTCTCCTGATTATTTGGCAAGGCTAATAGCTAACTGGGCGGTGCTTCTTAATTGCACCGCCCGGCTCTTGATAACGTCTAAGTAACTAAATGACCCATTTGTCCATGAAAGTATCCACAGCTAATTGATCAAACGTCGTTTCGTCGGTCGTACAGAGTGAAAATATTTCATCCGCATGACTGGCTGGAAAGCGCTTTTTCAGGCTGCTTTTAAACTTCTCTTTTAAAACCGGTATGCCCTCGTCACGGCGTTTACGATGACCAATCGGATATTCGACAGCCACCTTTTCTGTTTTACTGCCGTCTTTAAAAAACACCTGCACCGCGTTCGCAATAGAGCGTTTGTCCGGATTGAGATAGTCTTTGCTGTACTGCTCGTCCTCTTCAACAAACATTTTCTCCCTAAGCTCGTCAATTTCTGGGTGTGCACTATGAAAGCTGTCTTCATAATGATCCGCATTCAACTCTCCCCAAATGAGAGGAACAGCAGTCATATACTGCAAGCAATGATCCCGATCCGCGGGATTAGCAAGCTTACCTTCTTTAGAAATAATACGAATCGCTGACTCATGCGTGGTAATCACGATCTTTTCTATGTCGTCAATTCGACCTTTCACATCAGAGTGAAGTTTTACGGCAGCTTCACAGGCTGTTTGCGCATGAAACTCAGCGGGGAAAGACAACTTGAACAAAATGTTTTCCATAACGTAGCTGCCGTAGTCGCGCTGAAACTTGAACTCTAGGTCTTTTTCATCCTTAAGCTTCTGATCTTTATTCGTTTTACTGAACAGCACATCGTAAAATCCCCACTGAGGTGCTGTTAAAGCGCCGGGAATACCCATTTCTCCCCGTTGGGTAATGTCTGCCAGTCGAACGGCTCGTGACGTTGCGTCGCCCGCAGCCCACGATTTACGCGATCCCGCGTTTGGTGCGTGACGATAGGTTCTCAGCGACTGACCGTCTACCCAAGCTTGAGACAGCGCGGCCATAATTTGCTCTTTGCTGGCGCCCATTAACCAACTGACCACCGCAGTTGAAGCCACTTTTACCAGTACAACATGATCAAGCCCAACCCGGTTAAAGCTGTTCTCAATTGCCAGGTTCCCCTGAATCTCATGCGCTTTAATCATTCCTTCTAGAACGTTCTTTATTGTCAGAGGCTCAAATCCCCGACTTCGGCGTTGCTGAGAAATAAAGTCAGCTGTCGCTAATATACCGCCCAAATTGTCCGACGGATGACCCCATTCCGCCGCCAGCCATGTGTCGTTAAAGTCTAACCAGCGAACTATACAGCCAATGTCCCAGGCAGCTTTAACGGGATCTAATGTGAACCGAGTTCCGGGAACCCGGGCACCATTAGGCACTGACGTTCCCTGAACCATAGGACCTAAATGCTTCGCACATTCGGGGTAGCCTAATGCCAACATTCCGCACCCCAACGTATCCATCAAACAATACCGGGCTGTGCTCCAGGCTTCTTCGCTGGTGACTTTATAGTTCATGACATAGTCGGCAATATCGACGATAACCCTGTCGTAATCTGGACGTGTGTTTTGTTCAACAGTCGTAGACATTATCACTCCTTAATTCAAAGGCTTACTCTAACAGCTACGGAATCGGCCGGTTGATTGATCGCTTTTTACGTTTATTTTAGATAAAAAAAACCCGGAACCAATCCAGATTGTTCCGGGTATAGGGGAATGGCTCATGGGATGAGCCGTGCGCTAACTCATGATAAAACAGTCTCATTTATCCTGCTTAAAATTCATCCAACAATTTTTAGTGTAGACAATAATTGATGGATGTCTAATTTTTTTACGGTTTCTTTTAACTTAATGTTTTTGAAGTACTAAAACCTTTTTACTCACAAGTTACACACAGCTCATTAAGAGGCTTTAAACAGCTTATAAAAGTTCTCAGTCGTGACTCTGGCAACCTCTTCAAGCGTAATACCTTTAACGTCAGCAACGCATTTAGCAACCTCAGTTACGTAAGCAGGCTGGTTCACTTTTCCACGGTGAGGTACCGGCGCTAACCAAGGACTATCGGTTTCAATGAGCAGCTTATCGAGTGGTAACGCTTTGACGGTATCCCGTAGCTCTGATGCATTTCGAAAAGATGCAATACCGGAAATAGAAATATAAAAGTCCAGCGCGTCGATGGCTTCTTTTGCCATCTCATAAGATTCAGTAAAACAATGTAGGACGCCGCCGGGTTTGTCGGCATGACCTTGCTTTAACATTGCCAGAGTGTCTTCGCGTGCTTCACGAGTATGAATAATAAGGGGCTTATTCAACTCCCCTGCTACGGCAATATGTTGCTCAAAGTTGTTCTGCTGCTTTGCTTTTGAGTCCGGGTCATAGAAATAGTCGAGGCCGGTTTCACCAATCGCCACCACTTTCGGCTCACTGGCAAGCTCAGTTAACGTTGCCGCCATTTCATCGGCGTTATGACTCTCCTCATTAACGTAAAGCGGATGCACTCCACAGGATATCGAAACATTGTCATACGCCGATACCGTGTCACGCATCTTAGGATATTCATCCAGCGTTACACAAACACACAACATGTGTTCAACGTTGTTTTTGCGGGCGTTCTCTACTAAGCCAGCCAAGTCTGTACCCACTTTGTTCGGGTCAATACGATCTAAATGGCAATGCGAATCAACAAACATCCAATGCTCCGTTGCAATTAGGTTGCGCAAGAATTTATCAATGAATCAAACAGTTTACCATATTCGGCTTTGTACTGGTTAGTCAGGAAGTTCAGTCGATGCCCGGTGGCGACGTCCTTCGGTAATAGGCTTATAACATAAGGAAAGGACTTGTCATCAAACAGCCAGGACACCTGAGCACTAAAGTGAAACGGGGATGTCGCTGTGTCAGGTAAAAACAGCTCAACATCAACGCTGTTGCCTAATGCATAATCGCCATCAGCAAGCTCTGTCACTAAAATTGAGGTATATTTAAAGAAAGGCACCGTTCGTGCCGCTAATTCACGAACTGAATCAATATAAATGCGAACCGTTTTAGACATAAGACCCCTTTTATAAAATCCGGAGCCTTATTCCTCACCTAAAAGAAAGTTTGACCAACGGCTCCAGGCAAGTATTAATAATAACGCTAAATTAATGCCTGGCGATCCCTGATATATCTGACGTAACTGTCGGCATTCTGATACCCATTCGCTTAAATGGCGCGCATCCAGCCAAGGGCACTGTACCAATCTCTTGTAGTTATCGAGTAAGTCAGGAAAGTAAAAACGTTCTTCCGGGAGGCGATTTAACTCAGCTAACATATCAGAAACCAAGCGCTCAGAGAGCATCAACCAGTCAGCAGCTATTGCTTTGTCTTTTAGCTCGGGTAACGGCGCTAATTTATGTAACGCATCAAATAATTCGGCAGCCTGTGCGGTTTGTTCTTCCGTTTGCGCCGCCTCTGGGTAAGGGATGTTTAACCATTGCATGCGGCTTCGCAGGGTTGGCAATAGTTGTTCAGGTTGTTTTGTTGATACCAGCCAGCAGGTGTCTTCTGGCGGCTCTTCCAGGACTTTTAGCAACGCGTTAGATGCCTGCTCAGTCATTTTCTCAGCTTGCAAAATTACCGCAACTTTAAAGCCCCCCTGATTCGCTTTATTGACAATGTTTTTTTGCAGGTCTCGAATTTCATCAACACCTATCCGACTGGTTTCGTCACCATCAAGTGTCCATGTATCCGGATGGTTTCCGGCTGCGTACAACAAGCATGACTTGCACTGATTACAAGCACTTTTTCCTTTTGCCTGACAAAGCAGGTACTTGGTGAACTGTTCAATGAAGCGGTTACTGCCGTGTGCCAGGTTGTGCTTTAAATAGTAAGCATGAGCCAATCTATTGCTTTCATAAGCATTGACTAACCGTAACCATGCATCTCGTAGCCAGGGAGCCGCCATTAAAACAAGTTCTCCTCTAGAGTTCGTAGAATAGCTTCGTGAACCTTCAACATCGGTTGGTTTGCATCAATTACAAAAACAGAAGGGTCTTTCGCTGCAATGTTTAAGTAGGCTTGTCGAGTTCGTTTAAAAAACGCCAAATCTTCTTCTTCAATTCTATCTAGCTGCCCTCGCTCCCGCGCACGCTTTAAGCCAGCTTCCTCGTCAACGTCCAGTAAAATGGTCAAGTCCGGGTAGAAGTTTCCCAATGTTATCGCTCTAAGCTTTTGCAATAAATCATCTCCAAGCTGGCGACCGCCCCCTTGATAGGCCCGGGAGGATAAATCGTGCCGATCGCCAATAACCCATGTTCCATCCATCAAGTGAGGCTTAATAATATTCTCCACCAACTGAACACGGCTAGCGTACATTAACAACAACTCAGTTGTCGGCACTACGGTTTCATCCCATTTTTTCTTAACCAAGTCCCGCAAAGACTCGGCTAGAGGAGTTCCACCTGGCTCTCGAACCGCTTCTGTCTGAATACCTTTCGCTTGCAAATGAGTAATAACATTAGCAATAGCAGAGCTTTTACCTGCCCCTTCCAGGCCTTCAATAACAACAAACTTCCCTTTCATATTCACTCTTTATTTAGTTGGTAGCGGCGCACCGCTTTATTATGCTCTTCCAGCGTTTCTGAAAATACGTGACCACCAGTGTCATCAGCGACAAAGTAATAAAACGGCGAGTCATCTGGATTAGCGGCTGCCTCGAGCGACGCCTTGCCTGGCATAGCAATGGGTGTCGGAGGTAAGCCATTAATTCGATAGGTGTTATAGGCCGTTTTCTCACGCAAATGAGCACGGGTCAAGTTGCCGTCAAAATCCTCAATGCCATAAATTGTAGTTGGATCGGACTGCAGCCGCATACCAATAGCCAAACGATTAGCAAAAACGCTGGCAACCAAACTTCTTTCACCCGATACACCTGTCTCTTTTTCTATTATTGACGCTAAAATCAGCAGCTCATAAGGAGATTCTACCGGACAAGCTTCAGAGCGATTGCTCCAAACGTCGGCTAACGTTTTTTGCATTGACTCATAAGCATTTTTTAAAATACCGGAAACCGTCGAGTAGGCTCGGTAAGTATAGGTTTCCGGCAATAATAGACCTTCTAAAGAATCAACGGTTGGTCCAAGACTTTCTTGTAAAGCATTCGCTGCAGATTTTGCGTCGCCACTCAAGTAAGGCGCCGAATTAAGCGTGAACAACCATTGTTGCAATGTATGACCTTCTACAAGAGTGACTGAAAATTGAAGCTCGTCACCGTTTGAAACCATGGACCAGACGTCAAACCAATTATGTTCCGGCTTAACCTCATAAACCCCCGCCCGCAAATGGCTAACACCGCCCAATAGCCGACTAAAACCATAACGCAGCTGTTTATTATCCAATATGGACTCACCCAGAGCGTAATGCTCACTGACTTGTGTAATGACATACCGAGCATGTTTGCCTTTGGGAAACTCCAGTATTAACGGCTCATTTACTGAACTACTGGTAAAGGGCTGAGACAAATAGTAATAACCATAGCTAAGCGCGCCTGCACCAATGACAACAGAGAAAAAAGCAATAACAAACAAACGTTTTAGCAAAGTCATAAAGCCAGGCGTTTTACTTTCTCAGGTAACGGAAGATCTTCAAATACTTTACCATTAAATGAGCGAACAGGGACAGCACCACGGACACTGTTACAAACGAAAATTTGCTCAGCCTGTTCAAGATCGGCCACTCTTCCCTCTTTTATATCGAGGTTGCCAAGAGCGTTACTGTTAATGATGTGTTGTCGCATGACTCCGTCTATACCAGCCGACGTTAGTGAGGGTGTCTGCCAGCGCCCACGCTTCTTCCAAAAAAGGTTTCCCTGCACAGCCTCTATAACACGTCCGTCATTGGTACAGACGACTAAATCATCAAGGCCCTTTTCTGATTTCTCAGCACTCAGCAACACCTGTTCTAAACGGTTAAGTGTTTTAAGCCCTGCCAGAACGGTTTGCTCGGCTAAAGTCACGTTAGCAAGCCCTACGTCAAGTGGGTTCTGAGGTTCCGGTAACGTACTGATCTGAATGTATTCGTTCGCTTCTATGCGATGATCATACCCATAGCCTTGAGCACTATTGCCACGAGTAACAATAACCTTACACACTCCTTGTTCAACGTCTTTCGCCAGTTCTGTCAGTCGATTTCTTAAGGTCGTAAAGGTCGAATGGTAAATGCGAAGAGTCTTATTCGCATGAGCTAATCGGGCAAGGTGGGCCTCTAAATGTTCGGGAGCACCATTAAGAATACGAAGTGTTGTGAAATGACCATCACCAAACTGAAGCCCTCGGTCAAGAGCACCAATATCAGTGGCTTGAGTATTAAAAAACTGTTTTATCAGTGTCATAACGAAAATAGGCGGAACCAAAGTTCCGCCTATTGTCTCAATAATTCTCTGAAAAATTAATCGTCAGAGTGATTATTTACGTAATCAATTGCTGCTTGAACAGTTTTGATTTTTTCAGCTTCTTCATCAGGAATTTCAGTTTCAAATTCTTCTTCCAAAGCCATTACCAACTCAACGGTGTCCAAAGAGTCAGCACCCAGGTCATTTTCAAATGACGCTTCAGGCTTAACTTCTTCTTCTTTAACACCCAGTTGTTCAACAATGATTTTCTTTACGCGTTCTTCGATAGTACTCATTTATAAAATCCCTCAAATAGTCGTCGCGAGAGTGAAAGTTGGCCGTAGTTTAGTGAAACCAGCCTCATTAATAAAGTAAAAATTCGGATAAAATTAAGAGGTCGTACCGCTGACCACTTAAACCATCGCCATTCCGCCATTAACGTGAATGGTTTCACCCGTAATATAAGCTGCGCCATCGGACGCCAAAAATGTCACTGCAGACGCAATTTCATCGGGTTTACCCAGTCTTGCAGCAGGAATATTAGCAAAAATACTTTCTTTTTGCTCTTCCGTTAAGGCCTTTGTCATGTCGGTATCAATAAACCCAGGCGACACACAGTTCACGGTTATTCCGCGTGCGGCCACCTCTTTGGCCAACGACTTGCTGAAGCCGACTAGCCCAGCTTTTGCTGCACAGTAGTTGACCTGCCCCGGATTACCTGTTGTACCAACAACCGAACTGATATTAATAATACGACCATGACGACGTTTCATCATGCCGCGGACCACCGCCTTACAGACGCGGAAAATAGCCGTTAAGTTCGTATCGATAACAGAGTTCCACTCGTCATCTTTCATACGCATCATTAAATTATCGCGGGTGATACCAGCGTTATTAACCAGGATATCGATGCTGCCAAACTCTTTTTCAAGGGACTTGACCGTTTCCTGCACACTATCTGCATCGGTTACATCCAACGCTATCCCCTTACCGTTGTCGCCCAAATAGTCAGAAATCGCTAAAGCGCCTTTATCAGAAGTCGCAGTACCGATTACTTTAGCGCCCTCTTTAACGAGCTGCTGCGCAATCGCTTTACCAATTCCTCGACTTGCACCTGTTACTAAAGCAACTTTATTCTCAAAGTTCATGAATTACTCACCTTCTAAATTGAATTCAATGCATCAGCGGTGTTCAGTGCTGAACAACTAAATGATTTTGTTATACGCTTATTTAAGCCCGTTAATACTTTCCCCGGACCGACTTCAAATGCACTTTCTACGCCCATTTCTGCGGCTTTCTCAACAGACTCAGTCCAGCGCACCGGACAATAAAGTTGTCGGACTAACGCATCTTTTATAGCAGCTGCGTCTGTTTCGATATTCACATCAACATTGTTGATCACATCCACAATAGGCGACTTGATGGTTATTTTCTCAAGTTCCGCCTTTAACTTATCCGCCGCCGGCTTCATTAATGCACAATGAGACGGCACACTGACAGGAAGTGGCAATACGCGCTTAGCACCTGCTTCTTTTAGTGCTTCTCCTGCACGGGAAACCGCTGAGGCATGACCCGCTATAACCACCTGACCAGGCGAATTGTAGTTCACCGGAGTAACAACCTCGCCTTGGGCCTGCTCTTCACAGATTTGCTTAATAACATCGTCGTCTAAACCGATAACCGCTGCCATAGCACCTTCGCCTTCGGCAACAGATTCCTGCATAAACTTGCCGCGAGCTTCGACGAGTTTAACCGCATCTTTAAAGTCAATGGCGCCGGCACAAACCAAAGCTGAATACTCCCCAAGACTATGACCTGCCATAACGACATTATCACCTAAACCTTTATCTTTAGCTACGCGATACAAGGCTACGCTGGCGGTTAATAATGCGGGCTGAGTAAATTGCGTATCATTAAGCTGATTGTTGGGATCTTGCTGCACAAGTTCCCACAAATCATAGCCAAGCGCGTCGCTTGCTTGTGCGAAAGTTTCCTTTATTAATGCGAACTCATCGGCTAACTCGCCAAGCATACCAACGCTCTGAGATCCCTGTCCCGGGAAAAATAACGCCGTTGTCATAACTACCCTCTTAATATCGAATTAATGCTGAGCCCCAGGCGAATCCGCCACCAAAGGCTTCTAATAACAAATTATGCCCACGCTTCACTCGGCCATCTTTAACGGCCCAGTCTAACGCAATTGGTACCGATGCGGCAGAGGTATTACCGGTTTTGTCTAAAGTAATCACCACTTGTTCCATCGACATCTTTAATTTTTTTGCGGTTGCTTTAATAATGCGTAGATTCGCCTGATGCGGTACTAACCAATCTAAGTCTTCAGGCGACATATCATTTGCCGCTAACGTGTCCGTCACCAGACTGCTTAATTTAGCCACCGCAACTTTGAACACTTCGTTGCCTTTCATGTACATCCAGGCATCGTTTTCGAATTCTTTTATTCGGCTTGCCTGCTTGGCGCCCAGTAAATGGCTGTACTCACCTGCGCTGTATAAATGAGTAGAAATAACACCAGGCTCACTACTTTCTTCCAATATAACCGCTCCAGCACCGTCACCGAACAATACCAATGTATTTCTGTCGTTCGGATCACAAAGTCTGGCAAGTACATCGGTGCCTATCACCAGCGCACGCTTATATTGACCGGTTCTTATAAAATTGTCGGCAACTGACAACGCAAAAATAAAGCCAGAACATGCCGCACCAACGTCAAAAGCAGGAATATTGGTCACATTTAGCATGCGCTGAATTTCACAAGCGGCACTTGGAAACGCATGCTCTGCAGAGGTTGTCGCAACCACAATAACGTCGATGTCATGAGCGCTCAATTGGCTACTTAGTAATGCTTGTTTGGCTGCTTCGGCACCCAGCGTTGCCGCCGACTCAGTAGAAGACGCAATACGGCGTTCCTTGATACCTGTGCGTTCCGTAATCCATTCGTCTGAAGTATCAACACGGCTGGCAAGGTCATTGTTTGTAAGACGTTGCTCCGGTAAATAGTGACCGGTACCAACGATTCTTGAGTATGTCATAACAACTCTGCGTTTTAAGGCTGTTCAGATAAGACCGCTTCGACCCTGTTCTTAATTCGGTCAGGAAGCTGCTCGTGCGCCTCCGCTACAGCTTGTTGAATTGCACTGTAGAATGCTTCCGCATTGGCACTTCCGTGGCTTTTAATGACCACATGGCGCAATCCTATCAAACTTGCTCCATTGTAGTGGTCGGGCTTCAGCCTGTCCCAGGACTTGTGGGTACGTCGTTGTAAAAATTTGAAGAAAAAACGATAGAGCCAATGAGAATTCAGCGTTTCTCTCATTTGCTCGATAATGAATGTTGCCAGGCCTTCGCAACTTTTTAACGCAATGTTACCGACAAAACCATCGCAAACGATAACGTCTGAACGACCACTGAATAAATGGTTGCCTTCAATAAAACCGTTATAGTTCAATCCTTCGCACTGACTCAATCTAGCAGCTGCATTGCGGACAACATCGCTGCCTTTAATATCTTCCTCGCCCATGTTTAACAAGCTAATTTTCGGTTTTTCTATATCCAGTAAATGTTCCGCGGCAACCGATCCCATCACACCAAACTGAAATAAAGTGTCGGAATCGCAGCTGGCGTTTGCGCCCAAATCCAATAAAAACGACTTTCCGCCAACCCGATTAGGAATCGCCGTCATCAGTGCCGGCCTTAAAACCCCGGGTAAGGTTTTCACCGTAAAATACGCATTAGTCATTAAGGCGCCAGTATTACCGCCACAGACCATTGCATGGCATTGTTCATTGGCAAGTGCTTGCAGTGCAAGACGCATAGAAGAATTCGGCTTACTACGTAAAGACTGACCAGGTTTGTCGTCCATGAGAATTGTCTGCTCAGCATGAACAAAGCTGACAGCACTATTTTCATTAAGCTTGTATTGCTTTAAGAGCGGGTTTATTTGGTCTTTGTGACCAAAAACTGTGAAGTGGGTATTGGGATAAGTTGAAACAGCTCGTTCCAGAGCTTCAATAACAATAGAGGGGCCATTATCGCCCCCCATTGCATCAATCGCTATATTAAGCTCAGGCATAGCCTGTCTTACTTGTTAACGACCTTGCGACCTTTATAATAACCGTCGGCTGTTACGTGGTGACGACGATGAGTCTCACCAGTAGTTGAGTCAACCGACAGTGTTGGGCCGTCTATCGCATCGTGTGAACGACGCATGTCGCGTCTTGAACGACTTTTCTTACTTTTTTGAACAGCCATTTACGCTATCTCCTGATTATTTACGCTTTAATTCTTGTAATACGGCAAACGGGTTATCAGATTCGTCTTTCTCAGACTCGTCGATTTCACCCCATGTCATCGCATCACGGTCTACCTGACAAGATTTAGCATCGTGCTTGGGTACTAAAGGCATTGCCAGAATTAATTCATCTTCAATAAGCCCATGCAGATTGACCTCACCAAACTCATTCACCTCGATAGCTTCATAGCTTTCCGGGAAATCATCGGCCACCTGCCGCTTAGTGACAGGAGCATACGCAAATTGCGCACAAATATCAACTGTTAAAGGCGTATTGCAGCGTTCGCAAAGCACCTGAATCTGTACTTTTGCGTCACCTGCAAAATAGCTTATGCCTTGTTCATCAATACCAAATTCAACCTTAACGTCAGGATCAGGACATGACTCTACGAGTAACTCCTGAAACCGGGTTAACGTTTTAGCTGGTACTAAGCCCTCGTAAGTCACCTTTTTATTGGCACATTTTACGGGGTCTACCGTTACGGGAATACGAACCTTTTGCATAGCGCGCGAATGTTACCTTAAGTTGGTGTCAAGTGACAAGATAAATCGGGCTTGAACGCCTATTATCTTCAATAATTAGTTCAATGGGTTAATCCCTTGAGATCTTAGCATATCCAACAGCGCAATAGTGGGAAGTCCTATCAACGTATTGGGATCATTCCCTTTCATTTGACTAAAAAGACTTACGCCTAACCCTTCACTTTTAAAGCTGCCAGCACAGTCCAGCGGCTGTTCAAGCTCGACATAGCGCGCAATCTCTCTGTCAGTAAGGTTGCCCCGAAATGTCACGAAGAAAGGCTCAATACGGACTTCGCACTGCGATGTTTTTGAATTTAACACCGCAAGTCCGGTGTAAAAAGTAACTGTTTTACCAACGAAGCTCTGTAATTGCTCAATGGCTTTCTGTGTGGTTCCGGGTTTCCCAAGAATATTACCATCACATACGGCCACTTGGTCAGAGCCGATAATAATAGCCGGCTCTCCGTTGAGCTTTTTAGCTACCGCTTGCGCTTTTTCTTCTGCTAGGCGTCCGACCAGCTGCTCTGGTTGCTCTTCATTAACCGCTGACTCATCAATATCAGGCTTCACGACATTATAAATTAAATGCAGCTTATCCATTATCGCCCGACGATATTTTGAACCTGAGCCAAGCACCAGTGGGAGTGTCATAACCTCTCCTTTAATATAAAGTTCGAAAGTTCCGTTAAAGATGACGCAATATACTTTGCTCCGGCCGCTTCTAGTTGCTCCGCTTGATGGGCGCCCATCGTCACACCGATTGGAAACACACCTGCGGCAGAGCCCATTTTTATGTCATGAATTGAGTCACCGACCATAACGGTGTCCTTGGGGCTGTGTCCGGCCTCATCCATAAGTTCAAGCAGCATGTCTGGGTTGGGTTTGCCTTTTGATTCATTAGCGCATCGTGAATAAGGAAAGAAAGACGCCATATTTGTTTCCTGCCAAACTCGATCCAAACCTCTGCGCGCTTTTCCTGTCGCTACTGCAAGTTTCAAATTGCGTTCTTTCAACCGCTCCAGTGACGTAATTGCATCATCGAATAAAGGCGATGCTACCGTATTTAACGTCACATACTCATCTTTGTAACGATCTAAAAATCGTTGTTTTTGCACTGAATTCAATTTCCCAAATAAGGCTTCAATGGCAGGCTCCAAACTTAACCCAATAATGTCTTTTGTTGCTTGCTCAGACGGCGGTGTTAAGCCAACGTACTCTGCGGTTCGTTGCATTGAAGAAACAATGCGTCCGATGGAGTCCATTAAGGTGCCGTCCCAGTCAAAAATAATGAATTTAAATTGCGACATGACTACTACTCAGTTGATTACCGCATTATTGCTTTGTTAATTGGGACAACGTAACGGTTAAGTTTTCATCTAAGGGAGCTTCAAACTGGACATCTTTGCCGGTTTCCGGATGCTTAAACGAAAGTTTCCAGGCATGTAGAAACAATCGAGTGAGCCCTTTCGACGCGATTAACTCATCAAAGTCATTGTCACCATACTTAGGATCTTTAGCGATAGGATGGCCCGCATGCAGGCAATGCACACGAATTTGATGTGTACGGCCTGTTAATGGTGATGCCTCAATAAGTGTCCCTTCAGCATAGCGTTGTTCAATTCTAAAGCGCGTTTGTGATGGTTTCCCTTCCGCACTCACCCGAACTATTCGCTCACCAGATAGCAGTGTGTTTTTCTGCAATGGCGCTTCAATTAACCTTACCCGCTTCTGCCACTGACCACGAACCAATGCTAAATACTGCTTATTCATTTCTTTGTTACGCAGTTGTTCATGCAGCGCCTTCAATACTGAACGCTTTTTTGCGACGAGCAAAATGCCACTGGTATCGCGGTCGATTCTGTGAACCAGCTCCAGATGTTTATCTTTAGGTCGCAGTGCCCTTAGCCCCTCAATAAGCCCGAAATTTAAACCTGAACCACCATGAACAGCGAGACCTGATGGCTTATTAACTACTATCAAAGATGCATCTTCATAAAGGATATGCGCTTCAAGTTTCGCTATTTTATCGAGCTTAGCCGACGGCAAAGGCGCTTTTTCAGCGACTTTAACTGGAGGAATTCGAATTAAGTCACCACTGTTAATTTTATAATCTGGCTTCGCACGCTTTTTATTAACACGCACCTCGCCTTTGCGAATAATTCGATAAACCAACGACTTTGGTACTTTGTTTAACTGTGCAATAAGGAAATTGTCCAAACGCTGACCCGATTCATCGGTCAGAACAGTATGCCAGCGGACTTTTTGTTGAATGCTTTTCATGGCGGTATTTTAGCACGCTTCCTAGTAATATTCAGTGAAATTAGCGCTTGTATTTTCGGCGTTTTTCGTGAAATAATTAAGTGTCAAAGTCCATCGTGGATGGCAGACAGAGAAACTAATTCGCGCAATCGTGTCAACAGAGCGACGCATTATCCACATCAGCGTACGGTTGAAAAGTCTTTCAAAGACAATAAACAAAATCCGAGATGTTGATGGCACGGAAAAAGAACAGAGAACCTCGCTCAAAAGAAAGAGCGATTGCAGACGTATAATATAGCGACAATATGACACCGGACATAATGGTGTTATCGGCACAGTCAAAATCATTTTAACCACACGTTTCAATAACGGGTGGCACAGGTCATAAGCCTGTACAACAGACGAATTCGATAATCGCACGGACACCAGAGTGCGTGTGTCATATTGTGGCCCGAAAACATTGAGTCACAGTAATGAAAAGAATGCTAATAAATGCCACGCAATTAGAAGAGTTGCGTGTGGCACTGGTAGATGGCCAGCGCCTTTACGACCTGGACATTGAAAGCCCGGGACATGAACAGAAAAAAGCAAATATCTACAAAGGTAAAATAACCCGCATAGAGCCTAGCCTAGAAGCTGCTTTTGTCGACTATGGCGCAG
Source organism: Idiomarina sp. X4 (assembly GCF_002808045.1). Lineage (NCBI taxonomy): Bacteria > Pseudomonadati > Pseudomonadota > Gammaproteobacteria > Alteromonadales > Idiomarinaceae > Idiomarina > Idiomarina sp. X4. The sequence continues at coordinate 2,398,819 of NZ_CP025000.1, read as the reverse complement.
AGCGTCACGGCTTCCTTCCATTAAAAGAAATTGCCAAAACCTATTTTCCTGAAGGCTATACCTTCCAGGGGCGTCCAAACATTAAAGACGTTGTTTCTGAAGGTCAGGAAGTTATCGTTCAAATTGATAAAGAAGAGCGTGGCCAAAAAGGTGCAGCACTAACTACCTTCATTTCTTTGGCGGGCAGCTATCTGGTATTAATGCCTAACAACCCTCGTGCAGGCGGTATTTCTCGCCGTATAGAAGGTGACGAGCGTTCAGCTTTAAAAGAAGCTTTATCGGAAATTAATGTCCCGAAAGAAATGGGTCTTATCGTCCGTACCGCAGGCGTTGGCAAATCAAAAGAAGAATTAGAATGGGACTTAAATGTTCTTATTCATCACTGGGAAGCGATTAGCAAAGCGGCTACCGAGCGCCCTGCTCCATTCTTGATTCATCAGGAAAGTAATGTCATTTTCCGCGCCCTTCGTGACTATTTACGCCGTGACATTGGCGAAGTGCTTATCGATAGCCCGAAAGTCTACGAACAGGTGCGTAATCATATTCAAATTATTCGCCCTGACTTCTTGCAGCGCGTTAAGCAATATGAAGGCGATGTCCCTTTATTCAGCCATTACCAAATAGAGAGCCAAATTGAGTCAGCGTTCCAACGTGAAGTTCGCCTACCTTCAGGTGGGTCAATCGTTATCGATCCTACGGAAGCTCTAACCTCAATTGACATCAACTCATCTCGTGCGACCAAGGGCGGTGACATTGAAGAAACCGCTTTGCAGACAAACCTGGAAGCGGCAGAAGAAATTGCTCGTCAACTGAGACTTCGTGATGTAGGTGGCCTGGTCGTTATTGACTTTATTGACATGACACCAGCCAGACACCAACGTGATGTCGAAAATCGTTTACGTGACAGCCTTGCGCAAGATCGTGCACGCATTCAGGTGGCTCGTATTTCTCGCTTTGGCTTAATGGAGATGTCGCGCCAACGATTACGCCCGTCGCTGGGTGAGTCTGCCAATAACGTTTGTCCACGCTGTAACGGCCAGGGGACCATTCGTTCTAGCGACTCTTTAGCACTGTCTATTTTGCGTCTTATTGAAGAAGAGGCGCTGAAAGACAACACGATACAAGTTCATGCGCAGGTGCCCGTTGACGTTGCTACCTATTTGTTGAATGAGAAACGTCAGTCGCTGAACCATATTGAAAAACGCCATGACGTTAAAATCGTTATTATTCCAAATCATCATTTAGAAACGCCACACTTTGAAGTAATGCGTATTCGCGATGATGAAGTGCCGGAAGCGGCCAGTTTTGAATTGGTTCAGAAGCCTGAGCAACACGAATCACCGGTTTCTATTACGTTAACCCAAGAGTCGGCTAAATTTGATGAGCCAGCTCTTAAAGGTCTGCAGGCGCCAAATGCCGCACCTTCTCCAGCACCGGCGCCGAAACAACCTGAAAAGCCTTCTTTATTGAAGCGCTTATCAACTTGGTTAAGCAAGCTTTTTGAAAGCGAAGAAGAGAACGACAAGAATAAGCAGAGTTCAAATCAACGTCGCCCTAACCAACGTCGCAACAACAATAACCGACGTGGCCGAGGCCGTCGCCCTGCTAACCGCCAACAGCAAGGTCGTAATAATGCAGCCGACAAGGCAGCTGAAGACTCTGCTAAATCCGATAAAAATACGGATGACGCAAAAGGGACCAATAATAAGCCGAACCGCAACAGAAATGATCGCCGCCGTCGCGGTGGCCGCAATCGTAATCAACAGAATACTCAAAATGCTAGTGCTCAAAATCAGCAACAAACGTCTGAGCAAAACGCTCAGCCGCAAGCTGTTGCGGAGAAAGCACACGAAGTGAAACCTCGTCGTCAACGTAAACCGATGGATAAGTCCGTTCGCGTAAAAGGAGATGAGAGAGGTTTAGAGCAACAAGTACAATCGCCTTCGGCAAAGCAAGAAGAACCGGCGGTTAAAAACGATGAGACTCGCCAAGCGCCTGAACAAAAAGCCGATTCAACTAGTATTAAGAAAAATGCTGAGTCTGAAAAAGGCAGTAGCGAAGCGACTCAACAACGAGCACTAGATCCTCGTATGAAGGCAGCGGCGGAACTTGTTGAAAACAACGAGCACTTGCCAGTAAATGAGCAGAAGCCCGCTGAAGAAGCGACACCTGAACCCGGTAAAGAGTCCGACGAACAAGCAGGGGAAAACTCTACTCCGGAAGAAGTCGCGACTAAAGCCGAATCGACTCCAGAGCCTGATGTTCAGGAAATGACTGATCAAACGCCTGAAACTGGCAGCGAACAGACAGATGCTTCTGAGTCAAAAGATGCGACTGAGTCAGAAACAACTGACTCTGAGAAAGAAGCGCCATTGAAAGGTGACTCAACAGAGTCTGCTGAGAATACGCCTAAAGGTGATGCCGAAGAGAAAAAAGCACGCAGCCGAGCGCGTCGCTCCCCAAGACATCAAAGGGCAGCTGGTCAACAACGCAAGCAAAACCGTGAAAATAAAGAGCAAGACGATGCGCCTATTATTCCGGCACGTAAGTTGAGCGGCTCTGCATTTTCTCCAATGACTAAAGCCTCAGCCGTTGAAAGACAGGCACCTTTTCAGGCACTAAACGTTGCCTCAAAGGAAACACGCTTAGCGTTCGTGAAAGATGAACAAACTGCAGGCTATGCAAATGCCCGCTCACGTTCATTTTCTGAAATGACAAAGTGTGACTAACACAAAAAAGCCAGTAAACACTCCCTGTTTACTGGCTTTTTTATTCTCTTCATTATCACTAATTCAAACGAATATTGGCTCGATTCTTCTCAAGCGTTTTCAAGCCTATCCCTTTTACATCTAATAACTGCTCTAACTCGGTAAACCCGCCAAGCTGCTCTCGCATTTCAATCAGCTTTTCTGCTTTTTTAACACCAATACCGACCAATGCTGACGCTATTTCCTGAGCCGAAGCGGTATTAATGTTTACGCCGGTTTGAGCTTCTGCTTGCAAAGCAATTGGCGAGGGAGAAACAATTGGTACTGCCTGAACTGAAAAACCAATAAATGAAGCCACAACAATTGGTAGCATTTTTAATTTCATAGTATGTTCATCCTTTTTGAAAACCACTGCGTCACTGCAGTGGCCATACTATAAACGCTTTTTGTTGAGGCTAATTCAAATTACGACTTATAAGACAGCTTCATAAGTCACTAAGCTATACTCGCAAGTATATCGTCCACCGCTTTTGCCGGGTCTGGGGACTGTGTAATAGGTCGCCCTATCACCATGTAATCAACTCCCGCCGAGACTGCTTCAGGAGGCGTCATCGTGCGACGCTGGTCATCTTTATTGCTGCCTTCAGGACGAATGCCAGGGGTCATAAGTTTAAAGTCCTTACCGCAAGCTGCTTTCAACATTTTTGCTTCCTGAGCGGAGCAAACCACTCCTTGCAAGCCTGATGATTTGGCCAAGTTCGCTAAGTATTCAACTTGCTCAGTAACTGTCTTAGAAATGCCCAACTCTTTTAAATCATCGTCGTCCATACTGGTCAATACCGTAACACCGATTAACAACGGCTGAGCATCTGAATCTTTTAGCGCTTCTGCAGCCGACTTCATCATGCGGCTACCACCACTGGCATGAACGTTAACAACATCAACACCAAGCTTGGCCGCCGCTGTAACGGCTTTCGCGACTGTATTGGGAATATCATGAAACTTTAAATCCAGAAAAATAGAAAAGCCTTTTTGTACAAGCCCTCTCACCCACTCCGGACCCGCAGATGTAAACAACTCTTTCCCAACCTTTAAACCCACTTTTCCGGGAGCAAGCTGGTTAATTAATACATCTGCATCGGACGCATTTTGGTAATCGAGAGCGACATAAACTTTCGGTAATTCCATTCGACTATTCACCATCTAATCCAAATATCGGTTTTGTTGTTGACCAGCTTTTACATGACGGACACTGCCAATACAGTGTGTGTCCTGAAAAACCACAGTGATAACACTTATAATTTGGTCGCTGCACTATGTGTTCGTGCACCATTCTTTGCAATCGTTTAAGGCTGTCTCTGGCGCTGCCTTCGTCGGCTGCCTGTATATGAAGCCCCATCAAATGGTGGAACCCGCGCATCGTTGGATGTTTCTCTAGCGCAGTCGCCATGAAGCTTTCGGCATCTTCGATACTTTGCGATTCAGCCATTTTTTCCGACAACTTGATAACCGCAGTAATACCCGCTTCCTGTTCCACACAGGTATGCAAGTAGTCGACAAAGCCGTGACTGTTTTTCTTAGCTGCAAATGCTTTCTCTAATAACGGAATAGTTTCGCAAACGTATGCCTTGTCTTGTTCAATTATTCTCGTTAGATGCTCTATCGATAGGCTATTCTCGCCCTGCTCCAGATAGATTTTCCCCAACGATAACGATGCCCGAACACACCCAGAATCTTGCTTTAAGGCTTTATTGAAGTATTTTATTTTACCCGAAATCGGGTCGACAGTTTCAGCCACCTCGCAATATAACTGTCCCAACGTTACTTTTACCGATGCATCCTGCTTTATCAGCTTTAACGCAACAATAATGGCTTTATCCCACTCATGGGTGGCTTCATACAGCTCTAGCAAATGCTTTTGGCTACGTTCTTTAAAAAGCTTATTGCTTTGTAAGCCATGAAACATTTTTTCTGCGCGATCATAGATACCCGCCGCCAAATAATCTTTACCTAACTCGTACATAGCAGTAAGGCGGTCGGTTTCAGACAAATTAGGTAATGATGTCAGGTTCTTATGTATTTTAATAGCCCGCTCTACTTCACCCCGACGACGAAATAGCTTACCCAACGTCCAGTGTGTCTCTATGGTTTCACTATCGACATCAAGCAACTCGACGAATAAATCGACCGCTTTATCGGGCTGATCAGAGAGCAGTAAATTAATACCGGTTGCGTATTGTTTTGAAAATCGCTTTTGCTCTTTCCTTTCTTCTGTACGCACGCTGTTGCGCCCCATGAACCAACCATAGGCGGCAGCAATTGGAAGAAGTAAGAAAAGAAGCTCTAACATTCAGCGCTGTCTCACTTACTTTGCTGTTTAGACAACAGCTTTGAGAGCTTTCGACAGCGATAACGCCAATATAAATTGGATAAAAACATCGCCAGTAATCCGACTAATACACCGCTACCAAAGAAAATTGCCAATAACGACGCAACAGTCATGTCGGCATTCAGAACCAATAAATTGACATTAATGACTTGCGTATTTTGGGCTCCGAACGCTAAGGCTAAAAGGAATATAGCCAAAACGGGAATAAGAATAAGCAACTTCCTGAGCATGTTCGCTTACCTGTTATTTATAAAAAAACGGCATGCCAGTATAGCATGCCGTTTTTATCAATCGAGCGTAAAAACTACTTTATAAATCGACGCGCTCACGCAGCTCCTTGCCGGCTTTAAAATGAGGAACGTATTTCCCATCTAAGTTCACCGGCTCCCCGGTTTTCGGGTTTCGGCCAACACGTGGCGCACGATAATGCAAAGAGAAGCTTCCAAAACCGCGAATTTCAACGCGCTTTCCTTGAGACAAGGACTGCACCATTTGTTCGAGAATTTCTTTAACAGAAGCTTCAACTTGCTTAGGAGGCAACTCATGCTTCAAAGTTAACCGTTCAATTAGCTCTGATTTTGTCATAACTTACCTCCTGATAAAGCCGTTTATTCCGACTAAAAACTGTCTTAGTCGTCAGTTTTTGCCGCTTTGAACGCGTCAGCCATAGCACTGTTGATACCAGAGCTGTCTTGCTGTTTGTTAACGCTTTCTACCGCTTCTTTCTCTTCAGCTTCGTCTTTCGCTTTGATAGACAGGCTCAGAGTGCGGTTTTTGCGGTCAACGCCCATAAAGCGAGCTTCGATCTTATCACCAACGCTTAATTCAGTGCTTGCATCTTCAACGCGGTCGCGTGCGATGTCTGCTGCACGTACGTAACCTTCAACGCTTTCTGCTAATTCAACTTTAGCACCTTTAGCGTCAACTTCAGTTACTGTACCTTCAACAATAGCACCTTTTTTGTTAGCTGCCAGGTAATTGTTAAACGGATCTTCTTCTAATTGCTTGATACCTAGAGAGATACGCTCACGCTCTGCGTCAACCTGCATGACAACAGCGGTAACTTCTTCGCCTTTCTTATAGTCGCGAACCGCTTCTTCACCTGGAGTGTTCCAGCTGATGTCTGACAAGTGAACCAAGCCGTCGATGCCACCGTCCAGGCCAATGAAGATACCGAAGTCAGTGATTGACTTGATTTTACCAGTAACTTTCTCGCCTTTATTGTGGTTCTTAGCAAACTCTTCCCAAGGGTTAGGTTTGCACTGTTTAAGGCCAAGAGAAATACGACGACGTTCTTCGTCAATTTCCAGAACCATAACTTCAACAGTGTCATCAAGGTTAACCACTTTAGAAGGATGAACGTTTTTGTTAGTCCAGTCCATTTCAGAAACGTGAACAAGACCTTCAACACCCTCTTCGATTTCTACGAAGCAGCCGTAATCAGTCAAGTTCGTAACACGACCAGTTAAACGGTGACCTTCTGGGTAACGGTTTGCGATATCTGCCCATGGATCTTCGCCTAATTGTTTCAGGCCAAGAGATACACGAGTGCGCTCACGGTCAAACTTCAATACTTTAACTGTGATTTCATCGCCAACGTTCACGATTTCGCTTGGGTGTTTAACACGTTTCCAAGCCATATCGGTGATGTGCAATAGGCCGTCTACGCCGCCTAAATCTACGAATGCGCCGTAGTCAGTCAGGTTCTTAACAATACCTTGTACTTCCTGACCTTCTTGCAAGTTCTCAAGCAGCTCTTCGCGCTCTGCACTGTTTTCTTTCTCGATAACAGCACGACGAGAAACAACAACGTTGTTGCGCTTCTGATCAAGCTTGATAACTTTGAATTCTAAGTCTTTGTTCTCAAGGTGAGTCGTTTCACGTACTGGACGTACGTCAACCAATGAACCAGGTAAGAACGCACGAACGCCGCCAAGGTCAACCGTGAAGCCGCCTTTAACTTTACCAGAGATGTAACCGGTAACCGTTGCGTTTTCTTCGTGTGCTTTTTCCAGCTGCAGCCAAGCTTCATAGCGCTTCGCTTTTTCACGTGAAAGAATCGTTTCACCGAAGCCGTCCTCAACAGCGTCAAGGGCTACATCAACTTCGTCACCGACGTTGATTTCAAGCTCACCTTCAGCATTGCGGAATTGTTCTGCAGGAATCGCACTTTCAGATTTAAGACCTGCATCAACTAATACTAAGTCTTTTTCGATAGCAACGATTGTGCCTTTTACGATGGAGCCCGGACGAGTTTCGACTTCTTTCAGGCTTTCTTCAAACAGCTGTGCAAAATTTTCTGACATAATAATTAACTTCGCTTAATAAATGACGTCCACTGAAATTCCATATGCAGCGGGGTTATTAAAAATGTTCACCTGTATCCTTACTGTGAACCCCTAATTAGGGCCAAGCCCTAGCTAGTTTCTGAGAGTTTGCTGTGGGCAAACGTCAATACTTGTTCCAATACGTCTTTAATCGGCGTATCAGTAGAATCCAAATACAAAGAATCCTCCGCGGGCTTCAATGGCGCCACAGAGCGATTCATATCGCGATCATCGCGTTCTTTAATTTCGTTTACTAATTGATCAATATTAGCATCAAAGCCCTTTTCCTTCAATTGATCAAAGCGTCTTTGGGCACGTTCTTCGGCAGACGCAGTTAAAAACACTTTTGCATCGGCGTCAGTGAACACCACTGTTCCCATATCGCGACCATCAGCGACTAAGCCTGGCAATTCCTTAAAGCCACGTTGACGACGCAATAGCGCCTCGCGTACACGCGGGAGCGCCGCAATCTTCGACGCCATATTACCGACTTCTTCCGTGCGTATCGTTAACGTAACGTCTTCGCCTTCCAAAATAATATGTGTCAGTGACTTTTCTTCGTCGGCTTCAAATTTTACATCCAAATGAGCGGCTAAAGCCACCAGGCTTTCCTCATCTTCCGGCGTGAAGTCGTGATGTATCGCAGCCAAGGCCAAAACGCGGTAAATTGCACCGCTGTCGAGCAAGTGCCACCCCAGCTTTTCTGCGAGTAACCGACTGATAGTGCCTTTCCCTGCACCACTAGGACCATCAATTGTAATGACGGGGATATGCGTTGCCATAAAATCCTCAATTTGCTCTGCGTATTGCAGCTTTTAGCGGCGCAATTATACGCATTTGTGAAAAAATTGCATTAATCAGGAGCACGAAATAACAGGAAGGCTGAGTTTAATCAGTAACTTTGACAGATTCGTGAAAACTCTTGGAAATAAGTAGGGTACGTTTTACGACAACAGTCAGGATCATTAATAGTGATACCAACGGGAGAAAAAGCGATTAATGAGAAACACATGGCCATCCGATGGTCTTTATAGGTGTCTATTTCAGCGCTTTGCCAATGCTGAACCGGGTGTATTTTTATATAATCGGCACCTTCTTCTATCTCTGCACCCAGCTTTCGTAACTCTGTCGCCATTGCCGATAATCGGTCTGTTTCCTTTACACGCCAGTTAGCAACGTTGCGAATAATGGTTGGTTTATCGGCAAATAACGCTAACGGGGCAACCGTCATAGCAGCGTCAGGAATAGCATTAAAGTCTTGCTCAATACCTTTAACCTGTCCTGAGCCTGTTACTGTCATTTGATGCTGACCCATGTCAACGTTACCACCCATTGCCTGAATGACTTCTGCAAACGCTTTATCACCCTGAATAGACGCAGCGCCGACACCTTCGATAGTAACCGGTCCCCCACCGAGCAATGCCGCAGCCATCCAATAGGAAGCACCGCTAGCGTCACCTTCAACATGATAGTCTCCGGGCGACATATACGACTGCCTCCCTTCTATGTGAAAGCAATTTTCAGAAGCGCGCTCAATCACAACACCAAAGTCAGCTAACATTTTTAACGTGAGTTCGATATAAGGTTTCGACACCACCTCGCCCACCAAAGTTAAGGTGGAGTCGCCTTTTAGCAGCGGTAATGCCATGAGCAACGCGGAAATAAATTGGCTAGAAACGGAACCGTCAATAAAGAAATCACCAGCGTTCAGACCCGATTTAATTAGAACGGGGGGAAAACCGGACGTCTTTTGATAGATTACCCCTGCGCCTTGCGCTTGCAACGCTTCAACCAAGTGTTGAACGGGACGTTCCTGCATACGGGCATCGCCTGTCAGCTCAACTTGTTGATTGACGTTTAACGTAGCAGCAAGCACCGCTATTAGCGGTCGCATGGCGGTTCCAGCATTACCTAAAGGCAACGATGTTTCGGTAGGCTTCCAACGCCCGGAAAGCCCGGTAACCACCATCGTATTATCGACTTTTTCACACTGAACACCCAAGGCTACCAAGGCATTGAGCATGTGTTCAGTGTCTTCGCTGTTGAGTAAATTGTGTAACCGGACAGGTTCAGAGCAGAGCGCTGACATTAACAACGCCCTGTTGGCAATACTTTTAGAGCCCGGAAGCACAACGGTTCCGCTGCATTGACTCCGGGATTCAAGGAAAATCGATTCAGCCACGCAGCTTTTTCATCGCCTTAATAAACGCATCGTTTTCTTCTGGTAAACCAATACTGACACGTAAATGGTTCGGCAGCTCATAGCCTGTAACCGGACGAACAATCACGCCTTCGTGCAAAAGCTCATCGTACAGTTTCTCCGCATCCGGACCGACTTCAATGGTCAGGAAGTTGCCGTAAGACGGAATATAGTTTAAGCCTGCGCTCTCACAAAAGTCAGTTAGCTGTTTCATGCCATGGGCATTAATCTCGACGGCTTTTTGCAAGTAAGCATGATCATCCAACACGACTTCTGCCGCTTTTAAGGACAGTGAATTCATATTAAATGGCTGACGAATACGGTTTAATACATCAGCAATGCTTTCATGGCTTACTGCATAACCTGCGCGTAATCCAGCCAACCCGTAGGCTTTTGAAAACGTGCGGCTTACTACAAGGTTGGGATACTCCTTAATCCACTCAACCGATGGCGCCCGTTCTGCTTCAGGTACGTACTCATAATAAGCTTCATCTAACACAACAATGACATTTTGAGGCACTTTGTCCAAAAACGCATTAATTGACGCGGTCGTTAAAAAAGTGCCCGTTGGGTTATTTGGGTTAGCGATGAAAATCATCTTGGTTTTGCTTGTTATAGCAGCCGCCATACCGTCAAGATCGTGCCCGTAATCAACCGCGGGTACTGCAACAGGTTTTGCTCCAATGGCCTGGGTAACTAACGGGTAAACGACAAACGCGTGCTGTGAGAAAATGACTTCGTCCTGATCAGATACGAACGTACGCGCCAGAATTTCCAACACGTCATTAGAGCCATTGCCTAAAGTAATTTGTTGCGTTGCCACTGAGTTCAGTTCAGCCAGGCGGCTTTTCAGGTAATACCCGTTCGCGTCCGGATAACGCACTAAGTCATTAAGCTCGGCTTCCAGTGCGGTTTTGACTTTCTCGCTCAAACCTAATGGATTCTCGTTTGACGCTAATTTGACGACGTGCTTTAAACCCAGTTCGCGCTGCAATTCAGACACCGGTTTGCCCGCCTGATAAGGTCGAAGCTGCTTTACACCAGGGTTAACCAATGACAATGCATCAAAATTACTCATAATTCTCGTAAGCCTTTTGTTTTATTATTTTTGGAACTTAACTCTATTTTGATTCTAGCTTTGACTTCTCTCAAAATCCGCCATAAAACTCAGTAACGCTTTAACACCGCCTATCGGCATTGCATTATAAATACTTGCTCGCATGCCACCCACAAAACGATGCCCTTTCAAGCCTTTGAAACCTGCGGCTTCGGCCTGAGCTAAAAACTCAACATCCAATTTGTCATCAGCAAGCTGGAAAGGCACGTTCATAATAGAGCGATACTGCGGGTTAACGGTATTTCGGTAAAAGTCAGACTTGTCGATAAAGTCATACAATAACTGAGCCTTTTCATGGTTGATTCGACCCATTTCGGACAAACCACCTTGCGCCTTAAGCCATTTGAACACCAACCCAGCTAAATACCAGGCAAAAGTGTTAGGCGTGTTATACATAGACCCGTCTTTCGCCTGTAACTGATAGTCCATAATCGATGAAACCTGCTTCTGTGGTGACCCCAGCAAGTCTCGTTTTACGATGGCAATAGCGAAGCCTGACGGACCAATATTCTTTTGCGCACCAGCGTAAATAACACCAAATTTAGATACGTCCAGCGGCTCCGATAGTATATTTGACGACATGTCTGCCACAATGGGCGCATTAACATTAGGAATATCGTGAAGTGCAATACCGTCCACGGTTTCATTGGGGCAATAATGAAAATACGCTGCATTGTCAGACAACTGCCAATCATCCGGAGACTCAATCTCTTTACCTTTAACGCCCTCTTTCACCTGGCCTGCCACGTTAACTTTAGCAACAAACTTTTCAGCCTCGCGTATAGCAAAACCCGACCAAATACCGGTATCCAGGTAATCTACCGTTGAATCAGGCGCGGCAATATTCTGCGGTACTGCGGAAAACTGGCCGCGACCACCGCCTTGTAAAAACAAGACGTCGTAGTCATCCGGAACATCCAGTAAGTCACGTAAGTCTTGCTCAGCCTCTCGTGCCATGCGCACATACGCCGGGTCACGGTGCGACATTTCCATCACAGAAACGCCTTGGTTATTCCAGTTGAGAAGTTCTTTCTGAGCTTGCTTTAAAACATCGACCGGCAACATTGCCGGTCCTGCTGAAAAGTTAAATACGTCACTCATTATTCTTCAGAAGCTCCTTCTTGGTTGGCTCCGTCTTCTTCGCCATTATCGGCAACAACGTCACCTTCAATCAGCTCTTCGTCTTCATCAATTTCATCAATGCGCTGCAAGCCGACAACTTTTTCGTCATCACCAGTGCGAATTAGGCGGACACCTTGCGTGTTACGACCAACCGTAGATACTTCGTTGACGCGAGTTCTAACCAATGTGCCTTTATTACTGATAAGCATAATTTCGTTGCCATCGATAACTTCCATCGCACCGACAACCGAGCCATTTCGCTCACTCACTTTAATAGAAACCACACCTTTGGTTGCACGGCTCTTAGCTGGGTATTCACTCAATGGCGTACGCTTACCATAACCATTCTCTGTAACCGTCAGAACGGCCGCTTCCTGGTCTTCGTACTCACGCGGCACTATAAGTGACACCACACGCTGGCCTTCTTCCAAACGAATACCGCGAACACCCGTTGCAGTGCGACCCATAGAGCGAACCTGCTCTTCCGCAAAGCGAACCACTTTACCCGCATCTGAGAACAACATGATGTCGCCATTACCGTCAGTAATATCAACACCGATAAGCTCGTCGCCTTCCACCAGGTTAAGAGCAATGATTCCACCATTACGTGGGCGAGAATACTCAGGCAATGGTGTCTTCTTAATCGTGCCGTTCTTCGTTGCCATAACCACGAACTTGTCTTCCGGATAGTCGCGGGTTGGCAGAATAGCGGTAATGCGTTCATCCTCTTCAAGAGGCAGCAAGTTAACAATCGGCTTACCGCGCGATGCTCGGCTTGCTAACGGCAACTGATACACCTTCATCCAGTAAATACGACCACGAGTCGAGAAGCACAAAATGGTGTCGTGCGTATTCGCAACCCACAGACGTTCAATGAAGTCTTCGTCCTTCATTTTCGTTGCGGCTTTACCTTTACCGCCACGGCGCTGTGCTTCGTACTCAGTCAGCGGCTGATATTTCACATAACCTTCATGAGAGAGCGTCAACACAACATCTTCTTCATTAATCAGGTCTTCCATGCTGATGTCGTGCGCTGCAGCAGTAATATCTGTCTTACGTTCGTCACCAAAGTTATCACGAATTTCAACAAGCTCTTCGCGAATCACTTCCATTAGACGCTCTGAGCTACGCAAAATGTGCAATAGTTCAGCGATTTGCTCTAACAGACCTTTGTATTCATCAAGAATTTTCTCGTGCTCTAAGCCTGTGAGTTTGTGTAAACGTAAATCAAGAATGGCTTGCGCTTGTGCTTCGGTCAGATGATAGTTGTCACCTTTAATGCCGTACTCTTCCGGCAAGTGATCCGGACGTGCCGCATCAACACCAGCCGTTTCCAGCATGGCAGCAACGTCACCCAGCTTCCAGGCACGGGAAATAAGCCCGGCTTTCGCTTCCGCAGGTGTTGGAGAGCGACGAATTAACTCAATAACTTCATCTATATTCGCCAGCGATATCGCCAGACCTTCCAAGATATGAGCACGTTCACGCGCCTTACGTAACTCGTAAACCGAGCGGCGAGTTACAACTTCGCGACGGTGACGGATAAAGCAATCCAGCATGTCGCGCAAATTAAATAGACGCGGCTGATTTTTATCCAGCGCCACCATATTAATACCAAACACCACTTGTAATTGGGTGTTTGCGTATAAGTGATTCAGTACCACCTCGCCAACATCACCACGGCGTATTTCAATGACAATGCGCATACCGTCTTTGTCAGACTCGTCGCGCAAGGCGCTAATACCTTCAACGCGCTTCTCTTTTACTAGTTCAGCAATTTTTTCAATTAAGCGCGCTTTGTTCACTTGATACGGAATTTCCGTAACAATAATGGTTTCTTTGCCGGTTTTTTCGTCAACTTCTACTTCCGCTTTAGCACGCAAGTGAATGCGACCACGACCCGTTTTGTACGCTTCTACAATGCCGCTCCGGCCTGAAATGGTGGCAGCCGTTGGGAAGTCCGGACCCGGGATGTATTCCATTAACCCATCAACATCGATATCTGGGTTGTCGATCATCGCCAGAGAGCCGTTAATGACCTCAGTCAGGTTATGCGGCGGAATATTGGTCGCCATACCAACCGCGATACCGGAAGAACCGTTAACCAAAAGGTTAGGAACACGTGTTGGCAGTACGTCAGGAATGCGCTCAGTACCGTCATAGTTATCGACAAAGTCGACGGTTTCCTTGTCTAAATCGGCCAGTAACTGGTGAGAGATTTTAGCCATGCGAATTTCGGTGTAACGCATCGCCGCTGCAGAGTCGCCATCGACCGAGCCAAAGTTACCCTGCCCGTCAACCAGCATGTAACGCAATGAAAAGTCCTGCGCCATACGAACAATAGTGTCATACACCGCGCTGTCACCGTGCGGGTGATATTTACCGATAACGTCACCGACCACACGCGCTGACTTTTTATAGGGTTTGTTGTAGTCGTTACGCAACTCGTTCATTGCGAATAAGACACGTCGGTGTACCGGTTTTAATCCGTCCCTGACGTCAGGCAATGCACGCCCGACGATAACGCTCATCGCATAATCGAGATAAGAGCTTTTTAATTCATCTTCGATATTAACCGGTGACACTTCTCTGGCTAGATCGCTCATAGTTCAGTCCCTAAAATAAAAATCCGCATATCTTTGTTATTTTGATGCAGTCATTGTACCCATCCGAAACGAGTCTCGCACCCTCTTTTTCTTATTCTTTAGCTAGGGTAGACTAGCCGCGTTATTTATCGCTCACAACAGTGCACTCCATGACTCAAGAAAACAAAAATACTGAACAAAAAAACGTCGATTTAGAAGAAATCGCTAAGTTCTCGGCCCTAGCCTCGCGTTGGTGGGACCCGGAAGGCGAATTCAAACCTTTGCACGAAATTAACCCGGTTCGGCTGTCTTTTATTGAGCAACACGCTAATGGCTTATTTGGCAAAAGCATTCTCGATGTTGGTTGTGGTGGTGGTCTGCTCAGCGAAGCTATGGCAGAGCGTGGTGCCAAAGTTACCGGTATCGATTTAGCCGAAGAGTCACTAAAAATTGCTCGTCTGCATGCATTGGAAAGCGACGTTTCTGTCGATTATCAATGTGTCGCCGTTGAAAATCACGCGGCCGAACATGAAAGTCAGTATGATGCGGTAACCTGTTTAGAAATGCTGGAACACGTGCCTGACCCAGCCTCTATAGTTAATGCCTGCGCAAAAGCGGTTAAACCCGGCGGTTTAGTGTTTTTCTCAACCCTAAACCGTAACGTTAAGTCCTGGCTGCTGGGTATTTTGGCTGCTGAACATATACTGGGTTGGGTGCCCAAAGGCACACACCAGCATCAGCGTTTTATTAAGCCGTCGGAACTTCTTCGTATGGCCGATGAAGCCGGACTTAATGAGATTGATATTAATGGATTAATTTTCCATCCATTAAAAGGATTCACTTTGTCAGAAACCGACATAGACGTGAATTACATTACTGTTTTACAAAAGCCTCTGACCTAGCTCATGACCAATCTCGCTAATAACCCCAAGCTTCCCGAAGGCGTGCTATTCGATCTCGATGGCACCTTGCTGAACACGGCTCCTGATCTCGGCGCGGCACTAAATAATGTGTGCGCTTTATATGGTAAAGAACCTGTTCATGAAGACATTTACACGCCAGTTGCCTCCCATGGTTCCAGAGGTTTGCTAAAGCTGGCCTTTTCAGAAGAGCTGCAGACCCATGAAAGCGAGTTACGGAAAGCTTTTTTGGACGCCTATTCGAACAGTATTGCCGCTAAGACCCATGTGTACGAAGGTGTTGTACCGCTACTCAATGCTCTGATTCAAGCTCAAATAAAAGTAGCAATTGTTACTAACAAACCTAAGCAGTTGACCCAAGAATTACTGCCTAGCTTTCCCGAGTTTGATGTCTTTGAATCAGTTGTTTGCGGAGACACTCTAAGTGTATCAAAACCCGACCCTGCGCCCTTACTTCTGGCCACAGAGCAGTTGGGGGTTAATCCTACAAGCTGTATCTACGTGGGTGACGCTGAACGAGATATTCAGGCTGGCCGTAACGCTGAAATGACAACGGTACTGGCTCATTATGGGTATATTAGCGACAGTGACTCACCAGCCGATTGGAAAGCCGACTATGGAATTAGCACACCATTAGAATTACTGGATATTATTGGACTACCACAACCTTGATCTATTAACCCATTTTTAAAGACAAAAAAGTTATAAAAAGCCGAGGTCCTCGCAAACTCACGTCTAATAAAGGCTAGAAAAAAATCAACAATTAAACGTCGAATTTCTTTTCATTTTCTCGATAAATTCGCTTGATCAAAGTCTGACTAAGACCTAGCATACTGAAAAATCAAAGACACTAGATATTGTGTGAATTTCACTCTGTATAACTAATGACCACAATATCTTGTGGCTACATATCTATAACAAAAAGCTAAGAGTCGGCGCAAAATGAACGAGCAACTGTATGTCACCAAACGTAGCGGAGAGCGTGAACCGCTAAACCTAGATAAAATCCATCGAGTGATCATGTGGGCAGCGGAAGGCCTGCATAATGTTTCCGCTTCTCAAGTCGAAATTAAGTCTCATATTCAGTTTTACGATGGCATTAAAACCGAAGACATTCACGAGACCATTATTAAGGCTGCAGCTGATTTAATCTCGGAAGAAGCTCCTGACTATCAGTACATGGCCGCGCGTCTGGCTATCTTTCATTTACGTAAGCGTGCTTACGGGAAATTTGAACCCCCTCGTTTATTCGATCACGTCAAGAAAATGGTGGCAGAGCACCGTTATGACGAGCACTTGCTGGAAGACTACAGCGAAGCTGAGTTTGATCAGATGGACGAGATTGTCGACCACTGGCGCGACATGAATTTCTCCTATGCAGCGGTCAAGCAGCTTGAAAATAAATATTTAGTGCAGAACCGTGTGACTGGCGATATTTATGAAAGCGCCCAGTTCTTATACATTTTAGTCGCTGCCTGCTTGTTCGCGAACTATCCGAAAGCAACTCGCATGGATTACATCAAGCGTTTCTATGATGCAACGTCTGAGTTTAAAATTTCACTACCAACACCCATTATGTCTGGCGTTCGTACACCAACACGTCAGTTCAGTTCATGCGTATTAATTGAAACGGGCGACAGCCTGGACTCTATTAACGCGACCGCCAGCGCCATTGTGAAATACGTTTCTCAACGAGCCGGTATTGGTATTAATGCCGGTCGCATTCGTGCGCTGGGCAGCCCAATTCGAAACGGTGAAGCGTTCCACACTGGCTGTATTCCTTTCTACAAATACTTCCAGACGGCGGTTAAGAGCTGTTCGCAAGGC
This sequence comes from Idiomarina sp. X4, assembly GCF_002808045.1. Classification (NCBI taxonomy): domain Bacteria; kingdom Pseudomonadati; phylum Pseudomonadota; class Gammaproteobacteria; order Alteromonadales; family Idiomarinaceae; genus Idiomarina; species Idiomarina sp. X4. The sequence goes on along the minus strand of NZ_CP025000.1, from coordinate 2,381,624 downwards.
GGTGTTCGTGGTGGCGCAGCAACTCTGTTCTACCCACTATGGCATTTAGAAGTAGAAAGCTTGTTGGTGCTTAAGAACAACCGTGGCGTTGAAGAAAACCGTGTTCGTCATTTGGACTACGGCGTTCAATTCAACCGCTTGATGTATCAACGTTTGATTAAAGACGACTACATTACGCTATTCAGCCCTTCTGACGTACCGGGCCTGTACGACGCATTCTTCGAAGATCAGGAGAAGTTCGAGCAGCTGTACGTTCAGTATGAGCAAGACGAAAGCATTCGTAAAAAACGCATTAAAGCCATTGAGCTATTCAGCCTGTTTATGCAGGAGCGTGCCAGCACGGGGCGTATTTACGTACAAAACGTTGACCACTGCAATACGCATAGCCCGTTTGACTCGAAAGTTGCGCCTATTCGTCAAAGCAATCTGTGTCTGGAAATTGCTTTGCCAACTAAGCCATTACAACACGTCAATGACGAAGAAGGTGAAATTGCGCTGTGTACCCTGTCAGCATTCAACTTGGGTAAAATTAGCGACTTAGGCGAGTTTGAAGAACTGGCTGACTTAGCCGTTCGTGCGCTCGACAGCCTACTCGACTATCAGGAATACCCAGTTCCAGCAGCGTATAATGCGACTATGAACCGTCGTACTTTAGGTATTGGTGTCATTAACTTCGCTTATTACTTGGCTAAGCACGGTGTTAAATACTCTGACGGCTCGGCGAACAGTCTGGTTCACAAAACCTTCGAAGCTATACAGTATTACCTGATGAAAGCCTCAATGAACCTGGCAAAAGAAAAAGGGGCCTGTCCGAAGTTTAACGAGACTACCTACTCGCAAGGCATTATGCCGACAGATACTTATAAGAAAGAGCTGGACAGTGTTTGTAATGAGCCTCTGCATCTCGACTGGGATCAACTGCGCGCTGATATTAAGCAGCACGGTATGCGCAACTCTACCCTTTCAGCGCTTATGCCATCTGAAACGTCTTCGCAAATTTCAAATGCGACCAATGGCATCGAGCCACCGCGCGGTTTTGTCAGCGTAAAAGCGTCAAAAGATGGTGTTACTAAGCAAGTAGTTCCGGACTACGAAACCCTGAAAGATAAATATGAACTGCTGTGGCAAATTCCGAATAATAAAGGTTACTTAGAGTTAGTCGGTATTATGCAGAAGTTTGTCGACCAAACTATTTCTGCCAACACCAACTACGATCCAGGCAAGTTCGATGCGGGTAAAGTACCGATGAAACAGTTGTTACAAGACCTGCTGACATCTTACAAGCTGGGCGTTAAGACCCTCTATTATCACAACACGCGTGACGGTGCGGCCGATAATCAATCAGATATCGCAGCCCGTAAAACAGCAGAAAAGCCTGGTGCACAGCCATCTGAAGTCATCATTGAAGAAGATGACGACTGTGCCGGCGGCGCTTGTAAAATTTAAAAGAAGGATTTTGCGAAATGTCGTACTCAACGTTTAACCAGGAACAAACGAACCCGTTAACCGAACCTATGTTTTTAGGTAACTCGGTTAACGTGGCTCGATACGATCAACAAAAACACAGTATTTTTGAAAAGCTTATAGAAAAACAAATTAGCTTTTTCTGGCGCCCTGAAGAAATTGACGTAAGCCGTGACCGAGTCGACTTTAATAAACTCACTGACAGCGAAAAGCACGTGTTTATTTCAAACCTGAAATATCAAACACTGCTGGATTCTATTCAGGGTCGTTCACCAAATATTGCGTTGTTACCGATTGTGTCGATTCCAGAGTTAGAAACCTGGATTGAGACCTGGTCATTCTTTGAGACCATTCACTCTCGCTCATACACGCATATTTTGCGTAACTTGTTTACTGACCCAAGCGAAGTGTTTGAAGACATCGTTATTAACGAGCAAATTAAAATTCGTGCGAACGATATTTCGCAATACTACGACGACCTTATTTTCTACACACAGCTGTGGCAAACCCACGGTGAAGGTGAAGTAACGATCGACGGTGAAACGTACAATGTGACTCAGCGCGAAATTAAAAAGAAACTGTTCTTGTGCATTAACTCGGTGAACGCACTGGAAGCCATTCGTTTCTATGTCAGCTTTGCCTGTACTTTCGCATTCGCTGAGCGTGAGCTCATGGAAGGTAACGCCAAAATCATTAAGCTGATTGCACGCGATGAAAACGTCCATTTAACTTCAACTCAGCATATTCTGAACTTATGGCAGTACGGCGAAGACGACCCAGAAATGAAAGAAATTGCCGAAGAGCTGCGTGACGAAGCTTATGAAATTTTCATGACCGCAGTGAAGCAGGAAAAGCAATGGGCTCACTACCTGTTCAAAGACGGATCAATGATTGGTCTGAACGAGAGCATGTTATGTCAGTACGTTGAGTACATCGCCAACCTACGTATGCAGGCAATAGGCTTTGACGCTCCTTTCGAAAATATGCGCTCTAACCCGCTGCCGTGGATGAACAAGTATTTGGTTTCTGACAACGTGCAGGTGGCTCCTCAGGAAGCGGAAATTACCTCTTACCTGGTTGGCCAAATTGATAGCGAAGTTAACGCCTCCGATCTTGGGGACTTTGATCTCTAAGCTATGACTAAAACCTTTAACGTCAAAGTTAACGGTGGGCCTGAGCTTGCCGTTGACGCGACTGAAGGAACGTTGCTGGAGACACTGGAAAAACACCAGCTGGAAATGCACTACCATTGTCGTAGTGGATTTTGTGGTGCATGCCGGACTAAACTAAATTCTGGTCAAGTACGTTATACCACTGAGCCGTTAGCTTACGTTCGAAAGGGCGATATTTTGCCCTGCTGTTGCGTACCGGAATCCGACCTGGATATTGAACACTAGCACAGAGCGTATTGGCTATTCACAGAATCGATTACAGTCATCGGTAAGAGCCATTTGTTTTTATGCCTAAAAAATGGATAATTCCCGATAACACTGATTAAGGAAGAGGTATTTCATGTTTACAGTAATTTTTGGACGCCCTGGCTGCCCGTTCTGCGTACGCGCAAAAGAAGTTGCCGAACAGTTAAAAGCAGACCGCGATGACTTCGATTATCGCTACGTTGATATTCACGCAGAAGGCATTTCTAAAGCGGACTTAGAAAAAACGGTTGGAAAGCCGGTACACACAGTACCTCAAATTTTTGTTGACGAGTCACACGTTGGCGGCTTCACTGAGTTTGAAGCATACGCAAAAGAGAACTTAGGCCTATACACGGCTTAATATTTCGAGCGTTAGCTTGAGAAAGGCGGCTTATTTCAGCCGCCTTTTTTGATCGCCTCTATGGCCTGCTTCACTCGCTTCTCAGACACTGGATATTTCGTTCCTAACGTCTGAGCAAAGAACGAAACTCTCAGCTCCTCTATCATCCAGCGAATTTCAGCTACATCTTCAGGAATCAAAGCGCCGGTTTTATAACGTTTTAAGACCGCACTATAGGCTTCCTGTAAATTACTGAGCGCTATGGTCATTAAGCGATCTTTATTGGGATCCACCGGCAGTTTTTCCAAACGACGTTGCATGGCTTTTAAGTAGCGCACAATATCGTCGAGCCGTTGTTCACCAAACCTCGAGACAAAGCCCGGAAAAATTAAGTTATCCAGTTGATCCTGAATGTCACCTCGCGACTGAATTTGATCGAGCGGAATTTTACCTTTAAGCGCTTTGCGAACATCCTGCGAATGTGTCAGACATTGCTCAACCCTGAGCGCTATCTGTTCAACTCGTTCGTTCAATTCGCCTCGCACTTGCTCTTTTAAGCGTTCAAAACCTTGTTCGTCTCTTAGCCTATTTCCTGCTTCAAGTTGCTCGTCAATCACCGCATCAACCGCTGCGGCAATACAGTCTTCAATTAGAGTTTCTACCTTACCCCAGGGGTTAAAGTACATCGCCAGCTTCGCTTTATTCGATAGCGACTTTTGCAAATGCTTTACTGGTGATGGAATTTGCTTTAACAACAGTCGACGCAAGCCCTGTCGGTGCTGCTGTTCGGCTTCTTCTTTCGAGTCAAATAACTGCAACGCAACCTCACGGCTGCCTTTAATCGCTAAGCCAGGATAAGCCTTAATTTCAAACCCCTGCTGCGCTTCTGTCACCACCTCCGGCAAATCGTCAAAGTCCCAGCTTTCAACGTCATCGCGGCTAATATCATCACCAGCAGCCTTTTCCAGACGTTGCTGAACCTTCCCGGACAGCTCGTCTTGTAAACGTTGTAAATCTCTGCCCTGCTTTATGAGCTTTTTGCCGTCCAGTACTTTAAAGTTCATACGTAAATGCAATGGCAAACTGTTTTCGTCCCAGCTGTCACCCGGTACGGTTACGCCGGTCATACGGCGAAGTTTGTGTGTCATGGCTTCTAACAACGACATTTCAAAGGGCTCAACGTCAGCCATTATGGCGCCAGCAAAATTAGGCGCAGGCACAAAGTTTCTGCGCAACGCTTTTGGTAGTGACTTAATTAAATGAGCAATGCGCTCTTCGCGCAATGCCGGTATATGCCAGTCAAAACCTTCAGGTTTTACCTGATTAAGCACCCCTAATTGAATATTGACGCTCACCCCATCATCAACCGCATTAGGCTCAAAGTGATAGGTTAATGGCAAACGCAAGTTACCCTGTCGCCAGAACTCCGGATAATCGTTCTCGGTAATGTGTTCGGTCTCACCGGCAATGAGATCATCTCGTTCAAAAAACAATAGCTTCGGCTCTTTTTTGGCAGCTTTATGCCACCAACCGGCTAACAGCTTTTCGTTATAAATGCCTTCCGGTATGTGCCGTTCATACGCTTCAAAAAGGACTTCCTCATCCACCAGAATATCGCGGCGCCGCGACTTCGCCTCCAGGGCCTGAACGTCTTGAATCAGTTTCAAGTTGTGTTGAATAAACGGCAACTTGCGTTGCAATTGACTGTTAACCAAGCCTTCGCGGATGAATATCTCACGCGCCTTAGTTGGTGCTACAGGGCCATACTGAACGCGTCGTCTTGGCACTAACACTAAGCCCAGCATAGTCACCTGCTCGTCTGCCACCACACTGCCTTTTTTCTTCTCAAAGTGCGGCTCTAAATAGCTTTTCTTCACCAAGTGAGAAGCTGCCTCCTCAACCCATAAAGGGTCTATATCCGCATTAATGCGCGCATACAGCTTCGAGGTTTCGACAAGCTCTGCGGTCACCACCCATTTAGGTGGTTTGCCAAAGAGCCCGGAGCCCGGAAAAATGTGAAACTTAGTTTGTCGCGTGCCCTGATATTCATGCCGGTCTTCTTTCATACCTACTTGCGACAACAAACCGGATATAAGCGCACGGTGCACTTGTTCATAAGTCGCAGGCTCTTCATTAATAGAAAAACCAAGCTCCCGCACCGTCTGGCGACTTTGTGTATAAATGTCCTGCCACTCGCGTAGCCGCATGAAATGAATAAATTCACGTGCCACTTGCTTGCGAAACTGATTACCTGACAGCTCTTTTTGCTTGTCTTTTATGTAATTCCATAGGTTCAGATACGCCATGAAGTCGGACTGCTTGTCATGGAACCGCTGATGCCACTCATCGGCTTTTTGTTTAAACTCATGCGGCCGCTCACGCGGATCCTGTATGCTCAAAGCGGCTGTTATCACCAGCATTTCCCGAACACAGCCATACTGTTTGGCGGCCAACACCATTCGCGCCAACCGAGGGTCTAACGGTAAACGAGAAAGCTGCCGTCCTATTTCCGTGAGCCTTGGCTTTTCTCGCTTTTTACCCGGCTCTATGGCATTGAGCTCTTCCAGCAGATTCAAACCGTCTTTAACAAAGCGCTCATCCGGCTTTTGTACAAACGGAAAGTCTCGAATATCCCCAAGACGCAGCGCCGACATTTGTAGAATAACGGCCGCTAAATTTGTCCGTAGTATTTCCGGGTCGGTATATTCCGGACGCTGTAAAAAGTCGTCTTCGCTGTACAAGCGAATACAAATGCCCGGACCGATACGACCGCAACGCCCCTTCCGTTGATTCGCACTGGCCTGCGAAATTGGCTCAATCGGCAAGCGCTGAACCTTTGTTCGGTAACTGTAACGACTAATCCGTACCGTTCCCGGATCAATCACATAGCGGATGCCAGGCACTGTCAGTGACGTTTCCGCCACATTGGTAGCAATGACAATACGTCGTTGAGAATGCGACTGAAACACGCGATTTTGCTCATGGGAAGATAGCCGCGCATAAAGTGGCAGAGTTTCCGTGTTTCTCAGTTTTAAATCGCCAATAGCGTCGGCGTAGTCGCGAATTTCCCGCTCACCGCTCGCAAAAATAAGAATGTCACCGTCCCCTTCACTCTGCAGTTCTTCTACTGCATCACAAACGCCTTGCAGAATATCCGTTTCAGAGGTCTTATTGCCTTCTGATGGGTCACGGTAACGCACTTCCACGGGATAAGTCCGACCGCTAACCGTTAATACCGGTGCATCATGAAAGTGCTTAGAAAAACGTTCGGTTTCAATAGTTGCCGAGGTAATAACAACTTTTAAGTCCGGGCGTTTAGGCAGCAAGGTGTGTAAAACGCCGAGCAAAAAGTCGATGTTTAACGAGCGTTCGTGCGCTTCATCGATAATAATAGCGTCGTATTGCAGTAGTAACGGGTCCTGTTGCAGCTCGGAGAGCAGCATACCGTCAGTCATTAACTTAACAGCAGTCGTCGGGGCGGTTTCATCTTGAAAGCGGATTTTGTAACCTACTTGCTGTTTAGAGTAATCCTGAAGCTCTTCACCAATGCGCGCGGCAACACTTCGGGCCGCTAACCGCCTTGGCTGTGTATGGCCGATGACACCTTTGCGACCATAACCAAGCTCCAGCAGCATTTTCGGTAGCTGAGTCGTTTTACCAGACCCGGTTTCACCAGCGACAACCACCACCTGGTTGTCCTCTATGGCTTTTTTTATATCGTCTCGCTGCTGTGCAACCGGTAAATTTTCAGGGTATTCAATATGAAAAGACTGCTCACAGCGCTGTAAGTAATTCAGCTCCGCCTGCTCAATGTCGGCCTCGATGGCTCTGAGCACTTTTTGCTGCTTCTTTTCATCTTTTATTTTCACCAGCCCACGCAAACGACCGCGCAGTTGCGCGGCCTTTTGGTACGTACATTGCTCTAATTGAGACTGATATTTTTTAACGAAAGGGTTGGTATTCGTTTTGTTACGACTCATAAACTCCGAACTTATTCTTCCTCGTTATAAATAGCAATGTGCGTGTTACCGTCGCCTTTAAAGTAGCCACGATACATACCTTCGGTATTGAACGGCATGGCCACATTGCCCTCGGCATCAATAATAATCACGCCACCGGTACCTCCGGCTTGCTCCAGCACGCCATGAATGACTTCGTCGCCGGCTTCACTGACCGAGAGGCCTTTGTACTTAACCCGCGAACAAATATCTGCTGCCACGTGAAAGCGAATAAAATACTCACCGTGCCCAGTAGCTGATACCGCACAACTGTCGTTATCCGCCCAAGTGCCAGCACCAATAATAGGGGAATCACCTATTCTACCATAACGCTTCGCCGTCATGCCGCCTGTTGACGTACCGGCGCTTAATAAACCGTTTTTATCGACCGCTACAGCGCCAACCGTACCGTATTTATAATCTAAATCGAGATACTCCCAGGCTTGCTGCTCTGGCTGCTCACTTGCCTTAATTTTTTCTTTGGCTTTTAACAGCTGTTGATAGCGACGTTCCGTATTAAAATAGCTGTTATCGACCAGCTCTAAACCTTGCTGTTTGGCAAATTGTTCAGCGCCTTCGCCACTGAGCATGACGTGTACCGACTCTTCCATCACCTCACGTGCCAGTTCAATAGGACTTTTCACGGTTTTTACACCAGCGACTGCGCCCGCGTTACCCTTTTCGCCTTCCATTAATGACGCATCCAGTTCGTGTTCACCGTCCCAGGTATAAACAGCGCCCTTGCCCGAGTTAAACAAAGGGGACTCTTCCATCACTTGGATAGCCGCAATAACCGCAGTGGTGCTGTCACCTCCGTCTTTCAATACTGCCCGACCGGCCTCTAACGCTTCGTTCAGTTTGTCTTTGTAGGCTTGCTCTTGTTCATCCGTTAAATTCGCACGCGTAATGGTTCCGGCACCACCGTGAATCGCCATTGCGTATTCAGCACCGTGGTCATCCGCCTGCAACGGCGCTGATCCAATCAGTGCGCCAGCCAGTACCGATAAGATAAATATTTTTTTCATAACTCATGTCCCCTGCTTTTTATTGTATTTCGTCTAGTCTTATTAGAGGGGATAAACACGCATTTAGCAATGCGATTGATGGAGGGATTATGCCAACTTATCGTGTTAACTATGAGCACATTGGTTCAAAAGGCGACATTACCGTTGAAGTACCAACCGAGGCCTCATCGGGCGACCAGCAGCAGTTAGAAGACGCCATTGCCCGTCGCGTAGGCGAACGGATATTGCCACACGCAGAACTTGCCTTTCGTCACGACGACAACCGATCTCTGACAGAAAAATTGAAAAAAGCTTACGACTTGATTATTGAGGATTATGAGCGGGTATAGACTTTTCCCATAGCTTGCGATACCCGTAAGCTATGGGTACAACTTATCACTTTCTGCTATTAAAATACTGTTGCGCTGCCGCTCTTTGACCTGATACATCGCTTTATCTGCGGCTTTAAGAAGCAGCTCTGCTGAATTGCCATGTTCAGGATAAATCGCAATTCCAATGGAAATACCAATAGTCACTTGCGCCTGTTTCAATACAAAAGGACGGTTCATTTCACTGTGTATCTTTGACGCAATTCGAAGGGCTTCGTCCTGAGGCTCGTCTAAAAAGCTGGTACACACAACGAATTCATCGCCGCCACGCCTTGCAATCATATCGCTCTTACGCAGGCTATTTTCCATTCGGTTTGCAACCTGACAGAGTAACTCATCACCTGCATCGTGCCCGTAGGTATCATTCACCGGTTTAAATTTGTCTAAGTCCATAAACAAAATAGCGAAACGACGATTACCGACCTTCGCTTGCTGAAGGTATTTCTCCAAATGGCGGTCAAAGGCCGAGCGATTGAATAAGTGGGTCAGCTCATCATGGTTCACCTGTTCGGTTAATGCATCCTCTTCGGCTAAACGCTCACTGATATCAGTGAATGTCATGACATAGTAATTTAAATGGCCGTCTTCATCACGAACGGGAGATGCAGTCAGCAAACAAGGTAACGAGTCAGCACCATCTTGTTTCAACCAAACCTCACCCTGCCAAACACTGTCCTTTATCAGCTGTTCAGAAAAAGCCTTAGGATTACAAAATTCAGGATCTAACAAATGGATTAGCGGTTGTTTATATAACTTTTGAGGGCGTCTATTAAGAAGTGCCGCAAAACTCCTGTTCGCACGGTAAATAGTCAAGTCGGCCGTTGTTATCACCAATAAGCCTTCACTTTGCTCAAACGCTAGATTAGACACTTTTAGCTCATTGGCAGACTGCGCTATTTGCGAAGTTTGTTCTATTAACTTCCGGGTTAAGGGTTTTATAATTCGAATACCGAGCCAACTAAAGAACAAGCTCAAGCCAAGTAATGCCAAGCCGCCCCAAACCGCTTTATTAATAACGTCTTTAAACATAACCGGCACAGGTATGTTTAGCATCAACTTCCAATCATCAATAGTAATATCTCTGTCGTAACTGACAAAACGATCACCAGAACCCAACGTCACTAAATAAGCGTCATTGGGGCGAAGCTCTTCGACCTTACCTCTCCCCCGTAAACAAGCTTCTTGTTTCGACGCTATCAGCTTTTGTCCGGCTAACGCTATCCGCTCTTTTGTTTTGTCGTTAATGAAACATGTTTCAGCCGACGGTAGGTAGTCTAAAGCAGTTACCCACTGTTTCGGTTTGAAAAATACAATGCTATACCCAACAACTCTGTCACCCATCTTGATTGGCGTAATAAAACGACTTGTCATATACGCAGACACGTCAGGCGTTTGAATTTCGATAAAGTTAAATACGGCGTCAGTGCTTTTTACCAGCGGTAAGGAAGCGCTACTTTCATTGATTGTCACCAGTAGCTTGCCGTCAGCGTCGAGCTCAATAATGGCAAAAATATCGTTCTCTACCGACATGGCATGTTTTAATTTTGGCTCTATAAATGCTTGCGCTTCTTTTCGAGTTGTTGATTCGTCTGCTAATTCTTTGAGCTTATAGGCTATTCTGGAACGGCTGCTAACTTGCTTAGCAACCGCCAACTGGTGGTCATAAACCTGTTGAATATTAAACGCTTTTAAATCTACCGAGCTTCGCGTTAAGCGAATCGTTTGCTGATAGAGCTCCGTCACTAAAGGATAAGCAACGGTCACTGAAACAACAATGCCAGAGGTGAGAATTGCCAATACTATGGCCAAGCTAATTCTGCGCTGTAAATTAAAAAGCTTCATTCAGTCGTTCAGGTAGTAAGATCCTTTCAAGTGTAACATTTTGAGATAACGCAAACTAAAGAGAATAATTAGTAGCTCAGATACCTATACATGAGTAGCTTTTGGACGCTTAGTCATAAGCTCAAGCAAACCGTTAATAATGGCTGAATTCGCGGACAAGCTCATGCTATAGTTTTTCTTTTCTATAGAGCAGCGTAAGCTTAGGTTATGGCACAAAACGAACAAGAGACTTTTTACTGGCACGATTACGAGACTTGGGGAGCCAACCCGTTAGTTGACCGCCCGGCGCAATTTGCCGGGCTTCGCACCGACACTGACTTTAATGTGGTCGGGCGCCCGTTAACACTGTATGTGCAACCTACGCCAGATTTTCTGCCTAACCCTGAGGCGACGTTAGTGACCGGCATAACACCACAGTTGGCACTAAAACAAGGGGTCAGTGAGGCTGCGTTCAGCAAAGCCATTGCCGAAGAGTTTCAAAAGCCCAACACCACCATTATTGGTTACAACAATATTCGGTTTGATGACGAAGTAACCCGCTCCCTGTTTTATCGCAATTTCTATGACCCTTATGAATACAGCTGGCAAAATGGCAATTCCCGATGGGATTTAATTGATGTCACCCGAGCCTGTTTTGCACTGCGGCCTGAAGGTATTAACTGGCCAGACAATGAGGACGGTCAACCTAGCCTGAAACTCGAGCACTTAAGTGTCGCTAATAACATTGAGCATGGCCAGGCGCACGATGCAATGTCCGATGTCTATGCGACCATTGGGCTGGCTAAACTCATTAAAGAAAAGCAGCCAAAATTATGGCAGTGGGCCTACAGCATTCGGCGTAAGCAAAAGCTGCTAAGCTTATTCAACTGGCAAGCGCCTGAGCCTTTAGCGCATGTCAGTGGCTTTTATGGCACCGTAAACCGATATTTATCCGCTATCTTGCCCCTTGGGTTTCACCCAAAGCAGAACAGTAACATTATTGCCTGGGATCTACGCATTGACCCCGCCCTATTTGCGGAAAGATCAGTCGAAGAACTGATTGAACTGACTTACACCAGCCGAAAAGAGCTGGAAGCCCAAGGTCAACAGAAAAGTGGCATTCAGAATATTCATTTAGGTCGCAACCCGTTTCTTGCCCCCATCAAAACAATTTCTGATGATGCTTCAGAGAAAGCCGAACTGGACATGAACACGGTAGCTAAGAATGCGCAATGGTTACAAGAAAACAGTGAATTCAGAGACAAGCTGATGCAGGTGTTCGAACAAACGAAAGCGTTCGCACCGAGAACCGATGTTGACCACCAAATTTACGACGGCTTTTTCTCACCGCAAGACAAAAAACACATGGAGATTATTAGGACGTCTGAGCCACAACAGCTGGCCGGGTTAGATTTGGCTTTTGAAGACTCTCGCATGGAGAAGTTATTGCTACGGTACCGGGCCCGTAACTATCCTTCAACTTTAACAGACAAGGAACTGAATCAGTGGCGTCAATTCTGTCAGCAACGTCTCATTGACCCGCCGGAAGGGATGCTCTCTGCAGACGCTTTTGCGTTGCGCCTCGAGGAGTTGGCTAATCAGCATCAGGAAGACGCGCACAAACTGCGCCTTTTAAAGTCACTGTATGACTACGCCGCCTCGCTCTAACACTCAAAAGTCATACGACTACATTATTGTCGGAGCCGGCTCTGCCGGCTGTACGCTCGCCAATAGGCTCTCAGAGAACGGTAAACACAGCGTTTTGTTATTAGAGGCAGGAACATCTCATGGTGGGCTGTTTTCTGACATGCCATCGGGGTTTGCCCGCTTTATGCACAGCCGCAAATTTAATTGGTTGTACCGCGCCGAAAAAGAGCCGCATTTAACCACGCCTAAAGGCAGTTATACACCGCGCGGAAAAATGCTCGGTGGCAGTAGTGGAATCAATGCCATGATATACACTCGCGGCCTTGCATCCGACTATGATCACTGGGCCGCTTTAGGCAACAGCGGCTGGAGTTATAGCGACTTACTGCCCTACTTTATCAAAAGTGAAAGCAACAGTCGTGGCGCTAACACCTACCATGGCGCCAGTGGCCCGTTGCATGTTTCTGACGTAATACCTTACTACTCCGTTTCAAGGCAATTTCTAAGCGCCTGTGAGGAATACGGTCTACCTCAAAATACTGACTTTAACGGCTCGCAATTAGAGGGTCATGGCCCCTATCAGTTTACGATGAAAGATGGTAAGCGTTGCAGTGCCTATCACGCTTACCTAAAACCCGCGTTACACAGAGCGAATCTAACAGTGTTAACTGGCTGCCTAACTGAACGTGTTTTATTCTGTGGCAAAACCGCCACTGGCATTGCTTATCAAAGGTCTGGTCAGTCTTATATCGCAATGGCGAATAAAGAAGTTATTTTAAGCGCTGGCGCTTTTAACTCACCGCAAATTTTACTGCGCTCCGGTGTTGGTCCGGCTAACGAATTAGCGAATGCAGGTGTTAACCTCGTTCATGAGTTACCCGGTGTGGGTAAAAATTTACAAGAGCACGTCGACATCAGCCTGCATTACAAGAACAAAGCCAAAGACGGATTGACTCTGACACCCTGGAGTTTACTGAAGCTTTCAGTGCCTTTCCTAAAATACCTGTTTACCGGTAAAGGCCAGTTGGCGCATTCGATTGCTGAAGTTGGCGCGTTTTATTGTTCATCAGAAGCAGTTAACGAGCCCGACATACAAGTCCATTTACTACCCGTGATGTTTAATGACAGCGGTTATGACTGGCTACCCACGCTAACCAACGGTTTCACCTGTCACGTTTGCCTGCTTCGACCTAAGTCTCGTGGTCAGGTTCAGTTAAACTCGGATAACCCAATGGGCAAGCCGACAATCACTTATGGTTTTTTAAAAGAAAATGACGATCAACAAGCGCTGTTACAGGGAATAAAAAAAGCCTTTGAGATAATCAAACAACCGGCACTCAACAGACATAATGGCGGACGCCTGTTTCCAACTGAGAACGCAACAAACGATTCGCTGCTACTCGACGAAATCAAGTCGAGGACAGGGCTTATTTACCATCCAGTCGGCACTTGTAAGATGGGTCCTGGCAGCGACTCAGAAGCCGTTGTCGATGCGTCGCTGAAAGTACATGGCGTTAAAGGTTTACGGGTCGTCGATGCCTCAATTATGCCCACGGTTATTAGCGGTAACACCAACGCCCCCACTATCGCCATTGCAGAAAAAAGCGCCGACTTAATAAAAGCCGACGCTTAGTTTTTTCCACCATTTGTCAGTGAATAGCAGTTACTGCTCGTTTTTACTGCCTACTCGGAACAAACGCGCCAATGCCGGAATAAGAATGAGCGCGCCCAACATATTCCAAAGGAACATGAAGGTCAGCAAGATGCCCATATCCGCCTGGAACTTAATTGGCGAGAATATCCAGGTTGCTACACCTATTGCCAGAGTAAGTCCTGTAAAGCCAACGGCCTTACCCGTATTATCCAGCGAATATTTATAGGTGTCCTGCAGTGACATCCCCTGCTGTAAGCCTTCTTTCACTTTACTGTAAATATAAATGCCGTAGTCAACACCAATACCGACACCCAAGGCTATAACCGGTAAAGTCGCGACTTTAATGCCAATACCCAGCACAGCCATTAAGCCTTGACTCATGACGGTCGTAAACGCCAACGGTAAAATAATACAGGCAACGGCTCTTAAGCTGCGGAAACTTATGAAACAAAGCACAATAACCACGCCATACACCCACAACAACATTTTGTTCTGAGCTTTGGAGATAACATCGTTAGTCGCCGCTTCAATACCCGAGTTACCGGCAGCCATGAGCAAATCAAGCCCTTCCTGTTGGTAACGGTTATTGAAACTTTCCACTGAGTCGACAACGGTTTGCAGAGTTTTTGCTTTGTGATCATCCAGATAAATGATGATAGGTGCCATTGAGCAATCGTTATTAATTAAACCATCAGGAATACGGCTTAATGATGCGTTAATAACATATTTGTTGCGGTTCAGGCTGAACCACTTGAGGTTCCCCTCATTAATACCGAACATGCCCATTTTTGACACGTAGACGACTGATTTAACGTCTTGCACACCCGGGGTGTTTTCCATGTGCCAACTAAAGCGCTCCATTAGCTCCAGGTTGTCATAAGCAATGCATTGTTCTGGCGCAGATGCTGCCATAACAACAAAGATATCGGTACTCGAGCTGTAGTTGTCGACAATAAAGGCGTTGTCCTGGTTGTAACGGCTGTCAGGACGCAACTCTGGTGCCCCTTTATCAAGGTCGCCAATCTCCATATTCTGGCTGTTAATTAAGCCCCAAGCCAACATTGCTAATGCAACCGCTACTGCGGAATAAGCCCATTTAGGTTGAGTAAACTTAGAAAATAACTCAAATATGGGGTGACGCTCGCCTTCAATGCGTTTCTCATACTCTACGCCATTTTTAGAAGTACCCAGGTACGACATTAAAATTGGCAGTAGACCCAAGTTAGTCAACACCACAACCGCAACACCAATACTTGCGGCAATCGCCAGCTCTTTAATGACTTCTATGTCAATAACCATGAGTGTGGTAAAGCCAATGGCGTCACTTGCCAGTGCCGTTAGACCCGCAACATAAAGCCCGCGGAACGCTAGTTTGGCAGATTCAAGCTTGTCAAAGCCGGCAACGCGGTTATGACTAATCGCATTGATAACCTGAACACCGTGCGATACCCCTATCGCAAAGACCAGGAACGGCACCAGCATCGAATATGGATTAATACCACTGCCTATCAGCTTAATAATGCCCAGCTGCCAGAGTACCGCGATAATAGAACAGCCAAGTACGGTAAAAGTACTTCGCCAGCAACGGCTATAGGCATAAAGCATCGCTAACGTAATGGCAATAGCCAGCAAGAAGAACAAGCCAACCTGCTCAGCCCCCTCAATGAGATCACCAATGAGTTTGGCGAAGCCGGTAATGTGAATAGCAATGTCTTCACTTTGGTATTTTTCGCGGACCAAGGTTTCCAGCTTTTCTGAAAACTCCTGATAGTCGAGCTTTTTGCCCGTTTCCGGATTAACTTCATCAAGTGGTACATAAATGATGGTTGATTCAAAGTTATTTGCAACGAGGTTACCGACTTCACCAGAGCGCAGAACGTTAGTTCGTAGCTTCTCTAGCGACTCCTCGCTGCCATCATAACTGTCCGGAATAACGGGACCACCCACAAAGCCTTCTTCGGTCACTTCCATCCAGCGGACATTAGGGGTCCATAAGCTTCTTAAGCCTGAACGGTTAACACCCGGAATAAAAAAGACCTCATCCGTAATTTCCTGCAGTTTCTTTTGAAACTCGGCGTCAAAAATATCACCGTTTTTATGCTCAACTGCGATACGGACAACGTTACCTAAGCTGGCAAGGTCATCCTGATACTCAAAATAGTTTTGAATAAACGGATGATGCGTTGGAATCATCTTGGTCAGGCTGGCATCGGGACGAACCTGCGCGGCGTTGTATCCAAGAAAAACGGTAATCAGTAAGAATATAACCAGCCAGGGCGCACGAAATCCGAAAAGTAACTTCTCGATAATTCCCGCCGGCTTTTTCGATATTGGATTATCCATTGTTACTGCGCTCCTTGTTGAGATGCCAACGCTTCGTCCTCAGTCACTTTAGCCGGCCAATGTAATAACCCGCTACGTCCCGTCATTAACCACTCACCGTCGTTAACGACGACAATGTCTGTCATTACGGAGCCACTAGGGTGTCTGAGCGCCTCAACATTGAGCTCGGCATCAACTTTTAAAATCGTTCCAGAATGTCCGACAATTAACTGGTCGCCTGACTCAGTTGAAACACCAGCAGACAGGTTAACGCCAGTGCCTGTTTCAACTTGCTCAAAAGACTGACCTTTGTCCGAAGAGACATAAGCGTTACCGCGAAGACCATAAATCCATAAGTTATCAGAATTATCTAAATGCGCGCCAAATAGCGAGCCTCTGTAGGGCGATTCTAAGCGCGTCCAGTTTTCGCCTTTATCGTCACTGCTAAACAACAGTCCTGCTTCACCAACAATGAAAAAGTCATTGCCACGAGCAATAATGGCATTTAAATGATAACCCCCGGGGTTTTCCAGCTTGTCGGAAATAACCTGCCAGTTTGCTCCACCATCAGTGGTTTTCAGGAAGGTTCCGTAAGCGCCGATAGCAAACGCCGTTTGTTCATTGAGTGCCAGTATGTCTAAAAATGGTTTGCTGGGACCTTCTTCCTCTGCCACTTCAATATTACTGATTTGAAACTGAGCTTCTTCCAGCTGCCACTCCAGTTCGCCGATAACCTCTGGATCTTCTTCTTTTTCAATTTGAGCTTGAAGAGCTGACACTTTTTTCTGATAAAACGCCTTTTCCAACTCCATTAATTGAAAACCATCTAATTGACGTGTCCAGCTTTGGCCGCCATCTTCAGTTGTTAAAATGACACCATGATGCCCCGTCGCCCAACCCTTTTCAGCGTTCGCAAAATCAACACTGGTAATGAGTACGCTGCTATCAACATCTGCCTGCACCCAATTGCCATCACTGTCCTGACGAATCACATTCCCGTGTGCGCCAACAGCAACAAGTTGTTGACCATTAGAAGCAATTTCAATAAGTACTTCACTTCGTATTTCGTCAGACGACAGCGCTGGTGCACTGATAACTTCGTAGTCAGTGTTTGTTGTTGTATCGCCGTCCTGGGCATATACCGCGGTGCTAAAAAACGCCCCCAACAACAGCCCGGACAGGGCAAAAGACGAACGCATGGAACCTCCTGGGTACTCAAAATGTCATAGGATTGTATAAGCTCAAGATAATTTGAAAACCTTTTTTCGTTAATTTCGTGCTTTTTTTCGTTAAAGTATTGCCTGAGAGGTCAGTCCTCTGGCAAAGTGATGTTGGAAAGTAGAACAACAAGGAAAATCATAATGAATAAACTGATGCTAAAAGCTGGCGTTTTCGCCATGTCGGTGATTTCCGCGAGCGTTGCGGCTAAAGTATCACCTGAAGAAGCCGCACGGCTTGGTCAAGACTTAACCCCTATTGGTGCTGAGAAGGCAGCAAATGCCGACGGTTCTATCCCCGCATGGGACGGTGGTTACTCTGATCACTCCGTAGAAGTTGTTCGCGGTAATGACCCGTTTGCTGACGAGAAGCCACTATTCACGATTACTAAAGATAACCTGGCTGAGTACAAAGACAACTTAACGCCGGGTCAGGTTGCAATGTTCGAGAAGTATCCGGACTACAAAATGCATGTTTACCCGACACACCGTACGGCGACTTACCCCGACGAGTTGTGGCCAAAAATCAAGTCAAATGCTGAAAACGCAGAAATGGTTGCAGGCGGTAACGGCCTGGAAAACTTCGACACCACCATTCCGTTCCCTATTCCTCAGAACGGTTTAGAGGTTGTTTGGAACCATATTACTCGTTATCGCGGTGGTGCAGTAACACGTAACATTGCACAATTTCCAGTATTGGCGAATGGTGATTACGTAACCGTTGAGCTGAAAGAAACACTGGCATTTCCTGAATACTTAGAAACAGGTCGCCAGGAAGCTGACGACAACATCCTGTTTTACTTTATGCAGGAAGTTGAAGCACCTTCGCGCTTAACCGGTACCGTTCTGTTGGTTCACGAAACCATTAACCAGGTTAAAGAAGGTCGTCGTGCGTGGATTTATAACGCAGGTCAACGCCGCGTTCGTCGCGCGCCTAACGTAGCTTATGACGGTCCGGGTACCGCGTCCGATGGTCTGCGTACCTCAGATAACCTTGATATGTACAACGGTGCGCCGGACAAGTACAACTGGGAGCTTAAGGGTAAAAAAGAAATTTATATCCCTTACAACAACTTTAAGATCATGAACCCTGAATTAAATTATGAAGATATCATTCAGGCTGGTCATATGAACCAAGATCTTATTCGTTACGAAAAACACCGTGTCTGGGTTGTGGAAGGTAGCCTGAAAGAAGGCGAACGCCACATCTACTCAAAACGTACTATGTACATTGACGAAGATAGCTGGACAGCGTCTATCATCGACCATTATGACGGTCGTGGCGAACTGTGGCGTGTTGGTGAAGCTCTGAATACTCAGTTCTATAACCAAGACGTACCATGGATGGCTGCCGAAGCATTGTACGACTTAAACTCTGGTCGTTATATCTCGCTTGGCTTGGGTAACGAAGAAGACCCATACATGGAGTGGGATATTGAAGTAAGCCGTGACGAGTTCACTACTAACGCTCTACGCCGTAAAGGCTTCAGGTAAGCCGACTTCGGTAAGCTGGTTAAACAAAAAGGAGACTCAGTGAGTCTCCTTTTTTAATGCCAGAAGCTCTACTTCTTACCATTATCATCTATAACCTTCAGCATCTCACCGGATGCAATAGCATTAGGCTACCGCGGTTATATTATTTTTCCAGGCGGGCTAGCAGGCTTGAAGTATCCCAGCGGTTGCCGCCCATCTTCTGGACGTCAGCGTAAAACTGATCGACTAATGCAGTTAATGGCATGGAGAGACCTTGTCTGTCGGCTTCGTTCAACGCAATTTTTAGGTCTTTGCGCATCCAGTCTACCGCAAAGCCATGCTCATATTCGTTATTCCACATCGTTTTATAACGGTTCTCCATTTGCCAGGAGCCCGCAGCGCCTTGACTTATTGCAGCAATAAGTTTGTCAGGATCTAGCCCTACTTTGCGCGCTAACTGTAAACCTTCGGACAAGCCTTGAACCACGCCGGCAATACAAATTTGGTTCACCATTTTAGCTAATTGCCCGGCTCCAGCGTCGCCCATTAATTCACGTGTTTTGCTATAACACGCCAATACATCGCCAGCTGCATCAAAAGCAGCCTGTTCACCGCCAACCATTGCCGTTAACACACCATTTTCGGCGCCAGCTTGTCCACCAGATACCGGCGCGTCCATAAATAGACCACCTTGTTGAATAACAGATTCGTTAAGTTCTCGGGCCAACTCTGCCGATGCGGTGGTGTGATCAATAACAATAGCGCCATTTTTTAAGCCAGCTAAAATACCATCGTCGCCATAAAATACACTGCGCACATCGTCATCGTTGCCAACGCAAACCAAAACAAAATCCGCATTTTTAACCGCTTGTGCCGGTGTTTCACCATAGCGCCCCTGGTACTCGTTTACCCAGGCTTTCGCTTTGCTCTCCGTACGGTTATACACACATGTATCAAAGCCCTGCTTTTGCAAATGGCCCGCCATTGGGTAGCCCATAACACCTAAACCAATAAATGCGCACTGTTTTGTCATTGTTCGTTCTCCGGTTTTCTTATCAACCAATGTTGGTAGCGCCCCAAGTCGCGATAAGGGGGTTGCTGGTTATATTTCAATTCAATGGCGAGCAGCTCGCCGAAACGCTGCTGATCATCAAGGTTTCTCAAATAGTCATGAAAGCAACGAACTCCGGTTTTTTGGGTCACTTCCAGCCCAAGCTTATGCACGATGTTTTCAACCTCTTCCGGCACCAACGGGTTCTGCGGACTTAACCGCACCGTTTTTTTCACCTTTAAGCCACGCTCGATATAATCAAAGTTACCGTAAACCGCATTAGCAAACAGTTTGGCATTACGGTTGTAAAACATCAGTGAAAGTGTACCTCCCGGGGCTAGCAACGCATTCAATTGAGTCAATGCTGTTTCGGCATCTGGTACCCATTCTAAAACTGCATGGCAAAGCACTATTGGAAATTGGCTTTCATTACGTGCTAACGTCGCTAAGTCAGCAGTTTGGTAGCTGCATTTACCGGCTAACCCGAGCTCTTCATGACGCAGCCGAGCGGCTTCAACCATCTCTTCTGAAATGTCGGTATGCAACACTTCGAAACCTTTTTCAAGAAACCACTCATTAGCCTGACCAAGCCCCGCACCGACATCGAGAACCTGGCACGTCTGACCGTTCAATAAAGGCTGCAAATCTCTTTTAAGAACAGCCATTCTCAGGCGCCCTTTTGTGCTGTCATAAATGTTCTTAGAAAACTTTTTGCTAATACCACTAAAGTCGCCACGTTGGCGTTTTTCGTTATTCATTCATGCATCACCTAGGCCGGACTGTCTATATCAATAAAGCGCACATCCAAACCAAACTTGCCGGCAAGATGTTCACCCAGTGCTTTTGCGCCGTAACGCTCAGTGGCATGATGGCCTGCGGCATAAAAACCAATCCCCTGCTCGCGAGCGCTGTGAATAGTCGGCTCTGAGACCTCCCCAGTAATAAAAGCGTCAACGCCCAATGCAGCAGCCCTGTCAATAAAGCCTTGTCCACCGCCGGTACACCAAGCTAACTTCTGAATAGGGCGAGTCGGCTCTACCCAGCACGTGAGTGGGCGTTGTAATTTGCTCTCAAGTTCATTTGCGAATAGCTGCCCTGTCATTGATTCACTTACCGAGCCAACCACTAAAGGACACGCAGGATCACTCGAATCAACCGGCCCGTCCATTTGCCACCCCATCAGCTTTGCTAACTGAGCGTTATTACCTACCTCAGAATGAACATCGAGCGGTAAGTGATAGGCAAACAAGTTAATGTCGTGCTTCAGCAATTGCTTTATACGGTTTTTTTTCATGCCGGTGATAGGCTCAGGTTCTCCCTTCCAGAAATAACCATGATGCACGAGAATAGCATCGGCCTGCTCTTCCACGGCCTTATCTATGAGCGCCTGACACGCTGTCACTCCGGTAATGACTTTACCAATAGATTCAGTCCCCTCTACCTGTAACCCGTTTGGGCAGTAGTCTTTTATTACCCCACTGTTTAAATAAGAATTTAAATAATGGTGAAGTTCAGAACGCTTAACTGTCATACTGCTTTCTCGCTTAAAAGGCCTGAAAAAACGTTATATTAACGTAAATTAGACAATAATCCGAAAAAACGGTATAAACAAAGTGTGAAGCTTTTTTAAGCAGAGTTTTAAAGTAACCCTTGAATAAAGGAAAATTTGCATGAGCAAACTGGATAAAGAAAAGGTACTGGTGGAATATACCGAAGCTTACGAAAAAGCTCATGGTAAAAAGCCAAAAATTGAAGCAAGCAACGGTTGGTACAGCGTTGATGGTGGCAAAAACGTCCGCTTGGCCCAGCTTGACGAAGAAGCCAAAGCGTTAGCGAAAGGCAAGTCAGCTAAAGCTGAGAAAGCGGCGCCTAAAAAGGCAGCGGCGAAAAAGACGGAAACTAAGTCTGAAAGCAAAAAAGCAGCTCCTAAGAAAAGCGCCACTAAGAAAGAAGCTCCTAAAAAAGCGGCCGCGAAAAAGCCTGCTGTTAAAAAATCAAACTCTGGTGGCTTAACTGCGAAAGAACTGTGGAAACAGAAGCTAGATGACAAAGGCACTGACTGCCGCCTGCCTCGCGGCAGTGCTTAAGCGCAGCGCTCTAATCCAATAAAAAAGCGACATTCAATGTCGCTTTTTTATTATTTAATGCATTGCCTATTACAGAACGTCTGGGTTTTTGCCCGCCACGCGGTCAATCGGCACCTTAATTTTTCGGTAACGGTGCACCAAAAAGTCGCTGCGTTTGAAAATAACTTGCTCAGAGCCGAAATCTGCCTGTGACACTAAATAACGCTCGTTATCCATGACCTTAGCAATAATGCCAAGCTTGCCCTGATGAGGACCTCGCTTGATAAATACTGTTTGCCCCTGAATACGCGGGTTATTGTAGGTAAATGACGGATAATTAATTGCCACAGCCGATTCCCAGATTACAGTTCAACACTCATGTGCATTATACGTCTGTTATCGGCTTATGACAGTGTTTCTTAACCTTTATTTTTTACCAATATAAAGCGTGATTTCACCAACCGGAATGCCCCACTTACACATGTTAGTACGGTTGATCATATTATCTTCATCCACCAAATACAGCCAGTCGTCCAAGGTCAGTACCAAAGGCTCGCCGTCCATTTGTACTTCCAACTGATATTCCCAATTAAGAACGTTACCCGCAGTTGTACCTTTTGCAACGCCTTCAACGTCATCGGCTCGCCCTTCATAACTGTTTTCACCAGTTTTAGTAATGTACCAAATACGACGCTGTTCACGACCGTCGGCATAGGTAAAGTATTCGTCCAGCTTCCCTTCGTTACCGTCCCAAGTTCCGGTCATTTCAACAGTGAAGCGTTGTATCACTTCACCGCTGTAGTCCTGAACCATGCCATAAGCCACTAAGTCGCCTTTGAAAAACTCTTCGAGCTTTAAGACAGGTTTGGCTGACTTATAAGTGTCTATGCTAGTTGAGCAAGCGGCTAGCAACGTAGCAACACTGACCAGAACAAATACTTTTATTAACTTAACCATTATTTTGCACCCACAAGTTCGTTACGCTCTTCTTTGAAGCGACTTTCCGGAGACAACCATATCGCCAGAAACTGATCGGTAAACGCCTGGCTCTCAACTGTGCCTAACAATTCTTCGCCTTGATAAAACTCTGCATAGCCGTTATCACTTTCCACCAGAAGAAGGCAGTCGCCCTCTTTAATGTCCGGCCAGATAGCCTTTAGTTTTGCTAACCATTCGTCATGCTCTGAAGCGTCCAGCTTCAACTTTTGCCACTCTTCTTCGGTCGTTTCGATGAGCTCATCAGCGTCAATATCTCGCAAATAATTCAGCTTGAGCGCCTGACGTTCACTTTTTTCATACGCACCCGATGGGCTATAAAGCGTCGCATCATAGACATCCCAAAACAGAACACTGAGCCGGGTTTCTCCGACTTTAAAAAAATCCCCGGGCACCGACGCCTCGCAACTGGCCGCCAACGCAGAAGCATTCACGGCACTTAATATCAGCGTCAATGCCGCTGTCAGAAAACGTTTCATGGCAATATCTCCTTACGTTCATTAGGCTTAGATGTCATAAGATAGACGAAGTAGCCCATCATCAATGACCATACAGCGGCATAGGTCACAACCGTTACCAGCGTTGACTCAATAGCGGCGGCACCAAACTGAACGCCGGTCATATAAGTCACGGGCCCTGAAACCGCGCCCGCGATCAACGCCAGCCACGTCTTTTTTGCCAGCCAGTCAAGTGCAACTGGTGCCATAGCTGCGAAACCAAGCCACAATAAAGCCAGCCATAGCGGGAAATAACCGCCTTCAAAATCAATGACTCCCAAACTAATGCTAATAGCTTCCAATAAAAGGCCCACCGCAAACAGGCGAGCCATAACTGTCCAGTGAGTATTGCCAATACGTAAGCTATAGACGACTTGTATCAGCACTAACGCGACTGTCAGCCAAAGGTAATCGCCACGCCCGACAACCGCGCTGAACCAAATACCATTGAACAAAACAAAACTAATAATCTTGTGCATAAATACCTTCCGCCCAGGTCTTGATTAAAGCTGACTCTTGTCCGCAACAACTTGTACCACCGACACGCGTTTTTCCAAGAAGCCACCTTCGCAATAACTAAAGTAATAGTTCCACAGTCTTGAGAAACGCTCGTCATAACCAAACTTGGTTAACTCATCTGCCTTTGCATTAAAGTTCTCCGCCCAGATGTTCAGCGTTTTCGCGTAGCTTAGACCAAAGTCAAACGTATCTCTCACCACCATATTGGTATGCTTTTTAAACAACTGAGTCATCTGGCTCAGAGACGGTAGAAAGCCACCCGGGAATATGTGCTTCTGAATAAAGTCAACGGAGCGCGCATAAGCCTTTTCACGCTGATCCGCTATGGTAATAGCTTGCAACGCCATTTTACCGTGCGGTTTTAATAACCGGTTGCAAGTTTTGAAGAAGGTTGGCAAATACTGCTTACCCACCGCCTCTATCATTTCAACCGACACTAACTTGTCGTACTGACCTTTTAAGTCCCGATAATCGCTTTTGAGCAAAGTCACTTGCTTTTCTAAGCCTTCTTTCTCAACTCGAGCTTTTGCATACTGGAACTGCTCTTCTGAAATGGTCGTGGTGGTTACTTTGCAACCGTAGTTTTTGGCCGCAAAAACGGCCAAACCGCCCCAGCCGGTACCAATTTCTAGTAAATGATCGTCTTTTGTCAGCTCTAAAGCATCGCACAGACGTTTCATTTTGTTTTGCTGCGCTGTATCTAAGGTGTCTTTTTCACTTAAAAACAATGCACTGGAATACTGCATCGCGTCATCCAGAAAACGGGTGTACAGCTCATTACCTAAATCATAGTGCGCAGAGATGTTTTTCTTCGCTTGTGACTTATGGTTTCTATTTGACCAATGTTGGTATTTATTAAACGGGTACGTAAGCCACGCCAACCGCGTTTCCAGTTTGTCTAGTGCTGGCAGGTTGCGAGCAAACACACGAATGACAGAGGTGAGATCATCAGTCTCCCAGCTGCTATCAATATAAAGCTCAGCTGCACCGATACTTCCACCCGTTACTAAGCGGCGATAAAAGTCTGCAGACAGCACGTTAATTGTCGCGCTTAAGTCAGAGTTTTTCTCACCAAAACGCTCTATCGTGCGTCCGTTTTCAGCTATAACCAACTCGCCTTTTTTTAAATGACTTAATAACTTAAACGCCACGTTGCGAAATTGATTATTCCAAAACCCGCGCTGAACTTGAGTTTCCAATGCCACTTCACTGCCAGGCATAATACTTTCCTTTACTAAGATTATTTTCCTGGATGACCGTAGAACGGTACCCGTTTTATAAATAGCTTTAACGCTTCCCAATAAATACCGCCGATTATTTTCAAAGCCATAACAGGCGTTTTCTTTAATACGCTGTGGATACTTTCTTGGTTTAGCGGTGAACGTAATAAATTCATACCGGCCACGAAGTCCTTTTCTTCCTGATGCGCACTTATTTGCACAAACAATTTTTCTGCAGGCGGCAGAATGCGCCAGTGGTAGGTCATATCGATGGGGTTAAAAGGCGATACATGAAACACCTTTTGGCTTGTGGGTTCCTTTTCGCTTAAATCGACTAAATAATAATGCCTCTGCAGCCAGGGGGTATTGCTGACTTCAGCCAGCATATAGGTATAAGTGCCCTGCTGATCTAAAAAGTAAAGGTTAACTGGGCTGAAAAACAAACCGAAGGTTCGAATGTTGCCGACAAACATAACCCGGCCATCTAGCTTTCTTCCCGCCAGCGCTGACATTTTAGACAGCGCTGCCTCATGTAAGGTGCCAGGCTCTTTTTTAAGGTAGTCTTTTCGGCGAAACCACAGCGGAGCAAAACCTTTACACGAAAACCAACGACTCAACTGATGAGCTTCTTTCAGCTCCGACAGATCAATTGCCCACTGAAAGAATTTATAATGGAACTCATGCTTTTTAGGTTTGTATCGGGCGTGGAATAAATCCCCCCAATAAATGCCACTTTTCATTGGTTGGGAACCTGCTCGCTATTCAAGCGGTTAACAACATCGATGGCGCTGCGTACCCCGTCTTCGTGAAACCCATTGTACCAGTATGCGCCACAAAAATGCGTATTGCGCTTACCACAAATTCTGTCACGCTGCCCGCGAGCTTTCATTGACGACACTGAATATTGTGGATGGTCAAACGTCATGGTTTTTATGATTTTTTCAGGGTCTATCATTGCCGTGTTATTGAGCGTTACGCACAAGGTATCCTCACACTGAATGCCCTGAAGAATATTCATGTTGTAGGTCACCGAGCTGGGTTGCTGCTCTGCACCCTCATCGGTTCTCAGCAAATAGTTCCAGCTTGCCCATGCGCGCTTTTTCTTCGGTAACAAAGTGGTATCTGTATGCAACACCACTTCATTCGGTTGATAAGGAATACCACCGAGAATCGCCTTTTCATCATCCGTTGCGTCGCCCAGTAATTGCAATGTCTGATCGCTGTGACAAGCAAAAACAACCTCATCGAAAAACTGTTGCTTGCCGTCAGAAAACGTCAACGTCACCTGATCGGACTGACGCGTGACCGCGGTAATTTCGCTGCCCAGGTGTATACGCTCCGCATAAGGCTCTGTAAGCATGGGAATATAGGCTTTTGAACCGCCAACAAGCGTATGCCATTGCGGTCTGTCGCTCACGTTTAACAAACCATGGTTATTAAAAAAGCGCAGAAAAAAGCCTAACGGGAACGCTTCTGCGTCTGCCAATGTGGACGACCAAATGGCTGACACCATGGGTAGCAGATAATAGTCCGACACCGCCTGTGGAATATCGTTTTTTCTTAAAAACTCACCCAAAGTGACTTGATCCAGCGTCTCGCTGTCTTGCCCATACGCTTTTTTGGCTGCTTTGTTAAAAGCCAATATACCCAACACCAGACGGTAAAACTTAGGGCTGAAAAGGTTACTGCGTTGCGCAAACAGCGTGTTTAAATTGTGACCGTTGTATTCAAGCCCCGATTCGGGGTCAGTCACACTGAAACTCATTTCGGTGTCTCGCCACGCCACTTTTAACTCACGCAATAAACGCTTAAAACGTGGATACGTCTTGTCATTAAAGACAATAAAACCAGTATCCACCGCGTACATCGTATTATTGATTTTTACGTCATTAGTACAGGTGTGCCCGCCAATGCGGTCTCGCTTCTCAAACACACTTACTTCATGTTCTCGACTTAAATAATAGGCGCAGGTTAGCCCTGCAATACCACTACCTATAACTGCTATTTTCATTTACTGCTTCCTTGCCATATATTCGGAAAGCTTCACTTGCATGCCTTCCGGAAGAAGCCCCATAAACTTAAGCATACCACTGAAAAGTTTCGGGAATGCGATATCTCTTTTGTTTTTCTCAATGCCATTAATAATGGCTTTCGATGCGGTTTCTACGGTTACGCGCATCGGCATTTCAAAGTCGTTCGCATCGGTCATCGGTGTTTTAACAAAACCGGGCGAGACACTTTGCACTCGAATACCGCGTTTTTTCAGATCCACTTCCAGGCTGCGCGTAATGTAGTGCATGGCCGCTTTCGAACCACCGTAAGCCTGTGCTTTGGTGAAAGGTAGCAACCGTGCCAAACTATCCACAATGACAAGCTTTGAGCCCTGCGCTATTTTCGGTAAAGCCGCTTCCACGCAGTTCATGGTGCCAAATACATTCACACGGAAAACCCGTTCAAACATATCAGCATCAAAGTTATTGGTATCGAGGTACTCACAGACGCCGGCACACAGAATAACGCTGTTTAGCGTCTCAACAGTACTCAAAGCTTCAATAGTCGCGTTCTTATCGGTAATATCAAACGCCAATGTGTCGATAAACTCAGGGTATTCAGACTGTACTTCTTCAAGCGCGTCCTGATTGCGTCCACACACAATGACCTGTTCACTTTTTGCGGCGTAGTCCAATGCCAGTTGACGGCCGATACCTGACGACGCGCCGGTAATTAGAATGCTCATTCGCTGACCAACCTGCTTTTAATTTTATCAATAACGTAGCCAACCAGCGGCACGTGTTCATAAAGCATTGCACCCAAGTCATAATAGTCGCGCTGCTCACGAATTTTGCCGTCTTCGAAGCTAATATAAGAAACGCCCGGCAAAATAACTTCCATACCATTGCCAATCTTGGGGTGTGAATAGCGCATCTGCCACGACAAGTATGCTCTTTCTTCACTCACGCACTCATCATCAAAGGTGAAATGACAGTACTCGACGTTCTCCATCGTGCCTTTAAAGTACTTTTTTAAATCCTCTAGTCCAACAACCTGATGAATCGGGTCAGTGAAACTGACCTCGTCGTGATACATATCGTCCATGTCATCAAGGTTGTCGGTTTTTAACTCGTCGTAAAAAGACTTTAATGCGTCGACCAACTCTTTGTTATCCATGTTTCACCTGCTTAAAGGTTGTTAAAAAACGTTCCCGAGCCGCTTTGTGCTCGACGATTGGCGGATAATACTCAGTATTACTCCTATTCTTGAGCCACTCATGTGGCCAATGGATGTGCTTATCCGGCACACTATCAAGCTCTTTAACCCATTTACGAATATAGGCCCCCTGCGGATCAAACTTCTCGCTCTGCTTAACCGGGTTAAACACACGAAAATAAGGCACCGCATCGGTACCTACAGACGCGCTCCACTGCCATCCTCCGTTGTTAGCCGGAAAGCTTCCGTCTATTAGATTTTGCATGAAATAAGCTTCGCCTTTGCGCCAATCAATGAGTAAGTCCTTGACCAAAAAGTTAGCCGTTATCATACGTAGGCGATTATGCATCCAACCGGTTTCATTCAGCTGACGCATACCCGCATCAACAATCGGGTACCCGGTCTTTCCTTCGCACCATGCGGCAAAACCTTTTTCGTCATCGCGCCATTGGATACTGTTGGTTTCTCGCTGGAAGCTTTCCCCTTTTGACAGTCTAGGCTCAAAGTCTATTAAGTGCTGATAAAACTCGCGCCAGGCCAGTTCGGTCAGCCAGGTATCGGGACCTTCCGGTAACCCGTACGGAAATTCCGGCGAGAACTGCTGCAATGCTCTGGCTGCAGTTACTGGTGAAATCGCGCCAATAGCAAGATACGCTGAAAGTTCTGACGTATGATTTTGATCGGGCCTGTCGCGCCCAGCCTGGTAAACTTCTACCGAATGCCCTACAAACTGTCCCAGCTTACTTAAAGCCGCCTCTTCACCCGCTGGATAACGTGATGAGTCCTGAGTTTTCAGCAAAACGTTCGGTAAAGGTTCGGTGTTAATGTTCGGGAATGAGTTCGGCTTAAACGGTGTGACGTCTATTTCTTGAGCTAAAACCGCTCGCCAGCGCTTGTTAAAAGGCGTGAACTTTTTATAGTACTCACCCTGCTGAGTTTTCACCATTCCCGGCTTAATAAGCAGGTTGCCATGGTGCTTACTCACCTCAACACCGTCATTTTCTAAAACCGCTGTTACTGCCCTGTCGCGGTTTTTTTCATCTAGCGCGTATTCGGCATTAAAATACAGCTTATTGATATTATGCGTTTTACAAAATTCGCGAAGCGCACCACCTGCTTTTGAAAACTTACCGATATTTTTAATATGGAGTTTAATGCCCAATGCAGCCAACTTTTCATTGAGCACTTCGAGAGTACGCCACAAAAAGTCCTGCTTAATCGGCGCCCAATGGTGACGCTGCCAAGTGTCATCGCACACCAGAAAAATCGCTTCAGGAGCACTCTTTGACTGACATGCAAGGTACAATGCTTCATTGTCCAGTGTCCGCAAGTCACTGCGAAACCAAATTGCTTTTTTCAATGTGCTCATTCCTTACAAACCGTAACGAAGCTTCAAGTCGACTGGATACGGGTTCAGATACCACTGGTTCTCGAGATACTCTTTCGGGAACTCGCGCAGGTAGTGTTTGATAAGCGTTAGCGGAGACATTAACGGCAGAACACCGTCATGGTACTGCAAAATAATATCGCTGAGCTCCTCGCGTTGTTGGTGTTCTAAGTCACCCTTAAAATACCCTTGTATATGTTGCAACACATTGGTGTGATTACGCCGTGAAGCGGGTTCAGAAAGTGCTGCCATGACATCGCGGATGTACTGAGTAGCGAATTCAGCATCAACAGTATCGGCCTCGCCGAGCCGTTTGCCGAGCTCTCTGTAACGTTGCTGGTTGTGCGCTAAAAGCAATAGTTTGCAAGAGCTGTGAAAGCTCAACAGGTTGTTTTTCGTCGGATTACTTTCAATTTGCTTCCATTGACCGTAGACATAAACCCGCATAATAAAATTTTCACGCAGATGCGGATCATTTAAACGACCGTCTTCCTCTAGTGGCATGGCCGGGTTATTTTCTTGCAGACGAGAAGCAAAAATACCAGTAGCTTCTTTGCGGGCATGTCCTGTATCGGGATCATAAAGCTTCACACGCTCCATTCCACAACTGGGTGACTTTGCGCAAAGAATGTAGCCACTCAGATCTTTTGCCTTAATCTGAATTTTATCAGCAAAGTCAGACAGCTTCGTTGTGACTATTTCACCAGTTTTAGGCACTACCGCTTCAACGGTTTCGCTGCCATCGTTACCGTGCTTTTCCAGTCGAATCGTGGGTCTGGGTACTGGCATGCCAATACCTACTTCTGGACAGAAGCGGACTAAATCAATATGACGAGTCAGCTCATCGGTTGCAAACGCTGAACGTTTATGACCGCCATCAAAACGCACTTCATCGCCCATAAGGCATGAACTAATACCAACTTTTAAACGCACTGTGACTCCCTCTTATAACGTCATTCCGGTGTTGTGCTGTTTTAATTTACGATTCTTTATGAAAAATAGTTTCGTTCCTTTTAACAAAAATAGATCCAACTTTGACTAAACGCACGTAGAAGGAGTTAATTCACAAGAGTTCAGCGGAAAGAGGTGTTATGTCGTTGTCTGAGCAGTTACCGATTTTTCCCCTCACCTCTCAAGTATTACCTGAGGGGCGTATGAAGCTGCGTATATTTGAGCCTCGCTATATTCGTTTGGTTAAGGACTCATTGCAACGCGACGCAGAGTTTGTCATAGCCATGTTTGATAACGACAAGTCACCGTCAGAAGACGACTACATTCGTCCTTATGGCACTTCGGTAAAAATCATCGACTTTGAGCCACGCGACGACGGTTTGCTTGGAATTACTGTCGAAGGCCAGAGCCGCGTCCGTATTCTTGGTCACTGGCTAGAGTCTGATAATTTAAGAGTTGGCAACATTGAACACTTACCAGCTTGGCCACAAGCAGCGTTGCCGGACTCTTGTATAAACCTAAAAGAAAAACTTCAGGAAGCTTACGAAACCTATCCTGAACTCTCTGAATTACTGCCAGATTTAAGCTATGAAAGGCTTGATTGGCTGTGTTCTCGCTGGCTTGAGATTCTCCCACTCGACACAGACACAAAACAATCTTTAATAAAAGAGGAAAGTTGTCTAAAAACACAGGAATATTTGCTAGACTTAATGGGCAAATAAATAAATTTCTGTCATCGAGTGATCCGAATGCTCGGAGCTTAAGTATTAATTGGTACATTGTGGAAAGATAGCAGGTCTAATTATGCAGATGGTGTCAGGAAGAACATCGACTCGGGGGTCTATGAATACCACCCAAACAGACGCTGCAGAACGTGCAGCCGAACTGCTTGCAAGTATAGCTGAAACTCGAAGCCGAGCGGCTTTCAGTGAACTGTTTCGACATTTTGCGCCCAAACTGCAATCTTACGCAACGCGGCAATTTGGCAATGAGCAAACCGCCATGGATCTGGTTCAGGAAACCATGACGAATGTTTGGCATAAAGCGCATTTGTTTAAGCCGGACAAAGGCTCGCCATCGACTTGGATATTCACCATTGCTCGTAATATTCGCTTTGATCTCTTACGTAAAAACAAAAAGCGCAAAGACGACATTAGTGCCGACGAGCTATGGCCTATTCTGTCCGAACAAAACGATAGCTTAGACGATGGCTACAGTTTGGATAACGACGTGTTGATGCAGGAAATATCGCAATATTATGCACAACTTCCAGACGCTCAACGTATTGTCATTGAGAAAATTTACATTGAAGGTAAGTCACAGCAAGAAGTTTCTGATGCTCTTGGCGTGCCTTTAGGGACCATCAAATCCCGAACTCGTTTAGCACTTAAGAAATTGAAAGAGTTGATAGTCAATGATGATTAAATCGCACCCGGGCGAAGCCCTGTTATACCAATACGCTGCAGGTGACCTCAGCGCAGCCATGACGATAGTCGTGGGGACTCATATTGATATGTGTAAGGCATGTCGTCGGACGGTGTGCGACATTGAACAAAAATTGTGTGAGGATAACCTGGACACTATTGTCAATGTGGCTAACCAGGCTATGACCAAAAGTCAGTGCGACAAAATGCTTGAAGCTATTTTTGAGTCTTCGGTTTGCAACAAAGTAGAAAACGAGCCTAACGATATTTTATATCTTGAAGGTCGACGTTTCACACTACCTAGAACCTTAGCACACAACAGTCACCGTATTGGCGACTGGTCAAAATTGGTTGGGAAATTGTGGAGAGCTCCGCTGACGCTGGAAAATGGTAATCAGACGAACCTAATTTATATGGCACCTGGTGCCAGAGTTCCTGAGCATACACACAAGGGTCAGGAAGCAACACTGGTATTGGACGGTGTGTTTAATGATGAAAAAGATGAGTATAAAGACGGTGACTTTGTGTTGCTTGATCCATCAAAAACACACACACCAGAAACTCAGGAGCAGGACTGTCTGACGTTAGCAACTTTGGATGCCCCACTGCATTTCACCTCTGGCATCAGCCGGTTGCTTAACCCATTCAGCAGCTTATTCTTTAGAGCTTAACCTCAGCGATAAAAAAAGAGCCTGATTTTACTCAGGCTCTGCATTCTCTACACGACTCTTAAACTTTTGACCTGGCTTAAAGCTTACCACTCGGCGAGCCTTAATTGGGATTTCTTCACCGGTTTTCGGGTTTCTTCCCGGACGTTGGCCCTTGGTTCGCAACTCGAAATTACCAAAGCCCGATAACTTCACCTGCTCACCACTTTCCAAAGCAGTGCGTATTTCCTCAAAAAAATCTTCAACAAGCGTTTTTGCGTCTTGCTTACTAATACCGTGTTTCTCAAACAGGACTTCCGCCAATTCTGCTTTGGTTAGCGCCATAGTTTAATCCCTCAGTGTTGCATTAAACTCACTTCTTAAGGTGTCTATAAATTGAGTCATAATATCGGTAACGTCGGCCTCTTCTAACGTCTTGTCAGCGTCCTGTAATGTTACAGACAGCGCCAAGCTACGTTTGTTTTCAGGCACGCCGTCACCCTCGTATACGTCAAATAAGTTTAGGTCAACTAACTGTTTTACGCCAATATTTTCCATCGCAGCCAACAGTTCGCCTGCCGCAACATGCTTATCAACAATGACGGCTAAGTCACGACGAATGCTGGGGTAACGCGACACCGGCTGCGCTACAGGAATACGACGAACAGCGATAGCATCCAATTCAATTTCAAACACAAAAGCCCGTTGGTTTAAACCTAACGCTTTTTCATGCTGTGGATGCAAAGCGCCCATAAAGCCGACTTTACGTTCTCCTTTATAAATCGCCGCAGACTGCCCTGGGTGCAACGCATCGTGCTGGTCAGCCACAAAGCGGAATAAATGCGCTTCGCCGGTTTTTTCTAGTAGAGCTTCAACATCGCCTTTTACATCGAAAAAGTCGACGGCGCGCTCACCTTCTGACCAGTGCTCAGTATGCGCTTTACCAGCACGAATACCGCCCAATACAGGCTCCTGTCGCACACCGTTTTCAGCGCTTTCATCTGGAATAAAACGTAAACCGGTTTCAACAAACGCTAATACCGCCTGCTGACGTTTTTGGTTGTGTGCCACCGCTCCTGACAAACCTGGCCAAAGGCTTACACGCATAGACGACATATCAACGGAGATTGGATGCGGCAACGTCAGCGCGGCCGTTTCATTAAACAGCATCGCCTGATGTTTTGGATCCACAAAGCTGTAAGTAATGGCTTCTTGATAACCACGCTCAACCAGCGCATTCGTTAAGGTATGGCGACTAACCGAAGCTTCTTTGCGATCAGTCATGCGAAGCTGTGCCGCGGGTGCCGCTGCTTTAATAGCGTTGTAACCGTACACACGCGCCACTTCTTCAATTAAGTCTTCCTCAATGGCAATGTCAAAACGGTATGACGGCACTTGAACCTGCCATTCGCCATTATTGTAGTCAACGTCCAGACCCAAACGCTGCAGAATTTCCGTAACTTCGTCATCGGCAATTTGCACGCCCAGAACTTTGCTCAAACGAGCGCTGCGTAATTTGACGTTAGCGCGCTCCGGCAGGTGTTTCTCAGACACCGCTTCAGTAACCGGCCCTGCTTCGCCACCACAAATATCTAGCAATAACTGCGTTGCACGCTCCATAGCAGTGCGTTGCAATTGCGGGTCAACACCACGCTCGTAGCGATGAGATGCATCCGTATGCAGACCAAAACGGCGTGCTTTACCTAAAATAGCGTCCGGCGCAAAAAACGCACTTTCTAAGAAAATGTTTTTGCTTTCAACGGTCACACCACTTTCTTTACCGCCGTAGACACCTGCCATTGCCAATGCTTTTTGTTCGTCGGCTATCACTAATACGTCTTCATCGAGCTCAACTTCTTCACCATCTAGCAGCGTCAGCTTTTCCTTAGTTGCAGCCAAACGCACGTGGATATCACCTTGTAGCGCGTCTAAGTCGAACGCGTGCATTGGGTGCCCCAACTCAAGTAATACATAGTTGGTAATATCGACCACAGGGTCAATACTGCGGATGCCGCTCCGACGCAGTTTTTCACTCATCCAGATAGGCGTTGGACGTGACACATCAATGCCTTTTATCACGCGACCTAAATAACGCGGGCACTGCTCCCGCGCGTCTAAATGAATTGCTTTTTGATCATCAACCTTGGCTGCAACGTCCTTAATTTCGGGCTCGTTAACATCCAGTCGATTCAATACACCTAGCTCACGAGCTATACCACGAACACTCAAACAGTCACCGCGGTTTGGCGTTAAGTCGATATCAATACTGTGATCTTCAAGACCTAAGTACTCACGGTAATCTTTGCCAACTGGGGCATCTTCCGGCAGTTCAATGATGCCTTCATGTTCGTCAATTAAGCCCAGCTCTTTGAACGAGCAAAGCATACCGTGCGACGGATGCCCACGTAGTTTCGCTTTTTTAATTTTGAAGTCGCCCGGCAAAACGGCACCAACTTTAGCGACAACCACCTTAATACCCTGACGACAGTTTGGCGCACCACATACTATGTCTAGCAGCTCACCGTCGTTAGTGTTCACCTTAGTGACTTGCAGCTTGTCCGCATCCGGGTGTGGTCCACACTCAACCACTTCACCCACCACAACCGTATGGAAGTCTGCTGCAACTGGCTCGACACCGTCGACTTCAAGGCCAGCCATGCTCAATTGCTCGCTAAGTTCATTGCTGTCTACGGCCGGGTTAACCCATTCTCTTAACCACTGTTCACTTAATTTCATTCTGCAAATGCCTTCTGAATTCTTTATTAGTTGAATTGTTTTAAGAAACGTAAGTCGTTTTCAAAAAACGCGCGCAGGTCGGTTACGCCGTAACGCAACATAGTCAGACGCTCAACGCCCATACCAAAGGCAAAGCCGGTGTACTTTTCCGGGTCAATGCCAACCGCTTTCAACACGTTAGGGTGTACCATGCCGCAGCCCAGTACCTCTAACCATTTGCCGTCTTTACCCATGACATCGACCTCTGCTGAAGGCTCTGTGAATGGGAAGTAAGACGGACGGAAACGCACTTGCAATGACTCTTCAAAAAAGTGAGTCAGGAAATCTTCTAAAATGCCTTTTAACTGTGTAAACGACACATCGGTATCAACCATCAAGCCTTCAACCTGATGGAACATTGGCGTGTGGGTTTGATCGTAGTCGTTACGATAAACGCGGCCTGGCGAGATAATACGCAATGGCGGCTGTTCCACTTCCATGGTACGAATTTGAACACCCGAAGTCTGAGTACGCAGCATCGTTGAGGGAGTAAAATAGAAGGTATCGTGGTCTGCACGAGCCGGATGATTCGCCGGAATGTTCAATGCATCGAAATTATGAAAACCGTCTTCCACTTCAGGACCTTCTTTAACACTAAAGCCCAAGTCACCAAAAAATTGTTCAATGCGGCGAATAGTTTGCGTAACCGGGTGTACACCACCAACCGCAGCGTTACGGCCTGGTAAAGTGACATCAATACGCTCAGCGTCCAACTTGGCTTTAAGCTCTTCTGCCTTAAGCAGCTCTTTGCGCGTGTTAATACTCGCTTGTACTTGCTGCTTCGCTTCGTTAATTTTCTGACCGGCCTCGCGACGTTCAGATGGGTCGAGCTTTCCTAAGCCTTTTAACAGCTCTGTTAATTGGCCTTTTTTCCCCATGTATTGAACGCGAACGTCATCCAACGCTTGCGGGTTATCCGCATTGGCGATGGCCGCTTCGGCTTGTGCGACGATTTCCTCTAATTGCATTGTTTCCCTCAACACTGACAATAGGCTTTTATAGCGTGATTTTTAAAGGCGTTATTCTATCAGAAAAACGATCAAAAAAGGGAGCCTAATGGCTCCCTTTGAAATCTGTTTAAACGAACTTAAAAAGTCGTTGTTTACAGTGCGCCTTTCGCCTTCTCAACCAAAGCAGCAAAGCCGTTTTGATCGTGAACTGCGATATCAGCAAGGATCTTGCGATCGATTTCTACTGATGCTTTTTTAAGGCCGTTGATAAAGCGGCTGTAAGACAAACCGTTTTGACGTGCCGCAGCGTTGATACGAACAATCCATAATTGACGGAATTGACGTTTCTTGTTGCGACGGTCACGGTATGCATATTGACCTGCTTTAGTGACTGCCTGTACCGCAACGCGATAAACGCGACTACGGGCACCATAATAACCTTTCGCCTGCTTCAGGACTTTTTTGTGACGCGCTCTCGCGATTACACCACGTTTTACTCGTGCCATTTGCTAATCTCCCCTTATGCGTACGGTAACATACGATCGACTAATTTAATGTCCGCTTCGTGGACCATGCTCTTAGCACGCAGCTGACGCTTACGCTTAGGAGTTTTCTTAGTCAGAATGTGACGCAAGTGAGATTGCTTGCACTTATAACCGCCTGAAGCAGTCTTTTTGAAGCGCTTAGAAGCGCCTTTGTTTGATTTCATTTTTGGCATGAAATTAAACTCCGCATTGTTGATTGAAAGTGTGAAAGGGTGAGACAGCAAGCTGCCTACTTGTAGACCACGATCACTTCTTAACCGGTGCCAGAACCATAATCATCTGGCGACCTTCAGCCCTTTTAGGGAACGACTCAACAGTTGAGATTTCTTCTAAATCCGCTTTAACACGGTTTAGCAGGTCAATACCCAACTCTTGGTGTGCCATTTCCCGGCCACGGAAACGGATAGTGACTTTCGTTTTGTCACCTCCCTCGAGGAAGCGACGCAGGTTGCGCAGTTTTACCTGGTAGTCGCCCTCATCTGTGCCAGGTCGGAATTTCACTTCCTTAACCTGAATCTGTTTCTGCTTTTTCTTCTGTTCTTTCTGTTCTTTACTCTTCTCGAAGAGGAACTTACCGTAATCCATTAAGCGACAGACCGGTGGCTCCGCGTTAGGGCTCATCTCCACCAAATCAACACCAGCTTCCGCTGCTGCATCAAGAGCCTCGTTAATACTGACGACACCAGCTTGTTCACCATCGGTTCCGATTAAGCGAACTTCATCAACACCGGTAATTTGGTCGTTGATACGGTTTTTATCTGCAGCTTTTTGAGTTCTTTTTCCGCCTTTAATGGTTTATTCCTCCAAGTAATTATTAAATTTTGCGAGTCCGTACTTCGTCTTCAATTTTTGCAATGAAGTCTTCCAGAGCCAGTTTACCCAGGTCTTCACCGCTACGAGTACGAACCGCAACCTCGCCAGCCTCGACTTCTTTGTCGCCGACAACCAGCAAATAAGGAACTCGTTTAAGAGTATGCTCACGGATTTTAAAGCCAATCTTCTCATTTCTCAAGTCAGCCGTGGCACGAATTCCCTTTTCATTCAGTGATTTTACCACCTTTTTCACATAATCGCTCTGATTATCGGTGATATTCATCAAAACGACTTGCGTCGGTGCTAACCAAACCGGGAAATGCCCTGCGTATTCTTCAATCAGAATACCCATGAAACGCTCCAGTGAGCCTAAAATAGCACGGTGAATCATTACCGGCGTATGACGCTCGTTGTCTTCACCTACGTAAGTCGCACCTAAGCGCCCTGGTAGGGCAAAGTCCAACTGAATAGTACCACACTGCCAAGCACGACCTAAGCAGTCGAATAACGTGAATTCGATTTTCGGGCCGTAGAATGCGCCCTCGCCTGGCAAGTATTCAAAGTCGATATCGTGCGCTTTCAGCGCGTCAGCCAAGGCTTTTTCACTACGATCCCAAGTTGCATCATCGCCTAAACGCTTTTCAGGACGCGTCGACAGCTTTACATCGATTTTGTCGAAACCAAAGGTTTCATAGGTCTCGTAAACCATCTTAATACAGGCTGCTACCTCGGGCTGTACTTGGTCTTCAGTACAGAAAACGTGCGCGTCATCCTGAGTAAAGCCACGTACACGCATCAGACCATGCAATGCGCCCGAAGGTTCATTTCGATGGCACGAGCCAAATTCTGCCATACGCAAAGGCAAATCACGGTAAGACTTTAACCCCTGGTTAAAGATTTGTACGTGTCCCGGGCAGTTCATCGGTTTAACGGCATACTCACGATTTTCTGACGCCGTTGTGAACATCAGGTCAGAGAATTTCTCCCAATGGCCTGATTTTTCCCACAACACACGGTCCATCATCATTGGACCTTTGACTTCCTGATAATCGTATTCACGCAGCTTTTCGCGTACAAACTCTTCCAGCTCGCGGAAAATCGTCCAGCCGTTGTGGTGCCAGAACACCATGCCCGGCGCTTCTTCCTGCCAGTGGAACAAGTCCTGGTTCTTACCAATTTTACGGTGATCGCGTTTTTCCGCTTCTTCCAAGCGCTTCAAATAAGCTTTTAACTGTTTCTTGTCTGCCCAGGCAGTGCCGTAAATACGCTGTAACATTTTGTTGTCAGAGTTGCCGCGCCAATACGCGCCAGCCATTTTCATGACTTTAAAGTGTTCGCAGAATTTCATGCTAGGCACATGCGGTCCCCGGCACATATCAATGTATTCTTCATGGTGGTAGAGCGCCGGTCGAGAATCGGTTGGAATGTTCTCGTCTAAAATCTCAATTTTGTAGGGCTCATGACGGTCAACAAAGGTTTCACGCGCTTCTTTCCAGCTGACGTTATTTTTAACGACTTGATAGTTGGTTTTAGCCAACTCTTTCATTCGCTTTTCAATTTTTTCTAAGTCTTCGTCGGTGAAGGTATGGTCAACGTCGATATCATAGTAAAAACCGTTATCGATAACCGGACCAATCGCCATTTTCGCATCAGGCCACAGCTGCTTAACTGCGTGACCCATTAAGTGAGCGCACGAGTGGCGAATAATATGAACGCCATCGTCGTCTTTCGGTGTGACAATTTCTACTTTGGCGTCGTGTTCAATCTTATCGCAGGCATCGGCCAACTCGCCGTCGATGCGACCAGCAACAGTCGCTTTCGCCAGACCAGGCCCGATATCCATAGCGATATCCATGATTGAAACCGGTTGTTCAAATTCGCGTTGACTTCCGTCAGGGAGAGTAATTACAGGCATGAAACTTCCTTCCTATCCAGTGGTGACACCTACCAAGTGCCACATGCTCTATTTATTGAAATTTGGTGCGTTCGGTACCATCGAACGCAAGACGCTACTATAATCGACCGCTTCCTTTAGAGCAACCTTAGAGCCTTCCAATGTCTGAGTTTACCGCCGAAATCACCGGCCAATTAGCCGCTTTATTAGCTGCCAGCTTTTGGGCGGTCGCTACGGTTTTGTATCATCGCGCCGGTAGTCACTTTTCGCCACTACAAATGAATTTGGTAAAAGGGGTTATCGCTACGCCCCTGTTATTTATTGTTAGTTTGTTGCTGGGTAATTCGCTGGTAATAAGCTCCGGGTTCTGGGTATTAGCGCTAAGCGGCGTTATTGGCATTACCGTTGGGGACAGCTGTCATTTTGCGGCACTGCGCAGACTTGGTCCGTGGCACGCCATGTTACTTGAGTATTTGGCTCCGCCGCTCGCTGCTTTTATGGCCTGGGTCTTTTTAGCCGATAACCTCTCTACCCTTGAAATAACCGGCGCTGTTATCACGTTAAGTGGCGTGCTATGGGTGGTTACTGAAAAAGCACCAGACAAACAGCCGGCTCTTTCCTTGTCAGGGATTTTTTTCGGGTGCGGCGCGGCATTGTGTCAGGCAACCGGACTGGTCATGGCTTTTTCCGTATTACAGGCCGAACAAATGAATGCCATTGACGCTGCCTTTGTTCGACTTGCTGCAGGCTCTATTTTACTTGCTGCCATTGTCGGCCTGTCAAAACAAGGAGCCTACAAAGCTATCATCAAACAGTTTCGCACCATTAACCCCTTGCCACTGCTAGGCGCCATTGTTTTTGGCACCTTCCTGGCTATTTGGTTACAACAGGTATCTATTGCCAATATCAACCCGGGCCTCACCCAAACACTGCTCTCTACCGCGCCTCTCTTTTTAATACCGATTTCTTTACTGAAAAAACAACGTATTACCGTGCGCTCAGCCACTGGTGCCTTGGTATCATTAGGCGGAATAGCTATTTTATTTCTATAGTAAAAGGAAATAAGGAGCTCTGTATGAACGAAGAAAATTTAAAAAGCGTCCCCGTGAAATGCCCGCATTGTGGTCACAATACCTTTTTGGATATTGATGCGTCAGAGGGAAACCAGGACTATCAGGAAGAGTGCTCGGCCTGTGGTGATCTCATTCATGTGCAATTACAAGTCGATGAAATTAACCAACAGGCGCGCATTAAAGTCGACGGTAACGATGAGCAATTTTACTGACGTTTCGCCAACACTCGCTCTACCGTATCAACCGTTGTTATCGTCTGCTGGTCAAGCTCAATGTTGACCTCTGAGCCAGCTTCACATTCACCTAAATTTGTAATGCGTAAGGTTTCTGGAATAAGGTGTAAGGAAAAGCGGTTGTTTTCAACCTGACCAATGGTCAAACTGGCACCGTTGACGCTGATAAACCCCTTATCAAACAGGTAGCGACTGTGCTTTTCCGGTATTTGTATCCACATCGCGCAATTGTTTTCTGACAGCTGTACTTCAGTTACTTCGCCCTTACAGTGAATATGCCCAGACACGCCGTGGCCGCCGATTTCATCACCAACCCGCAGTGAACGCTCGAAATTAACCTTGTCACCTTCTTTCAACTTGCCTAAGTTGGTTAGACGCAGGGTTTCATCGATAACATCAAAATGCACCTGTCTGTCACTGAATTCAACGACCGTTAAACAGCAACCGTTAATCGCTATACTGGCACCAATAGCTAAGTCTTTTAAGAATTTAGGTTCAGTTTCGACCACAATATGTCGAAAAGAAGTTTGGTCAGAGACTGAAAATATCGTAGCTTGTGTTTGAACAATACCTGTAAACATGAACCACCCATGTGACAAGGAACCGGAGAAATGACTCGAAGTGTACTTATTTTTAAGCCCGTTGGCTATGCACTCATTGCCTTTAGCGTACTGAGTATGGCCGCCTGCTCCGACAAACCCGGCTTAACCGAATACGCAGACACGCTACATAGTGAAGTAAACCAAACACTCGAGTTACCTGCGCGTTCTATAACACCTGAAAAGCCAGCACTTCAGTATCCGGCAAAAAGTGAACTCAAACGTGACATCTCGCGCACCAGCCTTGGTTTTATGGACAGTATGCGTCTGAATCATTGTAGACTGGGTCAGGAAATTGCTGAAAACAACAGCTCGCTGGGCAAATTAAAAGACGGCTTCAGCAGGTATCATGCCGACTTAACCATGATACAAGCACTAAAAGAGTGCATTGAACACCCTGAGTCTGGCGATATTAAACCCCAGTTAGAAGAAGCGTTAACACACAAACAGTCGCAGTTAAATGCCAGCCTCGCCAATGCCTTTGCCTACGAAGAAGGCCTGCGTAAAGCGCTGTCTATTGGCAACAATTCACTGCCACAAATTCATGTCACCGAATACAACTATGCCGTTAACGCGCTAGAGCGCTTCACCCGAATTTTAGAGCGTTGGAATTACACAAAAGAAGCGGATGATCCGTCCGAGATGATAAAAATGCTGGGCCGACTTGAACGCAGTAACTATTTACCCGACTTATTCAGAACCATGCTGGACTATGCACACAAGCTAGAGGCCATGCGTGAACAGTTACCGGAAATTCCAGAGTTCCTGCACTGTCCTAATGGAAACGTTCCGAAAAAAGCCGAGCAATTGCGCGACGCATTTAACAACATATACATAAAAGAAATGCAGGGCGACATTGCCGAAGTGATTGAACAACATCAGCGGCTATTAATGACCCTTGAAAACTTACAAGGAATAGCTCCGCAACCAGCGCTAAAAAGCTATATTGCAGAGCTCGGTAAGCTCAGCAAAGTGTTAACCGATGCCACTGTCCACTTTGTTCGCCCCTGGCAGCGGTTTTACAGCGCGTGTAATTTCACCCCTGCGCCTGACTAGAAATTCGACAAACAGTGACTTTTTGCAAAAAATGACTTGCACGAGCGGCCGCAAATAACTAATATACCGCCCGTCTTCACGACACACCCCAAAATGTGCGTCCTTAGCTCAGTTGGTTAGAGCGCTGCCTTGACATGGCAGAGGTCGGTAGTTCGAGTCTACTAGGACGCACCACTTTTCTAAGCTTTACCATCAGGCTTCTTTTAAATTCATTTTTAACGTTTCTATTCAAACAAACAGTAATAACCTCGGGCAATGTCGGACTTCTCCTGCTAAATAATTTTGTCTAAACAGAGTTCAATCAATTCAAACACCCGTTTATTTTCCTTTTACCCAGGCAAGCCACAGCGTTAAGCTAATGGCACACAATAAAGGCGTAATAAGGAACAACATGACAACTTACAAAGCAATTAACTTGGTTAAGCGCCCGAATCCGGGTCCAGTCAGTGCGGATATTTTTGAAGTGGTGGAAAAAGAACTACCAACAGTTAACGACGGTCAGTTTTTAATTAAGCAAACTCACATGTCGTTAGACCCGGCCATGTTTGGCTGGATGAGTCCCGATACCGAAAGTTACATTCCGCCGGTTGAGCTCAATACTGTCATGCGCAGCTCGGGCGTTGGTGAAGTCTTGGAAAGCAAGCATCCGGACTTTGCTAAAGGCGACCGCGTAATGGGCATGATGGGTTGGCAAGAATACGCGCTGAGCGACGGCCAAGGCATTAATAAAGTACAAGCTGACGTGCCCGACGAAATGGTTCTGTCCGTGTTCGCCCTACCCGGCTTAACCGCCACCCAAGGTTTGTTCAACGTTGGCAAGCCAAAGTCTGGCGAGACTCTGGTGGTTACAGGAGCCGCTGGCTCAGTCGGCTCTATTGTTGGGCAGCTTGCCAAAGCCGATGGCTTACGCGTCATTGGCGTCGTCGGCAGTGACGAAAAAGCCGAGTGGATAACCAGCGAATTAGGCTTTGACGGCGCTATAAACTACAAAACCGACGACTTAAGTGCCAAACTACAAGAACTCACACCTAATGGCATCGATTTATACTTTGAAAATACCGGTGGCCCTATTCAGCACCATGTGATGCAGAATATGAATGCCCACGGACGCATTGTGGTGTGTGGCATGATCGCCGACTACGACAAAGCCGAGCCCGCGCCCGGTCCAAGCTGGGTGCCTATCATTAAAAAGCGTTTAAGCATTCAGGGCTTCACCATGCCGGATCACTTCCACGAAGTGCCTAGCTTACTGGAGAAACTCACCCCGTATGTCATGAACGGCAAAATTAAATACCGTGCGCACACGCTGGAAGGCCTTGAGTCGGCCATCGACGGTCTGAACCTGTTCTTTAGAGGGGATAATAAAGGGAAGTTGTTGGTTAAGCTGTAATATTATTAATCGAGGTTTTACCACCATCTTGTTCATGAACAGCCCGCATTTTACGTGCGGGCTATCAGTAACCGCTCGGCGCTGAACAGCGCTAACTCATAGCCTGTCCTTTTTAATTTGTGTATTAATATCCCCTTACATTAACAAACCGTAAAGAATTTCACGAACGGTAAAAAACCGCTAAGCTTGTATCCGAACCTCATAAAAAAGCGGGCTTATGAAAAAAATACTGAATTACTTTCTGAAGGGCTTGGCGATCTTACTGCCGATAGTCATTACTGTTTACCTCATTCGCTGGTTGCTGGTCACTATTGAACAGTCCTTAAAACCGGTTTGGATGGCGCTTGGTGGT
The DNA here is from genome assembly GCF_002808045.1 of Idiomarina sp. X4. Lineage (NCBI taxonomy): Bacteria > Pseudomonadati > Pseudomonadota > Gammaproteobacteria > Alteromonadales > Idiomarinaceae > Idiomarina > Idiomarina sp. X4. The sequence goes on along the minus strand of NZ_CP025000.1, from coordinate 2,337,232 downwards.
GACGCTTACTATTTCCCAGGCCTCGCGTTTATAAGTTTCTTAGTACTTGCCCTACTCGTTGGCTTTAGTTCTCGTTGGAACCTGTTCAATTCTATTTGGCAGTTGCCGGGCAAACTCATGAACAAAATGCCGCTGCTGCGAAGCTTATACGGCACGGTTAATGACGTGTTTGAAATGATGTCGGGTAAAGATTTTGCTGACGAATCCGTCGTTATGGTGACATTACCAAACAGCAATACAAAACTGATAGGCATTGTGACGAAAAAAGCAGGTGCTAGCGACGACAAATTATCGGAAATTCTCGATGACGAACAAGTCGCCGTCTTTTTGCCAATGAGCTATAACGTTGGTGGTTACATGATTATGGTGCCAAAGGATTGCGTGGAATCCCTCGATATGAAGCCAGCCGAAGCCCTGCAGCTAACCATTAGTGCGGGGATTGGTAAAAACCACAAAAAAAGCGACGCTAAAAAATAGCGCCGCTTCCGTTTTTTGAGTATTTTGGCTTATTTCAGGTCAAAGCGATCCAACTGCATCACTTTTGTCCATGCCTGAATAAAGTCATTAACGAACTTCTCGTTAGCGTCGCTCATTGCATAAACTTCAGAGACCGCACGTAGTTCAGAGTTTGAACCAAAGATAAGATCAACCGGGCTTGCTGTAAACTTCAGTTTGCCCGTTTCGCGATCATAACCTTCGTACACCGCTTCGTTGTCTTCTGATTTCTTCCACTCGTTATCCATCGTTAACAGGTTAACGAAGAAATCATTATTCAACGTACCCGGTTGTTCAGTTAATACGCCGTGCTCAGACCCGTCGTAATTCGCTCCAATGGTGCGCAGGCCGCCAATCAGAACTGTCATTTCCGGTACCGTCAGAGTCAACTGATCCGCTTTATCGACCATCATTTGCGCCGGTGACAAGCGGTTGTCTTCACCAAAGTAATTACGGAATGCATCGGCTTTCGGCTCTAAGAAAGAGAACGAGTTAACGTCGGTCATTTTCTGAGTGGCATCAGTGCGACCCGGCTCAAATGGAACCATCACGTCGTAGCCTGCGTCGGCAGCTGCTTTCTCAACTGCTGCAGCACCACCCAGCACAATGACGTCAGCCAGTGACACGTACTTATTTCCTGACAAGTCATCGTTAAAGTCCTTATGCACTTCTTTCAACGTTGCCAGAACTTTTTTCAGCTCTGTCGGATTGTTCGCTTCCCAGTTAATTTGCGGCTCTAATGCAATACGTGCGCCATTTGCACCGCCACGCATATCTGTGCCGCGGAAGCTTGAAGCCGACGCCCAAGCGGTACGAACTAACTGCTGAACCGTCAGACCTGAATTCAGAAGTGCCTCTTTCAACTCCGCTACGTCGTTCGAATCAATAATTTCGAAATCAACATCTGGAATAGGATCCTGCCAAATCAAATCTTCCGTTGGCGCCATATTACCTAAGTAACGTTGGTTCGGCCCCATGTCACGGTGAGTCAGTTTAAACCAAGCTTTTGCAAACGCTCTTTCAAACTCTTCCGGATTCTCATGGAAGCGTTTCGCTATTTTGCGGTACTCAGGGTCAAACTTCAGTGACAAGTCAGTGGTAAACATAATTGGCGCATGCCGTTTACCCTCGACGTGCGCGTCCGGCACTAAGTTAGATGCCTGACCATCCACAGGGATCCACTGAATAGCGCCCGCCGGACTCTTAGTTTGTTCCCACTCAAAGCCAAACAGGTTATCCAGGTATTGTGTCGTCCATGCGGTTGGATTGACTGACCACGCACCTTCTAAGCCACTGGTAATAGTGTCTTCAGCGTTGCCTTTACCACATTTGTTTTTCCAGCCAAGGCCCTGCTGCTCAACAGGGGCAGCCGCTGGCTCAGCTTCTAAACATTCTTCTGGCTTATGCGCACCGTGTGCTTTACCAAAGGTATGGCCACCGGCAATAAGCGCCACAGTTTCTTCGTCATTCATTGCCATGCGACCAAAAGTATCACGAATGTCCTTTGCCGCTAAAAGCGGGTCAGGTTTTCCATTAGGACCTTCCGGATTGACATAAATGAGTCCCATCTGTACTGCTGCTAATGGGTTTTCCAGCTTACGATCACCTTTGTAGCGTTTGTCGCCGCCAAGCCACTCAGTCTCAGGTCCCCAATAGACGATGTCCGGCTCCCAGGCGTCTTCCCGGCCACCAGCGAAGCCATAGGTTTCAAAGCCCATCGACTCTAAAGCAACGTTTCCTGTTAACACCATTAAGTCGGCCCATGACAAGCTACGGCCGTATTTTTGCTTCACGGGCCATAACAAACGTCGCGCTTTGTCTAAGCTAACATTGTCCGGCCAGCTATTTAGTGGCTCAAAACGTTGTTGAGCGCCAGCGGCACCACCACGACCATCTTGTACTCGATAAGTACCTGCACCGTGCCAGGCCATACGAATAAAGAAAGGACCATAATGGCCATAGTCAGCTGGCCACCAGTCCTGATCCGATGTCATTAATTCTTCAATATCTTTTTTAACCTGTTCAAGGTCTAGTTTGCTAAACGCTTCCGCATAATCAAAGTCGTCACCGTAAGGATCTGACTCAGGACTGTGCTGACGCAATGGCTCAAGGTTCAACTTGTTAGGCCACCAGAATTCATTGGATTTAGGCTCTGGCTTGTTTACATCGTAAGACATATTGTCCTGTGCACTAGCAACACCAGAAGCCACTGACAACGATACCGCAATTGATACCGCAGAAAGTAAAGGAAGTGTTTTCTTAAACATGGTTTATTACCTTTTTGTTAAACACCAGTTTGGGCGCAAATAATAATAGACCAAACCAACAATTTCGGTAGGTTCAGATAGATTCGAAAAACAGATTGGGTTAATCGGAAGGTTCTTATTTACCCCTGAAATTCTTCCAAATGTTAAGGAAAAATAAATGTGGAGGTAAAAATATCACGCTACGTATATATCTATAGATAACACGCTTCTTGAATAAGGCATCTTGTCACTTTGTTTAAATCTAAAGCGATATTTTCAACAACAGCAAGTAACAAACTCATCGAGCGGCTTGTCAATGAGTACGATATTACCCTGCGTCGATTTGTTCGTGTAAGAACGGGTCAGTTTGATGAGGACGATGACGTAATGCAGGAAATATATGTAAAACTCAGTCAAATTTCAGATCTTCACAAACGGCTGTCAGGCAGAATGTCGACAGTAAAAAATTACCTATTACAAATTGCTAACCACGTCATTATTGACAGAGCTCGTCGTAGTGCTTCACGGTGCGCCTCAGACCACATTTCTCAAATTGAAGAGCTTCACTTTACAGATTTAACATCACCTGAGCGTGCTTATACCAACAAAGCCATGTTAGAGCGTATCGAGCTAGCTTTAGGTCACCTGAAGCAAGAACACAGGCAAGCGTTTTTATTGAGTAGAATTAACGGAATGAGTTACAGAGAAATAAGTGATCAACTGGATGTTTCAGTTAGCACCGTAGAAAAATACATTTCCTCCGCTTTACGTGAAATAAGGAAGGCAACGGAAGGTCTTGAGTCGGCAAATGGTGAGATTAAGTTATGAACCGTGACGAAAAAGTGCAAAAACAAGCCGCCTACTATGTCACGCGGTTATTTTCCGGTGAGTTAACCGCCAGTGAAGAGCGCGAGATACAAAAGTGGCTTAATGAAGACATCTCTCATAAGCGAGAATTCAATGCGATACTCGCAATTTGGCAACACAGTGAAGTGGCATACCGTTCAACTAAACGTGCTTCTCATTTAAAACGATCTTTCTCATTCGCTGCATCTATTCTTATAACCGCTATCACTGTCTACTTTTTAATAAACGCCCTTCCCTATTTTTCACCCGCTTCTCAAGAAGTTAAGAGGAACCAGCTTTTAACAAATAAGGTTCACAACCCAATCATCATGACTAAAGCCTTTCAGTCCAGCGTAGGTGAAGTTCGTCAGGTTGACTTGCCGGATGGTTCAACGGTTACTTTAAATACCGATAGCGAAATTTCCGTTATGCTAACCAGTGAACAACGTTTGGTTGAACTGCACCGGGGTGAAGTGTTCTTTGACATTCAAAAGGAAAATTCCAGACCTTTCATTATTAACACCGGGGAACAAAGAATAACCGTTCTGGGCACTCGCTTCACTGTTCGTAAGAACACCGCTGAAGACTCACTAAAAATATCGGTTATAGAGGGTGTCGTTGAATTTGATACCCTTAAAACCAACACAAACAAAACCATTCGCCTATTAACATCAGGTGATATCGCAACGTACGAGAACAAACACAAAAAAATCTCATTAACTCGCACAAACAGCAACAATCAGCAGCCGGGTTGGATTAAGGGCGTTCTTCGGTTTGATAATGCCCCTTTAAGTGAAGTCATCTCTGAATTGAATCGTTATCGCTCGAAGCAAATTAAAATGGGTTTTGCTCAACAAGAGCAATTCCGCATTAGTGGCGTATTCCGACTGAGTGACGATGATAGTGTTTTAAACGCCATCACAGCAACTCTTCCAGTTAAAGTTCACGAAACAGAGCATGCTATTGAGCTTTCCAAAAAATAATGGAGGACATTCAAGTTCAGTGCGTATATGCCTTTAAAGACGCAGTAAACCTTCAATAAATAAAAAGGTACTGATTATGATTAAGCATAAACAAAGTTACATCGCACTTTGTACCTGCGCGGCCTTAAGCTGTATTTCCCTATCAGCTCAAGCAGCGCCGATTATTCCTCAAGACCCCGACCAGTCAATATCGCTTGCAGAACAACCGTTAAGCGCGTCGTTACTTGATCTCGCCGAGCAAACAGGCACGCAAGTTATATTCTCTCCAGAGGTTGTTGATGGTTACAGTGCTGCGCCCTTAGAGGGGGACTTCGCACCTCTAGAGGCACTAGAGCGGTTACTAACAGGAACTGACCTTGAGGTTATACGTCAGTCTGAGAATACATTTATTATTCAACGCAAAATAGAAAAACAATCTCAGCCCAGTTCTGATCAAGCAGAATCTATGGAAAAAATTACTGTCGTGGGCAGCAATATTAGAGGCGCACAAGCTGCCGGAAGACTACCAGTTACAGTCCTCAATGCCGACGACATAACCAATACTGGAGCAGTAACCGGGGACGAGTTATTACGATCAGTGCCTCAAGTGGGAGACATTAGCTTTAATAACGAACGAGCCATTGGTGGTGTTAATGACGCCCGAGGGGATGTTGCTTCCATCAATTTAAGAGGCATAGGTACTGGTAACACGCTCACCCTTTTGAACGGTCGCCGCTTAGTGTTGCACCCGGGGACCCAAACGGAAAACTTTGTTCCAGTCACAACCGTCAATTCAAACACGTTACCGGTATCGGGGCTGCGTCGACTGGAGGTACTTAGGGACGGAGCATCCGCGCTTTATGGTACTGACGCCGTTGCTGGCGTTGTTAATTATGTTCTCAAAAAGGAAGTAACTCAGTCAGAATTAAAGCTTAACGCCGGTAATGCTGAAGGCACCTCAATGCAACAATACTTGGCAAGCGGATCGACAGGCTTTTACTTCAATGATAATAAAAGTCATTTAAGCCTATCATTTGCCTATTATACCCGAGATGAAATTGGCGCTAATGAACGGTCTTACTCAGCAAGCGAAGATAGGCGTTTTAATGGTAGGGTTCCACCGGAGTTTATAGGCGATACACAATTAGACAATCGTTCTCTTTCCAGCCCGTGGGCAATTTTTGACGGTGAAAACATTGGGCGCTTCCATATTCGCCCTGAGTCAATGGGTGACTGTTTTCAGGTCATTTCTGACGGCGTCTGCGCCGCTGAAGGCCCTATCCCACGAGAAATGCGTTATGACTCTGCGCTTCAGGATCAAAGCATGACTTCCGCTGTTGACCGGGTTAACTTATTCGCCTATTACACCCACTCCCTTAGCCCAAATCTCGAGTTGTTCGGTGAAGCGCTTTACTATGACGCTATATCAAAACGCCGTAGAGAACAGAACGCTAATTTAACCGCACAACGTTTTACCATTAGCGAAGATGCTGCATACAACCCCTTTGGAGAAACCGTTACATTACGCAATATTCGACCAATGGACGTTGGCCCGAGAAGAATTGAAGTTGAAGACTCCAGCTACCGCCTTTTAGCGGGACTGCGTGGTTACACAAAAACCTGGGAGTGGGAATCAGCCTTGCTTTATTCCAGAGCGGACACTCTGGATACCGGTTATAACAGGATACGCGTCAGCGCATTACAGCAAGCAATAAACTCAACCAATCCAGAAGAGGCCTATAATCCATTTATAGGTGGAGACCCAAATAATCTAAACAGTGGAACGAGCGCTTACAACGCGCCTGACGTGATAGCAAACTTAACCGATAATATTACCCGGGATAGTTCTACTGAGCTTGCTCAATGGGACTTTAAACTCTCAAACCCCACACTTGCCAACTGGTATGCCGGAGACATTGGGCTTGCAGCCGGAGTTGAGTATCGCTATGAATCCTACGCTGACGACAGACACCCACTTCTGGATGGCTCGGCACCATTTTATGATCAGGTAACCGGCGAACTAATGACAAATTCTGACGTGCTTGGCAGCAGTTCGACACCCGATGCACAAGGCAGTCGTAATATATTTTCCGCCTATACAGAACTGCTTGTCCCTTTCCATGAAACATTCGATATGCAGGTGGCGTTGCGCTATGAAAGTTTTTCCGATGTCGGCAGCGTGACCAAACCTAAGCTGGCGTTAAGCTGGCTCCCTGTCGGGTGGCTTCAATTAAGAGCTTCTTATTCCGGTGGCTTCAGAGCCCCCAATCTTCCTCAGGTAGTTGAAGAAAGTGTCTCCCGCACAAACACCCGAACAGATCCCGTCATTGATGATAGGTACAGCATAACGGAAGTACGAGGTGGCAACAGCGACCTCAAACCAGAAGATGACGAAATATATAATTTCGGCATTGCGATTACTCCATTCGATAGCTTTCTCATTACCGTTGACAGATGGCGAATTAAACAAGAAGGCGTCGTCGGTATTCTAAATAGCCAAACTCACCTGCTATACGATTCACTGCTTCGTTCCCAGGATGAGTCAAACCCTGCGGTGATTCGTAATGACGAACTAGAAGTCGTTTATGTCAATAACCAATACGATAACTTAGAAGTCCGAGAAATCTCGGGGACAGATATTAGTGTCGGCTATCAAGTAAACAGTGATAACTATGGCCTTTTTGATTTCTCCATCAATGCCGCTCATTTACGTAAGTTTATGCAAACTCCAGATCCTATCAGTGCTATCGTTTTGGAGGCTCAAAAAAGTGGAAACCCAGCTGTCCCCGTTGACATACCAGTAGTTGGTGCGGGTGACTTACGGCAAATAAACGGTAATCCTAAATGGCGTGCATTTGCTCGTCTAGATTGGGACCTGGGGAACTGGGGCGCGGGTGTTCGAGTCAACTACATTGATGACTTTTACGAAACCAGTGTCACCACATCCGAAGGAGATATGATGCCGATAGATAGCTGGACAACAACCGACATCTATCTCGACTACCACTTCAGCCAAAGATCTCTCGACGGGCTCAGTATCCGATTAGGCGCCCGAAACATAGCCAACAAGAAACCGCCTATTGCCGATGAAAGCTTTGGTTATTTCTCAGACGTCCATTCAAATCGCGGACGTTACACTTACGCAACCTTGTCCTGGGCATTTTAGAGGAATAAATGCTCTCTTTAGCCAGCGTTGCGTTATTCAGTCAATTAACGCTTCAGCAGCCTCAGGACGACAAACCGAGGAATCCTGATGGCTGCTCGTTCGAGCAAGTCAAGTTTACAACTGACTTTGCTGCGGGACGTTTACATCATTGTGAGCGAGAACAGGAAGGTCAATTTAAACTCTACTTAAGACCAGAGAAAAAAGACATAAACCCCAGCCCTTGGTATGCGTTTGCAGTTGAAAACATGACGGATAAAAGCAAGACCTTTACTATTACCCTATTCGCAGAAAAAGGTATTTCTAGGTATAAGCCGAAACGTAGCGGTATCGGTGAAGACATGTGGCACCCTATTCCTTTTTCAGAAGGCGATGGCTGGTTAAAGTTTGAGGTTACTCTGCCCGCAAAAGAGAAGGAAATTATCGCTGGGCAAGAAATCATCGATAACGTCCACTATATAGAATGGTTAAGTAGTTTAATTAAAGAGCCAGAACGCTCAAAAGTCATTTCTCTAGGGGTCTCCAGCGAAGGGAGAAACCTGGCAGCCTTAGAGCATACGGTCTCTTCAAGCGATAAGTGGCTGATACTTATCGGCCGTCAACACCCACCAGAAGTCACTGGTGCAATCGCGCTTCTTCACTTTGGGGAACTGTTATTCAGCGATGAGAAATACGTTTCAGACTTCCGAAAAAACTACAACATACTGCTTGTTCCTAACATGAATCCCGACGGGGTATATCATGGCAATTGGCGCTTAACCGCCGCTGGAGTTGATATGAACAGGGACTGGAAGAACCAAACGCTTCCAGAGACTCAAGCCCTGACAAAATACCTAGAAAATGTGGCAGAAGATGGTGGAAAAATTGAATTTGCGATTGATTTTCACTCGACTCGCCGCAACGTTTTTTACACCATTCCCAAAGGCTATGAGCCTATTTCTGGAGCACCCCTACGGGATCCTCAGAGGGTCTATAACTGGATAGAAGAAGTCACTGAAATAGTCGACTCGGTTGAGCTTGATTATCAACCTGGCGCGCACCCTGAAAGCGGTGTGTTCAAACAGTTTATTACCGACAAGTTCGCGGCTCACGCAGTGACCTATGAAGTCAGTGACAACGAAGATCGCGATAACATAAAACGTGTCGCAGAAGCCGCTTTAATTTCCCTTATAAATCGCCTCGATTAAAGGTTTCGTAAATACCGTTGAAGCTTTGCTACCTAGGCTATAGCGTTATTGATGTGAAAAGAAAAGCAACATGTATAGAAACCAAACAGTAAGGAAGCATCATGAAAAAGACAATCATTGCACTCGCTTTAATTGGAACTTCAACAGGCGCTTTAGCGGACTCTCCTAACTGGGATAAAATTCAGGCGACCTATATCGAAACGGACATTGAAACGCCCCTTGATGAAGACATTTCAATGGATGGTTATGCTGTGTCTGGCTCGCTTTCACTCAGTGACTCAGTTTTTGTTTTAGCCAACTTCGACTCAGTTGGCGACGAGTCAGACTTTGGTGACGTGGATTTAGATTCACTGAATGCAGGTTTAGGTTTCAATCATGGTATTACCGACTCAACCGACATTTTCGCGACTGTAACCTATGAGAAGCTTGAACTTGTCGGCTCTATCGATGCTATTGGCTCAGAGTCATTTGACGAATCTGGCTATGGTGCTGGGCTGGGTATACGCTCTATGATAACCGACTTTTTCGAACTCTCTGTCAAAGCTGACTATCTGGATATTGAAGATGAAAACGCTATTCGTTATGACGCATCAGCGTTTTTTCACCTAACGCGCAACTTATCGCTGGGTGTTGGTTATAAATTGTATGATTTAGATGAGATTGATCAGGACATCGATACCATCGGTGCGAGCGTCCGTTACAGCTTCTAAATAACATAAAAACTGGCGTATACATGGTTATACGCCAGTCATCTGGTTTTTATTCATCAGTTATTTGAAAAACAATTCTAATTTCCTACCGATCTAACTTTAAGAATTCTCCGTAGCTTCTATACTCTACTCATGAATTTAAAAATAAAGCTTTAAATTCAAATGCGTAATAGCGCCTATTTTTAATAAAGGGGAAGCTAAATGACCAAAAAAAAAGAAGAAGAGGTACTGCGCGGCGACAAAGATGTAGAACGAGAGCGCCAAGCGTCAGACCCAATGATTCCAGACGGGGAAGTTAACCCCATAAATACGGACTACCAAATTGGACAAGACAACGTGGTCATGAAAGTAGGTCCATTCGGGCTTGATTTTCATAACCGCGTTTTTGCTATTTCAGGGCTAGCCATTATCGCTTTCGTATTTATTACGTTAGCATTTCAGAATCAGGCAGAGCCAATATTTACCAGCACGAAAAACTGGTTAACAGCGAATTTAGACTGGTTCTTTATTGGGGCTGCAAACATATTTGTCTTACTTTGTTTGTTCTTAGTATTTTCCCCATTAGGAAGAGTCCGAATTGGGGGTACAGAAGCAAAACCTGACTTCTCTTACCTGGGCTGGTTCTCAATGTTATTTGCGGCAGGCATGGGTATTGGACTCATGTTTTATGGTGTGTCCGAGCCTATAACGCACTTCAGTACCGCTCTTGGCGGAACGGAAGTTAACGCGGATGGTATTCGCACCGACTGGGCGCCGCTTGGCGCTGCCGGAGGAAATGAAGAAAAAGCCATTGCCCTTGGTATGGCTGCAACCATTTTCCATTGGGCTTTACACCCTTGGGCCATATACGCAGTTCTGGCTTTAGGCTTGGCACTGTTCTCTTTTAATAAGGGATTACCATTAACCATTCGCTCTATTTTCTACCCCATTTTGGGAGAGCGTGTTTGGGGCTGGCCAGGCCATATCATTGACATCATTGCCATTTTGGCTACGTTGTTCGGCTTAGCTACATCACTGGGTTTAGGCGCCTCTCAAGCGGCTTCCGGCTTTAACTTTTTATTCGGTTGGGACCAGGGCAGTACAACGCAAGTGTTGCTGGTTATCGGTATTACCGCTGTCGCTTTAGTCTCTGTTTTAGCCGGCCTTGAATCTGGTGTTCAGCGTTTATCGCAAATCAATATGACACTCGCCGCACTGTTAATGCTCTTTGTTATTATAGTGGGGCCAACGGTTGCTATTCTGACTGGTTTCGTCGATAACCTGTATAACTACGTTGTGAACTTACCTGCACTGTCTAACCCCGTTGGTCGGGAAGACTTAAACTACTCACAAGGCTGGACTTCATTCTATTGGGCGTGGTGGATAGCATGGTCACCTTTTGTAGGCATGTTCATTGCTCGTGTTTCTCGCGGTCGTACTGTACGTGAATTCTTAGTTTCAGTGCTGCTGATTCCATCACTGGCTTGTGTGTTCTGGATGAGCGTATTTGGTACCGCGGCTATTGAGCAATTCCTTGCCGGCGCAGAAAAGGTCGCAGAAGTTGACTTATCATTACAACTGTTTGTGATGTTGGAAGGCCTGCCCTGGACGGGCATCACATCCTTCGTAGCCATTGTCCTTGTCATGGTGTTCTTCATTACGTCATCTGACTCTGGCTCATTGGTTATTGATACCATCAGTGCGGGCGGTAAAGTTCACGCACCAACCACTCAGAAAGTATTCTGGTGTACTTTTGAAGGATTAGTCGCTATTGCTCTAATCCTTGGCGGTGGCCTTGTTGCCTTGCAGGCGATGGCGGTATCAGCGGGACTTCCATTTACGATCGTTCTACTCGCGGCGTGTGTTGCGCTAGTCCAGGGCTTGCGCTCTGAACCACGAGTTGGTAAAACCACAAAATAATCGACCACGAGCGGCACCTCTGGGTGTCGCTCACCTTTTAAGGTGCTTATATGGAAGCTGAGCACGTAGAAATACTGAACTTCTTACGCAAGTACTCTCCTTTTAACGAGCTACCGGAAGAAGAACTTCAATTAACGGCACAAAACACCTCTGTTGCTTACTTTAAAGCGGACACTCAAATCCTTGAATTTAATCAACACATTGATGCACTTCACGTTGTCAGAAGTGGCTCTATAGAGACTTATCACAAAGACGGCTCGTTGTTTAACCGCTTAGATGAAGGCGGTTTTTTTGGAGAAGCCGGCTTACTTCGCAAAGGCCGAGTCCGCTTTCCCGTAAAAACCATTGAAGACACTTTGCTCTACTATATCCCAGGCGATTTATTCAATCGTTTTTATGATGAATACGATGCTTTTGCCGACGCCGTTGAAGTTGAAGAGCAACGTCGGGTCAGTCACGCGGTAAAAACGCATGAAAGCCGCAATCGTACGTTGTCCGCTCGAGTGGAAACGTTAATTACACGCGAGCCAATCGCGATTAACAAAAGTGCATCAATACGTGAAGCTGCTTGCTTAATGACCGATGAGAAAGTTTCGTCTTTGCTCATTTATGACGATGAAAAACGGGATATCCCCACCGGAATAATAACCGACAAAGATTTGCGAAAACGCGTGCTTGCAGTGGACAAAGACGCCTCCGATCCAGTGGCCGACATTATGTCGGAAAATTTAGTTTTTGTTCAGCATAATAATCGGGTTTTTGAAGCGTTCTTGACGATGCTACGCACCAACTTACACCACTTACCGGTATTACGTCAGTCCAAAGTCATAGGTGTTATTGCTTTGTCAGACGTAGCGAGACATGAATCACAAAGCAGTCTGTACATTGTGTCGAGTATCTTTAAACAAACCAGTATTGAAGAACTCTCCCAATTAGTTCCAGATGTCCACAAAAGCTTTGTGCGTATGGTTGAAGAAGACGCGAACTCTCGCATAATCGGGTCGGCCATGGCGACCATTGGGCGCAGCTTTAAACAACGCTTATTAGAGTTGGCTGAGGAAAAGTATGGTCCGCCTCCTGTACCATACTGTTTCCTGGCTCTCGGCTCCATGGCTCGTGATGAACAAACCGTTGTGACCGACCAGGACAATGCAATGGTTCTGGATGACAGCTTTGAACCTAAATTGCATGACAAATACTTTTTAAATATTGCGCAGTTTGTTTCTGACGGGTTAAACGCTTGCGGTTATACGTATTGCACAGGCGATATAATGGCAACCAACCCTAATTGGCGTCAGCCGTTATCAAAATGGAAAGAATACTTCACCGACTGGATAGAAAACCCGTCACCAGAAAAGCTTCTGCATTCGTCCATTTTCTTCGACTTAGATGGCGTCAGTGGTGAGATGCGTTTTGCAAAAGAATTAAACCAGCTCATTCGAAAAAAGGCGCCGAAACATAAGCGTTTTTTGGGATCGATGGCTCGCAATGCGTTAAACCGTACTCCCCCACTCGGCTTTTTTAAAGACTTTGTCATGGAGAAAGACGGTAAGCACCGTGACAGTATAAACACAAAGCGTCGCGGCACCGGCCCGGTGGCCGACTTAATTCGTGTACACGCTCTAGCTATTGGTGCACAACGGCAAAATTCGTTTGCTCGCCTCGAAGAAATTATTGATGCCAATATCTTACCCAAAGGTCGCGGTCCTGATTTACGGGATGCATTAGAATTAATTTCTATGGTTCGAATTCGTCACCAGGCGTTAGCTCTGGAGGCAGGTGATACGCCAGATAACAATGTGGCGCCTGAAGACCTGTCTGACTTTGAGCGTAAAAACTTGAAAGATGCTTTCCAAATTCTCAGTAATGCGCAGAAATACCTGCGTTATAAATACTCTGGAGGCTAATTATGCTGTATTTGCCACCAGACGCCGAGAATAAGCAGAGAAGAAGCACGGCAAACTGGCCAAAGCGATTTCAGGAACTTGCGGAGAAAGCAAAGCACCCCGCCCTTAAGCGCTACTACGAAGCCGCAATTGCTGCGGCTGAAACACCAATTAAAGACGTGCCGATGGTTGCTGTTGACTTCGAAACGACCGGTCTTGATCCTGACAAGCACGGCATTATTAGTATCGCGGTTATTCCTATGACACTGGGACGAATCGACATGAGTCAGGCCAGGCAATGGGTGGTAAAACCCCGACGGTTATTAACCGAAGAATCGGTCACTATTCACGGCATAACGCACAGTGAAATAGAGCGGGCACCGGATTTAGCCCAAGTCATTGACCCACTTCTAGAGGCTGTCGCCGGCAAGGTATGGGTGGTTCACTACAACGGTATTGAGCGCCCTTTTTTACAAGGGGGCTTTAAAGAACGTTTAAACGAGACCATTCATTTTCCAGTTATCGATACGATGGAAATTGAAGCACGCTTCCATCGCCAAAAGCGAAGTTTATGGGACAAAATAACCGGTAAAAAGCCCGTATCTATCCGTTTAGCTGACAGTCGGCAGCGCTATAACCTGCCCTTTTATGCTCCCCATGATGCCATGACAGACGCGCTTGCCTGTGGTGAGTTGCTGCAAGCACAAATTGCGCATCACTTTTCGCCAGAAACCGCCATTGGAGATATTTGGCTGCCCTAGACTACTTTTATCTGAGAGCGTCGAGACTATCCAGAATATGTTGGAGATCGGAAATTTCGGTTACTGCACTTGGTATCATAAGTTTACGTAAAAATACTGGCATGTGCCTTTGATTCGTGTCAGGTTTTACTTTCTCATATAATTCAAAATTAAACATTATCCAATGGTCTAAAAATGAAGAATATTGTTTTTCTTACGTCAATTGCCGTCGCAAGCTTTGTCCCTTTTAGCTCTGCTCAAGTTATAAAACCGGCACCACAGGTGACAACCCAAGCCCAGGCTGAATTTTTTGCGGCCATTAATGAACATTGCGGGAATTCATACGCTGGTGAGGTGACTGTTGATACGCCGGCCAGCGACGGTTTTGAAGGCCCACTCATTATGCACGTGCGCAAATGCGGCGACGCAAAAATAGAAATTCCTTTTCACGTTGGAAGTGACCATTCACGTACTTGGATTCTAACCCAAACAGGCTCTGGTATTAGCCTTAAGCATGACCATCGCAAACCGGACGGAAATTATGATCCGTTAACGATGTACGGGGGACATACGATAGATAAGGGTTACCCAACTGCTCAGTCTTTCCCTGCTGACGCCTATTCAAAGGAATTATTTATTGAACTCGGAGTACCTCAATCGAACACGAATATTTGGCAAATGTATATTCATGACGACACTTTTACTTACCGCTTAATTCGCGAAGGCAGAGAGTTTCGGGTTGATTTTGATTTAACAGAAACAGTTGATACACCGCCTACGCCATGGGGCTATGCTGATTAAAATTATCAATGCAACAAAATGGCAACAATTTGTAACATTTTGCGTTTAAAGCTAATGTGAAGAACTGACATAATAGAAAAGGAAAAGCACATTATTTTATAAAAACTACAAATTAAAATCGGGTAAACCACCATGCTCCTATCACTATTTAAGCAGAGCGATTTATTGAGTAAAAAGCAAAAGTCAGCTTTTATGCTTGGCTTGTCAATAACTTTAGCGTTACCGTCAGCTGAAGTAATAGCACAAAATTCAGCTGATTCAGTCCCTGAAATCCCTGTTGAAGATTTCTTCTCTAATACCCTTTATACTGATGTGGTTATTTCTCCAGAAGGCACTTATTATGCGATAAAAGCCGACGCAGGAGATCGCGATCAGTTAATGGTTATTCGACGGTCTGACAATGAGTTAACCGCAAGTTTTGAATTAGGACAGTATCAACGTTTTAGTAAAATAAACTGGGTAACTGATGAACGTTTTATCTTCGAAAGTCGCAAGCGCGTTGGCCTTTGGGATGAGCAAGAACAGCCACCAAACCTTTATGCAATAAACGCGGATGGAAGCCATCGTCGTGAATTGTTTAGTTGGGGAGTATCAGGTTACTCATTGTTAAGCATGATGCCAAATGACCCTGATCACATCATGATTAACAAATACCATTATTCTGACCGCGGTGAAGCCAAAGCCCACCGAATTAACGTAAACTCAGCACGCTCCTATTATATGGGCGAACAGCCACCCAAGGCAGATCAACTCATTGCAGATAACGATGGTAACCTTCGCCTTAGTTTCGCCTATGAAGAGGATGACGAAGATGCTTATGGTAAAGGGGACTTAAGTATTTACTTTAAACCCGTTACTGGAGGAGAATGGAAGAAATTAGAGCTCGAAGGTTACGAAGACGGTCAGACACTGAATTTTTATGGTTTCTCTCCTGATAACCGTTATGCCTACTTCGGTACTGATTTTGAAAGCAAAGTTGCTGAGGTTTATCAGTTTGATACTCAGACCGACAACATCGAGCGTTTAACAAAAAATTCATCATCCGATGTATTATCGCCAGTACTTGATGTCAAAGGCGATATTATTGGTTTTGACTTTATGCCCGATAAAATCAAGCGGGTGTACACTGACAATAGCGAAAGTACAGCGTTAATGAAAAACCTTGATAACGCATTTCCCGGACAACGTGTCTCCATTACCAGTAGTGCAAAAGACGGAGAACTTGCCGTCGTGTATGTCCGCTCGGACACTAATCCAGGTTCTTACTTTTTATTTAATACAAAAACCATGAAAGCCAGTTTTATCGCTGCACCTAATAAAAAGCTCAACCCTAATCAATTAGCTCCAATGCGCCCATTTACAATTACTGCGCGTGATGGGCTTGAGCTGCCAGGATACATCACGTTACCCAAAGGGGCTGAGAAAGGCGACAAATTGCCAATGATCGTTAATGTTCACGGTGGTCCACATGGTCCTCGTGACATGTGGGGGTTTAGCGCAGAAAACCAGTTTTTTGCTAATAGAGGTTATGCAGTTTTACAAGTTAACTTCCGAGGCTCTGGAGGTTATGGTTCTGAATTTCTCCAAGCCGGTTATGGAGAATGGGGGCGTTCAATGCAAGATGACGTAACTGATGCCACCCTATGGGCTATTGAACAAGGTTATGCGGATCCCGAACGCATTTGTATTTATGGCGGTAGTTATGGTGGTTATTCAGCCATGATGGGGATAGCTAAAGAGCCTGATTTATACCAGTGCGGAGTTGGTTATGTAGGCGTATATTCACTTCCTCTAATGTATGATGCCGGTGATATTTCACGCAACCAATCAGGTGAAAAATATTTAGAGCGAGTTCTTGGCACTGACATGGAGGTATTAAAAGCGAACTCCCCTGTTAACCTAGTTGAGAAGATGAAAGCTGATATTTTACTTGTACACGGAGAAAAAGATGTTCGTGTTCCAATTGAACATTATAATGCACTCACTCAAGCATTAGACCGTGTAAATAAGCCTTACCAAACGTTCGTCAAAGAAGACGAAGGACATGGATTCCAAAAAGAAGGCAATAAATTTGAGTTATATAAAAAGTTGGAAACGTTTTTTGATAAACATATAGGTGAATGATTTCCTAGTCTGCACAAAAGGTCGTCATACTTTGACGACCTTTTTTATTAACGATCACTCCAATGCGTATTTTTATTATCTCGCTCTTCCTTTTCCATAAGCACTAAGGTGAGATAAATTTTGGTGGGCAGCGATAAAATAATACCGATGGCATTCATCGCCGCCCCCAAAATATAACCACGAAAATCAATATCATCATTACCAAAGGTTACTACCAACACGACGTGACCTAATAAAATCAGGCTGATACCTGTAATCATGGCAATTTTAAGCAGTTTGACTTGCGTGGTTTGCTCCATTTAAAGAACGTCACCCGGGATACGGACATTGCCTTCCATTAAGACCCGCGCGCTACGGCTCATAATGGCTTTTATGGCGGTCCATTGTCCGTTAACCTGTTTGCACTCAGCGCCCACCTGTAAGGTACCTGAAGGGTGACCAAAATTAACCATGGTACGGTCATTGCCACCCGCCGCAAGGTTTACGGTCGTGCCGGGAATTGCTGCGGCGGCTCCAATAGCCACTGCTGCGGTGCCCATCATGGCATGATGCAGTTTCCCCATCGACATCGCACGTACCAGTAAATCGACCTCAGTCGCTCTAATCTTCTTACCACTGGAAGCGATATAGTCTTTCGGCGACGCGACAAACGCCACTTTCGGCGTATGCTGGCGATTAGCTGCTTCTGAAACATCGTCAATCAGCCCCATTTTTACGGCACCGTACGCACGAATAGTTTCGAAACGCTCCAAAGCCACAGAGTCGCCATTAATGGCTTCCTGTAATTCGGTACCGTCGTAGCCAATTTCTTCCGCATTCAGAAAAATGGTTGGGATACCGGCGTTAATCAACGTTGCTTTTAAGGTACCGATACCAGGAACGTCTAAATCATCGATCAGATTACCGGTCGGAAACATCGACTCGCCATCTGCTGATGGGTCCATAAATTCCACCGGCACTTCCGCTGCCGGGAAAGTAACCCCATCCAGAATAAAGTCACCGGTTTCCTGTACTTCACCATCCACCATAGGCACTTTATTAACAATCGTTTTGCCAATATTCGCCTGCCAAATACGGACTTCGCAAATACCGTTTTCGGGGATGCGTTCAGGCGCTACCAAACCATTCGCAATGGCAAAAGGGCCTACCGCTGACGATAAGTTACCGCAGTTACCACTCCAGTCGACAAATGGCTTATCAATCGACACCTGACCAAACAGGTAATCAACATCATGATCCGGCTGTTCGCTCTTAGAAACGATGACCGTTTTACTGGTGCTCGACGTCGCACCGCCCATGCCGTCAGTGTGCTTAGCATAAGGATCGGGGCTACCAATAACACGCAGTAAAATTGCATCGCGGACTGCGCCGGGTTGCTGTGCAGCTTCGGGCAAGTCCTGCAAACGGAAAAACACACCTTTCGAGGTCCCGCCACGCATGTAGGTGGCGGGAATTTTAATTTGTGGTTTAAACGCCATAGCTCAAACTCCTTAGCTTGCTTCCGCTTCTAAAAAGTCCTGCGCAAAGCGCTGTAATACACCACCGGCCTCGTAAATAGAGACTTCCTCTTTGGTGTCCAGACGACAAATGACCGGAACTTGCTGCGACGACCCGTCTTTACGGTGTATGGTCAGCTGCAATACCGCACCCGGAGCTGGCGTTCCTTTCACGTCAAAGGTTTCCGTACCATCAATATTCAACGTCTTACGTGTGGTGCCTTCTTCAAACTGCAATGGCAACACACCCATACCAATTAAGTTGGTACGGTGAATACGCTCGAAGCCTTCGGCAACAATGACCTCAACACCCGCTAAGCGAACACCTTTCGCCGCCCAGTCGCGTGAAGAACCCTGACCATAATCCGCACCCGCCACGATAATCAGCGGTTGTTTATTGGTCATGTAATGCTCAATCGCTTCCCACATGCGCACAACTTTGCCCTCTGGCTCAATCCGCGCCAGCGAGCCCTGAATGACATCGCCATTGTCATCGCGCACCATTTCGTTAAACAACTTCGGGTTAGCGAACGTAGCCCGTTGTGCGGTCAAGTGATCGCCGCGGTGCGTCGCATACGAGTTAAAGTCTTCTTCCGGTACGCCCATCTTGGCCAGATATTCGCCGGCGGCACTGTCTGCCATGATGGCATTCGACGGTGACAAATGGTCAGTGGTGATGTTATCACCCAGGACCGCCAGAGGCCGTAAGCCGGTTAAGCTATTTTCTGCAGCCAAAGCGCCTTCCCAGTATGGCGGACGGCGGATATAGGTGCTCATTTCTCGCCATTCATACAACGGATTATTTTTCTCACCGTAGTCGACGCTCAGATTGAACATCGGGTCATACACTTTGCGGAATTGCTCCGGCTTAACGCTCTGTTTGACGATGCGATCGATTTCTTCGTCGCTCGGCCAGATGTCCTTAAGCGTTACCGGATTACCGTCATGGTCATACCCTAGTACATCTTTTTCGATATCAAAGCGAATGGTACCCGCGATAGCGTAGGCCACTACCAACGGTGGTGACGCCAGGAATGCTTGTTTCGCATACGGATGAATACGACCATCAAAATTGCGGTTACCCGACAAAACGGCGGTCGAGAACAGGTCACGGTCGATGATTTCTTGTTGGATTTTCGGATCCAGTGCACCACTCATGCCGTTACAAGTGGTACAAGCAAACGCCACCACACCAAAACCTAAATCTTCCAGTTCCGGCAATAAGTCAGCCTCTTCCAGGTACATTTTGACGGTTTTGGAGCCAGGCGCCAGAGACGATTTAACCCAAGGCTTACGCGTTAAGCCTAGTTTATTAGCGTTACGCGCAATTAAGCCAGCTGCAATCATATTGCGAGGGTTACTGGTATTGGTACAACTGGTAATCGCCGCAATAATGACTGCGCCATCCGGCATTTTACCGTTTTCAGGGTATTCAATATGCTTAGCTACGCCGCGCTCAGAAAGCTCTGCTGCTGGTAGCAAAGCGTGCGGGTTAGACGGTCCAGCTAAGTTACGTTCAACTTTCGATAAGTCAAAACGTAAGACACGACCGTACTCTGCGGTTTTCAGACTGTCGCCCCACAAGCCGGTTTCTTTGGCGAACTTCTCAACCAATTCGACCTGGTCATCATCACGGCCGGTCAGTTTTAAGTAATCGATGGTTTGATCATCGATATAGAACATCGCCGCGGTTGCACCGTACTCCGGCGTCATGTTCGAAATCGTCGCACGGTCGCCAACGGTCAATGCTTCTGCGCCTTCACCGAAGAACTCAAGGTAAGCACCAACCACACGTTCGCGACGCAAGAATTCAGTCAGCGCTAAAACCAAATCAGTACCGGTAATGCCCGGACGCAATTTGCCGGTTAACTCAACACCTACGATATCCGGCAGGCGCATATAAGAGGCACGGCCTAGCATGACACTTTCTGCTTCAAGACCACCGACACCAACAGAAATAACGCCTAAAGCGTCCACCATTGGCGTGTGGCTGTCAGTACCAACACAGGTATCAACAAAGGCCACATTGTCACGAACCTGCACCACTGGCGACATTTTCTCCAGGTTAATCTGGTGCATAATCCCGTTACCGGGTGGAATCACGTCAACGTTTTTAAAAGCCGTTTTGGTCCAGTTAATAAAATGGAAGCGATCGTCGTTACGACGGTCTTCAATGGCACGGTTTTTCTCAAACGCGTCTTTTTCAAAACCTGCGTGTTCAACCGCCAATGAATGGTCGACAATCAGCTGCGTGGGCACAACCGGGTTTACTTTGGCTGGGTCACCGCCCTTCTCTGCAATCGCATCACGCAGACCGGCTAAGTCAACCAATGCCGTTTGACCCAAAATATCGTGGCAAACCACACGCGCCGGGAACCACGGAAAATCATGCTCTTTTTTGCCGTAAATTAGCTGCTCTAGCGACTGCGTTAGAATCTCAGGCGGGCAACGACGAACTAAGTTTTCTGCCAATACACGCGAGGTGTACGGCAGTTTTTCGTAAGCGCCCGGTTCAATAGCTTCAACGGCAGCACGAGTATCAAAATACTCGAGCGTCGTGCCGTCTAACTTTTTGCGATACTCATTATTCATATTAACGGTCACCAATTGCAGGTACTGGACGTGCCTCTGGACCAGTGTAGTCCGCCGACGGACGAATAATACGGTTGTTCGCACGTTGTTCTTTAACGTGTGCTGTCCAGCCGGTTACCCGCGACATAACAAAGATTGGGGTAAACAGTTTGGTTGGAATGCCCATGTAGTTATAAGCCGACGCATGGAAGAAGTCTGCATTCGGGAATAGTTTCTTCTCGCGCCACATGACTTCTTCACAACGCACAGACACGTCATATAAACGGCTGTCACCGACTTCTTCAGACAGTTTCTTCGACCACGCTTTGATGATGTCGTTACGGGGATCAAACTCTTTGTAGATGGCATGACCGAAGCCCATGATTTTTTCTTTGCGCTCTAACATGCCCATCAACGTTTGTTCGGCATCTTCCGCGTCTTTCATGTCTTCGATAAGCTCCATTGCTGCTTCATTCGCACCGCCGTGCAGTGGGCCACGCAATGAGCCAATTGCACCGGTAACACACGAGTGAATGTCAGACAGTGTTGAGGCACAAACACGCGCCGTAAAGGTTGATGCATTAAATTCGTGCTCTGCATACAGAATTAATGACGTGTTCATTACATCGGCATGCAATTGCGATGGCTTCTTGTCGTGCAATAAGCGTAAGAAATGCGCGCCGATAGATTCTTCTTCTGAGTCCGTATCGATACGAACGCCGTCGTGAGTGAAACGATACCAATAAAGCACGATACCCGGGAATGTCGCTAGAAAGCGCTCAATGTGGTCGTCGGCTTCATCAAAACTTTCTTCCGTTTCCAGGTTACCCAGCATTGAGCAACCGGTACGCATAACGTCCATTGGGTGCGCTGATTTAGGAATGCGCTCCAGCACGTCTTTTACTTCTTGTGGTAATACGCGCAGTGATTTTAAGCGTTTGCGGTAATCGTCAAGTTGCGACTGAGTGGGCAATTCGCCTTTTGCCAACAGGTAGGCCACTTCCTCAAAGCTGACTTTTTCAGCCAGTTCTTTGATGTCATAACCTCGGTAGGTTAAGCCTGAGCCACTTTTGCCAACAGTACATAATGCCGTTTCGCCGGCTGATTGTCCGCGCAAGCCTGCGCCACTTAGTTTCTTCTCTGCCATGATTTTTCCCTTCTTAATTTTGTTTATTTTTTAAATAATTGATCGAGTTTTTCTTCGAAATCGTGATAGTTCAAAAAGTCATACAATTCCGCTCGGGTTTGCATGTCATCAACAACGGCTTTTTGGTCGCCGTTTTCTAGAATACTATTGTAGACGTTCAGTGCCGCTTTGTTCATAGCTCGGAAGGCACTTAATGGATAAAGCACAATCTCAACGCCGACATCGGCCAACTCTTGTTTATTGAACAGTGGCGTAGCACCAAACTCAGTAATGTTAGCCAGTACCGGCACGTCTAATGCGTCTGTAAAGGCTTTATAGTGCTCCAGCGTGTGCACCGCTTCAGCAAAAATGGCATCCGCACCAACATCAACACAAGCTTGTGCGCGCTCAATTGCCGCATCGATACCTTCCTGTTGGAACGCGTCCGTACGCGCCATGATGTAGAACTGCTCATCGATACGCGCGTCAACAGCCGCTTTAACGCGGTCAACCATTTCCTGCTGGCTGACAATTTCTTTATTAGGACGGTGACCACAACGCTTTTGCGCGACCTGATCTTCGATATGGAAGCCAGCAGCACCAGCGCGGCTCATTTCTTTAACCGTGCGGGCGATGTTGAATGCGCCGCCCCAACCGGTATCAGCATCAACTAAAAGTGGCAAGTCGCTGGCACCGGTAATACGACGGATGTCTTCACACACGTCGTTCAATGAAGTCATACCCAAGTCAGGTAAGCCAAACGAAGCGTTAGCAACACCGGCACCGGACAGATAAAGCGCTTTATGACCCACCTTTTCTGCCATCATGGCGGTGTAAGCATTAATGGTACCGACAATTTGTAGTGGACTCTCATCGGCTACGGCTTGGCGCAATTTAGCGCCTGGGCTTTCTAAATGACTCATGATACTTCCTTATGTGCTTGTAGTTTTGTTTCAATGTTTTTGCGTGATGCACTTATATGCCGGCGCATCAACAAATCGGCAAGTTCACCATCGCGGTTAGCAATGGCCGTAATAATGGCTTTATGCTCGTCAAAGGCACGCGACACCCGCGGCCCATTCATTCCCAACTGCACACGATACATGCGAACCAAAAAATACAGCTCGTCACACAACATGTTAATTAAGTATTGGTTTTTACTGGCAAGAATAATGCGGTAATGAAAGTCGACGTCGCCCGCTTCTTGATAATAGCTTTCGCCCTCGCGCACTCGCTGGCTTTCCAAGTGCTGCTCTAACAACTTAGACAGCGCCTCAATTTCATCATTAGCCATTTGCTCTGCCGCAAGCCGACAGGCTAACCCTTCCAGCTCCTCCCGTATTTGATACAAGGCAATTAGGCCTTCGTAGGTCAGCGTGACAACGCGAGCGCCGGCGTTTGGAGTACGTTCCACCAAATGACAGCGTTCTAACCGCGCCAGTGCTTCACGCAACGGCGCCCTACTCACATTAAACTGTTTAGCAAGGCCCGCTTCGCTGATTTTGCTTCCCGCAGCAATATCGCCTTCAACAATGGCTTTTTGCACCGCAACTAAAACACGATCGGCTGACGTGACGGGTGATCTGAATGAGTACGGCTGATCGTAAAAGGTCTGCATAGGTTATTTCAATTAATAAAAACGTCTTGGTTGTCGACAATGCAACTAGGGTAGTCGAAATAACTGCATTTTTCAATTCGTTTTGATTGATATTGTCGACAATTTAAATGGCTTAACTTTTCGTAATTTAAGCGTGTCTAAGCCTTCCAATGATCTGATAAGATGCTTTTATGAATGACGTTTTAATGAACTTTTTTGATTTGGGGCAATACGCACAGGCTCCACTCCCCGGCAATTACAATCACTGGCTGGTTGTTTTGTCTTACCTCGTTGCCTTTATCGCGTCATTTACCGCATTAAAGATTTTTGAGCGTGCGCACCGGCACCGCTCTGTCAGTCAACAAAAAACCTGGACTCTGATTACGGCAATAGTCGCCGGTATTGGCGTATGGAGCATGCATTTTATAGGCATGATTGCTTTTCAGTTACCTGTTATGGTTTCTCACAGCGTGGGACTAACCCTGGCGTCTATTGTTCCTGCTGTTATCGGCAATTATTACGCGTATTCACTCCACCTGTCAGAAGACAGGTTGGCAAACTTCAAAAAAGCGCGTGCTCGGTTCTCTTTAAAAACAAACATTCTCTCCGGCATAATTTTAGGCGCAGGCATTGGCCTAATGCACTACATGGGGATGGAAGCCATGCAGCTGAACGCCGAGCTGCTCTACTCACCGGTATGGTTCGCCGCCTCAATTCTTATAGCAGTCGTTCTGGGCATATTCGCCACGAGCACCTACAGCCGCTCGAGCACAATTCGTGGTGCAAAAAACGAACTCCGTAAAATCCAGTTTGTTACCGCGTTGATTATCGCTGCAGCAATTAGTGGCATGCATTACGCGGCTATGCTGGCCGCTCGCTTTTACCCCACAGCCTCTACGGAAATTCTGCCAATAGGTTCTCAACACCAACACTTATGGCTGATCTACGCCATCGTCGTTGCTGTCACTCTGATCGCACTGATTTCCTGGGTATCATCCGTTATTGATAAACGTTTCCAGCACAACTACCGGGCTATCAAGCAGTCAGATAAGCGTATTCGGGAGTTAGCCTTTAATGATACATTAACCGGCCTTCCAAACCGCCGCTCATTGCTTGATTACTTATCGCAACAACAGCAGGAAACGCCGGAAAACGAACACTTAGTCCTGTTCTTACTCGATATCGATAAGTTTAAAGTGCTGAATAACACGCTTGGACCGACTTTAGGTGATCTATTGTTACAGTCCGTTACTCACCGACTAGAGCGTGTTGCATTAAACGTACACATGGTGGCTCGCCCCAGCTCCAACGAATTTGCCGTGGTCGCCCGGGTACAGAAAAGTAACAATCCGGTACAAGCGCAGTCTCACGCGCTCAGTATGGCCAAAACGTTGCAACAAGAATTGCAAGCCCCCTACTCGCTCAAAGACTACCGTCACCAGTGCTCAATGAGTTTTGGTGTCACTGTTGTTGATAGTTTTAAAAAGTCGTCTGAGGACATTCTTGTTCAGGCTGCGCTGGCCTTAGCAGAGGCAAAACGTAATGGTATGGGTGAAATTCGCTTGTATCATCCTGAAATGGCCGACGCGATAGAAAAGCGAGTGAAACTGGAAGCAGAATTGCGCCAGGCTATAGAAACACGCGATGGGCTGGAACTGTATTTACAACCCCAACTTGATACAAACCGTCAAGTCATTGGCGCAGAAGCACTGATTCGCTGGCATCATAGTGAACGAGGCATGGTGTCGCCAGCAGAGTTTATTCCACTGGCGGAGGAAACTGGACTTATTATCGGCTTGGGTGACTTAATTAATGAACAAGCCTGCCAGATTATACGTCAGTGGCAACAATTAGGGCTAACCGACTTGGTACTTTCAATTAACGTCAGTGCCCCACAATTCCAGCAAATGGATTTTGTCGACAAATTAAACTCTCTGCTAAAACAATATGAAGTGCCTGCTGGTCAACTTAAGCTTGAATTGACAGAAAGCGTACTAATGCAAAACCTGGATGACGTTATTCATAAAATTAAGGAGTTGAAGCAGCTGGGTATCCAATTTGCGCTAGACGATTTTGGAACAGGCTATTCATCACTATCCTACTTAATGAAGCTGCCGTTCGATGTGCTCAAAATCGATGTGTCTTTCGTGCGCGATATGTTTCAGTCCGAACAGAAAGAAGCCATTGTACAAACTATTGTTCAGTTGGCGCATAACCTGGGTCTTAAAGTGGTGGCTGAGGGTGTAGAAACAGAGAAACATTTTGACTACCTCTCTTCACTTGGCTGTGATTACTTTCAGGGCTATTTATTCAGTAAGCCAGTTGCAGAACCTGACTTTCGTAAGCATAGTAAGCACTTCAAATAACAACTCTCTTGGGTGCTTTTTATGTTTGAATGGGTAACGATGCCAGAGGCTTGGATAGCTCTTGCCACTTTAACTGCCCTGGAAATAGTCCTAGGTATTGATAATATCATCTTTATTTCAATACTGGTTGGTCGCTTACCGGAATCTCAAAGAGATAAAGCAAGAACCCTTGGTCTCGTATTAGCAATGGTCTCGCGCTTGTTACTGCTCTTTTCTCTTACTTGGGTGATGACTCTAACCGAACCGCTCTTCACTGTGTTTTCAGAAGAAATATCCGGAAGAGACTTGATTCTCTTACTCGGGGGGCTTTTTCTCTTAGGAAAGTCGACGTTAGAAATTCACCACTCGCTTGAGGGGCCTGACGAGACAAAGACAGCCATCGTTTCAGCGTCTTTTGTATCCATCATCGTTCAAATATCCATTCTGGATATTGTTTTTTCCCTTGACTCTGTCATTACAGCAGTTGGTTTAGCTGAACATTTATCCGTCATGGTTATCGCTGTTGTTATTTCCGTCGGCGTTATGCTGCTCGCCGCCAAATCGGTGAGTGAATTTGTCGACCAACACCCAACGATTAAAATGCTTGCGCTGAGCTTTTTGATTCTTATTGGTATGACACTGGTAGGTGAAGGTTTTGGTTTCCACGTACCAAAAGGCTACGTTTACTTCGCTATGGCGTTCTCGCTTACGGTAGAAATGCTAAATATAAAAGTTAGAAAACGCCGCTCTAAACGAGAACCCGTCAAATTACGCAAAGGAATACCGGGCGACGCATCGTGAAAACTAACGAATTCGTCGTTTTCGGTTCCATTATATGGCGACCACTAGTAAAGTATTGCCACCTTTTTCGACTCCGACTTTAGTCGAATAAGCTAAAAATAGACATAACTATTTGATGTTAAATAACAAAATGGATAACAAGAATGGATCCTAAGAATATAGTCGATAAAGACTCAAGCTTTTTCGGACAGCCAGGGGGATTACAAACCCTGTTCTTTACCGAAATGTGGGAGCGCATGAGTTACTACGGCATGCGCGCGCTGCTCGTTTTATTCATGACCGCCAGTTTGCAAGAAGGTGGCCTCGCGATAACCGTTGCCTCTGCAACGGCTATTTACGGTCTATACACCGGCGCTGTCTATTTCATGGGCTTGCCGGGTGGCTGGATCGCTGACCGCTTGTTAGGCGGTCAACGCGCCACTTGGTACGGCGGTATCATCATTATGCTTGGCCACATTGTTTTGGCCATTCCTAGTGAAGCCGGCTTCTTCGTTGGCATGATTTTAGTGGTACTGGGTACAGGCTTATTGAAACCAAACATTACCGCTATGGTCGGGCAACTGTACAGCTCCGATGATGACCGTCGAGATGGCGGCTATACCCTGTATTACATGGGTATCAATATTGGTTCAATCATCGGTTACTTCGTCACCGGTTACCTCATGGAAAATGCAGGTTACCATTGGGGCTTTGGTGCAGCAGCTGTTGGTATGGCATTCGGTCTTATTCAGTACAAACTGACTCAGTCTAAGTTGAAAGGCGTTGGTGAGAAACCACCTAAACCAATGAGCCCAAAAGCGACTAAGCGTAGCTGGAGCATCATTTGGCTATTACTAGCGGGTTTAGCGGTTTATACCTTTTTAGCCTTGAATGACTACGTCACGATTGATCCAACCGTCGTTGCCGGAAACGTTGCCATTATTTTCACGGTGATATTTTTCCTGTACTACCTGTCCGTTTTTATCTTCGGGAAGCTGACTCGAGACGAAATGAAGCGACTCGGTGCACTATTCTTGGTGTGTATTGCGTCAACGATGTTCTGGGCAGGTTTTGAACAAGCAGGTTCTTCATTCAACCTGTTTGCCCGCGACTTAACCGACCGCATGGTCGGTGATTTTGAAATCCCGACCACTTGGTTCCAGTCACTGAACTCGATATTCCTGGTCATCATGTCGCCGTTTTTTGCCGCGCTATGGATTAACCTAAGCAAGCGCATGATCAACCCATCGTACGGTTTTAAGAGTGCGATAGGCCTTATCATTATGGCGACGGGATTTATTGTCATGTTCTTTGCGTCCCAGGCAGCAGCTAGCGGACTTAAAGTGGCGCCATATTGGTTGGTTGCGGTGTACTTTATTCATACCGTTGGTGAGTTGTGCTTAAGCCCAGTTGCCCTGAGTGCTGTGAGTAAGTTGTCACCGAAGCGCATGGCAGGCCAGATGATGGGTATCTTCGTACTCACCTACTCTATCGGTAACGTTGTTGCCGGCTTGTTGGCTGGTGGTCTTGACCCGAACAACCCACAGGCGATGCCTGAGCTTTACTGGACTATCTTTGTGTTCGGTGTGAGCGTTGGTGCGGCGGTATTCGTACTGGCCCTGTTTACCCGCAAGTGGGAAAAGCTGGCGCCGGACGACGGTGAAGACGAGCACCCAGGTGCAGTTATTGATGCTAACGAACCGGTTAGCAAGCCTTAATAGAGGCTAATCATTTAGCATGTAAAAAAGGGACCTTTCAGGTCCCTTTTTATTATGCCCGATTTATTTTTTAGGCTTTTCCGACACGTAGATAATAATCTCACCAGCAGCAACCACAGTACCATCATCCCGTTTCGCTTCCACGGTTATCGGTTGTTCACCCACTCGCCAGGTCTGCTCTGATGCCTTCGCCTCAATAGTCACGTCACTGTTTGTTTTTGCCAAATACTGAACATTCATCCCCTTGGGTATCCAACGCAGATGCTTTGGAATAGAAGCCTCCGCAACCGCGCCCATGGCCATTTCCATGCCATTACACACCGCAATAGCATGCACCGTACCAATGTGGTTCTGAACGGCTTTGCGCTTTTTGAACGTAAGCTGACAAAAATTAGGCTCTAATTCAGTAATAAGCGGCTTAATGGTTTCAAAATAAGGCGCTTTTCGGGCAAACATGGTTGAGAATATATTGCGCCCAAACGGCATTTTTAAACAGCGTTCGTATAAGTTTATTAAGTAATTGCCATTGGCCACTATTCTCTCTCCCGGAAGTCGAATTGACAAATTATAGGCATAAAAAAAGCAGGCCAAAGCCTGCTTTTTTATTAGCTTAGACTGCTCAATTATAAGCTCGCTAAGGTTTCATTCAATACTGAGCAAGGACGCATTGCTGCAGACACTTTCTCAGGGTTTGGCTGGTAATAACCGCCAATATCCACTTTCACGCCCTGAACGCCGTTCAGTTCATCAATAATGGCTTGCTCATTACCAGACAGTTTGTCAGACAGCTTACTGAAACGTTCTTTCAGTTCAGCATCGTCGTTCTGATTTGCCAGTGCTTCTGCCCAGTACATGGCCAGATAGAAATGTGAACCGCGGTTATCAATTTCACCGGCTTTACGTGACGGTGACTTGTTCTCGTCTAAGAACTTAGCTGTTGCAACGTCAAGACTGTCAGCCAGAACTTGTGCACGCTTGTTATCAAACGTACGGCTTAAGTGTTCAAGAGAGGCCGCTAATGCCAGGAACTCGCCTAGAGAGTCCCAACGTAAGTGGTTTTCTTCCACAAATTGCTGGACGTGCTTAGGTGCTGAGCCCCCTGCGCCCGTTTCAAACAAACCACCGCCATTCATCAACGGCACAATTGACAGCATTTTCGCTGACGTACCCAGTTCCAGAATTGGGAATAAGTCGGTCAGGTAGTCACGCAGAACGTTACCAGTTACAGAAATGGTATCTTTACCTTCTTTCACACGCTGTAGTGTGTGGCGAGTTGCTTCTACCGGCGCCATAATTTGGATATCAAGACCGTCAGTGTCGTGCTCTTTTAAGTACTCTTCGACTTTCTTAATTAACTGAGCGTCGTGCGCACGGTTGCTGTCTAACCAGAATACCGCTGGCATGCCACTTAAGCGTGAACGGGTCACTGCCAGTTTCACCCAGTCGCGGATAGGAGCGTCTTTTACCTGACACATACGCCAGATATCACCTTCCTCAACGTTATGTTCGAACACAACATCACCGGCCTTATTCAACACTTTCACAACGCCGTCAGCTGGAATTTCGAAGGTTTTATCGTGCGAACCGTACTCTTCTGCTTTTTGCGCCATTAAGCCAACGTTAGGTACTGTACCCATAGTGGATGGGTCAAATGCGCCATTTTCTTTGCAGAAGTTAATGGTTTCTTGGTAAAGACCGGCATAGCAGCGATCAGGAATCATTGCTTTAGCATCTTGACGACTGTCGTTTTTGTCCCACATTTTGCCCGAGTCACGGATCATCGCAGGCATAGACGCATCAATAATGACGTCACTTGGAACGTGCAGGTTGGTAATACCCTTGTGCGAGTTAACCATCGCCAATTCAGGCTGGCTTGAGTAAACCGCTTCCAGATCAGACTCAATCTCAGCGCGCTTGTCTGCGTCCAATTTCTCAAGTTTGTTATACAGGTCGCCAATACCGTTGCTGGCGTCAAACTCAATGTCTTTCATCACGTCGGCATGCTTTTCAAGAACATCTTTAAAGAAAACACGTACCGCATGACCAAACATGATTGGGTCGGACACTTTCATCATGGTCGCTTTTAAGTGCAGAGACAGTAAAACGCCTTCTTCTTTTGCGGCAGCGGTTTCCTTTTCAAAGAACGCCTGCAATTGCTTTTTGCTCATAGTGGCTGCATCAACAACTTCACCTGCCAAGACAGGCACAGACCCTTTCAAAACTTTTTGCTCACCATTCGCTTCTAAAACAATTTTGAAGCTGTCATCGGTAGCCGATGTCATTGATTTTTCGCTGCTGTAAAAGTCGCCATCGCTCATGTGCGCAACGTGAGACTTTGAGTCTTTTGACCACTCACCCATGCGATGTGGGTTCTTTTTCGCATAATTTTTTACTGCACTTGGTGCACGGCGGTCAGAGTTACCTTCACGCAACACTGGGTTTACCGCACTGCCTTTTACTTTGTCGTAACGTGCACGAACGTCTTTTTCTTCGTCTGTTTGCGGGTCAAACGGAAAGTCCGGCAGTTTGTAACCTTGTTCCTGTAGCTCTTTAATACATGCCGTCATTTGTGGAATAGACGCACTAATGTTTGGCAGCTTAATAATGTTTGCTTCTGCAGTTTTCGCCATTTCGCCCAGCTCAGCTAAAGCGTCTGACTGACGTTGTTCTTCGGTCAGGTACTCCGGAAACTGCGAAATAATACGACCAGCCAAAGAAATATCGCGGGTCTCCACTGAAACACCGGCCGCTTTTGTGAAAGCTTCAATAATCGGTAATAACGAGTATGTCGCCAAGCGTGGCGCCTCGTCCGTTTCAGTGTAAATAATCTTTGCTTTATCAGTCGACATAGTCATTCCTATTCGTTGGACCTAAAGTAAATATGCAAAAAAAGGTGGCAAGATTATAGGCGATTTAGCCCTCAATTACCATGTACCGATATTCTCCATTGACGCCCAGGGTTCTTGTTCCGGAAGGCTTTCGCCTTTTTGGAGTAGTTCGATAGAAATATTATCGGGTGAACGGACAAACGCCATGTGACCGTCGCGCGGGGGACGATTAATAATAACCCCGTTATCCTTCAACTTCTGGCAAAGATCATAAATATTATCTACCTCGAACGCTAAGTGTCCGAAATTACGACCACCGCTATACGTTTCAGGATCCCAGTTACAGGTCAGCTCCAGTTCAGGAGAACGTTCGCTTTCAGCACGTTCATAATCATCTTCTGCGGCAAGGTAAACTAGGGTAAACCGCCCCTTCTCAACTTCCTTGCGCGACACTTCTTTCATGCCGAGTAAATTGCAATAGAAGTGCAATGAACGCTCCAAATCGTGCACTCTAACCATGGTATGTAAATACCGCATTGCCTGCTCCTTGAACACTTTTCTTGATCTATATTAAAGATGCATATAAGATGCATTTATTAAACATGCATTAGGAATGTTTATTATGAAACCTCTAACACTGTTAAAAACCTCTAACACCTCTATGGTGGTGTTCTTACTACTTTCAATTGTTGTGTTTTATTTGGCCTGGTTTCAGGAAGAAAACCTGCCACTTATGCTGCTGGTATTTTTGCACTTATCTCAAGTTATTTTAGCGGGCTTATTTAAAGTCGCTTATGTTTTCAGACTTATCGCGCAAAATCAGCTAGGGCAAGATCTTCGCTAACTATTGAGCCGCTGTTTTCGTTCTCGCCAGTCGGGGAGATAATGATCCATAAGGCTGTAAAACCGCTTATTATGGTAACGCTCATATAAGTGTGTGAGTTCGTGCACGACCACGTACTCCAAGCTTTCCGGGGCTTTCGCAATCAAGTCGAAATTTAACCAGATCTTATGAGTACGAATGTTGCAGCTGCCCCAGCGAGTCTTCATTTTTCTCACACCAAAGTCACTGGCGGCAACCTCCATAATGGGTTGCCACTGTTCCAGTAGCTGCGTAATACGCCCTTTTAACTGAGCGCGAAGCCATTTATCTAACTGTTTTTTACGGGCATCTAAGTTCGAAGGATCAGACAGGCTTAAGGTTAATGTCTTGTTCTTTTGGCAAAGCGTCACTGCGCCAAGGTGAGGAAAGGCGCTTTTAAGTACCGCATTCAAGCGATAGCTTTGCCCTTCAAAAAATACCTCTGCATGGTCTTCATAGGACTGAAATTTAGGGGTCGCTAATTGCCGCTGCAATAGCTTTTGTTGCTGCTCTTTTATCCAGTCACTTCTCGCTTCTAAAACTGACTGAATATAACCACCCGGCCAGTGCTTAGGCGCCGACACCTCAACACAGCCGGGTTCTTTCATCCTTAAATAAAGATGCTTTATGCGCTTGCGGGTAACTTCAATTTTGCAGCCGCCGATGTGCATAACTTACTCGGTGTTCTGCCGTTGCGATTGCAATAGCAATTTAAGCTCACGAATTTCGTCCTGCAGCTCACGCATGGTTGGCTCAGGTCCCTGCTCTTCCTCAAGCTGCTGACGCAATTCTTCAGCTTCAGCCTGGCTCTCTTTGTCCATAACATTAACGACAATACCAATAACCATATTCAAAAAGGCAAAAGCCGTCAGGAATATAAACGTCATATAAAACAGCCAGCTCCATGGATACACTTCCATGGTTTCATATTGAATATCTGTCCAGTCTTCAAACGTCATAACCCTAAAAAGCGTTAACATAGACGTTGCAATGTTATCCCATAAAAACGGGTTGATATCTGCAAACAAATAACTGCCTACTGCGGCATAAATGTAGAAGATAATAAACATCAGCAAAACCACATAGCCCATTTGCGGCAAAGCTTTCAATAGAGAGGTAATAAGGGTGCGAAGCTCGGGGATAATAGAAATCATCCGAAGCACTCGGAATATTCGCACTAAGCGGGCTAAAAGCGCCAGTTCTGAGTCATTTATTGGTATCAGGCTGACCACAACAACTAAGGTATCAAAAACATTCCAGCCATTTTTAAAGAAGTTCTTTTTGTCATGGTCAGCAATAAAGCGGATACTAATTTCCACCACAAAAAAAACGGTAATAAACCAGTCCAAGCCCAACAATAGGTTATTAGCGATGCCCGGAAGCTCATAAGTTTTCGCACCAATTTCCAGTGCTGAAATGATAATGACAGCAATAACCGCAAACTCAAAAATACGATTACTTTTAAGCTCAAATAATTGTTTTTTTAGATTCTCGTACATGGTTTACACGAACACCCAAAATAAGACAACCGCAAGCACCAGGCGGTAAATAACATAAGGCCACATGCCAAAGTCGTTAAGACACTTCAAAAAGAAGTGAATGGCTGTAATTGCCGTTACAAACGAAGCCACACCGCCTACAATAAAGCCATGCCAGTCAACGGCTATCCCTTCGCTATAGATGCTTAGCAGCTTAATTAAAGCGGCCGCTGTCGTAATGGGTATGGCCATAAAAAAAGAAAACTTTGAAGCCGTTTCGCGATCAAGCCCCATGAATAACCCGGCAGTAATGGTCGCTCCAGAGCGCGACGTGCCAGGGATAAGTGCAACGGCCTGTGCTAAACCAACAATAATGGCGTCTTTTAAACCAATTGACTCGAGCTGGCGACGGCCCCGTCCCCACCGGTCAGCAACGGCAAGTAGTACTGCAAACACCACCGTGGTCGTGATAATCACCCATACCGCTCGCAATACCGTGTCAATATAGTCAAGCAGCAACACGCCAAAAACGCAGGCCGGAATGGTGGCAATAACAACCATCCAGCCCAATTTGCTTTGTCCGACATTTTGGCGAGCCGGAATTGAACGAAGCCCGTCCGTAAACAATGCGGCAACGTCTTTACGGAAATAGAGAATTACCGCCAGCAAGGTGCCTACATGCACTGATAAATCAAACCCAACACCCTGATCATTCCAGCCGGTCAGCACTGGCATGAGAATTAAGTGCGCTGAACTGGAAATGGGTAAAAACTCGGTAATGCCCTGCACTATCCCTAGTATGATGGCTTGCCACAGCTCCATTTAACGACTCGCTCTTTGTCTTTTATTGTCCAAAAATTGTTGAGCATTATAGACCGAACTGGACACCAACGTCATAGTTTTGCATGAAGTTTTTTAATGATGTTTTCCGCTTGTTCGTCAGCGACTAAAAAGCACAAGTTATGCCGACTAGCCCCCTGACAAATCAAGCGTATTGGCACCGGTGATGCCGCTTCTAACACCCACGGAGAGATATCCCCAAAGTGCCCAATATCGTTGCCAATGACTGCAATTAGGCTCAGTCCGCGTTCAATCGTTACTGTGGCAAATTCTCGCAACTCATCCAGCATAGCCTCCGGTAACATAGACAACCCATTTGCCTGAGAGCCTTCTTCGTCCAGAGTTAAAGCAATGCTGACCTCAGAGGTTGTCACCAAATCCACACTAATGTCATAGCGTGCAAGAATGTCGAACAAACGTGCTAAAAAACCCGTTGCGTGCAGCATATCGACACTATTCACCGTTAGTAATGTCTGGTTCTTTCGGCGCGCCAGTGCGCGAATCGAGGGACGTTCATCTGGCTCTGGCAAAATAAGCGTTCCGCCTTTTTCCGGGTAACGACTGTGACCCACAAAAACCTTAATCCCGCTTTCAATGGCCGGCTTTAAACTCTTAGGATGCAGTACTTTTGCACCAAAGGTCGCCAGCTCTGCAGCCTCGGCAAAGCTAATTTGCTCTAAGGGTCTCGCCTCGGAACAAATACGCGGGTCAGTAGTGTAAATACCTGCCACATCCGTCCAGATATTCAACTGCTCCGCGTCCATCGCAGCCGCCAGTATTGCTGCACTGTAGTCACTACCTCCGCGGCCTAAGGTTGTAGTGCTGCCGTCTTCGCTAGCACCAATAAAGCCTTGCGTCACTATCCTGGCACCTTCCGTTAAGCATGCTCGCAACGTAACGCAGTACTCCCGGGTTTTCTCTATATTGGGTAGCGCATTACCAAAGTTACTGTTTGTGACAAGCAAAGAGCGGGCATCTGCCACATCAGTAGTTACACCAGTCGCTCGCGACCAATAGGCTGAAAACAAGCGTGACGAGCACCGCTCGCCAAAACTTAAAATGTCATCGCGGCTCTGGCGCTGATGGCTTTCCAAAGCCGCCGGCGCTTGCTCTACCAACATACCTAATAACTGATGTAACTGTGCAAGATGATGATGCACCGCATCGTCTTTAGGCAATGCTGACGCTGCCTGCCAATGAATATTGACAATTTCATCCAATAAACGTTGGCGTTCAGTTTGTGTGTGAGAATGGCTGATTGCCACTAACCGATTAGTGACGCCGGCACAGGCACTGACTACAACCAAGGTTGGGTTATTCTGGCGTTCGACAACCTCGACACAAGCTTGTATCGACTCGGCATTGGCCATACTGGTACCGCCGAACTTTGCAACATGAATGGGTAACATAGTTTCCCCTGAACTGAATACAACAACGTTCAGAGAGCTTAAAAAGGAGGGTCTCCAGAAGCTCTCCACCTAACGGTGACAGCCGCAAGTGTTCAAACTCAACAGCCGACGCAAGCCATGCCATGCACTTGCGCCTCGGCGGTTACTCCCCTCACTTAGCTCTTTGGTAGATGGTTGCTAAGCTGCCTGAGTACCGCGCCTCTTCCAGACTCTAGTAAACCACAAAATGCGGTTTATATTCAATCTACGACTGCTTTAACGTGTCCATATCAATGACGAAACGGTACTTCACATCGCCTTTTTTCATTCGTTTGAACGCGTCATTAATGTTCTTAATATCCAGCATTTCAATATCACAGTGAATGTCATGCTCGGCACAGAAGTCCAACATTTCCTGAGTTTCAGGAATTCCACCAATGAGCGAGCCAGCTAAGACTCGACGCTTCATTACTAGTTGGCCAGCTTGTAAAGCAGGGTCTACCGGCTCCAGTAAACCAACCAAAATGTGCGTGCCGTCTACTTTCAGGCAGTTAATGTACGGATTTAAGTCATGCTGAACAGGCACCGTATCTAACAAGAAATCGAACGTTTCCGCCGCCGCTTCCATCTGCTTTTCATCGGTCGAGATAATAACGTGATCAGCGCCTTGCTTTTTCGCTTCGCTGACCTTACTTTCTGAACGAGTGAAAATGGTGACTTCAGCACCCATGGCTTTGGCAAACTTTACACCCATGTGACCTAAGCCACCCATACCAATAACACCAACCTTATGGCCTTCTTTCACGCCAAAATGGCGCAACGGTGAGTAGGTGGTAATGCCCGCACATAGCAGAGGAGCCGCTTTTGCCGCATCCAGTTTTTCAGGCACGCGCACCACGAAACGATCGCTGACCACAATTTTTTCGGAATAGCCGCCATAGGTAATGCTTTTATCGTGCAGGTCTTCACCGTTATAGGTTGGCACCATGCCGTTTAAGCAGTACTGCTCTAGGCCCTGAGCGCAAGAACTGCATTTGCGGCAAGAATCGACCATACAGCCAACACCAACCAAGTCACCTTCTTTGTAGTTGTTGACGTCTTTACCAACAGAGGTCACACGGCCAATAATTTCATGACCCGGAACCACCGGGTAGATGGTGCCGCCCCAGTCATTTTCAGCATAGTGAATGTCGGTGTGACATACACCACAATAAAGAATATCAATAGCAACGTCGTCACTTCTCAATTCACGACGCTCAATACCATAAGGGGCTAAACCTGACTGTTCAGATTCCGCTGCGTATGCCTTAGTCATAAAAACTCCTTCTTGAAACGGTGTATTACTTCTACTGTTCGTTTTGTCTTTTGGATTGCACCATAGCAGCCAAACACCTAGTATTTTAGCAACAATAACGACAATGAAAGGTTCAACGATGAAAAAGACACTGATTGCGGTTTCTATTTCTTTACTTCTAGGCGGTTGTGGCGAAGCGACAAACAACTCAGGCTCGGAAAGCGCTGGTTCCGTTATTAAGCAATCGTCCGTCTCTGAACAGCTTGATGCCATTTACAACAACTACTTTGAGCAGAACCTGAAGCTTAACCCGCTACTAGCGACATACATTGGCGACAAGCGCTATAACGACCTGCTGCCCAATTACTTGTCCGAACAACACATTGAAAAGCAACGTAAGTTAAACCAACGCTTCCTGGATAAAATATCCGGCATTAATGCCGAGCAACTCTCACGCAGCCAACGCATCAGCTACGACATTTTCAAACGTAAAATGGAGTTAGAGCTTGAAGGGCTGCAGTACCCGGAGCACCTTATTCCAATTAATCAGTTTTATAATCTGGCGGGTCGTTTAGCCATGCTGGGATCCGGTGAGTCGGCGCAACCGTTTAAAACGGTTCAGGACTATGAAAATTGGGCCTCGCGAATGGAACAAATTCCGCGCCTATTCGAGCAAGCCATTGCCAACATGAAAAAAGGCGTGGAGAAAGACATTGTTCAACCGCGCGTATTAATTGAAAAGGCCATACCGCAAATTACGGCACATATTGATAATAATGTGGAGAACACTCTCTTTTGGACGCCCATAGCCAATATGCCTGAGACTATTTCAGGCTCAGAAGCAGAGGCGATAAAGCAGCGCTATAAAAAGGTATTAAGCGATGCCGTAATACCTGCCTACAAAATGTTAGCCAGTTATTTGGAAGATCACTATTTACCTCATACTCGCACCGAAACTTTCGGTCTTGGCCAATTACCCGGCGGCGATGCCTGGTACCAACATAAGATAGAGGCCAATACGTCAACGCAACTTAACGCCGACCGCATTCATAAAATAGGAAAAAGCGAAGTGGCGCGCATTCATTCACAAATGCGAGACATTATGGAGGAAATTAAATTCGACGGTGACCTGTCACAATTCTTTGACTTTATGACCAACGACCCTCAGTTTATTTACGAAAGTCGTGAAGCAATGGTCGAGGACTACCGAGCACTACGCAGCACAGTTGATGAACGTGTTAGTAAGCTTTTCAATATTTTTCCGAAAGCCGACTACGAAGTCAGAAAAGTTGAAGAATTTCGTGAGCAGTCAGCCAGTTCAGGTTCTTATCAATCAGCACCTGCAGATGACTCACGCCCGGCAATATTTTACCTGAACACCTATGATTTAGGGTCACGCCCTAACTGGGCCAAAACCGCCCTGTTTTTGCATGAAGCAGCGCCGGGTCACCACTTCCAAATTTCCATTCAACAGGAGCTTGAAGACTTACCCGAGTTTCGTAAGTACGGTCGAGAAACCGCTTATACCGAGGGCTGGGGACTGTATTCTGAGGCACTCGGTTACGATTTAGGCCTATACGATGACCCATACCAACGCTTTGGCCAACTCGCTGCTGAATTGTGGCGCTCTATTCGATTAGTTGTCGATACCGGTATTCATTTCAAAGGCTGGTCGCGTCAGCAAGTGCTCGACTACATGTACGAAAATGCACCAGTTGCTGAAGCACGTGCTGTTTCGGAAGCAGAACGTTTCATGGCATTACCAGGGCAAGCACTGGCCTATAAAGTGGGTGAACTAAAAATCAGCGAGTTACGCCGCCGTGCCGAAAGCAAACTCGGCGACAAATTTGATATTAAGGCGTTTCACCGGGTCATTTTAGAAGACGGCGCTGTGCCACTTGTCATTCTGGAACAAAAAGTCAGACGCTGGATAGCCGAACGGCTTTAGAGTAAGTGGTCCACCGGCAGACGCGCAGTCAACCAAACCGTTAAGCGTCTGCCAATACCAGCGCCGGGCTCTTTATAGAGCTTTTGCGCCGGAATTTGGCTTTTATCCAACCAATACAGTTTATAAAAACGGTTCAATCTTGCTTCATAAGCACGCATAGGAAGCTCATGATCAAACATTGAGTTAATACGCTGTGCCATAGCGACCGACTCAATAATAATTCCGGATTCTGTATTGATCTGCGCTGATCGTGGATCGAAATTAAATGAACCTACGAAGACTTTGCTGCCGTCTACAGTAACGGTTTTGGCATGCAGACTTGACGCAGAGCGGCGAAAGTAAGGTTTCATGTCTTTTCGTAGTTTTTTCTCTTCCGTTCGGCGTAACTCAAACAATTTAATGCCTGCCAACAACAAACGACGACGACGGCGCTGATATCCTGCATGCACGGCCGGCACGTCGGTAACGGCTAATGAGTTTGTCAAAACACGTACTTCAACACCTTGCTCAGCTAAACTTTCTAATTCTTTTACACCGGTTGCCGTGGGGACAAAATATGGCGAGACTAACAAGATAGAATGAGTCGCAGAGCCGATGGTTTTGGCTATTTGCTGCGTTAACGAACGTTTAGGTTTTGAGGTCAAGTCCGCTTTTAAGGGGTCATCACTGACGACCTGCGCTGATGCTGAAAATTCAGGCAATGCTTTGGTATCATCATTTAACTGTTCGTCCGACAACACATACTTGTTTAAATCTTGCGTTTCCGGCTTGGACTCAAACACTTTCCATATTTCTTCAAACAGTCGACTGCGATGAGTTCGCTTTATCAAACCAACCGATTTAGACAGAGCGCATTGCCAATAATGACGCCAATCTTCCAGCACTTTAGCGACCACCGGACCTCGGGCAATAACATCCAAATCAGAAAAAAGCTGACCGGCATGAGTTCCGAAGTACTCATCACCAACGTTACGCCCGCCCACTATCGCTATTTGCTGGTCAATAACCAACGCCTTGTTATGCATACGTCGGTTCATACGCTTGAAATCGGTCAGCCAATTCACCCAGCGCCAGCGACGATGTCGAAACGGATTGAAAAACTTCACGTTAAAGTTGCTACGGCGGGATAAGTCACGCAACAATGGTTCTATGGGTCTGCTGTGATGATCATCCAGCAGTAAGTCGACAGTCACTCCCCGTTCTACCGCATTCAGCAGTTCCTTCAAGAGGGTTAACCCACTGGTGTCCGGCCGCCACAGGTAGTATTGCATCGCGATATGTTTCTTTGCGGAGCGCAGCAGTTTCACCCGCTCGATCAACGCCTGGTGCGCATCTGACAGCAGCTGAAACTGACTTACCTGTGCAACGTTAACCTTTGATGTCATCGTAGCTTTTCCATCGCCTCTTCAAGTCCTTCAATGGTCAGCGGGTACATGCGACCAGCCATTAAGTCGTTAATCATTCGAACCGACATATAGTACTGCCAGTATTGTTTAGGTTGCGGATTCAGCCAAGCCACTTTATCAAAATGTCGAGTTAAACGCTCCAGCCATGCCTGGCCCGGCTCTTCATTC
The DNA here is from genome assembly GCF_002808045.1 of Idiomarina sp. X4. Lineage (NCBI taxonomy): Bacteria > Pseudomonadati > Pseudomonadota > Gammaproteobacteria > Alteromonadales > Idiomarinaceae > Idiomarina > Idiomarina sp. X4. The sequence goes on along the minus strand of NZ_CP025000.1, from coordinate 2,296,328 downwards.
CAGTGCTCGACACTGCCGCCCGGATAAGCTATTTCGTACGGGCCCATGGTGGCATCCCCCACAAACAACAGCTTATAATCCTCACCGTACGTTTGTATCAGCTGTTGGGTCGGAATTTGCTCTTCCCGGCGGCGACTGTTCGCGCGCCATACCCCTTCGTACACGCAGTTATGAAAATAAAACAGTTCTAAATGCTTAAACTCATTTTTCAATGCGGTAAATAGCTGTTCACATTGATAAATGTAGTCATCCATTGAGCCGCCAACATCCAACAGCAATATAATTTTAACGGCATTGTGACGCTCTGCCCGCCATTTTAAATCAAGCAAACCGCCTTTTCTTGACGTTGCAGCAATGGTTTCATCCAAATCAAGCTCTGATGCGGCGCCGGTGCGAGCAAACTGCCTGAGTTTACGCAACGCGACCTGAAACCCTCGTTGCTCTAATCTGGCATTTCGATCTAAGTCTTTAAATTCACGCCTGTCCCAGACCTTGGAGGCACTGCGATTACGATTGCCCTCCTGACCAATGCGAATACCGCCAGGGTGATACCCGTAAGCGCCAAACGGAGACGTCCCCCCGGTACCTATCCATTTTGAGCCACCCTGATGCCGTTTTTGCTGCTCTTTCAAGCGTTCATGAAAGGTGTTAATCAACTCTTCCAAACTGCCCAGCTGCTGAATTTTCTGCTTTTCTTCTTCACTGAGCTCTCGCTTTAACGCGTTTTCAAGCCAGTCGTTCGGGATTTTTTCAGCAACATCAGTTTTTGACACCTTTTCGACGTACTCGCCGAACGCCCGGTCAAACTTATCGTAGTAAGACTCGTCTTTTACCAGTATTAATCGCGACAAATGGTAAAACTGATCAACATCAGCAAACGCTAAATTAGCTTTCATGGCCGCCAGTAAATCCAGCCATTCGGTAATGCTGGTTTTTAAACCATGACGCCGTAATGTTTGGAAAAACTCAACAAACATGGCGACTACCGGCGTTTCATGCGGGCAAGTTCAGTGACTCGTTCAATGTCCTGCTCGTGTTTCAATAACGCCCCAGACAACGGTAAGAGGTCGCCAGTTTGCTGACTTTGCTGTAATTGTTCAGCATTGATATCTTCCGTCAGCAGCAGGCGCAGCCAGTCGAGCAACTCAGACGTTGACGGTTTTTTCTTAAGCCCCGGCACTTCACGCAAGTCAAAAAATAGCGACAAAGCCGCATCTATCAGCTCTTTTTGAATGTCCGGATAATGCACATCGACAATTTGTTTTAGCGTTGCCTCATCAGGGAACTGAATATAATGGAAGAAACAGCGTCTCAGAAACGCATCCGGCAACGCTTTTTCGTTGTTAGAGGTGATGAGTACAATCGGTCGCACCCTGGCCTTAACCTGCTCGCCTGTTTCATAAACATGAAAAGCCATTTGGTCCAACTCATGCAGTAGATCGTTAGGAAACTCCACATCGGCTTTATCAATTTCATCAATTAACAGCACAGGACGTCTGTCAGCGGTAAATGCCTGCCACAACTTTCCCGGGCGAATATAGTTGCTAATATCGTGAACCTTGTCGCTGCCTAACTGGCTGTCGCGCAAACGTGATACTGCATCATATTCATACAGCCCTTGCTGAGCTTTGGTCGTTGATTTGATAGACCATGTTAGTAATTCGGTATTTAAAGCATCGGCCAACTCTTCAGCCAAACGTGTTTTTCCGGTACCTGGCTCGCCTTTTAATAGTAAAGGCTTCTCCAATGTTACTGCTGCATTGACGGCTGTCGCCAGCTCTTTAGATACGACGTAAGAACGACTGTTAAACTCCATTCGGCGATCCTATTATCTGTTCTGACTTAAAAGTGATGCACATACTATCGCAAACGTTTGTGCAAGTGCGAGTTCTGACGAGCTTCGTAACGCTTAAGGGCCTGCGCAATATCCATTTTAACAAAGGGTTTAGTGACATAATCATCCATACCGGCGTTCATCGCTTGCTTGCGTGTTTCCGGGAAAGCATCCGCGGTTAGCGCCACGATATAAGGTTGCCTAATATTCATCCCCCGCAATTTCTGTGTCGCCTGCATCCCATCAATCCCCGGCATGTGTACATCCATAAAGAGTGCATCGTACGAATGTGTCGCAAACAATTTAAACGCCTGCTTAGCATCACTGACAATTTCCACTTTTTGCCCTAGCGATCTCAGCATTTCTTTAATAATTAATTGGTTAACTCTATTGTCATCAACAACCAGCACCCGGTGCGTGGATAAATTCGGTAACTCTTTTTTAAGCGCATGAGCACTAGCCCCACTTTGTGTTCTCATGGGCAGTTCAACAGTAAAGCAAGACCCCTCACCCGGCACGCTATCCACTCTGATGGTGCCATCAAGCAATTGCACAAGGCTACGAACAATAGCCAGACCCAAACCACTACCACCTTTTGGCCTGTTCAGTCCGTATTGTTCCTGCTCGAACAATTGCCAAATACGTTGTGTATCTTCTATGCCCAAGCCGGTATCTTTAACTTCTATAATGAGTTCGCCCGCATAACTCGACTCTTCGTTCCAGCGAGCCGAAAGACTAATTTCACCGGTTTCAGTAAACTTCATCGCATTGTTAACCAAGTTACTGACAACCTGAGCTGTACGCGACTGATCCATCTGTGTCACTGCCGGAATGTCATCGGCTATATTCAAAGTAAACTTGACGCCCTTATCGGTTATTGGCTTTTCAAATAAGTGCGCAATGTGTTCAAGCACTTTTTTCGGTGAGTGAGAGCCCAGTACCAGCTTTAACTGTCCTTCTTCTGCTTTGGTCAAGTCCAGAATGTCGTTCAAGGTGGTCAGCAGGTAATCGCCACTGTCTTTTATCGTCTCGACCAGCTCACTTTGCTTACTATCAAGCTCAGACGCTTCCAAAACCGAAGTCACGCCCAAAATTCCGTGCAGCGGTGTTCTTATTTCATGAGACATATTCGCCAAAAACACATTTTTAGCGTGCGCTGCGCGTTTGGCATCAAGCTCTGACCGTTTTTGCTCGGTCAAGTCAGTAACCGTTCCGGTGAAACGTGTCGCTCTGCCATTTTCGTCGTGCTCTATGACCTTCCCCCGGTCTAATACATACACCCAGCTGCCGTTTCTGTGGCGAATACGGTGTTCGCTCTCGTAATAAGGCGTTACCCCGTCAAGATGATTTTTAATCGACTCCCACACCCGCTCATAATCGTCCGGATGCAAAATACTGGACCAGTTGGCTACGTGCGCTTCCAGCTCGTGTAACTCCCACCCAAACATCTGCGCCCAGCGTTCGTTATACAGAGTCACACCGGTTTGCGGGTTCCACTCCCAGGTACCTAAGCGTGTTGCATCCAATAGCAGCTTTAAGCGGTTGCGTTCTGTTTCTAACGCCAGTTCTAATTGTTTACGCTCAGTAATATCAATAAGGTAACCGTACAAGTAATTAATGCCATTATCATCGGTCATCACAACCGTAGTATCAGACACCCAAATGTCGTGTCCCTGTGCATGCTTCAAACGATAGTCTTCATGCGTAATAGACTCGCCTGATTCAAGGCTTGTAAGCCGTTCAACTTCTTTCAAAACCCGTGGCAAATCTTCCTCGTGCACCAGTGACTTATACTCAATTTCCCGGCTTACCAGCCGGCTTTTAGGATAGCCCAATAAAGATTCAACGTTGTCAGAAACAAATAACACCGGCCAGCCGGGCACGTCTTCCCAGATAAAAAGACTCAGCCGCGTCCCTGCGTTCAACAGTGCAGCAAGGTTATCGTTTGAAATTGGCGTTTTCATGAAAGCGAGAATAGTCCTTATGAGTCAGGCAGTTTGCCCACTGAAAAACATAGTGTACACTGACGCCAACAATAACATAAAAATAACCAATTCCGGATGAGTCAGGCGAACGTCAACGAATGGCAAAATGCACTATTACAACAGGTTGATCAGCTCATTGAGCTGGCCAAAACTCGCCTGCCCGCTAAAAACAAACCCACAGTTCGCGGTCCTGAATACTGGCAGCGCTTTGCTAAACACCACTACGTGCGAGCAGCCGATTTAATGAAAGAGGGTCAGGCGTTTGAAGCCGCTAAGCATTTCCGCCGCGCCGCACTATTCGGACACAGCAAAGCCATGCTGTATTTGGGGCAAATGTTTATGCAAGGCCGCGATTTACCGCACAGCACTTTTCACGCGTGTTGCTGGCTGACATTAGCTGAAAATGCGGGTGAGGAAGGCGCAAGTGAACTGCTACAGTCACTGATCCACCAATTAACAGCGAAGCAACTTAATAGCGCCCGGCGCCTAGCCGCCGAGCGTTTTGAGCAGTTATGCGATGCCAGTTTTGACACTCATGGACTCTAAGCTAGCAATACACTACGGCGTCCACAGCTTTACTTTTTCTCTTAACGTGCCGTTTTCTACCCAGTCTTGTAGCTGGTCACCCATTCGGCGTCCAGCGTCAATTGCCTTACGCCAGTAATTCATGCGGGTTGCTGCATCTAAATTAGCAAAGTCGGTTCGGTCAGGAATTTTTCCGTAAGGTAACGACTTAATAAACGCCTCAGACGGACTAATGAAAATAACATTAGGCCACTTCTTGCCAGTAGTCCGACGCCAAGTAAGTCTCTTATCGAACCAACCCGGAATAACATCGCGATTAAAGTGCGGGTATAGCACCAAACCGTCTACATTGCTGAAGTCGAGGTCAAAGTGATAGTCCGTCACGCCACCGTCTCGATAAATGCCCTTCGGTGCTCCGGGAATGTCTTTAACACCGTCCAATACCAGAGGAATTGAGCCAGTGGCTAAAATAGCCGCCTGGAAGTTTTCTTTACTCAGAGCGACACGGGTAGTTGGTAAGTCACGCCAGTCTTTTGTGAACGCCGCATCTGAATCTGGGTGATGGAAAATAACACGTTCATAATAACGCCCTAGCCAACGTCGGTTAATGCCATTAGCTATCGCCGAGTTTAACAACCCAACAATTTGGCGCCGTGATTCGGATGCGGTCCAGCCACGACAACGAGCCACTATGAAATGGTGCCGAAACGCCGACTGCCCCAGTATCTCTTCAACGGCTTTGTCAGAAATGTATTTATCCAGCAATATTTTGGCTTCGCTGGTAATTTCCGCTCGGTCCGGCTTTTCACTGTAGGTTTGTGTGCTGTATAACTGACAAAACAAGTCACTGGCAGCGACGGGATCGTGCTGACCAAGCGCAGCAAAACGCCAAGCGCCTGCCGACGTTCCCAGCGTATTCAACGGTTTGTCATTGCCTTTAAAAAAGTCACCAAACATCCAGCGGTCGATGCCCTGCAACACAAACCACTTTGGCCCGCCAGAGGCCCCCAACAACAAGCCTATGTCGTCAGCGGTAAGTTGTTTTTCCTGAATGTGCTGATACGCGTGCGCACCGGCCTTAATATCTATCCAGTCGCTCATACTACTGTCCCTGATTTATAGTTGTTTTTTCCGTTCGGCAAGAATACCCAGTAAAAAGACAATGCCTATAGCACTGACGGCAACAAATTGAAGCGGTATTTGATGCAGCCAGCTGGCTAAAACCGGCGTAAACCAAACTAGCAACCAACCATAACCAAAGGCACACACCACCACAAATACTAAAGTTCTGAGTATGAAATGCCAATGCGCCACTTGGCGTTTTACCATTTTATTAATTTCATTACCGTAAATGACCAGCAACGTGGCCACAATCATCATCGCAATTTCATAAAAATGCGGACGAATCATCATTCCTAAATTATTAAGTAGCTGCTGCACGTCTTATTCTCCCTACCTAACGCCCGCTCGAGTATACGAATTTTCTTATATTTTCGCATCCCAAGTTTTTCCCGGCTTATGTTATGCTTTTGGCAAAATAGCATGACGACAGGACATTTAATGAAAGTAATCTCATTCAATATCAACGGCATTCGCGCACGTTTGCACCAGCTTCAGGCCGTTATCGATAAACACCAGCCTGATATCATCGGCCTTCAAGAAACCAAAGTTCATGACGACCAATTTCCTCTGGCTGACGTCGAGGCAATGGGTTACCACGTCATTTATCACGGCCAAAAGGGTCACTATGGCGTCGCTATGCTCAGTAAAAAGCCATTGGAAAACCCACAGTTCGGCTATCCAACGGACGACGAAGATGCACAGCGCCGTATGATTATGGGTGACTACCCACTCGATAGTGGTCAACGCGTGCGCGTATTGAATGGTTACTTTCCACAGGGAGAAAGTCGTGACCATCCCACCAAGTTCCCGGCAAAAGAGAAGTTTTATCAGGATTTAATGAATTACCTGAATACAGAGCTTTCTGCCAACGACCCGGTGATTGTTATGGGCGATATGAACATTTCGCGTATTGACCATGACATTGGTATTGGCGACAACAATGCCAAGCGCTGGCTGCGAACCGGCAAATGCAGCTTCTTACCAGAGGAGCGCGAGTGGATTCAAACACTGATGAACTGGGGCTTTCAGGATACTTACCGTTTGCTGAACCCGGACACGGACAACGAATTTAGCTGGTTTGACTATCGTTCTCGTGGTTTTGACGACAATCGCGGTCTGCGCATTGACTTAATCTTAGCCACAGAGTGCCTGGCAAAAAAATGCGAAGACACTGGTATTGACTACGAGTTAAGAGGTATTGAAAAACCGTCAGATCACGCACCGGTTTGGTCGACTTTCAAGGTTTAACGTTAATGCTCATGCGGCGGGAGCTGATCAAGTGCCTGCCGCAACACAATCGCTAAGTCCATATACCGAGGCGCTTTGTTATTGGCCGTTTTAACCGCAATGCCTTGCGCCTCAAGCTTCTTCCTAAGTTCAAAATACCAACGTTTCAGCTGCGGCTTCAGCTGTTGTTGTGAACGCCAACCTAACCAATAGATTCCCTGCAAGGGTAAACTCAACATTATCAGTGACAGCATAATACCAGTTGCCAGCTGTTCCTGCGGCAAAAACTGCCAAGTTAACACCGCATTAATCACCGCTATGCCGGGCACCCACTTTACCCCTTTGCGGGTCATAGGAATCACCCTGGATTCCGTCATTGCCGCCACCACAGAGTGGTGAGGCCATTTTTCGGAATAGGCTTTTCCGTCACGAAGTGTTTGAAAAAACGATTGACTCAACTGGATAACTCCTGAAAACGCTGCATAAATGATCAATTTACTGATTGCTGTACGATATTCGACCTCTAGAAATAACCCTTATTTTTCATTAGCTTGCACTGTTACAACCGTGTAGTGCACAAAGATATCCACAGATAATGTGGATACAGTTGATAAGCTACCCGTGCTTTGTCACTATACTCTTAAAATTAACACCATAAGAGGCTCAAACCCAGTGCCCCAACCTCAGCTTCCATTGATATACGCACCAATAACCGGGCGGGTTCAGTTAGCTCATTCAACCTCAGCTATTGCCGGAAGCGAACTGCTTGGCAGTGGTCTGCAACTCAGCATAACAGGCAGTACCTTGTATGCGCCAGTATCTGGCGAATTACTGCACTTAAGCCAGAGCGGCGATTACATTGCCATTAAAATCAACGAACATTTTTCTTTGCAGCTCATTTGGGGCTCTGGCGAACAATACCTGACGCATGATGCTCTAAAAGTGCTCTGCCGACACGCTAAACAAGTGGAGCAAGGCACACCGTTAATGTCTGTAAATTTACCCCGGCTACGCAGTTTACCCCAGTCACACCAAGGGCTAAGCGTGTTATTATCGGCATTAACTGAACAAGCTTGTGAATTACCGATACACTGGCAACAAACGGGACGTGTTGTAGCCAATGAAACCTGTCTAAATGAAGAACCGGAGTAAAATTAGAATGTTGACCATTTACGGAATTAAAAACTGTGACACTGTTAAAAAATCGCTGAAGTGGTTAGATAAGCACAGCGTTAACTATCAGTTTATTGATGTTCGTGAGCAACCACTGCAAAAAGAAACGGTTCTGAATTGGCTGAGCGAATTACCCGCCGACCGACTAATTAATAAGCGCAGCACCAGTTGGCGTAACCTATCAGATGACCAGAAAACGCTAAGCAATCATGACGCGTTAGCGGAATTAGTCGCTGAACAACCGACGTTATTCAAACGCCCGCTAGTAAAAGACAACGAAGGCTATCACTGCGGATTTAAAGAAACCGAGTGGAGTGACCGCTACTTATGAGCTCAGAAACACTTTCGTTAGCCAAAGAGCTCATTGCCCGCCCTTCAGTCACACCAGAAGACGAAGGTTGCCAGCAAGTCATAGGCGAACGCCTGGCGGCACTAGGCTTTGAATTGGAAACCATGGTGTTTGAAGACACCACCAATTTGTGGGCCCGTCGAGGTCAGGGTCGTAAGGTGTTTTGCTTTGCCGGACACACCGATGTAGTGCCACCAGGTGATGTTAATGACTGGCAATTTCCGCCGTTTGAACCCACTATCCATGATGGCTATTTATATGGTCGCGGTGCTGCCGACATGAAAGGCAGTTTAGCAGCCATGGTTACGGCGACTGAAGCGTTTATCACAAAATATCCCGATGTTGATGCCGACATCGCTTTTCTTATTACCAGTGACGAGGAAGGCCCCTTTATTAACGGCACCAAACGAGTCGTCGAGACCTTGCAAGAGCGTAATGAACCAATTGAATGGTGTATTGTTGGTGAGCCGTCGAGTACGGAAAAGCTTGGTGATGTGGTTAAAAACGGGCGTCGTGGCAGCCTAACCGGTGACTTAACGGTGTTTGGTATTCAGGGGCATGTTGCTTATCCACACCTAGCTGAAAATCCGGTGCATAACGTTGCTCCTGCGCTAACTGACCTGGTCAACGAGCAATGGGACGAAGGCAACGCCAGCTTCCCACCCACCACCTTTCAGGTATCTAACATCAACGCAGGAACCGGAGCGGGTAACGTCATACCAGGTCGCATTGACACTCAATTTAACTTTCGCTTTTCCACCGAGGTCACGGCTGAAGAGTTGAAGCAGCGCACTGAAGCAATCCTTGATAAGCATCAGTTAAAGTACTCACTAAAATGGAAACTTAACGGTCCACCTTTTTTAACCGAGTCGGGCAGCTTAATCGAAGCGGTCACCCAAGCGATAACGACTGAATTCGGTTTCGAGACAGAGTTATCAACTGGCGGAGGCACCTCTGACGGCCGTTTTATTGCACCAACCGGGGCACAGCTTGTCGAGCTGGGACCGGTTAACGCCACCATTCACAAAGTCAATGAACGGGTGAAGGCAGACGACTTAGACAAACTCAGTACTGTTTATCTGCGTTGTATGGAGAATTTACTGTGTTAAGTCTCAGGCACATTACCGGAGCCACCGAATCGCATTTAATTGACATAGAAAGCCAACGTTTGGAAGAGCAGACCGCCCGAGCCTACATGAAGCTTAAGCAGGCGGCCTTAGGTAACGGGGTTGATATCCGTATTGCGTCAGGTTTTCGTTCACTAGACCGCCAGCTGTCGATATGGAACCGAAAATGGCGAGGCGAGTTGAGTTTACGCGATAAAAATGGCGAGATTATTGACGTTAATGCATTGAACGACATTGAAAAACTGTGGGCAATACTGCATTGGTCAGCGTTGCCCGGTGGTAGTCGTCATCACTGGGGAAGCGACCTCGACGTATACGACCCACGCCCTTTTGATGCTGACAAAAGCCTTAAACTGGAGTTGGTGCCTGGCGAATACGTCAACGAGTCCGGACCTTGCTATACTTTGTGGCAATGGCTAACACAACATGCCCATGAATACGGCTTCTTCTTTCCTTATGCCCGTTATCAGGGCGGTGTTGCACAAGAGCCCTGGCATTTAAGTTACCGGCCAGTGTCTAGTCAGTGTCTCAAGCTGCTGTCATTGGACGTTCTGGAAGCCACGATTAGTGCGCTCGATATTGAAGGCAAACCCTGTATTCTGGATAACCTGCCAACGATAAAAAAACAATATATCGATACAATAACAGAGGATGAGGGATGGACGAACATCTGGTGTGGTTACTAATCGCCCTAGTCATAGGCGTAATTGTCAGTAATCTGATGGTCTTAAAATACAGCGCTAAATTTAAATGGCCCGGTACAAAGTCGTCAGAGAAAAAAGACGACTCTGAAGCGGACCATAACGATAAGCCGGATTAAATATCTGCGCCTAATCGCTTAGCGACTTCCCGGTAAGCTTCGACGACACCACCAAGACCTTGGCGGAAACGATCCTTATCGAGCTTTTCACGAGTCTCTGCGTCCCACAAACGACAACCATCAGGACTGAACTCGTCACCTAACATGATTTCGCCGTTGAACACACCAAATTCCAGCTTGTAGTCGACCAATAGCAGACCTGCATCGGCAAATAGCTTTTTCAGAACATCGTTGACTTTAAACGTCAGTTCTTTCATTTTTTCAATTTGCTCAGCCTTAGCCCAACCGAATGCCTGAATGTGGTATTCGTTTATCATTGGATCGTGCAATGCGTCATTTTTCAGGAAAAACTCGAAGGTCGGCGGGTTCAACTCCATCCCCTCTTTAACGCCTAAACGTTTAACCAAAGAGCCCGCAGCGTAGTTGCGCACCACACATTCGACCGGAATCATGTCGAGCTTTTTCACCACCGATTCGGTGTCACTGATACATTCATCCAACTGAGTTGGAATTCCTGCTTCTTCCAGCTTGCTCATAATAAAGTGGTTAAACTTATTGTTCACCTTGCCTTTGTCGGCAAGCTGCTCAACCTTTTCACCGTCAAAAGCCGATGTATCGTTACGAAACTCCAGAATAAGACGATCTGGATCATCGGTGTGGTAAACCGTTTTCGCCTTACCCCGGTACAACTCACTGCGCTTTTCCATTGATTATTTCACTCGCACTTAATTACAGTTTACTTTGCTGTTTAACAGCTGCTCGGAAGTTTTCGTAAATGCTTTCCAGCCATTGCTTAGAGACCATTGTATCATCTTGATAGACACGTACAGCAGTATTATCTCCAGACTCAAGCAATCTAAACTCGTATTCGCCTTCTTCAATACCCAGCGCTTCGTAATCGTCGCCCCCAATAAACAAGAAACCACTGTCTGGCTCGCTGTAGCTGACAAAATAAGTACCGGTTTCACGGTTTAAATCTTCCACTTCAAAGCCTATGCTCTGTAGCGCCAGGTTCACTAATGGCCATGCTTGTTCAAAGTCATCTTCAACCAACAGGATATTCTCGCCAGCTTCAGACTGAGTCAACTGCGTATCAATGCCTTCGGCCTTCATTTGCGCGACGGCTTGCTGCTGTTTACGATTCACTTCAGAAATAAACACATTCAGCAGTTCCGTTTCAAGGTTATTTCTGACAACAGGCGCAACGTCTACCGTGCGACCATCGACACGTTGAGTAAAGTCATCAATTGCTACTCGCAGCGACGTTGTACGCTTATGCGATTCAGTTTCCTGAATAATTTCGTAACGGAAAGTACGCTCCTGCAGTTTATCTTCCTCACCACCAAAGCCAAGGAAACCACCCTCACCGTCTAGTGTCTGTTGAAGACTCATGGTTTCTGTTAGCCAATGACCTTTACTCTGCACTTCATAGCTAATACCGCGGCGCTCAAGTACGGTTTTAACCGCCGCTTCTACAAATTCCGTCACAGAATCACCCATACCTTCGACAATATCGAAATACACGCGTGTTTCTGTTTCAGTTTCAAGTACGCGGCTACCTAAGCCTAACGGACGCACTTGCTGAGGAGCCGTAATATTAACGCGCTGACCAACCGGCGCATTTTTCACGTCGGTTTGAGGGACAACGTATTCGGAATCTCGTTCAGGACGTTCAAGATCGCCGGGCAGCGTCAATGTATCAGTCGGTTGAATATTGACGTAATCAAAACCACCACTGGCTCTTTCTCTATCCGCCGCGGAACAACCAGCCAGCGTTGCTGCGGTTAGTGCCAGGGCAAGGTAGGACAATTTCATTATGACTCCTGAGTATTTATAAGGTTAGCTTTTTCCAACACCGCTTCGATAATGGCTTGGTTAGCCTCTTCTGGTGGAGTTAAAGGGAGACGATAATTAGCACTACACCATCCCATGAGCGCTAACGCCCACTTTACTGGTATAGGGTTCGACTCAATAAAGAGCATTTCATGTAAGGGGGCAAGTTGCTCATCAATTTTATTTGCCGTATCTGTATCACCATTTACCGCGGCATCGACCATCGCTTTGATCTGCTCAGGTGCAATGTTGGCGGTAACACTGATAACACCATGGCCCCCTGCAAACATGAACTCACGAGACGTCGGGTCGTCGCCACTTAATAAAATAAAGTCGTCGCCGCAGCGCTTTTTCAGCTCAGCAACTCGACTGACATCACCGGTCGCTTCTTTCACACCGACAATACCAGGGATTTGTGCCAGCTTTTCGATAATATCCGGCGTCATGTCCGAGCAGGTTCTACCCGGTACGTTATAAAGAATTTGAGGTTTATCAGTGACATCGGCACAGGCCTCGAAGTGCGCTATCAGCCCGGCCATAGAAGGCTTATTGTAATAAGGAGTGACATTTAAAAAGCCATCAACGCCGGCTTGAGTCATCTTTTCAGTCAATTGCACGGCTTCACTGGTTGAGTTAGAGCCGTTCCCGGCAATAACGCTAATACGCCCAGCGCTCAGCTCCACTACTGCATTGACCACATTAATATGCTCTTCGTGGGTTAACGTCGTTGACTCGCCGGTTGTTCCCACGGCAACAATAGCGTCGGTTCCTGCTTTTATATGTTGTTCTACCAGAAACTCAAGTTCGCTGTAGTCCACATTACCGTATTTGGTAAAAGGAGTGACCAGTGCAACGATACTGCCTTTCAGCATACCTTCTCCAAGTCCTTAATTTTGGGCACCAATGTTAATGCCAGCCCTAACGAAACACAAGAGATAGGAACGTATCTTAGTCAGAAGGTTCCGTAAACCGAAGAAAAACCGGACTAAGCTTTCCTAACGTATAAGCTGTTGGTTAAGATACCCCTATTCATTTACTGGAAGACTAAGGAGACAGTCATGAATACATTACAAGCGGGCGACAAAGCGCCTGAGTTCACGCTACTAGACGCAAATGAAAACGAAGTGTCGTTAAAAGACTTACTGAAAGAGCATCGTGTACTGGTTTACTTTTACCCGAAAGCCATGACACCAGGCTGTACCGTGCAAGCTCAGAACTTGCGGGACCAGCGTGACGAGTTGGCGAAACATAACGTTGTTTCAGTGGGTATTAGCCCTGACGCTCCTAAGCGTTTGGCGAAGTTCGCTGAACGTGATGAATTGAACTTCACCCTGCTTAGCGACGAAGACCATAAAGTTGCTGAAGACTTCGGTGTTTGGGGCCTTAAGAAATTTATGGGTAAAGAATACGACGGTATTCATCGTATTAGCTTTTTGGTTGAACAAGACGGAACCATTTCAAAGGTATTCAATAAGTTCAAAACCAAAGAACACCACGACGTGGTCTTAGAGCACCTGAAAGGCTAAGCCCGACTGGCATTCAATACAAAGCCTCGTCCATTATGACGAGGCTTTTTTGGTTTCCTCTGCTGGTGGCTCTATTCCGCTTGCTCCGGTGTCCCATGCGGTAATGACCGCCTTGACCAGACTGGCCAATGGAATAGCAAAGAACACGCCCCAGAACCCCCAAATACCGCCGAATATCAATACCGCCGCGATAATATAGACCGGGTTTAGGCTAACGGCTTCGGAGAACAGCAAAGGTACTAATAAATTGCCGTCAAGCGCCTGAATAACAAGATAAGCAACCGTTACCCACACAAACGGTGCCGTAGGTCCAAACTGGAACAACGCCACTAACACCACCGGAATAGTGACCACCGCCGCACCAATGTAGGGAATAAGCACCGAGAAGCCGACCAAAATAGCTAACAACAAGGCGTACTGAAGCCCAAACAGGCTGAAAGTGACAAAGGACACTATCGCCACGACAATAATTTCAATCACCTTACCACGAATGTAATTCATGATTTGCAGGTTCATTTCCTGTCCAACCTGAGTGATAAGCGCACGGTTAGACGGCAGTAACTTACTGAAGTTAGCCATTAACACGTCGCGATCTTTCAGCATGAAGAAAATAAGCAGGGGGACGACGATTAAATACACCAGCATCGCCATCAGGTTTACCAAGGACGTCAGCGAGACAGTCACCAAACTTTCCCCAAAGCCAACAACACGGTTTTTCAGAGACTGCGTCAGTTCATTAATTTGGCTTTCATCAATAACGCTTGGAAACATTTCCGGCAGTTTATGCAGCCATATCTGTAAGTTGCCTATCATGTTTGGCAATTCTTGAATAAGAGTCATACTTTGCTGCCAAATCACCGGAACCAGTGTTAACAGCACAGTAATGGCCAGCGCCAGAAACGCCACAAACGTAATAACAGTCGCACTTAAGCGAGACATACCCATATACATAAGGCGGGTTACCGGCCAGTCTAGTAAGTAAGCCAATGCAATAGCAACAATCAGAGGGGCCAGTAAGTTACCAAACAGCACAATGACAACGACTGTCACCACCAGCAACAGAAATAAGGTGACTGCGTTAGGATCGGCAAACTTACGTTGATACCACTGCTTTATGTAATCAAACATGAACTGTTATCTCCTGGAGATTCTTACAAGGATAATATCAGTCCTTGCAATCTTTCCATAACCCCATAGAGTAAAAAGGAACTAAAGATGAGAAAATCACTCTTATCAGTGACAAAACCTGAGTATTTGTAACTTCATTAATTGAGTCGTCGATGTATAAAACGCTGCTAAAAACTTTGTTGCCCGCTGTTGTCGCTGTTACCACCTTTTTTACTGCATTTGCATACAGCGCACAAGACAGTCGCAGACTTCCGGAAATAGGCACCACGGGTGCAGCCTTTCTGAGCATTGAACGCGAACAAGTGGTTGGCGACTTTTACATGCGTCAGGTAAGAGCGCAGGCCCCCATTCTTTACGATCCGGTACTCGATAGCTACTTAAGCAACTTGGGACAACGTTTGGTTCGTCACAGCAGCGGCGTCAAATATCCCTTTAACTTTTTCTGGATACGTAATAAGCAAATTAATGCATTTGCCTTTATGGGCGGATATGTCGGTGTTCATACGGGGCTTATAGAAGAAGCCCGCACCGAGTCAGAACTTGCTGCTGTCTTAGGTCACGAAGTGGCACACGTAACGCAGCGTCACATTGTTCGGCGCATGCAAGAACAACAACAAAATATGCCGATGACCATTGCCGGTGTTATTGGCTCCATTCTATTAGGCATGGCAAACCCAGAAGCCGGCATGGCTGGTCTGTACACCACACTCGGCGCTACCAGCCAGTCACAAATTAATTACACACGACTTTATGAAAAAGAAGCGGACCGTATTGGCTTATCGGTGTTGCTGGCGGCCGGCTTTGATCCGATGGGCGCACCCGATTTTTTTGGCCGCCTGGCGGAAAAGTATCGTTATGTCAGCAAACCACCAGAGATGTTAATGACGCATCCGCTGCCTGAATCACGTATCGCTGATACCCGAGCACGCGCTGAATCTATGCGCCGTGTCGACGTTAAGCCAAGTCTTGAATTTGCGCTGGCTAAGGCTCGCGTACAAGCTCGTTACACCCAAAACCCTTCCGTATCCGATTTTCAGGACATGACTGAGAGTAACAACCCAGTTACGCAACGCGCTGGTGCTTACGGCTTGGCTATTATTGCTTTGGATCGCGGTCAGTTAAATACCGCCTCAGAGCACATGGAAACGCTGCTCCGGGACGACCCCAGCAACCCATTTTATATTGACGTTCAAACCGATATTTTACTGGGGCAGGAAAACTATCAATACGTTATGGATTGGTTAGAAAGCAAATACATTCGTCAGCCAACCGAACCGGTTATTACCATTAACTTCGCTAATGCGGCACTTACCTCCGGTAACGGTAAATTGGCTGAAAAGCTGTTGCGCGAATTTCTGCTGCAAAATCCGAATCACCCACTCGCGCTGGACTTACTGACCCGAGTCTATGAAAAAAGCGGCAAGCGAGCAGCTATGTATGAAACACGTGCTGAAACGTTGGCATTACGAGGGAATTTCTCACTGGCCATTAACCAGCTGCATACAGCGCATAACCACACCGACAATGACGTCACCCGTAAGCGCATCAATGCCCGTATCGATCAGCTACGAGCAATGGAAAACCAAGCCCGTAACATGATGTAACTTTATTCGGCACCCACAGCGTTATTAAGCGAGTCCAGCGTCTGCTCGCCCATTAGAGGACCATCGACACTGCCATCAGCCCGAATCACGTAAGTTGCCGGCAACATATTGGGACGCTCAAAAGGGAAAGCAGGAGCAGGCTGAGTTAACACGAGCGGAAATTCTATGCCGTGCTTTTCTTTCAATGCAGCTAAGTCTTCATTCGACATTGGATCAAAACTCACACCAATCAGTTCGACATTGTCAGGTTTTTGGTGATGAAATTCGTTAAGCTCCGGCAATTCCCTTAAACAAGGCGCACACCACTCGGCAAAATAATTCACCACGACTATCTTTCCATTCATCGACGACCAGTCGTAGGTTTTTCCATTATCAGTCGTGACATTGGCCGGCTCAGAGCAGCCCAACAGCATAAAAGAAGCAGCGAAAGCGATGACCGCGAGTTTCATTCTTAACCCCGTTTAGTTAGTATTAGTGGATTACGAGAGACTACAAGGTACGACAAAAATGAGCGAAGTAACAATTTATCATAACCCACGTTGTTCAAAATCAAGACAAACCCTTGAGCTTCTCAAAGAGAAGTCTATTGAACCAGAAGTTGTCGAATACCTCAAAACCCCGCCAAACGCTGCGGAGTTGAAGAACATTTTAAATAAACTTGGTCTTTCTGCAGACGAACTGATACGCAAAAAGGAAGCTATCTATAAGGAGCTTGGGCTCGCCGGCGTCAGCGACGAAAACGAATTGATAACGGCCATGGTCAATAACCCTAAACTCATTGAGCGCCCTATAGTCATAAAAGGCGACAAAGCCGCAATTGGTCGTCCCCCTGAATCTGTGCTGGATATTCTTTAATGACGCAAGTTTTAATCCTCTATTACAGCCGCGGTGGCGCAACTCAGCAGTTGGCCGATGCCATTGCAGAAGGCGTTGCCAGTGCCGGCGGAGAGGCATTGCTGAGAACGGTTAATACCGCCAGTGACGCCGCCAGTGAGCGAGATTTAGAGGTCAACACAAAAGACCTTGAGCAGTGCGATGCACTCATTCTCGGCAGCCCGACGCGCTTCGGGCATATGGCTTCTGGGTTACAGAAATTTTGGGAAAGCACCTCAGCACAATGGCTATCAGCAACGTTAGCCGACAAGCCAGGCGCGGTGTTTACCTCGTCCAGTTCATTGCATGGCGGCCAGGAGTCAACGTTACTGAGCCTTGCTTTGCCATTGTTGCATCATGGCATGCTATTAGTCGGCCTGCCCTACTCTGAACCGGCGTTACACCAAACGGATTCCGGCGGGTCACCTTATGGTGCCAGCCATGTTGACCATTCCGGCAAGCTCACCGACCACGAACGTCAATTGGCTGTTGCTCTGGGTAAACGCGTTGCCTCTGCCGCTCAAAAGTTAATGTCTTAGGATTGATAAATGCCAAAATCGCCACAGTTTTATCGAGTATTAACTCATTTATGTTACTGGCCACTACTGATTTTAGTATTGCTTTGGCACAGCCTGCCCGATTCCGCGCCGGCTTCTTTACCCACAACCTTATCTTTATTGTTTTGGGTATTGCCATTGTTATTTCCGTTACCCGGCCTTATTAGAGGTAAGCCTTACACTCACGCCTGGGCTAACTTCATTTTAATGCTGTATTTTTTACATGCGTTAACCACCCTGTGGACCCATCCTGATGAACGCATCTGGGCGGCATTAGAGCTACTTTTCGCAGTAGGCGCATTCATTGGGGCAACAGGATTCGCGCGCTATAAAGGACGTGAATTAGGCTTGGGCCTAAAAAAACTGAAAGATCAGGACTAAACGGAAAGGACTTTTTTAATAAAAGGAATGGTTAACCGGCGTTGATAAGTAATCGACGCCTTATCCAGCTCATTCAGCGTGCTCATCAACTCTCGCATCGAGCGGCCTAATCGTTGAATCATAAAAGCCGCTACATCATCCGGTAACTCAAGCCCTCGGAACTGCGCCCTTAACGACAACACCTGAGCTTTGTCCTCATCGGTTAGTGGCTGCAGTTGAAAGGCGGTTGCCCATTGAAAACGAGACTGTAAGTCCGGCAAACTTACCGCGGTTTTTAACGCCGATTGTTTAGCTGTCATCACCAGCCGACTGTATTCGCTATCGGTCACTCGGTTAATCAGTGCAAATAATTCATAACACCAGCTTTCGTCCTCAGTCACCCTATCGATGTCATCCAGGCAGATAATACTGGCTTGCTCAGCACCTTGCAGCACCGCCGCTGGCTCTACGTCACTCAATTCTTTTAAGGGAAGATAAAAAACACGACTGGCTTCAGAAGAGGCACCGACTAAGCTATGCAATAAGTGGCTTTTACCAACGCCCTCAGGACCCGAAAGCCAGGTCAGTTGCTCGTTTACGTTCAATGGCGCTTGCTTTTCTGGCAGCACTCGCAGCCATTTTAGAGCAGTACGGTTATCGCCCTCATGAAACGTCTCAAAGGTTTCATCGTCAGGAAGTTGAACGGCTAATGGCAACTGCTGCGGCGGCATTAATTGTCCCCACGCCATTCATAAGTTTGCACCTGGTTTTCACTCATACTCACAAACGGCCCCATGTCTCGAATCTGCAAGCGACCATCAAGATTTATCGCCTGAATAACATGATCGAGCGAACCATTAATAACAATGTCGAACTCAGACAGATCCTGCGAATAATGCTTTAAAGTAACATCCTCAACCGACACAACACTTCTCAGAAACGATTCCAGAGCTAAAACGTGCTGAAGCTTATTCAACCCTTCTACTTTTATAGTCATAGTTTGACTGACGCTGTCCTCTGACGCCGTGACACTGTATATGGAAGACAGTTTAGCCATCAGCTGTTGCATAAGCGGCTCCGCCAGCCAGTCTTTACTGGTCGCTGAAACCTGACCGTATAAGCGTTTGTCACCGACCTCTACCGACCAGTCCAGCTGCCATGGCTCTTCACTTTCAGCATTATGGGTGATTTTTCCAACGAAAATACCGTCAGTACCATAGCGCTTGGATGTGTCTTTTATTGGTTGCATAAATCGCGCCCAAACATCCATAGCGGAAATAGTAAAAGAGTCCGTTAAATCCATTAACGGCCGACGAATAGGCAGACTGAATTGACGCGAATAGAATTCAAGCTGCTGTTCAAAAACCGATTGCCCAAAGCTGTCCAAAATAACGCGACGTCCGTCGTCATTCTCAGCTGCTATCCACATTAAAAGCTCTGGCCGGCGACTGCCCCAATAAGGTAACTGGTGTTCTGCCAACAACGAACGAATTTTCGTTCCATCAAACGTCGCGCTTAATGTACGCTGCCCCTGATTGTCACTATAGCCATACTGAATCAGGTAATTGCCGACACTGCGTAATGCTCGCTCAACAGCTTCATGCTCAATAGATTCCGGTTGTCCGGTTACTTTCAAAATAACCCGTTCAAAGGCTTCCCGAATGGCTTGCTGGCGATGGGCGTTGCTTTGTGAAGCAACTTCCACCTCTGCCGAGTACAGGTTATCAACCAGCTTTGCCTGAGCAGCGCCGTTGTATAGCATTGTCAGCAATGTAATTGACGCAATAAAAGCAAAGCGACTTAGCAACCGTGACATGACATCATCCTAATGAGACTTTGAGAGCATATTAAACAGCCAAAACCAGAACAGCAAGTAACAACTTGTGGATAAGCTTGTGGGAATCTTCCCTATGAAAAAAAGGCAACTGACGCTATTATTGCCCTAAATTCAAAAACAGCGGTAAAGACATGCTAAAACAACAACTTCGGGGAATCAGCTCACTGCTTACCAGCATCAGTCTCATTGGTGTTGTCGTAGGGATGACCAGTACCCTGTTAAGTTTACGTGCCACTATTGAGGACTTCGGCACACTGGTAACCGGTTTTATCATGTCAGCCTATTTCATTGGCTACCTGTTTGGGTCAACCCGTGCCCCTAAAGACATTCGTCGTGTTGGCTATATCCGATCGTTAGGTGGCCTAGCGGCACTCGCAGCAGCAAGTATCTTAGTCCAGGCAATTTGGGTAGACCCTATTGTTTGGTTTGTTATGCGCTTCATCACCGGCTTTGCTATCTCCGGCATTTTTGTGATTGTAGAAAGCTGGTTGAATACCATGGCCGACAACAAAAGCCGCGGCACGCTGCTTTCTATCTATTTAGTCATTATTTACAGCGGCTTAATTGCCGGCCAGCTCATACTGGGCGTTGCCGACCCGGCAGGCTTTGTCGCCTTTGCTATTGTGGCCCTACTCATTAACTTGGCGCTTATCCCTATTTTGGTTAGCGTAACTGTTGAACCGACCACTCATGAAAACAAAAAAGTACCGGTTTCCCTGTTATTAAAAACGGTTCCGTTAGGGGTGGTAAACGCCTTTATCATGCAAGCCTGCTACGCAATGTTCTACGGTATTGGTCCCATGTACGCGTCTTATATTGGCTTGAGTGTCTTCCAAATTACTCTATTTATGGCGGCCTTTATTTTGGGCGGACTTATATCACAAACGCCTTTCGGCTTGCTGTCTGACCGCATTGATCGCCGTTTCGTTATTGCCATTTGTGCCGCTGGTGGTACCGCTATAGCTGTACTGCTTTCTCAGCTTGGCGCCTCTAACGCTATTTTAATTTACATAGCCGTTGGGCTGTTGGGCGCCTTTATCTTGCCGCTTTACTCGCTCGGCATGGCACACACCAATGACTATCTGGAAAAAGATCAAATGGTTGGGGCCACTGGAGCCATTATCAAAATTGGTGGCGCGGGCTCTATCATTGGGGCACCAGCCGTTGCCGCACTTATGCAGTTTGGCGCAATTAATTTCTTCTTCTTATTGTTGGCCAGTCTTACCGCTCTGGTGTGCTTGTATACGCTGTACCGCGTCACTCGCCGCGCAAAAGCAGAAGACCAGTTGCACAGCAACTTTGCTATTTTGGCTCCGTCACAAACCTCTGACGAGCTACTGACCTCAATGGCGGAAGAAGCGCCTGAAAGTCCAGAAGAGGACGAGGAAGAAGAGGATAGCGAAATCGAAAGTAACGCTATCCTCCGCTAGTCGGAAGGTTATTTTGTAGCCAGTAAGTCGTTGACCCATTCAGCGGCTTGCTGGAGTATCGCGTCTAAATGCTCGTCACTGACAAAGCTCTCAGCATAGATCTTATAAACCGGCTCAGTGCCTGACGGTCGCGCTGCAAACCAACCGTTCTCTGTGGTCACTTTAATGCCGCCAAACTGTGCGTCGTTCCCTTTGGCTTTGGTGGTAATATCGGTCACGGCTTCGCCAGCAAGCTCCGGTAACTTCACTTTATAGGCACGGATACCTTTAAAGCCCTGGTTCATTTCAGCAGACGACGCGGTGTCAACGCGGCGATAAAAAGACGTACCATGCAGCTCGCACAATTCATCATAGTACTGACTGGGGTTTTTGCCGGTGGTTGCCAGAATTTCAGCGGCCAGCAAGGCTAAAACAATGCCGTCTTTGTCGGTTGTCCAGGTATCACCGTTGCGATCCAACATGGTTGCCCCGGCACTTTCCTCGCCCGCAAACGCAATGCTCTGGTTGGCTAATCCTTCTGCGAACCATTTAAAACCAACCGGTACTTCCGTCAGTTTACGGTCATTCGCAGCAACAACGCGGTCAATCATTGCGCTGGATACCAGCGTCTTACCAATAGCGGCCTCGGCAGCCCACGAGCGGTGTTTACACAAATAATCGATAGCGACCGATAAATAATGGTTCGGATTCATTAAGCCATGTGTTGGGGTCACAATACCGTGGCGGTCATAGTCCGGGTCGTTGCCCATGGCTAAGTCGTATTTGTCTTTTAGCTCCAGCAACGAAGCCATGGCATGAGGTGACGAGCAGTCCATACGAATTTTCTCGTCTTTGTCGAGCGACATAAAAGAAAAAGTGGCATCCACTACCGCATTTTTCACGTCGATATTCAGGCCATAATGCTCAGCAATTTGCAGCCAGTATTTTGCGCCGGAGCCGCCCATCGCATCAACGCCAAGCGTTAAGTTAGCTTTGCCAATTGCGTCCATATCAACGCAGTCAGTTAAATGCTCAATGTAGTCTTTACGCCAATCCACAAATGTCAGCGCGGGATGCTCGAGAACATCTTCGCTTTCGCACGTGTTCACGCCAATAAGACCGGATGACAGCAGCGCGTTCGCATATTTTTCAATCGCTCTTGTGGCCTCGCCACCAGCAGGCCCGCCGTGAGGAGGGTTATATTTGAAGCCGCCGTCTTGTGGCGGATTATGCGACGGCGTGATAACCACACCATCGGCCTTTGCACTGTTTTTCTTATTCCACTGAATGACCGCGCGACTCAGCACCGGAGTTGGCGTATAGTCGTGCTCTGCCTGAACATGCACTTCCAGACCATTACCTAAAAACACATCCAGCGCACTTAAGTAAGCCGACTCTGACAGCGCGTGCGTGTCTTTGGCCACCAATATCGGTCCGGTAATGTCCTGCTCTTCACGGTAGGCACAAATCGCTTGTGCTATCGCTAAAATATGCGCTTCGTTAAATGAGCGCTTCAGTGAGCTGCCACGGTGTCCGGACGTTCCAAAGCTGACTTTCTGGTCAGCTTTACGAGCGTCAGGTTCGTACACATAGTAAGCACTGGTCAACTGTGCAATATTGGTTAAATCACTAGCTTGCGCCAACTGCCCGGCGCGCGATGAATGTGCCATTATAAAAAATCCCTTATTTTTTCTGCATCGGCAGAGCTGTAGCCTAATGCTTTTGCTACCTGCGTCAGCATTGATTTTTTCTTGGTCGTATTGGTGTTGGTTATCACCCAAAACGGCGCATCGGGTATTTGCTTAGGATTGGTGCTGTTACCGGTGCTCAGCAGCGCGTCTTCACTGCGCGCAAAGTACTGACGGTCACGACCACGTATGTTCAGCACCTCCGCAAAACGGTCACTGTGACTTTTGTACAGCATGCTTAATATGTATAAAAAGCGGGCAACCACACTTTTTTGAATACGCACGTCCTGCTCATTTAAGCGATTAAACACGTTATCAACTTTCGCCTTTTCCGGCTTGGAAGGCACAGGCTTACTGGCCTTTTCAACATCCAGTAAACGCCGCAAAATATCGGAAGCGCTCTCACCAATTTCCTGAGTGTGGCTTGCTATGTAGGTGTACAAATCGTCGTCAATGTCTATCCGTTTCATTATTTATGACCGACCTCTAATAAACCATTAGGTATGGCTTTGTCGCTTGCATCGGCATCACAAAGCCTTGAAAATAGACCGCAAAGTTTATCACTAAAGGCGACTCGATGGCAGACTCTAAACAATTGAATCATGAAACGCTGGGCGACGCTAAGAACCCCGCAGTCATTATCATTCACGGACTGTTCGGCGACAAAGACAACCTGAAGCGTTTGGCACGTGACCTTGAGCCTGATTTTTACTGCGTGTTGCCAGACGTCAGAAACCACGGCGATTCATTTCACAGCAACGACATGACCTACCCCAGCATGGCTGATGACATTATTGCGCTTGCGGATGACCTTAACTTAGATTCGTTTCATTTAGTTGGTCACTCGATGGGTGGCAAAATTGCTATGGAAGTTGCTATGAGCGCTCCCAAACGAGTTTTGTCAGCGGTGTTCGCCGATATATCCCCTGCGGCTTATGAAGGCACCCATGACCGCATTATGGAGGCGCTTTGTGCGCTTGACCTTTCTCAGGTTAAAAGCCGTGGTGACGCTGACAAGCAACTAGCCGACGCCATTGCCGAAAAAGGCGTACGCCAGTTTCTGCTGAAAAACTTAAAACGTACCGACGACGGCTATCAGTGGCGCTTGAATCTGGACGCACTTAAAGAGTGCTATAGCGAAATATCCGGTGCGGTGAGTGAAAAGACGTACGATGGAAAAGCACTTTTTATTAAAGGCGGAAACTCGAATTATCTGACAGAGAAACACGAAGGCGCCGTGAAAAAACGTTTTTCTAAAGCGGCCGTTAAAGTCATTGATGACACAGGTCATTGGTTGCACGCCGAAAAACCACGTATATTTAACCGTTTAGTGCGTGACTTTCTAACCGCCTGAGGTCGCTAATTTACCGACTTTATGCTATTCTACGGCGGCTTAAAACAAGTCCCGTAATAGTCGCAGATTCCAGCAAGGAGTAGTTGTATGTTGGCTGAATATTATGAACAACTGGAAATTCTTGGCACTAATATCACGCTGGGAATTCTCTTCTTGCTAATTGGTCTGGCGATACGCGACGTTTTAAAACGCTCCTCGGTACCCAGGTTTGGCCAAATTATTGTTTGGTTAGTGCTATTTCTGGGCTGCTTTGGCTTTATTGCCAAAGGCATTATTCAAGTCCTGTGGGAGTCAGGTATTTAAAAATTATTTACGTCACTGAATGCGGTTCGTGAGTTATAAGACGCGATAATTCATTCAGTATTGTTGATTCGTATAAACAGGTGAAAATAATTTATGGCAACGGTTGGAATTTTCTTTGGTAGCGACACAGGCAACACAGAAGCTGTCGCTCAGATGATTCAAAAAGAGCTTGGAAAAAAGCTGGTCGATGTAAAAGACATCGCTAAATCCAGCAAAGAAGACATTGCCAGTTACGATTTACTGCTGTTCGGTATCCCAACGTGGTACTACGGCGAAGCTCAGTGCGACTGGGACGACTTTTTCCCAGAGTTGGAAGAAATCGACTTTACCGACAAATTAATCGGTATTTTTGGTTGTGGCGATCAGGAAGACTACGCAGAATACTTTCTTGACGCTATGGGTATGGTGCGTGACATTGTTGAAGCCAAAGGCGGCATCATTATTGGTCACTGGCCAACCGAAGGCTACAACTTTGAAGACTCTAAAGGCTTGGTCGATGACGATCATTTTGTCGGCCTGGGTATTGACGAAGACCGTCAGCCAGAACTGACTAAAGAGCGCGTCACTAAATGGTGTCAGCAAGTCTACGAAGAAATGTGCCTGGCAGAACTGGCAAATGACAGTTAATACAGGGTATGCTGTTAACTAAGTTTGACTGAGATTAAGAATAATTATGGCGAGTAACGACGAACAGTTAAAAAAAGCAGGTTTAAAAGTCACATCTCCGCGAATGAAAATTCTGGAGATTCTGAAAAAACCAGAGAATCAGCATATCAGCGCTGAGGACGTGTACAAAATCCTGCTTGAACAAAAAGACGAAATCGGCTTGGCCACGGTTTATCGTGTTCTAAACCAGTTTGACGACGCGGGCATTATTACTCGCCATCACTTTGAAGGCGGTCGTTCGGTGTTCGAGTTGAGCGCTAAAGAGCACCACGATCATCTAGTGTGTCTAACCTGTGGCCATGTCTTCGAATTTGAAGACGACGTCATAGAGGAGCGTCAGGAGAAAGTAGCCGCGGCTAATAAGCTAACGCTGACCAACCACAGCTTGTATTTATACGGTGAGTGCCAGCGTGGCGAAAATTGCGAGTACAAACTGGCAATCGAGGCGGAATAGCATGGCATTGCGATGGCTCATTTATGGTGCCTACGGGTATTCAGGAAAGCTCATCGCACATCAAGCCAAGCGACGCGGGTATCACCCAATTCTCGCCGGTCGTAATGAAGCGTCACTGGAGCCAGTGGCGCGTCACCTCGAATTTGAATACCGCAATTTTTCACTCGACAACATCGACACAGTTAAAAGCCAACTGACCGATGTCGACTTAGTTCTGAACTGCGCCGGTCCATTTAGCAAAACTGCCGCCCCGCTTATTCAAGCATGCATTGATACCCAAACACACTATCTCGATATAACCGGGGAAATTGACGTATTTGAGTATGCGCATTCCAAGCATCAAAAGGCCAAAGAAGCGGGTATTGTGTTGTGTCCCGGAGTGGGCTTCGACGTTATTCCTACCGACTGTGTAGCAGCGCGATTGAACGCACAAATGCCGGAAGCGACGCATCTAAAACTAGGGTTCGATTCAGGTTCTCGCATGAGCCGGGGTACGGCTAAAACCAGTATTGAACACTTAGGTCGCGGCGGCGCTGCTCGTGTAAACGGACAAATTATCGATGTACCGCACGCCTGGCATTCACAATGGATAGACTTTGGTAATGGTAAAAAGTGCGCCATGACCATTCCGTGGGGCGACGTTTCAACCGCTTATTACACCACTGATATTCCCAACATTGAAGTGTACATTCCAGCCAGCCCGCGTTTAGTTAAAAAAATGCGCCGTATGAACTGGTTCCGCTTTGTCTTTAACTGGAAGTGGGTACAGCGAAAACTGAAGCAAAAGCTCGAATCTCAGCCAGCCGGCCCGGAAGAGAAAGAACGAAAAGACAACCCAACCTATGTTTGGGGAGAAATTTCTGATGATCGCGGCAATACAAAAGAGTTGCGAGTGAAAGTGAAAAATGGATACTCGTTAACAGCCGAAGGTGCTGTTGAGTTGGCCGTACATACCTTAAGCCAGAAACACACAGGGGGCTTTTACACCCCCTCTCGTTTATACGGCGCTAAGCTACTGGACCAATTTACGATTCAGTAGCCTGTTGCTGCTCTATTTTCGCCCAGCTGTCGCGTAAGCCGACCGTCTGGTTGAAAATAAGACGCCCTTCTTTCTCGGCATCCGTATCTAAGCAATAGTAACCCAGGCGTTCAAACTGGAAGTTTTCACCCAGTTTTGCATTTTCCAGGTTCGCTTCCACAAAACCTTTCTTAATAATCAAAGACTCTGGGTTCAGCGTCGAGAATAAGTCTTCCTCGGCGGCCGGGTTTGGCACCTGGAATAAGCGATCGTACACACGGAACTCCGCGTCTTTCGCCGTTTCTGCCGATACCCAGTGAATAACACCTTTTACTTTACGACCATCCGCCGGATCTTTGCCCAGAGTGTCTGCGTCGTAGTGACAGTAAATAGTCGTGATGTTGCCGTCAGCGTCCTTCTCGACTCTGTCGGCACGAATAACGTACGCATTTCTTAAGCGCACTTCTTTATCCAGCACCAAGCGCTTGAACTTCTTATTCGCTGACTCGCGGAAGTCTTCACGCTCTATCCACAGTTCGCGACTGAAGGTAACGTC
Source organism: Idiomarina sp. X4 (assembly GCF_002808045.1). Lineage (NCBI taxonomy): Bacteria > Pseudomonadati > Pseudomonadota > Gammaproteobacteria > Alteromonadales > Idiomarinaceae > Idiomarina > Idiomarina sp. X4. Next base: position 2,269,000 of record NZ_CP025000.1, on the reverse strand, counting down.
TCGCTCGCCCATTTCCGGCTTATTCGGGTGGTTCGGCGCATTCAACGACTCGGTTTGGCCTTCCGGATAGTTTTCAATAACCACTTTAACCGGATCCATCACTGCCATTGCACGCGGCGCATTTTCATTTAAGTCGTCACGGATACAGGCTTCGAGCATGCTCATTTCAACCTGATTATCCATTTTCGTCACACCAATGCGACGACAGAACTCACGAATAGACTCTGGTGTATAACCACGGCGGCGCAAGCCGGCGACACTAGCAACACGCGGGTCATCCCACCCGGTGACTTTGCCTTCTTCTACCAGCGTATTAATAATGCGCTTGCTCATCACCGTGTATTGCAGATTTAAGCGCGAAAACTCAATTTGCTGCGGGTGGCAGTCAATGCTGATGTTGTCCAGCACCCAGTCGTACAAGCGGCGGTTGTCCTGGAACTCCAACGTACATAAAGAGTGCGTAATACCTTCCAACGCATCAGAAATGCAGTGGGTAAAGTCATACATTGGGTAAACACACCACTTGTCTCCCGTTTGGTGATGATGCGCAAAACGCACACGGTAAATAACCGGGTCACGCATACACATAAACGGCGAGCTCATATCGATTTTGGCACGCAACGCTGCTTTGCCTTCTTCGTACTTACCAGCTGTCATGTCAGCAAAGTGCTTCAGGTTCTCTTCGACCGAGGTGTCACGATAAGGACTGTTTTTACCCGGCTCTTTTAAAGTGCCGCGCATTTCACGCATTTCTTCCTGCGACGAAAAGTCGACATAGGCCAAGCCTTTCTCGATAAGCTCTACCGCATAGGCGTGTAGCTGATCAAAGTAATTTGACGAATAACGTGGCTCGCCTTCCCACTGATACCCCAGCCACTCAACGTCCTGCTTAATCGAATTAACATAGTCAACCTTCTCTTTCAAAGGGTTGGTGTCATCAAAACGTAAATTGCACGTACCTTTGTAGTCTTCCGCAATACCAAAGTTCAGAACTATCGACTTGGCATGACCAATATGCAGAAAGCCATTCGGCTCCGGCGGAAAACGGGTATGCACCGTAGAGTGTTTACCACTGGCCAAATCTTTATCGATGATTTGGCGAATAAAGTTACTGGGACGAGAATCGGTATCAGCCATTAAATTTTTGTCTCCGCTACAGAATGAACACGGGAAATTAGAAAGGCGCTATGATCGCAGGTTATCGCCGCCCTGACAAGGCAGACGCACATTAAAAAACTGATAAAAGCGGCGCAACTGCTGTTGTGCAACCGACGCTTCAACGCGGCTGAAACGCACTTTTTGGCCCGGCTGTAATTGCGCCAGCTTGCCTAAGTCGACTGGGTTAATAACCCCAAGTTTCGGGTATCCGCCCAGCGTTTGCCGGTCGTGCATCATAATAATAGGCTGTCCGTCAGACGGTACCTGAACCGAACCAATGTTAATGCCTTCGGAAACCAGGCCCTGTTTCGGCGTTTCCAGCGCTTTGCCGGCTAGACGAATACCCATGCGGTTGCTGTCTTTACTGACCTCGAAGTCTTCATAACAAAAAGCTTCACGAGCGGACATTGGAAAGTCGTCATACTGATACCCAGGAATAAGCCCTAGTACCGGAGTCTTCGTGTAGTCGCTGCGATACGCCCAACTTACACGCCTGGACGGCTGCGGTGTGTCACACTGAAAGCGTAGAGTATCGCCGCTTTGTAACGGCGAGCCGTCGCCCAACAAGCCGCCCACACTGTCTCGTTCAACAGTGGCGCAACTGTGCCATTTTGGCTCTACCTGAAAGCCACCCTGCACCGCCAAATACAAGCGTAAGCCTGCTTTGGCGTAGCCAATTTTCAGGCGTTGCCCGGCTTTCACATCAAAGTTTTGCCACAGAGTTAACGACTCATCGTCCAGGTGCGCCTCGGCGTCAGCGCCAGTCAGTGCAAAACAGCCATCTTGCTGAAACTCAACTTCCAAACCGCCCAGAGTAATTTCGAGCTGGGCTGCGTTAAAATTATTGTCCAACAACCGGTTTGCCCATAAAAATGCGTGTTCGTCCACCGGACCGCCACGAGTTAAACCTTTGGACAAATAACCGAAACGGCCAAAATCCTGAACCGTCGTTCTCATGCCTGCATCAAGAATTTTTATCATGACAACGACTCCAGCGAGCCACCGGCTTGCTCAAATTCGTCTTTCGACACCGCTTTAAACTGCACTCGATCGCCTACTTTCATTGGGCTAATACTGTCTGCCTGCGGGTCATAGAGGGTTTCTGCCGTACGGCCAATAATGTTCCAGCCCCCAGGCGACTCTGACGGGTACACCGCCGTTTGCGCCTCTGCTATGGCCACACTGCCCGCTGGTATTTTGGTTCTTGGGTTATCTAAACGCGGCAAGCGCAGCTTCTCGGGCAACTCACCTAAATATGCGAACCCCGGCGCAAAGCCCATAGCGTACACTCGATACTCTTGCTCGGTGTGCATTCTAATAATGTCATCAATCGACAAGGAGGTTTGCTCTGCGGCACGCTCTAAATCTGGTCCGACGCTGGGGTCGTAATAAACCTCAATGGTATGCAAGGTGCTCTGCTTGGAAGCACCGCTTGCATCACCGTCTTGCTGCAATTCATCAATAAGCTTACGCACACATTCACGCAGCTCGTCCTCAGAAAGCGACAGCACGTTGTAGTAGATCATCAGAGAATTGTATGAAGGCACCAAATCATAGAGCTTGTTACCTAATGCGCTGCCAACGCGGTTCGTTAGTACCATGATCCGGTCGTTCACCTCGGGGTCAATACCTTCGCCCAGATACACCAAAATGGCGTCAGCACCGGCGGTGACTATTTTAGGAAAAGCACTCTCTGCGTTACTCATCACTTCCTTTTACTATTTCTCTCAACTGCTTGACGGTGTCTATAGCCCGGGGGTTGTCGCCATGCACACATAACGAATCAATTTGAATACTCAGTGGCGTACCATTAACGCTGGTAATGGGTTTTCCTTCGGTAAAGGCCTGTGCCTGCTCCAGCATAGCTTCGGTTTCGCTGTGTACCGCATCGTCGTGCTTACGTGAGCGAAGCTTACCGTTGTCGTCATAGGCGCGGTCAGCAAAGCCCTCAAACCACAGGGTTACACCAAATTGTGCGGCACGTTCTTTCCAAGCATGGTTCTCTGGTGTTGCCATAACCATAAGCGGCAACACGTCGTTACCCTGCAAGGCCGCAATGGCCTGACATACAGCGTCGAACAGTGGTCCGTCATTCAGCATGTCATTGTAGAGCGCGCCGTGTGGCTTTACGTATTCCACTTTAGCGCGCTCGCCGGCACAAATGCCCTGCAAAGCACCCACCTGATACTGCACCATTGCCGTCACTTCTTCCGGCTTACAAACCATGTGCCGACGCCCAAAACCCACCAAGTCCGGGTAAGCGGGGTGTGCCCCAATAGTGACACCATGCTCTTTTGCCAAACGCACCGTATTCTTCATGATGAGCGGGTCAGACGCATGAAAGCCACAGGCAATATTCGCACAGTCGATATGCGGCATAATGAGCTCGTCGGCACCCATTTTCCAGGCACCAAAGCTTTCACCAATGTCTGCGTTAAGCGTTACTTTCTTCATTTAAGACTTTTTCTCTTTCTCTGAACTGCGTGCTTCTATGTCACCTAAAAGGCGCGTCAAACTGACAGCAAACAAATACAAGCCAATACCGACAGCGCCTAACTGCAGCGGCGGTAACGCTAGCACAAACAGCTGGTGCTTCACATAAACTGCCACACCACCAATAATGCCCATGGTGGTTATCGCGCTAGCAACTAGTACCACCGGCGGTAACCACGAGAGCAACCAACGGAATTTCAGCAGCGCACACACACCGCCAAGTACCACACCCCAGGCAATAGGTAAGCCCAGCTGATACCAACCCAGGTTGTAGTCTGCGATAACACTAATGAGCTGCTCTTGAGTAGCTGAATAAAAGAATAAGCCCACTGCGCCGGCTAAAATGACAATCCGTTTTTTTAAATCCATGAATAATTCCCGATGTTCTAAGACTCTTATATAAAGAGGCTAATAATAATCGCGATAATGGGTATCCACAAAATAGGTGACTGATACCATTTTAACGGTGCTGTCTGCCCTTTTGAGTCGAGCGAGCTCAGCGTTGGTTGGCGATACAGCCAAATAATACCTACCAACATCAATGCCGCACCGGCCAAACGAACATTGGTATCATTGTCACTAACAACACCCAAAACTGCCATTAACAGCCCGGCTATTAGTATTAAAAGAGCCAGTACCCTTTGCCACATACATCCCCCGCATTTTGTTCTTATAGTTGTTCTTGTTGTTAATCGCTTTATACTAATCGTTTTACTGTAATGACTCTATACTGTATCAGCTTCTGAGGCCATATGTTAAAACGAATTCTGCTACCCATTGCCGCCATTATTATTACCGTTGGGGTTATTCTTGGCAGCGCGGTTATTTATCAAAAAACGACCATGCAGCCCGACTTACCCACCGACGAAGACTGCGACATTCAACAGTTGGTGAATAATGGCGACGGCTCGTTAGAAGCGCATACTTATTGGTGTGAGCGCGGTAGCGACAAGCAGTGGCAAGGGCATGAAGTATGGCTTTATGAGCCGCGTGTTGAAAAGTGGCAGCGTATACTGACAACCGAGCACGACGGCTGCATGAAATTAACGCTGAGCGATCAGCAACTGGACATTAACCACGACGGCGACCGCGGCAATATGAACTTGGTGGAACCGGTATTTTTATATAACGACGCCAACGGAGTGAGTCAGTCACTGTCGGTGCAAGTGTCTACCGCCGGCGACGCCGTTTGTTCTGGTGAATAACCGAGAGTTAAGCCAGCTTTAACACCCATTTCAATGGCAGGCGTTTCATTAGGAATGCCATTAACGCCCAGGGCCAGTAAGGGACATAAGCTTTTACTGGCTCTTTATTAATGGCTTTTGCCAGTAAGCGACAACCTGTTTCCGTATCCACCATGAATGGTGTGTTTTTCACTTTTTCATTAATTTCAGAGCGAATGTACCCCGGATAAATGGTCGACACTTTTATCGGGCTATTACTGCCGTAAGTTTTCATTAAATCCGCACGAAGACCTTCGGTTAGCGACGCCAGCCCGGCCTTGGTTGCTGCATACACCGTCATGGCCCTTGGCATACCACGGAAGGCACTCATGGACGAAATAGTCACTAAGTGCCCGCCCTTTTGCTCACGCAGAATCTCCATAGCCGCTTCACATTGCGCCAGCGCCGCCACAAAGTTGGTTTCTGCCGTGGCTTTATTCGCCTCAAAGTACCCCGTACCTAACGCCGCACCTTTGCCCATGCCCGCGTTAATAATAAAGCGGTCAATGTGGCCCTGCTCTTGTTTGAACTCCTGAAACACTCGAAATACGTCTTCGTGGACGTTTACGTCCAGCGTTTTAATGCTGACGGTTATGCCTGAATGCTTGTCTTCCAGCTCGGCTTTGAGCGCCTCTAAGCGATCTAACCGACGGGCGCACAGACACAAGCTTTTGCCTTTTGCAGCAAACTCACGTGCCATCCCCTGCCCTAAGCCAGAGCTGGCACCGGTAATTAAAATAGTTTTCCGTTCTTGCGGCATTATTGAGCTCTCTTTTTATTATAATTCGTTAAGCTTTTGCGATACGGCGACGGCAGCGCCACAGCAAATAATTCACCAGGAACCAGAAGTTCTTGAAAGCTTTATTCGTGGTCTGTTTATGGTGATACCGATAGTAAATTTGCTGCGCAATAACCGCCAAGCGGAACAAGCCAAACACCTCGTAAAAAGCAAAATCTTCCACCTTAGTGCCGGTGCGTTCGCAGTAGTAATCGATAATTTCTTTGCGGGTTAACATGCCCGGATAATCACTCGGTTGGCGTTTGGTCGCGCGCGCCACTTTGTCATCGCCCGCTTCTATCCAGTACGCCAGCGAATTACCCAAGTCCATTAACGGGTTGCCTAAGGTCGCCAGCTCCCAGTCGAGAATACCGATAATATCGGTTGGATCTTCCGGGTTCAAAATCAGGTTATCTAACCGAAAGTCGTTATGAACCAGGCATATTTTTTCGTTCTGTGGCTGGTTCTCTTTAAGCCAGCGCATAACTGACTTTGCCCCAAACACATTCCAGGTTTTCGCCTTTTCATAACGACTGCACCAGCCGTTAACCTGACGCTCGGTATACCCCTTACCTTTGGCTATTTTACGCAGTCTTGTGCTGTCTAAGTCGACATTATGCAATTCAATAAGCTTGTCGAGTGCGTTCGTACAAAGCTGACGAGCCTGCTCAGCAGTTAAGTCCAGCTCTTTAGGGAAACGGCGGCGTGGAATAATGCCGGTAATGTGTTCCATAACGTAAAACTCAACACCAATAACCGACTCGTCCTTACAATGCGCCAGCATACGCGGCACATAAGGAAACGCCGGACGCAAACGTTTTTGCAGACGGTATTCCCGACCCATATCGTGTGCTGATTTAGCCTTAGTGCCCTCCGGCGGGCGACGCAATACCAGCGCCAAACCATCATAGTCCAAACGGTACGTCCAGTTCGACACACCGCCGGTGTACTGCGTAATTCTGAGTTCACCTCGATTGTCCGGTAGCTCACTTCCTATGTTCTCAGCCAGCCAGTTGTCCAGTGCTTCAACCGGCAACGCCTCCTCCTCGCGAACCTCACTAGCTTGATCCGTTATTGTTGACGCGTCAGTCATTAATACGCCCTTTCCACTGTTTTTCTCTTTGTTTCAATTCTGTTTTTGCAATGGTCGCACGGTGAACCGCATCGGGTCCATCGGCAATACGTAATGAACGGGCCACCGTCAGTAAGCCCGGTAATGGTGTGTCGTGACACATAGAAGCGCCACCAAACAGCTGCATGGTTTCATCCACCACTTTCTGCAATACGCTAGGCGCCACCAGCTTGATGGCTGATATTTCTTTAATAGCTTTCATGGCGCCAACGTTGTCAATTTGCCAGGCCGAATGCAGGGTCAGTAAACGCGCCTGGTCAATCGCGACACGTAAGTCGGCCAACCGCTCACTGTTGCCGCCCAGCTTCAATAACGGTTCGCCGAAAGCGATGCGTGACGTACCGCGCTCAATGAATAGCTCCAGCGCCCGCTCTGCCGCGCCAATAGCGCGCATGCAATGGTGAATACGCCCCGGGCCTAAACGCCCCTGCGCAATTTTAAAGCCCGCCCCGGGGCCGACAATAATGTTCTCTTTGGGTACACGCACATTGTCGAACACCACCTCACCATGGCCATAGGGCGCGTCGTATTCACCTAACGCGGGCAGCATGCGCTCTATGTTAACGCCCGGGGTGTTTAGCGGTACCAAGACCATAGAATGACGATGATGTTTGTCAGCGTCTTCGTCGGTCAGCCCCATCACAATAGCGACTTCAGCCTCAGGGTGGCCTAAACCGGTACTCCACCACTTACGGCCGTTAATAACCCAGTCGGAACCATCGGCAACGATGGTGGTTTGCATATTGGTGGCATCGGAGGACGCGACATCTGGTTCGGTCATACAAAATACCGAGCGAATGTCGCCGTTTAAAAGCGGTGTTAACCACTGCTCTTGCTGCGGATCATCACCAAAATGATACAGCACTTCCATATTGCCTGTGTCGGGCGCGTTACAGTTGAACACCTCAGGCGCTAACAGGCTACGGCCCATACGCTCGGCTAACGGCGCGTATTCCAAGGTTGTTAAGCCTGCACCCAGTTCGTCGTCCGGCAAAAAAAGGTTCCAAAGCCCCTGCTCTTTCGCTAACTGTTTAAGCTCCGCCACCCGCGGCGGCACCTGCCACTCGCGCCAGTTCGGCGTGCTGTTCAGCCGATAATTCTCTTTTTGATACTGGTCTTCATACGGCTCGATATACTCGCGCATAAACGCGTCAAGCCGCGCCAAGTAGTCCTTTGTTTTCGCACTGTAGGAAAAGTCCATAATGCCCGCTCCCAACGAATAGTTAACTGCATTGTAGACTTGAAAGTGTTAGTGGTACAACTAGGGTTGAGGGGGAAACGAGTTAAGTGAGTTTGGGGTGCTGAGAGTTCGTATATGAAGCCCAGAACTGTGCATTGTCACTGACTTGCTAAACACAGAATTAAATACCATAATTAGGTATTAATTGGTATTAAGGAGAGACCGATGCCTAAAAATACTAGCATCACCCTTGGTGAGCATTTCGATGAGTTTATAGCTAATCAACTTAAAACTGGCCGATACGGATCCGCCAGTGAAGTCATTCGATCCGCTCTACGCTTACTCGAAACTCAGGAAACTAAAGTGAATACGCTGCGCCAACTTCTGGTTGAAGGCGAAGAAAGTGGTATGGCTGAGTATGACCTCGACTCGTTTATCGATGAACTTGATAGCGAAGAGAAATAGTGAAGCCCTTTCAACTCACTAATAAAGCAAAATCTGACTTAAAAGAGATAGCTCGGTTCACCTCACGCCGTTGGGGAAATGAGCAGCGGAATGTTTACCTCAAACAATTCGATGATTCTTTTTGGTTGTTAGCTGAGGGGCCGGATATTGGCAAAGCTTGCGATGAAATCAGAGATGGGTACAGAAAATTCCCCCAAGGAAGTCACGTTATTTTTTATAAACAGGTTGGCAACCAGCAAATTGAGATCATGAGGATACTGCACAAAAGTATGGACGTTGCTCCTATTTTTGGAGCTTAATAAGATGTCTAGCCGTAACGGTTTATTAACTCAATAAAACCAACCAGTCCTAAACGACACACCGACAACAACGAATAGGATGGAAATAACCGTGACCGACACAATGTGCCACGCCATGACGTTTAGGTTCGCAGGTGAAAGGTTCGGAATGACTCGAAACCTTGCGCTAACGGCAAAACCAACCGTTAGTGCCAGCAATCCCAGTTTTGCCATTATCGGATAAGCAACGGGATTACTGGTATTGAACCACTGACTGATATCTGGCAGTAGCCGGTACGCCAGCATTACCCCGGTAATGATCTGAACAATGAGTGCGGGCATGCCTATTTTTTCATACGCGGACTCAAAGTTTAAAAGTAGCTGAGGAGAGCGCTCTCTCAAGACCCTGGGCAATATAGCGAAAGCCAAAACAATGTGTCCGCCTGTCCAGATGGTTGCCGCAAGAATGTGGAGTAGTAAAAGTGAGCCGTACATTAGAAGCCGCCCCTCAGCCTAGGTATTCGTATAAATTATTCTCAGAACCGTACCATTCTATTGTCTCTTTGAGGTTGAAACCAATAGTTTCCAGCAGTTTATTTGATCTAACGTTGTCAGGAAGGGTGACAGCAACAACGGTGTCGAGTGAACAGGTTTTCATAACAGTTTTTAAGGTATTTTCCGCAGCCTCTCTCGCATAACCTTTACCGCTGTATTCAGGCAAAAATGCGTAGCCTAAATCCGGACTTTCCAATTCGTCTCGTTTCAGTAAACCACACATACCAATTGGTGTGTGTCTTTCTTTTAGGAAAACCAAGTTAAGACCGAAGCCGTGCTGCTCATAACTAGCCATAGGTCCCGTTTTAAGATAATTAATTGCATCTTCTTGCGTACGAACGTTTTTATCGCCTATGAACCGTATAAATAGGTCATCGTTGAGTAACTGAATAACAAAGGCAGCATCGCTGAACTCAAACTGCCTGACAGTTAGGCGCTTCGTTTCACAGACTATTTTCATGGAAGCCCTTTTATAACCATGGTTATTGGTAACCCGAAAGAATTTCCCTGTTATTCTCAGCCATACTGTGATTACACCACTTATCTATTGTGGACTGAACCAGAGCTCCCTTAGTACTCGCTTTAACCTGAACAGGAAACGACTTTAATGACTCGGAATGCACCGCTGTAACATCAAACCCAGGCACATTCCCAGAGTACGGAGAAGCATAGTAACCTAACGTACCCAGTACTGCCGAAACCAGATGTTCGCCAACCTGCCCTGTTAATTTATTTGATGTACCTGATGCCATAATATTGTTTTCTTGTTCTTAACGCCGCAATAACCGGCGCGAGGTACGAGCGTCCGGCGCCGCAGGCGCGTAGTTAATTGCCTGGTTATGCATGTCAGAGCTGCGTCGCTTGATGAATAACTTCTGGCCAGGATTTGTCTGAATGCCATTTTCTGTATCTTTGCATGATGGGCAGGTAGTGTTCAGGAATATCTGATTCTGGTGCGCCGCTGTACACATACGCCATACCCTCTCTAAACCATTCAGGTTTCCTCATGGTCGAAACCGAACCAATTTCCAAAAACTGAAACCAATGAACCAACTCATGCTGAGTAATGTAGATTTGCCACGATTCTGGCGCTATCACTGTACCGAGAAAAGGATAAGAAATAGCCCGTTCATTGCCGCCCCCGAACGATTGATAACACTCTGTGGTAGAGCAGTAAACAAACTTTGGTTTGGTCTCGAGCGCTATGCCGGAAGCAGATACGTTTGTTATGGCGGAGCCATACAACTCAATAGCCTGCCCCATGTCATTTGGGTCCTCGACGCAAACGGAGCCGTTACATTGCACTCCGTTTAATTGCGGGAGAATAAATCTAAACGGCTTTGCATACGACCAGGCTAATGTAGGGATCAAGGCAACAACTAACAGCAGGCACAATTTTTTTATCACACTGAATCCTTATGCATAACGCCCCAATAAGGGGCTGATAATGCTTGGCTAAACTGTGTAGCGGAGCGAAACCGAGCCAAGCTTTAGCAGTCCCGCCTTAATTGGCTTGTTATGTTTCGTCAGCACCATGCCTTGGAAAAGAAATTGGCACTCGAAACTTTAACCGTGATATTGATTGATTACTTTCTAAAGACTTACCTTGAGAGCCTAAAGCAAAAACACCAGCTACAACTCCAATTCCACCTCTTGTTTCAGTTCCCTCATTTGCAGTAACTGCAATATCAAATTCAACAGAATGAATTAAATTACTTTGTTTATCCCAGCCTAGCGCTAAGTTTGTTCCACCTGTTTGTGACTGGGTGAATACCTTACTGATTTCAGGAACAATTTTGGCGTCATCTGATTGAATTCTAGACTGAGCATCAACAATCCCCTCAACTATCTCAACAATGCTTTCCGAAATAAACTCTTTGAGGTTCATAAACCCTATCCTTAGAAACATAACGCCCGCATTTGCGGCTGGTTTGGAGCGCAGCGGAAAACCAGTCCGACAACATGCGCTTGTTAGAGCTTTCTACAGGTAAACACACAGTATCGCGGCGACTCCCATTTGGCTCCATATTTTAATTGTATATCTTCTTCTGGATAGGTTTCGTCAAAGCCATCAATAGCGAAACCAGACTCAACCAGCTTATTAATGTACTCTGATAACGGTCTGTGATGGTACGGCACTCCACTAATCGTATTTTTTGAATCTTTAGTGATGGTAAATGACACGCTCTTGGTCATTGGAGTCATATAATTATATTCATCTCCGAAAAACCCCTTATATTCATTATAAAAGCAGGGGTGAGGGATTGAAAAAATAAAATGACTGGTGGTTTTCAGGTGACGCCCGACTGATTCAAAAAACTCATTAAGGTCATCAACAACGTGTGCAACAAGATGGGAGAAAGCAACCTCATAAAGTTCGTTTTTCTCTAATTCGAGTGAAGTACAATTCAACAATCTTACATCGGTTAAAGACAAGACGTCTTTTGCGACCCCATACATTCCGGCAGATGGCTCTATTGCTGTAACAGAAAAACCTAATTTAGATAACTCTTTGGAAATATGACCAGTTCCAGCGCCTACTTCCAGGACATTGCTAGGTGAAAGGCTCTTAATTCGACTAATTAAAAGCGGCTTAAAAACCTCGTTGAATGTTAAGTCTGCACCTGACTCAATTTGCTCTCGACGTATTTGCGCCGAATTGCACCACCTATTCGGCATTAGCCAACTCCTTTGATTTTCTAATTATGTCCTTCGCCATCGCAATTATTTGGGGGCCAGAATTGTTGTCAAAGATTGTAATCTCGTGGTCAGGGTGAACTCCACGAGCAATGGCGAGCTTTTCAGCGCCGCTGCGATCTCCATTCACTAATGTAAATCTAGCTTCCGGTGATACATTTTCTTTTGTGACAATAAAAGATGCGCCATTCAACTTTTCTCTAAGTGCCTCTGGAACTTCATTTGGAGTGATAATTTCAATGCGAGTGCCTTTTTCAATTTTTGATTGAAGAATCGATATAAGTTTATCGTCACCTGCCAGCCATGACACTCGGTTACTCACGACAGTTGCACTAGTGCCCGTAGAAATAAAACTCTCCATAAACTTAAGAGTGTCTTTTGGCTCCTTATCGGTCTGTGTATCAGGTAGATATTTCAATCCTTTTTTTGCAAGCATAAGGATCACCGCGACCACCTCTACAATCACAGAGCCTATTAGCCATTCCAAATGGGGGAGTTCTTTCGCTTCCGCAAAAAACCAAGCATAGCAAATACCTGCTAACGTAATAGCAGCCGTTAGGCCAGTAATACATAGAAAAAGGTAAAGGGTATGTTTTACAAGGTTTTGCATTTTACTCCTTTAATAATGCTGTTATTCAGGACTGCGTGAGCTCTAACGCCGAAGCACAGCGGCGACCTTGGAGTGGCGACGAAGGAGCCACGTAAAGGGCGTCCGGCGGCCACCGGCCGCGTACTGCTGCGCCTTGTTAAATGGCCCTAGGCACACGGTCCGATTGAGCCACTGTTTGATTGAGTTGCCGGAGTTTGTTGAGAGAGACTTGAAACTGGCCATTACTAGGTAGCCGTTTACCTTTGAATTGCTCCCAAACAAGGGCTCCTGGCCCGTTATAAATTTCCTCGAACGTACCGTCACGCAAGATTTTGATGATAATCGCGTGCTGCGGCTGACTGCGGAATGCAACAGAGTTGGATTGCGTAGCTTTGATCTCAACTTCCACGCCGGTTTCAGTGAGAGCGTCATAGCCTTTATTGGACGCTGTCTTCAACTCAAGATTGTATGCATCGGCCACGAGGCATTCACCCAAACTGCCAACCATATGACCATCCGGGGTAAAGTGCCTGCCCGGGAACATGGCCTCCAACTCATTTACCGTGGCATAGAGCTGCGTGACCAAGGCCCGGAATTTATCGTGATCGATCATAGACATTTAACATTTATATATTGCGCATGCCCATTTTGTAACCCCCAAAAGCAGCATTCCTAACCGTCTTAACTCACTGGTAATAAGCACTATTCTTACCCTTAATCCAAGTTTACCCGAAAAACAATTCGAGCATGCTCACTTTCGTTGAATCTAATGCGCAATATCACACTTTGATTTTTTGTTATATATCTGACGATAAAAGAGTTAATCCCATAAAGCAATGCTAAACCGTGCAACATCACTGAAGAATGTGCGCAAACAACTGAATCAACCAACCTGTCATAATCGGCAGAGCCGTACCAAATAACCCGCATCTAACGTACAATCCCCCCTTACCACCATTAACCTGCGCACGATCACATGACATTTTCTGATCTCAAACTTTCCCCTGAAACCCTTACTGCCCTAGCACGCCAGGGGTATAGCGAACCTACGCCCATTCAGACTGAAGCTATTCCCTTGCTGCTAGCGGGGAAAGACGTCATGGCGGCGGCGCAAACGGGTACGGGAAAGACAACGGCCTTTACGGCGCCTATTTTAGAGCTTCTGAAAGGTAATGAGCGTGCCAAGGCAAACACAGCGCGAGCGCTTATTTTAACGCCCACTCGCGAATTAGCGGCTCAGTTGGGTGAAAACGTTGCGAACTTAAGTGCGGGTCTGCCATTGAATTACGCGGTGGCGTTTGGTGGTGTGAAAATTAACCCGCAAATGATGAAGCTTCGCAAAGGCGTGGATATTTTAGTCGCAACACCGGGACGCCTTCTGGACTTATACAAACAAAACGCGGTTCGCTTTCCTAAGTTAGAGGTGTTGGTGCTGGATGAAGCCGACCGTATGCTCGACATGGGTTTTATTCAGGACATTAAGAGCATTATTAAGTTACTGCCGGCTAAGCGCCATACGCTGCTTTTCTCGGCAACTTTTTCTGACGAGATTCGTTCTCTGGCTAAAAGCTTGCTGAAAAGCCCGGTCGAAATTTCGGTTGCACCACCCAACGCCACTGCCGAGCCTATTAAGCAAACAATATATGAAGTACAAAAAAGCCAAAAACTGGGGCTGCTACTAAAACTACTTAAAAGTCTCGACTTGTCGCAAGTGCTTATATTTTCACGCACTAAACAAGGCGCTAACCGGTTAGCCAAACAGCTGGATAAGGCTGGCTTCTCAGCGGCAGCTATTCACAGCGCCAAAAGCCAGGGTGCCCGCACGAAAGCGTTGTCCGACTTTAAAAGTGGCAAAGTGCAGGTGCTTATCGCCACTGACATTGCCTCACGGGGCATTGATATTGAAAAGCTGCCGTACGTGATTAATTACGACCTCCCACACGTCGCAGAAGACTACGTGCACCGTATTGGTCGCACCGGCAGAGCCGGCCAAACGGGTCATGCTATATCTCTGGTTACAGAGGAGGACGCTCCCTTTCTGCAGGCCATTGAAAAACTCATTGGCCAGCCAATTGAACAGCGTACCTTGGAAGACTCTGCTAAAGTTAAATCATAAACGGAGAGCCCAAAAATGAGTAACTTAGCCAAAGCGTTAGAAAGTGAATGCCAAATTGTCTCGGGGTGCAATGCGCTTAAGCGCGTCATTAGCCCTAAATCGCGTGGCTTGGGCGGTTTTACGGTAAAGCGCATATTACCTTCGGTAGGCATGAAATCAGTCGGCCCCTGGGTGTTCTTTGATCATATGGGTCCTGCTGAGTTTGCCGCTGGTGACGGTATTAACGTGCGCCCTCATCCACACATTGGGCTGGCTACGGTTACTTATTTGTTTGAGGGTGAAATTCAGCATAAAGACTCGCTAGGCACGGATGTTGCGGTGCAACCGGGTGACATAAACTTAATGGTTGCTGGTCATGGCATTGTTCACTCAGAGCGGCAACTTGAGAAAATTACAAAACACCCTCACAGCACTCATGGTTTGCAATTATGGTTAGCACTGCCGCAAGCCCATGAACAATGTGAGCCCAGTTTTCATCATTACAATAGCGACAACCTGCCTACGGTGAAGTTTGATGGTGCGCGCGCAAAAGTACTTATTGGCGAGGCGTTTAGTGAACTTTCTCCGGTGAAAACATTTTCTGAGACCCTGTACGTTGAAGTGAATTTAAACGAGGGCATAAGTTTCGAGCTTCCCAAGGTTGAAGAGCTTGCGCTTTATGTCGTTGCAGGCAGCCTGAAAATAGAAAACTTTACTTTGGCAGACCACCACATGGCGATATTCAATGAAGAGCAGGGTATAAAGGTGACCGCACAGGCTAACACTCGCTTTGTGTTGGTAGGTGGGGCCTCGCTTGGTCCTCGCTTCATGGAGTGGAACTTTGTGGCAACCGATCAAGCATTGATTGATGCGGCCAAACAGCGCTGGCAACAGCAGGAGTTTCCTGACGTGCCAGGAGATGCTGAGGAGTTTATTCCACTGCCGGAGTCAAATTAAAAGTGATAATTACTAAATTTATTAGCTAAGAGCCACGCATCTCAGCAAAAGGTCAGCGGAACTTTCTTCGAATGTTTTCAACTAATAAGCCATACTCAATAACAATTTAAAATAATGAAAATCGCTTTCCTGATTTCAATTTTACTAATCTTAAGCGCCTCTCCAGCCATAGCTGGCGAAAAATACCTGCGTAATGATGGTACGGAAATTCAATATTACTTAGATAACGCCACTGCCGATAATTTGCTGGTGATTTTTCAGGGATCAGACTGTAACAGTGTCCGTCACATGGAGTCAGTTACGACTATTTGGCAAGCACTAGCTCCTGATTCCGCGCTGTTAACGATTGAAAAGTACGGCATTAACGATAGCTTACTTTACTCCTCCGGAGAGCGAGGCGATTGCCCTACCAAATACCTTCAACACAACACAATGGCGCAGCGAATTAATGACGGAGTCCAGCTCATCGACGCTTTGAAGAATTCCTATGACAAAGTCATAGTCGCGGGAGGCAGCGAAGGCGGCTCCATTGCGCTGGCGGTAGCCAAACGAGTTTCGGGCTTGCACCCCGTACTAGCGTTAAACTCGGGTTCCTCCAGCTTTCAGCATGATATCGAATTCAGCATTAAACAGACTGTACCAGAAGACCAACGTAATGAAGCTTTAAACGGATTTCGACAATTTGTGGCGCGAATTAAACAAAGTCAGGAGCCTTTTCCAGCCAACGTCAGCGGACACGGTTACGCATACTGGAAAGATGCCTTAGAGCGAGACTTACTCAAGCCCCTAACAAGCATTGATGCACCTGTAGTAGTTATACAGTCACAGGAAGATAAAAGTGTCGACCCTGAGCAAACGCGGCGGGAAATAAACAGAATTATTTCCAATGGCGCAACGCATATAACACTAAAGATGTTGCCCAGACTTGATCACGGTTTTCGAGATTCAAATGGCCAATCCCAACTAAAAAATGTTGTTGAGGGTGTATCTAATATCATCAATACTAAATGATCGAGAAATCTAAAAAGACAGTTACGCCATGCCAGAAAATTTAAAACTCTACGAAGCTATTATGCTGCTCGCATTGTGCGAAGAAAAAGGCACCATGAGTGGTATGTACGTGGAATACGCAACCTCCGGAGCCATAGCCGCTGAGTTACTGCTGCTGCATCGGATTAAGGTTGATGAAGCCAATAAAAATAAAGTTGCGGTGCTCGATGACAGCCCTACTGGCGACGCACTGTTGGATGAAGCCCTCACGATGATTACTGAAGCCACGCGTCCACGAAAACTAAAAGACTGGGTCCACAAGCTTGGCGGTATTAAGAACCTGAAACATAAAGTTGCACAAGCACTCGCTGATGATGGCATTGTGTCTCATGAAAAAGAGAAAGTGTTGTGGCTATTTGAACGCCAAGTTTACCCGGAGGTTAATCCAAAACCTGAGCAAGAGCTGCGTCAGGCCATGCGTGATGCAGTGCTAACTGATTCCGATGAAGTTCAACCTAAAGTAGCTATTGCCGTCGCATTAGCCAATAGCGCCAAGCTATTACCGCAAGTATTCAGTAAGCAAGAACTGAAAGACCGCAAACAACGCATAAAACAGCTAGAAAATGGTGAGCTAGTGTCTAAAGCCGCCAAAGAAGCCGTTCAGGCCATTGAAGCTGCAGTCATGATAGCCGCTATTATGCCTGCCATAACGGCAGCCTCAGCACCTACTTCCGGGGGTTGCTGAGGTATCGGCAACCCTAGAGTTTTTTGTTCAGTCGTCAACAAATGTCTCGAGGAACCTTAACGCCAATGGGTTCTTCTCAATGTGTGCGCCAGTCAAACTATTTATTTCGTGCCTCAGACCATCGGTGTTTCCAAGTGCAACTAACGTTACCCCAGAGTCAGGGACTTTTAGTAGAAGCCCTGCATAAGCATCCGGCCACCACCCCCCGTGCCACACTAATTTATGACCCTGCCAGTTCTGGACGAACCAACCGTAGGCATAAGGCATCGGGTTCCCCTCTTTGTCACTCGCCGGGGACCACATTTTATCCATCAAGTCTTTAGGTAGGATACGTCCCTCGTCCAAAGCGATAGAATAATGAGCAAGCGCTTTTGCACTGGCGATTATGCCTGAACTGGCGTTGAGTTCGGTATTCGGTAATACGGAATTAGCCAGCCCGTCGGACTCTTCCGACGCATGGCGAAACGGCGGCGCAATATGAGTCAGTACCTCACTAGCAGCAGGGTCTCGCCAACCAGCCGCGATACCCTCTAAGTCTCCCGCTTCAATAACGTATTTATTCACCCAATAACGCCAGCTTTTATCCGTATTCTCCTCTACCCAGTTAGACAACCGACCAAACACAATAGGGTTATAGAAAAAGCTCGTGCCTGGCTCGCCCTGTACCTGGTGTTGAAGTACATGACGCAACGTAATGACTTGGTCGCACTGTAAGTCAGGCACCTGGTAACCGTTATCCAACGTTCCACCACCAAATATATTGCCGCTTGTTGTTAACCAGTGACAACGTCTGTCCCAGTCACTTAAGGTGGTAAAGTCGGCATCGAGATCGATGTGTCCATCAGCTTCCATAGCCAACAAAGTTGCGCCAGTGAATGTCTTTGTAATGGATGCGGCAAGATACGAGGTATCTTCCGTTGTTGGCTCTTCGGCGTCATGATCCTGAAAACCAATGCTCTCGAGCATAATAATTTCACCGTTTTTTACTACCGCAACGGACAAGCTCGGGATAAGGTTTTCTTTTCTAAATTCTTTTAGGTAAGCCTGAAATGCCTGCTTTTTTTCGTTCGTAACCTGAAACTGTGCTAGCGTTTCACTTGCTGAAAAACAGGCAAGCGTCACCAGCAGCAAATAATAAATTATTGCTTTCATGATGGTTCCTTTATTAAGTAACTTTAAATGAGAGGTTTGGCGCTCAGCCGCGCTTGCCGAGAAAAGGAATACTGGGGTAAAAGTATTTCTGTGCTTTTATCACAGCAATAACGTTAGCCAGCATTACTATGGCGGTATAAGGAATAACGGCAATAAAGAATAAAAAGCCAAAACCTTCGACACTAAGCAATGCAATAAATGCAAGTGCGTATATGAGTGTCATGGTTATCTGAAAGTTAATAACCGCGCGACCATGAGCGTCATAAAGTGGGTTGTCTTCACGTTTGTGAATCCAGATGAACAGCGGGCACAAGATATTAAGAAATGGCATCAGAAAGCCAATAAATGGCGATGCGCTGGATAGTCCGAACCGTTACCTTTGTTCTATCCGCGAGTTGTTCCTGCGAAAACCCTTTCAGCTTACGTTGATAAGTTAAGCGTTCTGCAAATTGGGTACTTTTCATTATTGTATTCAGCTCTCTTGCCCGATAGTTCGGGTAAAACTTTACTTAGAAAGACCGGACATTGTTACGACATTGCCATGTCATGTTGCTGTCATTTAGGGAGACAGACGACAAGCAACGTATTATTTGAAAAATAGCACTAAACTTCTACTGTTTATAGTTAAGCCAATAAAGTATTCGCATCAATGGAGGTTCCATTATGAACGGCAGCTTTACTTGGAATGCAGACACACTGTTCGTCTTTAGCCTTAACGAGAACCAGCGAGTTTCTTATTGCCCGAATAATATGCAAGGCTTAATGCAAAAGGAAAAAGACGATCTACTACAGCAGCCACTTGATGCGCTTGTTGATAATGATGCCTTACCCGACAAAGTCATTAAAGAAGTCAATACGTCACTTAAGCGTGAAATGCCGTGGAGAGGCATTGTGCCTTTTGTTGTGCCAAATCGCGGAACCGTTTGGTTTGATGTGATTGTACGTGGGATATTTCGTCGCGGGAAAATTACGGGTAGTCAGTGGCTCATGCATCAGGCCGACAGTCACTACGAGC
Organism: Idiomarina sp. X4; assembly: GCF_002808045.1. Lineage (NCBI taxonomy): Bacteria > Pseudomonadati > Pseudomonadota > Gammaproteobacteria > Alteromonadales > Idiomarinaceae > Idiomarina > Idiomarina sp. X4. Next base: position 2,249,498 of record NZ_CP025000.1, on the reverse strand, counting down.
AAGCAGCTAAGCGAGTCTATGAGCGTCAAGGCGGTTGGTTTAATTGGTTAACCAAGCCCTTTAATCATTGGCGTAATAAGCGCAAATGGGCTAAAGAGTTGGCTAACGCCGATGGTTCAACCGCAAAAACTCAACACCGCATATTTGGAGACGGGTCTCCCATGGGCAAAGCAATGTATGAGCTTGCACTACGCGAATCATCATTGCTGGCGCTTACCACCCGCTTGGGGGAAGGTAACGACGTGTTAGCGGAAGCCGTTAATTCAACATCTGAAAACGCGTCAAAAACTGCCGACGCCACCGAACAGACGGTTGAGGATATTGAGCAAATTGCTGCTTCTATGGAAGAAATGGGACAGACCGTTGATGAAATTGCCCGCAACGCAAATGACTCTTCAAGTGCGTGCAATGATGTTAGCGACCAAACAAAAAGTGCAGCCGACTTTATCGCTGACAGTAGCAAGAAAATTACTCAGTTGGTGAATGTCGTTAACGAGAGTGCTAAGCAAACTGAACAACTCTCTCGTAATGCCGATTCAGTAAAAGAGGTCAGTGAGAAGATTGATGCTATCGCTGAGCAAACGAACCTGTTGGCATTAAATGCTGCTATTGAAAGTGCCAGAGCCGGTGAACATGGTCGTGGATTTTCCGTTGTCGCCGATGAAGTGCGCGCCCTTTCTCAGAAGACACAGCAAGCTGTCGATCAAATTGAAGAGACGGTCAACCGTATGACGCAATCAATGACCACTTGGCGTAATAAAATGTACGAACAACGAGATTTGGCTGAGGAATGCGGAGAACTAGGCCGAAAATCTGAGCAACAGGTCTACGAAGTGACGGAAGCCGTAACGGGAATCAATGATCGAATGACGCAAATTGCCGTTGCCGCTGAAGAACATACCAGTGCGGTTTCCGAAGTGAAAGACAGCATGATGTCCATCAACGACAACGTGCGCAGTGCAAATAGACTCACCCGTGATACAGAAGGTGAAGTTAAAGCGATTAAAACCCGCTTGCGCGAGTTTCGATCGCTGGTTGAAGCCTTTGAGGAAGATTAGCTTTTCAGTTCTCCAGAGGACGATTCTATGTGCGCGAGACTGTAAAAGATTTTGTGTAAATGGCGGTTTGCACTGTTAAATTCGATCCTGGTACATGATCTCGAATTGCGCCATCGCCGGTTTCCAGTTGCGTATGGGCATCGTCCACTTTTTCGATGCCTGATGCAAGGCTAAGTACAATACCTTCATGATGGCCTCATCATTCGGGAACGACCGGCGAGTCTTGGTAATTTTACGCAATGACGCGTTCAGTGATTCGATGGCGTTGGTGGTGTAGATAGCCTTACGTATCTCCGCCGGGTATTCGAAGAATACGCTTAAGCGTTCCCAGTTTGTCCGCCATGAGCGGCTGATGGGCGGATGCTCTTCATCCCACTTTTCAGCGAACGCTTCCAGCGCCTGCTCTGCTGCAGCGCGAGTGGCAGCGCCGTAAATTAGCTTTAAGTCAGCTGCGATGGTCTTGCGTTGCTTCCAGTTTACGTAACGCAGAGAGTGGCGAATTTGATGCACAATGCACAGCTGCACCTGAGTCTTCGGGTAAACCGCTTCAATGGCTTCCGGGAAGCCTTTGAGCCCATCGCAACAGGCGATAAAGATGTCATCGACGCCACGATTTTTAAGCTCGTTCATCACGGATAACCAGAATTTAGCGCCTTCGGTTTGAGCCATCCACAGGCCGAGTAGCTCTTTTTCACCGTCGGTATTAATGCCCAACGCCAGGTAGACTGACTTATTTTGAACAACGCCGGAGTCACGGCTACGAACCACCAGACAATCGAGGTAAACGACCGGGTAAAGCTTTGCCAGTGGTCGATGTTGCCAGGCTTTGACTTCGTCCATGACCTCGTTTGTAACCTGAGATATGAATGTAGGGGATGCTTCAACGCCGTAAGCTTCTTCAAGGTAAGCTTGGATATCCCGGGTGGTCATGCCTCTGGCATATAGCGCGACGATGCGCTCATCGAATCCGTTAAGCTGGCGTTCGCCTTTACGAACCAGCTTAGGCTCAAAGCTACCGTTGCGGTCACGGGGAATATCTAGCTGGACGTCACCGTTGGTGCTACGAACGGCCTTCTTGGTTTTGCCGTTACGGGAATTGCCGCTGTTATTGCCAGCCGCATCATTTGGGGCGTAGCCTAAGTGGGCTTCCATCTCGGCTTCTAACGCGCGCTCAGCCACCTTCTTGGTAAGCTGCTTGAGCAGCCCGGCTTCGCCTAAAATGTCGTCGGGTGAGTCACAGCCATCAAGCAGCTGGTCGATGAGTTTGTCTGATATTGGCATTCTGATATCCTTCTTCCATATTGCTAAGAATGCCATTTACACAGATATTTTTACACTCTCCTAAGCTTAGCGTAAAAATACAGTTAGGCTAAACTGCGCGAAGCGCTAGCCAGCTGTAACTTTTCGTTTGAGCGCTTTGCTAGCTGATTAATTACTTAGCAGACTTAACCACTCTTTTGGATTAGACAAAATAAATTGATACTCGCTGCCATCAACAAGCGTAATTTGTATCGCGTCTGATGTTACAGGAAAGATACCTCCTCCCTTGCCCAAACACTTTTCTACCTTTGAAACTTCTCTGCGCTTCAGCTCATATGGACCAAGCCCTAATTCCTTATTATAGGGGTCAAAATTAATATTATTTTCAGTTACATAAAGCTTTCCGTCGGCTCGTGCAGCACCATTTTGAATTGTCGTAACCGAAGATTTTATGATTTTTTCCTGCATATTTTCACTCCTTTGGATTCATATTTGAAACTTATAGCGATCTAAATTAGGTGCAACAACCAGCTAACGCCCAGCACCGTAGGTGCGTGCTGCTGCGTCTTGTTATGTGCATAATGCTACGGTATAACAATTTCTCTGCCGCATGGCATTCTCGAACCGGTGTTTTGTCATATTACTGACCAGTATCAACCTTTCTCGCGTTGATTATGCCCAACCAAATTAGTAGTCCTCCTAGGACTGCGCCAATCAGCATACATACCCAAGCGAAGAGGTTCGTCTCCAAACCAGTTGTAACCAGTACCGAAGGAATAAACTGATATGCAACACCTACTGCCGCTATCGCTAAAATTGTCACAAATAAAGTTCGCATGCCTTTTCCTTGCACAGAATTTAACAGTTACAGCACATAACGCCCGGCTTTGGGGCGGACTTGTAGCCGCGCAGCGGCGAAAAGGCCGTCCCAGCCCAGAAGGGGTGACAACAGCCGTTTGTTATGTGATGTGAAGCCAAAGCTAAACACCGGCTTTGACCATATCTTTGATCTTTATTGCTTTTTCGAAGTGATCCAATTTATGAGTTTCTATCCACCACCGAGCCGCTTCCATGAGAACCTCCGGCTGATCGTTTTTGTTCTTAAAAAATGCGTAAAACGAAAGCCCCACCGCCGCGCCTTTTTTCTCTATTTTTAGATCACATACTTCGATAATCTTTTCTCTAAGTTCTTTCCGCAAAGCAGTATTCCTTCGTTGGGCTGATCACATAACGCCAGCCAGCATGCGCGGCTTTGTAGTGGAGGCGAAGCCGCAACGGAAAAGACGTCGCCGTGCCTGGCCTTGTTATGCACGGCTAAACCGTAGTCTATAAGTTGTCAGGCAGTACGCTATTCTCTAGGTACTCCATCAACTCATCATTTTCAATAATAGATCTGTATAGTACAGCATCCCATGAGTTAATAGACTTTTCCTCTTCCATTTCTATAAAAAGGGTTAATAACTCCCGTATTTTTTTGCTTTCATCCTGCCGGCAGGCTTTAGCTCTACGTAGAACACTTATATACCTAGTCCTAAAGTACTCTTTAAAACGAGTGAGAAAATCGATTCCTTCTAAATGCGACTTAACAAGTAAGCTTAGTTCTTCTGATATTTCTTCACTGACAGCGATATCTATTGAAGGAGTAGCAAATGGGGGAATGAATGTTATTGAAAACAAAGGTCTGTCCACGTCATCAAAATAAGGATGAATGTATCTCTTCTGACCGTCCTCAGTAATATAGTCTGTTAGTTTCTCTCCTTGGCACCAGTCACACATTGGCGTTAAGTTCAACAGCAAAACTGAAAGCTCAGGAAATACGTCTTTAGGAAGATAATGATCTAGAGTTCTCGGCCTTCCAGGTTCCCCACAGCTTGGGCAAACAACTAGCCCGTTACGTTTCCTCATGGCCTCCAGCTGCAGGAAGGGTAGCTTTTCGTCCTTAGGAGTGTATAGACCAATCAAGGATTTCTTACGTTGATTAGCCTCTTCTTCAGAATCTGTATAGTTTTTTAAGTCAAGTGGAGTAAGCATTAACGGGTTACCGTTATGCTCTATGAACATCTCTGCTTGAGATATAAGGTCATTCGTAATCCGATCGTAGAAGGACCTATATCTATGCCTTTCATTTATTATATCTCTCAAAATTTCTAGGGAGTCCTCTTCGGGAAGCCGAACTTTAGATACCATCAGACTTCCTTGAGTTAATCAGTTTTATCAACATTTCCTCATTAATCTCATCCCCAAGTTGATCAATAATATCTTGGGGGTCTGCATAGATGGCCAGCTGCTCTTGCAGCCAGCTATCGAACGGCTTCGTAATAGAGTTATCACCAAAAACGTATGATGAAATTCTTTGCATATCCCCACCAAACGTTTCAAAGGGAGGATACTCTACTTCAACTGTATCATTTTGTTTTCGGTAGACGTGTACACACTTGGCTGGGACCTCTCTAGTGATAGCTAAAGAATGAGTAGCCAAAATTGCTTTAGATGTGAAGGCTTTCAGAACCCTTTTAAGCAGCTCAACAAACTCAATTTCAAGTGCGGGATGCAAGAAAAGTTCAGGCTCATCAATGACAACCAAGCTGTCTTTCCTTATTTGCCCAACAACATTAACCACAATGTAGCAGAACAGCCTTTGTCCAGAGCTGATCTCAATCGCCTTATCATCCCCGATAAAAACAGCACCAGATTCGAATTTAATGCAATCCTTTAGTTCAATTTTCCACTCATCTATCGTCCGAATTACACTCTCATCAATCCTTAGATACCTATTATCTTCACCAACTATAAATTCGGAGAAATCCGGTATCTGATCAAATATATCAACACCCTCGACAATTTCAAATGCTATGAAATCGAATTCGATGGCTGACATAAGGACAGAAAGTATAGTTTCGAACTTATTTGTCCAGCTAGGCAACTCACCAAACTTCATATCATCATAGAGTGACTTTAAAATTGACGATACAGAATCGCTTGCTGGCAGGTTCCTACTAATACCTATCCTTTGATGACCATCTGAGCTTTCAACGATCCTACGAAAACCAAAGTATCTATAAGCATCTTTATCCTTCAGAGTGGTCTCAGATAAATCAATAGTAAACTCTTCAAACGGGCTATATGATATGAGAATCAGCTTAGAAATATTTGGATAATGGTCAAATGGTTCATGCTGTATCCCGTCAAGTGCAACCTTGCTTCCCCGATCCACACCCAGCCAGTATTCGACCAAGGACTTCAATGTATAGGACTTCCCTATCCCATTCTCACCAATTAGTACATTAATGTCATAAGGAAGTAATTTAGAATTAAAATTGAAACGAATTGGCTCAACCAAACCATCTTTTTTTATAGTATTGAGTGTGAAATCTTTTATACTTGACTGTTCATCGCTAAACAGCTTCCAGCCGTCTTCATAAGCCTTTCTTGCTCCGGCCTCCCTGAGAGGTGAAGTGGAAAAATCATCGTGCTTAATCAAATCAATTGCTTTTTGATCCCCTAATATATTCTCAAAATAGCCTGCATCTCTTATAGCATTGAGAACATCTTTAGCTTCATCAAAGCCTACTTTAGCGATTAATGCGTTATAAAAGTCAATATCACTTGGGACCGATACGTAGTTAAGTTCCGGAATAGGAAAAAATCCATCCCAGCCACCCTCGCATAGCTCGTTTAGCTTCTTTGGAGAGTAAATATCATTTTCAATTAGGAGCTTTAGGCCAAATTCAAAAAAGCTCTCTCCATCAACGTACAATACTGCGTTAAGGGTAGTACTTATCCCATAGTCGTCCCAATTATTGAACGATAAAGAAAGCATGGTATTTTCAGATGGTAGTTTGGCTGGCGTTGCGCGCCAATTACTCCCTTTCTGATAAAACACTTTCATTTATAGGTTATTCCTTTTACGAGTTCACAAAAACGCAACGCATGCGTGCATAACGCTTTGCTAATTGGCTGCCGCAGCGCAGCGTAGGCAGTCCAGTGGAGGCCACGCTTTTTGTGGCCGGAACGAAATTAAGCAACTTGTTAGTTTACGACTTTTAAGTGCTCAACAAATTTATCTGTAAACTGATATTTTGTTACGCTTTTACCAAACTCAGTGACATCAACAATTAGCCCTTTACCAACCAATGATTTTAACTGTTGCTCAAGTGAATCATGGTCTTCCAGATAATATGACAAGTGTGGTCCAGAAGCATTAAACATCCAGCTTTTGCTCAATACATAGAACTCTCGATGATAACTAAAATCAGGGTTAGTTAAATCAGATTTCATTTCAGAAAGTAATTTCTCGTGCTCACTCCAAAGCTTTTTATAGAATAACTCTTCAACTGTTTTGTACTCTTTAGCTTTACGAATATCAGTATATTTATTACCAAAATAAGTTCCTGCTGCACCAGTAGCTGTGCCAACAAGAAAACCTATAGTTAAACTCAAAAAGTCCATATATCACCTGATAAACTAACGCCCTGCTCACCGGAAAATTAGGAGCGTAGCGAGTAATTTTTCCGTGTGCAGCAGTTTGTTAAATATATTATTTCCCTTCCTTTTGTGCCATATCAATAAATGGCTGCAGCGCCCCCATCATACCACTAGCTTGCTCGGGGTTAGTTAAAAGCTGCTGCGCAAACATCATTGCAAACTGCTCCCCCATATCTTCCTTTTTAGGAATAACAGTTTCATTGATGATATTAGTCATTGTAGCCATTAAGTCTTTCTGAGACTCGGAAACCGTCTTTTCAATAATCGCAGACTTTTTATCAATCTCAGAGAGAACGTCTTTTATTCTGGACTCATAGTCGACCATCATTTTCTGAGTTTTTTCGAAGTTATCTCTCACTTCTTTCTCTGAACTTCTAGCTGCATGAATAGCAACCATTGCCAGAATCAAAGATGCTAGACTCGCTATTAAAGATACAACTTCAACTATACCTAAGCTTTCCATTCGATCTCCTTATATTTAACGCCGCATTCAGCGGCTTGTCCGCTGCAATGCCTTGTTAACTTATCTTTGTATAATGTTTATCGAACTCTTTCTGAATATTCGGGTTATAAAATGTCTTTTTTCCACCATTAGGATTCTTAGGGTTCAGAAGTCGCTCGTACGCAAATTTCTTATCTCCTTCCAATTTTTTTCTGATTCTGTGATATTTGGCGTTCATCTTGAAATCAGAATATCGCTTGGACAACCGCGTACTAAGGATATCGTAATCCCACGGATACTTATCCGCAAAATCTTCTTCTGACAAATATACTGCGGTGGCACTTGAATCATTAGTGACCTGAACAGGCAAACCAGACGTGCTCTTAACTTTCTGGAATTTAACATCAATTCTCAGAGTCAAGTTGTAATCGCCAACATCTTCGCTGCTATCATACCCCTCTTCTGACTTTTTTATGTACTCTAGAACTTTACGTTCATTTGAGTTGAGCGAAACACCGGGGGCTTCATTGAAGTTTCGAAAGAAAGACAGTGGCATGAGGTAAAAATTATATCCTGATAGGACATCACCAAACCAACTAGATACAAGGTGGAGGTAGTTTTGCAGTGATGCACTGCCTAGCTCCTGAATCTTCAGGGACAAGAGCAAGTCATCATTCACAAAATGTATTGAATTATCCCTAATTTCAGTAAGCGCGACCAAATTGTCATATACCGCTTTGTCTATCTTAACGCCATAATCCTCGGTAGCGATCCGATAGGCTTCAAAAAGATTAATTGAAAGAGGGTTTCCGGATCGATTAGTTTTTGGCCTCTTAACCGTAGATTTCTTTCCACTTTTTAAGGTTCTATATTCCATTGCATAAAGTGAAGCCACTTTATTACTGGCCAAATTGAGAACTTTTGCTTTTAACAATAACTCCCAAGAGTTAATGCACAGCACAGAAAAAGTCTCCTCGCGATACTTGAAGTCAGGTTTATTGTATATCTCTATTGCAGACAGCATTGCTGCGATAGATTTTTCAAGCATTAAGCGAGATCGAGACTTCATGGAGCTCCCTTGGGTAAGTTAACGCTCGCATTTGCGGCTGGTTTGGAGCGCAGCGGAAAACCAGTCCGACAACATGCGCTTGTTAGATTTTTCTTATCGCCTTCAAACCGACAAGAAGATTGTCGCCTTTTTCGGTAAGACACCAGTATGTTCTCTTATCCTTGACGCTTCTGTTTCTCTTGCTTTTCTGTATAAGTCCCAGAGCACGAAATTGTACAATTATAGTGTCGAAGACATCATGCTCGAATGTGGCCGAAAGTTCTCGTTGACCAAACCCCTGCAGAGGTCGCATATTATCTTCTTCAGTTTTAACTATCAGCTGTCTAAATCGAGATTGAAGCGATTGCTCATCAGACTCATCAGCCATAAGCGGAGCTAGCGCCCCAAAAATTGTATTCCAGGGCACAGCTGCCGTTAACTTTGCTTCATGCCAATCAAAATAATCAATTTTTGCTTTCCCGATATATTCGAACTCAAAACGTTCATCACCTTGTGACAGCTCCTCAGTATTAACTCCAGCTGTAGACGTGTTTTCCAGTTCTTCTTTAAGACGTTCGATTTCATTTTTAAGTCTCAGGATCTCCTGCGCTGAATCTTCGCTTGGAACGAGATCTGCTTTAACCCAACCAACTGCCGGAGATCGCTTTTTGAGTTGCACAATGCTTCTTCCAACAATACCTGCTAGCTCAGCGGGAGTTTCCCAAAACTTGCATAATTTCTTTTGAGCAAGACCTCTAAATGATTCCAGTTTTTTATTTAATTCAGGTTCAGTTTCAGTAAACTTAGCAGGAATAGACCTTGGGTCTTTATGCAAGAATGCAATTACAGGCTTTCCTGATTCCAGCGCATATCTATACTCCATTTCGGTATAACCTATTCCTGATTCAGAGCAAGACCCATACCTGCCAGCTAGAACCAAGACGTAGTAATCACAATCATCAATAACAGATTTAATAAAAGTCCACTGATCATCATCGGATGCCGGGAATAACTCCATACCTATTGGAATGCAATCTAGTTCCAACAAAGCCTGAATCACTTCCTTTCTTTCTTCTAAAAGATCAACATATGTTGAACTTACGAATACTTGATACTTTTTATCCATTCGATTCTCTTAAATCTAACCTTTGTATACTGCGCATGCGCACTCCGTATCGCCCCAAAAGCACCCATATCGCTTTAACCAGCTGATAACCAGTGTTTTTCTTTATCTCAAAACAGAATCCTGAAAAAGAATTCGAGCATGCTCATTTTCATTCCGGCGAATGCGCAATATCACACTTTAATTTTTCGTTATGATACTGACATTAAACAAGTTAATGGCATAAAACAATATCAAAGCGCGCAATGCCTTCAGAAAACACGAGTCAGGAATGACGCCTTACTGAGCCACGTACATCTGGAATAAAATATTCCCTCTTATCATTATTAGGTTGCGCGTTACTAAACGACTTAATCTGGTCTTGAGCTGTGTCCCCCGACATTCTAGCGGTCGTCACATGTCAGGCCTATACGAAACCTACTCCCATTAAAGCGTGCCGGTATTTTGGCTGGTAACATATGCTGTCGCTTTGCGACAGAAATTATATGCTAATTAGCCCACAGAGCCCCTAAAACTTGCTTGCCCTAACTAAAAACGCTTACTATTTACTCTACCAGAAAGTTAACGTTTATTTAACAGGAGCACTTATGTCCAACTCTCTAAAACTGTATGAAGCTCTTATGCTTCTGTCGCTCCGCGAAGAAGAAGGCACCATGAACGGTGCATACGTAGAGTACGCAGCGGCTGGGGCATTGCCGCTGAGTTACTAATGTTGGGGCGTATAAAAGTGGATAGCGACAATAAAGGCAAAGTCGCTGTAGTCGATGACCGCGCTACCCACGACGCGTTGCTGGATGACGCGTTAACAATGATTTCGGGCGCGAAACGCCAGCGCAAACTGAAAGACTGGGTGCAAAAGTTGGGTGGTATAAAAAACTTAAAACACAAAGTCGCTCAGGCACTTGCTGACAACGGCATTGTTGCTCATGAAAAGGAAAAGGTACTTTGGCTGTTTGAGCGCCAAATTTACCCGGAAATAAACCCCAAACCTGAACAAGAGCTACGTCAGGACATGCGTGACGCTGTGCTAAGTGACACCAAAGACATTGAGCCGCGAGTTGCAATCATCGTTGCGTTGGCCAATAGCGCAAAGCTTTTGCCGCAAGTATTCAGCAAACAAGAACTGAAAGAGCGTAAACAGCGCATTAAACAACTGGAAAACGGTGAGCTTGTCTCCAAAGCCGCTAGAGAAGCCGTTCAGGCCATTGAGGCCGCAGTCATGATTGCAGCTATTATGCCCGCGATTACCGCCGCGACAGCTCCTGGTTCAGGCTCGTGTTAAGCGCTTAATTAAAAGCTGGAGCCTGGTTGTTTTAGAAATTCGGGTTCGTCCTCGGTCGACTCTCTGCCCATCGCGACATTGCGATGGGGGTACCGACCAAAGCGGTCGATGATTTCTTTATGCTTCACTTCGTACTTGTAGTTGTTTTCCAAACCAGGTTGGTCAAACAAAGTCATCGCTTGCTCGTGAATCAGTCGCGACTCGCTGTGCATGTAGGGCATGTACAAAAAGGCCTTTTCATCGGCGTTAACGTGTTTGTCCGCTTCGTGCTTCACCGCTTCCTGAGCCAACACCAATGCCATTGGGTCTTGTGAAAAGGCTCGCGGGGTGTCGCGATAGATATTTCGTGAGAACTGATCAAGCACAATAATCTCAGCCAAACGCCCTTTTGCAGTTGTGCGCCATTGCCAACACTCGCCCCGACTGGCTGCTTCCAGCGTATCGGCGAAGCGCTCTTTTATCTGACTATCCAATGTATTGCTCTTTTTAAACCAGTCCCGGGGCGTTAACTCCTCAAACCAAAACGTCAGTATGTCGTTTGCTTTCATTGGTTTATTCTCACTCATTCTATTGGACACCGTCATACTATAATCATGCAATAAAAAAAGCCCAACACGCGGGTTGGGCTTTAATGTATAAATTCACTGCTGAGTTAGCTCTTCAGTTCGCCAGAGGACGACTCAATGTGTGCGCGGACAAACCACTGGAACTGCTCCAGCTCGGCCAGTTGTCCGGTCAGCATATCTTCCGACACTGGATCCAGATCCGCCAGTGTTTCCATCGCTTTTCGGTGGTCTTTGTTCACGCCGTCGTACACTTTATCCAGTGCAACTAGGTGGTCTTTCACTAGCCCTTTGCCTAAGGAATAATCTTCCCAGCTTCGGCGGTCAGCAATGGCTTGTGGTGTCCCCACAGGTACGCCGCCCATGGTCGCAATACGCTCGGCAATGGTGTCCGTCATATCGCGTACGCTGTCCACTTGAGGGTCGAGCATTTCATGCACGCCAATAAAGTTTGGCCCTACTACGTTCCAGTGAACGTGTTTTAAGGTCAGTTGCAAATCCAGTAAGGCAACCAAGCGCTGATCCAGCAGTTCAATTGCTTTTTTTGCCGACTCGCTTTCAACGCCAGGTGCAGTAAATTCAGCTACTTTCGGTGATTTATCGCTCATGCTCATCATTCCTTCTGCTGTCTCACTTGTATTTAAGCTTACGCCAGTTCTCGGAGAATGGATCGCCATTTAACATTCTTTACACACGCGAGCACAGTGAAAGCAATTAGCACCGGACTAAAACGAGTAACTCAGCTCAAAGCGCACCGTCCGCGGTTCCATCACGTGGTAGTGCAAATCTTCAACGCCGTTAGCCGGTTCGCCCGGCAGGCGTGACGCATAAAAGTAGTCAATATCGTGGTCGTTGCTGTCAAAAAGGTTCAACACTTGCAGATTCATCGACCAGTTTTGCCATTGCTTGCCCACCAGCACGTTCACTACGGTGGAGGTGTCTGAGCGTTCTGAGTTGTCTTCCACCAGGGGCCGCTCCCCCAGATAACGCAACCGTACGGTAGAAAACCAGTTGTCGTTAAAGCGTTTGGTGACGCCCAACTGCAATATGTCTTCCAGCGCGCCCGGTATGTCTTTTTCGGCGGCGTTGCCGTCATCAAACTCGGCGTTGGTGTAAGCGTATTCGAGATCCAGACTGAGCGTATCCGTAATGTTGTAGTACGCGGCCAACTCAATGCCCTGGCGCTTTGACGGCCGGCTGGCTTCGGTATTTCCCGCGTCGCCGACAAACAGCAGTTCGCTGTCTTGCTCTAGCGACCACAATACCACCGAGCTGTTAAAACTTGTGGTCGGACGCCAGCGTAAGCCCAGTTCATAACCAAAGGTGCGCACTAACGGGTCAACCGGTGCTATTGCATCGCCGTTGTTCGGGTCAACTTGTGTGACCGTGCCGCGAGCGTCGTTCGAGTGAAACCCCTGCCCGGCAGACAAATACAACTCCGCGGTGTCGGTCAGCAGATAATTGGCGTTACCTTTCAGCGACCAGATACTGTCCGATGCAGTGCCGTTATTGGCGTTAAGGTTAACACCGTTAACGTTGGTATTAAGCAATGAGTCCACATCAAAGTGAAAGTAGTCGTAGCGCAGCGATACGTTGGTTCTTAAGCGGTCCGTCAATTGATAGTCGTAGCTGGCGTAAACCCCGGTGTTCCACTCGTTTACGGCGTCGTTTCTGACCGTGCCCAGACGTTCGCGCTCTTGCGATGTGTGGAGCCCGACTTCCTGTATGTCGTCATATCGCGTGGAAAAGCCTAACGTAATGTTGTTATCGGGATGCCAGTTACCCGACGCACCATAAACCCGGCGATTATCCACCTGCTCAAACTGATCGCCTAACAGCGGATCGTCCAGATAATAGGTAAAGTTAGAAAACAACGATAAGTCGTAGTCGATCACGTACGCCGTTAAGGCGTAGTCCATGGTGGTATAAATCGCGTTCAGGCTGTATCGATGAGTTTTACCGCCCAGGGTATCGTCGATAGAACCCAGCTCGTCAATTTGCCCCTGCTCAACCGCTCGTGCGGGGATTTGATCAGCGCTGTTCCATTCATTTTTGTAGCCCATAGCGCCCAGTGTTAGCAAGCCATTGTCGGTTCGAATGCTGTGGCGAGCAACCGCGTTCAATTTGTTCACGTCTTCGTCTACATCGGTCCAGGGGCCGTTGTAGGTTTGATACTCTAAGCCATACAACGTACTGCTGCGGCTGCCATGTGATACATCATCGGCCAGAAGAATACGCTGATAGGCGTCTTCGCCCACACTGACTTTGGCCAGTCCCTTTTTACGGCTCATTTGTGTGCTAAAGCCTACGCTCCCTGCGCCGGAAAAGTCGCCAACGTCACCGTAGTATGAGCCTTTTTGGTACACCACCTGATCAATCAGTTCGGGGATCAAAAAGTTAATGTCGGTATAACCGTGACCGTGTCCGTGGGTTGGCATATTGATGGGCATGCCGTCCACGTAGGTCGCAAAGTCTGTACCATGGTCCAAATTAAACCCGCGCAAGAAGTATTGATTGGCTTTACCACTGCCGCTGTGTTGGGTCGCACTCATGCCCGGAATCAGCTCCATGAGCTCCCCCGTACGCAACATGGGCCGAATCTCAATTTCTTCCTGTCCCAGTACGCCCTCTGAAGCGGACATTGCCTGCCCAACTAAGTTGGCCTGGTGGCCGGATACCAACACGCGTTCAATGCCGTCGTGTGCGGACACGGTAGCGGAATGAATAAGAGCGCTGGAAACAACCAACGCTATTAAGGAAGGTTTAAAGCTTTGCATGGGCAGGACGTCCTCTTTGTCATTTTGCCCGCAAGTTTACCCGAAAGCTTTGCACTGATAAAACCAAACGAGGCGTTTTTACCCCTCTGTGCGTTAGGTCATTAAAAAGCCGAGCGTGATGAGTACCACAAAAAGCAGCGTGGCGAGTACAAACGAGCGTGCACCGGCCTTTTTGACCACACTGATGTGGGTCATCATACCCAGCGACGCCATTGCAATCGCCAACAGATACGTGGCGGCTGTTGAAAGCACGCTGACCACGGCCGCTGGAATCAGCCCTGTTGAGTTAATGAAAATAACCACCAGGAAAAACAACGCAAACCACGGAATGGCAATGGGGGTTCGCTGGCCGGACTCGGTGGCTTCGGTGCGGCTTTTCCAAATCGACAAGCCAATCAATACCGGTACCAATAGCAACACACGGATCATTTTTTCAATAACGGCGGTATTCGCAGCAGCGCTACTGACAGCATCGCCAGCGGCAACCACTTGTGCTACTTCGTGAACAGAAACGCCTACCCATAAGCCGTACTTGGCCTCATCAACAGACAGTACGCCGTACAGTACTGGGTATAAAAACATTGATAAGGTGCCAAAAATGACCACGGTAGCAACCGCTATGATCACTTTGTGTGGCTTCGCTTTGAGTATGGGTTCGGCAGCAGCTACAGCAGCGGCGCCGCAAATGGCACTACCAATAGAGATTAATATGGCTTGATCCGTGTCTAACTTAAACACTTTTTTACCGACCCAAATGCCCACGGCTAAAATAGCACTGACCATCACGACCGCGATAAAAAAGCCATGGAAGCCAACGGAACTCAGCTCCTGAAAACTGATATTAAAACCGTACAAAACAATCGCCAGCCGCAGTATGGGGCCTTTGGCTATATTCAGCCCCGGCTCTAAGGTCGAACGAAACGACGTGGGCATGGTATGGCTGATAATGACCCCAATAACAATGGCTAAAATCAGCGGTGACACCTGTGCGAAGAACGACCAGACCTGCGGTAGAAAGATAGCCAGCACACCGCACAGTACGGCGGCGACAATGCCTGTCAGTTTTGTGTTCATAAATGAATCCTTGGTTTTATCACTTGCGAGGCAGTATAACGCCCCTATAATTAATTAAAATTTAATAATTAACTATAAAAGTAATTAAATATTATGATTAACTTAAAACAATTAACGGTGTTTAAAGCCATCAACGAGGCAGGCAGCTTAAAGCTTGCGGGCGAACGTTTGGGGATGACCCCCGCCGCGGTATCCGTCAATTTAAAAATGCTTGAAGAACACTTGGGCTGTGCGTTGATTGAGCGTGGCCGCGGGCGTCGAGCAGTCGCTCAACGGGTTACCTTAACGGAACAAGGCCGTTGGTTATTGGAGAAATCCGATACCGTTTTCTCGCACACACAGTCCATAGAGAACTACTTTAAAACTCAACAGCAATCCGATAAAACGTTAAAAATTGGGGCCAGTCAAACCGTCGGAAACTACTGGTTGCCACCCTATTTATCGGAGTTAAAAAACGGTTACCCCGGCAGCTCGGTCAGCGTTTACATTGGGAACACCGACGATGTGCTTTCTCGGCTGGAACGGTTCGAGGATCATTTCGCGGTTATTGAAGGCCAATCGGATCGCAAAGTGCTGGAAAGCTACGCCTTTAAAGAGGACAGTATGACGCTGGTGGCGCCGCCCGAGTTTGAACTAGGCAAGGATTTATCGAAATACACCTGGTTAATTCGGGAGCCCGGCTCCGCAACCCGAAAAATGACACAGTATTTTTGGCAGGAAATGGGGATTTCCCCAAGTACAATCATCGAACTGAATACCAACGAGGCCATTATTCATGCGGTAGCCGCTGGTGCGGGCATTGCCTACGTGCCAACCATCAGTACTCCTTTTATGCTGGAAGCCGGTTTACTGCAAAGTTACCCTACCTTTGCGTCTCATACACGGCAATTGTATTGGGTGGTACACAAAGACATGCAAGACACACCAGCCATAAAGCACGCACGGCGAGTATTTTTTAAGACATAAAAAAACCCGGCTTTTAAGCCGGGCTTTGTGTAAGCGTTGGCGGATATTACCAGCCAGTTTTTTCTGCAACCGCTTTGCCGATGTCAGCCAAGCTGCGTACAGTTTTAACGCCTGCCGCCTCAAGTGCAGCAAATTTCTCGTCAGCAGTACCTTTACCGCCGGCAATGATGGCACCAGCGTGGCCCATACGTTTGCCCGGAGGCGCAGTAACACCAGCAATGTAAGAAACAACCGGCTTAGTGACATTATTTTTAATGTACTCTGCCGCTTCTTCTTCTGCTGTACCGCCAATTTCACCGATCATAACGATTGCTTCGGTTTCTGGATCTTTTTCGAAGAGTTCCAGAATATCGATGAAGTTAGAACCCGGGATAGGGTCGCCACCGATACCAACACAGCTAGACTGACCAAAGCCTGCGTCAGTCGTCTGCTTAACCGCTTCGTACGTCAATGTACCTGAACGTGACACGATACCCACTTTACCTTTCTTGTGGATGTGGCCAGGCATGATACCGATTTTGCACTCGTCCGGAGTGATAACACCCGGGCAGTTTGGACCGATCATACGCACGCCTTTGTGCGTTAGGTATTCTTTAACGTAAAGCATATCCAGCGTCGGGATACCTTCAGTAATACAAACAATCAGTTCGATACCAGCGTCTGCTGCTTCGATGATTGAGTCTTTACAGAAAGGAGCCGGTACGTAGATAACTGATGCCGTTGCGCCAGTTGCTTCTACCGCTTCTTTTACGGTGTTGAATACAGGCAGACCTAAGTGCTCTTGACCACCTTTACCAGGGGTAACACCGCCAACCATTTGCGTACCGTAAGCAATTGCTTGCTCAGAGTGGAAAGTACCCTGACCGCCAGTGAAACCCTGACAGATTACTTTGGTGTTTTTATCGATCAAAATGCTCATTATTGACCTCCTGCCGCAGCAACCACTTTATCAGCAGCATCAGACAAGCTCTCTGCAGCGATAATGTTCAGGCCACTTTCGTTCAATTTCTGTGTACCCAGTTCAGCGTTGTTACCTTCAAGGCGAACAACCACTGGTACTTTAACGCCCACTTCTTCAACCGCGCCGATGATACCTTCTGCGATCATGTCGCAACGAACGATACCACCGAAGATGTTAACCAATACGGCTTTAACAGAGCTGTCAGACAAGATAATTTTGAACGCTTCAGAAACACGCTCTTTTGTCGCGCCGCCACCAACATCAAGGAAGTTAGCTGGCTCGCCGCCGCTCAGTTTAACTATGTCCATCGTACCCATCGCCAAACCTGCGCCGTTAACCATACAACCGATGTTGCCGTCTAACGCTACGTAGTTTAGTTCCCACTTAGCCGCTTCCGCTTCACGAGAATCTTCTTGCGAAGGATCGTGCATTTCCTGGATTTTCGGCTGACGGTACAATGCGTTGCTGTCGATGCCTACTTTCGCATCCAGGCAGTGCAAGTTGCCTTCGTCAGTGATAACCAACGGGTTGATTTCCAACAGCGCTAAGTCATAAGTTTCAAACATGTTCGCCAAACCTAAGAAGATTTTTGTGAACTGCTTAACTTGATCTGGCGTTAAGCCCAGTTTGAAACCTAATTCGCGACCTTGGTATGGCTGAGGGCCAACCGTTGGGTCAATTTCAACTTTCAGAATTTTCTCTGGCGTTTCTTCAGCAACGGTTTCGATTTCTACGCCGCCTTCAGTTGACGCCATGAACACGATTTTACGTGAACCACGGTCAACAACCGCGCCTAAGTATAGCTCGTCAGCAATGTCAGTGCAGCTTTCAACCAAAATCTTAGCAACCGGTTGACCTTTCTCGTCGGTTTGGAAAGTTACTAAGTTTTTGCCTAACCACTGTTCTGCGAATGCACGAACTTCATCTAAACTTTTAACCAGCTTCACACCGCCCGCTTTACCACGGCCGCCTGCGTGAACCTGACATTTTACGACCCAAATGTCGCCACCAATACGTTTTGCCGCTTCTACAGCTTCATCAGCTGTGTCGCACGCAAAACCTTCAGATACTGGTAAACCGAACTCTTTAAAGAGTTGCTTACCCTGATACTCATGCAAATTCATGATGCTCTTCCGATTCGTTGAAACAACAAAAGCAGCTTACCTGCTGCCTACCCGAATACCGCGCCGAATTTTAACGTGAACGGCGCAAAATTAACAGCCGCAAGCTAAATTAGCATTGCGGCTGGTTCTCAGCGTCTTTAGATATCCAGGATAAGACGTTGAGGATCTTCTAACAGCTCTTTTACGGTGACTAGGAAGCCAACCGATTCTTTACCATCGATAATGCGGTGGTCATAAGACAGAGCTAAGTACATCATTGGCAAGATTTCAATCTTACCGTCGACAACCATTGGGCGCTCCTGGATTTTATGCATACCCAGAATTGCGCTTTGAGGTGGGTTCAAAATTGGCGTAGATAACAGTGAACCAAAGACACCACCGTTAGTAACCGTAAAGTTACCGCCTTGCATTTCTTCAAGAGTTAACTTTCCGTCACGGCCTTTAATTGCCAAGTCGCGAATGCCTTTCTCCATGTCTGCAATTGACATTTTGTCGGTGTCACGCAGAACCGGCGTTACCAAGCCTCGCGGAGTCGAGACCGCAATGCTTACATCAAAATAGTTGTGATAAACAATGTCATCACCATCAATAGAAGCATTCACGTCTGGGAAGCGTTTCAGTGCTTCAGTCACTGCTTTTATGTAAAAGCCCATGAAACCTAAACGTGTGTCGTGCGTTTCTTCAAAGACGTCTTTGTACTTTTTACGCAAGTCCATGATTGGCTTCATGTTGATTTCGTTGAACGTAGTCAACATAGCCGTGTCATTTTTCGCTTGTAACAGACGCTCAGCAATACGCTTGCGCAAACGTGTCATTGGTACACGTTTCTGGTCACGATCACCTGAAACAGCAGGTTGAGCGGACTGCTGTTTGCTGTTGTCAGAAGACTTAGAGGCTGATTTAGAAGAACCTTCTTTAACATGCTTCTCAACATCTTCTTTCGTGACTCGGCCGCCTTTACCTGTGCCTTTAACGTCACTTGGCTTAAGACCATGCTCACCGAGTAAACGACGTACCGCAGGACCCGCCACTTCGCTATCGCCACCGTCGTCTTTGTTTTCTGCTGAAGACTCAGATTTGCTGTCTTCCGACTTACTTGAGCTGCCGCCTGAAGAAGCGCCCGCTTCAACGATACCGATAACGTCATCAGCGCCTACGGTTGCGCCTTCGTCATGCTCAATTTTAACCAACACACCGTCAGCAGGAGCAACGACTTCCAGAACAACTTTGTCGGTCTCAATGTCGACTAAGTTCTGATCACGTTTAACTTCGTCACCTTCTTTAACGTGCCAAGCTGAAATCGTTGCATCAGATACAGATTCAGGTAGTTGAGGAACGGTAACGTTCATCTTCTCGCCTGAGCCTTTTTTCTCTGAAGAGCCAGAGTCTTTTTTGTCGTCTTTCTTATCGGCTTTTTCGTCGCCGTCGTCTGACTTCTCTTCTTTCTTAGAGTCAGAGCTTTCAGCGCCGTCACCTTCTTCGATTTTACCAATCACTTCGTCGGCAGTGACTGTGGTGCCTTCTTCAGCTGTAATTTCGCCTAAAACACCGTCAGCTTCTGCGACAACTTCAAGCACTACCTTATCGGTTTCGATGTCCACCAAATTTTGGTCGCGCGATACTTTATCGCCAGGTTTTACGTGCCATGTTGCGATGGTAGCATCTGCAACAGATTCGGGTAATTGAGGAACTTTAATATCAATCGCCATGGTTCATCTTCACCTATTTAATGGTTAGCGCTTCGTCAACGAGTTTTTGTTGCTGTTTGTTGTGCTCGGATAAATAACCCACCGCTGGAGCCGCTGACGCGTCCCGACCACGATAAGTTAACTGAGCACCGGAAGGTATCGCAGCCCAGAAGTTGTGCTGGCTACTATACCAGGCACCTTGGTTCTGCGGCTCTTCCTGACACCAGACAAAGTCCTTGACGTGTTGATAATCTTGCATGATATCGGCTACTTCTTCCGCAGGGAACGGGTATAGCTGTTCGATACGAATAATAGCCACATCGTCTTGTTCACGGTCGCGGCGTTCTTTCAGTAAGTCGTAATACACCTTACCTGAACAAAGCACCACGCGTTTTACTTTTTTCGGATCCAAAGAGTCGATTTCACCAATCGCGTTTTGGAAGCCTGTATTTTCTAGCTCGTCCATCTCTGAAATAGCCAGAGGATGACGCAGCAATGATTTCGGCGTCATGACAATCAACGGACGGCGAACCGGACGTAATTGTTGACGGCGAATCATATGGAATACTTGTGCCGGGGTAGTCGGCACGCACACTGACCAGTTGTGGTCGGCCGAAAGCTGCAAGAAGCGCTCCAGACGCGCTGATGAGTGCTCAGGCCCCTGACCTTCATAGCCATGAGGCAATAATAACGTCAGTCCGCATAAACGACCCCACTTCTGTTCACCAGAACTGAGGAACTGGTCAATAACAACCTGAGCTCCGTTAGCAAAGTCACCGAATTGGGCTTCCCACATAATGAGTGATTTTGGCTCGGCTGTGGCGTAACCGTATTCAAAGGCTAATACTGCCGCTTCTGACAACACGGAGTCATAAATTTCGATTTGCCCCTGACCCTCTCTAATGTGGTTCAACGGCATATAAGTGCTGGCATCTTCTTGGTTATGCAATACCGCGTGACGGTGGAAGAACGTACCTCGGCCGGAATCCTGACCGGTTAGACGAATGTGTACGTCCTTATCAACCAAAGTCGCGTACGCCAGGCTTTCTGCAAAGCCCCAATCTAAGGCTTTGTCGCCTTTCGCCATTTTCTGGCGCTCTTGATAAACCTTCGCAACGCGGGAGTTCAGCTTATGCTCTTCCGGATACTGGGAAATTTTCTCAGCCAATTCTTTTAGCTTTTTCGCTGATACTTTGTAGTCGTATTCTACGTCCCAGTCATTACCGATATACGGTGTCCAGTCCACTGAATGAGCACGCATTGGACGGTGTTCTTCGACAACCACTTCACCTTTATCTAAGGCGTCACGGTAGTCCTGCACCCACTGTTTTGCATCGTCTTCGCTGACAGCGCCTGACTCGTTTAAGCGTTTTGCATACAGCTCGCGCGCTACCGGATGCTTTTTGACTTTCGCGTACATTAACGGCTGCGTTGCGCTTGGCTCGTCCGCTTCGTTATGGCCGTGACGGCGATAACAAACCAAATCAATCACTACATCACGCTTAAAGGTGTTGCGATAATCAAGCGCTAACTGTGTAACGAAAACAACGGCTTCGGGGTCGTCCGCATTCACATGGAAAATCGGTGCCTGAACCATTTTCGCAATGTCAGTACAGTACTGTGTCGAACGAGCGTCTTCACGTTTTGATGTGGTGAAACCTACTTGGTTATTCACAACAATGCGCACTGAACCGCCGACCTGATACGCTCGGGTCTGCGACATATTAAAGGTTTCTTGTACAACGCCCTGACCGGCAATAGCCGAGTCACCATGAATGGTAATTGGCAGTACTTTCTCGCCCACTTTGTCGCCTAATCGATCCATACGGGCGCGAACAGAACCGACAACCACCGGATTCACAATTTCTAAGTGCGATGGGTTAAAGGCCAGTGCTAAATGCACGTCTCCGCCTGGGGTAGCGAAATCTGAAGAGAAGCCCATGTGATACTTAACGTCACCAGAGCCCTTACTTTCGCCATGCTTACCCGCGAACTCATCAAACAAGTCTTGTGGCTTCTTACCTAAAACGTTAACCAATACGTTCAAACGTCCACGGTGAGCCATACCAATAACCACTTCTTTTGCGCCCTGCTCGCCTGAGCGAGAGATCAACGCTTTAAGCAGTGGTACTAAACTATCGCCGCCCTCTAATGAGAAACGCTTCGCGCCTGGGAACTTAGAGCCTAAGTATTTCTCCAGACCGTCAGCTGAAATGAGTTCACGCAGAATTTTTTTCTGTTGTTCTTTATCGAATTTCGCCTTACCTAAAGAGCCTTCTAAACGTTGCTGAATCCAACGCTTCTCTTCGGTAGAAACGATGTGCATATATTCAGCACCAATAGAGCCACAATAAATGTTCTCAAGAGCATTGTGGATGTCTTTAAGCTTCATAGTCTCACTGCCAACCGCTAGCGAGCCTACGTTAAACTCACGATCTAAATCGTCTTTTGATAACTCATGAAAATCGAGAGAAAGGTCAGGAACGGTGTCTTGCTTCCACAATCCAAGCGGGTCGAGGTTAGCGTGTTGATGACCGCGGAAACGATACGCGTTAATCAGCTGTAATACTTTAACTTGCCTTTGATCGCTGACCGAGCTGCCGCCACCAGACTGCTTGAGTTTATTCTTCGCTGCTTCGCGGAACTGTTCGCGAACATCACTCATTTTCGTATCTGTTACCTGACCATCGCTAGGCAGTGCGTCAAACACCTTACGCCATTCGTCGCTGACAGCGGTTGGATCATCCAGATACGCCTCAAACATTTGTTCAATGTAGGCAACGTTCCCACCGGCTAGATGCGAAGTTTCTAGCCATTCACGCATTACACCGTCTTGCATTGCGTTTCCTTCACCTAAATATGTAAACCGATTTTATAAAAAAATAGCCATCCTTTGTGGGATGGCTATCCACAACATAAACCGTTCAAATTGACACGCGGTCAGTCTTAGACCGCGCGATTCAACAGCATCGATTTAATGTGGCCAATAGCCTTAGTTGGGTTCAACCCTTTTGGACAAACATTGACACAGTTCATAATACCGTGACAACGGAACACGCTGAATGCGTCGTCTAAGTCATCCAAGCGCTCGTCGGTTGCAGTATCACGGCTATCGATTAAGAATCGATACGCGTGCAACAAGCCTGCCGGACCGATGAACTTGTCTGGGTTCCACCAGAACGATGGACATGAAGTTGAACAACATGCACACAAAATACATTCATACAGTCCATCAAGCTTAGCACGCTCTTCTGGAGACTGCAGACGCTCACGTGCTGGTGGCGTTTTCTCGTCGTTAATCAGGTACGGCTTAATTTTCTCGTACTGCTGATAGAACTGGCTCATATCAACAATTAAGTCACGAACAACCGGTAAGCCAGGTAACGGACGAATGACAATTTTATTGCCTTTCAGTGCCGATGTTGGCGTAATACACGCCAACCCATTTTTACCATTGATATTCAGGCCATCAGAGCCACAAACGCCTTCACGGCATGAACGCCGGAACGCCAACGACGGATCTTGCTCTTTCAATTTGATAAGCAAGTCCAGCACCATCATGTCTTGGTTTTCTTCCACCTCTAAGGTGTAGTCCTTCATGTACGGTGCGTCATCAACATCCGGGTTGTAACGATAAATCGAAATATTCAATGTTTTCATCGCTTTAACCCCTTAATTAGTACGTACGAGCTTTCGGAGGGAAAGCTTCGCGCAGTTTCGGTGCCATATTAACCTGACGAGTCACCATGTCTTCAGATTCTGGGCGGTAAACAGAGTGAACCAACCATTTTTCGTCGTCACGGTCAGGATAGTCAGCACGGCTGTGCGCGCCACGGCTTTCAGTACGGAAGTTTGCGGCAACCGCAGTTGAGTATGCCGTTTCCATTAAGTTATCAAGTTCCATGCACTCAACACGTTGAGTATTGAACTCTTTCGACGTGTCGTCTAAACGTGCATGCTTCAAGCGCTCACGAATTTCTTTCAATTCTTTCAGACCTTCCGCCATTGCGTCGCCTTCACGGAAGACCGAGAAGTTCATTTGCATGCAGTTTTGCAGGTCTTTCTTAATTTGCGCCGGGTCTTCACCTTTTTGTGTATTTTCCCAACGGTTGTAGCGAGCCATGGCCGCTTCAACATCAGACGCTGACGATTCCCGCGCTTCGCTGTTAGCCGCCAGTGTCTGACCTAAATGCATACCCGTCGCGCGACCAAATACGACAAGGTCAAGCAGTGAGTTACCGCCCAAGCGGTTTGCACCGTGAACAGATACACAGGCAATTTCGCCACAAGCAAACAGACCAGGTACGGGTTTGCTTTCACCTTTGTCATCAACAGTCAGAGCCTGACCGTTAACGTCGGTTGGAATACCACCCATCATGTAGTGACAGGTTGGAATAACCGGAATAGGCTCTTTAACCGGGTCAACGTGAGCAAAGGTACGAGACAGGTCACAAACACCCGGCAAACGGCTTTCCAGCGTTTCTTTGCCTAAGTGATCCAGTTTCAATTTGAGGTGTGTACCCCAAGGACCGTCACAACCTCGACCTTCACGAATTTCGGTCATCATTGAACGAGCAACAACGTCACGCGATGCTAAGTCTTTTGCGTTTGGTGCGTAACGCTCCATGAAGCGTTCGCCGTCTTTGTTTAACAGGTAACCACCCTCGCCACGGCAACCCTCGGTTACCAGACAGCCTGAACCGGCGATACCGGTTGGGTGGAACTGCCACATTTCCATGTCTTGCACAGGAACGCCGGCACGTAACGCCATGCCAACACCGTCACCAGTATTGATGTGTGCGTTCGTGGTTGAAGCGTAGATACGACCAGCACCACCAGTTGCTAAGACAACCGCTTTGGCTTTCACGTAATAAACTTCGCCGGTTTCCATGTTCAGAGTTGTTACACCCGTGACAGCACCGTCTTGGTTCTTCACGAGATCAAGTGCATACCACTCAGAGAACACGGTAGTTTTGTTCTTAACGTTTTGCTGATACAGCAAATGCAGAAGTGCGTGACCAGTACGGTCAGCAGCTGCTGCGGTACGTGCGGCTTGCTCGCCACCGAACTCTTTTGACTGACCACCAAATGGACGCTGGTAAACTTTACCGTTCTCAAAACGTGAGAAAGGCAAGCCCATGTTTTCCAGTTCCAAAATAGCTTCCGGACCTGCTTTACACATGTATTCGATAGCGTCCTGGTCACCAATGTAATCCGACCCTTTTACGGTGTCGAACATGTGCCATTGCCAGTCATCTTCGTGTGCATTACCTAAAGCAACGGTAATACCACCTTGTGCAGAAACCGTGTGAGAGCGCGTTGGAAACACTTTCGACATCAACGCACAGCTCATTCCCTCTTGGGAAATTTGCAGCGCTGCTCGCATGCCGGCACCGCCAGCACCAATCACCACTGCATCAAATTCTAAAGTTTTAACGTTCACTTAAACACCCCACAGTACGAATAAGCCAGTGAGCCAAACAGCGATGAGACCAACGCTGAAAACCAGCTGAATGAAAGCACGTAAGCCAGCGGCTTTTACGTAGTCAGTCAGTACCTGCCAAATGCCAATCCAACCGTGGATAAGAACGGCTGTCAGAACCAGCATAGTGGCTACTTTCATCCAGATGTTAGCAAATAACCCACTCCAAACTTCATAGGTGACATCTGGCGTAGAAATGAAAAAGCCCGCCATGAATAATGCGTATAAACAAATAACGATAGCGCTGGCACGAAGAAGGATAAAGTCGTGCGAACCGCTGCGTCCGAAAGTAGCTGCTGCTGTTACCATAGCCAAACTCCTACTAGCACGGAAAGAAGAATAGAAAGCACAATTGAAATAACCGCGCTGGTTCTTCCCGAATCGAGCTCTTCCCAGTAGCCCATGTCCATGACTAAGTGACGCAGGCCAATAATTAAGTGAAATCCTAGCGCTGTCAAAATACCCCAGCCAATAAATTTAGCGATAAAGCTGGTCATCAGGTTTTCGATTTGAGCAAAGCCTTCTGGTCCACTAAGGGAAACAGCAAAAGCCCAAATAAGGAAAGCAAGAGACACCAGCATTACGACACCTGAGATACGGTGCAAAATAGATGCTTTGGCAGCGGCAGGAAATTTAATAGTTGATAAGTCTAAATTAACAGGTCTTTCTTTTTTCACGATAGATTGCCTTTTAATAAAGCACAAAAGAAATGTCTTTCACGTGTGTGTAACAAGATATTTGTCACAAATACGGTGAAAGAGTATATCGACCCAAGCCACATTTTACAACGACAAAACAACGATTCGATAAGTGAACTGTTTAGTCATGCGACTAAAGTCTAACTTAACTCAAAAATGAGTAATCTTTTCTTCATCTTCGTTACGTATAGTTTGCTAGAATTGGTTCACGTTCTGCGAATTAAATTGACATTTACGGGCATGATCGAGTTAAATTAGCCCACTTTTTCAAAGTAAACAGTGAGGAGATTTCCTTATGGCTGATCGTAAAGCCACTTTACAGATTGACGGCCAATCCATTGAACTGCCAGTACTTTCACCGGCGGCAGGTAAGGATGTAGTTGACGTCCGAACACTGGGAAAACATGGTTACTTCACTTTTGACCCAGGGTTCCTGGCTACGGGCTCTTGCGAGTCGGCTATCACCTACATCGATGGCGAAAACGGTGTGCTTTTACACCGCGGTTACCCTATCGGTGAGCTTGCAACAAAAGCAGACTATTTAGAAGTTTGCTATATGTTGTTACACGGCGAAGCACCAACTGAAGAACAGTACCAAGATTTCAAGAGCACTATTACTAAACATACAATGGTGCATCAGGGAATCCACAACTTCTTTAACGGATTCCGCCGCGACGCACACCCAATGGCAATGCTATGTGCTGTCACGGGTGCTTTGTCTTCGTTCTACCACGATGACTTAGACATTCATGATGAAAACCAGCGTCTGCGCAGTGCGTATCGCTTAATTGCTAAAATCCCAACGATTGCAGCAATGGCTTACAAATTCAGCATCGGCCAACCGTTCGTCTACCCACGTAACGACTTAGGCTACGCAGAAAACTTCTTAAACATGATGTTCTCTGTACCTGCTGAAGACTACGAAATTAGCCCGGCGGTTGCTCGCGCTATGGACCGTATCTTCACGTTGCACGCAGACCACGAACAAAACGCATCAACCTCTACTGTGCGTTTAGCAGGCTCTTCAGGTGCAAACCCATATGCGTGTATCGCAGCGGGTGTTGCGTCATTATGGGGACCGGCTCACGGTGGTGCTAACGAAGCGTGCTTGCGTATGCTGGCTGAAATTGGCTCTGTTGAGAACATTCCTAAGTACATTGAGAAAGCCAAAGACAAGAACGACCCATTCCGTCTGATGGGCTTTGGACACCGTGTTTACAAAAACACTGACCCACGTGCAACAGTTATGCGCGAGTCATGCCACGAAGTACTTAAAGAGCTTAACCGTGATGATCCATTACTGGACGTTGCTATGGAGCTGGAGCGCATTGCGCTTGAAGACGACTACTTCATCGAGAAGAAACTCTTCCCGAACGTCGACTTCTACTCAGGTATCGTGCTGAAAGCTATCGGTATTCCAACGAATATGTTTACCGTTATCTTTGCACTGTCACGTACTGTTGGCTGGGTGTCTCACTGGCACGAAATGATGGGCGAAGCAAACCAGAAAATTGGTCGTCCTCGTCAGTTGTACACTGGCTACACACAGCGTGAATTTAGCCCGATTAAAAAGTAAGGCTAACTACTGCTTACAAAGGCGCTCGATGAGCGCCTTTTTTATTGCTCGAAATTCAATAATTTTCCCGAAGATACCGACAATTAGTTCGTGTACGTTGCTTTTTATTCCTTAGAAAACGTGCAACTGCCCTTCAATTTATTTATACTACGTCGCATTTCGCTGGCCACCCATAGCGACAAGGCCGATTTCATTTTCAGTGAGTGTCTGTCACTTACTGCAGATAATTACAGAGAGGCTTATGCAGCAAGTAGTTAACGTACAACAACCCATCATTAAACCTCGTCGATTCAAGGTCTATCAGCACCGACAGCTTGATAAAATAGAAGCATTGAACAAAGTGCCTGCTGATATGCGTTTTGAAATGAAAGTCGTTGCCAACGTACTGCCATTTCGGGTCAATGAATATGTGTTTAACGAGCTTATTGATTGGGAGAATGTACCCAACGATCCGCTGTTTCAGCTAACTTTCCCACAAAAAGACATGCTTGAGCCGTCTGCGTTTCAGCGCATGGCTGACTTAATGTCGGGTAAACACACAACGAATGAAGTGTTTGACCTGGCAACACAGTTACGTGAGGAAATGAACCCGCACCCGGCCGGACAAATGCAGATGAACGTACCTCACGTGGATGGCGAGCCATTACCGGGTATGCAGCACAAATACCGTGAGACCGTTCTGTTTTTCCCTGCGCAGGGACAATACTGTCATTCTTACTGTACTTTCTGCTTCCGTTGGGCACAGTTTGTGGGCAAGGCAACACGGTTTAACTCTAACGACGCCGATCAGCTGCATCGCTACTTGGCACAGCACAAAGAAGTGACAGACTTACTGGTAACGGGCGGCGACCCAATGGTTATGCGCACCCGTAAGCTAGCGGAGTACCTTGAAGGGCTGCTGAAGCCTGAGTTTGAACACATTAAAACCATTCGTATTGGCACTAAGTCTCTGACTTTCTGGCCGTATCGTTTTATTACCGACCCGGATGCAGACGAAATGCTGCGCCTACTTGAGCGTCTGGTTGATGGTGGTAAACACGTGTCCATTATGGCGCACCTTAACCATCCAAATGAACTGCGCACTGAGGTGTGTCAGGAAGCCATTCGTCGTTTACGCAGCACTGGCGTGCAAATTCGCTGTCAGGCGCCTTTACTGCGCCACATTAATGATGATCCCGACGCTTGGGCAAATATGTGGACGAAACAAGTGCAGCTGGGCATGATTCCTTACTATATGTTCGTTGAACGTGACACCGGCGCGAAACGCTACTTTGAAGTACCACTTGAGCGTACTTGGGAAATTTTCCAAAAGGCGTACCAGCAAGTTTCGGGTATTGCCCGTACTGTTCGTGGGCCATCAATGAGTGCCGGGCCAGGAAAAGTCGAAGTTCAGGGTGTGACGGAAATTGCCGGTGAGAAAGTGTTTGCATTGCGCTTTATTCAGGGCCGTAATCCTGACTGGGTACAACGCCCATTCTTCGCAAAATATGACCCGGATGCAACATGGCTGCATCATCTTAAGCCGGCGTTTGGGGAAGAGAAGTTCTTCTTCGAAGATGAGTATGCGAAAATGTCAAAGATGGACTAAGAGATTCGGCAAGGCCAGCTTAGCTGCTGGCCAGTGCTCGCGCCCGCTGCAAGTCGGCTTCAGTGTCGATACCTGCCGCGGGCGTTTTTATTGCCTCAGCGACATGAATACGCTCGCCATGCCAAAGTACGCGTAACTGCTCTAACGACTCAATATGCTCAAGTGGGCTGTTTTCCCAGGTAATGTAGTCCAATACAAAACCCGCACGATACGCATAAATACCAATGTGACGTTGATAACTCTCAATAACCGCCGGCTGTAATGGCTGCTCTTTCGCAAATTCATCGCGGTTCCACGGTATCGCTGCACGGCTGAAATACAATGCATAACCGTGGCTGTCAGTCACCACTTTGACTGCATTTGGGTTAAAGATGTCTTCCGCGTCGTTTATTGGTACAGAAAGCGTCGCCATGCGCGCAGCCGTCTGGTTAGCCAGGTTATCAGCTACCTGGCGGATGATTTCCGGCGGGATAAAGGGCTCGTCGCCCTGTACGTTGACGACCACTTCGGACGTTTCAATAGCCAGTTTATTAATCACTTCGGCCAGACGCTCGGTGCCCGAATTATGCTCTGGTGAGGTCATTAATACCTGACCGCCAAAGGCTTCTACTGCGCTTTCTATTCTGCTGTCATCAGTGGCAACGATAACCCGCCCTGCACCACTTTGTTGTGCGCGCTCATAAACATGCTGAACCATGGGCTTGCCGCCGATATCAGCTAAGGGCTTACCGGGTAAACGACTTGACCCATAACGGGCCGGAATCACTACAGTGAAGCTCATGAAGGAACCTTTTCTAACTCTTCACTGCTGATTTCACGTGCTTTGTCGGCAATTAGTACCGGAATACCTTCGCTAATCGGATAGGCAAGCTGCTCACCTCGACAAACCAACTCGTCTTTTTCCACATAGTGAACCAATTTCCCCTTGCACTTAGGGCACGCCAGTATATTTAACGTTTTAGCTTCAATGGGCATTTCGTTTCCTTTCCAACTCTTTCAGTAACTGCTCTTTAAGCGAATCGGGCAGTTTGGTTGCTATTGGCTGATAATACCAATTATCTAACGCGAACGATTGGCATTTTCCAGCGTCTTTTTCTGTCATTAATAGGGGGAATTCTTTCAGGTCGCTCAAATCACTTTCAACAAACTCATGATGATCATTAAAAGGTACGGTTTGCTCTAGTTTAAAACCTTGATCTTTCAAGGAATTGAAAAACCGCTGCGGATAGCCAATAGCTGCCACTGCGTTATAAGTCTGTTCTTTATCCAGTTCACTTTGCTCGTTATTATCGACCCGATACCATTGGCCGTTTTCGACTTCCGTCACATACCGGGCAAATGGGTGGCGACCATAATTTGACACTACCCATTGAGAGCCTTTTAAGCGCCATGGCCCTTCTCTAAGAGGGCCAGCCGGCAACAACCATCCGTTCCCCACACCGCGTTCAGCGTCCAGCATAATCAGTTCAATATCGCGTTTAAGCGCATAGTGCTGGAGACCGTCATCGGAAATAATGATATCGACGTCAGGGTGTTTCTCCACCATATACTCTGCGGCCTCAACCCGTTTGGGAGCAATAATCACGGGGCACCCTGTACGTTTATGCATCACTAACGGCTCGTCACCCGTTCTTTCCGCATTATCGTTCTTAGCAACAGAATGAGGAAAAGGGCCTTTCGCCCCGTAGCCACGGCTAACAATGCCCGGCGTCCACCCCTCTTCTTTCAGCCACTGACAAAGCGCAATAACCATGGGTGTTTTGCCGGTGCCTCCAACGCTGATATTACCCACCACAATAACCGGAAGATCCACTTTGTGGCGCTTAAATAGCCCTAAAAAATAAAAGCTACGGCGTAGGTTTGTCAGCAGCCAAAACAGCAATGACAACGGCGCTAGTAACAATAAAAGCGGATGAATACGCGCCTTATACCACTGCTGTTGAAGCCACATTAGGCGCCTCCGTGAAACTGTAAGTTATACAGTTGGGAATAAGCGCCTTCCTGATCGAGAAGCTGTTGGTGAGTACCTCGCTCAATTATTTCACCATTATCCATCACCAAAATTTCATCGGCATTTTCGATGGTCGATAAGCGGTGAGCAATAACGATAGCTGTACGGTTTTTTCGTAACGCCCCTAAGGCCTGCTGAATATGACGCTCAGACTCCGTATCAAGTGCCGAGGTTGCTTCATCAAGAATAAGTATTGGTGCGTCTTGCAGTAACGCTCTGGCTATCGCGATACGCTGACGTTGGCCACCCGACAACATAACGCCGTTTTCACCCACCATGGTATCCAAACCTTTCGGCATATTGTCCGTAAATTCGGTTACGTACGCTTGCTCGGCTGCTTTGACAATATCGTCTTTTGACACATCTTTTGACGCCCCATAAGCGATATTATTAGCAATAGTGTCATTAAATAGCGTGACGTGCTGGGAAACCAGAGCAAATTGTCGGCGTAAGCATTTCAACTTGTAGTCATTAATATTGTGGCCATCGAGTAAAATGCGCCCCTGTTCAACATCGTAAAAACGGGTCAACAAGTTCGAAATTGTTGACTTACCACTCCCTGAGCGTCCTACCAGCGCTATCGTTTTGCCTGGGGCAACATTGAAGCTGACATGCTCTAAGGCTAAGTCATCGCCCTGCTGGTAACCAAAGCTCACATCATCAAATTCAATCTGCCCGGCCGCGCGATCAATCACTTTTGAGCCCTTATCAATTTCAATAGGCTCATCAAGAATAGTAAACACACTCGTTGCCGCAGCAATACCGCGCTGAAAGTCACTGTTCACATTGGTGAGTTGCTTTAATGGGCGTAATAGCATGATCATCGATGTCAGCAAGGTCGTGAACGCACCGGCCGATAGCTCTCCCAGCATTTCCGGGAAGCTCGCTATAACCAGCACCATCGACAAACTCAATGACGCAATGAACTGAATAACCGACGTACTAATAACGCGCGTATTCACCAGTTTCATGTTCTGGTTACGCGTCGTATTATTTATTTCTGAGAACCGTTTTGACTCTTTCTTTTGACCCTCGTGCATGACCACCACTTTGTGGCCATTAATCATTTGCTCGGCGGTGGTTGTCACATTCCCCATGGCTGTTTGAATACGGCTGCTGACTTTACGAAAACGCTTAGACACGACCGAGACAACTTTGGCGATAAGTGGTCCAACAACCAAAAAGACTAGCGATAACTGCCAGCTTTGGTAAAACATGAGACCCAGTAGTCCAATAACAAAAGCGCCTTCACGGACTAAAACGAGCAAAGCCCTGCTACTGGCCTCCGCAACTTGTTGCGTGTCATAGGTGATTTTTGAAATTAAATCGCCGGTAGAATGCTGGTCGTGGAATGAGACTGGCAGTTTCATTAAATGATCAAACAACTGTTGTCGCATTTTTGTGACAACTTTAAAGCCTACCCAATTCAAGAAGTAGCTTGAGGCAAAATTAAAAAAGCCCCGAATAATAAAGAAAAACGGGACGAAAATGGCACCGTAAATGAGAATATCGGAGTTTTGCTCAGTTAACCCGTCGTCTATAAGGGTTTCAATTTGTGAGAAGAATAATGTATCAACGCCAGCATATCCGATCATACCAATAACTGCGGCGATAAAAGCAAGTTTGTAAGGTTTGATATAACCAATTAAACGCTTAAAAGTCGTCTGTTTTTTTTGCTGAGAATCCATGTAGTCTCATATAAGTCATTAAAACTTTGTGCATTCTACCTGTTTTCATGAGGTAACTCCAAACTCCATGAGTACCCATTACTGGTAATGGTGATTTGCCCCACCTCTTGCGTGCCGAACCAAGGCGCACCGGTACGCTGTAAACGACCTATCGTATATCGGTGCGGGAAGTTATAGCCACGATGCTTTCCATAGCTAATAACGTACGCTTCAGCATCTACCGCCTGCAACAATGGCCAACTTGTTGACGTTTTACTGCCGTGGTGAGGAATGGTCAGAATCGTTGAATTGAGCACCTCATTTGAGTGAACTGAAGCCAATAACGATTGTTCTGCCCCCATTTCAATGTCACCGGGGAAAAGCATGGTAAATTCATGCCAACGTAACTGTACGACACACGATTCATTGTTACGGCTAAGCTGACCGCTTTTTTTATACGACGCCGTTGGCCAGTACGTGTGCAAAGACAGTTCATTCCAATAGTTCGTCTGCCCAGCCAGGCATGGCTTGTCGGTTGTCGCGCCAAACCACTTTATTCCGGGATAACGATTTTCTAAATAAGCTTTGCCGCCACTGTGGTCATTATCTTTATGGCTGATAATCGCAAGCTCCGGAACTAATCCGTGGTACCGCAAAAAAGGTTCAATCACCTGCTCGGCCACACTAAACCCGCTGTGATAAGAAACTCCGGTATCCATTAACAAAGCACGGCCGTTTCTCTCAACAATAATCGCCTGGCTTTGCCCAACATCTAACACATGGATTCGCAGTTGCCCGTCTCGCTGATTCAGCAAGACATAGGTAGCGAACGGTAAACAAACAACAAGCAAGATCCGCTGCCAAACGCGCACAACAGGGACAGTAAATACAATAATTAGCGCCCATAACGCCCCAAAACGAGCGTCCCGGGTCGCTGCCAAAGTGTCTATTGCCAGCCAATTCCAGGGATGAACACTGAGCTGATTTAAGTAAGGCATTATGTAAACTAGCGGCTGTTCTGCGATGTACCATAGCCACTGAGCGTAACGGCTGCCTTCAAATAAGCTGCACAAGGTTCCAATAAGTGATAGCGGTAAAATCCAAAAACTGATAAGCGGTAAAACCAGCAAGTTAACCAGCGGTGCAAACAGTGAAAAACCGCCGAATAAGTAGACGGATAGCGGCGCCATGATAATTAACAGCACCCACTGGATGAACCAGAGTTGTCGCAGGTTGGCCAAGCGTCCTGCTTTTGAGCGCCAGCGCCAATTGCTAAAAAATAACGTGGTGACGGCGCAAATTGACAACCAAAATCCAGCATCCTGCCAGGCAAACGGATCAATAACAAAAACCCCAAAGCTAGTTCTTAGCAGCAACTGCAAGGGGCTAACCCTAACAGCAAGTAACTTGTGCATAAGTACAATTCCCGCAAGAACAAGTGCACGAACCGTCGATATGGCAAAGTCGGCCAAAAATGCGTAGAACACCGCCACCACAATACCAACACAGGCGCATACCAAACGTTTGTTATAACGCTCGCGAAAACCGGGACCCACTGGTAAATACCGAAAGCAAAACGAAACAAACAGAAACACCGAGCCAACCACCATACCTATGTGCAACCCAGATATCGCAAGGCTGTGAGCGAGCCCAGTCTTTTGCCAAGCTTCTTTTACCTCGAATGACAGCAAGCTGCGTTCGCCAATTGTTAAAGCTGCAATAACACCGCCGAACTCTAACTCCGCCTGCTTTAAGGCATCAAAAACCTGCTGACGAATAGTAGGTGAACGGCTTACCACGGATACGTTTTTGATCGAGCCGGTGGCGCTTATTCCCTGCCGCATTAAGTACGATTTATAGTTGAAGCTGCCATCGTTACGAGAACTCTTTGGCACTTTGAAGATCGCGGTGCCTTGTATCGTGTCTCCCGCTTTAAGAGTGATACTTTCGTCGTAAGTGTAAAGGTTTAACTGCACTTTTATATCTTGGTACCAGGAGGGTAAGAAGTCTCTTGCACGCAAAACCCGTCCCGTAATGCGCGTATGATATTGATAGACTTGAGGGATTTCATCGAGAGTTATTTGAATATCATGCTCTGAGTCAAAGTATTCGCTGGGTAATGACTGAAACTCTTGCCAATAAAGGTTGGCATTCACCCAAGAAATGCCGCAAAATACAACAATAAGTAGTAACCTGATGGTTTTTAAATCCATCGCTTGCTCCCTCCCTGGAGCAAATCGAAACAGGTAATAAACATCACATTATGGCCAGACGCTTTATTCAACGCTTTATGCCTGACCACCAAAAAGTGCGTGAGTCTAAGGCAATAAGAATATTTGGCAGCCTATTGCATGATGCAAATTTATGGCACTTAAACCGGCGATCAGCCTCCGGCGCGTTCGCTGTCGGCCTATTCTGCGCGTTTGTTCCTGTTCCTTTTCAAATGTTATTAGCGGCCGCTTCGGCCATTCCTTTCCGAGTTAATCTGCCGCTATCCGTTGGTCTGGTTTGGGTTTCGAACCCGATTACCATGCCCCCGATGTTTTATCTGTGCTATTTGGTAGGTAATGCCATTTTGGCTGAACCGCCACAGCCCTTTGCGTTTGAGTTGAGTTGGGAGTGGCTGGGACATAGCATTTCCACCATTGGTCCCGCCTTTATTCTCGGCTGCTTAATTTTAGGAACACTGTCGAGTTTAATTGGCTATATTGCGATTCGCTTACTTTGGCGGCGCTCGGTCGTTAAAGCATGGCGCAACCGTCAAAGTGACTAGCCTCTGTCGTGCAGCGCCTTAGCGGGTTCTACTTTTATTGCCCGCCAAGCCGGGTAGATGGTTGCCAACCAACTCATGATAAGTGCAACAGCGCTCACTAAAACAACATCATTCCACTGCCATTGTGACGGTATTTCACTCACAAAATAGATACCGCCATCGAGAATATCGATATTAAATAACGACTCGATAATACGCATAATATCCGGCATGAACTGTCCTAGCAGTATACCAATACCGGCACCCCAGAGTACGCCATAAAGCCCGTTCATGATTCCCTGCAGCATAAATGTCAGTAACAATGTCCGGTCCTTCATGCCCAGTGTTTTCAACATCGCAATTTGGCGACGTTTTTTCGCAACCGTCATCACCAACGTCGATACAATGTTAAAACACGCCACGGCCATTACCAGTACCAAAACCAGATAAACGACCGAGCGAACCAGTTCAATATCTCTGTAAAGATGCCCATGGGTACGTGTCCAGTCATTCAGATACACCAACTCAGGCAACTGATTACCGACCTCTTGGGCGACTGCCGGTGCGGTGAAGACATCGCTCAGCGCTAGTCGAACGGAAGTGACCCCGTCGGCAATTGTTAATTCGTGCATCGCCGTATCTAGCGACACGTAGGCATTTAAGTGATCAATTTCACCACCAAATTCAAACAGCCCGGTTACCTTCAATCGTTTACGTTTAGGAGACTGAAAGCCTCTTTGTGACTTTTCAGGAAACAAAATAGACAATGAATCGCCGACCTTAACATTGAGTTTTTCAGCAATGCCAGCGCCGAGCAAAATGCCGCCTTCAGAAGTCCAACGCTGCCAGTCCTCTTGACTAACATAACGGGCCAGCTCAGATACCGTATTTTCTTTGGCGGGGTCAATACCTTTAAGTTGAATACCGTGAAAACTGGTATCAGTTTGCACCATAACCGTACTATTAATACCGGGTGCCGTTGCCGTCACGCCGGGGTGCTCTAACGCAATTTTGCTGATGAGCTCCCAATTTTTAAGTTCACCTTCCACAGCGCTGTACTCAACATGAGGCACCACAGACAGCAACTTGTTCTGTAACACATTTTGAAAGCCATTCATCATCGATAATGCGGCAATAAGTACCGCACAACCCAATGCAATACCTGTCGTTGACGACGTTGAAATAAACGATAAAAAACCCTTTTTATCGCGGCGACTGCGGAATCGTTTTGCCAAGAGCCAAGCTAAACTCATTGATGACTCACCTGTGCGTCGTTATTAGACCGTTTAGCCTCCAGAGTACCGTCAACTAATCGCTCAACCCGATGCAGCTGCTCTGCCAATGTGTTGTCATGCGTCACCACAATAAAGGCTGTGCCTCTTTCTTTATTCAGTTCGAGCATTAATTGATAAATACTGGCCGCCGCTTCTCCATCTAAATTCCCTGTTGGCTCGTCCGCCAGCACAATATCCGGGTTATTAACAAAAGCCCGGGCAATCGCTACTCGCTGCCGCTCACCACCAGAAAGCTGCGAAGGACGATGCGACAAACGATGACCTAATCCAACTCGCTCTAATAAAGTTTGTGCCGTTTGCTTAGCGTTTTTTGATTTCTCTCCAGCTATTAATAGCGGCATAGCCACATTTTCCAGTGCCGAAAATTCCGGTAATAAATGATGGAATTGATACACAAAGCCGAGGTTGCTGTTGCGCCAGCTGGACAGCTTGTCAGATGACCAGCTTGTCATGTCCTGATCATTAAACATCAACTCACCTGTCGTTGGCTTTTCCAGCCCGCCCAGTATATGCAGTAAGGTACTTTTCCCTGAGCCTGACGCCCCAACAATAGCAACCATCTCGCCGGCAGAAATGGAAAAGTCGACCGACTTTAATACGTTAACCTGGTTATCGCCGTCCTGATAGGTCTTACTCAGTCCGCTGCAATGCAGTAAATCAGTCATATCGAAGCGCCTCCGAAGGTTGCGTGTGAGCCGCCCGTAACGCTGGGTAAACCGTCGCTAAAATGGTTAATGCAATAGCGGCGACTGCTATCAAGAAAATTTGTCCTGCCTGAATGGATACGGGTAAACCGCCGCTGCCAACGGTGAAACCGCCACCCATTAACGCCATAATGTCGTTTAAAAACAGGCTCACCAAAAGCCCGAGAATAACGCCAATAATTGAGCCTACGACGCCGTTATAAGACCCCTGCATAAGAAACACAGAGCGAATGCTTTTATGAGAAAGACCAATAGTTTGCAAAATAGCGATATCGTGGCGTTTGTCGTTAATTACCATAATAAGTGCCGACAAGGTATTAAACGCGGCAACCGCTATAATGAGTGCCAACATCAACCACATCATACGCTTTTCCATCCCCACCGCTTCAAACAGTTGTCCGTAACTCGAACGCCAGTCAGACACCGTGAACTCAGTTTCATTGCGAATTTGCTCAGCGACAATAGGTGCCTTAAACGCATCATCTAAGTACAACTGTAAACCGGTTACGGCATTATTGGGTAAGCGAATAAGCCGAGCAATGTCATCGCCGTGCGCAAAAACCACTGACTCATCGACTTCAGAGCCCATCGAAAATATACCGCTGACCACAAATCGACGTTGCGAAGGCACTAAGCCAAACGGCGTATAAACGCCGCCTTCAGCCGCAACTAAACGGACGGTATCGCCGGGCGTTAAACCTTGTCGCTGCGCCATTCGCTCGCCAATAATAAGGTGGTAGTCTCCCGCGTTAAGTGAGTTCCAGTCGCCTTGAGTAAGTTTGCCTTTCATCGGCCCGGGTAAGCCGACATTAAGCGGATAAACCCCTTGTACTTGTGCCACCGACAGTTTGTCACTTAACTGCACAATGGCCTGGGTTTGAACATAAGGGAGTATTTGCTGAACGGCTTTAATATCCGGCAAGGCTTCGCGGGCTTCCTGCCAACGGGTCAGTTGTCGAGAGCTGTCAGAGTCATGAACCGTGACCTGAGGTACGGCTCCCAAAATGCGCTCTTTCAGCTGCCCCTCAAAACCATTCATTACCGACATCACCACGACTAGCGCCATAACGCCCAGCGCGATACCGATAAACGCAAAGCGATTAATAAAGGCAGTAAAGGGTGATCCCTGTCGTGAGCGACTGTAACGCAGTCCGATAAACAGCTCGACGGGCTGAAACATGTTCCCTCAATGTTTTTGTGGTTGCTAATTCATTACGAGCAAGCATAATGACTTGTAAACAGCCTGACAACTAAAAGCAGAGGCAATGATGCAATCGCAGACATCGATGACAGCACCAATAGGCGATTTCTTCACCATACAGGACGACTTCCCGGTGAACTTGGTTCCGCTCGACAATGCTGACCAACTGCCAAATGATGACGAATTTGAAGCGCAAATTCCGGAGCTGTTTTTGATTGCCTCGAGCATGGCCGAAAGTGACACCCATAAAATTCAAGCCATTAAGGTTGAACAGCCTGCCGGAAGCGCGTTAGTCGACTTTCTTGAACAGCAACACAAGCGCCTGAATATTCTACTTGGCTATATGCTGCGTAACGAGGACGATGCGGCGCATCGGTTTTCCGGAAAGGAATACGGTGGTGGCGGTATCCGGGTTGTTTCTGACGCTCAGTTGGAAGTCGGTCAAATATTTCAGGCAAAGCTTTTTTTCAAACAAGAGGCGTTGGCTATTTACTGTTACACACGCCTTGAGAGCTCAGAGCCACTTGATAACAGTGACCAATTCCTTTGCACTCTGTGCTTTGAGCGTATTCGCGAAGAAGATCAGGAGCTTCTCATAAGAGCAAGCCTGCACGCACAAAGCCGCCAATTAAAAGAGCGCTCCAAGCAACGCCGTGAACAAAAAAGTAATGCTGAGGAAAAAGCAGACGACTCATCCAATTCTTAGTCATTTTCAGTATAATACTGTCGTTCGCGCAGCTTTTACTGCAACCTTTTTAACGTAACTATTGAGTAGTCATGACTAAGGCATCTGTATTACGACCTCCCTTTCCTTCATCTAAAAACAAAGACATTACCTGGCAGGAGCTGCAAGGCAGTGCACCAGCTTTGGCGCTAGCCAAACTCATCGATTCAACACCAGGAAGGGTTCTGGTCGTCACCGCCGATGCGAATCAGGCTTACCGCTTAGAAGAAGAAGTAAAATTCTTTGCCGGCGAGCACACCGAGTATCATGACGACATCACGCTTTTCCCCGACTGGGAAACACTGCCTTACGACAGTTTCTCACCGCATCAGGATATTATTTCTGATCGCTTGTCCGTACTGGCTCGATTACCGTCGGCCAAGCGCGGTGCGCTTATTGTCAGCGTTAATACCTTGATGCACCGCATTGCCCCAACCTCTTATGTGTCAGGGCAGGCACTGCAAATAGAAAAAGGTCAGCAGCTGGATGCCATTAAGTTGCGGGAAAAACTTGAGCGAGCGGGCTACCGACATGTTAACCAGGTTATGGAGCACGGTGAATTCAGTGCGCGAGGTTCCATTTTAGACTTGTTCCCAATGGGCAGCGAAACGCCCTATCGACTGGATTTTTTCGATGATGAAGTGGATACCATTCGTCCGTTTGATCCTGAAACTCAGCTGTCAAAAGACCCGATAGACGATATTAATCTGCTGCCGGCGCACGAATTCCCAATGACAAAAACCGCGATTGAGCGGTTCCGCGCTCAATATCGCGAGCGTTTTGAAGCCAGTACTGAACGCGAATCGGTGTATCAACAAGTCAGCAAAGGCCAGTTGCCGGGTGGTATCGAATACTATTTACCTTTGTTTTTTGAGGAAACTTCCTCGTTATTTGACTACTTGCCGGAAGACACGGTACTGGTGACCTTTGGCAACATTCAGGCAAGTCTTGAACGACTCTGGCAGGACATTAATCACCGTTACGACCAGCGTCAGTTCGACCCGCTGCGTCCATTGCTGCATCCGAACGAGGTGTTTTTACCGGTTGATGCAATTCACGCTAACTTTAAGCAGTACCGCCGCGTGCGTGCCAGCGTTCCTGCAGACATGGCACAACCAGGCCCGGTTCAGTTTCACTCGCAGTCAGTATCCGATATAGCCGCCGATCATCACCAAAAAGCGCCTTTTGCAAAGCTAAACCACGTTATTAATAACGCTTTAGAAGAGTCAGAGCGGGTTATTCTTTCCGGAGAAACCGCTGGACGTCGTGAAGCACTGCGGGAGATTATTGCCAAGTTAGGTCATAAAGTAACTCTGTGTCAGCATTTAGGAGACGCGCCTGCAAAAGGTGTGGGGTTAATTATAAGCCCCATCGTCAACTCTTTTTATTTGCCCGATGCCAAACTCTGGTTCATTACCGAGACAGAGCTATTTGGCAGCCGCGTAGTGCAAAGTCGCCGCCGTGAGCAAAAAGCCACGGTCAGTGCCGATACACTCATTCGTAACCTGGCAGAGTTACAACCCGGGCAACCCGTCGTTCATATCGATCACGGCGTCGGCCGCTATCAGGGGCTGACAACGCTGGATGCCGGTAATGTCACTACAGAGTTCGTGACTATTGAATACGCAGGTGCCTCAAAGCTTTATGTGCCGGTAGCCAACCTAAACGTGTTAAGTCGCTACAGCGGCGGCGAAGAAAGCCATGCACCATTACACAAACTGGGCAACGATGCCTGGGAAAAAGCCAAAAAACGAGCTGCCGAGAAAGTACGGGACGTTGCTGCCGAGCTGCTCGATATCTATGCCCGCCGCGAGGCTAAGCCAGGCTACCCATTCAAAATTAATGACGACGACTACCAGCGCTTTGCCGCTGGCTTCCCGTTTGAAGAAACTATTGACCAACATACCGCCATTGAAGCGGTTAAACATGACATGCAGCAACCTCGGGCGATGGATCGGCTGGTGTGTGGTGACGTTGGCTTTGGTAAAACGGAAGTGGCCATGCGCGGCGCCTTTATTGCGGTAAACGAAGGCAAACAAGTCATGGTGTTAGTGCCCACCACGTTGTTGGCACAACAGCATTACGAAAACTTCAGTGACCGCTTCGCCGATATGCCAGTGCGTGTGGAGGTACTTTCTCGGTTTAAAACGACCAAGCAGTCCAACGCAATTCTTAGCGACCTGGCAGACGGCAAAGTCGATATTATTATCGGCACTCACAAGTTGCTGCAAGATACCGTGAAATGCCGCGATCTCGGCTTACTGATTGTCGATGAAGAGCATCGCTTTGGCGTACGCCAGAAGGAAACCATTAAGCGGCTACGAGCCGATGTTGATATTCTAACATTAACCGCAACCCCGATTCCGCGAACGCTGAACATGGCCATGAATAACATTCGTGACCTGTCAATAATCGCAACGCCACCGGCGAAACGTCTGGCCGTTAAAACTTTCGTACGGGAGTATGACGAGCCAACAGTGCGAGAAGCGATACTGCGTGAAATCCTACGCGGCGGTCAGGTGTACTTCCTACACAACAACGTAGACACCATTGAAAAAACTGCCCGCGACATTGAAGAGCTGGTACCGGAAGCCCGTGTCACTATTGCCCACGGGCAAATGCGTGAACGTGAACTTGAACAAATTATGTCAGACTTTTACCACCAGCGTTTCAATGTATTGGTGTGTACGACCATCATTGAGACTGGTATTGATATACCCAGCGCTAATACCATTATTATGGATCGCGCCGATCACCTCGGGCTGGCACAAATGCACCAGCTTCGTGGTCGTGTCGGACGCTCGCATCATCAGGCGTATGCTTATTTGTTAACCCCGCATCCTAAGCGTATGACTAAAGACGCCGCCAAGCGCCTGGAAGCGATTTCTCAATTAGAAGATTTAGGCGCGGGCTTTATGCTGGCCACTCATGACTTAGAAATTAGGGGCGCCGGTGAGTTACTGGGCGACGACCAAAGCGGTCAGATTGAAAGCATCGGCTTCACTTTATACATGGACATGTTGGAACAAGCCGTTGATGCGTTAAAAGCGGGTAAAGAACCGTCACTGTCGCAATTACTGCATGAGCGATCAGAAATTGACCTGAAGTTACCGGCCCTGCTACCTGATGACTATATTCCGGATATTAATAATCGCCTTAGCCTGTATAAACGCATTGCTAACTGCGAAACCAATAAAGAAATTGATGACATTCAGGTGGAATTAATTGACCGCTTTGGGCTACTGCCTGACGCGGCTAAGAACTTGTTACGTCAAACCAGTCTGCGGAACCATGCCGAACAACTGGGCATTCGCAAAGTGGATGTTGGTAATCAGGGCGGTGCCATTGAGTTTGCGGATAACACCAAGATAAACCCGGAAGTAATTATCGGGTTAATTCAAAAAGCCCCGAACCATTACAAACTGGACGGTCCAAACCGACTGCGCATCAGTCAGTCGCTTGAAGATACTCAAAGTCGCTTAAAACTGATAGAGTCATTACTTGATGAGTTTTCTGAGCAGTCGGAAGCCTA
Organism: Idiomarina sp. X4; assembly: GCF_002808045.1. Lineage (NCBI taxonomy): Bacteria > Pseudomonadati > Pseudomonadota > Gammaproteobacteria > Alteromonadales > Idiomarinaceae > Idiomarina > Idiomarina sp. X4. The sequence continues at coordinate 2,206,417 of NZ_CP025000.1, read as the reverse complement.
GTGCACAAGGAGAGCAAATTAATGGCGTCAGTCACCAGTCTGATTAAACACAGTTTAATTGCTGCTATTGTCGTTGCAGCCACTTACCCGGTGAGTGCAAAGGCGCTGCCGGATAAGGACTACTGGCGCTGGTTTGAAGTCGAAGTTTTGGTGTTCAAGCAACGTATTGCTGATCAGTCCAGCGAACAATTCCAGCTGTCGCCTGCTCACATTGAAAGTCGTCGCGAGCGAGATCTATTAAGCCGCTTTTTAAACCAAAGGCCACGCGCATTAATCAGTGGGTTGCCGGTTTGTGAATCTTCAGAAACAACATGGCGAATGGATATCGCTTGTCGCTTTGAAAATGAAGAACAATGGATACCGATCGCCGGTAATCCGTTCGCACCGACGTCACCTTTAATGAACTTAGCTAAAACGCCGGTTGTCATTGATGGAAGCGGCGGCGATATTAAGACCGCGGCCGCGCCCTTTTTGGTGCCAGCAGAAAAGCTCGAACTGAATGAAATTCGCACTGAACTGCTCAAAAAAGGCCAGGCTACGCCGCTGCTGCACCTGGCCTGGCGACAGCCGGTTTTCAAAAAAGGTGTAGGACCCAAATACCGCTTATTTGCCGGAACCAATTACTCAAATGACTTTTTTTACGACGGTTTTCCTAAGCAAGACGAGGTGTTTGTCGCGCCGTTAAGAAACCCAAATGTCAATAACGTCCGGACCGATATCGAACAGTTATTTGATCTAATAGAAAGTGGTCAACAGCCGTTTAAACCTGTCAGCAAACTGCCGCAGCCTGAGCAAACACCCTCACTCAATAGGAAGCACCCTCTGGTTTGGGAATTCGATGGCCTTATCGACATCTATCTGATCGGCAATTACTTACACATTGACGGTGAGTTTAACTTGCGAGAAATAGATAACCTAAAGCGCATTGGCAAAAGCATTGAAGAACAAGCAACACTGGCGTTAGCCGGCGAGCAAACCGATACCGAGTTTTTACGCAGTTATTACTTTTCGCAGCTGCGACGCGTTATCAGCCACGAAACACATTATTTTGACCATCCGAAACTCGGCGTTGTTGTCCAAATTCGTCGGACTGACCTGTCTGCGCCACGATACTAATACGGAGGCCGAAAATGGAAAAGTATGAAGAGCTTCTGTTAGCACTTAGAAAAGTTATTAGAGCCATCGATTTATACTCCAAACAACTCAACAAATATTCCGGGCTCACTGCCCCGCAGCTGCTCATTCTAAGAGAAATCAAAGCCGCTGATGGCATCACCGCCAGTAAAGTGGCTCAAAACATTAACTTAAGTCCGGCCACGGTTTCTAACGTGATTGAGCGGCTCGAACATCGTCAACTTATTCATCGGCACCGCAGTGAGCAGGACAAGCGACGTGTATCGCTGTACCTGACCGATAGCGGCATGGAGCTACTGAACAAGGCCCCGCAACCGCTACAGGAAGACTTTATTGAAAAGTTTCAGGCGTTAGAAGAGTGGGAGCAGTCCTTACTGCTTTCCTCCATGCAACGCATTGCCAACATGATGGACGCTGAACGACTCGACGCCGCCCCGGTTTTGGAAGTCGGCAGCTATCACAAACTGGATCATTAAATATGACAGCTTCACTGTATAGAAAAACGTCGTTAATAACAGCTTTAGCCGCCGCCATTTCTCCTATTGCCGCAGTCGCTGACGTCTGCCAAACCGACAATCCAAATATTACGCCCATTAATGTTGTTCAGGGCAGCGGTTTTAGTTCGCCGAAAGCCAATGAGACGGTCACCGTCAGAGGCATAGTGACAGCCAGCTGGCGATCTGAAAGTGAGCTTGGTGGCTTCTTTATTGAAAGTGCCCCAACTGATACAGATGACAACTTGAGCACGTCTGAAGGCTTATTCGTAAAAACCAGCAATCACATTGGCAAAATTTCGCCGAAAGACACCATTGTGCTCACAGGTGTCATTCAGGAAGTTGACGAACTTACTACGCTAACCGACATAAGCGAACTAACCACCTGTGGCTCTGTTGATGCGCTACCAAAGGCGACTCCGTTTACTTTACCCGTCGCCGATAAAAACCACTTTGAACGTATCGAGGGTATGCGCGTCGAGCTTTCCAGTAGCAACAATGAGCCTCTCACTATTTCAGGGAACTACAACTACACGCGATATGGCTTTGTTGACGTATCCGCAGGTCGTTTGTGGACCCCCTCACAAATTGTGCAACCCGGCGAAGAAGCTCGCGAACTGGCAGCAAAGAATGAGCTGAATCGCATTCAAATGGACGACAACAGCAATAAAAGGGACCCACGTCCATTGCCTTTTGAAGAGCTATTTTCAGGCCCTCACAATAGTTTACGGACAGGAACCAAAATAGAGCCATTGGTTGGTATCGCCAGTCAATTTAATCGCCGTTACCGGTTTCAACCTATAGAAACGCCGCAACTGAAGGCTGCAGAGAAAACGATCGATTATAACGCTCCAGAAAAAGCCGGTGGCACCCTAAGAATCGCCAGTTTTAATGTTTTAAACTTCTTTAATGGTAATGGCATGGGGCAAGGCTTCCCTACCCCTCGCGGCGCTGACACTCCTGACGAAATGAAACGTCAGCAGGCCAAAATCGTGGCAGCCATAAAAGCGTTAGACGCCGACGTTGTCGGCATTATGGAAGTTGAAAACGACGGTTTTGGTGAGCACAGTGCCATTCGCCAGCTGGTTGACGCGTTAAACGAGTCGGGCTCTGTCACTTATTCTATTTCCGAACCTCAGGCTCAACGCATTGGCGGCGACCAGATAACGGTTGGTCTGATATACAATAAAGACACCGTCAGCGCCTCTTCTCATGCGTTAGTGAACACCGCTGGTGCATTCGCCTGGGGGAGTCGACCGCCACTGGCACAAACGCTTACCGATCAAGATACCGGTGAACAGTTTACCGTTGTGGTTAATCATTTTAAGTCCAAAGGTAGTTGCCCCGAAGACGAAGAAAGTCCTAATAGCAACCAAAACGACGGCCAGGCGTGTTGGAACGCCCTACGCCTTAAATCCGCTCAGCAATTAAGCAAATGGATAGCGGAAAAGTCCTTCCCAAACACGGTATTACTCGGTGACTTTAATGCTTACTTTATGGAAGACCCGATTCAATACTTATCGAACAACGGTTATTACAATCCGTCAAAAGCAACGGACTATTCGTATGTTTATGACAGCCAGGCCGGAGCACTTGATCACGTTTTTGTCGAAAATGAACTGAAAGACAATATCTCAGGTGTGTATCACTTACCGTTTAATGCTGATGAGCCCTGGATTTATGACTACCGCAATGCCGAGTTTTACGAGCCAACACCTTATCGCTCTTCAGACCACGATCCATTAGTGTTGGATTTACGTTTTTCTGCATCGGGCATGTAGGCGTTTGTCGTTCCAAAGTGAACCTCAAACTCAATACCCACTAACCATTGGCCTTGCCGTTGCTCTTGCAAGTGGCTGCGAGGCCAGTGATACCCCACCCAGCTTTCCACAAAAAACCACTCTCTTAAATAGCGCTGTCTGTTGAGTAAACGAAGGCCGTAGTCGCTGATAGGCACTTCATGGTCCGTTTGTCCTTCTATCCAGGTTTCTGTCGCCCAGGCTTTATCCTCATTGTATAAGTGATATAGGCGCGCCGTTGAGCTCCAGCGCAGTCCTTCCGTTTCTTCAGCAAAGGTAGCTAACGCCCCCCATTGCAGCAACCAACGCTCATTCAATGCAGACTCATAGTTAAAACGCTGAGACACACCAAAGCCATCGCTGTCTCGCCAGAACGCCGCTGACTGCAGCTTTAATTGCTGTTTGTCGGACATCACGAAGCCGGTCATATAGCGCGCCCTAACGTAAGTATCAAAACGCAGACCACCGCGAATACCAATACTGTACGATACCCGATGCCCTTCGTGAATTTCAGGATCAAAGCCCAGCCCAACCAGCCATTCACGATCAGATTCCGGTGAGCGTATCACTGACGGCTTGCCCGTCGATTCTTCGTCTAAAAATTCGTCGTCATCCACACGCCCGATAAATGCCGACACATTGTCCTTCAGGTTAGGCAGTGCGACACGGGCCCGAAACCGGGACTTTACCTCGAAGCCGTCGTATTCGTCCCACTGCGGTGCGACCGACAAGCGCCCATACGAACGATGGTATTCATTTTCAAATTTTCCATCACCAAACAAACCGTCAAACCACAGCGCCGTTGCATCAACCGTATCGCCTAGCCCCACTCTGAAACCGTCCAACCAAAAGTCGTCGTCTTTTTGCTCCTGAGCGATAGCAATACAGGGCAAAGTACAACTTAAGGTGAGAATGATTGAGTAAGTAATCTTTTTCATAAAAATTGGTCTATAAAGTAATAACCTTGGCGTTTGGAGTTTGTCATGAAAAAGCTCATTACGATTGTTAGTGCTACACTGTTATTTTCTTGTTTCAGCATGGCACAAAATAACGAGCCAACAAAGCAAAATAATGAAAAAGTGGCCACTCTTGCCGGTGGCTGTTTCTGGTGTGTCGAAGAAGCTTTTGAACAGCTTAGCGGGGTGCGAGAAGTCGTCTCGGGTTACGCTGGCGGTACCGAAAAGAACCCAACCTATAAGCAAGTTTCTTCCGGTCGAACCGGCCACACGGAAGCTGCGCAAATTTACTATAACCCTGACATTATCAGCTATGCAGGCCTATTGCAGAAGTTTTGGCGAATTATGGATCCTACGGACGCGGATGGTCAGTTTGTTGATCGTGGCAAACAATACCGCCCGGAGATATTCGTTCACAACGAAGAACAGCGTCGTATTGCAGAAGCGTCCAAGCAGTGGCTGGCCGAAAATGGTCCTTTTAAAGAACCCATTATTGTCCCCATAACTGACTTTACCTCTTTCTACAAAGCTGAGGAGTATCACCAGGACTATTACGATAAGAACCCTATTCGCTACAAAGTCTATACCTACAACTCAGGACGCTATGACTTTGTCGAAAAACATTGGGGTGACACCTCAGACGTTGACTACCAACGTTTCACTAATGATAACCCCGGTGGCGATCTGCAATCCGTCAAATCCAACAATAAGCCATGGGTGAATTTTGAAAAGCCTTCTAAGCAACAGCTGCGTGAACAGTTAACCCCGATTCAATATGCCGTCACGCAGGAGGACGAAACAGAGGAAGCTTTCAACAACCCCTATTGGGATAATAAAAAGCCAGGTATTTATGTCGATGTGGTTAGCGGTGAGCCGTTATTTTCTTCCGCGCATAAGTATAAGTCAGGCACTGGTTGGCCAAGCTTTACGCAACCCATAACCCCCAATGCTGTGGTTGAGAAAGAGGACAATAGCTGGTTTTATACCCGCACTGAAATACGCAGTCGATACGCTGACTCTCATGTTGGGCACGTGTTTGAAGACGGTCCGGCACCAACTGGCCTGCGTTACTGCATGAATTCAGCCGCCTTAAAGTTCATTCCACTGGAGGACATGGAAGAGAAAGGTTACGGTGACTACATTTCTGCAGTCACCGGTGAGTAAGGAGTTAGAAAGCTAAGCAGTCCAGCCAAGTTCCTTTGCTCGCTGTGCTGCTTGCTGAGGCACGTCAGTTGCGACAAAGTGGTGGTGTAACACCTGAACACCCAGCATATGGTTAATCACGGCGTCCAGCTGCACACGCTCTTCGTTAGGCACGCTTTCGTCCTGATGACGTTCAAAGGTTCTAACCACCTCGTCATAGTCGAGTAACCCTGCTGACTCCACCGCTTCTTTACTTAAGAACTGATCAGCTAACTTTTCTACGGCTTTCCACTTTTCCGGGTCGGTATGAGCCGGAGGTGCCATAAAGGCAAACTTCTCACGCTTGTAAAGAGTTTCCGGCAATAAGCCTTTCATTGCTTCGCGCAGTACGTATTTCTCTTTGTTGCCTTTAATGCGTAAATGTGGCGGCACCGTAAACGCATATTCTGCTAAATGGTGATCAAGAAACGCAGGACGCGCTTCCATCGAGTTTGCCATATCGACGCGGTCACCACCCCAAGTCAGTATCTGCCCTTCCAGCATAGTTTTAATCCAAACGTACTGGGCTCTGTCGAGCGGATGACGCCCTTCCAGCATGCTCTCGTCCAAAGTATCCGCAATTGCTTCGCTCGGATCATAACTCTCGACTTCCTGTCGTTTCTTCGCCGACATCAAGGGTAACGCTACAGAAGAACAGGACAACCAAGGCTGCACACAGCTTGGTGTAAAGCCCATTTTCTTATTAAACGCCTCGCTGACAAACTCTTCACGAGCCAACATTGCCCCTTTAAATAAAGCGTTGTTCTTCTCCAACAACTCCTGCCATTCAACTCGCTCAACTTCCGGCAAGTGATCCAGTCCATGCAAAAACATGTCTTTGCGGAACGCCGGGTAGCCAGCAAATAATTCGTCAGAGCCCTCACCCGTCATCACCACTTTGTAGCCTGCTTCGTGCACTTGCTGACTCATTAAATATTTAGCTACACCCAGGGTGTTATAGATGGTTCGTTCGGTATGCCACAGCGTTTTCACAAAGTGATCGTAAAGGTCGTTGGCATTCAAGCTCATAATGTGGTGGTCAGCATTGGTCGCTTCGGCCATTTCTTTCGCTATTGGCGTTTCGTCATAGTCGTCGGAATCGAAACCGATGGTAAACGCTTTTACGGAAGTTTGCGTTGACGCTGAAGCCAGACCCAATATCGAGCATGAGTCGATGCCACCTGACAAATAACAGCCTACCGGTACATCGGCGGTCATTCGATGTTGCACCGCTTCGAGTAACTTGGCACGGACGCCTTCAATGTATTCGTCTTCATCAACATCAGCGCCCGGATAGCTGTGCTCAGGCGGGAAATCGACGTCCCAGTATTTGTGTTCTGACGCAACCACTTTGCCGTTTTTACGCTGCAATTTAACGACATAACCCGGTTGCACCTGATTAATGCCCTCAAACGCCGTCGAGCCGGGTACCATGACCTGAATTAATTGGTGATACAAGCCCTCTGCTGAGAATTGGCGCTTAACGTCCGGGTGCGCAAACAGCACCTTCAATTCCGAGCCAAACACCACTCCGTGCTCGGTTTCCGTCCAGTACAATGGCTTGATGCCGAAACGGTCGCGCACTAAATACAGACTGTCGTCTTTAGCATCAAACAAACCGAATGCAAACTCGCCACGCAGCTCTTTTAGCGTTTCTTCCAGTCCATAACGCTCGAACAAGTGCAGAACAATTTCTGAGTCGCTTTTACTGTTAAAGCGTGCACCGCGTGCCGTTAAATCAGCCCGAATACGTTTAAAATCATAGAATTCGCCATTATGTGTCAGCATTAAGCGTTTATCTGCCGACATAAAAGGTTGACGTCCCCGATTTTCATCGAGGTCAATAATAGATAAGCGAGCGTGACTAAAGCCTACGCCGCGCTCTGGTTGAATCTTGTAACCAAACCCATCAGGCCCGCGATGATGCATAATCGCCGCCATGTTAACCAGAGTTTGAGGATCAATGTCTCTTTCCGTTTGGTGATGAAAAACGCCAGCAATTCCGCACATTCTTTGCTTTTCCTCATATTAAACGACATCAATGACGCGCTCAGCTCGCTGAACCATGCAGGTCAGTAGCGCCATACGTAAAAACACTGCCCCTCTGGCCTGACTGAAATACCAGTTATGAGGCGTATGATCTAAGTCCGTTGAAAGTTCTTCACCACGCGCCAGTGGATGCAAAATAATGGCGCTTTCTTTCAGTGGCGACTTTGCCGACAAATGAAATTCACTGCCGTACGTATTCACTGAGTTACCTTCCCATGAAATGGCATTGATATAAACCACATCAAGCTCTGGTAATACCTCATCGAGATCTCTGGTGCTGCGAATCTTAATACCCGCCTGCTCTACCTGTTCTTTTTGTTCACTACCAAATAGCTGCTCTGTTGAAGCTTCATCGTGAATGATCACCACTTCATCGATAGCTTTCGGAAACTTGGTTAAGCATTTAATAAAGCTTCGTACTGTACGCATTTTATTGGGCACACCGATAATACCAATTTTAATAGGCGCTTTTTCAGCCTCTTCGGTCACTAAATCAGGGCGCCATTTAAAAATCGCGTACATATCAGACAGTGCTTGTGTCGGGTGCTCATCAGCACCATTCCCGGCGTTGATAATTGGGATACGCAGCGAATCGATCATTTCCTCTAACGAGGTCTCGTTGTTGTCCCTAAGCACCACGCAATCGCCGTAATTATTGAACATTTCAGCGATGTCCGACAAACACTCGCCTTTTGCGATACCAGTAGTTGAGCGGTCGGTTATTGACATAATATCGCCGCCTAGCCGATGCCAGGCACTCTCAAAAGAGAGCCGCGTACGAGTGCTGGGCTCGTAGAAAGCACTGATTAGAATCTTGCCCTGTAACGACGTACTAAAACGGCGCGGATTAGCTTCATACTTTGCCGCCAAGCGAAACAACTGCAACATGCCTTGCTGAGAAAACTGATCAGCCGACACGATGTGTTGATTCGCTAGTTTCAGTAGGTAATCGCCGTCCTCCTGAATGGCTTTCAACAACGCCTTCGGGTGGGCATCACCACAGACATCCGGGCGCTCACGTTCGAAGGATACATCCTTTATATTCATAGAATTACCATATTGTTTTTGAAATTAAATCTTTTACCCAGAGCACCAGAAGTATTACAGGCGCTACGCAGCTGAGGATCAATGCGATGATAATCATCCACTCGAATACCGACTCACTCATTAGCATGTGCGTCTTCCTCCTGCAGCTGGTTCCAGTCAAAGCTGTCTTGGCTGGTCATAATACCCACAGCACATATCACGCCCGATACGGCACAAGACACCAGCGCTGCCACATAAAATCCTATGGTGAAATACCCTATCATGCCGCATGCGGTGCCAATAGCCATTGCTATGGCCGCATAGGTGCCTGTCAGCTTTTTGTGATAGAGCCCTAACAATATGGGCCAGATAGTGCTCGCGACAAATGCTCCAGCAAAATTCAGTAATGCCCCCAGCGTGGCTATTTTGGGAAGGCAGAAAAGCCAGGTCACAATACCAAGCCCTAAAATACAGCTTCGGTTAAACCGCATCAGGTTTTTATCTGACGCACCTGGTTTTAGCTTTTTGTGATAAATATCTTGTGTAACAAGGTCTGAGGTCGCAGCCAGCAAAGAATCAAGACTGGACGCTAAGGCTGAAAATATCACGATAAAAACGATAACCGCGCCAGCTTTCCCTAAAACCGCAGCAGCAACCGTGGGGCCTATCATGTCCATGCTCGGCGGGAATATGCCTAGCTGCGGGGCCGCCAAAGCAATAAAGCCGGTAACGATAGGTATAGGCAGCCACATTAACCCGCCGGTCAAATAGGCTTTATAAGCGACACCTTTTTTAAACGACAATGCCCGTGACCACCATACGTTGGAATGAAATATCTCACCCAGACCAAAGAAAATATTATTAAATAAGAACATAACGGCGGCAGGAAATAGGACATCCAGCAGTTTTGGGTGCTCCGCTGTCAAATTTTCATGAATACTGCTAAGACCGATATTGTCGATAAGCCAATAGGCAATAAAGCTGACCCCAGCGATAATAATGAGAGCCTGGATAAAGTCCGTTGCGATAACCGCGCGCATACCGCCAAACAAAGTATATCCCACACAAATGACCAGAATGGTCGTCATACCAATGTGATATTCAAGACCGGTCAAAGACTCTAAAAGTATACCGCCGGCCATGCCCAGACTGATTAACCAGCCAAATGCATAGACCACTGAAATAATCATGAACACGACCCAGGCAAACTGACCATAACGCAGACGAATAAAGTCACCGGAGGTATAACCGTTGGGCAGCAACTCTTTAATGCGTTTTGCCATGGGGGCAAACAGAATGAGGCCGAGCGCCGCGAATGAGTAACCAATCATACCCCACACGCCAAACTGGAACGTCAGTTGCGGTGCAACCAGTGTGGTGTTGCTGGTCACCCAGGTTGCCATTGCTGTAGCAGCTGCAAACGCAAAGCCAACATTTCGACCGGCCAGCGCAAAGTCTTCGTGGCTTTTATTTTTGCGCCCGAGCCAATAACCGAAACCTATCCAAAATAGGCCGAAAAGCACAATGATGAGAATGCCGGTACGAGTGTCCAGTGCAAATTCAGTCATGAGAGTGGTGCCGTGAATGTGTCCAGTTACGGTGAAATAGAAGCAACGTCGTTACGACGGCCACAAAAATAATTAAACCAATAAAAAATAATGTCAGCGCCTGCCATAGCGGGTAGTGCTCGACTCTGACTTGAATGACATTACTGACCAGTACATCGCCGTCCGAGGTTTCGGCTCTGGCTCTTAAATGATAAAGACCATCTGAAAAACCAGTCAGTGAGATGGTGGAAAAATCCCCTAATGCAGGAAATTGCTTTTTATTCTGAGTGAAGCCTGTATCGGTCGCGACTTCAATCGTAAGCTTATTAAGCTTTTGTTGAGCAGACTTTGCAGACACTGAGACATTAAAGTACCCTTCTTTAATAACCGAGCTTGGCCCTTCAATGGTAAGCTGAGGAGATGATTCATCGGCAAGGGTCGTCGTTGGCAGGAAGCCAATAAAACAAAATAAAAACAAGATATAACAATAGTTAACGCTTTTTTTGTTTTTTGTCATTGAGACATCTGCTCGCCAACGCAAGTTGAAATTTCAGGCTATCAGCCAATTATAGCAATTTCAACTGTTTCAGGGGGCATCCGTTTTACGCTGTACACCGTATATGACACAACATATTTTTTACGTTTAGTGGCTTTTACTTATGAAGTATTTATGCAGTCTGGGCTCGAACATCGATCCTGAAATGAATATCCACCACGCAAAGCAACAGTTACAGGCGCTGAACAGTAACTGCTTATTCAGTCAAAACATAGCCACGAAACCGGTCGATATTGATACACAAAACGGTTTTCTCAATGCCTTGTTTATTATCGATACACCACTTAACTCACATGAGCTTAAACAACGGTTTAACCAAATAGAGGAAGCACTGGGTCGCGATCGCAGTGATCCAGAAAGAAGCAGAAAGGACAGAACCATCGATATCGATATTTTAGGACCTCTTGATGAGGGACCGGAAGTGCCACATTACTTACAATCACTAACAACAGAATTGGGGCTTGCATCATGACAAAAACCGCACTGGTGACAGGTGCTGGGCGCCGCTTCGGATTTGAAGTCGCCAAAGCACTGATAAAAGACGGCTACAAAGTTTTTGCGCATTACAACAGCTCAAAAGACGGTGTCGATGAACTGAGTCAATTAGGTGCAGAGCCCATTCAGGCGAACTTTGCCCGCCAGCACGAAGTTAAAGAGATGGTTACTCAAATTAAGAAAAGTGGCTCCAAACTGGACTTGTTGATTAATAATGCGTCCTGTTTTTTCGATAACGACACCGTAGACAACGATTCAGAAGCGCTTGAAGCCGTCTTTCAGGTACACAATATTGCCCCCTATTTGCTTATTACCGGCTTACAACAACAGCTGTCGAATTCCGACAATGGGCTTATAATCAACATTACGGATATATACACCGATAAACCTTCCACTAATTACATTGCTTACTGCGCAGCGAAAGCCGGCTTAGCCAATATGACTCAGGCCTTTGCGAAAGCATTAGCACCGGATGTACGTGTGAACGCCATTCAACCAGGGCCCATTTTATTCCTTCCAGAACACGACAACGAACATAAAATGCAGGTGCTGGACGAAACACCTTTACGGGTAGAAGGTGGATTAGAGCCAATGATAGACACCGTCCGCTTTTTACGTGACAACCCATTTCTAACCGGCGAGTCGATAAAAGTTGATGGCGGCAGAGCGCTTAATTTGTAATGCCGTTACCTGTTAACAAATAGCCAATAAAAACCCCGGCTAAAAAGCCGGGGTTTTGTCATTTCAGCTGACAACTACTTAAGCATTTGGCGCAGTACGTAGTGCAAAATACCGCCGTTCTTGTAATAGTTCATTTCGTTACCAGTGTCGATACGACATTTCACCTTGAACTTAGCCTCTGAACCGTCTTTGCGTTTTGCAACAACGTCCAGCATTTGACCCGGTTTAAGGTCATCGCTCAGTCCCAATACCGAAATTTGCTCTTCACCAGTAAGCTTGTGCTCTTCAACGCTCTCTCCGTCTGCAAATTGCAGTGGCAGAACGCCCATGCCAACTAGGTTAGAACGGTGAATACGCTCGTAACTTTCTGCGATAACAGCCTTAACGCCCAGCAAACGAGTGCCTTTTGCTGCCCAGTCTCGGCTAGAGCCTGTACCGTATTCCTTACCTGCCAACACGACTAATGGTGTGTCATTTTCCATGTACTTCATGGCAGCGTCGTAAATTGGCATTTGCTCGCCGGTCGGAATGAACTTAGTAAAGCCACCCTCAACATTGTCGAGCATTTGGTTCTTGATACGGATATTGGCGAATGTGCCGCGCATCATGACTTCATGATTACCACGACGCGAACCATACGAGTTGAAATCTTTCACGGCCACACCGTTTTCCTGCAAGTATTTGCCCGCAGGAGAGTCCGGCTTAATAGAACCCGCTGGTGAAATATGGTCGGTGGTAATCGAGTCTGCAAACACCGCTAAGACATTTGCGTCTTTTATGTCACTTGGTCCTTCTAATGGCTTATCAATACCTTCGAAGAACGGTGGGTTCTTAACGTAGGTCGACTCATCCTGCCAATTATAGGTTTTACCCTCAGCGACACTAATGTTCTGCCACTCTTCGTCACCGGCGAATACTTCAGCGTATTCTTTGCCGAACATTTGGTTATCAACCATTTTAACCGCTTCTGAGATTTCTGCGCTGCTTGGCCAAATGTCTTTCAAGAACACGTCGTTGCCGTCTTTGTCTTTACCAATAGGATCTTTGGTTAAGTCAGTACGCGTGGTACCTGCCAACGCATAAGCAACAACTAGCGGTGGTGACGCAAGCCAGTTCGCCTTAACTTCTGGGTGAACGCGACCTTCAAAGTTGCGGTTACCGGACAACACCGACGATACGGTTAAATCCCCCTCCTGAATCGCTTCAGTAATTTCATCGTCCAATGGGCCCGAGTTACCAATACACGTCGTACAACCGTAACCTACTAGATGAAAACCAAGTTTATCGAGGTAGTCATCCAACCCCGCTTTTGCCAGATAATCAGTCACGACTTTAGAGCCAGGTGCAAGCGATGACTTAACCCACGGCTTACGCATTAACCCTTTTTCTATCGCTTTTTGAGCCAACAGACCAGCTGCCATCATAACGCTTGGGTTTGAGGTGTTGGTACAAGAGGTAATAGCGGCGATAACAACGTCACCATGTGATAGGCTGTAGTCCTTACCTTTTACCGGCACCTCTTTATCTTTCTCACTTGACTGGCCATTCGTCTCAAGAATCAGGTCAAAGTTACTACCTAACTGCTCCATGTTGACGCGGTCCTGCGGACGCTTAGGTCCTGCCAATGATGCCGTCACATCACCTAAGTCTAACTCTAATGAGTCGGTATACTCAGGTTCGTTGTCGTTGTCACGCCATAGACCCTGAGCTTTGCTGTACTTTTCAACCAGTTCAATGGTCTCTTCGTCACGACCTGACAGGCGGAAGTAGCGCAATGTCTCATCATCCACCGGGAAGAAACCACAGGTTGCACCATACTCTGGTGCCATATTTGATATGGTCGCACGGTCTGCCAATGGCAGGTTGTCTAAACCTGGACCGTAGAATTCAACAAACTTACCGACAACACCTTTTTCACGCAGCATTTGCGTTACGGTTAATACCAAGTCAGTTGCCGTTACACCTTCGTTAAGTTTACCGGTTAAACGGAAACCAACCACCTCCGGAATCAGCATAGAAACCGGCTGACCAAGCATTGCGGCTTCTGCTTCAATGCCGCCAACACCCCAACCTAATACACCAATACCGTTGATCATGGTGGTGTGTGAGTCAGTACCGACTAGAGTATCCGGGAATGCAAAGGTTTTACCGTCTTCCTCTCTAGTCCAGACACTTTTACCTAAATATTCCAGGTTTACCTGGTGGCAAATACCTGTACCTGGCGGCACTACACGAAAGTTTTCGAACGCGCCCTGTCCCCACTTCAGGAATTCGTAACGCTCTTTGTTACGCTCCATTTCAATGCGAACATTCTCTTTAAACGCTTCAGGACTTGCGTACTTATCGACCATTACCGAGTGGTCGATAACCAAGTCGACCGGTGACAGCGGGTTAATGGTTTCAGGGTCGTGACCCGCTTTATCAACCGCGTCTCGCATGGCAGCCAAATCGACAATACCGGGGACGCCGGTGAAGTCTTGCATCAGTACGCGCGCCGGGCGGTACTGTATTTCACGGTCAATCTTCTTTTCTTTCTGCCAATCGACCATGGCTTTTAAATCATCTTCATTCACTGTGCTGCCGTCTTCATTACGCAGCAAGTTTTCTAACAACACTTTCATTGAAGCCGGAAGTTTTGAAATATCCCCTAGAGCTTCTGCCGCTTTGGGCAAACTGTAGTAATGAAAGGTTTTTCCGTTAACCTCTAATGTACTTAAGGTTTTCAGACTGTCGTTGCCTGACATAGATACTCTCCCTTTCGCTTCTTAAGCGTTTTGTTAAGCCAAACGATACTTCTAATATAGACAAACAGAATCGTTTGAGCCACATAAAGTGCTTTCTATGCAAACACAAATCAAAGAGTTGTGCCAACACACTGCACGTAAAATGTTCAGTTAATCTACTATAATCGTTATTTTCTTACTTTATATTACATAGTCCGAAAAAACCGTTTAAGATCAATAAGACTTAAGTTTAAATCAGCACTACAGGACGCAGGAAATGAGCAAGGTACTCGACGATTTATTGAACCTATTGACACTGGAAACCATTGAAGACGGCTTATACCGCGGTCAAAGTCAGGATTTAGGCTTTGGTGCTGTATTTGGCGGCCAGGTCATTGGTCAAGCGCTGTCTGCGGCAAAAGAAACATTACCGGCCGAACGTGTCTGCCACTCGTTTCACAGTTACTTTTTGCGTCCGGGCGATGCCAAAAAGCCCATTGTTTACGATGTAGAAAACATTCGCGACGGTAAAAGCTTTTCAGCGCGGCGGGTGCAAGCCATTCAGTACGGCAAGCCTATTTTCTATATGACCGCGTCGTTTCAACAGCAGGAAAGCGGTTTTGAACACCAGGACGTCATGCCAGAAGTTCCCGGACCAGAAGGTTTGATATCAGACCTGGATATTTACCGCGAACACGAAGAATTGATTCCGGCGCCACTTCGCAATAAATTTATTTGTGAAAAACCAATAGAAATGCGTTTTGTAACGCCCTATAACCCATTTAAGCCGGAAAAAGACGAACCTAAGCGTTATGTTTGGTTAAAAGCCAACGGCAATATGCCCGCGGACACTCGCGTGCATAAATACCTACTGGCTTACGCGTCAGACTTTAACTTTCTACCAACCGCGTTGCAGCCTCATGGCGTTAGTTTTGCGCAACCCAATATGCAGGTTGCGACCATTGACCACGCCATGTGGTTCCATCGTGATTTCCGCATGGATGACTGGGTCTTGTACGCAATAGACAGCCCATCAGCCAGCGGGCAGCGTGGTCTGGTGCGTGGTCAAATATATACCAGAGACGGTATGCTGGTCGCATCGACCATTCAGGAAGGTGTCATGAGAGACCGCAGTTAATTGCGGTCTCCGGGGCTTTATTAGGTCAGGGAAACAAAGAAGCCAGCTATCGCAGCGCTCATCATATTCGCAAGCGTCGCGGCTAAAAGCGCTCTCATACCCAATCTGGCTATGTCATGACGGCGACTGGGTGCCATACCGCCAAGACCACCAAGCAAAATAGCAATGGATGAAAAGTTTGCAAAGCCACATAGCACGAACGTCACAATCACTTGTGAGTGCTCGCTCATTTGCTCTTTGTAATTCACAAAATCGAGATAAGCAACAAACTCATTAATAACTAGCTTTTGGCCAATGAAACTACCGGCAAGGTTCGCTTCATCCCAGCTGACGCCTAACACATAAGCGACTGGCTGAAAGACATAACCAAATACTTCCTGCAAGGTTAAATCAGCGTAACCAAACCAGCTACCAACCCAGCCGAAAATACCATTAATTAACGCAATAAGTGCCACAAACGCCAGCAACATTGCGCCCACATTCATCGCCAGTTGCAAGCCACTGGACGCACCTTGCGCTGCCGCATCAATAACGTTAGCTGAGTTATCATCCACTTCTATTTCTTCAAGATCGTTACGTGGCTTTTCGCACTCCGGAATCATCATTTTGGCCATAAGGAAGCCAGCTGGGGCTGCCATGAAACTTGCCGCAATTAGGTATTTTAGCTCTACGCCAACCCCGGCATAACCCGCCAAAACGGATCCGGAAACGGACGCCATTCCGCCCACCATTACGGCAAAAAGCTCCGAGCGTGTCATGGTGCCAATGAAAGGCCGCACCATCATGGGCGCTTCTGTCTGCCCCACGAAAATATTTGCCGCCGCTGACATCGACTCAGGGCGACTGGTGCCCAGCAGTTTTTGCAAGCCACCACCGAGTATGCGAATGACCCACTTCATAATACCCAGATAATAAAGCACGGAAATAAGTGACGAGAAAAAGACAATAACGGACAACACCTGAATGGCGAACACAAAGCCAAAGTCTTCGGACGCTAAGTTACCAAACAGAAAGTCGATACCCGCTTTGGTGTAGCCAATAACGGTCGAAACGCCCTGTGCGAAACCAAACAGCATTTCACGACCAATAGGCACATAAAGCACAAACCCGGCAAGCACGACTTGAATAGCAAACGCACCGAGAACGGTGCGCCAGCGGATAGCTTTGCGGTTTGTCGACACCAGATAAGCAACGAGAAAAATAATGGCAATGCCAAGAATACTATTCATAAGAAAACCAGTTTATTCCGCCAGCAACTGACGTATTTTTGTTTTTATAATGTCAATGGCTATTTCGTTCTGGCCACCACGAGTGACAACAAGATCAGCGTATTGCTTAGATGGGAAAATAAAGTCAAAAAACGCCGGGCGCACATACTGTTCGTATTGCTCTGTTACTGACTGTAAATTTCTACCACGCTCTTCAATATCGCGTTTAATACGACGCAGCAAGCAAATATCGAGGGGGGTATCCATAAATACGGAGATATCGAACTGTTCCCTCAGCTTTTCGTCCGTCAGTAATAAAATACCTTCAACCATAACTACCCTTGCCGGTGCCACTTTAATGGTTTCGGGAAGGCGGGTGTGCGTTTTATGGCTGTACTGCGGCATTTCAACCGCTTCGCCAGCCTTCAACTGTTTTAAGTGCTTCATGAGCAAGTCATGCTCGAAGGCCGCCGGTTGGTCATAGTTGGTCAGAACTCGCTGTTCCATCGTCATATGACTCTGATCGCGGTAGTAAGCATCCTCGGCGAGAATGGCGATACCGTCAGTGCCCAACTCCGCAACTAACTCCTGATAAACCGTCGAGGCAAACAAACTTTTGCCTGACGCTGAAGCCCCCGCTATTGCTATAACTGTCGTCTTATTCACCGTCTTATTCACAAGATACCGTATCTATTTTCTGCAAATCGCGCGCAATTATCCTTGATTGTCTGCGTAATTAAAAGACTTGACTGAAACCTTATTTATCACAAAAAACAGTGGGCGGTTTCAATATGTTTAATTTCGTTACAATTTAACAGGTCATTTATCGGGCACACCCCGCTGGGGTTTCGTATAGTAGTGGGGCTTATAAAAACAATATTGGGAATAATTATGAAGATGATGAAAACCCTCACTGCAGTTGCAGTGACGACGGTTCTTTTAGGCGGCTGCCAGTCAACAACATCGGCTAGTAATACAACCGCTGTTAGCCAGTCTCAGTTTCCTGAAGTGAAGGTTAACTACGAAACATTTACCTTAGATAACGGATTAACGGTTGTCGTTCATGAAGATCGCAAAGCCCCCATTGTTGCCGTTAACGTATGGTACGCCGTTGGTTCTAAAGACGAAAAGCCCGGTAAAACGGGTTTCGCGCACCTGTTTGAACATTTGATGTTTAATGGTACTGAAAACTACGACGACGAATATTTCGGTCCTTTTGAACGTGCAGGCGCCACTGAAATGAACGGTACCACCAACAACGACCGCACGAATTACTTTGAAAACGTTCCAACACCAGCGCTTGATATGGCGTTATGGATGGAGTCGGACCGCATGGGTCATTTGTTAGGCGCTGTTACTCAAGAAAAGCTCGACGAACAACGTGGCGTTGTACAAAACGAGAAGCGTCAGGGTGAAGCTCAGCCATACGGTAAAGCCTGGAGCTACATTGCCGAGCAAACGTTCCCGGAAGGTCATCCTTATTCATGGTCGGTTATTGGCTCGATGGAAGACTTAAATGCAGCGACACTGGACGACGTACACCAATGGTTTAAAGACTACTATGGTGCCGCCAACGCTGTACTCGTCTTAGCGGGTGACATTGATGTTGAAACCGCGAGAGAGAAGGTCACCAAATACTTTGCTGACATCGACCCAGGCAAACCGTTGAAAAAACAAGAAACCTGGGTCGCAAAACGCGATGAAACCAAACGTGCTACCATGGAAGACCGTGTTCCAGCCGCTCGTGTTTATAAAGTTTGGAATACCGCGCAAATGGGTACGGCTGACTCCGAATACCTTGAGCTATTCGCTGATATCCTTGCCAACGGGAAAAACTCTCGTTTGTATGAGCGTCTGGTCTATGACGAGCAAATTGCCAGCTCTGTTGGCGCTTTCCAATACGGTCGCACACTGGCCGGTCAGTTCATGATTACGGCTGATGCAAAACCAGGTGTTGAGCTTGAGCAAATCGAAGCAATTATTAATGAAGAGTTACAGCGCTTAATTAAAGAAGGGCCTACCCAATCAGAATTGCAACGTACTAAGTTTAGTACGACAGCAAACTTTGTACGCCGTGCTGAAAAAGTGGGTGGCTTTGGTGGTAAGTCAGACATTCTTGCCTCTGGCGCTGTCTACCACGACGACCCTGGCTTCTATGCACAGGAAATGGAGTGGACAAAACAGGCAACCGTCAGTGACATTCAAAATGTCGCTCAAAAGTGGTTATCCAGTGGCGACTTTGTTCTGAACGTTGTACCACAACCAAACTACACGGCGCAGGAAACGGATGCAGATCGTTCAGAGCTTCCTAATGTTGGCGACTTACCTCAGCTGGAATTACCAGAAGTTGAGCAGTTTACACTGTCGAATGGCTTAGATGTCTATTTGGCACAACGTACCGATACCCCAACCATTGAAATGAGCTTAGTCTTTGACAGTGGTTATGCGTCAGATGTTGGCGGTAAATTAGGTACAGCAAGCTATACCATGTCAATGCTGAAAGAAGGAACTGAGAGTTTGGGAGCGTTAGAGTTAAGTGAACGCTTAGAGTCTTTAGGTACCAACCTAAATGCCTCAGCCAGTCTGGACAGCTCTCGCATTAGCATGGACACGCTAAGCGTTAACTTTGCCGAAAGCTTATCGTTAATGAATGATGTTCTGCAAAATCCGGCTTTTTCAGAAGAAGAAATTGAACGCAAACGTTCAAATTGGATAGAGGGCATTCGCAAGGAAGAAGCTCGCCCTCAAACTCAGGCTCTGCGCGTTTTGCCTGGCTTAATGTTCGGTGATGGTCACGCATACAGCCAGCCGCTGACGGGCTCTGGTACGGTCGACTCAATTAAGTCTCTGACGCGTGAAGACTTAGTTGAGCATGCACAAACCTGGCTACGCCCGGACAATGCAAAACTGGTCATTGTGGGCGACACCACAGTAGAGCAAGCTAAATTATTGCTGGAAGAGCAATTTGCCAGCTGGCAGTCTCCGGCAACACCTAAGCCTGAAAAAACACTGGATGCGTCTGCAGCATCAAACGACAGTCGCGTTTTCCTGATTAATAAACCGGGAACACCTCAATCGTTAATTATTGCGGGGCAGCTTGCACCTTCAGGTCAAGTCGACAACGCCGATACCATTGACGTGATGAATACGATTCTCGGTGGCAGTTTCACCAGTCGTTTAAATATGAATCTCCGTGAGGATAAGGGCTGGTCTTACGGTGCTCGTTCTATATGGCTGGACAACGAAGGCCCCGGACTATTAATGGCACTTGCGCCGGTTCAAACGGACAAGACTCAGGAATCCATTCAGGAAATTGTCAAAGAGTTTACTCAGTATGAAGGCGATAAGCCGGCAACCGACGATGAACTTGCCAAAGTTAAAGCCAACAAAACAGCCAAACTTCCTGGCGCTTATGAAACCAAAGGCGCTTTATTGAGCGGGTTGATAAGTACCTTTAACAAAGGCAAAGACGTTGAGTATCTTGAGTCCTATGGTCAGCGCATCAATGCAATTACTCTGGATGATATCCAGGAAAGCGCCGATAATGTGTTAACACCAAACGCCATGACCTGGGTTATTGTTGGTGACTTAGCTGAAATTGAAGATAAAGTTCGCGAACTGAATCTAGGCGAAGTCACTATTCTTCAAAGTGACGAAGAATAAAAAGTAAAACAGGCTCAATAAAAAGCCCCGGCTTCATCGTTAAGCCGGGGCTTTTTTTACGCATTAACGCGAATTAATACATTGAACCGTTAAGCGCCAAATAACTGCTCGGCGCGACTATGCAGAATCCAGCTGGTAAGAATATATTTGTCATTAGACACCGGCGTTCTACCACGGTGAGTATGGGTGAAATACGCGGGAGCAATAACCATTTGTCCGGCTTTGGGCTTTAACGAACGCTCCTGGTAGTAAAAGTCGGTCTCCCCCCCTTCTTCCACATCGTTTAAATAGTACATAAATAACAAAGCACGATGCAGTGGCTCGGTTGAGCCTTTCTGAGGAAACGTCTCGCAATGCCAGTAGTTATAATTGCCCTCACCTTTACGATAGCGCTGCATTTGAATGGCGCCTACACGAAACAGCTTTTGCATAATCGCCATTTCATTGCCTTTGGCTATTTCATCAAAATTTTCATGGGTCAACGGAGTTGGCTGTTGAGTCTTCGGATGCTGAAGCGTAAGAGCCACAGGCGCAATTAACGCAAAGTGATATTTCTTAAAATACTGCAAAGCATGGTCTGCCGTCGTTTTTTGAATTTTCAGCAGTAAATCTTGATACTCTGCGTGAGAGTTGAGCATTAAGTCTGTGCTCGACTTTTTCTCCACATCCACTCCACCGCCAGTGCGGCCTTGAAAAGTATGTCCGGAGCTCTCAAAAGTATCAATCAACTGCTTACAAAAGTCTGACGACAATGCATTATCGTAAGTTTCTATAAAATCAGTCATAGGAAAATCAGTTTAGTAGTCGGTTTACTTCAGGGCTTGGTTTGCCAATATAGTAGCCTTGCAAGTACTCAATGTTCTGGCTACACAAGTAGCTGTTCACTTCTTCATTTTCAACAAACTCGGCAACAATAGGAATATTCAATTCCTTACAAATGCTAATCATGCCATTCAAAATGCTGGCACTGGTCTCGTCATATAAAACATTCTGAACAATACTGCCGTCAATTTTCAGATAGTCCGGACGTAAGCTAATTAACCGGGAGAAGTTCGAATATCCTACACCAAAATCATCAATCGCAATTTGGCCACCCAGCTGTCTTACCTCTTGCGCAAACGTCTGAACTTTTTCGAAATCCTCGGTCGATTCCGTTTCGGTGATTTCAAATATTAGCTGAGCTTTTTTGTGCTCCATGAGCACATACCGTATGAAATTTACGGTTTTGTCGTTGAGTATGTCTTCAATCGATAAATTCACCGATATCGCAACACCAAATTCTTCAGACGCTAACACCGCTTGCTCTATGACTGAACGTGTAATTTCACAGTAATAACGCGTCGTTTTTGCTTTATCTAGAAACATTCCCGGAGGTAAGTCACTGTTGTTGTCACGCATTCTCACCAGCGCTTCATAATAACTCGGACGCTCGTTCGAGGTGCTTTTAATTGGTTGGTAATAGTTCACAAAGCGGTGATCGGTAATGGCGGATTGAATTTTAGGAATCCAATTAACCTTGTTTTCTTTTAAGAACTCACGCTCTCGCACGACTTCTATTTTGTGCCCGGAATAAATTGCCTTCGCTTTTGATAAAGCACTCTCTGCGAGCTGCAGATGCTTGCTGTCACCGACCCCCATTCCTATGGCCACGTCCAAATTCGCCTCAACGTCACGCACTTCCAACTTAAGGTCAGACAAGGCTTCATAAAAGTGCAGTAAGTGACTTTCAAATAACGTAGGTATCATTCGAAAATCAGGAATGAGCGCAAACTTGTCGCTGTACAAGCGATAAATATTAATATGGTTCGACTTTAGCTGCTTTTGTGCCCATAAACTGAATTTACGAAGCAATTCGTCACCAAAGTCCAAACCATAGAAGTCCGCATAACTGCGAAATTTTCGTATATCAAGTACGGCCAGACATTGTGCTTTTACACGTTTCAGGTCGTTTAATAAGTCAACTCTGGTTGGTAACCCGGTTACCCGATCATAGCGCGCTTCTTGCAGAAGTTCGTCAAGGTGAACTTCGCGTGAGATATCCTGAAACAACAGAACCAGTTCATTTAGCGTACCCGCTTCATCGTAAAGCGGAATGGTCATGCAACGACACCAGTTCGTGCGTGTGTTGCTTTCAAGGCAAACCGTACCGTTCCAGCTGTTACCCGATTCAATTGCATAGCTTATAACTTCTGTTACATGCTGTCTGTTGTCAGGGTGCAGGAAATCACGAAACGCTGTGGTCTGTTTTAGGTAGTGAATATCGAGCAGCTTATGCATGGAGTCACTTAACCACCGAATGTGACCAGACGGCGACAGTCGGGCACAAAGCGCAGTAGACTCTAACGTATTTATGTACTGCTTTAACAAAAATTGATCACGCATTCGCGCTTGATTACCTCAGCGACTCAGTAGAGATGTTAGCTTTTTGTAATGTAACGAATTCGATTGAATAATAACAGCCCGCAATCGCAGATATTTCTTTAAATTTACAGTCCAGCTTGCGTATAATCGCTCCGTTTTTGCAAACTTGACTAAAATTTAGGCGCTTTATCCATGAAACACATCGTTTTCTCTTTGTTCATTCTTTTGGCTTTGCCTTTTTCAGCAACCGCAGAAAAGTATTGGTCAGACACCAGTCTCACCTACTTAAATGGTAGTGACTATGAAGTTGGCGACCCTGACCGCCAGGTTATCACTCTCGAGTACGTTGGCGGGTACAGTTGGGGCAAGATCTTCTCTTTCGCCGACCGTTTAGAATCTGATAACGGCGATACAGAAACCTATATAGAGGTCTCTCCGGAAGTCTACTTCGTGCAGTTTGAAGACAACATCGTCAACAATTTAAGCGTTACCACTACCGCAGAAGTTGGTGACGGTTTTACTCACTACCTTTATGGCATTGGCGCAGCTTTCGATGTACCCGGCTTTCAGTTTTTTGAAGTTGATGCGTACAGGAGAAACAATGATGGTTTCGACAACAACTACCAAGTGACCTTGTCTTGGGGAGTACCTTTCTCTGTTGGTGAAACCCAATGGATGTACGATGGCTTTTTAGATTACGCCTCTGGTATTAGCGGTATCGGTCCGGCTAATATGAACTTCACTTCACAGCTCAAGTGGAATTTATCGCCTTATTTTAACCTGTCTGCGCCACTTTACGTTGGTGTCGAGTACGTTTACTGGCGCAACAAGTTTTATATTGATGGTGTTAACGAGAAAAACCCGAATTTATTGATTAAATGGCACTTTTAAGTGCCATTTTTCTATAGATGATACACCCCTTGATAATCCGCGACTTCGACATCAAAAGACGTTGTTTGCATAAGGTGGTCGCGGAATGCTTCCAGGGCGTCCGGCTCGCCATGCACCAACTGAATCGCCGTATTGGGTTTTAATTCAGACTGCTTCAGCCACTGTGTAATTTCTTCATAATCCGCGTGCCCTGACAACCCCTCTAATGCTCTTATACGAGCCTTAACCGGGAGCCACTCTCCGTGCAGTTTAATCGACTCAACACCTTGTAACATTTTTGCACCGCGTGTACCGCCTGCCTGGTGGCCGCTGAACAGAACAGTTGCGCGATGATCAGCCAGCCAATGCTTGAAATGATGCAAAATTCGGCCTCCTGTTGCCATACCGCTACCGGCAATTATGATATGCGGTCCAGTTTGCGAGGCTATCGCTTTTGAATCATCAACCGAACGCGTGTACTCCACTTTGTTAAAGGTATTTTGACACTGAGCATCCGACAACTTATGCAAGTCATAAAACCGTTGATACAAGCCGGACACATTAATGGCCATGGGAGAGTCCAGGAAAATAGGCTGTCGTGGAATCCGCTTTTCATCCATTAATTTTACCAATAGATACTGTAGCAACTGGGCGCGACCTACTGAGAAACTCGGTATTAAAAGGACACCACCAGACTGAGAAGTTTCATTGACCACTTCCGCTAATTGCTCTTCTGCACTGTCGGTTGCCTGATGACGTCGGTCTCCATAAGTCGATTCCAGCATCAGTAAATCAAGTTCAGGCAGCGGTTCTGGCGGATACATCATAATGTCGTTCGGCCGACCAAGGTCACCGGAAAAGCCAACTCGCTTACCATCAGCTTCCAAAATAACGCTGGCAGCACCTAAAA
Organism: Idiomarina sp. X4; assembly: GCF_002808045.1. Taxonomy (NCBI): domain Bacteria; kingdom Pseudomonadati; phylum Pseudomonadota; class Gammaproteobacteria; order Alteromonadales; family Idiomarinaceae; genus Idiomarina; species Idiomarina sp. X4. The sequence continues at coordinate 2,181,625 of NZ_CP025000.1, read as the reverse complement.
TGTGGCCCGCTTTTCTTAACGTAATAGTAATATCGCCAATGGAAAATTGTTGATGATATTCAACGCCTTGAAATAACGTCATAGACGCTTTCGCCGTGGCTTCGTCGTAGAGAGGTTCAGGTTTTTCATGCCGACTAAGCTTATGTTTACCAAGGTACTTGGCGTCCTCTTCTTGTATACGGCCACTGTCCGCCAGCAAAATGTCGCACAGACCGACCGTTGCGTGATGCGCAAAAACAGGACCACGGTAGCCATTTTTATACAGAACCGGAATAAAACCGGAGTGGTCTAAATGCGCATGTGTCAGAACCACACCGTCAACGTCCTGGATCCCCATTGGCAAAGGCTGCCAATTACGTCGGCGTAACCACTTATAGCCCTGAAATAAACCACAGTCAATCAAGAGTCGGGTCGAATCCGTTTCAACTAAATATTTAGAGCCCGTTACGGTTTCTGCACCGCCAAGAAATACAATTTTCATACAGCATCCTTTTCTATGCGATCACGGCCGTTTCGCTTTGCGTGTAATAACGCCCTATCGGCCCGGTCAACAGCGACCATAATATGTTCATCTTTTGATACCTGTGCCACACCAAAGCTGCATGACAAACGCTCTGCAAGCGATGGTATGACTATTTTCGATATACCCTCTCTCAGTTTATGCGCAACACCCACAGCATCGCTTTGATCGGTATCAGGGAGTAAAATCATAAACTCGTCACCACCAAAGCGACCGAGTACATCCGACTCCCGCAACTGCGCATTGACCGCATTGGTAATTTCAACAAGCGCTGAGTCACCAACAATATGACCATAAGTGTCATTAATTGATTTAAACTTATCGAGATCAAACATAATGACTGAAATAGGTTTGTTACGTCGCCGAGCCATTTTCAGTAGTAAGTCCGCTTGTTGCATAAAGTGTTCACGAGAGGCCGCGCTTGTTAAACCGTCTTGCGATACTTGATGCGTCAAGTATTGATTATGTGCGACTAGCGCCGGAACCGTTAATCCAAACCAAGCCGTTGACGCTATAACAGTGACCGCAAACTGATACACAATTGCGTAGTCCATTAACCCCAATAGACCAATAGAGAAGGCCGTAATGGTACTAAAGACAGCAAGTGCTATAGCGGTTTTTAATGGCGACTCGGTATAGGAAACCCAAAGCAAAGGTAAAATTAAAAAGAAGACCAGAAAGGCAGCCTCTTCATAGCTGGAAAACATAGAAATGATTAAGCAAACTGCCAGCATAATGACAATAATCAGCAACTTTGTAGAAAAGGACGACCAACTGCCCCCACCTTCGGTAAACTTTAAGCCACCTAGCCAGCGTTCTATTTGTGGGTAGCGCCAACTCACCAACGCAATGAAAATAGGCGTGAGCACAATAACGCCGCTCAAGTCCCCTATCCACCAAGGCAGCCAGGTGTACCAAAGCGCCTCAGCTTGAAGCAAATTACCGGAGATCATGACCTCAGTACCCAACCACGCCGCGCAAAATGACGACAGTGCAGCAATACCTAAAAACGTCATAATGGTGCTAGACAAACCGTGGCTGCCTAAGCGAAGTAGTTTGGAGCGCAATAACCACGCCCCTAAGAAATAAGGCACCGTATGCGCAAATCCAAAAATCAGACCAGTCACGAGTAAATCCTTGACCGGTGTTTGGTCACCGTATAAATCAGATACCCATAACGTTGTTACGATACTGCCAAGTAGTATTGCGGGAAAGGCTCGCCAGCTCATGACCAGAAATGCAGCGAACGTCAGCCCCGCTGGCGGAAACCAAATACTGGCGTGCGGAGCGTATTCCATTATTCCTGCAACACGCCACAAAATTATCCAGGCAAGCGCTAACAGTAATGTTCTTATAATTATTTGGCGCAATATAAACCGTCTTATTTTTTTTTAATTATGTCTCTAACTGTTATAAAAAAACACTCAAAAGGCAACCTTTAGTCTATTGACGGGGCTAATTTATCTTGCTTCACTCAAAGTTAATAAGGAGTGAAACATGACGCAACAATACCCAAAAGCCAATAAGTTCATGGCCAGCACACATGAAGTTGAAAACCAGCCGGAGCCGTTAGAAAACTATAATCTCTATTTAGCTGACAAGGCGCTTCAGGCGGCGGTTGAACGAGAGGGAGCCAGCTGGGCCTACTCTGATCTTATTGCTTTTGGTGCGCTGGCCGGTCAACGTGACAGTATTGAGCTTGGGTTTCAGGCAAACAAATATCCGCCGGAGCTGAGAACTCACGATCGCTATGGGCATCGTATTGATCAGGTCGACTTTCACCCCAGTTATCATCAGTTAATGACAACCGCCATTGAGCATGGGTTGCATGCCAGTCCCTGGAGCGACCCTAAACCGGGGGCTCATGTGGCTCGAGCGGCAAAATATTATCTGCATACCCAAGTCGAAGCGGCGCACGGCTGTCCCATTACCATGACCTTTGCAGCCGTTCCGGCGCTGCGTCACCAGCCCAGTTTACTGAAAGAGTGGGCGCCAAAAATCACAGCCCGCGTTTATGACCCGAGCAACCGCCCCCATACCGAAAAAAGCGCGGTAACAATTGGCATGGCAATGACCGAAAAACAAGGTGGGTCTGACGTGCGTAGAAACTCGACTCGGGCTTACGCCATTAGTCAAGAAGGTTCAGGTGAAGCCTATGAACTCATCGGGCACAAATGGTTTGTTTCAGCACCTATGTGTGACGCTTTTCTTGTGCTCGCACAGACGACAAACGGTTTATCGTGCTTTTTAGTCCCCCGTTGGCGCCCCGATGGCTCTAAAAACCCGCTACAAATACAACAGTTGAAACAAAAAATGGGCAATGCCGCCAATGCATCCTGTGAAACCGAGTTACGTGGCGCGCTAGGTTGGATGGTCGGTGAAGAGGGTCGCGGCATTCGCACTATTATTGAAATGGTCGCGACCACTCGCTACGACTGCATGATTGGTTCGTCGTCCGGCATGCGCCAAGCTGTGGCTCAAGCCATCCATCACGCATCGAATCGGGAAGCTTTCGGTGCCCGATTAAGTGAACAACCGCTCATGCAAAACTTGCTGGCTGACCTTGCAATAGAAAGTGAAGCAGCTATGACATACACCATGCGCATTGCCCGAGCAATGGACAACCAGAACAGCGAGCATGAAAAGCTGTTGTCCCGCATTGCCACACCCGTTGGCAAATACTGGATTTGCAAGCGTACACCGAACCATGCCTACGAGGCGATGGAAGTCATTGGCGGCAGCGGTGTTATGGAAAACCATATTATGCCGCGTTTATTCCGGGAGTCGCCGGTGAATGCGATATGGGAAGGCAGCGGCAATGTTCAGTGCCTTGATATTTTGCGCGCAATTGAAAAACAGCCGGAGGTTCTCGATGCGTACTTTACTGAATTAGAGAAGGCTCAGGGAGCGGATCGACACTTTGATACCTTTGTGCGTAGCTTAAAATCGGAATTTAGCGATATAAACACTCTGCAATATAGAGCAAGGACTATTGCAGACAAAATGGCGGTAGGCTTACAGGGAGCTTTATTGCTTCAACACGCCACAAATGATGTTGCTGACGCCTTTTGCGCAAGCCGCCTGGCGTCCAATAGTGGCTTGAATTATGGAACCATGCCGAGTGGACTTAACTGTGCGGCGATCGTCGAAAGGGGCGCGCCAACAAGCGAATAAATAGTTCACCGACAATGGCGAGCACTAAACCGCAAACCAAGCCAAATAGGATAGCCCCCGGGTTCAGCTTAACCGTGTAGGAAAAGTCACTTCTGACTTCCTGTTGTATGTCTGGTACGGGAGAAATAAAAGCCTGAGTGTAAGCATTCCAGGCGTTTTCGTTAAATTTATTCAGCGCACGGAGTAATAACTGATGGCGCGTGTAAATAGCGCTAATGCTTTGTCCTCCTTCCTGGAAGACGATATCGTCACTGGCCTCATAGTGAGCAATGAGCTGTTCGATATCACCATCGAAAAACTTCTCTGCTTCGTCTCTGAATGCATCAAGGCTTTTTTCTGACTCTATTAGATGAGCATTAAGGCTTTTGCCGTATTGATCAACAAAGCCCGGTAATTGAATACCAGCCAGTACGCCCAGAATCAGCAAAATAATTCTCAGGTAAGATGTGACAACACCCATGCTCTCTCCTTACGCAGTCTAAAACAACTCTAGGCTAGACCATGGACAATAATCAAACAAAATTACACGACTTAACGCAAGACTCACTAACCCGTCAGAACAACGGCGTTCTTGCCTTCCTTTTTAGCCTGATACATAGCCCGGTCTGCCCGCGCCATAATATTTTCAACAGTGTAATGCTCTGACGGTTTGTCGCATTGGCATAAACCAATAGACAAGGTGACTGGCAACTTTGCATGCCCTATTCCGCTGACTAATTCAGCTCTTAAGCGTTGCATCATTTGCTCAGCGTCACTTGCTGCAATCATCGGATGAATGGTCGCAAATTCGTCACCGCCAATGCGAGCAACATAATCGGTATGCCGACTGTGCAAACGAATAAGTTCAGCAATCTTTTGTAGGACTTCATCACCATACTGGTGACCGTACTCGTCGTTAATTTCTTTAAAGTCATCAAGATCAATAAAGCTGACTGCGAACGGCGTTCCATGCTGCTCCAACTGCGTAATTTCATCGGTCAACTGCGCTGTAAACGCTCTTCGGTTCATTATGCCGGTTAAATGATCCGTCAATGCCTGACGTTTTTCAAACTCCAGTTCCAAACGAATTTTATCTTCCGCTTTTTTAAGCAGCGTGTAATCACGAGCGATCGCAATACCGAACAATTCACCTTCAATTTCCATCTGGTTCAGCATAATATCAACGTAAAACTTAGAACCATCACGGCGAACGGCAGGAAAGATTAGGCCATTCCCCATTGAACGCCGCCCTGGGTGTTTAAAAAACTTGACCAGGTGTTCATCATGCTTTTCCCGGAACTCTTTAGGCAATAAGCTATTTAACGGCATTTCCAACATTGAAGACGACGAATAACCAAACATTGCCGCTGCTGCTTGATTCACAGCGACAATCAACCCTTCAGTGTTTATAACGACTGCACCATCAGGAATAATCTCGAGAAAATCGGTAAAGGCTTGTTTTACTTCCATGAGCATTCTCCGTTACAGCACAGCCCTTTAAAGCGAATGTTTTTAACTAAAATAACTTTTTAACTAAGATAACTAATATATAACAGTTCTGTTGAAGCTTTAAGCAAAATCGCCCAAAAGCCGTTGAGAATAGATTCTCCGAGGGTAGACTTTGACTCAGATCAAGTTGAATTACTGAATCCGAGTTACTGAGAATGTGGTATAGTGCAGGGAAAGTCACAGCAACTGTGATACCTACTTAAAACAATTCCCGGAGCTTCATGTCCACAGAACAAAATCAGAACTCGTTTCAGTCACTAGGACTGAACGACAATATCTTACGAGCCGTAAATGAATGCGGTTACACCACCCCTACCCCGATTCAAGAGCAAGCCATTCCGACCGTAATGAAAGGTCATGACTTACTGGCAGCAGCGCAAACCGGAACCGGGAAAACAGCAGGATTTACGCTTCCTTTATTGCATAACTTGTCTTCGACGAAGACAGAAGGTAAGCCTGTTATTCGAGCGTTAATATTAACACCGACACGTGAGTTAGCAGCTCAGGTTGAGGATAACCTCAACACCTACGCAAAATACACAGGCCTTAAATCATTGGTCATTTTTGGTGGCGTTGGTATCAACCCACAAATTAATGCGTTACGTCGAGGTGTCGACATTTTAGTAGCAACCCCCGGACGCTTGCTTGACCATAGCCGTCAGGGCACGGTTGATTTAAGCAAAATCGATGTGCTTATTCTTGATGAAGCAGATCGCATGCTAGACATGGGTTTTATTCATGACATTAAAAAAGTTATGAAATTAATTCCTGAAGAGCGCCAGACGCTGCTGTTCTCTGCGACATTCTCAAAAGAAATAAAAGCATTAGCTCAACAATTTATGCACCAACCTAAACTGGTGGAAGTTGCTCGCCAAAATGCCACTGCTGATACAATCGAGCAGCGCGTTTATCCGGTTGATAAGAAACGCAAACGTGAGTTACTAAGCTACCTAATTGGCAGCAGAAACTGGCGACAAGTATTAGTCTTTACCCGAACCAAGCACGGGGCTAATCGTTTGGCGACTCAACTTAGCGACGACGGTTTACCAGCAATGGCTATTCACGGCAATAAGAGTCAGGGCGCCAGAACCAAAGCTTTAGCGCAGTTTAAAGCAGGGAAGTTACGTGTTTTAGTCGCAACCGATATTGCTGCACGCGGTATTGATATCGACGAATTACCACATGTAATAAATTTTGAACTACCACAAGTTGCTGAAGACTATGTGCATCGCATTGGACGCACCGGCCGTGCCGGCAGCGAAGGCGAAGCCGCTTCTTTAGTTTGCGTTGACGAACATAAGTTGCTACGCGACATTGAAAAACTGACCAAAAATGAGATACCGAAAGAAGTGGTTCCCGGCTTTGAACCGGATCCAAGCATAAAACCGGAGCCTATACAAAAACCAAGAGGCAACCGCCCAAATAATTCACGCCGCGCACCGAAGCATAAGCGTCCGGCGACACGGCGCTAATAACTTTACTGGTAGCTGGCTTTACTTTAAGAAATCCAGCCCACCCGTTACTGCAGCCACCTGAGCTTCAATACACTGCTCAGGTGTCGCTTTCGGGCTATCAGGATAAACCTCTGTTGTCGTAGCATACTCGGCGTTACTGAAGCTAATACAGAGCCCTAACTTTGAGGTTGGCAGTAAAATAACACCGCGTTGAGCAATATCTTCACCAATCAGTTTATTCTCTTCGTCAGCGTCGGCTATGTGTGTGACTTTCTCGACAGAGTCCAGTACCGCTTTTTGAAAGTCAGGGTAAGGCTTCTCTGCATTACCGACTAAATAAAAGCCGTCAGGAATATTCCAGTTGGTGTTCACAGTACCGTCCATTGCCGCTTTTGCCGGACGGAACTCACTGTTGTCAGTATCGGTAGTTTCATGCAGGTCGATGTGCGCCAAAATATCTACGTCCAAACCAGCAACATATTTCATAATATGTGCGCACTCACCTGCCGGAGACTCAGCAACAAATGAACGGTTAGGATCAATAGCGGCCGGGTTCCATCGGTTAATGGTTTCATAACCCCATGGACTTAAACATGGCGCAACAACGACATTAAAGTCCTCGGCATAACTATTGGCTTTGGTTTCAATAAAACGCAGCGCGCCATGAACCCCACTTGTTTCATAGCCATGCACACCGCCAGTGACTAATACCGTTGGCTTACTACTGTCCCAGCTCTTGGTTTTCACTGCGAACAACGGATAAGTAGCGCTCTCATAAGCCAGTTCACCATATTGCTCAACGTCAAAATCGTTTTTAAATGCTTCTATTTTACTAACGACATCATCAAAATATGAACGCTTTTGAGTTTGCTCCGCTAACCATTGCGCTTTTTCTTCTGCACCCCACGGCTTACCCGGAGTACCAATGTGGTAAATCGTTTCTTGCGTCATAGTCTGATCCTATCCATTACTTCTTTGAAAGAGGCAGCTATACTACCAAAATCTTCACAAGCACCAAAGCTACGCCGCTTTAGTCGACTCTTTACTTTCTGCTTTATTGTCAGCTTTCTCTGTCGGTGCTTTTTCCGCTTTCGGCTTTTTCGGTTTCTTAGCGCCCAGAGCAATTAATACATTTTCTCGTTCTTTCGCTAAAAACATCGCCATATCTTCAAGCTGTTTATCGTCAGTAAAAAGTTCGCTGCCCTCTATCAACGGCGTTAGCGCTTCTGCCATATCCAACATTTTATCGTGTGCATCGGCTTCGGCTTTCGAGGTAAATGTCATTTTTTCGGCTCCATCGCGAATCACTACGTATTGGGTTACTACAGCCATGGTTATGTCCTTTGCTGAGGTTTACAGATACTGGTTATTTATACAGTTATCAGTAAGTAATTGCAATAGTAGCCACATTCGCTAAACTGCGCACTCTTACTAAAGAGTATCACTACAGGAACATAGCCCGCCCCATGACTCAGTTTTCCAAAGCGCAAGTTCAACTGGCTATTTTTGCAATGGCTATTGGTAGTTTTGCTATTGGTATTGGTGAATTTGTCATTATGGGGTTACTACCCGATGTTGCCGCCGACTTTAGCACTGACACGAGAACAACCGGGCACTTGATCAGTCTGTACGCATTAGGTGTTGTTATCGGTGCACCGCTTATTACTATCCTCTTCGCGCGCTTTCCGCGTAAACCTATGTTACTGATACTGTTATTTGTTTTTGCTATTGGTAATTTTGCCAGTGCATCGGCGGACAATTACTTCTTGCTGCAAGTTTTAAGGTTTCTGACTGGCCTGCCTCACGGTGCGTATTTTGGTATTGCCTGTTTAGTCGCCGCCGATATGGTACGCCGAAATCAACGAGGTATGGCAGTTACTATGGTGATGATGGGCCTTACCATTGCGATTTTGATCGGCAACCCTCTTGCCACCTGGCTGGGACAGCTTATCGACTGGCGCACGGTCTACCACACCGTTGGCACGTTAGGGTTAGTTGCATTGGTTATGATTGCACTTGTTGTGCCACAACATCCGAACGAACAAAGAACCTCCGCCCGAGGTGAAATGAAAGCCTTGCAGAATCCTCAGGTTTGGTTAACCCTGGCAATTGGCGCCATCGGTTTTGGTGGGATGTTTGCCGTATTAAGCTACATAGCGCCTACGCTGATTAACGCAACAGGACTCGCCCCCCACTGGATACCGGTTGCACTGCTTATTTATGGTATCGGGTCGCTAGCCGGCAGTTTAGTGGGAGGCTGGGCTGCGGACAGAAGCCTTAAGTTAACGATAGGTGGCTCGCTTGCTTGGTCTGCGGTTGTGTTAGGTGTTTTTCCGTTTACCCTTGAAAGTATCTGGAGCATCATGCCAATGGTTTTATTACTGGGTAGTGCCGCGGCTCTTGTGCCGGCTCTTCAGGTTAGGCTTATGGACGTCGCCGGAGAAGCACAGACCTTAGCCGCATCGCTGAATCACTCAGCCTTCAATGCTGCAAACGCACTTGGTGCATGGCTTGGCGGCTTGGCTATTGTTTCACCACTAAGCTGGCAAGGCACCGGCTGGGTTGGCTGTGGCTTATCTTTAGCAGGCCTGTTGCTATTCTGGGTTACTAAAAAACACAGCCGCAAAGTACCGGATATTATCAGTCTTTAACTTCACCGCTGGTTGTCAGCTCCTGCAGCTCTTCGTCGGGCTTGGCGTATGACAAGCGTGCTGCCCGTGAGGTCAAGTGGTAACCATCTAATCCGGAAATGGTCATAGTACCGAGACCTTCAATGTCGATATAGCCATCACTTTGCACTGCATCCTCCTGCACATCTACCCAACGCACTTCGCCAACGATAAGCGCCGTGTCGTTGTGTTGTATCGGAATAATTTCAACCAACTGCATACCAATACGCAAAGAACTTTCAGCGACATAAGGTGCATGGAACCCATCCATAAACTCAGGGGTCAAGTCACAAGCGTCAAACTCGGACTGCTCTCTGGGATAGCGCGCTGACGTTTGATGGGCTTGTTTAAAAAAGCTCTCGCCAACATGATTAATAGTATACACACCACTTTCCTCGATATTCTCCCAGGTGTGCCTTGTCACTGACTGTGGACGCATGACAAAGCCAAGAAACGGCGGGTTGCTTCCAAGGTGCACAACCGAACTCACAATAGCCAGGTTATCCTGCTGGCGCCGATCGCGTGTACCTATAACATTGGCACTCTTAAAGCCAGAAAGACAGTTCACAAACCGGGCACGATCCCTGTCTTTCATTTGGGCTAAATCATTCTGTTTATAGTGTTTCATAGTGACCTCAAAGTTTACCTCTTATCTGTATTACGCAGAAAAAGCCACTTTTGATCGTTTAAAAAAGTCTTTACAAAAAACATTATTGCGAACAGTTATCATTTGCGTTAACTTATTTTCAGCAACAACAAAATGGGAAAGCGATAAAAATGAAAAATGCCTACACTGGTTACTTTAGCAGTCAGGGAAACCTGCAAAAAGCCACCCAGTACCTACAACAGAAGAACTATTGCAGCGTCACTTCGGTGCTGTTAGAAGCAATTGAAGATGCACGTTGCGCCGCAGAAGAAGCCGCTTTGACAGCCAATGCAATACAAACCTACACGACGGCGTCTATTTTACTCATCGCTGTTTATATTCGGATTAATAAGCCGCTTCTCGCTCAGGAAAGACAAGAAAGTGCAAACCGGCAACTTCAACAATGGCGCACCAATACGGACTCCATACAAATTAATGAGTTGTGCCGCTACTGCTGCCAGTTATTGATTACCGGGTGTCAGCACTCTCGCTGTGTTGGACACTACACTCAGCAACTTGAGGAGCTAAACCATGCGCAGGAACAAACCTGAACGTTTGCAACTGTCCATGAGCAAAGAGCAGTTGAAACATCTATTGTTAGAAAAGCGAGTTGTCGCGAGTGACATCCGTTGCTGTGACTACTGCAGCCAATGCGAATTAAAGGAACTTATACTGGAATGTGCCCGAATATCTTGCTCAGGTGAGACGAGAGATGTTAGTGCTTAGAACTCCTTTTTGCGAAGCACCTTTTTCTGGCCGTGCTGCTTCTTATTATTCAAGCGCTTCTCTTTAGCGGCGCGAGTTGGCTTAGTTGGAATACGTTTCTTCTGCGTTTTAGAAACACTGCGAATGAGTTCAGTCAGTTGCTCTAATGCCAACTCTCTATTCCTTGCCTGGCTTCGTGTTTCCTGACTTTTAATAATGACTTTACCGCTTTGAGTAATTCGATGGTCATGCTTTTTAAGCAGTCGTTGTTTATAAAAGTCAGGCAGCGATGACGCCTGGATATCAAAAATGAGCTGTGCGGCGGTAGCCACTTTATTAACATTTTGTCCACCAGCTCCACTGGAGCGAATAAATTGCCACTCTATTTCGCTTTCCGCAATTTCAACGCGCTGAGAAATATTAATCATCGAGGACGGTTATCTCTTTCTGAAGGTGAATACATACATGAAAACCTTTGTTGAACCTTATTTAGGATAAATTATTACCCGCGATTTTGAAACAAGCGGACATGTCTCCTGTCTCGTCGGTGTCATCCAATTGTTAAAAATTATGGTATATTATTGCGCAACTTTTTGACTCAAACAGGATTCATCTATGGCCGCTTTTGGCTCTGTATTTATGCCGCAAATGACGTTGGCGGCGTTTGAAAACTCAAACTGGAGCACGCCTGAACTGGTTTCCTCCGACGCCATTCAATTACACCCGGGTGCCCACGTTTTACATTACGCCAGCACCTGTTTTGAAGGACTAAAAGCGTTTCGACACGACGATGGTTCCATTAATATTTTTCGCATGGATCGCAACGTGAAGCGCATGCAGCAGAGCAGTGAGCTACTCTCGTTACCCTCATTCGACGAATCCATGCTTGAGAAAATGATTGTCGATGTCGTTAAGCACTTTAGTGACGAAGTACCTGCGCCGCCGGGCTCTATGTACATTCGTCCAACCCATATTGGCACCGAAGCCGCAATTGGTAAAGCCGCTTCTCCAACACATTCTTCAATGCTTTATGTGTTGTTATCACCTGTCGGCGATTACTTTTCGGGCGGCGATAAAGCACTGCGACTGTTGCTGGAAGAAAACGGCTCCCGCTGCGCGGCGCACATGGGGATGGTGAAAAGTGGTGGTAATTATGCCAGTGCACTACAGCCTATTTTAGAGGCGCGTGCCTCTGTCAATGCTGACCAAGTATTGTTCTGTCCAAACGGCGACGTTCAGGAAACCGGTGCGGCAAACTTTTTGCTAATTGATGACAATGAAATCATAACCAAAGCACTGGATACCAGCTTTTTGCACGGCGTCACTCGTGACTCTATTCTCACCATTGCTAAAGACTTAGGAATGACAGTGTCAGAGCGGGAACTAAGTGTTGAAGAATTATTAGAGCGCGCAGCAAAACCAAACTGCGAGGCCGCTCTATCAGGTACGGCAGCCGTTTTAGCACCAGTTGGTACTCTTATTCATGATGGTCAGGAGTTCTCAGTCGGCAATGGCAACACAGGCGAAACCACACTGAAGCTCCGCAAGGCCTTAAATGATATTCAATGGGGCAAAGCAGAAGATACACATGGTTGGCTAACCAAAATCTGAAATATGTAGCACTTTTAGGTCGTTTTTCCAGACGGTAAGACAACCCACTCGGGATCTTCGAACTCCCCTAAGGGCGTAATCTCACAAAACGGCGCAGCGCCGCGAATAATCTCAGCGACGTCTGGGTTGTGTTGGTTTTCCATTGCATCCCGCTGCGCCTTCGAGTCCCAGGATGCAATAGCAATCAGTGTTTTATCATCGCCAATTTTACGGTGGAGCTCGGTGCCTCGTGCGCCCGGAGCACGCTGAATAATTTCACTGGCTTTAACCCAAGCCTCTGCATAGTCTTCTGCTGTGTGTCCGTCTTTTATACGCACCTGAAAAATATATTTCATTACTCTCCTTTATGCGGTTATAGGTACGGTTATTTGCGCTTTTTCTCCGCCTTCACCATTTTTATGTAAAAAAATATGGCGTAGAAAAAACACATACCAATAACAATAGCCAGCCCACTAAAAGAAATAAAGATAACAGGGTCACTAAAAAACTCTCGCCATAAACTCATAACGGATACTCCTATTTTGTTTTCATCAGTTTATGAGAACGCAGCAAACCCGTTATTGAGCTAAATCAACTTATTGAATATCACTTTAATTTTTGTGGGTATTTTGAAAAACATCTGTAAAGAGCACCATAAACGTAAATTATTGTCCTATATTTAATAGCGTTAGTATTTTAGTTAACACTGGAGGTTAGTGATGAAAAACGTAAAAGCAGCTTTATTCGCAAGTTTAATTCCATTGTCGCTTCTAGCACTGTCTGGTTGTAGTGAACAAGAAGCAAACAAAGCAGAGTCTGAAGTTGAGAGTAAAATGGAGCAAGCTGAGCAAAAAGCAAAGGAAACCATGGACGACGCTCAGGAAAAGTCAGAAGACGCTTGGAATGAAACCAAAGAAACGTCTGAAGATGCCTGGAATAAAACCAAAGAGGAAGCTCAGGAAGCTGGCGACTACGCTGAAGAAAAAGCAGATCAAGCGGGTGACTACATCGATGACTCTATCATCACCACACGCGTTAAGGCCGTTATTTTTGAAGACGACAACCTCAACAGCATGAATATTAGCGTTGAAACCAACAACGGTATTGTTCAGCTGTCAGGTTTTGTTGAAAGCGACGCTGATATTGATACCGCTGAAAACTTAGCTTCTACCGTCGAGGGCGTGAAAGACATTGAAAACGACCTTCAAGTGAAGAAATAACGAAATCACTTAGTGTTAAAAAGAGCGGCAAATTAGCCGCTCTTTTTATTTGTATCAAAGCATTTCAGGCACTAGAAGGAGACTTAAAAGCTTGCTAACTTAGGCTCCAACAACAATAACAAGCAGCCTGTCATGTCTACCAGTTCATTTTCAAACGAGACAATCGAAAGCAGCAGCCTTCCTAAAGCTCGTGAACAACAATTTTTACCGTTAAGCCCTGCCTACGTTAAAGTTAACTTACTTTGTCGCTTACTGCTTTGGCTTGTGATTTTAGTCGCCTTGGTTGTTGTTTACTGGCAGCCTTGGTTTGAACTGCCCAGCCCTATGCAAAAAGCAATTCCCGGCTTACTCATTGCTATTGCCTCATTAGGGCTATTGCTATCCGTTTACGGCGTTATTGGCGACAAAATAAAAGGCTATGCGTTGCGAGAGCATGACTTAAGTTACAAAAGCGGCGTTATTTTTAAGTCAATTATCAGTCAACCCATCTTGCGAATACAGCACGTTGAATTAAAACATGGGCCAATCGATCGTCACTTTGGGCTTGCCTCTTTAGAGGTATTCAGTGCCGGCGGCGCTATGCATACGTTCGCTATTCCGGGCTTACCCGAAGAAAAAGCCCGCGAACTACGTCAGTATATACTTGAGCATGGTGATATTGCGGCCAATGAATAACGAGCAAATAATCGGTATTAACAATTCGACAGAAAAGTATCGCGATAAATGGCTAAAACTGTCACCCGTCGCGATTATTTATTTTGCTATTCAGTTTATTAAAAATACCGCCAGTAACTTCGTTTATTTAATTCCGGCATTCGTCATTGGATACCAGAAGCTGGCAGACAATATTATTTCTATTATTGTTGGTGTCACCGGGGTTTTGGTGTTTATTGCTGTTAGTGCGTTGGTTAAATTTTACTTTTACCAATACCGAATTACCGGGCAGCGAGCACAAATTCACTCAGGGGTTTTTCAAAAGAAGCACATAGATTTACCCTTTGAGCGCATTCAAAACATTCGCTTTGAGCAGCCTATTTATTACCGTTTTACTGATCACGTCTGCATGCTGCTCGACACTGCTGGTTCGAGTAAGGCGGAAGCAAAAATCATCGCCCTTCCCAAACCCGTCGCCGAGGCGCTTAAACAAGAAATACTGCTGTTTAAAGATCACAAAACCAACACTAAAAGTCAGCCAGAATCAAAGCAGCAGGAAGAGCGAGAAGCTGTTCTTAATACTCGTTCAGTAAGAGATCTCATTATTCACGGTTTAGCAAGCAACCGTATTTGGATTGTCTTAGGTGCGTTAGCGCCCTTTTTCAATTCGATTTCGGAACAAGTCATTGAAGGAATAGAAAGCTTCGGTGTCGATCTGGAAGCCCTCATGTCCTCCACTCAATACGCTATGTGGCAATACATCCTGGTTATAGCCTCGGCCACCTTCATTATTATTGCGCTACTAGCGCTAATTTCTGTCGTTGGTTCGGTTATTACCTTTTACGATTTTCGCCTGACTCGATCCGGCGACCGCTACATTCGTAGAAACGGTCTATTTACTCGCCATGAAGTGGCAATGCGACTGCGTCGACTACAGATGATCGTGTATCAACAAAACTGGCTTGACCGTCTGCTACAGCGTGTGAACCTGAAGTTCGAGCAACTCAATGCCAGTATTGAACGTTACAGCGCTTCTACAGCGGGCGGAAAAATCATGGTGCCTTCCGTTACTCTGAAAGAAGCAGAGGAACTGGCCGCAGACGCTTGGCCAAAACATCAAATGGGCACTATTAATTTTCACCCGATAAGCAAGCGCCTTATGGTTCGTAATCTATTAATCGCCTTTTGGTTGGTGATTGTACCTGCCATTGCCGCTAGCTACCTTGGTTACTACGAAATTTCACTTGGCTTCGGCAGCCTGTTTTTACTCCTTATTCCTCTTATTGTGCTGCGTTGGAAGCGCTGGGGTTATGCAAGCGACGATCAGTTTATATACATTCGTAAAGGTCTTATTGGCGTTAATTATCGCTGCTTCCCCATTCACAAAGTTCAACAAACCTCATTTTACCAAAGCTGGTTTATGCGGCGTTTCAAGTTGTGCACTGTCGGCTTTGTGCTCGCCTGTGGCGGCCAATCCATTCCTTTTATTAAAGAAATCTCCGGTGATACATTAATTGACGAAACGCTACATCAGGTTGAGTCATTGAAGAAATCCTGGATGTAAAACACAGCCCGCTTTTTTGTTAGAGTATCGGTTACTAACGACGACAACTGGGTCACATTTTATGGAATTGCCTTTCTCACAAGCTTGTGAAAACAATAAAAAGCCAATACTTGATGTTCTGAAAGTCGCTTTTGCTAAAGCTTCACATGTTTTGGAGGTGGGCAGTGGCACCGGACAACATGCTGTTTACTTCGCTAGACAACTCCCTCATTTAAAATGGCAGGCAAGTGACCAGCCAGCCTATTTATCGGGCATAAAAGCCCGAATTTTAAAAGAAGGGGTACCAAACCAGCCTTTGCCGTTTGAGTTTGATGTGTTTCAGTCAGCCCCTGATGGTCAGTTCGATGCTTTATTTACCGCCAATACCTGCCACATTATGCCTAAAGAAGGAGTGAAAGCACTGTTTGAGCATTTGGGAAATAGCCTTAAGTCGGTAAAGCTTTTATGCATTTATGGACCATTCAACGACAACGGTCAGTTTACCAGTGAGAGTAACCGCTCATTTAATGAATCATTAAAAGCGCGTGACAGCCAAATGGGAATACGTGATAAACAATGGATTGCAGAGCTTGCCGGACAACAGGGGTTTAGATTGAAGAGCACCCATGCTATGCCGGCAAATAATCAAATTCTGGAGTTTCAGCGTTAAACGTTACTGCTGAAACTTATTTGGTATTGGGGACAATTCGCAGCTCAACGCGGCGATTGAGTTGACGACCGCTTTCTGTGTCATTGTCTGCTATTGGCTGACTTTCACCATATCCCTCGGTTGTCACGCGACGAGTGTCAACGCCATTGCCCACCAAATGGTTACGCACAGCATTTGCTCGGTTTAACGACAATTGCTGATTGTATTCAGCGGTGCCTGTACTGTCCGTGTGTCCCTGAATAAGCATGGTGGTTTTCTCATACTTTTTCAGCACTCTGGCCACGTCATCTAACACAGGATCAAAACTCTGTGAGATAGTCGCGCTGCCTGTGGCAAATGTAATATTACTTGGCAGCTGCAGGCGAATGTTATCGCCCTCACGTATTACCTTAACACCACTATCTGCCAGTTCTTCTCTGAACTCTTCTTCCTGCTTGTCCATATAGGAACCAATAGCACCACCCGCTAATGCGCCAACTGCCGCCCCCCAGATATAACGGCTTTTATCGTGGTCGCCGGTACCTTTACCAAGCAATGCACCAGTTACAGCGCCAATGGTTGCGCCCTTCTGGGTATTACTCATATTTTCACAGCCCACTAAAGCGAGCGAGGTCATTATCGTTAATAACGCTAACTTCTTCATACCGTTTTCCTTTTTAACGCTTTGAGTACCATAAAATTAGCATTAATTCAGAAATTCGCTAACGCCATTTGCAGTTCTTTTACTCGCAGTGCTACTAAATATTGGGCTTATACTCAAAACCTTCTTCGGCTTGTGAGTCAGAGAAAGTTTTTATTTTTTCCTTACGATTCAGCATGGCATTAACCAGCGAGTTCGGAAAAACTTCAATACCGTTATTAAAGTCTTCAACGTTCTGGTTAAAAATACGAATCGCCGCCCCAATGTTTTCCTGTTGGTCGGTAATTTCGCGCATGAGTTTCTGATAGGTTTCTGACGCTTTCAATTCAGGATAATTTTCAACGGTGACATTTAAGCTCTTTAGTAACTCACCCGTTTTTGCTTCAGCCTGTTCCAGTTTTGTGGTATCAACTTTCCCGCTATCTAAGCCCTGTAGCGCACTGCGAAGCTCGGTGACTTTAGTCAGTGTTCCCTGTTCAAACTCTTTGTAATCTTTTACCACATCCTCTAAATGCGGAATGATTTTATTCTTCTGGCGCTCTTGCGTAATAACGTTTGCCCAAGCCCGTTCAACGGCATTCGCCCTGTTAATAATGGCGTTATAAATGGCAATAATAGCTATCACCAAAATTACCGCGATACCAACCGCTATCCATATTCCAGTCATTTGTCTGCTCCTAAAAATTACTGTCCAGTTTAGTCATTACATAATAAACATGACTCAGTGCCGCTCTTAGTTTTTCAAATTCCTGTTCGCCTTCTAACGCCTCAATAAAGGCGTCAAATTCGCTAATTTTTACTTTGTTGGGTGTTGCAATAAGATCTTTGTCGGCAAAGGACAAGCATAAATCGGCCTCGTCATTCACCTCGAAGTTTATTTTTGATAATACATTGCTAAGTTCTTCAAACGCGACAACAACCGTTGGTTTCATGGCTTTAGCCGCTTCAATTTCACTCGCCGCTATAACTTTAAATACCTTATTAAAACGGTTAGACGCAGGCTTATAAGTTGCCTTACCTGCCCCAGGAAGGTTAAAGCCAATAACCGCAAAATTACGCAGTAAACTAAAAGGCAAAATCAGACCATAACGATCATAATGATCGTATTCGCGCCGAGTACGCGTTCTAACCCGGCCGTTACTGTCTGTGTAAGTTTCGGTAACGATACGCTCATCGACGTAGTGAAAATGGTAGTAATGGTAGTCAAACGAGTATTCCTCGCCCTGGTAACTGCCTTTAAACAGTTCTTTAATTTCACGGCTGTAATTGCCCCGGTGAAACTCGCTAAAGCGTTGCTGAAACCGGTGAGCGGTAGCCTTACCGTTAAAACTTACCGACGTTAGGTTATTGTCGAGTAGACCGTCGCGCTGCAATAAAGCATGGGACACTTTCGACATCAGATGATGCGGATAATAGGCGGTAATACCGGCAAGCACCGTTAACAAACCACCAATGGCAATAATAATCCAGGTACTTTGCTGAAAATACTGACGTTGTGACCAGTCCCAGTAACCGAATACCGTTGTTGCTAATAATAAGCCGGTAAAAATAGCCCAGTAGACTTTTGTTTTAAATTGGTAACCACCGGGAAACGATTTCAGCTCGGAAATAACCGCGTCTAACTCCTCCCTGGAGCGGCTTAGCGATACTTTGCTTTTAATCGTGTTTAGCAGCGAAATAAGTGCTTTGTTGTTTTTATAGTAGAGCACGTTTAGCAATATCAATTTGTTTGAATTGAGGAAGAAAGCTTAATGTTTCTTCCCCATAAGTGCCAGAAAAACTTATTGAACTAAAGCCTTCTGAATAGCATCGTCCAGAAATATAGACTCAAAACGCTGTTTATAGATGGTCTGCATTTCATTTGAAATGAGTCCGCTACCGACATCGTTTTCGCCTTTAAAGCTGCGTTTAATTTTCTCTTCACCGTTTTTATCTAAAACAACAACATCAACGTCGTACCATGAGTTGTCAGAAAATGCATGGTAATCGTATTTCCACTCATTCAACGCAATAATAATGGATGGTTGTTCTTTTTTAGCCAGTGCATTTTTAATGCTGCTAAGGCTCATCGAATATGAAGTAGGATACGCTTCAGCATCGACTCCTTTTTTCATAAAGCCAGCGACTAAACGCTCGGTGAGGTATTCAGACATAGGTTGACCAGTATACGTGTACTGAGAGTATGGAATACCGAAGTTGGAGCGGGAAAGGCCTTCAAAGTTTGGAGACTTATCACCACTTAGAACATACTCGCGCTTATCAACGACCGCGATTGAGACCGACTCCAGCTCATTAGGGGTATTGACAGCAGGCGCAGCCTGCTCAGCAGTCATTATTGACGCACAGCCCGATAAATAGAAGCTTGCGATGGCTAACGCAATTAACTTTCCAAATTTAAACATCAATTATCCTTATAAGATGACTAACAAAAGTTCCATAACCAAATGCAATAAACTGAATCGCGTTCAGTTAATGACTAATAATACCCTTTTATCAACTTGTTATAAATCTGTATCTTTATTCAAGCTGCCGCTTTTAATGATAAACTGGGCGTAAATCAACAAACACGTTTTTAGTGGCAGGAGTTTTTATGAAAGCAGTCATATTAGATAACAGCAGTTTGGGAACTGGTGTTGATTTATCTCCTATTGAAAATCAAGTTAACGAGCTCGATTGCTATTCGCTGACGTCGCCCGGGCAAGTCGATGAGCGCATTCAGGATGCCGACATTGTTATTACCAATAAAGTGGTTCTGAATGAAGACAGTTTAAAACAGGCAAAGCGGCTGAAACTGGTTTGTGTGCTGGCTACCGGGATGAACAATATCGACTTAAAAGCTGCTGAAAAGCTTGGTATTCCCGTTAAAAACGTCGAAGCCTACGGAACACCTAGTGTGGTGCAGCATACATTAATGATGATGCTGTCATTGGCAACTAAAATGCCTGTCATGCAGCAACGGATGGCTGCTGGCGACTGGCAAAAATCACCGTTATTTACCTTGCTTGATCCTCCTACCTATCAGTTAGAAGGCAAGCACTTGGTTATTGTTGGTTCGGGCGAGCTTGGCCAGGCGGTGAAGAAACAGGCCGAAGCATTGGGAATGCGTGTCACCTTTAGTGCACGCCCTGGTAAAGCAGACGACTCACGCCCAAGCTTTGACGAACTGTTACCTCAAGCGGACGTTATTTCTTTCCATTGCCCGCTAACGGATGACACGAAAGGTTTGCTTAACCGCAACAATATTAAACATTGCCAGCCTCACACTTTAGTCATTAACAATGCCCGAGGTGGCGTAGCTAATGAGGAAGATGTTTTAGATGCGCTTCGCAATGGAAACATTGGCGGCTATGCAACCGATGTTCTGCCACAAGAACCGCCAAAAGACGGCCACCCGTTACTTGATGCACTAAATGAACCACTGAACTTGATTGTTACACCACATAACGCCTGGACTTCACCAGAAGCGAGACAACGCATTATTGAGTTAACTGCCGAAAATATCCAAACGTTAAAGTAACCAAGCTCTTATTCTAGACTGAGGGCTAATTTGCACCAGCTCGCAATTTAGTCCTTTTCTTTGTAAAAGTGCCAAACACCACCGGCAATATGTAAAGTAACCAGCACTGGTAATACATACGTACCTAATACTTTATGTATTTCTTCTGAGGGCTCATGCAGCCATGGCAATCCACTTAAGTCCACGGATACGCTGAACCATCCAAATACCGATAAAGGATCATTTTCGGTAAACAGATAAAGAGGCCCTGTTACAATTAAGACCAACATAGTTAGTAATAAAGCATAATGAAGATATCTGACGAGTTTGTCTTTTACCGTTGTGGTTGACTCAGGAAAACCTTGATAAAAGCGCAAAACAATACGCCAGGCAACAATAAAGAAAACAAAAAAACCAACACCAATATGAGCGGCTTCGGAATAGTGTTTAACCTCTCTGGAGTCAGCAAACACCATCATAAAACCAAGTGTCAGTATGGTAAAAATTGATAACGCCCCGAGCCAATGAAGTGTGCGCGATAATGGTGTGTATTTACTGTTCATACGTTACTCCTTACGTTTCTTCACGCCAGAGTAAACACGAATTCTTAAGCGAGCATTAAAAGATGAGTGAAGACGGTTTATTACTCTCCTTCTTTATGATGTCGATCAACTTTTACGATGAAATCGCCATCTTGATGCTCAAATGTCAGTATTAAGCCGAGCTGCCGAGCCAGATTATTTACGATACTTAAGCCGATTCCAGCGCCTTGTTCACGTAACTGTCCCCCGCGATAAAAACGTTCAGTGAGGCGTTGAACATCAATATGATGTGTCGCTTCTACCGAATTTCGAATAACAAACGCAGAGCCATCAAAGGCAATATCTATCGTTGATTTTGGTCGGGCATATTTAATCGCGTTATCAACCAGGTTGCTGAATAGTACCGCCAGATAACTTTCTTCAGAGCGCCAGTCAACGGTGTCAGGCAAATTCACCTCTAGCGACAACTGCTGGGCTTCTGCTTTTGGATAATAGTCAGAAATTACTTGCCGAATAACCGCAGCAGCATTCACCTGTCGCCACTGCTCAGGAGGAAGCTCTGTTTTTGATAACAATAGTAAACTTTCAACCAGACTCACCAGTCGCTCAGTACTGTCCAGTAGCGACTGGAGCTCAGACTTTTGCTTATCGGTCGTCGCTTTGACTATTTGATTTTGTAACTGAGCCTTCAGGCTTGCCAGCGGTGTTCGTAGTTCGTGTGCTGCATCGGCAGAAAACTGTTTTTCCCGTAAGAATGTTTGCTCAATGCGATGTAAATAATGGTTCAGTGCAGTTTTAACTAACGCGACCTCTTCAGTATCGTTGGACTCTGAAAACGGTCGGTAGTCGTCTGAGCGCTTGCGTCTAAGTGCTCCGGCTAACCGTCTGAAGCTCGCGAAGTTGCGATTTATTGTCCACCAGCCTAGCCACAGCATCAATGGTAATAGTGTGATAATAGGTATCACGGTATCAACCGTCAGATCATTGCGAATTTCAGAGCGGAATTCATCCTGCTGCAACAGCAAAATGCGGTAATCGCCTGCAGCCGAATATAAACCGAAGCTATGCCACAGCTCGTTATTGATCATTTTAACCGCAAAGCCTTCGTTAAAGGTAATCACTGACGGATCCAGCGAGCCTTCTGTTTGCAATAGACTCTCACCAGAGGTGGTTTCGATACGATAAGAGAGTTTGTCCTCATATGAATGTGCATTAATACGACTAATGGTAATGTCGCGATCCACGTACTCATTATTTTGGGGTAAAAGTGCAAGCAAGGTTTTCGCCTGCTGCACCATTTCAGCGTCAAACAACTCATCGACTTCATGACTGATTTCGGCATAAATCCACGTGGCAGAGACGGCCGAACTCAATAAATAGACAGCCGATACCGCAACCAGAATGCGCCGACGTATGGAGTTTAGTTTTGTTCTTATACGGCTAATTATTTGCATGCCAGGCGATACCCTACCCCTCTAATGGTCTGAATCCACTCCTTATTGCCGAGTTTCTTTCGCAGATTATGTACATGCACTTCCAACGCATTGCTTTCCACTTGCTGTTCGTTACGAAACACCACTTGCTCTAACTTATCACGGCTATGCACACGTCCCGGTGACGTCATTAACGCGCGTAACAGCTCAAATTCACGTCGGGATAAGTTAATCGGCTGTTCATCAACCAAAACCTGAAAGTTAACTTCGTCAAGACGAATAGGTCCAACCACCAGTTCAGCCGACGCCTGTCCGCGCTGACGCCTAACCAACGCGCGCAAGCGCGCAGCCAGCTCATTCATATCGAAGGGCTTAACCATATAGTCATCCGCCCCCAGGTCTAACAATTTAACGGTCTCCGAACTATCATCGCGCGCGGTTAATACCAACACTGGCATCAGCTGACCTTTTTTACGTAACGCAGACAACACTCGGCTACCATCCAAATCGGGTAGCCCGAGGTCCAGTACAACGGCGTCATAAGGCGCCCGCTGACTTTCACTGATAGCAGCCGCTCCGGTCCTTACCCACTGCACCGAAAACTGACGTTCAGACAGGCCAATTTCAACAGCCTGTCCCAACATCCCGTCATCCTCGATTAACAATAGATCCATGCACCCTATACCCCTGTATTACTGTTCACGTTTTATTCTGGCCAAGAGCTGTTCCACTTCTTTCCGCCGAAATTCGTCAGCAAGAGGTCGGTCAGGTCGTGGTGCTGCGGCAAGCGCCTTATTCGCATAGCTTTCCGCTTTTACGTACTCACCCTGTTCAAACCAATAATCAGCGTAAAAGTAATTTGGGTCAATGCCATTAGGGTTAATTGCTAGTGCTTTTTCCAATAGCTCTTGCGCTTTATCATCATCACCAAACCCAAACGGCCAGCCAGGCACTTTATAATATAAGGTACCCAATGACGCATAGGCTGAGCCGCTTAGTGCATTTGGATCGATTTCCAACGCTTTCTCCAGAGACTTTCGCGACTCCTTCGCCAAGCTCAATGCCCCAAGCCCTCCTTTTGCACCCGCGTAGGTGCTTTTTACAATACCCAGCCAAATATGTGCGGGCGCGGACTCAGGCTCTTGTTCAACCCACTGTTGGGCATCTGCAACCAATTGCTCAAACGCTTTTTTCTGGGCGTCGTCCTTAAGTGTATAGTTAACAGTGGCCCATCGTTGTTGCAGATCATGCAGCCGCTGTTGACTGTTAACGCTGGAATCGAGCTCAGCAGAGAAAACGGATAGGCTTAAAAAGCCAGCGATAAAGAATGCGATTACTTTAGTTTTTTTCATGATGATTTTCCTCAATTA
Source organism: Idiomarina sp. X4 (assembly GCF_002808045.1). Taxonomy (NCBI): domain Bacteria; kingdom Pseudomonadati; phylum Pseudomonadota; class Gammaproteobacteria; order Alteromonadales; family Idiomarinaceae; genus Idiomarina; species Idiomarina sp. X4. The sequence goes on along the minus strand of NZ_CP025000.1, from coordinate 2,157,811 downwards.
ATTGACACAACGTATCTCGTGTTTTACGCAAGCTGCGACTGACCAGCTCCGACCACAATCCATTAAGACGAACGAATAGTCGTTCGGGCCAGCCCAACGTTTGTAGCTGCTTCTGCCGTTGAATTTGTTTAATTAATTGCAGTGCCACTTGTTGCGGCGGATCTTGCGGTGTCTTCAAGCGTTGGTTTAATTGGCTTAACAAACCTTGATTAAGCGATGTTTTGATAGCACGCGGAGCCGCGTACATAATGCAGGCATCGTGTGCCTTCAATTCACGCTGTAGTGCTTGTGTAAAGCCCCGCAAACCAAATTTGCTGGCGCAGTACAACACTTGGCCCGGAAAGCCGATAGCACCAAACACCGACCCCACATTTAATACCCACCCCTGCTGAACTTTCAGTAACGGAAGTAGTTGGCGGGTCAGTGCTACAGGCGCTGTCAGGTTAGTGGAAATAACTCGCTCTATATCGGTTTCTGTTGCCTCATTAAAGAGGCCCTCATGCGTGACCGCAGCATTATTAATAAGCCCGGTCAATGATGACTCCTGTCGCTGTAGAAACTGAACTAGCCGTTGTCGGTCATCCGCTTGAGTCACATCAGCGACAAACGATGTTTGTTGCAAACGAGTTGCCAGCGCGTCCAGCTTTTCCGCCGAGCGCCCAACCAAGACTACGCGAGCGCCACGTTGACTAAGTGCTTCTGCCAACGCTTCACCAAGCCCACCGGCGGCTCCTGTTAGCACAATCGTTTGTCGAGACCAATCGATGACGTTAACGTTATTTTTCATACAGGTTCCCCAGCCAGTTCAGGCAAGGCGCGGAACATGTCACCATAAAGCCGATAGACATGTTTTGCAGTCCGTATAATCACTCGCTGTGCATTTTCATCGGTCACCTTATTCATCAACTGTTCAAAAAAGTGAACGTGCTCCTGATCAAGGTCTCCGTGCGACAACAAATAGCTGAACGCTGAATCTGGTAGTCCCAGAGCTGCTTTAATTTTTCCCGCAGCTTGTGTCGCCAATTTAACGCTCGTTCCCTCCAGCACATGCGCCATACCAAAAAACGCCGCCGGATGTTCATTATCGATAGCGTGGTAAACTAATGACACCATTGCCTGAGTGGCTGTATGTGGCTGACTATTTTGTACTGCCTGCGCATCACCACCAGCCGCTTGAATATCATTTAAAATCCAACGCTCGTGACCGTACTCTTCATTGATATACTCGATAACCGCTTTACGTAACCATTCATCGGTGAACGAGAGCTTGCTGCCACAGCGCATGAGTAAAGGCGTGGTATGCTTTACGTGATGGTAAGCCTGCGTTAAAAATGCACCATAGCGCTCGGCAGTGATGTCGCCTTGTAACGCTTGTTGGATGGCCGGTGCGCTCAATAGATAATGCTGTTCGCTTTGAGTTTGTTCACATAACGTATTAAAAAATTTCATCATTTACCTCGTTAGTCGATGCGGGATCTTTCAATTCAAAAAACACTTGGATAGCCTGACGCCGCAATCGTCCGGTTCCAGTTAATAAGCCATTGCTTACCGTAAAAGGTTCGGTCATTACGATATATCGCTGAATACGCGCATAGTCCGGCAACTGTGTATTCACCTGACTAACCGCAGTATCAGCCTGTGCGGTGGTTGTGGAGGGCATTAGTACTAATAAAGCGGTCAAAGGTGTTTGTTCATCACCTAGGACGGCTGCCTGTGCAATACAGGGCTGACTGCAAAGTTCTGATTCAACCCATTCAGGATCAATATTGCGGCCGTACTCCGTCACGATAATGTTCTTACGGCGCCCTAAAATAATCAGGCGTCCTTTATCATCCAAAACCCCGAGATCACCGGTATGAATTTGTGCGGGAAACCAACTGCTTTTGTCATTCCAATACCCCAGCATGGCATTGCCTTGTACGACAACCTCGCCATTCTCAAACGAAACCCTTGCATGCTTTAGCGGTTGTCCAACTGTGCCTGGTGCGCTATTTGAAGGCGCATTGAGCGCTACCACGGAACTGAATTCCGATAAGCCATACCCCTGAACAATAGGTAGTTTCAGCGCCAGAGCCCGTTCTTCCAATGTGTCGCTTAAGCGGGCTCCGCCAACGGCCAGTAATTTGAATTGTCGGGCATTGATAAGTCCGCGCTCCACACCAGTAACTAATACGTCCAACAACGCTGGTGTCAGAATCAAACTGTCGGGTTGATACTGAGTCAGTGCGGTAAAAAACGGATTGAACTGCAACGACGACGAACCTTGTAACCCAAGTGTTTCACTTCTCAGCAGCACGACCTCTGCGCCGAGCCATAACGCCAAGTAAACACCCGCCACATTTTCCAGCAACACCGACAGCGGCATAATAGCCATGTGTCGCTTTACGCAAGAACCGGCAACCCGCTCAGCTAATGCAGCTACCGTAATCAGTTGGTTATCAACGGATAAACAAACGCCTTTGGGTTCGCCGGTACTGCCAGACGTAAAGGTCACTTTTGCGGTTCCTGACGGTAACGGCTTATTTGCACTCACTTTCGTCTGCAAATAAGTTTGCTGTTGCTGACTAAAAAATGGCGGCACCGGAATGCATACTTTGTCGGCCAGCATCAACGCTAAATCTTCTATTACCCAAGTTACCGGGGCAGTTTCCTTCAATAAAAAGAGTCGCTGAGGTTGTTGGCGCAATTGCTCCGCCCGTTGCTCAACGGATTGCAGCAGCTCTGAGTAGCTGAGTTGTCTTCGTTCTGAGCGAATAGCAATCGCTTCAGGGTTCGTATTGGCGTGCGCTTGTAGACGTTCAAAGAACACGTTCATATCGCAATCTCTCGCTGCTGAGACAACACGTACTGGCAGGGTGTAGTCATTTGCTCAAAGACGTTCCCGTCCGTTAACCAGCCAGCAAGCACCGTCGGTTGGTGCTGATAATAGTTGCCCCAAAGATCACGCACCGATTCAGGCAATGCACTTTTCTGTGCCGTTTCTAATTCAGTTAACGCAACGCCTATGCGACGAAAATATTTTTGCAGAGCTCGGGTCGCTGTAAAAATAACCACATCACGACCTTTATCGTCCAATAACCGCACAACAGCTCGAAATAAATGTGGCAAGTACGTCGGAGTTAACGCCGCCATAGAACCAACTTCAGCCAGGTTTTCTGATTGAGGCAGCGGTTTGTCGCTAACACGATAGTTCTCTAAAGGCTGGGTTAGGTAAGCTTGGGAGAATAGAGCTTGTTCGTCGGCTAATTGCACCCCGCACGCAGCCACTAATCGACTCTCTTCAAATACAGCAATCAATAAACGGGGCAATGTGCGCAAGCAGGCATGGAAGTTTAACCAATAGCGTTCACAAATAAACGTTTCAACCTGTTCGCGTAGCGGATGTTCAGGCAGGATCCAACAGTGATGCATATCTACTCCTTAAGTCAGCCAGCTGGCTGCAACAGCGTCAATGCAGTCACTTTATTAATAAAGACTTAAGGAAAACTTAAATTGATCTCCGGAATGATGGTTTGCGCAGACCGTTAAAAGTTCCAATTTTTATTCCATTAAAAAAATAAAACCGTTACCCAGGTAACCATTAACAGTATCAATGCAAAGAAAACAGCAGCTGAAGCAATATCCTTGGCACGCCCGCTGAGCTCATGGAATTCTGCTCCGATTCGATCAACAACAGCTTCTACTGCGGAATTTAGTAATTCAGTAATCACCAAAATAAATAAACTCGTAATAAGCAGTAAGCGCTCTACAATCGAAGCCTCAACCAACAATGCCACCGGAACCAATACCGCACAAAGCAGTGCCTCCTGGCGAAAGGCTGCTTCATAACGCCAGGCTACTTTTATTCCGCGCAACGAGTTAAACGTTGCTTTCCAAATGCGCATCATACCGGTATAGCCTGGTTTCATTGTTTTTCCTTTCCTGCAATTGATAAATTAAACAGACAGAGTTTATTAAATCAATCTTAAGCTTAACTTAAGAAATAATTGTTAGCGTCTTCACAAAGAATGAACTACCGGAAGAACTAACACTCATGCCTGCAGAAAGATCACAGAATACGTTATGGCAAACACTGGCGCTTTTTAAGCCACTATTGTACTTTTTTCTGCTAGCGCTGGCGTTGCTGAGCAGTTCCCGATTAATGCTGGCGTGGCTCTACTCCGATAGAGTTGACAACGCTATTAGCTGGTTTGACTTTATATTGCTGGGCATTCGAGCAGATGTCGTCCAAATCGGCTATTTTGTTCTCATTCCACTGTTGCTGTTATCGCCTATGGCGTTCGCACTGCATAAGCCACTAATGCAGCTGTGGTGGCGACGTATATGGATCGTATGGAGTCTCATTTGTGTCGTCGTATTCTGGTTTATGGAAATTTCTACACCGGCATTTTTAGCACAATACGATACTCGTCCAAACCGATTGTTCTTTGAGTATCTTGCCTACCCTAAAGAGGTATTTTCAACTTTAATTAACGGGTTTGCAGGTTGGTTATTTATTGGCATCGCCTCTACGACAATCGTTATTTTTGTTGCGTACCGTTGGTATAAAAGAACCGATAACCGTTTTAACACTCGAACGATAAAACGTCGCTATCTTATCGGTGTCATACCGATCTTAATAATTTGCACGCTGTTTGGTATACGTTCAACACTCGCGCACCGACCCGCTAATCCGGCATTTTTTGCTGTCACCTCCGATGCCATGGTGAATTCATTGATTTTAAACTCCACCTATACGTTGGAGTACGCACTCTACAACCTTAAGCACGAAGCACAAGCCAATCGTGTCTATGGCTCGCTCAGTAATGACAAAGTCATTAGCGAGATTCGGCAAACTGAATATTTAAGAAACACTGAATTCCCGTATGACAACTACCCGACTGTTCATTACCAACAGGCGTCAGTTAGCCGCTCCCAACCGCTGAACATTGTTATCATTCTGGAAGAAAGTTTGGGAGCAACTTTTGTTGAGTCACTGGGGGGCAAGCCGTTAACGCCTAATCTTGAACACCTAAAAAGCCAGGGGTGGTGGTTCGAGAGCCTGTACTCTACTGGAATACGCTCAGTTCGCGGTATCGAAGCAGTTGTTTCCGGTTTTCTACCAACGCGGGCACGTTCTACGGTTAAGCTGTCCGGCTCTCAACGGCAGTTTTTCACGCTTGCAGACGTTCTAGGTCGTCAGGGTTACCACACCGAGTTTATTTATGGTGGCCAGGCGCACTTCGACAATATGGCGAGTTTCTTTGTCGGCAATGGCTTTCAGTCCGTCATCGATCAGGACGATTACGAAAACCCTCGCTTCGTTGGCAGCTGGGGAGTCAGCGATCAAGATTTATTCGACAAGTTACACCAACGCTTAGTGAATACAGAAGCTTCCACACCACAGTTTACGTTGGCATTTACCTCATCGAATCACGAGCCATTTGAATTCCCTGACGGGGAAATAAACTTGTCCGAGCAACCGAAACAAACTGTTCACAATGCGGTTAAGTATGCAGATCATGCACTCGGTGAGTTTTTCGCCAAGGCAAAAAAAAGTGACTACTGGCATAATACACTATTTCTAGTGGTCGCTGACCACGACACCCGCGTTTATGGCGAAGAACTTGTTCCGGTGCAAAAGTTTCATATTCCAGGATTAATTTTGGGCGCTGATATTCAACCAAAAACAGTATCTACAATTACCAGCCAAATTGATTTGGCTCCGACCTTGCTTTCTTTAGCCGGCATTTCCGCCTATGTTCCAACTATCGGGCAGGACTTGAGTCAATCAGATGTTAAACCGGCTAATCGAGCCATGATGCAATTTGGGGACAATTATGGCTGGTTGCAAGGCAGTAAAGACGGGCAAATATTGACGGTACTTCAAGTCAAGAAACCCGCAGAGCAGTTTCTATACTCCCCGGCACAGAACGAGCTCACGCCACTCCGTAAAAATTTGAGCGAAAAACACCTACGCAAAGTGGTTGCACATGCCATGCTACCGTCTATTCTCTATCAGGGGCGCTCGTATTATGTCCCCTTACAGAACTAAGACTCCACACATACACAATTCCGACCGGCCTTTTTCGCTTCGTATAACTGCCGGTCAGCCCGTCTAATCGCATCAGCCGCTGACTCATCTGAATGAATAGCAGCCGCCCCCATACTTATTGTCAGTATCGGCAACTCAGCTGTCTTAAAGTCATGAGGAATGACCAAAGTCATCACCGCCTCACGCAGCTCATTCAACTTTTTATCAATAGATTCAGCTGCGGGGATAATAATAGCAAGCTCTTCTCCCCCATACCGATAGACTTTAAGTGGCGTTCTTTCAAGTAGACAGTCGGCTATTTTTTTCAATGCTCTGTCGCCAGCCTCATGTCCGTAGTTATCGTTATAGGGCTTAAACTCGTCTATGTCTGCCATCATTAAATAATAAGGCTTTCTTGATTCAATCGCAGCTTCCAGATCACGATCAAACGCCCTGCGATTGAACAGCCCTGTTAGCCCATCCATGTGCGCCAGCGCGTCAAGTTGCCTGTTTGCTTCGGCCAACTCCTCCGTACGAGCCTCAACCTGCTGCTCCAAGTCATTTTGAGCGGCAATGAATCGTGACGCCATTGTTTTAAACGCATCCAAAGCCTGTTTGACCTCACCACGCGCTTTTATTGATGCGGCACGGTGAGACAAAGCTTCTTGGTAGTTTCGCTGACCCATAAGTGATGCCACAGTAGCAACTTCATGCAGTGGCTTGGAGACTTCTCGCTGGATCAGCCAATAGGTCATCAACAATGTCAGTATCACTAAACCAACACCCGCGGCAACTAGTTGAAGTGGTAAAATAATAGCCTGCTTGCGTACTTCCTCAAGCGGATAAGCGGTTATGTGCCACCAATCAGGGCCAGCTATTTTATCAATAATAAGCAATTGATCATCTACTGCATTTTCCAACGTTATAGAGGTGTCATTAAGCTCTGCCTCTATCACCAGATGACTCAACTGTTGATACAAAGGCTCATCATAAGTTTGTGAAGTCAGCGTTGAACGCTCAATGATTGCATCCTGAGACAAGTTGGATGCAGCAATTAAGTCTCCCTTTGTATTCAAAACAATGTGTTCTGATTTAGGCCTCTTTTTCTGTGTTAAATCACTCAGTAAACTGCCTAACGCAACATCAAAGCTCGCATTCGCTAAATGCAGCCCATTTAAGTCTATCGGTTTTTGGTAGGTAATCGTCCAGACATCGGCAGGGAGGTCGTAATACAATCCTGTCCAATTTGGCTTCCGCTCAGGATTCTTACTTCGCAACGTCGATTTGACCACCGAGAAGTCGGTTATAACCAGGTCTTTGTCAGCCAGCAATCCCCACGGAGACTCTTTTGAGTACATCAAAAGAATGTTTTCAGGCATTGAAAAGTGCGTGTTCGCAACATCCTTTTGCCATGCCGGGGCAAGCTCGTTTAACGTAAACTGCGCAGCAATCACACGTGATTTTAATTCATCATTTATGGGTTTCTCTCGAGGTCCAAGAAAGGCGCTTAACGATTCAAAGTAATCCCCATTAAACGATATCCCCCGGTTAAAAGCCGGCTTCAACCGAAAAACACCCGGCGATGTCTCCTGATACCATTGGTTAAACCACTCATTGGTGGATTCGTTACTTTTCATCAGTTGATATTGAGAAAGAAACTCTTCCGCTAAAATATTCGCGTTACTTTCAATACGCTTGAATAAGGCCTGGTTGCGTTCAAGCGTTGGAGATAAGTCTTGTTGAAGCAGGTGTATTACCCGTTCCCGAGCATTACTATAAGTTGTCAGGAACGTAATTGCAGAAGCAATAACGACAAGGGAAATTGCCCAGATACTGATTTTGACCAATAGAGCTGTCGTCAGCTTTTCATGCCGCTGCAGCCGGCGATCGTCTTTTCGTCTTTCCAAAATAATCAACCGTTGTCTTTTTCGTAAATCTAACAACTATTTTGAACAAATGCTATTATCAAAGCACACGAATCAACAATCAAAACCAAGGTCGAAATGATGAAAGAAATAAAATGGGGCTTAATTTTCGTTGCAGCGATTATTTTGTGGCTGATCATTGAAAGGCTAACAGGCTTACACACTCATAATATCGAGTATCACGCTATATTTACCAACGTGTTTGCCGTGGTGGCCATTGTCATTTATATCATTGCGTTACGCGATAAAAGAGCGTCATTACCCAATCAGGAAATGACATGGTTACAAGGTTTTATTAGCGGTTTGAAAATTGCGGTTGTGGTAGCGGTGCTATCGCCCGCTGTGCAATTATTGGTTCACTACGTTATTTCGCCGCAGTTCTTTCCAAATATGAAAAGCCACGCCATTGCATCTGGCATGATGAACGAAGACCAGGCTGAAAAATATTTCAATCTGACATCGTACATGATGCAATCAGCTATCGGCGCCTTGGTGATGGGCGCTATCACCGCCGCTGTTGTCGCTTTCTTTCTAAAGCGACGCTCTTAGGAGCGTCGTTTTATCGTTTTTATTTGGTTAATAGAAGCCACCAGAACAAAGCTGAGTATCATTAGAAGATACCAGGAACCAAATTTTGAAAAGGACACCATTTCCCATTGCTTATCTTGATTTGGGTAGACCCACACATTCGCATAAGTCGCCAAGTTTTCAGCTATCCAGATAAACAGCGCGACTAAACCCCACCCTATTAATAGGGGCATATTTCGATACTCAACATCCACTCTATAGTAAATTTGAGTCCTAAAGAATAAAGCGATAGTTACCGCAACCAAAATCCAACGAAAGTCCCAAATGAAGTGATGCGTAAAAAAGTTGATGTAAATTAGCGTGACTAAAATAACGGTCCAGCTATGACGAGGGTAATAAGAATACCTAAAATCAAAGATACGCCAGACTCGAGCAATATAACTACCCACTGCGCTATACATAAACCCTGTGAACAACGGAACGTTAGCAATGCCAAAAATATACTCCTCAGGATAAGTCCAAGAGCCAATCGCGTCTGATGTTTTAAAAAGCTCCATAATTGTCGCAACTAAGTGAAATATCAAAATCACGACAGATTCACGCAACGTTTCAAGCCTAAAGAGAAGTAAAAGAACCTGAAATACAATGGCCGAAATAAAGATAAAGTCGTAGCGATGTATCGCTTCAATGGGGTAATACAATTTGGTCGCCAACATAACGAACAGCAAAAATCCGCCAAAAATACAGGCATACGCCTGTTTGACACCAAATAACCAAAACTCCCTTATAAAGGTACGGATGTCCTTATCTCCCTTCTATTATTTCACCTTACCACTTAGGTAAAACCAACGGCCCTGCTCGCGCACAAAGTCGGAATGCTCTTCCATAAAACCCACGTCAGCGCCCTCTTTATAAAACGCCCGGAAGTGCACTTTGCCTTTATCGCCCGTTTGTTCAGAAGACATGACCTGTAATTTTAACCAATCAGGTGAGTCCGACAAATCAAGTGTCATGGGACGTGTGCCGGGATGCCAGGTTTTCAGTAGGTAATTGGTAAGCTGTTTTACAAAGGCACTGTAACGTGATCGCATCAGTTGCTCTGGGGTGTCGGCCCGCATCGTCTCAATATGTAACGGTTCGCAACACCCTGAATACTCATCTCCACTGCCGCACGGACACAGCTCGCTACTCATAACCTACACCTAGTATTTGCTGATCACTATAAATGACTATACAAAACCCATATACCAATAGTAATTAGAACCACACCGCCACAAATTTCTGTTCGTTGCCCTAGCCAGCCTCCAACGATACGGCCCAAGAGCACACCAATAGTTACCATTATTGCGGTCGCTAGCCCAATTAACCCAGCCGCAAGCCAGATGTTCACTTCAATAAATGCCAGGGTTATTCCTACGGTTAGCGCATCAATACTCGTTCCTATTGCGGTCACGACTAGCTTAAGAAAAGAGCCAGTATTCGGAGTAAAGTCAGCGTCATTCTCTTCTGTTTTTACTCCCTCATAAATCATGTGAAGGCCTAATATCGTTAATAGCCCAAAAGCTAACCAATGATCCCACGCCTGTACATAAGACTTTGCGGAATAGCCAATAAGCCAGCCGATAAGCGGAGTAGAACCTTCAATCACACCAAACAGAATACCTATTTTAGCGGCTTGTTTGAACGTTGGTTTGCGTAATGCTGCCCCCTTACCAATTGCTGCAGCAAACGCATCCGTTGACATAGCAAAAGCAAGGAGGATTAATGCAATAACAGTCATAATATAAAAGGTTAAGCGTTTTCAGATTGGCGCGCATAGTAACACAGAAACACCCAGCCCTTACTCAAATAAAAAGTAATAGCCATAAGCCACAATAAAGGCTGGGATAGCCGAATAAACCGTTGCTAATATTGCCGCTTTTGGAGCTAACGCGATGGCGGGAAAGAGCGCATCGCCGTCGTTACTAATAGCGTTACCGAGTTGAGCTGAAAATGGAATAGAGCCGTTAATGTACAAACTTGTCACCAGTATCTGCGGACCACAGCCTGGTAAAAAGCCGATAACAACCGCTATCAAAACAACCATTGGCCCCCACGACGCAAACATGCCCGCAATATCAATACCAAGCAGCTGAACCGGAATTTCGAAAGCCAAAAAAGCCAGCACGACCCACCCGGTGACGAACTGAGTGTCCAGAACCGATTTATTTAGCCACCCCTCATGATGTGTCGTGGGCTCTTCACTGGTTATTGCCGAATAGCCGGTGAGATCGGACGTAAACGCCCATAACACCAAGATAAGAAAAGTCACTGTCGCAGCAATGGTTTCAACCGTATTAGCCGGTAAATGGAGTGGTTCATTGAGCTCTAGTTGGAGTGCAACCGCTATTGCTCCAATGAGCGCTGGAATAAAAATAACCTTCCAAAAACGCACGGACCAACGCAGCACGGTTTTACGTGTTGTACTTGGCTCTGGTCCACACAAGCTCTCTCTACTTTGCGCAGCGCTTTTATTCAGTAACCAGTCGTTCTTGCCCCGATGAAACAGATTAACCACGTAGCCGCTGATGGTGCCAACCACTAAGCTTATTGCCAGAATAAGTAGCGCATCGGCAGGTTTTTGCGCCAGCAGTAAAAACGCAGCGTCCCCCATTGTACTGGTTAGCACGGCAACTACGGCCCCAAAGCTTGTCATGCCACGGGTAAACTGAGTCACAACAATAATGGCGCCACCGCAACCTGGCAACGCACCCAATAACGCCGCAATAGCAACTTCCTGTAAGGGGTGCCGCTGCATATAGGTGGCTAATCGCTCTTTATCGAGATTACGAGTTAAGCTGTAGTAAAGCGCCAACGACGCAAAAACAAACACCGACACCTGCAAAAATGCATCGGACAGCACTTGTAGAGTGATTTCTCGAGTCTCCGGTAACAGCAATAAAATAGCGAGCAAAATAGGGAGGATAATACGTAGGTTCGGCTTAACCTGCCCTTCCTTGCATTCCGTCATAAGCTCGTTAAATTTCAGCTTTGAATCCATACTACCGGACTACTCCTTTATGAGGCGGAATCGGCACACTCTCTGCCCTTCAAGGTTGACCGATTCGGTAAACATATCATACGGTCTTACCCATAGTTTTTGTTCACCATACAGCGGCTGATACAGTACCAGCGTTTCCTCGGTTTCACTGTGCGTTACTGTATCAATCACTCGGTATCGGTTGCCTTTGTAGTGCTCGTAAATACCGGGAGTTATTATCATATCGTTGCCAATTGGGTTTCTTTGTTTTTTATGATCATATAGGCTTTCGCTCTAACGACAAGCTACAATTTGACCTAATGACATCACAGAAACAAACACTTCTTCAGTTTCTCTCTCAGAATAAGCCCGTAACCGTACTAACAGGTGCAGGCTTAAGTACCGCTTCGGGTATTCCGGACTACCGCGACAGTAACGGCAACTGGAAAAGTGCCCCGCCTATGCAGCATCGCGACTTCATGTCCAACGAACTACTGCGCAAGCGTTACTGGGCACGTGCGTTACATGGTTGGCCGGTACTTTATAACGCACAGCCTAATGCCTCACATTTGGCATTAGCAAAGATGCAGAAGGAAGGCTTAATTGGCACCATCATTACTCAAAATGTAGATGGCTTACACCAAAGAGCCGGAGCCACTGACGTGATAAATTTACACGGCTACGCGAATGACATGATTTGCATGAGCTGTGGTGCGCAATCGTCTCGTTTGGAAATGCACGAACGCTGTCTGGCACTGAATCCAGAGTTCGCAGAAATGGCTGCCTCCGCCCTACCCGACGGCGATGCAGACATTGAAACCGACTTTTCAACCTTCCAAATAGCCGACTGCTTAAAGTGCGGCGGTATTTTAAAACCGGACGTCGTGTATTTTGGCGACACCGTACCTAAAACTCGAGTTGCAGAAGCAAAGCAAGCGCTCGCTGACAGCGGAGGGTTATTCGTTATAGGCTCATCGTTAATGGTGTTTTCGGGTTACCGCTTTGCCCGCCAGGCCGCCGAAAATAATCAACCCATTGCCATTTTAACGCGCGGTAAAACCCGCGCTGACGACCTAGCTACGTTTAAAATAGATGACGATATTGAGCGTGTATTGGTGTAAAGAGGCCAACCTCTTAGTTGACCTCTGCTTTATAGCGTATTAATTCCAGTGCTGCTTGAACCACAACATCATTTCAGCCGTTATCTCTTTTCGTTTAGGTGCCGACTGATGCCCCAACCCCTCATAAATAGACAACTTATGTTTAAAGCCTTCTTTTTCCAAAGCCTTATCTAGAGCAATACTTTGCTCTACGTGAACTTTCTTATCAGCATCGCCATGAATAAGCAGTATTGGGATACTCTTATCAATTTCATCCACCCAATAAACAGCAGAACGCTTTTTGAGTTCTGTCTCTTTGTTTTCTTCATAATTAGGAATTCTGGCCTTATATACTTGTTCCATCTCAGGCCGGCGCTTTAGACCTTGCTGCAGGTCTAAGTTCCCGGCATAAAGAACAACCGAGTCTGCTTTTAGCCCTTGTTTTAGAGCCAGCATTGACTGCATGCCGCCTCGGCTTGCGCCATAAAGCCCAACCTTCTCAGGGTTTACAGCCGGGAACTCATCAAACAACTGTGGTAGCGCAAGCACATCTTTCACGTCTTCTCCACCAAACTCATCTTTACCGGGCAACTTAGGAAAAATACCACGATAGTTAGTCGCAAAAATAGCGACATTATGCTCTTTTGCTAAGTCAAATAGCCGCATGTAAACTCGGCCGAACATCCACATCCCATAGGCTCCGTTCCCACCACGATTATAAATAACAACGGGTAAATCGGACTTGTCAGCCGGGGCAACATAAAATCCATTAACGATAGCATCGTCTACTTTGTACACTATGCCCTTACAATCAATAGTCTTCTGATAGCGTTCAAAGTCTTCTTTTTTGTAGAATGATTTATTTCTCTTGAGACGCTCTTCAAAATCTTCTGCTTTTTTGCTACTTCCGCCGGAAATTAATTTCATCCAACTTTCATAATTTGAAAAAGGGCCTGTAAAACAGGAGTCGGACTTTATCAACGAGACACTTTCTTGAGCCTGCGCTGGTTGAGTAAAGGCGAAAGCACCTGCTAGAGTCGTTATCGCTATTAGTTTTATTGTTCTTATCATTGTCACTTCCTTATGGTTGCATCGAAAAATTTGACTAGTAGTTTTAATAACTTACCTTATGAAGATTAAAAAACAACCTAAGCGATAGACCTTATGCTTTCAGACAATAACCCGGTACTCTCTACACTATATTTTACATTGGTTTTGGTTGGTGGTTACTCAGTTGCGGCCATGATCATTACTTACTTTCAAACTGGGGAGTTTACCTGGGGACACGCTGGCATTTTGCACTTTGCCACGGCTTTCACTATTTCAATGGTTTATCATGTATGGAAAAACCATCGTCATAAAAAGCTCGGACAGTAATACCCATGTCATTTAATGCACTCATCACGGAAGCGGCTGATAACCTTTCCAGTCAGGAACCAAAGGCTGTTTTTTGCCGTCGTGGTACAAGTGAATGTAGTGACTATCGATAAGATCCAAACACAGACAGTCATCGACGGCTATCAAATCATCTTTATGCAATTGCTCCGCACCAGCTAATCCTCTGTTAAGCACCTGAACTTTAGCTTGCTGTTTAGCCGCTTGAACAGATTCGGCCACAACAACCGTAAAATCATGAAACTCCGCCAACTTACCGTCAAAGTAGCCACCAAAATTCACGAAATAAAGCTTTTTAGCGCAATCCAATTGTGGCTCTTTTGCAAGTTCAATACGATAACCATCGACATGGTGCAACTGAACATAGCTATCCAGATGCAAGCCTTTTTGCGTACCGAACCAGCCTGCTCGAATTTCTGGGTAGGTATGCTCAATAGTTTCCCCCACAACAAAACGAACATCATGTAGCTCAATATTCGCGCCGGGAGCAGTGCCGCCAACATAGGTTAAATAGAGTTTTTTCATGCGGGATGTCTTATCCGTTTCCGTAATTTAGCGATTTCATTTATTTGTAATAGTCATGTTGATTATAAAGAAAATTTTAAGCTGCGCTTAATATTCGTTGCTTAAGATACGCTTTTTATTGGTTCGGGCCCCCCATGAAACCAGAAAAATCAATATGTTGGATTTCCTAAAATGACCACACTCTGGCAGCGCTGGTTACTGACGTTCTTAGTAGTGCTCGTTGCATTAGCGGCTGGCGATTTACTCAGTCTCAAGTTTTTTATTGCTAATAAGCTCTATCAACTTGAAGGCTTTCAGTGGTCGCTGAAACACCATTTTATTACTGAAGCAGTGCTTCATGACGGTGTCCGCACGTTAAATCTCATCGCTGTTGCATCACTGTTGATTATAACCTTACTGCAATTCATACCTGGAAAAAGAGGTTCTCAAAAACGGTCTTATGTTCTTCTGTTGTTATCCGTTTTACTTTCATTTGGCTTGGTTAATTATCTAAAAGCCACGCTGGGAATGGACTGTCCCTGGGATTTACGACAATACGGCGGAACGAAACCTTATTTTAGTTTGTGGTCTCTTAATGACAGCCATGTTAGCTCGGGGCGGTGCTTCCCCTCCGGGCATTCAAGCATCGGCTTTGCCTGGATTGCACTTTATTTTTTCTGGCGTCGGCATCGGCCTACCCTTGCCAAAACTACGGTCGCCCTTTCTCTTATTGCGGGGACTACCCTGGGATTTGTTCAGCAGCTGCGCGGCGCCCACTTTTTTGTTGACGACATTGCGACAGCTTTCATTTGCTGGACCGTAGCCTTATTAATTTTTCGTGCAGGTGAACAACATGAAACGATTCAGTCTTAATTTTATAGTGATACTAACGATTGTTTCGGCCTGGCTTACCTTTGCTTACTCAACGCCATTGCTAAATACGTTAGAAGCTTATGGTATCACTCCCTTCGTACAGTATAAATTAATGGCATTTATACTCTGCTTTTATGCCTTAGTATTAGCCTTAAGCCAGCTGTTCAACATCTTCAAGCTGCTAGCCATAGTTTTAATGATGTTAGCGGCTACTGCTTCATTCTATATGTTGCAATACGGCATTGTCATTGATCCCGACATGGTCATAAACGCCTTTGAAACTGATCCGGCAGAAGCAAGCGAACAACTCTCCAGCAGATTTTTCATCACTCTACTCATGCTTGGGGTTGCCCCTTCATTATTATTGCTTTACGTCAAAATGCCTAGCTGTAACGCGTTAGTAAAAATCAAACAAAGTCTCATCTCAGCAGTCTGTTTACTCTCTTTAGTGGTGGGCATTGCATACACCAGTTATGACGACTTTGCTTCTTTATTTCGTAATCACCGGGATATCAAATATCGTATCGTCCCCTTCAATGTGGTTTCTGCAACAGTTTCAGCGGTATCAAGAAAGCTAGAAAAGCCAGCAGAATTTATTTCTCTGGGGCATGACGCAGTACAAACTAAAACCTCAAACAAGCCAAATGTCATGGTTGTTATATTGGGAGAAACGGCGCGTTCCGATCATTTTTCAGTCAATGGTTATGACCGAACCACAACACCCACTCTCATTCGTTTGCTCAATTCAGGGCAACTTCAAAGCTACAAAGACGCCACATCATGTGGAACTGCAACGGCCGTTTCAGTTCCCTGTATGTTCAGTTTTTTAACGTCTGATAACTATTCGAATATCGCGAGAAATTCGAGCAATGTATTAGATGTCCTGCAAACAGCAGGTATTGATGTAACCTGGATAGAAAACAACTCCGGATGCAAAGACGTCTGCAATCGCATCAATACCCTTGTAATGAATAAAAGCCGGTGCGGAGAAATAAGCTGTTACGACACAGACATGATTAACGAACTCAAATCTTGGTTGTCAAACATCAGTCAAGACTCAATTATCGTCCTTCATCAAATGGGGAGCCACGGCCCGGCCTATTACAAGCGCTCGCCCCAGCAACTCAAGCGCTTTTTTCCTGAATGCGAAAGCCCAGAGTTAACAGACTGTACTCGAGCTGAAATTACTAATGCTTATGACAATAGTTTATTGGTAACCGACCAGCTCATTAGTGAGGTCATAGCGTTGCTAAGGCAGCATGATGAACTGGATAGTACGATGATGTACGTTTCTGATCACGGCGAATCGCTCGGCGATAGCGGAATTTATTTGCATGGTTTACCGAACTGGCTAGCGCCCAAGGAGCAGCGACATATACCTTGGATAATTTGGCCGTCGCACACAATTGGTGTCGCAGGAAGTAGCGATAACATAGCGGTCAGCCACGATAATTTCTCGCATACGCTGTTGGGATACTTTAATGTCGAAACCTCACTTTATAATGAAAGCTTGGATTTAAACAAAAAAGCTGAGAAAAATATAAACGCATCGGCAGCGCCTTAATATGGTTTATCCATTTACACACTCAGTCTAATAAGGTTTCGATCAACCAGGCTGATAGATTATTGCGGCCACTCAACCCTGATTTTGCATAAACTGATGACGCCTGCTGGCGAACCGTCTTTTCTTTGGTATTTCTGACTTCAGCTATTTCGTTAAAGCTTAATCCCTTGATTAATAAAACGGCGACCTCTTGCTCACTAGGCGATAACTTCCATTGTTTGAACCAGGATTTTACAGCAGTATATGAGGCTGGAGAGCCGTCTTCGTCCCCGTCTACCTTCACTATCGACTCCTGGTTTTCGGCGCTATCTCTTTCGCGTTGCTGATGTCTTGTTAACGCATCTTTTACCTGTTGAAGCTCTCGGTTACGCCCTAATACTCTTTTCCACAACACAATAAACGCAGCAATTGAAATTACCACGGTGATTCCCTCAATCGCCAAGTGCCAGGTTGCCACTTGCATATGGTAATCCGCTATCACATCAGAAATATTAGCAAACGCAATGAGTAAAAAAATTACCATTAATAGTCGGTCAATTGTCATAAATTCCCCATAAAATACTACGCTTAGGACATCCGCCCGATGCATTAACGCCTTAAAAACCCTAATGTCAGCGA
The DNA here is from genome assembly GCF_002808045.1 of Idiomarina sp. X4. Classification (NCBI taxonomy): domain Bacteria; kingdom Pseudomonadati; phylum Pseudomonadota; class Gammaproteobacteria; order Alteromonadales; family Idiomarinaceae; genus Idiomarina; species Idiomarina sp. X4. Next base: position 2,140,272 of record NZ_CP025000.1, on the reverse strand, counting down.
TGATATTAACCGATGGAGGCTTTAATGTCTTTGTTCCGCGTCATTCCCGGTAAGTTGTTTTTTAGTCTATTGGCTGTTGCTGTGTTGCTGCTTAGCCCCCCAACCAAAGCCAATAATCCATCACAACAAACTTTACTGCAGTCGACGGTTGAGCGACTCAAAACGGATGGGCTTGTTATAACAACTGATTTTAGCCAGCGCCGATGGCTCTCCGCAACACCACGGTTGAGTCTAATGCATTGGCAGACTATCGCTGACAGCTTTGGCGCTAACGAGACCGAGCTTGTTTTAGAATTGGAGTTTTTAAATTCAGAGCAACGACAGCTTGATAGTCATTCTCAGCAGTTGATTCAACAATACCATCAACTCCAGAATCTTCAGCTTAATCTGACAGCGAGTGGTGTTATACGTGAACTGTTCTGGCAAACCAAACAACGACAAGCTGAACTTGCTTATGCCGAACAGGTCGCTGACCAACTAAATCAGCTACAACGCCAAACCCAGTTTCTAGTTGAGGCAGGAGAGCGCCCGGCGTATGCAGGCATCATTGTTATGCAACAGCAGCAGGCTGCGCAGAGCAAAGTTGCAGAAAAGCAGATTGCTTTACAACAGCTCCAACGCCTGTGGCAGCAGTTCACCGGCTTTAGTGCAGTACCAGCCTCACTTGATGAGCCTGAACTGACACAACCGGCCATACCAACACACCCTGAGCTGCAACGTCTACAGCTGCAATGGCAATTGACGTTAAATGCAACCCACCAAAGCATCGCCGCCCAAAAAAGCTGGGGCATTAACGCAGGGTATAAATACATTGATTCGCCCTCCCAAAGCGAAAACCAATGGGGACTGGGTTTTAGCCTGCCGCTCAGCTTTTCTCAGTCCCTAAACGCCAGCGAGCTTGTTGCCTTGCAACAGCAACAAAACGAATTGAACCAATCACTGAGACAGACACAAATACGAATTGCGCTCGACACCGTCGACGCAGAAAGTCGGTTAGCTCAACTAAAGCAACAGCATCAAAGTAATCGTCAAAATGCAAACCTAAGTCATCGAGCCATTGAGCAGCTCAGCAACCTGTACCAACAAGGTCAAATTGATACCCGCTTGTACATTGATCGATTACTTGAACAGTTGTCTTACCAACAAGCTGCACAACTCAGTCAAATCGAAGTTAAAAAAGCCGAGGCACTATTAAACCAAGCAAAGGGGATCACTTTATGAAACGCCGTAACCCTTCTCGTCGCGCCAATATTCTTATTGCTAATATATTAGGTCTCGCTTTATTAGGAGTTGCGACAGCAACGAATGCTTTGGCCGCACAATCCATTGCTGCCGATCAAATCAGCAACTATGAGCTGCGCCCGCAAACCGCCGAAAAAGCAGAAATGGTTGCTTTCGCCCCCGTTACCGCTCGTTATCAAACAACACCAGGTAGCGTCTTAACGTTACCCAACCCCTTCGACAATGCTGCCGTCGACTATACAGTGGTTGATGGTCAAGCACTGGAGTCGGGCACTCTGATCGCACAATTAAGCGGCTCTTCGGTCGAGCACTTCTTCCATCGTGTTGACATACTGCAAGAGCAATACAATGTTGCCTCCAAACAATATCAAAGCAAAAAGCGCTTATACGAAAATAACGCAATCGCTACTGATAAGTGGCAGCAGTTTTTAACGCAATACATTAACCTGAGTGATACCTTGCACGATATTAACGTGATTCTAAAATGGGTGACACAAACTGGTGAGCAATCAGCAAAACTTCTCGCAACAGAGCCAGGCGTTTGGCGTACCAGCGATAATAGCCAGCAGTTAGGCTCATTGCTAACACAAGAGCGACTCGCTGTTGTTGCTGAGATTCCTATCGCGCAGGCAAAACGTATTACTCACTTACAAATTAACAACCTGCAACTAGCGGTAAGGCAGCGCGAACAAATCGTCCGTAATGGCTTTGTTCGCGTCTGGAGTGAGTCGCCGCGCCAAGTTGACTGGGCTATTGATCAACGTTTTACAGTCGCCCCCCTAGCGGCAATTGACAACGCCTACCGTGTGCCTGCCAGCGCCATTGCTACTCTAAAGGATCAAGCTGTTGTTTTTAACATCGAAAACACGGTAATTAACGCCGTACCTGTCGAGCTACTCAGTTTGCACGGCTCATATTACTTTGTGCAATCCACAATCCCATTGGATAACATCGCAACGCATTCTGTCGCTGCGCTAAAGATTATCGCTGAAGAGCGGGAGGCGCAGTAATGATTAGCCGTATGCTGAGCTTTTCGCTAAAAAACCGTCTGTTCGTTTTTATTACGTTTTTGCTGATAATCGCTTCTGGTATCCAGTCAACTCGGCAGTTACCCGTAGACGCTTTCCCTGAGATATCCCCAACTCAGGTGAACGTCATTTTACGCGCGCCAGGTATGGCTGCCGAACGAGTCGAAAATCAGGTGACCCATCCATTAGAGACCGAACTGTTGGGCATACCAAATCAGACCATTTTGCGATCGACGACCAAATACGGAATTACCTCAATAACTCTCGACTTTGAAGAAGGCACAGATATTTACTGGGCTCGCCAGCAAGTGGCAGAAAAGATAGCCGCAGTCAGTAAAGACTTGCCGACCGGTATTCAAGGCGGTATGGCCCCCATGAGCACTCCGCTAAGCGAAATGTTTATGTTTACGGTAGAAAACCCCGAGATGAATCTAGCGCAAAAGCGTCACCTGTTGGATTGGGTTATTCGACCAGCGTTACGCACAGTTGAAGGCGTAGCTGACGTGACAAATTTGGGAGGGAAAGTCAGAACCTTCCAGTTTACACCATCGGCGTCGAAGTTAAGCGATGCCGGAGTTTCACTACAAGCAATAAAAGACGCCTTGGCTGATGCCAACCAAGTCGGTAATCTCGGTCGCATCACGCAAGGCACCGAAACGTTCAGTGCACGGGTAACCGGTCGTATTGTTGCGCTTGATGATCTCGCCGCTATTAACGTAGCGAATCAACAGCAGCAAGTTTATCGTCTTGATCAACTCGGTGAAGTTTCGCTCAGTTACCTCCCACGTTTTGGCGCTATTACCAAAGATGGAGAGGAAGCCGTCGAAGGTCTGGTCGTCGGCTTAAAAGGCGCTAATGCCGCAGCCGTGGTAGAAGCTGTAGAACAAAAGTTGACACAAATACAACCGAGTTTGCCAGAAAACACGGACATTAACGTGTTCTATAACCGTAAAGGTCTTATCGACACAGCTATTGCCGGAATTTCTGATGCGCTGATGCAATCTATCGTATTAGTTATTGCGGTACTGGTTTTCTTTTTACGCAATGTGCGTGCTTCAATTTTGGTTTCATTATCGATTCCCGTAGCAGCTCTTATTACCTTTATTAGCCTTCGATTACTGGGTTTATCGGCAAACTTAATGAGTTTAGGCGGGCTGGTTATTGCCATCGGTATGATTGTCGATTCATCAGTCGTTATCACTGAAAAAATTGAAACCGAATTAAATTCCAAAAAAAGGTTGCCCCTGTTACACAAGATTTACCGTGCCAGCCTGGCCGTTGCACCATCGGTGGTTAGCGGTACCGTGATTATTATTTTGGTGTTTTTACCCTTACTCACCCTGACTGGGCTGGAGGGCAAGCTATTTTCACCAGTAGCGTTGACTATTGTTATCGCTATAACCGCAGCGTTAGCAACTTCACTAACACTCATTCCGGCGCTGGGCTCGTTATTAATGCGACCTAAAAACCGCCGCAATAAGTCTCTTGAGCGGATGCAGAACCGCTATCGGCATATTCTATCTCATGTTATTAAGCACCGTCGTGCCACAATGATGGGTTTTGCCGCTGTATTCGGCTTAAGCATTGTCAGTTTTCTTATGGTGGGTAAGACTTTTATGCCCACCATGGACGAGGGCGATATTATTGTGCAACTTGAAAAGTCACCGACTATCTCGCTGCAAGAATCCGTCGCTCTGGATACTCAAGTCGAGCATGAACTACTCGCTAAGATCCCCGAGATCAAACAAATTGTTGCCCGTACAGGGTCTGATGAACTCGGTTTAGATCCCATGGGACTTAACGAAACGGACGTCTTCATGGAACTTAATCCCAAAGACAGTTGGCGTTTTGATAGCAAGCAAGAGCTTATTGATGCCATTCGTGAGATCGTATCAGCCTATCCGGGCATGAATGTTAACTTCACGCAGCCTATTCAAATGCGTATTTCGGAAATGCTTACCGGTAGTAGCGGTGATGTTTCAATTAAAGTGTTTGGCGATGACATGAATACTCTGGCTAATATTACCGATAAAGTCATTGAGCAAGCTGAACAAGTGCAAGGTGCGGTTGACGTACAGGCGAGTGTAATAACTGGCGCTCGCTTTTTAAGCATAGTGCCGAAGATGCAACAACTGCGCTACTACGGTATCTCAAAACAAAACTTTAGTGAGTTTATTCTGTCACAACTAAGCGGTTATCCTATCAGTGAAGCCGTAGACGGACGTATTCGCACCCCCATTGTTATGGGCTCGCAAAAGTCAGTGGGTAACTACCACTCTGTCAACAACATCGAGTCTCTGCCTATTGTAATGGACAACGGCGAAACTGTTGCTCTTCAGCAACTTGCTGACATCACTTTCGAGCAGGGACCCGCCATTATCGAACGCGAAAACTCTAATCGCTATGCATTAATTACTAGCAATGTTGAAAATCGCGATGTTGTCGGTTTTGTAAACGAGCTGCAACAGCGAGTCAGCACTAACGTGAATCTTGAACCGGGCTACTTTATTGAATACGGCGGTGAGTTCGAAAACCAGGCTCGCGCCAGTGCCAATTTACTGATGGTGATTCCTGTAGCCTTGTTATTGATCGTGATTTTATTGTTTAGCTCGATGGGTTCAATGGGTTTAACTACGATTGTGCTAACCAACATTCCATTTGCCTTAAGTGGCGGTGCGATTTCGCTGTGGCTTAGTGGCGAATACATGTCGGTACCGGCTTCTGTTGGCTTTATCGCATTGATGGGTGTCGCCATTCTTAACGGCATAGTGATGATTAGCCATTTTGAGCAGACCCGCGTCCACTATAGTGACTTCACTAGCTTAGTAATTGAAGGGGCAAAAGACCGCCTTCGCCCGGTATTAATCACGGCTATCACCGCTATTTTTGGTTTAATCCCACTGTTAATGTCCAGCGGCCCCGGTTCGGAAGTACAAAAGCCTCTGGCGGTGGTGGTCATTGGTGGGCTGATTACAGCAACTCTGGCCACGTTATTATTACTACCCATTTTGTACTTACTAGTAAACAGGAAGTCAGGCGATGCCTAATAAGTTATTAAAACTCTATTTAAGCCGCGAACAAAAAGCAGACTTAGTCGACTGCCTAATCCAACTCGATGTTATAAGCGGTTTTAGTTTCTACGATATTGACGGCTTTAGCCGCAACCACGAACGCTTTGATATCGACGAGCAGGTTCGTGGCGCGCGACGTATGGTGATGGCAGAAGTCATTTGTTCCAACGATGATATTTCTCATATTAAAGAGGCTATTTCACAGCTTCACTTTAAAGAACCCATACGTTATACGCTACAACCGTTAGACGATGTTGGTCATTGGCTTTAACGCGCACTCCCCCATTAACAAGTTAAATGCCAAAATCATCGAAACGGATACGACTGCGATTAATGCCGATATCGGTAAGCGCTTTGAGCGTAGCCTTAAGCATTGGCGGTGGGCCGCAGACATAAACATCTACTGCATTAAGGTCCTCATTGGCAAGCCAAGCCAAAGCAGCTTCGTGTACAAAGCCTGTGTTACCTGACCACCCATCGGCTTTAGTTGTCTCCGAAAGCACTGGTGTATAAGCAGCACCATCATAAGCCTCAAACTCATCCCGGTAGCACAATTCATCCTCATTTCGGGCTCCGTAGAAAAAGACACAGTGCCGCGGCTGCTGTTTCGCCTGCTCCGCCTGAATAAGCGAACGTAAGGGAGCAATGCCGGCACCACCGCCAATAAACACTTGAGTATTATTATTCTGTTCAGTCAACTGGAAGTCACCGAAGGGCCCAGTCGCATCAACATTGGCTCCCACTTCTAAATGGCATAAATAATTAGAACCAACTCCGGGGGGAACGCCCTCTTGAGGAGATGGCATTTGCCGTACGTTAAAGACAAGCTTGTTTAAGTCTGGGCACGTCGCCATTGAATAGTGTCTTATCAACACCTCATCTATGTGTGGAATACGAAACTGCATAAACTGTCCAGCTTGGTAAGTAAGATTCCCGGAACTGGTAAACGTCAGCTCAACAATCGATGGTGTCAGTTGCCGTTTACTGACTAATGTTAAGCGAGTGTCACTAACCGCTTTGTCAACCAACTCAACATTGTATGCCGTAGAAACTTTATGTTGGCAGGACAGTCTCACGCCGGCATTCAGTTCGTCACGGTTCAGTAACGCATTCTCAGAGTCGGTTGGCTTAGGAAGATTATCGCCTTTCAACGTTACTTTACAAAGCCCACATGTACCACCGCCGCCACAACTGCTGGCAACCGGGTGCCCTTGCTGTTGAAATTGCTCAAGCCACGTCTTCTTGCGCCTGGGATTGAAGTCGCCATTAATAAGGTTACGCCCGAGCAATATCAGCCCTGACAACGAAAACCAAAGCGCCAACAAACCTGCACTCCAAATCAATAAGTGATTGAAGCTACGACCACCACTGTAGTCCATAAAATGCAAACGAAATGCCCAGTCAGCAATAGTCCATGGCGTATTTCGATGCTCAACAACCTGAGCAGACGCTATATCAACGTAAATTCGCGTGTTGAGGTCATCCGCCATGTCGACACGAAAACCCGGGGCATTCCACCCAATGACTTCCTCGCTGCCGGTCACCCGCTCAACGGATTCAACCCTCCCTGGTCCACTATAACTGCGAAGAGCTAGTTGCGTTGCAAGTGTTTCATCGGTATTCCAGTGGCTTCCGGTATTTGCATCAATGTAAATAACATCATCCGGTAATGTCACCTGGTATTGACCAACTCCTGCGACACTGACCAACTCAACCGCATGCGCATTCGGAAACCGTTGCTTTATTTCTTCAAAGCCGAATTTTGGCGCCACTTTTCTCAGTTCAGTAAGCGTTTTTTTGGGAACCATATATTGATGTCCAGACATGCCTTGATGCCCAGTTAGCGCAAAGAAGAAACCGCTGATTAACCACAACACTACCTGAACGACCAGAATAAGACTGACCCAACGATGCAGCCACTGCATAAATCGCATTATTGGGAACCTCCGGCCGGCTTTCGTTTAAAGCTAATGGTATAAACCAGTAAAACAATACCCGTTACCATCAGAATGAACGTGCCAATAATAAAGCTTTTTAACCACCAGGTTTCTATATCTACACGCTCTTCATAGTCCATAATGTGCAGCATCCAGACGATATCGAAGCCACGCCAGAAAGTGTGTCGCTTAACCAACAAGTCACCTGTTGTTTCTGACAGATAAAGGCTGGTATTACCAAAGTCGTCATAATTGATTTGCCACACCGGCAGCAGTTTTGCACTAATTTCCGTAGGCGGGTTATCGGTCATATAAACAACCGACTCAATATTTGTTTGCTCCTGAGCGTAATAACGATTCGCAAGCGCCTTAATGTGCTGTTCATTCAGCTCAATAGGCTGTAACGATTCAGCATTTACCAACAAAGAACCTTTGCTTGTTTCCAACTTGTAAACCGTCTGTAGTGTGTTGTCGAGCCAGCGGGTTTCTAGGGAAACCGAGTGCGTCTCAGGGTAGGTGGCGAACAACTCATCGAGGCTCGCAATATCGGTATGTTCAGGCAAAGGTTGACTGATATCCTGAACCAGATGATCACCATGGATATAATCCAAGTCAAAGAACACCATGTAAGCACCGCTGACTGCCCAAATGACCATCTGTACACCAAAAACTAATGACAGCCACCGGTGCCAAACTCTCCAACGACTTGAACGTTTCTTTTGCGCCATATCCGGCCTCAGTAATATGAAATAGCTAAAAGTCCTCTCAAATAGCGCACGTTACTTGCGTTACCTGAAAGAGCAGGCAGTTGTTTCTAAGAATCAGTTTTCCTAAGTGGTCATTATCGTGAGAGAGAAAACTAACAACAAAATTCCGTTCGGCACAAACCGTTTACTTCTTTGCAACATGAGCGAACTTAGTCTAACGTCATTATTAACCCTGTCAAACGAGGCGGCTTTATGATGGATCACAATATATTTACTAATATGGGCTTTCTGTGGATGCTCATTATGGGGATTATTTTTGTCATTCCAGCCTGGAGAATATGCCAACGCATTGGCTACCCCGGCCCTCTTGGACTATTAATTTTAATTCCCTTTGCCAATATTGTTTTGCTGTACTTTATTGCGTTTGGCCCATGGAAAATCAATTCGATTGACCAATAAAATCAGCTCCTAAGCGTTGGCTGTGTGAAGAAAAGAAAAAGCCGCTCAGATGAGCGGCTTTTATGGAATTGGTGGAGCTGGCGGGAGTTGAACCCGCGTCCGCAATACCTACATCCTCGGTCCTACATGCTTAGTCAGTCTTTTGTTTAACCTATGCGACGCCGACTAACAGGCTTCGTTCATAGGTGAGTCCGATTGAGTTTAACGCTTCAGCTCCGGACAAAGCATCCACGCGAGTCTACCTTAGGTCGAGCCGTCCTGATCCAGTCTCGTAGACAAAGCGCTGGGGGACGGGCTTAGCGGGTTATTAAGCCGCTAGAGCGTAGTTGTCGTCGTTTGCAACTATAACGTTGAGGCTTTTTACGAGGCCAGCCTCACCTCGGCATGCACCTTGGGTTTCGTGTATCCCGTCGAATCCTGATCAGCCCCAAAGTTTTCTGTCAGTTCTTAATGACGTAATGTCGATACTATAACTCAGACACCGTTTAAGCGCTATAAGTTCCGCGCTTAAACGGTGAATTATTAGGCTTTCATACCTTAAGCGGCCATATAAAGCACTTTTTCTACCAATTTGCGAATGCCCTCTTCCGCATCCGCTAAGTTATCCGCCAACATATATGCCGGTGTTGTCACCAGTTTGTGCTTGTCGTCCACCACGATATCGCGCACGCCACAGTCAACGTGTTCGCCACCCATTGTATTAATTGCGCCAGCGACTTCTTGGTCATTACCCACAGTCACTTTCACACCGCTACCATAAATATGCGGTAACAAAACAGGGGCAATGCACATATAACCTGCAGGCTTCTCTGCATCAACAAAGGCTTTACCAACCTTAAGAACTTGCTCGTTAACGGTCATTTCAGCTCCGTTCACTGCAAAATCACAAAAGTTCTTCGCAACACCAAAGCCCCCCGGTAACATCAAGGCATCAAATTCCGACGCATCCAGTTCACTTAACGGTTTCACCTCTCCTCGAGCAATGCGTGCGGCTTCTTCCAGTACATTACGTTTGTCGCCACTTTCTTCGCCTTTCAAATGATTAATAGTGTGCATTTGCTCGACGTCGGGAGCGAAACACTGATAAGCAGCACCTTGCTTGGTAAGGTGCAACAGAGTTAATACCGCTTCATTCACTTCAGCGCCGTCAAACACACCGCAACCTGACAATAGTACCGCTACTTTTTTCATAAAAACCTCTACTTAAACGTAAGTTTATTTATCGTTTATATGTTTATCGTGCTCAGTTCGCCATTTCCACTCATTTTCAAGCGTTGCTGTCGGCTGCAACATGGCGAAGTCTAAATCTTCAATTTTGTCACCTGACTTCAAACGCTTCGGGAGGTCAGGGTTTGCCAACGCCGCTTTAGCCACTGCCAACATAGCGTTCGGATAATGCGCGGCTACGTGTTCATAATTGGTCTGGTCAATTCCACCGTTAACTATCAACGGAATATCGCTGAATTCCTGCACAATTTCCGCCAGCGTCTTCGCACTGCCACCTTTAAATGGCTTACGATTTACGTCGGTGTCCGTTGTATGAATATAGTCTATTCCAGCCTCTTTCAAGGCTTTCACCAGCTTTATCATCGCGTCTTCGCCTTCCGGCCACTGGTAATCCGGGTCGGTCACCGTAATTTGGCCCAGGCGAATACCAACAATGAAATCATCTTTTGCCGCTGCTTTCGCCGCTTTTGCAACCATTTCAACAAACTTAATACGCTTACCAATATTGCCACCCCATTGGTCTTCACGTTGGTTGAAGTAGTCACTTAAAAATTCATTCAGCAAGTAACCATTGGCGGCATGCAGCTCAATACCGTCAAACCCTGCCTCTTCTGCGCGCTTCACGGCGCCAACGAAGCCTTGCATGACCGCATCGAAGTCGCTTTCGTCCATTGCTTTCACTTCTGGCCAGCCGTCAGTTTCACCATATAAACTCAATGGCTCACCTTTAGGCTGTACGGCACTTGGCGCGATCGGCGTGTCCGTATATTCATTGTGTTGGAACTGGGCGCCTGCGTGCATCAGCTGTAAAATAAATTTGCAGTCGTGCTCATGTACTTTTTCAACAATTTCTTTCCAGGCATCGGTTTGCGGTGCATCAGTAATACCCGGCTGATTAATATAACCCTGGCTTGCCTGACGGTCGGTATAAACACCTTCACTGATAATCATACTCCAGCCACCTTTAGCGAATCGCTCGTAGTATTCACCCATAAGCTCGGTTGGCTTACCTTTTTTATCAGCACTGGTGCGGGTCATTGGCGCAACCACAAATCGATTATCAAACTTGTGGCCTTTTAACTCGAAATCATCAAATGCAGAGCTCATACGGAATCCTTTTTTGTTAGGAACTAAACTATGACTTTGTGCATATTTACGGAGATTTCAAGGTGATTTGATCACTTTACCTATTTTTAACCAACAGAATCACCGCCGCTTTTTGCTTCTTGCCGCCATATCCAAAGGCTTTACTGAACGTTTTGACCGGTATCGGTAGGTATTGTCTTTCTGTCGGTGACTGCCAGGGTAAGGTATCGTAATCGGGGTCATTAATATAAACAAAATCGTCGTCTGCGGCGCATATCAGAACCCAATGGGGTGCTCGAATGCCGTCAAACAAATAGGTTGAAATAAGCGCCATGACCAACGCCCCGGCCGCCAAGTCACGACACAACGACTCTAGTGTGTAATCGCCTACGGACACGGCTACATTTCTTTCACGCAAATAACCGATATCGACTTGCTGTATTCGCTCAATAACAGCTTTCTTCTGCTCATGCCTTACCGAATCGACAAACAATGGCTGATCAGTATTCACCTCAACACGAACATTCAAGCCTCTTTTTAACGCTGCGCGAGCTAATCCATAAGGCCCGCAACCGCCGTGTCCAGAGGTCATATAAATAGTGGTTGCTTCGCGCCAAATCTCCAGCTCTTCTGATTGCGGGTCATGACTTGGGTAGCCAAAGTAATCAAGCGCCATTAGTAAGCTTGCCGGTCCACAGGTGAACTCTGTTGACTGGGTTAACATAGGAACGTAGGTTTCGGTAGCACCCACACCGGCATCTTCGCCGAGTTCATAGCGTGGTAGGAGTTTTTGCAGCACAAGCGCGTCACTCGACTGTGCCTGAGTCACCGGAAAGTAGGCTTCACGCAACTCTATAGAGTGAAACCCATCACCAATAAGTAGTTTTTGAGCGACCTTATTAGACACCGCCACTTCGGTACGTAAAAATAAAGAATGCCGTTCGTCAGCTAACTCTTCGCCTTTATGAAGCAATAAACGCCCGTAGCCTTTATGACGACAACGCTCACTGACCACCAGCGCATACAAACGAGCCAAGTTGGTGTTGTTGCGATACAACACCACAACATAACCTTCGACGTTGCCGTTCACTTCAAGTACAAAAAAGTCGGCCGTTTCGGACTCAATAAAGCGGCGGAAGCTACGCTTGCTGATAGCATCTTCAGGGTAGGTTTTCGCTTCTAGCGTTGCCACGGCATCCAGATGAAGCGATTGAGCACAGGTTATTTTATAGCTTTGAGAAGCCATACTTAGAGCGCACCTCGTAATAAAGTTCCTGAGCTAATAACCTCAGGCTTCAGACTACCTTTTGTACCACAAATCGTGTTAAACTTGCGCGCAAATTTTTTGCCTGTCGGGATAATTCTGTGAGCGATAACAAACCTTCTTTAAGTTACAAAGACGCGGGCGTCGATATTGACGCTGGTAATGCATTGGTTGACCGTATCAAGGGCGTGACGAAACGCACGCATCGACCAGAAGTAATGGGTAACATTGGTGGGTTTGGCGCACTTTGTGAAATTCCAGCAGGATACAAGCAACCCGTTTTAGTCTCAGGTACGGACGGTGTTGGTACAAAATTACGTTTAGCTATTGACCTTAAACGCCATCGCGGTGTCGGAATCGACTTAGTCGCGATGTGTGTTAACGACCTTATTGTGCAAGGCGCAGAGCCGCTGTTTTTCCTAGACTATTACGCAACAGGAAAGCTGGATGTTGACGTTGCTGCTGACGTCGTCGCAGGCATTGGTGACGGCTGTGAACAGTCAGGCTGCGCACTTATCGGCGGAGAAACGGCAGAAATGCCGGGCATGTACGAACATGGCGACTACGACTTAGCGGGCTTTTGTACTGGGGTTGTCGAAAAGTCAGACATTATCGACGGCACCAAAGTTGCTGACGGCGATGCCTTAATTGCACTAGCGTCAAGCGGCCCGCACTCAAACGGCTACTCCCTGATTCGTAAGATTATTGAAGTAAGTGGTGCCGACTTAGAGTCTCACCTACAAGGCAAAACGCTAGCGGATCATTTATTAGAGCCTACTCGCATTTATGTTAAATCGGTGCTTGAACTGATTAAGCATGTTCCTGTGCATGCCTTGTCACACATTACCGGTGGCGGCTTCTGGGAAAACATTCCACGAGTCCTTCCAAAGGGCAGTAAAGCCGTTATTGACGGTAACAGCTGGGACTGGCCAGTTATTTTTGACTGGTTGAAAGACAACGGCAACGTCAGTATGAAAGAAATGTACCGCACTTTTAACTGCGGTGTGGGTATGGTTATTGCCGTGCCTAATGACCAAGCCAATAAAGCCATTCAGATACTGACCGACGCTGGCGAAGATGCGTGGAAAATCGGCCGCATAGCCAATGCGTTGGAAGGTGAAGAACAAGTCGATATTCTGGCCGACGAGACGCACTAATGAAACGCATTGTTGTACTGATATCAGGCACCGGCAGTAATATGCAGGCAATTCAACAAGCCTGTGAAGAGGGTAAAGTTGCCGGTGAAGTGGTTGCGGTCATTTCTAATAAAGCTTCCGCGAAAGGTCTGGAAAAAGCCGCAGCCAAGGGTATTAGCACGGAAGTGCTGAGCCACAGAGAATTTGATTCACGCGAGGCTTACGATGCTGAACTTAAAGCGTTAATTGATAGCTACCAGCCCGATTTAGTCGTCTTAGCTGGCTTTATGCGAATACTTACTGGTGACTTCACGCGCCATTACGAAGGTCGCATGTTCAACATCCACCCTTCTCTTTTGCCGAAATACAAAGGTGTAAATACTCACCAGAGGGCATTAGATGCTGGCGACGCCGAGCATGGCGTAAGCGTCCATTTCGTCACCGAAGAACTCGATGGCGGTCCGGTCGTATTACAAGCCAAAGTACCTATTTTTGAAGGCGACACAGTCGACGAAGTTCAAGCCCGGGTGCACGAACAAGAGCACCGTATTTATCCACTCGTGGTCAACTGGTTCTGTCAGGAACGTGTAAAACTCGAAGGCGGCCGCGTAACCTTAGACGGTGAAGTCTTAGGGGCCCAGGGCTACGCCTCGGAGTAAATTGATCACATATCTAAACTTCTCAAAGACATGGTGGCTTGTTCGTCACCTTCTTTGAATTGCTGCATTTTAACCATCACGTAGTTTAATTCGGGGGCAAACCAAAAAAACGTCTGGCGGCGATTGTTGTCACGAATTCGCCCTACTTTTATCGCTTCAACCTCGCCATACGGCAGTTTTAGTAGTTCACTGTCGGCCATCACTCTAAAACGATACTCATCTTCCCGGCCTTTTTCATCAACCAGTCGATACTCAAACGTTTTAGCTCCTCGAGCCAGGTCTATGCGCAGCTGCTCTGTTACATTGGCTTCATCAAATAAAGCGTCTTTCCAGTTAATGTCGAGCATGCGACCAGTATCGACATTGCGAACCGTCTTATCATCTGCTCGGAATTCACCATGAAAAGACTTGTCTGATCCGGTTCCCGTACGCATGTAAATAAACTCGCGGGGCTCCAGTCGGTTATTTTCATCATCCACAATAAAGACAGACCGAGCTTCTCTTGTGTCCGACAAAATGAACCAGGAAATGTCAGATTTTGTGCGCAACTGCCACTCGTTGTCAGGCGACACTTCTAAGTATCGATAGCCCTCACCATATTCACTATCACCACGCGTAATAACGTAGTTTGCTTCATAAGGTTTCATGGTATCGTTAATGCCCTGAGTTGCTTTTGCAGTATCGTCTGCGTGAACTGGCGCAAGCTGAGAGAAACTCAGTACAGTAGAAGCCATTAAAAAATACATTGTCCGTTTTAACATCACCACTCCATTCGCCGTGACAACTGGATACTTACATTGACAGAAAATTCAAACGCGCGTTCAAATTTTTCTTGAAAATAATGTCTGGTTGATCTAACTTGCACAGTATAACTGGTCAGACCTCCAAATCGGAGTATTACACTATGAGTATTGCACTTTGGATTATCGCTACCGTTATTGTTGCGGCAGCTCTCATTTACAAGCGCGCCAGCCTACTGTTATTCAGCGTGGGCATGGTCGCTATGTTTGCTATTGGTAACGTACTGGAAATTGTCGGCCCTGTGCTGTGGACAATTCTTGCCGTTATCTTAATTCCTCTTAATTTAGCACCCGTTCGCCTGAACTTGCTAACTAAGCCAATTCTTAAAGCGTACCGCAAAGTCATGCCAGAAATGTCTGACACCGAACGCGATGCGTTAGAAGCCGGTACGGTTTGGTGGGACGGCGACTTATTCAGCGGCGACCCTGACTGGAAAAAGCTATTAGATGTGCCAAAAGCAGAATTGACCGCAGAAGAGCAAGCCTTTTTAGATGGCCCATGCGAAGAAGTCTGCAAAATGCTGGATGACTGGGAAGTCACGCATGAGCTAACCGATATGCCTGAGCACGTATGGCAGTATCTGAAGGACAATAAGTTCTTCGCGATGATCATCAAAAAAGAATACGGTGGTCTGGAGTTTTCGGCGTACGCGCAGTCTCGCGTTTTGCAAAAGCTTGCCGGTGTTAGCACAGTACTAGCATCGACGGTCGGTGTACCTAACTCATTAGGTCCGGGCGAATTGCTGCAACACTATGGTACTAAAGAACAGCAGGATCATTACCTGCCACGCTTGGCAAGTGGTGACGAAATCCCGTGTTTCGCATTAACCAGCCCGGAAGCAGGTTCTGACGCCGGAGCGATTCCTGACTCAGGTGTTGTCTGTAAAGGCGAGTGGAACGGCGAAGAAATCGTTGGTATTAAGCTGAACTTCAATAAGCGCTATATCACACTGGCGCCGGTTGCGACAGTGTTAGGTCTGGCTTTCAAAATGTACGATCCTGACGGCTTAATCGGCGAAGAAAAAGAACTGGGCATTACCTGTGCACTGATTCCTCGTGACACCAAAGGCGTTGAAATTGGTCGTCGTCATTTCCCGCTGAACGTACCGTTCCAGAATGGTCCGATTCGCGGTAACGATGTATTCGTACCGTTAGACTACATTATTGGCGGCCAGAAAAATGCCGGTAAAGGCTGGCGTATGCTGGTTGAGTGTTTATCAGTAGGCCGATCTATTACTCTGCCATCAAACAGTGCCGGCGGTATTAAGTCGATTGCTCTGGCAACAGGTGCGTACTCACGCATTCGTCGCCAATTCAAGCTACCGATTGGTAAAATGGAAGGCGTTGAAGAGCCAATGGCTCGCATCGCAGGTAATGCTTATCTAATGGATGCGGTGACGACTCTGTCCACTAAAGGCATCGACTTAGGCGAGAAGCCTTCCGTTATCGGTGCTATCGCTAAATACCACATGACCGAGAAATTGCGCGCCTGCATGGACGACGCGATGGATATTCATGGCGGTAAAGGCATCTGTTTAGGTCCAAACAATTACTTAGGTCGTGGTTACCAAGGCGTACCGGTTGCCATTACCGTTGAAGGCGCGAACATTCTGACTCGTAACATGATGATTTACGGTCAGGGCGCCATTCGCTGCCATCCTTACGTATTAAAAGAAATGGAAGCGTCAGCAGAACAAGGCCCTGAAGCGCTTAAGAAGTTCGATAACGCTTTGTTTGGTCATATCGGTTTTGCCGCAAGCAACTTTATGCGCTCAGTGTTTTACGGCTTTGGTGGTCATCGCTTAAGTTCAGTGCCTGTAAGCGGCCCTGCACGTAAGTACTACCAGCAAATGAACCGTTTCAGTGCCAATATGGCATTGCTGTCTGATGTAGCTATGGGCGTGCTTGGTGGCAGCCTGAAGCGTAAAGAGCGTGTATCGGCTCGCTTAGGCGATATGTTGAGCTACCTATACATTGGCTCTGCAATTTTGAAACGTTTCCATGATGAAGGACAAATTAAAGAAGACTTGCCACTGATGCATTGGGCTATGCAGGACACTCTGAATAAGCTTCAGGAAGCACAGTTGTCTATGCTGGAAAACTTTGGTGGTATTGGCTCTGTCATGCGCGCCATCATGTTCCCGTTAGGCCGTATTGCTAAGCGTCCAAGCGACAAGAACGACCACAAAATTGCGCGTATGTTGATGTCACCTAATGACGTACGTACTCGCCTGGGTAAAGGCCAGTTCCTGAGCCCTGAAGGTCACTTTGGTTTCTTAGAAGAAACACTGAAGAACGTTATTGCTGCTGAGCCACTGTACGACAAAGTTTGCAAGGCAGCCGGTAAACGTTTCAGCTTTACTCAGTTAGATCAGATTGCCGCTAAAGGTAGAGAATTGGGCGTACTAAGCGATGACGAAGTCGCCCTTCTGGAAAAAACGGAAGAAGGCCGTTTACGTACTATCAATGTTGACGACTTTGCGCCGGAAGACTTACTAGCGGGTAAAGCGGCGTTTGATTATGCGCTGAAAAACTTGAAAGAGAGTGACGCAGCTTAAAACGTTAAGCACTCGAAAACCAATAAGGCGACTCTGTTTTGCAGAGTCGCCTTTTTTTTATGCTAGAATTCGGCGCTGATTTTTAAATTATGACGTTAAAATAATAAAGGCGAAAGCTATGCAGTCTTCCAATAATGGCTATTCAGAGACCAGTAAGCGCGGCTGGTTTACCCGATTCCTCGATATGGTTGAATGGTTAGGCAACTTGTTGCCTCACCCTATCACCTTATTCGCAATTTTTTGTTTACTGGTTATTGTTGCCAGCGGTGTGGCCGCCTATTTTGGCGTTAGCGCTATTGACCCTCGCGACGGCGAAACGGTCATTCAGGCGGTTAGTCTTTTAAATGCCGAAGGCATACAAAAAATTGTGACAAACCTGGTCACTAACTTTACTGGTTTTACGCCATTGGGAACGGTGCTTGTCGCTTTATTAGGTGTTGGTGTGGCTGAGCGTTCCGGGCTGATTTCTGCGGCTATGCGTGGCTTGGTTATGAAAGCCCCGCCTAAGCTTATTACGGTGACGGTCGTTTTTGCGGGCGTTATTTCGAATACCGCATCAGAGTTAGGTTATGTTGTTCTCGTACCTTTAGCGGCTATGATCTTCTATGGCCTGGGTCGCCACCCACTCGCTGGTCTGGCAGCCGCGTTCGCTGGCGTTTCGGCGGGCTATAGCGCCAATTTATTAATAGGTACCGTTGACCCATTACTTTCCGGCATCACTCAGGAAGCAGCAAAAATAGTCGACGAAAACTATACCGTGGGCGCTGAAGCCAACTGGTATTTTATGATGATAAGCACCTTCCTTATTGCCATTATGGGTGCGGTCATTACCGACAAAATCGTTGAACCTAAGCTGGGTAAATACAATAAGGACGAAGCGTCCATTGATTTATCCGATCAGTCATCGATGGAACCACTCAATATTATGGAGAAACGCGGTTTGAAGCTGGCCGGCGTAAGTGCGTTAGTCCTAGCTGGTATTCTTGCATTAACAGTGGTACCTGAATGGGGTATTCTTCGCCACCCTGAAACCGGTGATGTGAAAGGCTCTCCTTTCTTAAAAGGCGTAGTGGTTTACATTTTCTTCTTCTTCGCCATTCCAGGCTTTGTTTATGGTCGAGTCGTAAAAACGATGAAGAACGACCGTGACGTCATTGATGCGATGTCGCACAGCATGGGCACGATGGGTATGTATATCGTGCTGGTATTTTTCGCCGCTCAGTTCGTTAACTTCTTTAAATGGACCAACTTTGGCACCATTTTCGCTATCAATGGCGCGGAGTTTTTAACCAACATCGGCATGACTGGACCACTCATTTTTGTGTTTTTCATTATGGTCTGCGGCTTTGTAAACCTAATGCTGGGCTCAGCGTCCGCGCAATGGGCTATCACTGCCCCAATTTTCGTACCTATGCTGATGCTTATTGGTTACTCACCGGAAGTGATTCAAGCGGCTTATCGTATCGGAGACTCGGTCACTAACGTGATAACGCCCATGATGAGTTACTTTGGCTTAATACTGGCTGTTGCTGCCCGCTATAAGCAAAACTTAGGTATTGGGACATTGGTCGCTATGATGCTGCCTTACTCAATGATTTTCTTCTTAGGATGGACCGTGTTGTTCTTTATTTGGGTATTTGGCTTTGGACTACCGGTTGGTCCGGCAGCCCCCACCTATTACGGATAACTGGTTATTCTGGCCGGCGCATTACACGGTACGCTAGTACTGCTAATAAGCCGGCCACGCCTATTATCCATGCCATTGCGTAGTCCGTGAAGCCCCCTGCTTGACTCACACCGGCTGACACTAAACCTGCAATTAAGAACTGTAAACTTCCGGTAACCGCAGACGCTGAACCAGCGCGTTCCTGTTGCTCCGCTAGGGCGCCCGCCATAGCGTTCGGAAAGACCAAACCCAGCGTTGAAATATAAGCGAATAAAGGCAGTAAAATGCCCCAAAAGCTGGCATTAATATAGGCCATGACACACATAACGGTCGACACAATTGCCAGTATTGGCAAAGAAACATTCAATATTTTCCGGGAAGAATAGTACTTCAATAACCAGCCATTTAACTGAGAAAAGCCGATAATACCAATGGCATTGACACCAAATAGCCAACTGTAATGCGTCGGATCCAGCCCAAAAATTTCAATAAACATTTTCGGTGAGCCGGTAATGTAAGCAAATAATCCCGACTGGGCGATAGCACCGGTAAGAGAATAGCGCAAGAAGGAAGGGTCTCTGAATACCGCCCAGTAAGTAGTGCCGGTATGGCGCATACGCACGTCATAACGGCGACCGCGAGTTTCCGGCAGCACAAAGTGAATTGTCACTGCGGAAGCGACACCTAAGGCAGCGACAATGAGAAACAGAGCTCGCCACCCCATCCATTCGGTAATATAAGCACCGAACAATGGCGCCAGTATAGGCGCAACCCCCATGACAAGAATTAAAAACGAGAAGACTCGTGCTGACGCTTGCGGTGTATAGAGATCACGCACGACAGCCCGGGCAATAACAATGCCTGCACAAGCGCCTATGGCCTGGAAAAACCGCAGCACAATCAACCACTGAATATCTGGGGCATAAGCGCAGGCAATAGAGGTCAACACATAGATGGCTAAGCCAATATACAATGGGTTTTTACGGCCAAATTTATCCGTGGCCGTGCCGTACAGTAGTTGCCCTATAAACAAGCCAAAGAAAAATGCGGTTAGTGATAGCTCAACGTGATGAGTGTCGGTCGCGTAGTCACTGGCAATCGCGCTAAACGCCGGCAGGTACATATCAATAGACAGCGGCGCAAACGCCGTAAGTAACGCCAGAATGACAACAATAAAATCGAATCTGGCGTTATCGGAGACCGGTCTTGGCTCAAATGAATGAGCCACTATTTGTCCTCTAAAGGTGTGTAGGCTTGAGTTGCGAACTCATCAGGTCGCTGCAAGACTTCCTGCGCTCGCGCATAATTAACTAACGACTGGGCATAGTCTATGCCTGTATTACGGGCGCGGCCTCGTTCACTGACACGATAAAAAGTGTCCCAGCCATCCTGACCGCCGGCAATAAAACTATTCGTCACCAAAATATAAGTGGCTCGCGCCGACATCGGCTGCCAACTCTGGCTGCCTTTATCCCACACTTCTAGGTTAGATACGCGAGAGCCGGTTTCTTCGGTTAAATCGACTGAGTAGCGAATACCAGCCCCGTAAGGGTAAGCTCCTTGGGAGCCACCATCGGAAACAGCATAGGCTAAGGCTTCTTCCATTGCCTGCTTAAACTCGGAGCCTGTCAGCTCTAATTTCACTAAGGTATTTGCGAACGGTAATACGGTAAAGGCATCACCCACCGTAAAGTCGCCTTCGGCAATGTCAGAACGAACTCCGCCACCATTTTGAATCGCAAAGTCAGCTTCCGGTACCGAGTGTAGAAACGCTTCAGCCACCACTCGGTGAGCGCCTGAGCTGATTACCTGCGCACAGCCGGCACGACGGCTTTTATCGACTTGTTGAGAACAGATTTGCTCAGGCACATTCGCTATCACTTCAGCCGAGAAGTCATCGACCTTGCTTCGGTAGTCATCCAATATCGATTGAAGTT
The DNA here is from genome assembly GCF_002808045.1 of Idiomarina sp. X4. NCBI lineage: Bacteria > Pseudomonadati > Pseudomonadota > Gammaproteobacteria > Alteromonadales > Idiomarinaceae > Idiomarina > Idiomarina sp. X4. The sequence goes on along the minus strand of NZ_CP025000.1, from coordinate 2,119,495 downwards.
CCGGATCGGGTTGGACAAAACTGTAAACACCACTTTCTCTCAACGCTGTTTTAATCGGTTCATAAGTCGTCACGATACCATCAGCTAATTGAATATCTTCACTCAACAGATAATGTGGACGACCGCCGCACTCTGCTATTTTGTCGCCATCAAATGTTGCTTTTAATTCTCCCACCACCAACGAATATTGATACGCTTGAACAACGCAGACTTTTTCGCCGTTTACATTGGTAAGCTCTGTCGGATAAGAGTCAGCGGCAGTCATTCCAAACTCGCTAAAGTCACCGAGTAAGGTATGAGAGTCACCACCAATAACAATATCGACGCCAGTCAATTGTTGAACCAGTTCCTTATCGCGCTCATATTGAATGTGCGTCAGCAAAACAATTTTTTCAACGCCCTGCTGCTGAACCTCAGCAATGTATTTTTGTGCCGTTTCAAGTTCGTCTAAAAACTCAGTACTTTTATCCGGTTGTGAGGATTTTTTGGTTTTACTGGCAATGGTTAAGCCAATAATCGCCACCTCTTCACCACCACGCTTAACAATGGTGTAAGGCTTAAACATTTGCCATTGATTATCTGGCGCCAGCGGTGACTGACCCACTTCGGGTTGTATATTGGCACTCAGTTTAGCCGTCTGACACTGAGGTGAACCCAGCTGCTGTAAAAACTTGGCAAGACCTGCGTCACCCGTGTCAAACTCGTGATTACCTATGGTAAACGCATCGAAGCAAACGTTATTCATCATGCGGGCATCGGCTTCACTGCCAAACAACGTAAAATACAGGCTGCCGGTTACCGCGTCTCCGGCATGCAGGGTAAGAACATTATCATTAGCGGCTCTTAGCGCTTTTATCTGCGCGCCAACACGTGGAAAGCCACCGGCTTCTACCTGCCACTCCTGGTCAGCCCATACCAGCGTTTGCTGCTTTGCGTCTAACGTTGAGTGGTGGTCGTTGACATGCAACACCGTCAGCTCGAAATTTTCGCTTTTGGGCATTGGTTCAGGCGCAGACACGCAACTGAGCACGGCCGCAGAGCCGAAAACGATAGCGATACCACGCGCTAGCTGACTGAAAAGACGCTTGTTCTTATTCACCTGCATACTCCTTCGTGTGGGTTGCTGTTAGTCTTTAATCAGACCAATTTCACGCAAACGCTGCATTAAATAATCATCTGCCGTAATCGGTTCGTCTCGCTGCGGGTTCTCGGCTGTAATACAGCTCTCAAGCGGCGTTATCATCACGTCCGGATTAAAGTGTAAAAAGAACGGAATTGAATAACGCGACTTTTCATTATACGGCGCCGGCGGATTAACCACTCGGTGCGTCGTCGACGGTAATACATGGTTGGTTAAACGCTGAAGCATATCGCCCACGTTACAAATAATCGCACCTTCGATAATAGTCACAGGTACCCAACTACCGTCTTTTGCTAAGACTTCTAACCCCGGCTCCCTCGAGCCAACCAATAAAGTCAGAACATTAATATCTTCGTGTGCGCCTGCACGCACCGACGGTGTGTCTTCATCAATAATAGGCGGGTAGTGCAATGGGCGCAAAATAGAGTTGCCGTTATTCACTTTGTCGCGAAAAAAGTCTTTAGGCTGGCCTAAGTATACAGCCAACGCATCCAGCACCTGGTTACCCAACTTATCCAATGCTTCATAGATAGCTAGCATGTCGTCTTTAAACTTTGGTAACTCTGCTGGCCAGACATTCGGTAATAGTTGCGGATACGCAGGCGTACCCTCTACTTCTCGACCAACGTGCCAGAATTCTTTTAAGTCCACGTGCTCTGCGTCTTTGGCTATTTCTGTGCCAAATGGCGTATAGCCGCGCGCGCCACCTTCTCCGGGACGGTGATATTGTTTTTTCACTTCGTCCGGCAGTGCGAATAACTCACGACACGTGTCCAACGCACGTTCAATAAGCGCAGTATCAACACCATGCTGGGTGAGTGCAATAAAGCCATATTTTTCATAGCCCTGCCCAACATCCTGAGTAAAAGCATCGAAATTATCATGATAACGTCGCATATCGACGTGAGGAATAGACTGCATGGTGGTGTTCCAACTTATCAATTTAGAAATAACGGAAAGAGCCGATATTTTAAGGCTTGGGAGATAAAATCACAAGTTAGCCAAGGCCTCACGAACCGGCTTATAGTCGCGCCGGTGAATAGGACACGGTCCATACTTTTTTAATAACTCAATGTGGCGCGCCGTTCCGTACGCTTTGTGCTTATGAAACTCGTATTCCGGATAGCGCTCGTGCCATTCGAGCATTTGCCGGTCCCGCTCAACTTTCGCCAAAATAGAGGCGGCGGCAATACAAGCTTCACTGGCGTCACCGCCCACAATAGCTTCGGCGGGTACATTCAATTCGGGAACGCGGTTACCATCAATCAATACCTTACTTGGGGCCACCGGCAAGGCTTCCACGGAACGCTGCATGGCTTTCATCGTTGCCCAGAGTATATTGATTTGTTCAATCTCGTCCGGATCAGACTGCGCTATCGCCCAGTACAGGGCTTTTTCTTTTATCTCTGTGCTGAGCTTTGCACGCTTTTTCTCACTCAACTTTTTCGAGTCATTGAGCCCTTCAATAGGACGTTCAGGATCAAGAATAACCGCAGCGGCGACAACCGGCCCTGCAATAGGACCTCTGCCCGCTTCATCGACACCACAAATCATGGGGAAATTTTCACCTTGTTGCTTTGTTCAGACACTAAATAATGGTTATGATACCTGCGGATAATAATTAGACCAATAAAATAACAATCCGGAATATACCATGGCTCAATCTCCTCAACCGGATCGTTCGCAAAAGGAAAAACCGAACAGTCTGCTCAACCGCATGCTCGACGGCGTAGAAAAAGTCGGCAATAAGCTTCCTGACCCGGCCGTTATGTTCTTCGGCTTACTCATTATTGTTTGGATCATGTCCTGGGCGATGTCAGGCGTTAGCTTTGACGAAACTCACCCACTAACCGGCGAAGCTATTAGCGTTACTAATTTGCTCAGCGGCCCTGAAATAACCGCATTTTTGGCCAACATGGTCGATACCTTTATGGGCTTTGCGCCGTTAGGCGTTGTATTGCTGGCAATGCTGGGGGTCGGTGTGGCTGAACGCTCAGGTTATATTGACGTAGCCATTAAGCTTATGCTGAACGTAACGCCAAAAACCTTACTCACACCAATGCTTATTTTGGTGGCTATTGTCAGCCACACTGCCGTCGACGCGGGCTACGTGTTGGTCATTCCGTTAGGTGGCGTTATCTTCTATGCGGCAGGTCGTCATCCGCTGGCCGGTATTGCAGCCGCATTCGCCGGGGTTTCCGGAGGTTTCAGTGCTAACTTTGTGCCTTCCGCTATTGACCCCTTACTGCAAGGTTTTACCCAAAGCGCGGCGCAAATTATTGATGCTGACATTCAACTGAACCCGTTAAATAACTACTTCTTTACGGCAGCGTCTTCCATTGTGGTGGTCGCTATTGGCTGGTTCCTGACTGACAAGGTCGTTGAGCCGCGTCTGCGCGGCGCTGAAATCGACGGTCATCCTGACGATATGCCGGCGGTTGATGATGTCTCTCCACGTGATCGCAAAGCGTTTTATGCCGCCTCTTTCACCATGTTGGCTGGCATTGTTCTACTATACTTTTCAGCGACAGCAGAAAATTCGCCACTGGCCGATCCACAAACGGGTGAATTAGCTTCTTTGGGCGCACCACTAATGGGCATGATTGTCCCGTTAATATTCCTGCTGTTTATTATTCCGGGTATTGTTCACGGGTACGTATCAGGTAACTTCACCAATTCACAAGACGTTATCGGTGCAATGACCAAGTCAATGGAGGGCATGGCTTACTATATGGTCATGGCCTTCTTCTGTGCGCTGTTTATTAAAGCCTTTGGTGACTCTCAGCTGGGCACGCTCATTTCAGTAAAAGGTGCGAACTTTCTGGCGAGCCTTGAGTTGTCAGGTGGCGTCACTATGGTTGGCATCGTTATTTTAGTCGCATTCATCAACTTATTTGTAGGTTCGGCATCAGCCAAATGGGCGCTTATTTCACCTATTTTTGTGCCTATGCTGATGCAACTGGGTTACTCGCCCGATTTAACGCAAGCAGCTTATCGCGTGGGCGACTCGTCCAGTAACATTATTACTCCTTTACTGCCGTACTTCCCTCTGGTTGTGGTTTACTGCCAGCGGTACGTTAAGAAAACCGGTATAGGCACGCTGGTTTCCATGATGCTGCCTTACACCGTTTCATTACTGGTGTTGTGGTCAGCGTTCCTGGTTATCTACTGGACACTCGGTATTCCTCTGGGCTTCCAGGCTAGCTACACCTACCCGGCAGGCTAACCCATGACCGCTATTGCGAATAAGACAGTCTGGCTGACCGGTGCCTCTTCAGGCATCGGTTTGGCTTTGGCACACCAACTCGCTGAAAAAGGCGCAAAGCTTATTCTCACTTCGCGTCGTGAAGCTCAGCTGGAGGAGTTACGCTTATCACTGGCAAACCCGGATGCTCACAGCGTCTTAGCTCTCGACTTAAACTATCCAGAAAAAGCAAAAGAAACGGCGTCGTCAGCGTTAGCTGGTAAAACGGTAGATATTTTAATTAATAATGCCGGCGTTTCTCAGCGCAGCCTGGCAATGGAAACAGAGCTTCCGGTTTACCGAACACTAATGGAAGTCGACTACTTCTCGGTTGTTGCATTAAATCAAGTCGTACTTCCGGGGATGATGGAACGTCAGAACGGGCACATCGTCACCGTTTCCAGCGTCGCTGGAAAAGTAGGCACCAAACTTCGTAGTGGTTATTCCGGCGCTAAATTTGCAGTTATTGGCTATATGGACTGTTTACGAGCTGAGATGGCTGAGCATGGTGTACATTGCACCACTATACTTCCAGGCTTTGTGCATACGAAAATTGCACATAATGCGTTAACGGGTGACGGCTCTTTAAGAGGCCGGGAAGACACCGACAACGCTGGCGGTATCAGCCCTGAGCAGTGTGCTTCTGATATTATTCGAGCAATAGAGGCCAACAAGGCGGAAGTGGTGAGCGGCAAAGGTATGAGCAAAATAGCGCCGTTACTCCAGCGCTTTTTACCTGGCTTATTACGAAAAATGCTCGCTAAACGATAAAACCGCTATGACAGATGACTGACAGCGTTAACGACATTCGTTGCGCCTTCGTCTATTTCGTCCATTACCGCTTTTACTTTTTCTATTTGCTCTTGTCCTCGTTTTGCCATTTCCTGAATATCGTCAATCGATAAGGAAATGGCTTCAGAAACTTCAGAGCTTCGCTGCATAACGCCTGATATTTCGCTAGTGGCCTGAGTGGTTCGAGTCGCCAGGTTTCTTACTTCGTCAGCAACAACAGCAAACCCACGCCCATGCTCACCCGCTCTGGCCGCTTCAATCGCCGCGTTTAGCGCCAGTAGATTCGTTTGATCAGCCAGGGCATTTATCGTTTTCACAATGTCTTCAATACTAGTCGCCTGCTCTTGCAACTGCTCAATAATGGCATCCGTTCTCTGGCTTTTAGCGAGTATTTCACTCGACATTTCCACCGAGACATCCATAGAAGCTTTACCGTCTTTCACTATCATCGCCGTTTGCTGAGACGTTGAATACGCAATTTCCGCTGCTTCAGTGGTTTGTTGGGCTTTGAGCACTTGCTCCGTGACATCACTGGCGAACTTAATGACTTTCACAACTTGACCACTACTATCAAAAATTGGGTTATAACTGGCTTCCAACCAAATTGGTTGTCCTTGCTTACTAACGCGCTTAAAACGCCCGGTTTTAAACTCGCCTTTAGCAAGCTCACGCCAAAACCCTGGGTTCTCATCGTAGAAGCTTTGTTCACAAAATAGCTTGTGGTGTTTTCCGGTAATATCGCTTAACGAATAACCTACTGTTTTCAGAAAGTTATCATTTGCCCAGGTAATCATTCCGTCAGGTGAGAACTCAATCGTCGCCATTGACTTATTAATTGCTGTATTAATAGCGGCTTGCTGCTCTAAGGCTGTGACTTCATCAGTGACGTCACTGGCAATTTTCGTAATGAAAACCACCTCTCCTTTCTCGTTTTTAACGGGAAAGTACGTCGCTTCTAACCAAATAATGTCGCCATTACTGCGAATGCGCTTAAATCGCTCACGTTGCGACTTGCCCTCTGCCAACTGCTGCCAAAACGTTCGATACGCTTGAGAAGACGAATAGCTCGATTCACAAAACATTTTGTGATGCTTAGATATCACATCATCCAGACTATAACCCATCGTTTCTAAGAACTGATTATTGGCGTTCAAAACGTAGCCCTGAGGGGTAAAATCAATACGTGCAACGTTACTGTCAATTGCATTCATTAATTGTTTGTACTGCTCAAGCTCTTCGGTGGTCTTGGCAAGCTGGTGTTTCGTTTTAGCGCAGAGCATCTGGGCATTCCTACTACAAATAAGGGCATCTGAATGCAGTATTTTACGCGTCGGTGCCTGTATCAGATCAAAACAAATTCTATTTTAGAGTAAATACTCACATATATTTGATCTAAATCAAAACAATAACTTTAACCAAGACTAGGAGCTCCACTCCGGATTCCAGGTAACTTCCCAAATATGGCCGTCCAGGTCTTTGAAGAAACCGCCGTAGCCACCCCAAAATAAATCTTTAGCCTCATGAAGAGTGGTTGCTCCTGCCAATTTCGCTTCATTCATGACGGCATCAACTTCAGAGCGGGAACTGACATTGTGGCTCAGCAGTACCTCATTAGCATTTTTAGCAACATCAACACCCATTTCAGCAGCAATGCTTTTACGCGGCCACAAAGCCAACCTTATGCCGCCCGGCAGTTTAAAGAAAACAACCGCACCATTTTCAAGATCCTCACCGACTATGCCATCCGTTTCCCATCCTAAACCGTCCTGATAAAAAGCGAGTGCACGCTTTAAGTCATCAACGCCCAGCGTAATAACACTAATACTTGGGTTCATAGAATCTCACTGTCGCAAAAGTTACACTCTTACTTTAATTAACGCTTAAGCCATGGTCAAAATATGGATACAACGTTGCTTGAACACTACAAAAATACCGACTACTGGTTTGTCGTGAATGAGCGAAAAATCACTCTGTCCGTTGGCGACATCAACAGCGATTTTGACTCGCTATGTCGTGACGTTAATTGTAAAACCGGAGCCTTTATCACTGCCTTTAACCCACTTAGTTCGCTTTTAAGCATTAGCGAAAATCGAGACCGTAATCAACTTTTAGAAGCAGATATTAGCAATTTAAAAGGCATTCGTTACTTTTACGGCGCAGGAGAAGATCGCGACAATCAATGGCCCACCGAAGAAAGCTTTATGGTTTTAGGGTTGAGTCAACAAACAGTCATTGACCTTGCCCGCCGATATCAGCAGAATGCCTTTCTCTGGATTGAACACCAACAAGCTGCAGTGCTCATCGACGTATGAGTTAAGGGGACGCCATGCCATCACACCATAGCCGCTGATAAACTCGCCTTTATCTACGCCATTATCGCCGTTTTATTATGGTCGACGGTCGCTACGGCGTTTAAAATTACACTAGAGTACATGACGCCGTTACAGATGGTGACAGCCGCCAGTGCGGTATCCTTTGCTGTTTTAAGCCTCGTCTGTGTGATTCAGAAAAAATCTCACTTGTTGTTACTTGAACTACGAAAAATGCCCTTGTACTACGTACTAATGGGGCTTATTAACCCTCTTATCTACTATTTGGTGCTTTTTCAGGCCTATAAACTGCTACCTGCCTCCGAAGCTCAACCCCTGAATTACACCTGGGCAATAGCACTCAGTATTATGGCGGCCTTATTCTTAAAGCAGCATATCCGTCGCCGCGACTGGGTAGCCTGTGCACTGGGTTATTTGGGTGTATTAGTTATCGCAACACGAGGCGATATTTTAGGCATGAGCTTTAGCAACCCCTGGGGTGTTTTATTAGCCTTAATATCAACCTTCCTGTGGGCCGGTTACTGGATACTGAACACCCGGCGCAATGCTGATTCTGTTGTTAGCCTGGTTTTATCCTTTGGTTTAGCTCTGCCGGTTTTAATTGTTGCCAGCTTTATATGGAGCGACTGGTCCAATATCCCCTGGCAAGGCTGGGCGGCTGTCAGTTATGTCGGGTTATTTGAGATGGGTATTACGTTTTTGTTTTGGCTAAAAGCCATGAAAACAGCCACTAACACCGCACTTATTAGCAACCTGATTTTTGTATCGCCGTTTATTTCACTGCTACTACTGTCAGCAATTATTGGCGAAACCATTTATGTCAGCACTATTGTAGGCTTAGCGCTCATCATTACCGGATTACTAGTACAGCGTATTCATTTTAAGAAAAAGCTTAAGCCATAGCCTTTTTGACGATTTCATCTGCAGCTTCTTTGTCTTCTTCGTCAGGCGAAGGGCCGTCATTAATACCATTTTCACCCGGCGCAAGAGCCAGTTCCGTGAGTAGCGGGAAGTGGTCAGAGCCAAACCTAGGTAAGCGAGTCATTGAGACCAGCGCAAAGTGGTGACTATGAAAAATATGATCAAGCGGCCAGCGAGCAAACCAATAGTCCGCGTGGAACGTGTTAAACATGCCCCGCCCCACACGCGGGTCTAACAGACCGCTTACCTTTCGAAAGAGCAGTGTCGTTCTCGACCACGCCACATCGTTCAAGTCACCAGTAACTATCGTTGGATGCTTATCAGGCTCAACCTGTCGGGCAACCAAAAGCAGCTCACCGTCACGTTCTTCCGACTCCTCATTTTCCGTTGGACTCGGCGGTGCCGGATGCACAAAGTGTGCTTTGACCCTTTGGCCTGTTGGCAATTCAATAAAGCAATGTATCGACGGCTTATCATCCTCAATTAAGTATTCAACACTAACGTCAGACAATGGCAACCTCGAGTAGACGTGCATACCATAAAGGTTGTCCAGAGGCACCTTAACCGTATGAGGGTAGTTCTCTTCAATAGCTTCTAACTGCTTACCCCACCATGCATCAGACTCAAGCGTCACCAGAACATCCGGCGTATAATCCCGAACTAACTGAATAAGTCGGTCACTGTTACGATTAGGCGTCAGCACATTCGCCGTCATTACCCGAAGCCGACCGTCTGTCCCACGCTTATTCACCGCCTTCACCTCTTTGGGAAAAAATACCGTGTAAGGCACCACCCACCATAGCTGACAAACAAGACAACCAATGATCAGCCCCATAGCCACCGCAGTGACCGACGTCCAGTCACGTATAACCACAAAGCCAATGACCAACAGTACCCCAAGCAGCACCGAAAGCTGCAAACGCGGAAAATCCAACCCGCGAATCCACCAAACCTGCGACCACGACAACGGCGCTAACGTCAGCACAGCCAGTAATATCGCTAAAGAAAGGTAAATAATTTCAAACATCTTGGCTCTCTATGCTTCTCAGATAAGAAAACCATAGCACAGCTATAGAAAATAAGGGGAAAGGAAGTGTTAAGCTTGGTGGAGCTCCTACGGATAGCGTGCTCCGCTTGGAGTCAAAACCCTCTGATACAGGAGACGCAACAAGCTCATCCATGAGGGCTTGACGAAGGCCATCCATGGCCTTCGACACTCCTGTATCAGAGGGTTTTAACTCTAGGCGCTACGCCCACAATCCGTAGGATCTGCTAGCTTTATTTAACTTACTGAACGCAGATGTAGATAGCCAGAAACAAAAAAAGAGTTAGGCGTAAGTTAAGAAACTGTGTGACGCCAAGGATGGCGTCACTCAAGCCCCCAAGGAAGGGTTCACGGCGTGTTTCTTAACTTTCCTAACTCTTAGTTTCTGGCTCTTCCGTTATCTCAGACCATGTTAACCAGCATGCTGGTTGGGTCTTCGAGGTATTCCTGCCAGAGTTTGTTGAAACGAGCAATGGTACCGCCGTCGATAATACGATGGTCGCCTGACCAGCTTACCGTCATTATCTTACGGGCTACCACATTGCCGTTTTCGTCAAAGCGCGGTAACTCCTGCACTTTACCTAAGGCGACAATGGCTGCTTCTGGCTTGTTAATGATAGGTGTTGCCACCGTACCGCCAATAACACCAATGTTAGAGATACTAATAGTACCGCCTTTCATGTCAGCCTGAGGTACTTTGCCTTCCCGAGCAGCTTGCGTTAAACGAGTTACTTCATTAGCCACATCGATAATGCTCTTGTTCTGTACCTGCTTTACGTTAGGCACTAACAAGCCAATTTTGGTATCGACTGCCATACCGATGTTGTGGTCATCGAAGTAAGTAATTTCTGTGCAATCTTCGTTCACCTGCGCATTCATTACCGGAAACTCTTTTAGTGCCAGCGACAGAGCTTTAATGAAGAACGGCATGACAGTTAAGCGTACGCCTTTTTCTTTGTATTGCTCTTTCAACTTTTCACGCAGCGCAATCAGGTTCGTAACGTCGAACTCATCGGCATAAGTGAAGTGAGGAATGGTGCTGACCGAGTTCATCATTTGCTTAGCCATTGCCGCTTTCACACCACGAATAGCTTCGGTACGCGTGCCGCCGCTAGTCGCTGCTGGCTGCTGAGTCGGCTTGCTGTCCGTGCTGGTTGCAGCACTTTGACCACCCGACTTGAAGGCTTCAATGTCTTTTTTCAAGACACGACCTTTCTTACCAGAGCCAGAAACGTCAGCGATATTAATGTCATTCTCGCGAGCTAAGCGACGTACTGCCGGACTGGCAATCGCTTTACCCTGGCGTGCTTTCGCAGGTGGCTCAGCTTCTGCTTTTGTAGCTGCCTGCGGCTTAGACTCTGCATTGTTTTGCGAAGCGCTGCCTGAAGCAGTCTCGCCGGAGCCTGAAGCCTGAACGCCGCCGGCTGGCTGCAAGGCAAATAAAGGCTTATGTACTTCGGCGATATCGCCTTTTTTGTGGTACAGCTTAACGACTTTACCGTCATCTTTCGCTGGAATTTCAACCGTGGCTTTATCGGTCATAACCTCAACCACTGGTTGGTCTTCTTTCACTTCATCGCCTTCAGCAACCAACCACTCAACGATTTCACACTCAACAATACCTTCACCGATATCCGGTAAAATAAAGTCAGTGGTTCCACCGCCAGCTGCTTGGTTACTATCTGGCTTACTGTCAGATTTTGGCGCTTCTTTCTCAGCCGTTTTTTCTTCAGCAGCTTCGCTTGAATCGCCCGCAGCATTAATGCGGAATAACGGCTCGTGGACTTTAGCAATATCGCCTTTTTGGTAATACAGCTTTTCAACCACACCGTCGTCTTTCGCCGGTATCTCAACCATGGCTTTGTCAGTCATGACCTCAACAACGGGCTGATCTTCTTTAACTTCGTCGCCTTCGGCTACCAGCCACTCAACGATTTCGCACTCTACGATCCCTTCGCCGATATCGGGCAGAATAAAATCTTTACTCATGTCGATGGGTCCTTAGTAGTTCATTGAGCGTTTGATGGCTTCGTAGATCTTCAAGTGATCAGCCATATACTCTTTCTCGTGACACAACGGATACGGCACATCAATACCTGATACACGCGCGATGGGTGACTCAAGGTATAAGAAACACTTATCCTGCACCGTTGCAGCAATTTCGCTGGCAAAACCACCGGTAATCGGGGCTTCCTGAGAAATAACCAAACGTCCGGTTTTCAGTACCGACTGAGTGACTGTTTCAACGTCCCACGGCAAAATAGTCCGTAAGTCGATCACTTCACAAGACACACCGTCTTCTTCGGCTTTTTCGACTGCTTTTTCGGTCACTTCCATCTGTGCGCCCCAGCCCAGTACAGTAATATCCGTACCTTCTTTAACGACGTCAGCTTTGCCTAATGGAATGGTGTATTCTTCTTCAGGAACCTCACCCGTCGATGCACGATACAGGCGCTTCGGCTCCATAAATAACACCGGGTTTTTATCAAAAATGGCGCTCAGCAATAGACCCTTAGCTTCGTAAGGATTACGCGGAGTTACAATTTTCATACCCGGGGTATGAGCAAAATACGCTTCCGGTGACTGCGAGTGATAGTGACCACCAGCAATACCACCGCCGTATGGTGTACGAATGGTTAAACCGCCTACATCAAACTCGTTACCTGAGCGATAACGGAACTTAGCCGACTCGTTTACGATTTGGTCAAACGCGGGGAATATATAGTCACCAAACTGAATTTCCGCAACCGCATAGCTACCTTGTGAAGCCAGACCGTTAGCAAAACCAATGATGCCCTGCTCAACCAGTGGTGTATTAAAGTTACGGTGCTTGCCGTATTTTTCGGTCAAACCTGAGGTTGCGCGGAATACGCCACCAAAGCCACCGGTGTCTTCACCAAAACTGTAGACATTGTCGTGTTTGGCCATCGCCAGGTCGAGTGCGCTGTTGATGGCTTGTAATAAATTCATTTTAGCCATTAGTCGATTCTCCCTGACGTTTTCGGATACGCATCCGGATACTTACGGATATGCTCTTTCAACTCTTCCAATTGCTCTTTCAGCAATGGCGTCGGTTCGTCATATACGTCATTAATCAGTTCATCGATATGTGGCGCAGGTACTTTTTCGGCTTCTTTTAATGCAGCCAGAACCTTCGCTTTGACTTCTGCATGATGCTCTTCAACATGGTCTTTATCCAACCAGCCTTCGTTCATCATCCATTTTTGCAGACGATCAAGCGGATCTTTTACTTTCCAGTCATCTTCTTCTTCGCGCGTACGATAGCCCGTTGGGTCGTCCGACGTCGAGTGACCCGACATACGATAAGACATGGCTTCAATCAGTACAGGTTCGTTTTCTTCCACCGCTAAGCGACGTGCTTCTTGTGTCGCTCTTAGTACGGCAAACACGTCGTTACCATCGATACGGATGGTTTTCATGCCATAACCAATACCGCGTGGCGCAATGCCGTCACCGCCATACTGCTCGCCTTGCGACGGCGTTGAAATGGCGTAACCATTGTTACGACAGAAGAAAATAACCGGCACTTTGTAAACCGATGCCATGTTCAAAGCAGCGTGGAAGTCACCCTCAGAAGCAGCACCTTCGCCGAAATAGCAAATGGTACACTTGCCGGTTTTATCCATCTTCTGCCCGAACGCATAACCGGTCGCTTGTGGTATTTGTGTACCCAGCGGCGAAGAAATGGTCATAAAGTTTAAGTCAGCACAGCCATAGTGAACCGGCATTTGGCGACCTTTACCTAAGTCTTTTTCGTTCGAGAACAACTGGTTCATGAACTGCTCAACGGTAAAGCCACGGTACGCCAACGCACCCTGCTCGCGATACTGCCCCATGATCATATCGCCGTCATCTAATGCGGCCGCAGAAGCGACACTTTCAGCCTCTTCACCACGCGAAGCGAGGTAAAAACTAATACGCCCCTGACGCTGTGCCGCAATCATGCGCTCGTCCAATGTGCGGATAAACTGCATGGTGTCATGGATTTTCACGATAAGGTCTTTATCGTATTCAGGCATGTCAGCGCCTTTATGGAAGCTACCGTCCTCTTTGAGGATTTGCAGCATTGGAATTGTGACCGACTCACCGTCAAACCATTGCGGTTTTGTCACAATTTCTGTGTTGTGTTTTTTATCCTTTGCCATAACCTTCTCTTTCGGTTGCAAGCTGGGTGAAATTTGCCGCTACTTTACCTTTACGTAAAGTGACATGCAAACCACAAACTAACGAAAAGTTAACGCAGTAAGTGTAAATAGAAACGAACAGGATTAACAATAAAGCCTGACTACTAAGACCAGTATAGGCTATTCCAATTCGAGCGATTCTGTTGGCACTCTTACTACGGTTAATAACGCTCTTTGTCCCAAAGCCACGTTAGCATTCGGGAAAATAATATGTTCGCCGTCATGAAGTGCATAAAGGTTCTTATCACCGTCTCGCGCCAATAAGTCGCCCTTGTCAAAAGACGTAAAGTTGGCCACGTCATCAGCAAAGTTAAGCTCAAAATCTTCATTCATGCGATTAATTGTCTGAGCTTCTTTAAAGATAAAATGTTTATTAGGGTCAAACTCACCAAAATCGACCGAGTCTTCACTAATTAACCGACGTAGCGTTTGCTCTGAGGCAGCGAACTTCGAACGGTCATTTTGTCCAAACGGACGTACTTTCCCCAATTCAACAGTAAACGCGTGTGCATTAAATTCATTCACGCTGAAGTAGGAGAACGTGGTTGTCGGTGCTTGATTTAACAACACAGTATCGACACCGCACGCTAATAGGAATTGAAGCTGATGCTTGTTGTACGGTTTCCCGTGAGTAAATGGATAAACAGCGAATTTTTCACGTTTTGAGTCACGTATGGCAGTGTGCAAGTCATAGTGTAAACGCTCTCGCTCACCCTCTGGGGCCGTTTCATAAAAACGTCTTACATACTGTTCAATTTTAGCCGCGCGCTCACGCTCTTTGTTGTGCGCCTTACCATCGCTATGAGCCCCACTGAACAATCGATTCATGTTTTCTTCAACGAAGCGTTCACCTTTATTAATAGATGCCGGATTCGCAATCAAAAATAAGGTTCTATGAACGACTGTCTGCTTTTCAGTGATAATGTCATTAATAATATCGCGGCATATCTCAATAGGCGCGGTTTCGTTGCCATGCACGGCGCACGATAGCACAATGTCTTTTTTACCGGGCTTTGGTGGCGCGACTTCCAATACACCACTATCCCATATGGAAAGGGTGACACCGTTATTCAATATTTTTTTCTGAGTCTCTTCACTGCCCCATTCATTGACGCAGGTCCAACCTAAAAAGTCCTGAAATGCCTTATTCAAACCAAACTCCTATGATTTTTTCCCGGGTACAAAGCCTTTTGTTGCCAACAGCTCACGCAGCACCCGTGAGCGATACTCACGACGATAAAGAACGGCAACAACAATGAGACTTGAAATGACTAACATTGCCGGATGCAAAAACCACGACAAATAGGCCAACGCAAAATAATACGTACGCAACCCCTTATTGTACTCATGTCCCGACTGATCCAATACTTTTGCCGCGTGGCGGGCAAAACGATCTCGCTCTTCCTGCGTTTTATTCTCTTTGTGATACTCAACCGATGCGCCCAGTAGCACTGATACAAAACCAAACTGCCTAATAGACCAGGTAAATTTAAAAAATGCATACACAAATATGAGCGCCAGCACAGCCAGTTTAAATTGAACCAATAGCGCATTCGTGTTCGGGCTCAACGGAATTTCGTTTAGAACCGTCACGACTTCCTCAGCATGAGCCAGCACGGTAATCACACCAGCCAGTACAAGCACGGTAGAGGAAGCGAAAAAAGTCACCGTGCGTTCAACATTACCAATAAGGGAAGCGTCGGCAACTTGGTTTTCCTTATTTACAACCGTCGTAAACCAGTCAATTCGCAGAGAGCATAAAATACTCGAGAGGCAATGGGTGGTTTTAGCGCGCTTACGGGCAAAAAGAGAGTAGCCTATCCAGCAAAAGAAGAACAAAGCCAATGCAAAAATATCGAGGAATGACAGCAACATGTGAATGACCCGAAGCCTCAAATAATGTCTTAAAGTTATAGCATCAAGTTTACCAGTTTATGACAGCACATACGACAAAGCCGGCGCATATTGCCCCGGCTTTGTGTTCTTAAGACTTAACATTAATAGTCTTTCAATGCTTCCTCTGTGGTCATGTCTTTAGGCTCAGGCGGCTTCGCCAGTCCGTACCAGGACAAAAAGGACTGAGTATTGCGTTTTGCATCCGCCAATATCAGGTACAGACATGGTATTAATAAAAGCGTGATAATCGTCGCAAAAATAATACCGAACGCCAGTGATATTGCCATTGGAATAACAATTTTAGCCTGCAGACTCTTTTCCAGTACTATTGGTAATAAACCAAAGAAGGTCGTTAATGATGTCAAGGTTATAGCACGGAAGCGTCGGCAACCGGCGTCCAGTACCGCATGACGCAGATCCGTACCAGCAGCCCGGGCTCTGTTTACGTAGTCAACCATTACTAATGAGTCGTTAACAACAACACCAGCCAGGGCAATAATACCAAATAAACTTAAGATACTTACAGGCATACCCAATACCCAGTGCCCTAATACGGCACCGATAATACCGAACGGAATAACTGACATTATAATAAGTGGCTGACTATATGATTTCAGCGGAATCGCCATCAATGCATAGACAGCAAGCATAGCGAGTAATCCACCAATAGCCAAAGAGCCGGTTGCTTCCGCTTCATCCTGCGTCGCGCCCTGAAGTTGGAAGCCAACACTCGGGTACTTATCCAGAATGGTCTGAATTTTCTGCTCACGAACTTCTTTAACGATACGAAACGGCTCGACTGATTCTTTATCTACTCTAGCTCTGACATTCACAGAGCGCTCGCGATCAATTCGGGTAATGGTTGAGTAGCCTTCAGCAAACTCGATATTAGCCAGTTCTGTAAATGGAATTTCTGCACCATCTGCAGTACGAAGCTTCATATCCTGAAGGTTTCCAACTGACTGTCGTTGTGACTCTGGATAACGCACCATTACTTTGACTTCTTCGTCGCCTCGCTGAATACGCTGAGCTTCTGCTCCGTAAAACGCATAACGAACCTGAGTAGCCAGTTCAGCAAGGTTGATTCCCATCGCATTAGCCAACGGCTTAGTGGTAACAAGAATCTCATCTTTGCCATCACCAAAGGTGTCCTCAATGTCAAAGACGCCATCGTATTCACTTAAAACCACCTTTAAATCATCGGCTGCAGCCTTAAGTTCATTTAAGTCATCACCAACCAGCTGGAACTCAAGATCAAAGCCACTGCCGCCACCAATACCACCTTGGAAGTTAATGGTTCGGACACCTGCTAATTCAGGAACTTTCTCACGCCACTGATTAACGATTTCGTAGCCATCGATGTTACGTTCTTCTCCCTTTTTCAGTTCCGCAAACACTGTCCCGGCGACCGTTCCGTTCATCCAAATATTCGTATGTCGAACAACACCTTCACCTTCAGCCTCTTCGGCTTTTTCATCCACTTTATTAAGTGCCGCAGATACTTCGGTCAGAACTTCAATAGTCCGCTCTTCTGAGGTTCCGGGTTGCATTTCAACATTGGCGCGAATGAAATCACTTGGAATATCAGGGAAAAACACCCAACGCACAATACCGCCACTAATAAGCCCGACCATTAAAATGAGCATAGCGACAAACGTTGCCAGGGTTGTGTATCGATAATGCAGACATTTCTTCAAAAACGGTCGGTATTTATTGGTGACAAAGCGTTGTACGGTATTGGCAAAACCGTTACGGAAGCGCTGAAACGCGTTCGGCTTTTCAGTTTCCGTTTTTGAATATTTCATGTTGGCAATGTGCGCTGGCAGAATCAGTTTTGACTCAACCAAAGAGAATGCCAGACACAAAATAACCACCCAGGCGATAGACTCCCAGATAGCCCCCATACCACCGTCAACCATCAGCATTGGAATAAATGCCACCATGGTTGTTAAAACACCAAAGGTTGCCGGCATAGCAACACGCTTCGCACCGGCAACTACGTTATCGACCGACTTACCCTTTTCTTCGATTTCGGTATACGCACTTTCGCCTATAACAATGGCGTCATCAACCACTATACCTAACACCAATATAAAACCGAATAACGAAATCATGTTGATAGAAATATCAAACATGGGTAACGGCATCATTGCGATAGTCCCAAGGAAGCATACAGGTATTCCCAGCATGACCCAGAAAGCCAAACGCAATTGAAGGAATAAAGACAACATCAAGAAGACTAATAAGCCGCCCATCCACATGTTATTTAGCATGAGGTCCAGACGCCCTTGCAGGTAATACGAAGAGTCTCCCCACTGTGCTAACTTAACTTCATCAGGCAGTTCCTGTTGTTTTCTATCAACGTAGTTACGAACATATTCTGCAATTTTTAAGTCGTTTTGATCACCTACAGAATTAACACGAATAAACGTCGCAGGCTTGCCGTCAAAGCGAGTAAATGCTTCAGTTTCAACAAAGCCATCTTCAACTTTCGCTATGTCACCCAAGGTTAATCGAGTTCCGTCAGGGCGGCTAATCAATACAATCTTCTCAAACTCACCACCTTGATAAGCTTGGTTATTAGCCCGGAGTAAAATATCACCGTTAGGTGTCTTGATAGAACCACCAGCCACATCAATAGAGGTACCTCGAACCGCATTAACAATTTGCTGGAACGTCAAATTATAACGCTCGAGATCCTGCTGAGAGATTTGAATAGAAATTTCGTAGTCACGTGCACCAATCACGTCCACTTTAGTAATGCCGCCGACCGTTTTTAACTCATCACGAATGCTTTTCGCCAATTCTTTTCGAGTCCGCTCATTAACATCGCCGTAAACCGTCATCCAAATGACTTCCCGATTCGGTCTGACACGATAAATATTCGGCTTTTCTATCTGCTGCGGAAAGTTTGGAATGGCGTCAACAAGCATTTTGACTTCATCCATTACAACCTGGACATCGTAGTCAGGTTCAACTTCTAAAGTCACGCTACCAATACCCTCTTGCGAACGCGACGTCATTTCCTCAATACCGTCAACGTCCTCAATGGCATCTTCGATGAGCATAATAACGCCCTGCTCAACTTCCTGAGGTGCGGCACCGGGGAATGGCACTTGAATACTGATGATATTCAGCTCTATTTCCGGAAACATCTGCTTGCGCACAGAAAAAACCGACATTGCGCCTGCGACCAGAATAAGAATCATTAATAAGTTTGCAGCAACGGTATTACGTGCAAACCAAGAAATTATTCCTTTACGAGTATCTATGGACATAATGCTTACTCACTCTCACTATTAGCAGTGTCGGCGACTTGCTCACCCTGCCCATCATTTTCAGTTACCGTTTCCATCTGCTCAGGAAGTGGATCACCGGGTAGACGAACTTTCATTCCGTTCAGTGCATTCTTCAATTGCGTAAGAACAACCAAATCCCCGCTTTCCAGGCCATCACTGACAATGCTTGTGTTTGCTTGAGTACGCACTACTTCAACCGCTTTTTTCTTAAGCTTACGTTCTTCACCAACGGTCCATACTGAGCCATCAGGGTTAATCGCATAAGTTGGAACTTCCATAACCCCACTGACCTTTTGCCCTTCTACCTGAGCCTGAACAAATCGACCAAAGCGCAAAGGTTCTTTGTGTGTTTCACCATTAAGGTTATAAGGGTCTTTTACTTCTACAACACCATAAATAACTCTGCTCGCTTCATCCAAAACGCCCTCGGTTCTAACCAAACTACCCAACCACTGAGTATCGACCCCAGATACTTGAGACTCCAAAAGGACTTTCGGCTCAGTGTTAGACTCACCTGGCAAGTTCAAATAAGTAATGTCTAGGTCGCTTAATGGCAGACGTACTTCGGCCACTTCCGTTCCATACAAGGTTGCGATTTGCGAACCGGCACCGACAAACTGCCCTAAGTCTGCTTGCTTGCTTCTTAAGACGCTGTCATAAGGTGCACGTATTGTAGTACGTTCTAAGTTCCGTTCTGCCATAGCCAGGTTAGCTTCCGCTGACTCTAGCGCTGCTAAGGCACTGGCTAATTGAGGTTTGCGTAATCCCAGAGCCGGGGCTTCACCCTCTTTAAATTGCGCCCACTCTTCCTCAGCCACTCGAGCTCGAGCTTTTTCTTCCTCGAGAGCGGCCTGAGCTTGAAGTAACTGAGCTCGAGCTTGTTGAACCGCAACTTCATAGTCAGACGGATCAATTTGGAGCAGCGCATCCCCTTTTTTGAAAAAGCCGCCAGCATTGTATTTATCAGAAACACTAATAATTTGGCCGCTAACTTCAGCAACTAAAGTCGTGGAATGCTTCGGCACAGCAGTCCCCTGAGAATCAACCAGGAAGGTCATGTCTCGCGGAGTAACTTCCTTCACCTCGACCATAGCCGCAGGCTTCTGCTGTTGTTTCTTCTCTGGTGGTTTAGCAGCCATGCTCGCTAACACGGCAAGCAAGATTGCCAAAAGAATAATGAGAGGTGGTATAAAAGCGCGTTTTTTTAGTTTCATCACAGTTCGCTCAGCTTTAGTTAATTTTAAGATTTCTTATAGTGTTATTATCAGCCTAACAAATGTAAATTGTTAGACCTTAACTGTTGCGAACTGTGATTTTTCCCTAATAAGTTGTAACGGACTATTACAAAACTAAGTTACCCTTCCAATAACCAACGCTCCGCCGCCTCTACATAGCGCGGTTTTCCGACTAACAGAACCACGTCTTGAGGTTCAAATTCGGTGGCATCGTCCGGGTTAGGATACTCTTCATCGTCGCGGCGTATCGCTTTAAGCTGAACATTATGCTCTTCCCAATTTAGAGACGCGACTGTTTTGCCGTTCGCCCAAGCGCCTTCAGGTAAAGTTACCGCGCGCAAGAACTCCAGTTTATCCACCATTTCAGGCCCCATATCGGTTTCTGACCCCTGGAAAAACCCGTGCATTTCCCCGTAATGATTACGACGCTCTTTATCCAGGCGCGCTAAAATACGGCGAATAGGGATGCCACTGTGGCTTAATACATGAGAAATAAGCATTAGGCTGGCTTCGAGTGTGTCCGGCACAACCTGAGAAGCACCAGAATTTTGCAAAGCGCTTAGATTTTGATCGTCCCGACTGCGCACAATGACATAGGCGTTCGGATTGAGTAACCGCAGCTCTTTTAATACCTCTATTGCTCGCACATCATCTGCAAAACTGATAATAACCAGGTCAACTTTCTCAGCGCCAACCGCCCGTAATATGTCTTTGCGAGCACTGTCACCAAAGTAAACACGTGCGCCACCCGCAACCGCTTCCTGGACACGTAAAGGGTCGTTATCAACGGCTATGTGTGTAATACCTTCGGCATCCAAGAAGCGACTGATGGTTTGTCCTGTGCGTCCAAAACCACAAATAAGTACTTGATTTTCCAGTCCGTCCCCTTTTGGTATGCGCTGACTTTCTATTTGCTCAATAGGGTCAGGTGTGCGAATAATTGCATCGACTAAAGGCTTGAGGCGGTGAATAATGATTGGCGTTATCGCCATACTAAACACACCAATACCTATCATGCTGGTCACAATTTCCGGCGACAAAAGATTGTGATTATTGGCCAAAGCCACAATAACAAAACCAAACTCGCCCATTTGAAACAGCGATATCGCACTACCCCAGGAGTCGGTATCTCGCTCCCCCATCAGTCTGGCAACAGAACTGATAATGGCAATTTTAACAATGGACATGATCAAAACGGCCAGTAAGATCCAGTGCAGGTTGTTTACAAAGCCATCCAACTGTAACTGCATGCCTATGGTGGTGAAAAACAAGCCCATTAGAATGTCGCGGAACGGCCTAATATCAGCCTCTAACTGATGTTTGTATTGACTCTCGCCCAGCATCATACCGGCCAAAAACGCGCCAAGCGCCATCGACAAGCCAAATAAATGCGTCATACCACCGGCAACCAATGCGACCAACAAGGTTGCCAGTACAAACAGCTCGTCGGTTCTTTGCTTGGCTATTTCTTTAAATAAGTACGGTAGTACCCATTTACCCACAGCCATAAGTACAGCGATAACGGCGGTACCTTTGGCTAAGGCCAGGAGTAACGTATAACCGATACTGCCTGAATCTGACGCCAACAACGGAATAATAATTAGTAACGGAACAACCGCAATGTCCTGGAACAGCAAAATGGCTACCGTCATTTGCCCTCGTCGAGTCGCGGTTTGTGCACTTTCTTTGAGCTGTTTAATAACCACGGCAGTCGATGACAACGCCAGCGCCCCGGCAATCGCGAGTGACGCCGCCCACTCACCAAGCCAAAGGAAGCCGATAAGCATAAACACCAGTAATGAGCCAATGACCTGAGCTGCACCTAAACCAAATACCCAACGACGCATTGCCATCATTTTGGGCAAGGAAAATTCCAAACCAAGAGAGAACAGAAGGAAAACAATACCCAACTCTGCAACCAAGTGGTAATCGTCAGGATCCTTAATCCAACCCATGATTTCCGGCCCGGCTATAATTCCAGCCACCAGATACGCCAGTATTGCGGGTAGTTTTACTCTTCGGAAGAGCCATACAAGCACTACCGCTACCGCCAGTAACATCAATAAGCTGGAAAACGTCCCGTTCATTCAGTCCCTCTTTGTCTTAAATATTGCTGTCAAAATATTAACACTGTTTTGTTTCAGAAAAACTGACTTTATAACCATTTGTTTTAATTGTTATTTTTTATATTGGCTTGAATTTTGCTTAACGATATTCAGACAAAATTCACTGGAGTCAAATAGCACATGTTAGGTAAAGCTGTAATTAGAGATCGCTTAAACTCTGCTATCAACAAAACTCAGGCGTTGGTCAGCCAACTCACCTCAAGTGACGATATTAAAGCAAACTCATCGTCGTTGAGTGAGAAGCTGCAGACAACGCTTGATATTACCTCTTTGCTATCAATTTACAGCCATGCCGTTTTAGAGCGAATGCCTGTCAAAGCGATGCAATTTGTCTCCGATGATCAAGTCATTAACTTATGCGGTCAATACGACGAAAGTCACTTTGAATATGCGGTTATGCTTTACGCTGACGACCAATATCTTGGGCAAATGCTTTACCAATTCAAGCAACCGGCGTCGTACGCTGTAAAGCTTCGTCTTGAGCAAATGCATAAACAATTGACTTTCCCTTTGCGCAACTCCATGGCTTATTCCAAAGTACGTCAGGCAGCGGTTAAAGACCACCTAACCGGTGTTGGCAACCGATCGCTGCTCGATGAAACTCTGGCACACATCACCGCCAAACTTAAGCGCGACCCTCAAAAAGATGTGAGTATTGTGCTTATCGACATGGATAACTTTAAACAGGTGAATGATAACTTTGGTCATCAACAGGGTGATGAAGTATTACAGCAGTTCGCTCAGCTTATCAAACATGAACTCAGAGACACCGATCGCATTTTTCGCTACGGCGGCGATGAGTTCGTTTTGGTTTTGGAAGATACGCCCAAAAGCCAGGTGAGTGAAATTATTGAACGTATAAAGAAAGCCATTAGTCGCGATTCAAAGTTGATGTCTTTAAATGTTGCTTTTAGCTCAGGTGCGATACAGATGGAAAGCTTTCACTCTGCAGACGATGTTCTTGACGAAGTGGATAAGCGTTTGTACGAGGCAAAGTCATTGCGCTCTAGGGTGAACTAATCATTTAGCCATTGTAGCGACGTTTCCCAGCTTGGTTTTAACGTCGGCGGTTTGTGGTTTTCGGGATCTGTGGTCAACCAGCCTGTGACAGGTGTCCAGATACAGTTGTCGCCAGATTGTAAAACTGGCATCCGCTGCCTCAACCAGGGCGCTAAACCTCTTTCTTTCAGCCAGTCTATTAACTTCTTGCGTCCGCTCCGCCCAGGCTTGCCAAGTTTGCTTTTCGGATGGATGCAACTGATGGTAAGTCGTTCCGACTCCGACAATAAGCTTTCAGGAACCCGCAAACTTCCCCATCCGCCAAAATTTGTCAAGGGCTTGGAAATGGCTACTTCGGAAATAGCTTCCGGAGCACCGTCATCAACCCATAGAGCGTTCTGAAAATACCGAACCCAATAACCTTGGCAGCTAATTTCCAGCTGACTGTCTGAACGAACGTTCAAACTTTGCCGCCTTATTTGCTCGAGTTGCTCATAACTTGGCAAACTTTTGCCGAGCGTTTGAAGCCAGGTGCGCAGTAATGCACGTTGCATTGCCGCCGATGCGCCTTCGAGTATATTCAGAGGAAAACAATGGGAGCTCTTCTCTTGCTGAGCCAACTGTAACTTTTCCAGAAGTAGCTCATCCATGACGTCCTGTTGTTCGGCACACAGTTTGGCAGAGCGTATAACACTCATACCAAAGTGGGGCCAGCGTTTTTCTAATGTAGGAATAACGTCATGCCTTAAGAAGTTACGCTCAATTGTCGTGTCGTAGTTGGTGTCGTCTTCAATCCAGGTTAACTGATTAGACTCGGCGTAGCCTAAGATTTCATTTTTACTGGTACTCAGTAACGGTCGACAAATCGTGCGTTCCCCTTCCCAGGGCTGAACCTCAGCCATGGACGCTAAACCCTTAGGACCGCTACCTCGTTTTAATTGCAGCAAAAAGGTTTCTATTTGATCATTCTTATGTTGCCCTAGCAGCAACACCGCATTAGGTTCGGTCAGCTCTGCCAAACGCTTATAGCGAAGCTCTCGACCAATAGCTTCTTTGCTCACTCGACTTTTCATGGGAACTTCAAGAGGCTCAAAAATGGTATCAACCCCATAAGCCTTTGCAGCTTCGTGAATAACGTCTGACCATCGACCTGAGTCTGGATGAAAGCTATGATCCAAATGAATAGCTAAGTAATTGTACTGCGGGTTGTCGCGCCGAAAGCGCATCAATAAATCGAGGATGGTTTGTGAGTCGGCTCCACCACCTAAGGCAGCAACAATTTGCTGCCCCGGGTGCAGAGATAGTCGGTTAATAACATTTAAGAAACGCTCATAAAGCGCATCAGTGGACATTATGCTTAGCAGTACCCAAACGACATCAGTTTTTTGTAACGCTGATCCAAACGTTCAGACTTACTCAGTCCTTCCAATGATTTCACGTCTGACAGCAGTTGCTGCTTCAAACGGCTCGCCATTTCCTCTGCGTGGCGATGCGCACCGCCCAACGGCTCTGGGATAATAGCATCAATAAGGCCAAGCTCTTTACTCCGCTGCGCAGTAACCCCCATGGCTTCTGCCGCTAATGGCGCTTTACTGGCACTCTTCCATAGAATAGACGCACACCCTTCGGGTGAAATAACCGAGTAAGTGCTGTACTGCAACATATTCACTTTATCGCCAACACCAATCGCTAATGCACCACCTGAGCCTCCCTCACCAATTACCGTACAGATAATGGGCACATTCAGTCGCGACATAACTTTTAAGTTACGGGCAATGGCTTCACTTTGTCCGCGCTCTTCGGCACCAATGCCCGGGTAGGCTCCTGGGGTGTCGATGAATGTAATAATAGGTAAATTAAAACGTTCCGCGGTTTCCATTAATCGCAGCGCTTTGCGGTAGCCCTCTGGTTTTGGCATACCAAAGTTACGGCGAATTTTCTCTTTGGTCTCGCGTCCTTTCTGCTGGCCAATCACCATCACCGGTGTGCCATCAAGGCGTGCCATACCGCCAACAATAGCTTCGTCATTCGCAAACGTTCTATCACCCGCCAGCTCATCAAACTCGGTAAAAATCATCCGAATGTAATCGAGTGTATACGGTCGTAATGGATGGCGAGCCAACTGCGCAACCTGCCAGGCGCCTAAATCAGAAAATATTTTTTCTGTGAGCTCCTGGCTCTTCTTTGTTAAACGCTGAACTTCTTCTTCAATATTAATGTCAAGTTCGCCGCGCTTGCCGACTGACTTTAATTCTTCGATCTGCGCTTCGAGCTCAGCTATTGGCTGTTCAAAATCCAGAAAATTAAGGCTCATTCGCTGTCATTTCCTTTAAAATTCGAGTGAAACCTGCTGATTCCCCAGCAAGTTCTGTAATTCGTCTATTAATTCATCCGATGGCGTCACATACCAATTCGCTTCCACTGACAATTCTGCCTTCGCATACGACGAGTTATAACGAAGCTTTATTGGGCAGGTTCCTTTCGCATAAGGCGCCAGCACTGTCTCCAGCTTACCTGCCACACCATTTTCAAGTGCATCTTCCGTCAGCGTAATCGACAAACTGCGTAAATAACTCTCACGCGCTTGCTCGATAGCCATCACTTCTCTAGCGGTCATTGTATTGCTATTACTAAAGTTATCAAATCTGACCTCACCTTTTACCCACAAAATTCGGTCTTTTTCGAGCAATTCTTGATAACTTTCGTATTCATTGCTGAATAATCGTACATCCATGCGCGCCGTCTTGTCATCTAACGTTACTATAGCAAAACGTTGGCCCCGTTTGTTTGTCAGCACGCGAATATCTATCACGAGTCCCGCAATAGCAACACTTTGGTCTTTTGGTGTAGGACCGACATTAGACAGAGTATTTGACACATAGTGTTTCAACTCACTTCTAAAGCGGTTAATGGGGTGTCCGGTGAGGTAAAGCCCAAGAGTCTCCCGTTCACCTTCCAGCCACACGGCCTCCGGCCAGTGACGCACTTGCACAAATTCCTGCTCAACGGCTTCCGGCTCGGTAGTCAGCACACCAAACATATCGGACTGACCAATTTGCTCTGCCTGCAAATGCTGCTCTGCCTGGCGAATGGCTTTTTCCAGCGTCGCCATAAGCGCCGCGCGGTGTGGTCCTAAATTATCCATAGCACCTGCTCGTATTAGCCGCTCCAGAACCCGCTTATTCATTTTTTTCAAATTCACCCGACAGCAGAAGTCGAACAAATCTTTGAACGGACCACCTTCATTTCTAGCTTGAATAATAGACTCAATCGGCGCTTCGCCAACACCTTTAATAGCCCCAATGCCATAAACAACACGCTGTTGTTCATCAACAGTAAACTTATAGGCGCCCTTATTGACGTCTGGCGGCAATAATTCAAGACCCATTCGCTCACACTCATCCGCCAGCGTAACAATTTTATCGGTGTTATCCATATCCGCTGACATCACCGCAGCCATAAACTCTGCCGGATAATGAGTCTTCATCCACAGCGTTTGATACGACACTAAGGCATAAGCGGCCGAGTGCGATTTATTAAACCCATAACCGGCGAACTTCTCTACCAAATCGAAGATTTTCATCGCCAATTCAGGGTCAATATTATTCTTCGCTGCTCCTTCCCGGAAAATCTCGCGCTGCTTTGCCATTTCCTCGGGCTTTTTCTTACCCATAGCTCGACGCAACAAATCAGCGCCACCCAGAGTATAGCCCGCCAGTACCTGTGCAATTTGCATAACTTGCTCTTGGTACAAAATAACGCCGTATGTCGGTTCGAGAATCGGCTGCAAGCTGTCATGCTGATACTTAACATCCGGATAAGAGATTTCTTCACGACCATGCTTTCGGTCAATGAAGTTATCGACCATACCCGACTGCAACGGTCCCGGTCTGAATAGAGCAACCAATGCGATAATGTCTTCAAAAGAGTCAGGCAAAAGCTTCTTAATTAGCTCCTTCATGCCGCGCGACTCCAGCTGGAAAACGGCGGTTGTTTCGGCCTTTTTAAGTAATTTGAAACATGCCGGATCGGTCAAATCGATAGCGGTGATATCGATAAGCTCTTCGCCTGCTTTCTCCTTGCGGGCATTTACCATATCGACGGCCCACTGAATAATGGTCAGTGTTCGCAAGCCTAAAAAGTCAAACTTGACCAAGCCGGCCGATTCAACATCGTTTTTATCAAACTGGGTGACCGGGTTCTTGCCTTCATCGTCACAATACAGCGGTGAGAAGTCGGTAATAGTGGTAGGCGAAATAACCACGCCACCGGCGTGTTTACCGGCATTACGTGTGACACCCTCTAGAATCCTGGCCATATCAATAATGGCTTTGACCTCACCGTCCTGATCGTACAATTCTCCCAGCTGAGGCTCTATTTCAAATGCCTTCTCCAGCGTCATCCCCGGGTCACCGGGCACTAACTTCGATATGCGATCAACAAAGCCATACGGGTGTCCCAGGACACGCCCTACATCACGTATTGCGGCTTTCGCAGCCATGGTGCCAAACGTAATGATCTGCGATACCGCTTCGCGACCGTACAAATCGGCAACGTGGTCAATAACCTCATCACGACGATCCATACAGAAGTCCACATCAAAGTCCGGCATAGAGACCCGTTCAGGGTTCAGAAACCGTTCGAAAAGCAGGTCAAACTCGAGCGGATCCAAATCGGTAATTTTCAGTGCGTAAGCAACTAACGACCCCGCACCCGACCCTCGCCCCGGACCAACGGGTATGCCATTGTCTTTACTCCACTGGATGAACTCCATAACGATAAGGAAGTAGCCCGGGAAGCCCATCCCATTAATGACGTTAAGCTCTTCTACTAGACGCTCATCATATTCTGGACGTTTAGCCGCGCGTTCTTCCTCGTCAGGAAAGAGAAACGCGAGACGCTCTTCTAAACCTTCTTCAGACACTTTGACCAAGTAGTCTTCCGTCGTCATATCTCCGGTCGGAAATTTCGGCAGAAAGTATTCGCCTAAACGGACCGTCACATTACATCGCTTAGCGATTTCAACGGTATTTTCCAACGCTTCAGGAATATCGGAGAACAGCTCCGCCATTTCTTCGGCCGTTTTTAGATACTGTTGCGGCGAATACTTCTTGGGGCGGCGGCGATCTTCAAGCTGATAACCGTCATGAATAGATACACGAATCTCATGGGCGTCAAAGTTTTCTTCCTTCAGAAAAACGACTTCGTTGGTCGCAACGACGGGTAGCTGTGTTTCACCAGCTAACTTTACCGCTTTGTGCAGGTAGTCTTCTTCTTTAGGACGTCCAGTTCGCACCAATTCAAGATAAAAGCGATCAGGAAAATACTCTTGATAAAAGTCCAATGCCGCATCAAGTTCTTTATCGTCGTTTCTCAATAATGCATGGCCGATATCACCTTCACGAGCGCCGGAGAGCAAAATAATCCCCTGGTTGTGCTCTTTTAGCCAGTCTTTATCAATAACGGGTTTATCCGCTATGTGTCCTCGCAAATAAGCTTTCGACATTAACTGTGTAATTTGCTGATAACCGTCGTTATCCATTGCCAATGCCGTCAAACGAAATATCTCACCTTCCGGATAGCTGTGCTGTACCCAAAAGTCACACCCGATAATAGGTTTTAATCCTAATTTATGCGCCGTACCGTAATAACGAACCAGACCACAAAAATTCATTTGATCGGTTATCGCTAATGCCGGCATACCGGCGTCAGCTACGGCATCACATATCGGGCCGACTTTGGCTAAGCCATCGACCATGGAGAAGTCGCTGTGAATGCGTAAATGGATAAAGTTTGGTGCTGTCATTTCGCCGTGTCAGTCTACTTTTTTATTCTAATGTCAGACGCCATATTGTGCCTGATGCGACTACTGAAGTATATCGTCAATGCAACTTCAGACGGGGTTTCACCGCATGGTTTAACTTATCGACCAACAGAATTAAAAACATTTTCCACCAGCCATGCAACGCTCGCTGATGCATGCGGTACAAGCTAGCGTAGGCCCATCGTGCTAATGTCCCTTCAATCGACATAGACACACTTTTGCTTTGCATTAAATTGCCCACCGCCGAAAAACGACTCAGCGAAACTAGCGAGCCTCTGTCTTTGTAACGAAAAGGTTTGGGGTCGCGGCCAGCATATTCCCGTGAAATATTTTTGTATAAACATTCAGCCATCTGATGCGCGGATTGAGCACGCGGCGGCACCCAGCGTTCGTCGTCAATCCGACAGGCCGAACAATCGCCCATTGCATAAATGGACTTATCTGAAACTGACTGAAGGTACTCATTAACTTCTATTTGATTGTTTTTTCTAAGTTGTAAATTCCAGGACTGGGTAATATCCGGCGCTCTGACACCTGCTGCCCATACCATCATATCGGCCGTTATTGGCTCCCCCTCTGAAAGGCAAAGCTGTTGTTTTGTTACCTCTTTAACCGGGTTATTCAAGATGACCTCCACACCCAGCTTACGGAGTTTCTTCAGAACGGAAGTGGATAAACGTTCCGGTAAAGCCGGTAGCAACCTCTCTCCAGCCTCAATCAACTGAACCTTGAAGTGGCTTCTATCGAGATGTTTGAGTCCGTAAATAGACAATAAGGACACCGAGTGAACAAGCTCCGCAGCTAACTCGACGCCAGTCGCACCGCCGCCAACAATAGCCAATGACAATTCAGCCTCTTTACCATCCTCGAGTGCTTGGTTCACTCTCAAAAACTCGTCGAGCAGCTCAGCATGAAATGCGTCAGCTTGTTTTAAAGAGTCCAAAAAATAGCAATTCTCTTTGACCCCAGGGGTACCGAAATCTGCAGTGACACTGCCAACGGCTAGAATCAAACGATCATAGGGCACGTTTCTTGTACTTAGGACTTCCTCACCCTCGCTATTATTAATGGCCGCAAGGGTGACAGTTTTGGCATCTTTATCAACGTGTTCCAACGTACCAATCAGAAACTGAAAGCCTTCCCGGGCGCTTTGTCCTCGATAATCAACCTCTGCCAATCTTGAGTCTAAAGCGCCAGAAGCAACCTCATGTAATAACGGTTTCCAAAGATGTGTTGTGTTGCGATCTATCAAGGTAATTTGAGCTTTACCTTTACGCCCCAATTTACGACCTAGCTGTGTCGCTAACTCAAGTCCACCTGCGCCACCGCCAACAATTACTATCCGTTCCTTCATTACCGACCTCATCCTGTAGATACAAAAAAGCCACTGACGATGATAACGCCAGTGGCTTTTTATAGCGACTATTCAGTCATTTTTTATAGCAGCTTAGTCGATACTTGGATCCGTCAGACCTCGACGCTCCAATAACGCTTCAACTGTTGGCTCTTGACCACGCCAATCGATGTACTGCTGCATTGGATCTTTACTGTTACCTTGCGACAGAATCTCTTTACGGAATGCTTGGCCATTTTCCAGCGTTAAACCACCATTGTTGTTCATATGTTTAAACGCGTCAGCCGCTAAGACTTCACTCCACATGTACGCATAGTAACCTGCAGAATAACCACCCGCGAATACGTGCGCAAAATAAGTCGAACGATAACGAGGAGGCACCGCTTCAACTAAAACACCGTTACGCTCTAACGCTTCTTTTTCAAACGCTTGTACGTCCTTAATTTCAGTACCTGGTTCAACCGTATGGTATTCAAGATCCAGTAACGCAGCTGCTACATACTCTAGAGTATCAAAACCTTGGTTGAAATTACGCGCAGCTAATACTTTGTCCAACAACTCTTGTGGGATTTGTTCACCCGTTTCGTAGTGCTTCGCAAAGTTATTAATCACTTTTTCATTCAACATCCAGTCTTCCTGGAACGTTGAAGGGAACTCGACATAGTCACGAGACACCGATGTACCCGCTAATGAAGGGTAAGTCACATCTGAGAACATGCCATGAAGCGCGTGTCCCATTTCGTGGAACATTGTCGATACCTCATCAAAACTCAGGAATGTCGGCTCACCCTCTGGCGCTTTTGTGATATTCATGTTGTTCAGAATAACCGGCTTCTGGTTCATCAGCTCAGACTGAGTACGGAAAGAGCTCATCCATGCGCCGCCACGCTTACTATCACGTGCATAATAGTCAGCGTAGAAAAGGCCTAAACTGCTGCCGTCAACGTCGAAGACTTCGTAAACTTTTACGTCTTCCTGATATACAGGAATGTCTTTACGCTCTTCAAACTTAATACCGAACAGCTCACCCATTGCATAGAAAACACCGTCTTCTAATACACGGTTAAATTCGAAGTATTTTTTTACTTCATCAGAATCGAGTGAATACTTCTCTGCACGCACTTTCTCAGCGTAATAGAACCAGTCCCAAGGCTTCAATTCGAAATCTTTACCGTCCGCGTCAATCGCCGCCTGAATTTCCGCCGCTTCACGTTCCACATTTGAAACTACCGCAGGCACTAAGTCGCGCAGCATTTTCTTCGCCGCATCAGGGTTACCTGCCATGTTCGTTTCCAGAACATAGTCACCCCAAGAGTTGTAGCCCAAAAGTTGCGCTTTATCAGCACGCAGCTTAACTAACTGTTTAACCAATGGGTTTTGATCGGTTTCCGTGTTGCCAGTACCACGGTTTGCAGACGCTTCCCAGATTTCCTGACGAAGCTCACGATTTTCCAGTTCAGCTAAGATAGACTGGCGAGTGGTATTCGTCAGAACAATCGCGTACTGGCCTTCTTTATCGCGGCTTTTCGCTGCATTCGCCAGACTCTCAATACGGCTATCACTTAAGCCTGCCAACTTTTCTTTGTCGTCAACAAACACAACGGTTTCTTGGGTCAGCGACATTAAACCATCGCGGAATTCGTTAGTCAGGCTTGAAAGCTGCTCATTGATTTCACGAATTTGCGCTTTCTCATCTTCGTTTAGGAGTGCACCTGAACGAACGAAGTCTTTATAGGTTTCTTCCAGAAGGCGCTTTTCTTCACCATTTAATTCCAGCTCATCGCGCTGTTCGTATAAGGTTTTGATTCGAGCAAACAAGTCTGGGTTTAAGCTAATGTTGTCACCATGAGCCGCCATTTTGGGTGCAAGTTCAGCTTGCAGTTCGCGAATTTGGTCATTCGAGTGTGACGAAGACAAGTTATAGAATACAGAGCTTACACGACCAAGAATTGCGCCAGACTTTTCCATCGCAACAATAGTGTTTTCAAACGTTGGTTCTTCAGAGTTGGTCGCAATGGCTTTAATTTCTTCCATATGCTCTTTCATGCCACGCTCAAAAGCAGGCTTGAAGTGTTTAAACTCAATGGCATTGAAGTCAGGCGCTTGATAAAGCAGTGAGCTGGCTTCGAAGAATGGGTTCATTGCCGTTGCTTCCTGGCTACTTTCAGCTTGTGCAGAACCGTTTTCAGTATTTGATGGCTTGCTCGCATCGCTGCAAGCGCCGAGTGATACCGCTGCACCAATTGCGACGGCTAATAATGTTTTACGCATGGATAACTCCCACTGTTTCTTGTCATTGTGATTTTTGTGCCATTACTCTAGCCCTGTATGAGCGCTTGCTCAAGGGGTAAGCGTCAAAAAGCCCATTCTTAGAGGTAAAAAGCAGGAGGTACAAGTCGAATGCGAAAACGATTCAGCCAAACCAAGCAAGACCGGCTTTGGTGGTATCTAAAAAAATAATTGGTGATGCTGCACAGATTTGCGCTTAAGAAAAATGGCGGAGTGGACGGGACTCGAACCCGCGACCCCCGGCGTGACAGGCCGGTATTCTAACCAACTGAACTACCACTCCGCAAAAATTCGGGGGATGTACTAAATGGCGGAGTGGACGGGACTCGAACCCGCGACCCCCGGCGTGACAGGCCGGTATTCTAACCAACTGAACTACCACTCCGCATCAGTACTGCGTTGAAGTATGTCCCTCAACGCGGCGTGCATATTACGAGTGAGGGACAAATGAGTCAACACTTTTTTTAAAGATTTTTTCTGTTTGTCTGATTTATATTCAGTTTTGCGGTTTTTTAACCACTAAGCGTCATTTTTATCAGTTTTCTTCTTTCTGAACTTAAACCACCACAGTGCAAAAAGCGCGATAAAAATTATCAATAGGTTCACTATGACAATGATAATTAAGTTCATCATTGCCTGCTTTTCCTTTGCTTCACGCTCTTGTCGTTCAACTTCCCTCTGACGCTCTGCTTCAATACGCTGCCGTTCTGCTATTTCCGCGGCTGTGGGTTCAGGTGGCGGTGGCTCTGTGGAAATAAAACTAAAATCATCAAGCCTGGCTTCAAACTCACGTCCGGCCAACGTGGTCGCAAAAATATCAATATCAATTAAGTGCTTACCGAATGCCAAATTCGCAATAGGCACCTGATACGGAAATTCATCAACCTGGCTAAAGGTAAATTTGCGCACTTCGCCATTAGGAAATTGCGTTTCACCATTAACCACCAAACTATCCGGGTCTATTTCGTTCTCATTAACCGTTACAATCAGTTGGTGGTCATCTTCTACAGCGTCAGACTCTATCACTTCAAAATCAACGGGTAACGGCTTAACCACTAAAGGACCAAATTCAAACACTCGCTCATAAAGCGGCGTGGTCATTTCATAAGTCGCCATCCATTCGCCGGGTTCAACATCTAAGTTAAAAAAACCGGTAAACACGCCGTCACCAACACGCTCGTCATGACCGCGCCCATTATCCAGGAACTGCGCCACTCGCACTGGTGTCGCGCCAAAGTTATCAAAATCGGCGTTATTGGTACTGATAAAAAGCACATCGAGAGTCACCGTCTGTCGAAAACGTGCTGTTTCGACAATGTCTTCTCCATTATAGAGTCGACCTTCTACTTTCAGCTCTTCGTTCTGATACAGCGGCTCTGGCAACGGATCGGCTTCGAAGCGAATATCAGAAACGACTAAAGCCTTATTCTCTTCATCAATACGCCCTGCCGCCTGCCATGGACCGGGCTGCGGTTTTTTAATGCGAATAATGTCGAAATTTGGATCGGTATACCAGGTCACTTGGTCGGTAGGGTAGCGGCTGTCATACCACTTGCTACCGTCAGGCTTAATTAATATTAAGGGCTTACTGCCCGGCTCCCGAAAAAATAGCAAGGTGATTTCATCAACGTTTTCATCAATTCGAAAGCGCTGCCCGTCGATAGGAAGTTTGTTGCTCATGTCACCATCGATGAGCGACATCGCCTTTTTAAGAGCGTCGTCCTTAGATGACGCGTCCGATGTTTGCTGTACTGCGGTCACTGAACTGGAAAGCAGAACAAATGCCAGCGCAGCCCAGACAAGCTGAGTTATGAATCTAGCCACAAACAGCGCCCACCCTCTTCTTTAACTTTATCAAGCCGTTGTTGATGTAATACTTCTTCATCGGCTGATGCACGCAAAACCTTTAATTGTGGACGGTTATCAATGGCCTGATGCTGTATTTCACCGGCAACACCCGATGCGGACTTTTTGTTTTCTGACAAGTTGAGGGCTCTTTGCCCACCGGTCATCATTAAGTAAACGTCAGCCAGTATTTCCGCATCGAGTAGGGCTCCGTGCAGCTCACGCGACGAATTGTCGACATCATAAGCACGGCACAAAGCGTCCAGGTTGTTCTTTTGACCCGGCCGCATTTCCCGGGCGAGCTGCAAAGTATCCAGTACGGTACTGAAATCGCTGGTCAGACCCGGGAAAGGCTTCATTCTCGAAAACTCAGCGTCCATATGGCCGACGTCAAACGGTGCATTGTGAATCACCAGCTGAGCGCCTTTAATAAACTCAATAAAGTCGTCACAAACCTGAGCAAACACCGGTTTATCGATCAAGAAATCGTTAGTAATACCATGAATTTTTATGGCTTCTTCTTCCACCACTCGCTCAGGGTTGATGTACACATGAAAGTGATTCCCGGTGAGCTTCCGATCAATAAGCTCAACACAGCCTATTTCAATTATTCTGTGCCCTTTCTGAGGGTCTATGCCC
This sequence comes from Idiomarina sp. X4, assembly GCF_002808045.1. Taxonomy (NCBI): domain Bacteria; kingdom Pseudomonadati; phylum Pseudomonadota; class Gammaproteobacteria; order Alteromonadales; family Idiomarinaceae; genus Idiomarina; species Idiomarina sp. X4. The sequence continues at coordinate 2,084,311 of NZ_CP025000.1, read as the reverse complement.
GTGGTTTCCGTATCTAAAACGACCTGACGCATTTAAAATTCCTGATATACTGGCTGAAACTTTTCAATATAGTACCAATTAACATGCCCAACTCAAAAACTGTTCACATCTATACTGACGGCTCATGCCTTGGCAATCCGGGGCCAGGGGGTTATGGCATTGTTATGGAGTATGGTTCTCACCACAAAGAAATGAGTCAGGGCTATCGGTTAACCACGAATAATCGTATGGAAATGCTGGCAACCATTGTTGCGCTAAAAGCGTTAAAACGCTCCTGCGAGATCGTCCTTTCCACAGACAGCCAATACGTTAAACAAGGCATTGAGCAGTGGATGACCAAGTGGCGTAAAAACGGCTGGAAAACAGCCGCAAAGAAGCCGGTTAAAAACCAGGATCTCTGGGTTCAGTTAGACGAGCAAGTTCGAAACCATAAAATAAAATGGCAATGGGTAAAGGGCCATTCAGGGCACCCTCAAAACGAACGTTGTGATGAGCTGGCCCGCGACGCTGCCAGTCGCGAGCCCTTACTCGAAGATACAGGGTTTAAACCTGAATAGGTGAGTTACTCACCCGCCACGACTGGGCGTTTCTCTTCCTGCCATGCGGTCATGCCGCCGTCGACGCTATAAACGTTATTAAAGCCCATGCGCTCAAGGCTCTCAGCGGCTAACGCTGAGCGCCCACCTGTTTTGCAGATAAGATACAGTGGCTTTTGCGAGATACGCTCTAATGCATCATCGTACCCAGCAACGTCGGGGTGTTGATTCAGCTGCATTTCCAACACGCCGCGCGGCATGTTCACCGCTTCGCGAATGTGACCCTGACTGTATTCCGCCGGTTCGCGCACATCAATCACTCTAGCGCCCTGCTCTATGGCTTTTTGCAACTCTTCCGTATTCGCTTCTTTTACGTTTGCTTTCGCTTTTCCACATAATTCTTTTGCTGTAATCATAATTACCTCTCTGACTTATCTAATTTAAAACTGTCCGATGTCATTGCTGTCGCTGGCCGTCGCCTTGACAGGCTGATCTTTCGTCGTGTTGATACTGAGTTAATTCGACCAATCAATGTCTGCTTGGTTGCCACTAATAAATACGCTGCACTAAACGGTTTAACTTTTTCACAGAGTGCACTGGACCAGTCCTGTCCTTGAAATTCAGCTTTATGCAACAAATGCGGGACGAAATACTCGCTGTATTTTACGTCGAACCCCAATAGCGCCAGCCAGTCTTTCATTCTTGCTATTGAAAAATAACGTCCGCACCAGGGAAATGGTTTTACATGGCGTAAGAAAAAACCACTTACCACCGCTGGACTTAGTGGGTTAAATCCCATTAATACCAAGACACCATCGTCATCCAGAACCCGTGTGTACTCTCTTAAAAGTTGGTGGGGATGTTGATGGAATTCAAGGGTAAAAGGACTAATTAAAGTGTCAACACTGTCGGTTTTTATTGGCAACTCGGTCAGTATTCCTAACATATCCGCCTGTCCCGATGGCGCAACTGAAACCCTGTCCATATGCTCTTGTTGCTGAAGTTCTGCCCCTAAATTGCCGACAATGACCTGGCAACCGGGCTTCATCTTACGCTCATAACGGCGCATAACCTCACGAGTTTGAGACTTAATGAAGTCTCCGCAAGCCAGACTGCTCCACTGTGTAGGTGTCTTTAACGGAGCCTTAGAATATGCCGGTTTAATAAACACTGCGTCATCCTGTATTATGGGAGCATTCTGTCACTATCGCTAACTCATCATAGCTTAGCGTTATCGAGGTTTCTATGCGAGTTCACCCTATTTGTGCGTTTGACGACAATTACATTTGGGCAATTGAGACAAACACAAACGATGGCGTCATTATTGTTGATCCCGGCGAGTCCCCTCCCGTTTTTGAGTGGCTGAAAGAGAATAGTAAAACCATTACCGCTATTTTTGTCACGCACCATCACTATGATCATACTGGCGGTATTGCTGACTTGCTCAAAGAATACGCATGTCCGGTTATTGGTCCACACAACCCCGAGATAAAAACCATTACCCAGCCGGTCAAAGAAGGTGAGCACTTTTCAATGGCTGGCGTTGAATGGGAAGTCATGGAAACTCCAGGACACACACTTGATCACATTAGTTTTTACACGCCCGGATTTCTGTTCTGTGGGGACACGCTATTTTCCGGTGGCTGTGGACGTATGTTTGAGGGAACGCCGGAGCAATTTAGTCGGTCGTTACTTAAGCTTCGTCAACTTCCCGGGGATACTCGAGTGTTTTGCGCACATGAATACACACAGGCTAACTTAGACTTTGCGCAAAAAGTAGAGCCTGACAACGCGATACTGAAAAGTTATGCCGAAAAGGTCAAAATGCTACGCGAACAAAATGAAATTACACTGCCGAGCACACTGCAACTGGAGCTTGCGATAAATCCGTTCCTTCGATTTGATCAAAAAACAGTGATAGAAGCGGCATCTGAACACTCCGGAAGTGTAAAAAATGCCCCTGAGGACGTTTTTTACACTATTAGACAGTGGAAAGATAACGGCTGATTCTTTAAACTTCACCAAGTTTTAACATATTCAGGGTTTTAAAGTTCATGGTAATCAATAAAAGCAGCAAAACTTGGCTGAAGTTGAGTGTACTGACCAGCGCTATCGCTCTCTCAGGATGCCAAAGCACTGGTCTTTTCTTTGCTGAGAAGCAGCAAGAAACCAACCATGAAACACCCTCTTTAGAGTTAACACCGGTACCTGAAGAGGTCGTTGCCGATACCCAAGCTACAACGACTAAAAAGCCTGAACCGGTGCAATTAACACCGCAAGAACAAGAGGACTTATGGCAGCGTGTTCGTCAACAACTGGTCTTTGACGTACCGAATGTGCAGCGAGTACAAAGCCAGAGAAACTGGTACGCCAGCCACCCTGAGTATTTAGATCGCGTAGCCAAGCGTGCCGAGCCTTATTTGCATTTAATTGTCGAAGAGTTAGAACGCCGCGAAATGCCAGTCGACCTGGCGTTACTGCCTATTGTCGAAAGTGCGTTTGACCCGTTCGCGTACTCTCACGGCAGTGCATCGGGAGTTTGGCAGTTTATTCCCGGCACAGCCCGTCAATATGGATTGGATATCAATTGGTGGTACGACGGTCGCCGTGATGTCTACGCAGCTACGCATGCTGCGCTGGACTACCTGGAAGCCCTGCACCGCTATTTTGACGGTAACTGGATGCACGCGTTGGCAGCCTATAACTCCGGCGAAGGCCGTGTTGGAAATGCCATTCGCAGAAACAAACAAGCCGGTAAACCGACAGATTTCTGGAGCCTGGACTTACCGCGTGAAACGCGCGCTTATGTTCCTAAACTATTAGCGTTAGCGGATATTCTTGCCAATAGCGAGAAGTACGGTATTACCTGGTATCCAATTGAAAATCAGCCCATGCTTGAAATTGTCGAAGCGCCAGCACAAATCGATTTAGCCTTAGCGGCTGAAATGGCTGAACTGTCACTTGAGGAACTGCATCAGTTTAATTCTGGTTATAACCGCTGGGCGACGGCACCCGATGGCCCTCACCGCTTTTTATTACCAGAAAGCAATGCAGAGCTATTTAGTCAGGCGTTAAAAGAAACCGAGCCTAAAGACTGGCTGACCTGGACTCGCCACAAGGTGAAGTCAGGAGAGAGCTTGCTGACCATCTCTAAAAAATACAATACGTCCGTTGATGTCATCCAGCAGCTTAATGACATTAGCAGTCATATCATTCGTGCCGGTGAGCACCTGCTGGTGCCCGTTGCCACTTTAGGTGAAGAAAGTTACACACTGTCGCAAGATCAGCGCCGTGAAAACCGCCAAGATCAAAAACGCGACGGTAAACGTATTGATTATATTGTCCAGTCGGGCGACACTCTTTGGGATATCAGCCGAGCTTACGATGTCAATTTAAGGGACTTGGCCCGCTGGAATTCAATGGCGCCCGGAGATTATTTGCGACCTGGGCAAGAACTTGTTGTTTGGACCGAAGCTGAGCCTTCTTCTGTTGTTCGCAGTAGTGTTAACAGCATTATTCGAACGGTGAATTACCGTGTACGGTCAGGAGATTCTCTTGCAAGGATAGCTAATAAATTTAACGTGACCATTCGCCAAATTGAGCAATGGAATAACATTCAACGCAACCGTTACCTGCAACCTGGACAGATGCTGCGACTGAAAGTAGATGTAACCGAGGTGAGTAGTTGAGGCCCGTTATGAAACTGTTTAAATACGCTATTACTTGTATTGCTTTAATATTCAGCACCCAAAGTCTGGCAGACTGGGAAGCTAAAGGGGAAGGCAAGGTGATTTACCCATCGGGTAGAACTGAGCCTCTGAACTTCGGTTTTGAATATAAGAAAGTCTATGACACCGTGGTATTTACCGCTGGTAAATCACAAATGCGCACTTCTGAAATGCCACCTAACTACATTCTCAATATGTTTGTGAATGATAAAGGCCAGGTGTACGTTGCTGAATTCGCCGAAGGCTTTTTCAAAGGCTTTGAACTTGCTATCGGTAAGCACAATATTGTGGTCGAGCACAGACGTGAATTTGATGAAGAAGAGCCGTTATCACACCTGAGGGTTCGCATTAATGATCGCAGTTACCTGCTTGATACGACACACCCGACTATCAAATTTGAGTTTGACGAAGAAGACGGTATCGCCGACATTAGCGGCTCAGGCCTGTTAAAAGACCTGAGCACCCGCAGTCGCTAGCTCTCCAGCAACTCTTTCAGTTCATCTTCGGACAGTATCGAAAGCCCAAGCGACTGGGCTTTCGTCAGTTTTGAACCGGCACTTTCTCCAGCGATGAGCGCGGTTGTTTTCTTAGACACACTGCCACTGACTTTTGCTCCTAGCGCTTCTAACGCCTGTTTGGCTTCGTCACGGGTCATTGTCGACAACGTACCGGTAATGACGTAAGTATTTCCAGCTAAGCGATCGCTTTGTATGTCGCCTGCGTCTTCGCCTTCCGGCCAATGGATAAACTCACGTAGCTCTTTCACTACGTTTTCGTTATGCGATTCGCGGAAAAAGCGCACAATGTGTTCGGCCACGACCGTCCCAACATCAGGCACTTCCTGCAATTGCTCGCTGCTGGCAGACTGAATCGCCTCAAGGGTTTTAAAGTGCCTTGCTAAGGCCTTTGCAGTAGCTTCACCCACCTCTCTAATACCTAACGCATAGAGAAAGCGAGCCAACGTTGTCTCTTCGGTTGCTGCTATTGCGCTTTTTAGGTTTTCAGCGGATTTAGCCGCCATTCTTGGCAAGGTTGCCAACTCGGCTTTACTCAAACGGTATAAATCAGCTGGAGACTTTATCCAGTCCTTTTCAACCAAGACATCGACCAGTTTGTCCCCTAACCCGTCGATATCCATGGCCTTACGCGAGGCAAAGTGCTTAATTGCTTCTTTGCGTTGAGCCGCACAATAGAGTCCACCACTGCAGCGAGCAACAGCTTCGCCCTCAATGCGCTCAACGTCAGAATCACAAACGGGACAATGTGTCGGGAAAATAATGTCCTGTGCGTCCGTCGGACGTTTGTCTTTTAACACACTGACGACTTGAGGAATCACATCACCGGCGCGTCGGATACTCACCGTGTCTCCTATTTGCACACCCAAGCGCTCAATTTCATCGGCGTTATGCAAGGTTGCATTCGATACGGTAACGCCTCCCACACTAACGGGTTTCAATCGAGCGACTGGAGTAATCGCGCCGGTACGTCCTACCTGAAAGTCGACACCGGTAATGGTAGTCAGCTGCTCTTGTGCCGGAAACTTTCGGGCAATAGCCCAGCGAGGCGCTCTGGCAACAAAGCCAAGCGTTTCCTGCAGTGCGATGGTATCAACTTTAAAAACCACCCCATCAATGTCGTAATTCAATGAGTCACGGCGCTCAAGTATTTTCTCGTAGTAATTATCGCAACCCTCAACGGAGTCTACTTGTTCAATTTCACTGTTGACAGGAAGTCCCCAGCCAGCGAGTTGTTGAAGCCGCTCATAGTGGCTGTCCGGCAGTACGGTTTGTTCGGAAACTAATCCCAGACTATAGGCATAAAAATGCAAAGGTCGCTTGGCGGTTATCCGGGAGTCCAGTTGCCGTAAGCTGCCCGCTGCCGCATTTCTTGGGTTAGCAAATACTTTCTCTCCCTGTTGGCGCGCCTTGTCATTAAAGCGATCAAAGGCGCTAATTGGCATCACCACTTCGCCTCTCACTTCCAGTCGTTCAGGAAAATCGCCTGTTAATTTGAGCGGGATATTGCGAATGGTTTTGACATTTTCGGTAATGTCCTCGCCACTTTCACCGTCGCCACGGGTTGCGCCGCGCACCAGTACTCCTGACTCATACAGCAAACTCACTGCCGCACCATCCAGCTTGGGTTCGCAACAGAACGTGACCTGAGTTCCCTCATCCAGCTTTTGCCCAATGCGCTTAGAAAATGCCGCAAACTCTTCCGCAGAAAAGGCATTATCTAAAGACAACATCGGTACTTCATGTTTTACCGTGTTAAATTTGGCTAACGGCTTACCGCCCACTTTAGTCGTTGGCGATGTCTTACTTTTTAAGTCCGGGTTTTGCTTTTCCAGTTCCTGCAATTCACGAAATAGTTTGTCGTACTCAGCATCAGGAACCGACGGCTCATCATTTTCGTAATATTCTTTGTTGTAGCGATTCAGTAATTGTTCCAGCTCTTGCATTCGCTGGGCAGTAGATTGATTCATAACACCTAATTCTATGCTGAATGTTGACGTTCAAACTCACGGATAGTTTGTCTCGCTTCGTGAATCGACTGGCGGGTTAACAGTTGCCGTTGGCCATCTAAAACCTGCCCCTGAGGTATTTCTGTCGCCAGCTTTTTGGCGGCATTAAGCATCATATTAAACGCTTGCTGGCCGTCAAACTTCATCGGCAAGGTCATGAAAAACGCAACGCCGTCGGTTTCAAAGTTTTCCAGGTTATCGAGGTCAAAAGTGCCTGGATTAAACATATTGGCGACACTAAAAATTAACTCGCCCGTGCCCGCCGTGTTTTCGTACCGGTGAAAAATTCCTAAATCTCCAAACTTACACCCAAGCTCGGTCATCATTTGCAGCAGCAATGCGCCTTGGACAGAACCTTTTACATGCAGCGCTATCACCTCTTCAGGCTCACCGATGTCTGAATCAGGTTGCGTTTCTGACTCTGCTGCTTCATTTGACGCTTCAGAGTCTTGAGAACTCTGGTCTTCTGAAGGTTCTAGCGATAATTCCGTTTGCTCTACTTCTTCGTTTTTCTCCACCCGCATAGAAGGCAATGGCGAGTCTATTTCGTCATTAACGTCCAAATCCATAGCCATTTGCTCAGCCGCAGAAAGAGGCTGACTTGGTTTCTCCTGAGCTTTTTCTTGAAGCTTTTCTTCGCGCTTTGGTGTATTCGGCCCAGCAGTAGAGTCTCTGACACTCGTATCTTCATCGTCAGCTGACGCCGCGTCCGCGGTATCCGGTGTTTCAGAGAGAGCCTGACGAACCACCCTAACTTCACCTATGCCATCGTCGTCAAAACCACCACTTTGTTTCTGGCGCTTTTCAGCAACACGTTGTTCTTGTTGGCGTTGCTGCTGGTTCCCTTTGCGAATTTTCCATAGTCCGTGCGCGATAATACCAGCAATGGCCAGTACCCCTAAAATTCCGAGCGTCAGTTGTAAATTGCCCATGTGCTCTATCAACCTTTTTATTATCGTCAGGCTTCCGTCATAGCGACGGCCTGCTCTACATCAACGGCAACCAGGCGCGACACACCTGCTTCCTGCATTGTCACCCCGGCAAGGTGTGACGCCATTTCCATAGCCACTTTGTTGTGGCTGATATATATAAACTGTACCGATTCCGACATTTCACTGACTAACCGGCAAAAACGCCCCACATTTGCGTCATCGAGCGGCGCATCAACCTCATCTAACAAGCAAAACGGTGCTGGGTTCAACCGAAAAATGGCAAACACCAATGATAATGCGGTCAATGCTTTTTCTCCACCACTTAGCAGGTGAATCGTACTATTCTTTTTACCCGGTGGTCTTGCCATGATGGTGACGCCGGTTTCCAATAAATCGTCATCGGTGAGCTCAAGACTCGCGCTACCGCCACCGAACACTTTCGGAAATAAAACCTGTAAGTCGTTATTCACTGCATCGAAGGTGGTTTTAAAACGGTGTCGGGTTTCTTTGTCAATTTTCCGAATCGCTGACTCAAGCGTTTCTAACGACGATGATAGGTCATCCACTTGCTGATCCAGATACTGTTTACGCTCTCTTTGCGCTTCAGCCTCTTCAATGGCAGCCAGATTAATAGCACCAAGACGCTTAATTTTATTTTGCACATTCTCGAGGTTGACCTGCCACGGCTGTTCCTCAGCTTCCTGTGGCAGCTCCTGCAGCAAGGTTTTTAAAGTCATTCCCGTTTCTGTCAATCCCTCAAGAACACCCTGGCTGCGTTCTTGCAACTTAGCCTTTTCAATCTCGGTACTTTGCAGTGCTTCTTTGGCTTGTGCAATGCGCATTTGCACGGCCGACTGTCCCTGATTGAGCTCTGACAGTTCGTGCTCTAATTCGGACAGTTGTGCGCGTTGCTCCTGCAGAATAGTTTCCTGCTGCTGACGCTGGTCGAGAAGCTCTGTCAGTCGCTCTTCCAATTCTTGCTTATTGTCTTCGCTGTCAGAACTTTGTTGCGTATTCTGCTCATCAAGTAATTGCTGATAACGCTGTTGGCTTCGTTGTAAGACCGTGTCGAGCTGCTGTACCTGAGCAGTAATGTTTTGTTGCTGCATAGACAGCTGCTGTTGTTTAGACTTTAGTGCCTGCAGCTGCTCTTTCTTGTCGCTGGCCTGCCGTTCTAACTCATCGCCTGAGTCATCATCCGCCGCGTCGCTCTCCAATAACCTTTCATTCAGCTCTTCTCGCTGTAATGCCACTTCCTCAATACGTTCGTTAAGCTCTCCTGTTTTTTGCTCAAGCTCTGATTGTTGGTCGCTAAGCCTATCCAGTTGTTGCGTATACTGTTGTTGCTGCTGCTTAGCCCAGCTTAACTGTTGCTCCGCTTTATTTACGTCGCTCTGCGCAGCCTGTTGCAGCTCCTGCTGGTGCTCAAGTTCCTGCTCAATTTCTTTTTGCGTTTCGCGCGCCTGCTCTAGTGTTTTTGAGGCGCTTTCCAGAGAAGACTCAAGTGCTTTTTGCTCAACTTCCAAAGCGTCATACTGATTCTGCAACTGTAACTGGCTGGTATCACTGTCAATTCGTGACGACATAAAGCCATTCGGCCAGTGCCAGTTGCCCTGCTTTGACACAGCAAACTCAACGTTACCGTCTAATACCAGTTTCTGCGCCTGTTCATCACTGTCTGCGACGGCACACAGTTGCAGCGGCAACCAATGCCTTAATGCGCCAGAAACTTTGCTCGCCAAAGTTGTGGACTTAGGCTCTCCGGCGCTTGGCCATATCAGCTTCAGGCCAGCTACCGATTCAGTTCGCTCAGGTGCGCTTTCAAGAACCGCGGCATCCAGCCACTCATACAAAAACTGCTCAACAGCTAACTCCCAACCAGGCTCAGCTTTCAGAGCGTCACGGACTCTCGGGGTATTTGGATAATACTTTTCAAGCCACTCATCCGCACTGTCATCGCCTGACTGATGCTTAACGAGTAACTGCTCAATGGCTTGCAGGTTCGCCTGTACTTTATTTTGTTCTAATTCAACACTGCGCTTCGCTTCCTGGGCCTGCTCTACCTGCTCACGACTGTCCGTTAACCGTTGCTTTGTCGTTTGAAGCCGCTCAATAGCGATGTTTAGTCGCTCATTAGCCTCATCAAATTCGCGCTGCAAGCTGTCTGACGATACCTCACCAAGCTGCCTTTTAAGCTCTTGTTGCTGGTGGTTAATTTGATCTAACTGTTGTTCAGTGTAATCACGGCTTTGCTGAAGCTGCTGTTCTTTCAGCTGCGCCTGTTGATGCTGTTGTTCAATATCACGAACTTTTTGCTGCTGTGAGCGTTGTTGCTGTTGCCAGCTTCGGTAGTTTTCATCAGCCAGTTGCGCTTGCTCCGAAACCTCTTCAACCTGCTCAGCTAACTCTTCAAGCTGCGGTTCAAGCATCATTTCCTGCTCAACCAACTGCTCCTTTTGCAGTTTATCTTCGTCAAGTTGCGACTCAAGTTGCGTCAGTTCGCTTTGAATTCGCTGCAAACGCTCTTCGCGCTGCGCTTTAATTTCATGCTGATGCTTTAGAGTTTGCTCAATGCGGGTCACTTCATTACCCAAGGTGAACATTGTCTCTTGTGATTGTTCAACTTGAGAGCGTAACTCTTCAGCCCTTTCTTTCAGCTCTATAGCTCCACGTTCGTCGCCGCTTTGCTGCGCTTGCCACTTTTCAAGTTCGGCCTGCTGCTCAGAGTATTGGGCATCAAGTTGTTGCCGCTGGTTATCTAACTTTAACCAACGCAGTGCCTGCAGCTCGCCTTTCAATTGGCGCTCTTGTTTCTTCAGTTCTTTATAGCGAATTGCCGCAGCCGCCTGACGCTCTAACTTATCCAGCTGCTGGCCCAGTTCTTCACGCACATCACTCAGACGCTCCAAATTTTCGCGCGTGTGATTCATCCGGTTTTCTGTTTCGCGGCGACGCTCTTTGTATTTAGAAATACCCGCAGCTTCTTCAATAAACACCCGCAACTCTTGAGGTTTTGACTCAATTAAGCGGGAGATCATGCCTTGTTCAATAATGGCGTAGCTGCGCGGTCCAAGTCCTGTTCCGAGGAATAAATCAGTAATATCGCGACGGCGGCAACGACTGCCATTCAGAAAATAATTGGACTGCCCGTCTCGGGTGACTAATCGTTTTACAGAAATTTCATTGAAAGCAGCGTATTCTCCCTGAATGCGTCCGGCGCTGTTATCAAATACCAGCTCAACACTGGCCTGGGAAACCGGTTTACGGGCGTTAGAGCCATTAAAAATAACGTCAGTCATGGCGTCGCCACGCAGGTTTTTTGCCGAACTTTCTCCCAGCACCCAACGTACCGCGTCAATGACATTGGATTTGCCACAGCCATTCGGACCTACAACACAGGTCATTTGATCAGGAAAAGGTACTTTGGTTGGGTCGACAAACGATTTGAAGCCCACGAGTTTGATGTGTTTCAGTCGCATTCGGCTGTTTTTATAGTTATTACTGACGTTATTTATAATCCAAAGACTCTAGCAGATCCCGTAGTCATTTGTAACAATTTCAACGACACATAAGGGTGGTTTTGCCCTATTATGAGCAACAAAAGTGACAGCAGGAGTTCGCATGCACAAACCGATCTACAGTGAGTCGGGAGTATCCTATATAGGAAGGGGCTTACAGCTCATTCGCACCAAAGGGCTACGGCGCTACGTTATTGTCCCTATTCTGGCCAACCTGATTCTCTTCACCATTGCCTTCAGCTGGCTGTACAGCGAAGCCGACTACTGGCTTAATAAGTTTATGGCTTGGCTACCCGACTTTTTCCAATGGTTAGAATTTATCTTATGGCCACTGGTGGTCATTGTGATGGTCGCCTTTTTCTCCTTTATTTTTACCAGCATTATGAACTTTCTGGCGGCACCGTTTAATGGGCTGCTAGCGGAGAAAGTCGAGCGCTATGAGAGTGGTGAGGCATTAGGTGATGAAGGCTTTATGGGGTTAATTAAAGACATACCAAGAACCGTTGGCCGTGAATTCCAGAAGTTGATGTATTACCTGCCACGGGCTATCGGCTTCTTCTTGCTATCGCTTATTATTCCAGTGTTTGGGCAAGTGCTCTGGTACGTTTTTGTCTGCTGGATGATGTCCATTCAATACCTGGACTACCCGTTTGACAATCATAAGCTGTCCTTCAAGCGTATGCGTTCGGAACTAAACCAGCAGCGCGGACGCACGTTTTCGTTTGGCCTGGGCATTACCCTACTGACCATGATTCCTCTGGTAAACCTGATTATTATGCCGTTGGCGGTTTCTGGCGCAACGGCGTTGTGGGTTGACCATTACCGACGTAGCGCATTAGAGCCGCGCTAAAGCGTTAATGACGACTGAGCGCATTGCTCAGTCGTCATGTTCGGTGTCACTCTCTAAATAGTCAGAATTTAATCGTTTATTGGTTTGCACACCCATCTGACGGAATTTATCGACCCGCCCAATGAGGTTACCTCGCCCGGTACTTAGCTTTTTCATAGCTTCCTGGTAGCGGTTATCAAGCGTTTGTAAGCCGTTACCGATTTTTTCCAAGTCTTCCACAAAGCCCACAAACTTGTCGTACAAACGTGCGGCGTCGGTAGCAATTTTCTCAGCGTTTTGATTCTGGTATTCGTATTGCCAGATATTATGAACCGTGCGCAGCGCAACCAGTAAGTTCGTTGGGCTCACCAACATGATCTGATTGTCCAGTGCCAACCGAATAAGTTCTGGATCACGATCAACAGCCAACAAAAACGCTGGCTCAATCGGAATAAACATCAACACGTAATCCAGCGTGCGCAGCCCTTCCAGTTGGTGGTAACTCTTCTTACCCAACTGTTTAATATGCTGCTTCAGTGACTGAACGTGTTCATTCAACGCGCGCTCACGCTCAAGGTCATCGTCCGAATTAAAGTAGCGTTCATAAGCCGACAAACTGACTTTCGAGTCAATCACCACGTCTTTTTTATTCGGCAAGTGCACAATAACATCCGGTTTAAAAGACTTTCCGTCTTCATCTCGATGATGTGCCTGGGTTTGATATTCGTGCCCTTCACGCAAACCCGATTGCTCCAGAATACGCTCGAGTACGACTTCGCCCCAGTTACCCTGTTGCTTCGTATCGCCTTTTAAAGCTCGGGTTAGCGCTTCAGCCTCAGACGCCATTTGGCGATTCAAATCCTTAAGCGACATCACCTCATTTTTAAGTGCTGAACGCTCTTTGGTTTCGTCCGTATACTGCTGAGTAATTTGCTTTTTAAAGGCTTCAATTTGCTGTTTAAACGGCTCTAGCGTTGCCTGCAATGACTGCTGATGGTGCTGTTGCATGCCTTTCGATTTTTCTTCAAAAATGCGATTAGCTAGGTTTTCAAACTGCTGCGTCAGTCGCTCCTCGCTCGCTTTCAACAAGTTCAGTTTTTCTTCTGCGGTTTTTTGCTCATGATCAGCCCGGGCGAACGTCTCGCGAAGGCGGCTGTCTTTTTCATAAACCTCGTGTTGAAGCTCATCAATGCGTTCGCGAAGAATGTCCGCGTCTTGCTCCAGTACCGTATTTTGTTGCTCTGCTTGTAAGCGCAAACGGCGCTGCTGTTGCCAAAGCAACAACAACGCCGTAATGACCGTCACAACCGGCACACCAATTATTGCCATCCATTGCCACAGTGCCAGCGACATCATTAAGCTCCTAGTTTTTCATTCAAGTCAGCAATTTTCGCTTTCCAAATAGCAGGACCTTGAGTATGTGCATTTTGACCGTCGCTATCGACAGCGACTGTGACCGGCATGTCTTCCACTTCAAACTCATAAATGGCTTCCATACCCAAATCTTCAAACGCGACGACTCTGGCTTTCTTAATAGCCTTAGCAACTAGGTACGCAGCACCGCCCACCGCCATCAAGTAGACGGCTTTGTGTTTGCGAATACTCTCTACGGCTTCTGGTCCGCGTTCAGCTTTACCAACCATGCCAATAATGCCGGCTTCTTCGAGCATCTGATCGGTAAACTTATCCATACGCGTTGACGTTGTCGGACCTGCCGGACCCACAACCTCGTCACCCACAGGGTCAACCGGACCAACGTAGTAAATAAAGCGATTGTTGAAATCTACCGGTAACTCTTCACCGTTATCCAACATACCTTTAATGCGTTTATGAGCCGCATCACGCCCGGTCAGTAACTTACCAGACAAGAGCACGGTTTCACCCATTTTCCAGTCCTGAATATCTTCTTTGGTCACTTCATCCAGGTTCACCCTACGTGCGTCGTCACCTAACTCAAAAGTGACATCCGGCCAATCTTCTAATTTCGGCGGGGTTAATTCGGCAGCACCACTGCCGTCCAACGTAAAGTGGACGTGACGCGTTGCCGCACAGTTTGGAATTAAGGTGACTGGCTTAGAAGCCGCATGAGTTGGCAGTGATTTAATTTTCACATCCAACACTGTTGTTAAACCGCCCAGTCCCTGAGCACCGATACCTAATGCGTTAACGCGGTTAAAAATCTCTAAGCGCAGCTCTTCTTCGGCGTTTTGCGGACCACGCTCTATCAGCTCATGAATATCAACAGGTTCCATCAATGACTCTTTCGCCAGTACCGCTGACTTCTCGGCAGTACCGCCCACACCGATGCCCAGCATACCTGGCGGACACCAGCCAGCGCCCATCTTCGGCAAGGTTTCAACAACCCAGTCGGCAATCGAATCGCTGGGGTTCAACATGACCATTTTCGATTTATTCTCAGAACCGCCGCCTTTCGCGGCAATCATGACTTCAATTTCATTGCCCGGCACCATATCAATATGCACCACGGCCGGAGTATTGTCGCCGGTGTTCTTGCGGGTGCCTGCAGGGTCGGCAACAATTGAGGCGCGTAGCGGGTTGTCCGGGTTGCTGTACGCACGACGCGTGCCTTCATCCACCATTTGCTGAACGGTCAGGTCGGTTTTGTCCCATTGCACACCCATGCCCACTTTCACAAAGCAGGTGACAATACCAGTGTCCTGACAAATCGGACGATGTCCTTGTGCCGACATCCGCGAATTCGTCAGCACCTGCGCAATGGCATTCTTTGCCGCTTCGCTCTCTTCACGCTGGTACGCCTCGTCCAGTGCTTTAATAAAGTCCAATGGGTGATAATAAGAAATGTACTGCAGCGCATCGGCAATACTGTCAATAAAATCCGCCTGACGAATGGTGGTCATGGCCTTACCTCTTTGCTTTTTATATCGAACAATGCCGATATTGGTTCTGATAAACGTGGCGCTATAATAGCGTTTTCACCGACAACTGACCAGTGTAACTAACCGAGTCAGTGGCACTGTGATAGAATGGTTTTTATCGGTAAATTCGAGATCTCATTAAGTAACTCAAGGGGCTGAGTGTGAGCATTTTTCCTGACTTGTGCGCCGTAAAATTGGAAACATCCCTGACCGCACTAGAGCTGTTTGAACGCTGCCAGGATGAGCCTTATGCACTGTTTCTGGACTCAGCCTCAAAGACTCACGAAAACGCCCGTTATGACGTTATCTTTCGAGCCCCCGAATGTGTCATCAGCAGTAAAAACAATAAGCTAACCGTTTCGGGTAATAACCAGTCAGACCTTCCTAAGGCACCAACTCACGCTGCCGATATGTTCGATTATGCTGAACAACTAATGGCGCTGGCGGGTCGTTATGAGGGGCCTGACCACCTACCTTTCCAGGGGGGCTTCGCCGGTGCGGTAGGATACGATTTTGGTCGTTGCCTGGAGGTAATACCTGAGTTTAACACCAATGAATACAAATCCAACGATGCTGCACTGGGTTATTACTCGGAAGCGGTCATTTTTGACAAGAGGCGTAATGAGGTTTGGCTGGTTGCGCCTGAACAGGATTTAAATAAACAAAAAGCTTATTGGGAACAGTCACTAACACCGGCCTCAAATAACCGGTTAAAACTGACCAGTGCCTGGCAAAGCAATATGTCAGAGGCTGAATACCATACTAAGTTTAATGCGGTGCAAGCCTATTTGCTCAGCGGTGACGCCTATCAAATTAACTTAGCCCAACGCTATCAAGCAAGTTATCAAGGTTGTGAGTGGGCAGCATATAAACAGTTACGGGCGTCGAATAACGCGCCGTTTTCGGCTTTCATGCGCACGCCTCAAAGCGCTATTCTCAGCGTTTCCCCTGAGCGCTTTCTCAGCACCAGTGCCGCGCGAGAAGTACAAACTAAGCCGATAAAAGGCACCCGCCCTCGTTATGAGGACAGTAACAAAGACGCCGCCAGCCGCCAATCACTGTTGAATTCAGAAAAAGATCGTGCGGAAAATCTCATGATTGTGGATTTACTGCGTAATGACTTAAGTAAAAACTGCAACCCCGGCTCTGTCAAAACGCCAACACTGTTTGCTATTGAAAGCTTTCCTGCGGTGCACCATTTGGTATCAACCATCACTGGGAAACTTAAGCCGAATTGTTCTGCATTAAGTCTGTTTAAAGGCGCATTCCCAGGCGGATCTATCACCGGTGCACCTAAAATTCGAGCTATGCAAATTATTGAAGAGCTCGAGCCGAACCGCCGCGGCATTTATTGTGGTAGCATCGGCTATTTCTCTAAGCATGGACAAAGTGACACCAGTATTACGATTCGTACGCTACTCGCCGAAGAAGGCCAACTATACTGTTGGGCGGGCGGCGGTCTGGTCTCAGACTCTCAAGCAGCAGACGAGTATCAGGAAACCAAAGACAAAGTGTCTCGTATTTTGCCGGTATTAAGCTCATGACTATCAAAAGCCGCGCCGAGTTTGTCAGACGCTTTAGCCTCACGCCCTCACCGTCCGTCAATCGACAGCTCGACGAGCCTTTGCGCAAGCGTTTGCGACCCGCAGCCGTGCTTATTCCTATTGTCGAACGTCCCCATGGCTTGTCATTGATACTGACTCGACGCTCTGCGTCATTAAGAAAACACGCCGGGCAAATCAGTTTCCCGGGAGGGCGTTACGACAAAACAGACGGCGACTTATTAGAAACCGCACTAAGAGAAACAGAAGAAGAAATCGGTCTGCCCCGCTCGCAAGTCGACGTTATTGGACGTTTACACGACTACCCCGTATTGTCTTATTTTATGATTCGTCCATACGTGGCATTTGTGTCTCCCCAGCAAGCACTGGTGGCACAGGAAAGTGAAGTTGCCGAGATATTTGAGGTTCCCCTAGCGGATATTATCAACCCCAGTAACCATTACGTTTACCGTATCCGTAAATTCATTTATGACCGGGTTTACTTTATTCCCTGGCAGCACCGAAACATCTGGGGAGCAACGGCAGGCATTCTGCGTGAGTTAGCCGAACAGCTTCAACCTGACCAGAAAAGCCACTTTAAACCACTCAACTGACCAGTTATTTCGCTATAAAGCTTGCCAGCCCCCACACAATTCATGCGACAATACTATAATTAATACAAACAAACGCGACAGGTAAGGATAAGTATGATCAGCGTTTTTGATATTTACAAAATTGGTATCGGCCCTTCAAGCTCGCACACAGTGGGTCCGATGAAGGCTGCATTTGATTTTCTGCAAGCCGCTAAAGAGGCTGGCCATTTAACTCAGGCCGACGGCGTTAAAGTAGAACTGTTCGGCTCTTTAGGACAAACCGGTAAGGGTCACGGAACCGGTAAAGCGGTTATTTTGGGGTTAGCGGGCGAATTACCGGAAACGGTTGATACCGATAACGTTGAAAACTTTCTTGAACAAACCCGTAAAACCGAAAAGCTGGCGTTATTAGGAGAGCATGAAGTAACCTTTCCATCTGAAGGTGCTATCACGTTCCATCGTCGTAAAACCATGCCAAAGCACGCTAACGCTATGGAACTTAAGCTGCTTAAAGGCGATGACGTTATCTACAGCGACCTGTATTACTCAATTGGTGGTGGCTTCATTGTTCGTGACGAAGACTTTGATGAGACTCTAGAAGAAGCCATTGAGCAATCGTCTAAGCCCATTCCCTATCCGTTCGACAGTGCCGCTGAACTATTAGGGCATTGCAAAGAGCACGGACTGCGCATTAGCTCATTAATGATGGCAAACGAAAAAGTGTTCCGCAGTGAAGACGAAATTCGCGACGGCTTAATGAAAATTTGGCGTACCATGCAACAAAGTATTACCAACGGTATTACCACCGAGGGTATTTTGCCAGGCGGTTTGAAAGTGCGTCGTCGTGCATCGTCGCTTTATCAGCGTCTTAAAAAAGAAAAGTCGAGCGACGCTATGCAAGTCATGGATTGGGTGGACCTGTTCGCCTTGGCCGTCAACGAAGAAAACGCCGCGGGCGGTCGCATTGTCACTGCGCCAACTAATGGTGCAGCAGGCATTGTTCCAGCCGTCATGAGCTATGCGGACAAATTCATTGAAACACTGGACGACGACTCTGCCGTTCGTTTCTTATTAACCTCGGCTGCTATCGGTATTTTGTACAAGAAAAACGCTTCCATCTCCGGTGCAGAAGTGGGCTGTCAGGGTGAAGTGGGCGTTGCCTGCTCTATGGCTGCAGGCGCACTGGCCGAATTTATGGGCGGTGGTCCAGAAACCGTAGAGAACGCTGCTGAGATTGGTATGGAGCATAATCTTGGTCTGACGTGTGACCCGGTTGGTGGTTTAGTTCAGGTGCCGTGCATTGAGCGAAATGCCATGGGCTCTGTTAAAGCCATTAATGCCGCTCGTTTAGCCATGCGTGGTAACGGAGACCATAAAGTATCTCTGGACAAGGTCATTAAGACCATGTGGGATACCGGTAACGATATGAAAACCAAGTACAAAGAAACCGCCCGGGGCGGCTTAGCAGTTAATATCATCGAATGCTAGAAGTTTAAGCCGGTGCTTAGCGCACCGGCAATTCACACCCCTCAAATAAGGCGTCAATCTCTTCCTGAGTTTTAAGCTGAGCCGCTTGTTGAACTTTTTCCCGAGTCAAATGTGGCGCAAAGCTTTCAATAAAGTCATACATATAAGTTCTTAAAAACGTTCCGCGACGGAAACCAATTTTCGTCGTGCTGGCTTCAAACAAGTGGCTAGCCGGAATCGCGACTAAATCAGGATCTTCTTCTGAGTTATAGGCCATAGATGCCAACACACCAATGCCTAGTTCCATTCGGACGTAAGTTTTTATGACGTCAGCATCGGTTGCGGTAAACACAATTTGCGGTTCTTTACCTGCTTGAGCAAAGGCCTTGTCCAGCTCTGAACGACCGGTAAAGCCATGAACGTAGGTCACAATTGGATATTTAGCCACGTCTTCAATGCTAATGCTCTGCATTTTCGCCAATGGGTGTGACTTAGGCACGACAATTGACCGGTTCCAATGGTAACAAGGCAGCATAATCAAATCCTGATATAGATGCAGTGCCTCTGTCGCTATCGCAAAATCGGTGCGCCCTTTTGCCGCCGCTTCGCTAATTTGCTGAGGTGACCCCTGGTGCATATGCAAAGAAACACGTGGATACTGACCGATAAACTGTTTAATAACCTGAGGTAACGCATAACGTGCCTGAGTATGAGTTGTGGCAATCGTTAACTTCCCCTGATCAGGCTGAGTATGTTCGGTTGCAACGGTCTTTATCGACTGCACATTATCGAGCACTTGTTTCGCAACTCGAATAATATCCTGCCCGGCGGGCGTGATATGCGTCAGGTGCTTTCCTGTACGCCCAAAAATTTGAACCCCTAACTCGTCCTCCAGCATTCTTATTTGTTTACTAATGCCAGGTTGCGACGTAAATAAGCTTTCAGCCGTGGCCGAAACATTTAAGTTATGATTCATCACTTCAACAATATATTTTAATTGCTGTAATTTCATAGCAGGACATGCCACTCGGTTTGCGAATTGTGATATAAAAAAATAGTATAATAATCTTAATAACTATGACAAATAGAAAAGCTGGCAGGTATTAGCAGCTGAAACCGGAACTTCAACGATGACACAGCCTACATTCGACTTTTCTGCAGTACTCGCCTCTTCCGCCCACGACATGAAGAATTCGCTATGCTTGCTGATTCAATTGATTGAACAGGTTTCAGAGCAAGTACCAGAAGGCAGTGCAACAGAAAACATGGCAAAAGTCCATTACGAAGCGCAACGCATTAACTCAGGGCTTATACAACTGCTGACATTATACCGCGAACAGCACGGCTCCCTCCCTCTCAATATTGAAGAGCATCACTGGGATGACGTATTTGAAGAGCTATTACTTAATAATGAAATGTATTTGGAGCAGCGCGGTATCGATGTTACTACTGACATTGACGATTCGGCCGTTGGCTATTTTGATAAAGACCTCATTAGCCACTTACTGAACGACGTTATTATTAATGCTATGCGCTATACCGCCGATAAACTCTTTATTACGGTGACAGTCGACGAAGATAAGGGATGTCAGATTTCAGTGCATGATAATGGCGAGGGTTTTCCAAATCACATGCTAAAACAAGCGCAAGTACCCATGCAGAAGCTGGATATGAATAAAGGCCGTACAGGTTTAGGGCTCTATTTTGCTCACCTACTCGCACAAGCCCACCAAAGAAACGATAAAAAAGGTTTTATCGAACTGAAAAATAATGGACACTTAGGTGGTGGTGTTTTTTCTCTGACATTACCTTAAAAAATAATAACAACCTAATGAGCGTTATATGATTTACACCATTGTTATAGCACTGATTATTCTTCTGATAATACTGGCGATTGTCGTCGGTTCAGTGCAACAACATAAGCAGCGTCAGGAACTTGAGCGACGCAAAAAACTTGCCCGTTACAGAAACGCTCTGGAACAAATTGAAGATCTTATTCATATGTCCAGTTTCTTTCCTATTGGTAAGTCGATGCTGGCTGTGCTGAATATGCGCGCATACGAAGTATTGCAAAACATGTACGCTGTATCGCCAACCAAAGACTTTAAATCACGCCTTGAAGATTACAAAGAAAGAATGGAAGGCATTGATCCTAAAGACACATCGCTGATCAGTGAAGAGTTTGAGATTCCGCAAAACAATAAACAAATTATTGCGATGATTAATGCGCTGAAACGTTTAAAAGCAACGCTAAGAAGTGAGCACGCTCGTGGTCGGGTTGACAGTAACGTCTTTAGTGTCGAGGATCAGCGTTTAAGCAAGTTACAATTAAAAATCAGTATTGAAACACTCATTCGTCGTGGTCGTCACGCTTATGAAAGCCATATGCTAGGTTCAGCACGTCAGTATTATGAGAAAGCGCTGCGCACCATTGAAGAGCAAAGCTTTTCTGACGACTACACGACATCTCGTCAGGAGTCGATCAAAAACGCGTTAGAGCAAATTGCGCAGGAACTGAAAGACGCACACGCAAGAGACAAAGCCAAACACAAAAAAGAAGACGATTTGGAAGAACTCTTTCAACCGAAAAAGAAGTGGTAGTCTATGTCTGACTGGAAAGATCAACTCAGCCAAATGGTATATTCGACAGACTCAGGCCGTATTGAACCTGACGAGGAGCCTGAGCAGATACCAGAAGGCGACGGTGTAGTAAGACTAAAAAGGGAAACCAAAGGCCGCAAAGGTAAAGGGGTTACTATTGTGACCGGCCTTGCGCTACCAAAAGATGAATTGAAAAAGTTTGCGAAGAAGCTAAAACAGCAATGTGGTGTTGGTGGTTCAGTAAAAGACTATGACATTGAACTGCAGGGTGACCAGCGCGACAGTATTGAAGCTTATCTAAAAGCGGAAGGTTACAAAGTTAAGCGATCGGGAGGTTAAGGTCGTACTCAATGTATAAGCATTGACCTTTGTCTTTCCATTCATAATAGCGGGAAAAGTTTTTAATCAGCTGCATACCTCGACCGTGCATTTTTTCTTCATCCAATACCGGAGAAAACTCATCAGCCGGATACCCGTTTTCTCCGTTAGACCGAATGCCAAAACAAATCAGGCTATCAACGGGTTGGTAGTTAACATCAATCGATACTTCAATGTCTTTAAGGCTACCAAGACGTCGCTCTCGTTCTGCATAATAGCGTTCAAACCCTTCATTTTCTTCCTTTACATCGGAATTCAACCGTAAAAGATTGTGCTCCAAAATATTATTAAACGCTTCCGCTAATAATAAGTACAGCGTTGTTTTATGGGCTTTTATCCCTTCCAGGTGCGATAATGAATCGACAAGCCGGGTCACAGGATCTTCCCCTACAATATTTTTTTCGCTGAGTCGTACTTTCAACTCAAAAGGAAGGTGAGTGATAGAATGGTCGTCTTTTTTAACGGGCAGTTGGGTCGGTTCACAACTGACAACAATCAATGAAATATCGTCACTTTGCTCAGTGCCCTTCTGAAAGCTTTCGAGCGAGTTCACCAACTGGTCAAACTGTTTTTTACTGCCAAACTGTTTTAGCTTTTTTTCAAAACCACTCTCGTTAAGGCGCTGCCCCTGGGTGTTCGTCATCTCAATAACGCCGTCAGTATACGCAACCAACCGTTGCCCGGGCTCGATAAAACAGTGACTCAACGAGCTATTAAATTCTTCTGGCGGCAAAATACCTAACGCCAGGTGCTCTGACGGCAAGCGGTAAGTGACTCGTCCATTGTTATCAATAAAAAGTGCGTCCGGAATACCGCCGTTCCAATAACTGAGTCGGTCACCGCCGGCTGACAATTCGGCAACAAATGCAGCGCAGAACATGTCATCAGGCAACAACTTTACCAACCGACGATTAAACTCTTTTACCATGGTAGCCACCGACAAGCCTCTCTCCGCTAAATCAAAAAACGTTTGTGCAACGGGTAACGCTCCTGTCGCAGGAGCCAGTCCGTGACCAGTAAAGTCCCCGACAAAAATGTAGTAGTTTCCCAGAGGCCCACCTTTCGACAAAACCAAATCGCCATTAAATTCAGTCGCGGGAGACAAATAAGTGTGCAGGAAATCAAAGGTTAATTCATTTTCTAAAAGCGCATTACTCAACATGTGGCTGACCACGTTTTGCTCGCGCTCCATACGGTTAGAATGGTAAGCCAGTACTTCGTTTTTCTCTTTTAATTTAAAGCTGAGCTCACGAACACGCGCATGTGCGTCGAGCTTTGCTTGCAGAACGATAGGTTCCGGAGGTGTGCTGATAAAATCGTCGCCGCCAGCATCAAGACATTCTAGCAGTGTCTTTTGGTCATCCAGTGCTGTAATAAACAATATTGGAAGGTGAATATCACCACTGAGTTGCTTTAGTCGTTTAGCCGTTGCCAGACCGTCCATAACCGGCATCATCACATCAAGCAAGACAATGTCAGCCCCCGTGCTACTAAAGAGTTCCAGCGCCCGCATACCGCTTGGTGCACAGCTTACATTGTGTCCAAAACGCTCAATAAGACCTTTTAGCATTACCCTATTGGCGGCTTGATCATCAACGACGAGTACGTGCATTAGGCGATAGTAAACATCTTTTCAAAACGGGATATATCCAGAATACGACGAACATCGGGCTTTGCATTTATCAACTGAATGCCTTTGACACTATTACCCAGAGACTTTCGCATATTGAGTAGCATACCTAACGCCGAACTGTCCAAGTATTCGGTTTCTCTCAAGTCAATAATTACGGTCGGCTGAGAATCGCCAATGTGGCTATAAGCCTGCCGAAACTCCTGCACCAAACTAAAATCAAATTTACCCTGGATGGCAATAATAAGTTGCTTGCCATCATTTGAAAACTCGCGACTGACGCTCATAGGTACCCCTCTTTTTTCATGAGCCTAACACAATTTTATGATTGAGTTTATTGCTTGAATACCCTAATCTTTGCTACATCATAAACTCATTTTGACCGATTATGGCGATAGCCTTCGACGAACTCCGAATTTTGCTCATCGAGCCTTCCGATGTGCAGCGTAAAGTCATTACCCAACACCTTAATCAAGCTGGTATTCAGCATACCAGAGGTGCTTCTACTATAGCGGAAGCTAAAGAAGAAATCCTGCGTTGGCAACCTGATATTGTGACTAGCGCCATGTACTTTGAAGATGGTACGGCACATGAACTCATTCAGTTCATCAACCGCAATGACCTTCACGATACCCTGCACTTTATGTTGGTATCGTCTGAGCACCGCGCCGACCAGCTCGAGCAATTTAAACAGTCCGGCATTATTGCTATTTTACCGAAACCTTTTACCCCAGAGCAATTGCAGCGCGCTATTACGGCTACTATGGACTTAATGGAGCCTGAGCCACTGACTCTTGAGCTCTATGACATAGAAGACTTACGAGTTCTTATTGTCGATGACAGCCTCACTTCACGCCATGTGTTGCGCCGTGTTTTTGAAAACCTTGGTGTTGAGATATTTGTTGAGGCTGAAAATGGTCAGCAAGCTATTGATATTCTGGAAGAGCATCAGTTCGACTTAATTGTTACTGACTTCAACATGCCTGAAATGAATGGCAGAGAACTGACTCAGTACATTCGCAACAGCTCATCGCATGCGCACACACCGGTACTGATGGTAACAGCGCGGGCGAATGAACCACAGCTGGCAAATATAAAGCAAAGCGGTGTCGATGCTCTGACCGACAAACCATTTGAGCCTGCAACTATAAAAGGCTTAATTTCACGTCTGCTTGACCAACAGTAACCGATAAAAGAAAGCCCCTGACGCGTTGTATTGCGTCAGGGGCTTTTTCGTACCTAAAACTAGCTGAAATTAATTCGCCGGCTTTTCCTGATACTTATTGTAGAGTTCAGTATGACGGCTTTCTAAACTGACATTGCGCCCGTCAATAAACATGTGTGTTAAGCTTTGGCCTATGGGATCCAGTAAGTCACCCTCTGACACAATCAGCGACGCACTTTTGCCTACCTCTAACGAACCGAGCTTATCAGCTACGCCCATAAACTTAGCCGGCTGAAGTGTGATAGCTTCCAGTGCTTTTTGCTGATCTAACCCAAAAGCAACCGAGTGTCCAGCCGCAAAAGGCAAGTTACGAACATCCCAGTAACCCGGATACGAAATAGCAAAGTTAACACCAGCGTCTGCTAATTTAGCAGGGGTAGAGAAGTCTTGATCATAGCCTTCGTCGTCACGCCCCGGTAACCCGAAAGGTGAACCGAAAACGACTGGAACTTCAAGCTCGGCCAGTTTGTCAGCAATACGCCAGGCATCTCTCGCCCCCATCAGAACAAGCTCAAAGCCGTATTCACGACTCACATCGATAGCTTGCTCCAATTGACGTTTGTCGTTGGCATGCACATACAGTGTTTTGCTGCCATCGAATAAGCCCATCATAGCTTCCCAGCGCTGATCCATGTCGATGTCTCTGTCTGCTTTCTTCGCATCAAAATAAGCTTTGGCATCAGCAAACACGTTCATCAACTCTTTACGAGCCTCCTCATTGGCTTTGCGCTGCTCTTCCGGAGAGCGGCGCTCCCACCACGTGTTAATCACATACGTTCTTGGCCAATTCACATGCACACCTATTTCGCCGGAGACCAATGCGTCCTGGTAGTTCCAACCGTCCAGGTGCAGCAATGACGACTGCCCCATAACCAGTGAACCTTCCGGTACCACTTGCGCATGTGTAATGCCGTTATAGCGTACGGTTGGGATAATTTCCGAATCCGCATTAAAGGCAATATGCCCAGCAACTTCCGGATGCACTTCGCCAACTTCACGAGCGTCACGCGTTGCTCGTACTGCTTCAATTTCATTCAAGCCTAACGTGGTATCCATCGCAATCACGCCCGGATAAACATGCTTACCGGATACATCGATGACTCGAGCATTATTGGGAACGTCAAGGTCCTGACCAATAGCGGTAATTTTACCGTCTTCAAAAACCAAGTCTGAATCGGTTAACACGCCATTGCTCACAGTATGCAAGGTACCGCCTTGCAGAACTATGGGTTGTTGTTGCGGCTCGCCGGGGACTTCGTCATGAGCAACGGCTGTCGATACGGTCACTGCAGCAATCAGCGCAGCACTCAATGTGGATAATAAAGTCTTCATTAGTGTTGTCCTCCATGCTGATGCGCTTGCGTGGTGAAGTGATCCAGCCAGAAGTCGTGTTCTGTATCACAGTGCCAAGTTGGCTGTGCCTCTTTATAGCCATTAGTGGCGCCTTTAAGCGCTTCATCACCGGCTGCAAGAACTTTCTGAATCAGTGCGTTTTTCTCTTGTTTTACCGCTTCTTGACGTTTTTTGTCTTGTTCGCGGTCAAAGAATTTACGTCCATTTATCCAGGTTTGTTCAGCACGGGCATAGGCACTTAACGGATAATGACTCCACAGTACAAAGTCAGCGTGTTTGCCTTCTTCAATAGAACCGACGTAGTCATCAACTTTCAATTGTTTTGCTGGATTAATCGTCACCATTTTAAAGGCTTCGTGCGGATCCATGTCACAATAGCGAACTGACTTAGCCGCTTCGGTATTCAAACGGCGCTGCAAGTCATTACTATCCGAGTTAATGCTGGTGAGCACACCTCTGTCATGCATTAAGCAGGCGTTTTGAGGAATCGCGTCATATACCTCAAATTTATATGCCCACCAGTCAGCGAATGTCGATCCGCTGGCACCATGCTCAGCCATTTCGTCGGCCACTTTGTAACCTTCCAGAATGTGAGTGAACGTATCCAAAGTAAACCCGTAGTCTTCCGCTACTTCCATCAACATGAGAATTTCAGAAGCGACGTAAGAGTGGGCATGAACAAAGCGCTTACTGTTTAGAATTTCGATCAGCGTCTCCAGACGATAGTCAGGACGTGGTGGCGCTGTCTTCTTCTTTTCTGAGCGACTCATGCGATCATAGGCTTGTTTACGTTGCTGGTACTCTAACGCCGCCTGGAAGCCATCACGAACAATAGTTTCAACGCCTAAACGCGTTTGTGGGTAACGAACCGTCATGTTGTCACCCCAGTTGCTTTGCTTAACGTTTTCACCCAGCGCGAACTTGATAGACTCAGGCGCTGCATCAAACTTCATAATGTTAGCATCCGTTCCCCAACGCAGTTTAATGACCTGCGCCTGACCGCCAACCGGGTTAGCCGATCCGTGCAGTAACTGAGCCATGGTGGTGCCGCCAGCTAGTGAGCGATAAATATGAATGTCGTCAGGGTTGACCACGTCGCCAATGCGTACTTCTGACGTAATCGCTTCAGAGCCTTCATTCACACCACCGTCAATCGCAATGTGTGAATGCTCGTCGATAATGCCCGGCGTTAAGTGCATACCCGCGGCATCAATGACTTTTACACCTGACGGTGCGCTCAGGTTTTTACCAACTTCGGCAAATTCACCGTTACGAACAAGCACATCGGTTTCTTCCAGAATGCCATCATCACTGGCTGTCCAAACCGTTGCATTACGAATTAGTACATCTTGTCGCTCAGGCAAACCATCTAAACCATAAGCAACATTCGGGAAGGTCAACTGGCTGACGTATTCAACTTTATTACTGCTGCTACTTTGGGTGTCCTCCGCCAGGGTTTCTTGTGAGGCGACCTGCGCAACTAGTGAACTGGACTCCCCTTGCGGAGAAACCGCTTCCATAGTGAAATTTTGCTGAGACGCTGGTGTCAACTGGAAGCGCCACGTACCTGTCGGCTTAATGTTCATATCAGCAACAAATGACACCGTATCTTCAGTACGCTCAATATTACGAATAGACTGAGTGTTCTCACCGACCGTGAGCTCGCCGCTTAAAGCCGCACCGGGCTTCAATGTCAGCGAGACATTCTGACCATTCCAGTCAATGGTATAGTTACCGGCAAAGTCGACCAGCTCACGAGAAACCAACTCGTTTTCTTCACCTTGTAACCAGACCGATTGTATTTCGCCGTCTTCAAAAATATCACCTTTCACCATCACAAAGTCGGCCATGTAACCACTGGCTAATTTGCCCACTTTGTCATCAACACCAGCAATTTTAGCTGCAGTAGTAGTTAAAGCCGCCAGCGCTTTTTCTTTACTCAGGCCATGCTCAACCGCTTTACGTAGGTTCGGCCAAAAGTCTTCTGACTTTTCCAGTTCGCTTAAGGTTAACGCAAAGTTGACACCTGCGTTTGCCAGCATCGCCGGATTTGAAGGCGCGCGTTCCCAGTGGCGTAATTTCGCCAAGTCGACATCAAGATGTGCATCGACGCCACTGACATTTGGCGCTGCCGGGAAGTTCAACGGTAAAATCAAATCACTTTCAGTATTCTTAACCGAATTGAGACGAGCGTATTCATACCCCGAGCCAACATAAACACTTGGCACGTTAAACTGATCAAATACATCGTCAGCTCGCAGCAAGGTTTTCTCATCTGAGACTTTGAAGACAATCCCTTCAGACTCAATATTTTTCAGTGAATCCAGCGCCGCATTAAACTCAACCGGTTGATTATGCGATTGCTTGCCGTAGGCATTTTCATACCAGTTTGCGTCAGACAGGGTCTGTCTCACCAACGCAATACTGCCCATTAATGAGGACGGGTACTGTTGCTGAGAGCTGCCTTTGTCAAACGAGCCAAAATGCTTTGACTCACTTCGGTAGATAACATCGTTAGCAATTTTATCGGCGAGCGAAACGGTCGCTGCCTGACCTTGAAAAATGCCATCGAGCTTGGCAGTTTGCACGCTGGTAAATCCTTCAGACACCCACTTCTTGGCATCATCAGAGTTGGTTTTGAACGCTGCGTACCAATCTTTCTCTGCACGAATAGCGTCGTTTGCGGCATTACCACCTTCACGTTCATTGTTATAAATAGGCGTATCGCTATCCGTCTTTGCGTAAGTTACGTCAATACCGTAACTGCTGTATGGGTCAATAAAGCCCGGGTAGATTGTATAGCCCGTACCATCAATAACCCGTGCGCCAGCCGGTGCTCGGTTACCGCTTTCTACACTTTTTACTTTGCCGTTTTCAATAATGAGCGTTGCATTACTGACAACCTCACCGGGCTCTGTCACAACGGTTGCATTTTGAATAGCCGTTAGGCTCGGCGTGTTGTCCCGCATACCATTCGTCCGAGACGTTTGATCAGCACTCGTTGGCAACGCTAACACGGATGTCACCGCTAACGCTGCCGCACTAAGCTTGTGCATTGTCTTCATGAGTTTGTTCCCCACTCTAATGAGATTTTCTTTTATTATTTCGTCTACCAGTTAAAGCCTTAATTATGTTAGAAACAAGCACGAACCGATAAATCGTGTATTATTAACGGTAAGTGCACGATAATAAGGAGAATATCCAATGAAAAAATCACTGTCCGTACTTTTTGCGAGCGTTGCTCTTAGTTTATCTGCCAGCAGTATCGCTAACGAGCACGCATTTAACGACGGCGAAAAGGCTGTTGAGTACCGCCAAAAAGCCTTGTCTATTATGCAGCAAAACTTCGCGGCTATGGCTGAAATGGTGAAAGGCGAAGTGAACTACGACGCACAGGTGTTTGCGAACCGCGCAAATGATTTCGAAAGTTTAGCCGGTATTCCATGGAGCGGCTTTGCGGTCGAAGGCGCTATGCCAGGCGACAATACCGATGCGCTAACTGCTATCTGGGATAATTGGGAAGATTTCCAGCAACGCTCGAATGACTTACAGCAATATGCATCAGAGCTCGCCGCTGCAGCTAAAACAGGCTCAATGGATAACATCAAGCCTGTATTTATGAACGCAGCACAAACCTGTAAAGGCTGTCACGACGAATATAAAGACTGAATTAAAGCAATAACATAAAGAGCAACCACACAGCTATCGCCAGCAGTAAACCTTGCCATCCTGGCTTTAATTGCGGCGCCGGTTGTGTGGTATTTTTATAGCCGTGAACCATCGCACCAACTAATTTAATGCCCTTCAGACGATACATAGCAACCGCTAAAATATGCAATGCGATAACAACTAATATCGCGTCAAACTGGGTTTTATGCCAGTCAGTCAGCAATTCTTGTGTGTCAGACGACACCCAGCTCGCTAACGGTCCTGAAAATAAAATGCCATCACTAGAGAAAAGTCCGGTCACAGCCTGAGCAATAAGCAAAGCTAACATTAGCAGCACGGCCCAGCCACCGGCTGTACTATGAGTGGTTTCCGGCTGGTATTGACCATTAAAAAGCGTTTTCAAATGAGAGGGAATGCGTAAAGGAGAACGCACAAAGGCGTTAAAACGGGCGTTATTACTACCAAAGATACCCCACGCAACTCGCATTACTAACAGCGACAAAATGGCGACACCAAAGTCTTTATGCAAGTCCATACGACCGTTATCAGCGGTCCACCATAACCCAATCACCAATAAAATGATCATCAGATGAAAAAGGCGTACAAAGCTGTCCCAAACCTTTACAGAATTCTCTTTCTGAATCATCGTGTTAACTCCAAAACACTAGGAAAACTCGATACCAGGTGCTAGGGTATAGTTAATTCAATAAAAAAGGTAGTAGGCATGACGAAAGTTTTAATTGCTGACGATGACTTTATTAGTCTGGAAGTCCTAAAAGCGATGCTCGGCCAATACAATGTCGAGATTCTTACCGCAACCACTGGTGAAGAAGCACTGACTCAAGCCAAAACAATGCCCAACCTCATTTTCCTTGATTACGAAATGCCTGATATGTCGGGTGCTGAGGTTTGCAAAACCCTGCGTGGTCAGCCTGAATTTGAAAATACGCCCATTATCGCCATAACCAGCCACCAAAGCGCCAGTGAAATGACAGCGTGCCGTGAGGCTGGCATGGACGCGACGTTGCACAAACCGGTTTCTCCCGAAGCATTGGAGGAGCTGTTCAACGAGTATGTGAAGCCTTAATACTATTTAAAGCGCTGATCATCAGCCAACTGAACCAGTGCTTCACTCTCTTTTAAGAACTGCTGTGAAAAGTCACCAAAATACGTTTGTGCTTCGCTGTATAAGTGTATTAATTCGTCTTTGTTGCCTTCTTTAAGCACTTCCAGCAACTCTGAAAACAAGCTCAGATAACGGCTGATAGACTCGGTCCGCTCTCCGTGAGACAACATAATATCGGCGTACAGCTCCGGGTTCTGTGCGAAGAGTCGACCGACCATCATTAGTTCCATTCGGTAAATGGGCGAGCTAACATTAAGCAGATTATCTATATCGACATTTTCTTTTGCCATGTGCAGACCATACACGAAGGTGCTTAAATGTCTGAAAGCTTGTACCCAGCCCATGGCTTCATCATGCGCCTCAGCGTCGGTTTGGTATAAATGAGCTCCCCAATTAGACAGCTGTTCCATGAGCCATTGGTACTCTTCTGCTCTACGTCCCGGTGTAACCACTATTAGCTGTTTTGCGAAGGTCTTTATTGTCGGGCCAAACATTGGGTGCAGACCCACCACTGGGCCTGCATGAACGCTCAGCATAGCTTTTAGCGGACCTTCTTTGGTACTTGTAATATCAGCCAGAACACAGTCATCGGGTAGCTTAGGTAATGACGCGATAACAGCTTCTGTTTGATTAATGGGAACGCTGATAACAACCAACTGTGTATGACTTAAAGTCTCGCCATCCGGCCAGGCGTCGCCTTTATCGACAATAACGGTTCGGTAACCAGTTTGCTCAAAGAACTCAACAAACTTAGCACCTAAGGCTCCTTTGCCGCCAACCACAATAACCGGCCTCTCCGGAGTGGCTGAAGTTTGGCTAGCCTGTCCGGTTTGGGTTTGGTAGGAGTTGCGAATAATTCGGCGTAAAATGTCTTCAACAAAGTCTTCTGACACGCCAAGTTCAATCGCCTTTTGTTTGCGCGCCTGTATCATTTTGTTTTCCCGCTCAGGAACATAAAGCGGCTGCCGCAAGGCCTTTTTAACATCACCGACTTCGGCGGTTAATGCCTCGCGCTTCGCCAGTAAGCGGATGAGTTCTTCGTCGGTGCTGTCTATCGACTGCCTTAGCTCGTCTAATTTTTCTTGCGGTGTTTTATTCATGGGTATCGCTTTAATTAAGGCTGACTAAAATAGCGCGGTACGCTTTTTGAACATTTTGCATCTTAGCAACACTACCGCCTTTATCGGGGTGGTATTTATGTACCAGGCGACGATACTGCTTTTTTACTTGTTTTTCGGTCAACGGCGGTGTTAATTCCATCACTTCACAAGCTTCGTCGGTCGGCATCCGTTGCTTAGTAGAAAAATCTTGCCCCATTCTTTCCCAAAAGTCATTAAGCATCGACTCGACATCGGTTTCAGAAGTATTGCTCAGTTGACTTAAGTCTAAATAATACTCCGCCAGAGGATCGTTTTCGGCTAGCGTTTCTTCACCCTGCTGCCATGGCTGACATTCAATATTCAGCGTATGAATGAATAACTCATATTTCTTTTGCAAGCGCCAACGTTCACGCAGCTTATATAAGCTGTGGAACAAAATGAAATGCGTTTGAAACAGGTTTAGGGGATCGCGCAGCGCCGTTTTATCAAAAAACTGGTACGGCTGGGCTTGCAAAGCCTCAATGAGTTGATGCTCTGTCCAGTGATGCTGGGAGTCCAAACATTCAGCCAAAATTTGGATGAGTATTTCAATGTCTTCTTCCATAGCAATTAGGCTAACAAAAAACCCAGCTCAAGGCTGGGTTTTTCTTTGCTATTTCGTTTTTTAATCGCGTTCTTAAGAAAGCTTCTCGCGAATACGTGCAGACTTACCTGAACGCTCACGCAAGTAGTAAAGTTTCGCGCGACGAACTGCACCGCGACGCTTCACTTTAATGCTATCTACCAATGGGCTGTGCGTTTGGAAAGTACGCTCAACACCTTCACCGTTCGATACTTTACGTACCGTAAATGCAGAGTGAAGACCACGGTTACGAACACGGATAACAACACCTTCGAACGCCTGCAGACGTTCACGGTTGCCTTCCTTAACTTTTACATTTACAACAACAGTGTCACCTGGTGCAAACTCAGGTAAATCTTTTTTCATTTGCTCTTCTTCAAGAGCTTTAATGATATTTTGGCTAACTTTTGCCATTTTTATATCTCCTATCCTAGATAAACTGTCCGCTGTTAGCTGGATGACCGTTGTTCAATAAATTCACTCAACAAGGCTTCCTGCTCGTCAGTCAGAGCTAGGTCTTTAATTAACTCCGGACGTTGCAGCCATGTTCGCCCTAAGGACTGCTGCAACCGCCAGCGACGTATTTTGTCATGGTTTCCACTCAAAAGTACTGAGGGAACCTGCTGCTCGTTATAAACTTCCGGTCTCGTGTAATGCGGGCAATCCAGTAAACCATTTGCAAAAGAATCTTCCTCTGCAGAGTCCTGATGCCCCAACACGCCGGGCACTAATCTTGAAATAGCATCAATCAGCACCATTGCTGGTAGCTCACCGCCGCTTAACACATAGTCCCCAATTGACCATTGTGCATCGACATACTTTTCAATAACGCGTTCGTCAATGCCTTCATAACGGCCAGCAATTAATATCATTCGATCATTACCGGAGAGCGACTGCACTCCTCTATGATCCAATGTTTGCCCCTGAGGTGACAGATAAATAACCGGCGTATCCTGACCAAGGTCGTTTTTAGCGGCCTCAATAGCATCAACCAAAGGCTGTACCATCATCAGCATGCCAGGCCCCCCACCGTATGGTCTGTCGTCGACCGTGCGATGGCGATCGTGAGTGAAATCACGAGGATTCCAAACACTCACCTGTAATAAACCTTCCTTTATTGCTCTACCAGTAACACCGTAATCGGTAACGGCAGAAAACATGTCAGGAAATAAGCTAATAACACCAATTTTCAATGGGACTTCCATTAGAAGTCAGACGGCCAGTCAACCTGAATGCGTTTCTCTTCCCGATTAATCTCAGTGATATATTCACTTTGAATAAAGGGAATAAGACGCTCAGACTTTCCAAACGCATCATTGCTATTTGCTTTTACCACCAACACATCATTCGATGCGGTTGGCATTATCTGTTCAACCACCCCCATGTCATAGCCTTGAAGGTTCACCACTTGCAAACCGATTAGGTCATGCCAGTAGAACTCATCATCAGCTAATTCAGGCAACT
Source organism: Idiomarina sp. X4 (assembly GCF_002808045.1). NCBI lineage: Bacteria > Pseudomonadati > Pseudomonadota > Gammaproteobacteria > Alteromonadales > Idiomarinaceae > Idiomarina > Idiomarina sp. X4. The sequence continues at coordinate 2,050,578 of NZ_CP025000.1, read as the reverse complement.
CATCTGCAGTAATGCAGATATCCGCTCCGGTCAGGCGCGCAGCTTGATCACGGTCGGATACACCTTCCAGTCGAGCAATCAGTCCCTTATTGTGGCGACGCCACTCAGCGACTTCGATAGTTTGCTCACCTTTTTGTTTGAGCAGCCAAGGGCTGTATTCAAATATTGACTCAGGGTCTTGCGTAAATGACTGTACTTTCAGCCAACCTTTTACGCCATACACCGCACCTAAGCGACCTATAACGATATGTTCTGACTGAGCCATCATTAACTACCCTGAACAATTAATGCTTACGCCGCAGCGCTTGCATCTTTAACTAACTTAGCAACGCGCTCAGATAATTGTGCGCCTTTGCCTACCCAGTGCTCGATGCGGTCAACATCAACACGAAGTTTTTCTTCCTGACCACGAGCTAGCGGGTTAAAAAATCCTACGTTCTCGATGAAACGACCGTCGCGTGAACGGCGACTGTCAGCAACTACCATTTGGTAGAAGGGGCGCTTTTTAGCACCGCCACGTTGTAAACGAATGGTTACCATTGCGTTCCTCAATATAACTGTTGTTTAAATGTAAAAAATAGCAAAGCCCTCCGACTGAGTCGGAAGGCTCGGCAATTCTACTGATTTTTCGTTGAAATGCAAGCTTGACGCGCTTTTTCCTAACGGCCTGGAAACATTCCCGGAGGCAGTTTCCCACCCATACCGCGCATCATTTTCTGAAGACCACCGCCTTTCATCTTTTTCATCATTTTTTGCATCTGCATAAACTGCTTCAGTAACTTGTTCACGTCCTGAACTTGTGTTCCTGAACCCGTCGCAATACGGCGTTTACGAGAGCCTTTAATGACATCGGGGTGACGTCTTTCCTGTGGGGTCATTGAATTAATAATCGCTTCCATACGCAGCGTCATTTTATCATCCATTTGACCTTTAATTTGATCGGTCATTTTACCCATGCCGGGCATTTTATCCATGAGCCCCATCATGCCGCCCATCTCACGCATTTGCACAAGCTGGTCGCGAAAATCCTCCAGTGAAAACTGGCCTTTTTTCATGACTTTCTTGGCGACTTTCTCAGCTTTTTCCTTGTCGACCTTCTGTTCGACTTCTTCTATGAGCGACAGCACATCGCCCATACCAAGAATACGTGACGCAACCCGATCGGGGTGGAAGGCCTCCAGGGCATCCGTTTTTTCGCCGACACCAAGAAACTTAATGGGCTTGCCGGTAATATGGCGAATCGATAATGCAGCACCACCACGGGCGTCACCATCGGTTTTCGTCAAAATAACACCAGTTAAAGGCAATGCATCACTAAATGCTTTTGCCGTGTTCGCCGCATCCTGACCGGTCATCGCATCAACAACAAACAGCGTTTCAATAGGCTTAATGCTTGAGTGAAGTTGCTGAATTTCCGTCATCATGTCTTCATCGACCGCTAGACGACCTGCCGTATCAACCAGAACCACATCGACAAACTGTTTACGTGCTGCCGCTATGGCCGCATTGGCGATATCAACCGGCTTTTGTTCGGTAGACGACGGGAAAAAATCAACCCCCACCTGCTCGGCAATGGTTTCCAGCTGCTTAATGGCTGCTGGTCGATACACGTCGGCACTAACCACCATCACTTTCTTTTTCTCACGCTCGGCGAGGAATTTGGCGAGCTTACCAACACTGGTCGTTTTACCCGCACCTTGCAGGCCAGCCATTAGTATCACAGCCGGTGGTTGCGTATTCAGTTGCAACGGGGCATTACCCTCGCCCATCGCCGATTCTAATTCTGACTGGACGATTTTGACGAACACCTGCCCCGGTGTCAGGCTTTTATTGACCTCAGTACCAACCGCTCGTTCTTTTACCTTTGCGATAAAATCTTTTACAACCGGTAACGCAACGTCAGCCTCAAGCAGCGCCATACGCACTTCACGTAACGTTTCCTTTATATTATCTTCTGTCAGCCGACCTCGGCCACCGATAGAACGCATCGTCTGCGATAGGCGTTCTGATAAATTTTCAAACATATCGGTCGTCTCTTTTAATTTCGGAATTCTGGCGTACAAAGTGAATGGGGGCAGTATATCCGAATTGCAAGAAAGTTTCGCCCCCCAAAGTATTGGGTTTAACCGTTTGACAACGTATACTCAACATCAAGAACAACAAACATCAGGGAAACTGAGCGCGTGATGCTCTTTATATTGCTGCTAATCAGTGTCGTCGGCTATTCGGCTAGTGCTTTCATCATTTTGCAAACCGTATTTAACGGTAAAGAGCATAAGCCAGCGTCACAAATTATTCCCGCAGGTATCGCTATCATTGCGCATGGTTGGCTTATTGTTCAGCAGCTTGCTGTTGATGACTTTGACCATATTAATCTGTCGTCCAGTCTGAGTATGGTCGCCCTATTTGTCACCGTGACCTCATTCATTCGCTTCCAGCGCTTCAGTAATTTGTTTCTTAAGCCCATTATTTATCTGTTTTCAGCGTTAACCTGTGTATTGTTGGTATTTACCCCGGTTCATCTCGGGGCAGACATTAGCTCAAAACATGCGTTATTTATTCATATTGCACTGTCGCTAATTGCTTACGGCATTCTTGCGCTGGCCACGCTATACGCAATACAAACCAGCTACTTAAGCCGTATTTTAAAACGACGTAAAAATCACTCGCTACTCAACAAGCTTCCGCCACTAATGACCATAGAAAGAAACTTTTTTAATTTATTGGCACTTGGCACCGTAGCGCTGTTTGTTGCCTTGGGCAGTGGTTTTTTATTTTTAGAAGATATGTTTGCCCAGAATCAAGCACATAAGACCATATTAACCAGCCTGGCAGCCGTCATTTACTTAATTGCGCTTGTTTTACATAGAGTTTCCGGCCTACGTGGGCGGCTCATTGTTCTATTGACGTTGACGGCTAGCACGTTACTCACGCTTGGGTATTTTGGAAGTCGTTTTGTGAAAGACTTCTTAATAGGCTAAACAACCCTTGACTTCATCGCTCAGCACTCTAAATTGTCACATTCTAAGTTAACGTAAGGAAATAACCGTTGGACGAGATATCGACGAGCCTGTTGCTCGTTATTTTAGCCGTACTGATATTTTTATCCGCTTACTTTTCAGGCTCTGAAACCGGGATGATGTCGATAAACCGGTATCGCCTAAGACATCTGGTGCAAAGTAATCACCGCGGAGCCAAGCGCGTCCAGCATTTATTAGACCGTCCCGACAGGCTCATTGGTCTTATTCTTATTGGCAACAATTTGGTCAACATTGGTGCCTCAGCGATAGCTACTATTATCTGTTTGCGCTGGTTTGGTGACGCTGGTATTGTCGTCGCTACTTTCGGCCTGACTCTTATCATCCTCATATTCTCAGAAGTAACCCCTAAAACGATTGCCGCGCTGCACCCAGAAGAGATCTCTTTTCCAAGTTCATTAATTTTGCTGCCCTTGCTTAAGGTCATGTACCCGGTGGTCATTGGCGTTAATGCAATAACCAACTCATTCATGAGGCTCCTGGGAGTCAACCCAAAACAGTCTGGTATGGCTGATGCACTGAGTACCGAAGAGCTTCGGACAGTGGTTAATGAAGCGGGAAATTTAATACCCACCTCTCACCAGGAGATGTTGGTCAGCATACTTGACTTAGAAAAGGTAACCGTAGAAGACGTGATGGTGCCACGTAATGAAATTATCGGCATCGACATTAATGATGAGTGGAAGTCTATCGTCAAGCAATTGTCCAATGGGCAACACACCAGGGTATTGCTTTACCGTAACGAAATAGACGACGCCGTAGGTTTCCTGCACGCTCGCGATGTCATGCGGCTAATGACGAAAAACCAGTTTAATGCAGACAAGTCTATATTAGTGCGCGCCGCACGGGATATTTACTTTATTCCAGAAGGCACGCCACTCAATGTCCAGCTATTAAAATTTCAGCGCAGTAAAGAGCGCATAGGGCTAGTCGTTGATGAATACGGCGATATTCAAGGCTTAGTAACACTGGAAGATATCCTGGAAGAAATTGTCGGTGACTTCACTACTACGATGGCACCGGCCCCAAGCGAGTCGGTGACTCAAGAAAGCGATGGTGTTTACGTAGTAGACGGGTCAGCAAACCTTCGCGAACTGAATAAAGAAATGGAGTGGGACTTCCCGACGGATGGTCCGAAAACACTCAGTGGTCTTATCATCGAACAGTTTGGTGATATACCAGACTCACGCTTATGCCTGCGCCTTGGCGGCTATCCGGTAGAGCTGGTTGAAGTCGGTGACACCATGATTAAACAAGCTCGGGTTTTGCCTGAACTCTACAAGGCACCGACAGAAACCCAAAATGACTAACCAAAGAAAAGGCGCCACAACCAACCTTTTTGCAAGTCTTCTTCGCAAGTCTTGAGCTGCGTCGCATACGTTAATGAGCGGCGCTTAACAATTTTTGATACGCGAACCAACCAAGGCTTTTTCAAATAACTTTTGCGTTGATAGCCGCCCCAACCCTCATGATAATTCAGGTATTGTCCGTAAGCGTCCCACTTTGAAACACCATTGACTTGGTACGTTTTATAGATAAACCAACCCATAAAGTCGATAGCATCTTCAAATGAAGAGCGACTTGCCCAACTGTTGCCTGTTTCACGCTGATAGTCTTCCCAAGTCATAGTTTTTGCTTGCGAATACCCGTAAGCGGAACTGACCCGCCCCCACGGAATAAAACCTAATAAATAATCTCTAGGCGGCAGCGCATCATGCTTAAAAGAGCTTTCCTGATACATCATAGCCATAGGAACATGAATAGGAACGCCCCAACGTTCACGTGCATCTTCGGCAGCGTCATACCAATCGCGATGCTCTTCAAAAATAGCACAAATGTTCTCTGGGTTTTCAGGGGGTGGGGTTGCACAACCACTTAACAGAACAGCAAAAGCCGCAGCTGAAAAGGTGATTCGGTTAACTGGCTTAAAAAAATGTATTTTCATTGAACTTTCTTCAAATAGGTTACTCTGAATATATGAACACATTGAGAGTTAACGTATTTGTTCATCCCCTGAACGTTTTATTTGACGCAGCCAACATTGGCTGCGTTTTTTTATGTGTCATATAAAAAAGCTAACGTCCCGGCTGCTTCGCACTTTCAAAATAATTCATTAAAAAGGTGTCAAAGTCGACCTTATTGTCTTGTTCATACCGATCATTGAATGCTTTTTCTGAACTCTGGGCCCATTCACTAAAATCAGCCTGACTGTATAACTCAAGACCCGAACTTATCATTTGCTGACGATATCGCTTCGCTAAAAGCATTCCTATGCGGCTGTTGTCCCAGTTTTCAGACTGTAGCTGATGCATAATTTGCCCGGAAAGTGTTCGCTCCGGGTTCAAAACCCATTCGTACAAGTCCGCCAAATCATTCTGATAGTCCTTCGAATGACTCGAGTTGTCCAGCGTTTTTGCCAACAGCGAAAAATCGGCAAACAGCTCTTCAAGCCAGTCAGCCATTAGTCTGTCGATACCGTTATGCGCCAGACTTAAGCGTGGGTTACGGCCTTGCATAACCACTTTGGTAAAATTCTTATCCGCTTGTTGCTGCTGCTCCCAAGTCATCTCGTCACTTGGCTGCAACAAACAGTGCAACAATAACAAATCGAGGAAGCGCATTTGTTGAGCGGTAATCCCCACGTCGCTAAATGGATTCACATCCAGCGCTCTTATTTCAATGTACTCAACCCCACCGCGTTCTAAAGCTTGACTTGGCGTTTCGCCATCCCGGGCAATCTGCTTAGGCCGAATTGGCGAGTAAAACTCATTTTCTATCTGCAAAATATTGTCGTTTAATTGACGGTATTCGTCGTCAACTTTTACACCTATTTTCGAAAACTGCTGAGACTGAGTAGTTATTGCTTTACGCAAACCTTCTACGTACTCCCCCAAAGAGTTATAGGTAATTTTTAACGTCGCCTGCTCTTTATTGGTATAGCCCAAATCACTCATGCGCAAAGACGTACCATAAGGCAAAAACACCGTTCCTTTACCAACAGTGTCAAAGTCCCACTTTTTCAACAGCTCTTCATTATTGGTCTGGGTGAAAAACGACTTACACAATGCCGGTGATGCGCCAAACAAATAGGGAATAACCCAGGCAATTCGTTTGAAGTTACGAATTAAACCGAAATATCTTTTACTGCGATAATCACTGTCATTCACCTCGCCGTCAATTTGCGCGAGCTGCTCCCACATCTCATCGGATACTGAGAAGTTATAATGAACCCCCGCAATGACTTGCATGGTCGCTCCGTAGCGGTAAGTTAATCCTCGACGATATAAACTTTTCATTCGCCCGGAGTGAGAGTCTCCATATTTAGCAATACGGATGTCTTTGTCGGAGCCCAGATAGCACGGCATACTCATTGGCCATAACAACTCTTCTCCGATAGCATTATAAGTAACCCGATGAATATCACGTAATTGCTTTAACGTAGTATCAATATTCGTTGCTACTGGCGTAATAAATTCCAGAAGGTTCTCAGAATAGTCTGTTGTGATGGTTGGGTGAGTCAAGGTACGACCTAACTTACCAGGGTGATCGGTTGTTGCGAGTGTGCCATTTTCATTAATACGCAAGGCTTCGCGCTCGATACCACGTTTTATTCCCTGCCAAACATTCGGCTTATCACTTTGCTTAAGCGTTTCTACAACTGATTGAAATGTGGCTTGCAAGAGACTACTCCACTGACAAAAACGGATTATTTTCTGCTGCTAAGCTTACTGGTAAATACTTTAAACGTCCATGATAGAGGTCGTAATTTTCCTGATATTGCTTGGCGATTCACCATCAACATGGCAGACTAACGCACGTATACAACCCTCTTTCGGTTATGGATTACCATGAGCTCATTCTGGACGTTTTTACAGCTGATTTTCGTTGTTCTGCAAGTATCAAGCCTTGTGCTTTACGCGCTGCTGCCTTCCCCCTGGAGCGACACCGTTCTGGTCGCAATGATAACGTTCAGCTTAATTATTGGCATTGCTATTTGGTGGTGGTCACGCCGTAACGCGTTAACCGCTCCTTTCCGGCAGCCGTTTTTGTCATCTGACTCAATGCAGCTTTTTGAACAAGTTTTTAATGACTTGCCGACTCGGGTTTACTGGCGCGATTCTGAGCTAAATTTACTCGGCGGCAACGAGGCTTTTGCTAAGGACTTAGGTCTTGAGCCAGAGGCTATTACCGGGAAATCAGATAGTGATATTCCAATACTCGCCAATAACTTAATTCTCCGGAAGAAAGACCAGACGACATTTGAAGAACAACAACCCTCAACCAACGAAGAGTTGGAGTTAACCCTCGCTCAGGGGAGTCGCTGGGTTGAGCACTCCAGTGTACCGCTGCACGATGACGACGGTAACATCATTGGTATTTTAGGCAGCTACTACGACATCTCCGGCATTAAATCAGTTGCCGAGGAAATGGAAAAGGCCAAAGAAACCGCAGAAAATGCTAACCGCTCTAAAGGCGAGTTTCTTGCTAACATGAGTCATGAAATTCGCACACCGATTAATGCCATTGTCGGTATGGCTAACTTGTGCCTTAAAACGGAGTTGAATCAGAAGCAGAAACGCTACATCAAAGTCATCGACTCGTCCTCGCAAGCGTTGTTAGGTGTGATTAATGACATCCTCGACTTTTCAAAAATTGATGCCGGTAAACTGACCGTTGAAGAAATACCGTTTGATTTGCAAGACGTACTGACGTCGTTAGCCGACATGTTTGCCTATCGCGCCTACGACAAAGATCTCGAGTTCATTATTAATTTACCGGCCAATATTCCCACTAAACTCATTGGTGACCCGCTGCGCTTAAACCAGGTACTTGTGAATCTCATTAGCAACGCCATAAAGTTCACCGAAGACGGTGAGATCAATGTTGCGGTTAACTTGCTCGACAGCTCAGACAGCGACGTTCTGCTGCGTATTTCAGTCACCGATACCGGTATTGGCATGGACGAAGAACAACGAGCCAATTTATTTAAAGAGTTTACTCAGGCCGATACCTCAACCACACGCAAGTATGGTGGCACCGGGCTTGGTCTTGCGATATCCCGTAGACTCATTCTCTTGATGGGAGGTGATATCGGTGTGACGAGTGCAGTTGAACAAGGATCGACTTTCTATATCGAGATACAACTGCCGGTGCAGCGCGAGCAAGACAACAGCCACCACGAATATCTGCTGAAGCACTTAACTGATAAACGAATTTTGGCGGTTGATGACAATTTAAGTACTCGCGAAATGCTTTATGAAATGCTGCGCAGTTATAAAGTTGACGTCAAAGTGTGCCGTACTGCGGAGCAAGCGCTTAAAGTCTTCGAAGAATCCGTTCAGGAAGGCAACCCATACGAGTTACTACTCGTTGACTGGCGATTGCCGGGTATGGACGGTTTGCAATTGTGCGAGAAAATAACTCAAACTTACGATGCCGATATACGTCCTAAGCTAACGTTAGCTACCGGCTATTACGCTGAAGAATTGTCGGAAAAAGCCAAACGTGCTGGTGTAAACGATATTTTATCGAAGCCATTTACTGCATCGACACTTGGACGCAGTTTAACCTCGACACTGCTGCACCGGGATATTGACGAAGAAATCAGTCCGGAATCATCAGGTAGTATTCCTGATAATCTGATTGGCGCGCCCGTATTGGTTGTGGAAGACAACGAAATTAACCAACAGGTAGCACGTGAGATACTCAGCAGTCATAAGTTTCAGGTTGATATCGCAGAGAACGGTCAGCTTGCTGTAGAGGCGGTGCGCAAAAAAAATTACGCCATCGTACTTATGGATATTCAGATGCCAGTGATGGATGGACTTAAAGCTGCACAACAGATTCGAACTGAGTTCACATACAAACAACTGCCCATTCTGGCCATGACAGCCAATGCAATGAGCGGCGATGAAGAGCGTTCGCTGGCGGCGGGTATGCAAGGCCATATACCTAAACCCATTGACGAAAAAGTGCTACTGAAAGCAATTTCAAAATGGGCAGTTCCCGGTGACTATTCGGATGAAAACGCCAACAATACTGGAGCTGTAGATGAGCAGCCGGAACCAACGACTAATACGCCAATAAAAATACCACAAGTCAAAGGGATTGATTTTGAGTCTGCCCTCGCTCGACTACAATACAATGTTGAATTGTATTTAAAACTGGTAGAGCAGCTTTACGAGAGCTATCAAGGTAGTGCGACCAAGGTGTCAGACTTTATCACGCGCGGCCAACATGATAGCGCCAAACGTTATTTTCACTCATTGAAAGGTGCAGCAGCTAACTTAGGCTTTACGCAGCTTAAAAATAAAGCCGCTGATTTAGAGTCTTTTATGGCGGAAGGTGAAATTGATAAAGTCGCTGACCAAATAACCGAGCTTGAAAAACGCTTGCGTTTCGCACACCAGGCAGCACAAGATCTGGAAACTATTCAGCAGCATCAATCTTAAGGTTAATTATGATACGTTACTTTTTTCTAATACCCCTGCTGCTAAGTCTGCTTTGGTTGCTATACCTTAAGACCAATGGCTGGACTATTAAGCAAGGGTACAAAGGATTTGTCTATATTGCCGTTATAAGCGCAGTCATCGCCGCTTTTTACACGGCGATGATGTTTATTACAGGGCGTTAGTCATTAGAGGAGTAGCCGGACTAAACCAGCGCAAGCAGTATACCGGCAGCCACAGCTGACCCCAGCACACCGGCCACATTAGGCCCCATAGCGTGCATTAACAGGAAATTCTGTTGATTCGAATCCAGTCCCACCTTATTCACAACACGCGCTGCCATGGGAACCGCAGAAACACCTGCCGCCCCAATAAGCGGGTTGATAGGATCTTTACTAAACTTCGCCATTAACTTCGCCATAAGCACCCCACTTGCCGTACCTATCGCAAAAGCAATTGCACCAAGTAATAAAATACCCAATGTCTGGAAGCTTAGAAACTGATCCGCCTGAAGCTTTGAGCCTACGGCTAAGCCCAAGAAGATAGTCACGATGTTAATCAGCTCATTCTGGGTTGTCTTGGTCAGCCGCTCAACAACTCCTGATTCACGCATTAAGTTACCTAAACAGAACATGCCAACCAACGGTGTTGCCGACGGTAGAAATAATAATGTTAAGGTAATTGCGATAAGCGGGAAAAATAGCTTTTCACGGCGTGCGACGGGTCGTAACTGCTCCATTTTAACCTGACGCTCTTCTTCAGTAGTAAGCAACTTCATAATTGGTGGCTGAATAATCGGCACCAACGCCATGTAAGAGTATGCTGCGACCGCAATGGCACCTAATAAATCCGGAGCTAATTTTGACGCCAGAAATATTGCAGTGGGTCCATCAGCACCACCGATAATTGAAATAGCAGCCGCATCTGACATTGAAAACTCAATGCCCGGAACAATGTTCAAAGCAATGGCTCCAAACAATGTTGCGAAAATACCGAACTGAGCGGCGCCGCCCAGAAACAGCATCTTAGGGTTTGCCAACAACGGACCAAAATCTGTTAATGCTCCGACCCCCATAAAAATCAGCAATGGAAACACGCCAGTGTCGATACCAACCGAATAGACGTAATACAACACTCCGCCCGGCTCGGTGAACCCAGCCAGCGGAATGTTGGCCAGTATTGCGCCAAAGCCGATTGGCAATAGCAGTAACGGCTCAAATTTTTTCGATATCGCTAAGTACAACAATAACCCGCCGACCAATATCATGCTGAACTGGCCCAGCGTCATTGCGGAAATACCGGTGGTTTCCCACAAAGTCATTAACTTATCCATGTTAACCCACCGTTACTAAGCTATCGCCAACTGTTACCGCATCGCCTTCTTTTACATGAATCGCGTTCACGGTACCGTCATTTTCCGCTTTAATATCGGTTTCCATTTTCATTGCTTCCATGACCAGAACGACATCTCCGGCTTTAACCTGACTGCCTTCCTTTGCGACGACTTTGAAAATATTCCCCGCTAATGGGGCTTTAATCGTTGTTCCTTCACCACCGCTTGCACCACCATTTTGGGATGTCGGTGCTGACTGTTTGTTACCTGAACTTTGCGCTTCTACTGAGTCAACCTGACCAGAAGGACCCACTTTTACACTGAACTTCTGACCGTCGACTTCCACATCATAAAGCTCGACACTGCCACTTGATTGTGCCGGAGCGGGCTGCGCCTGATCTCCTTCAGACGAACCTTCACCTGGCTCTTCCGGGGCTGGCTCAAAAGCATCCGGGTTATCGCGGTTTTTCAGGAATTTAAGACCGATTTGTGGGAACAGCGCGTAGGTCAATACGTCGTCTTCAACATTATCGGCCAAACGAATGTCCTGCTCTTTTGCTGTTTTCTTCAGCTCTTCAGTCAGTGCGTCCATTTCATCATCAATTAAGTCAGCCGGACGACAGGTAATAGGGTCATCACCATCTAACACACGTTTTTGCAGCTCTTTATTCACCTCTGCCGCTGTAGCACCGTACTCACCTTTGAGAACCGCTGCAGTTTCTTTTGAAATGTTGGCATAACGCTCACCGCTTAATACGTTAAGTACCGCTTGCGTTCCCACAATTTGAGAAGTTGGTGTCACCAGTGGAATAAAACCAAGATCTTCACGGACTTTAGGTATCTCTTCTAATACCTCATCAAACTTATCAATCGCACCCTGTTCTTTCAGCTGGTTTTCCATATTAGTCAGCATGCCGCCAGGCACCTGGGCCAGCAGAATTCTAGCATCCACGCCTTTCAGTGAACCTTCAAACTTAGCGTATTTTTTTCGCACATCGCGGAAGTAAGACGCAATCTCCGCTAAATCGGGTAGTGACAAGCCTGTATCTCTATCCGTGCCTTCCGTCATCGCCACCAATGTTTCCGTTGGTGAGTGACCATAGGTCATGCTCATCGACGAAATAGCGGTATCGAGCATATCAATACCCGCATCAATGGCCTTCTGGTAAGTCGCCACACTCAAACCAGTCGTGGCATGACATTGCATAGAAATCGGTAAGTCAGTCTTTTCTTTCAACGCACTGACTAAATCGTAAGCATCGTTCGGTCGCAGCAAGCCGGCCATGTCTTTAATGAATAACGAGTCACAGCCCAAGTCTTCAAGCTCTTGTGCCATCTCAACCCACTTATCCAGCGTATGCACAGGACTTACGGTGTAAGCCAAGGTACCCTGAGCATGTCCTTCAACATCCTTCGCTGCTTTTATCGCCGTTTTTAAGTTGCGAACGTCGTTCATAGCATCAAAAATACGGAACACATCCACACCATTATCTTTCGCCCGTTCGACAAAGCGACGCACGACGTCATCCGCATAGTGGCGATAGCCTAATAAATTCTGCCCTCGTAGCAGCATTTGCTGGCGTGTGTTTGGCATTGCCTTACTGAGCTCTCTAATACGTTCCCACGGATCTTCGCCTAAGTACCGAATACAAGAGTCAAAGGTTGCTCCGCCCCAGGACTCCATTGACCAATAACCGACTTTATCCAGCTTTTCCGCTATCGGTAACATGTCGTCTAAGCGCATTCTGGTCGCTAATAAAGACTGGTGAGCATCTCTTAAAACAAGCTCAGTTAACAGCAAAGGCTTACTCATTTAGACATCTCCTTGTTTTCTGCGGCCGAATGGCGCTGACGATATTGATGTACGGCAGCTGATACTGCTGCAACCAATGTCGGTGACTTCCCTGCGGAAGCGTCAGAGCGAGGTTGATTCGGTGTCTGTGGTGCTAACGAAGGCGTCGGTATCAACCATTTCATGACGGCCATACAGACAACTAATATGCATAAAAAGACAATGACAGCACCCATACCAACGAGCATGAGCTGAGCTGCTTGGGTAAGTAGTTCTTGCAAAAGACACCTCGAAACGACTGCAAATTGTTATAAATTTATTAAATACTATGGTAGCAAGTCGCGCAAGAATTTGCAGTGCGAAATAATCGGTATTCAAGAGCTAAATAAGCGAAATAGCAAAAGAAATAAGAAAGTAGACTATAAGGGAAAGTAAAGGAAATGGCGCGCCCGAGAGGAGTCGAACCTCTAACCGCCTGGTTCGTAGCCAGGTACTCTATCCAGTTGAGCTACGGGCGCATTGCCTGAAGTGTTTTTTGTGAAAATGGCGCGCCCGAGAGGAGTCGAACCTCTAACCGCCTGGTTCGTAGCCAGGTACTCTATCCAGTTGAGCTACGGGCGCTAATTTTCACTTAACGAATGGCGGAGAGGGAGGGATTCGAACCCTCGATAGGGCTACAAACCCTATACTCCCTTAGCAGGGGAGCGCCTTCAGCCACTCGGCCACCTCTCCAAATCGTTGTGGCGTGAATTCTAGCGATGTTGGCAATAATGTCAATTGGTTTTTTAAAAACAATGGTTCAAGTGTGGGATAATTGACCATCTCGTTGGATTTTTCCACAAATTAGGAAGAAAGTATAAAAAAACCGGCAAAAGCCGGTTTTTTCTAATTATTCTTTCTCGTCATGTTCATCGTCTTTTTCAGACTGAATGCGCATGTAAATTTCTTCTCGATGGACGGAAACATCCTTCGGGGCATTTACACCAATACGTACTTGGTTCCCTTTTACGCCAAGGACAGTGACCGAAACATCATCACCTATCATTAGTGTCTCACCTACACGGCGTGTCAAAATTAGCATAATTGCTCCTTCAATACTGTCCCGATGTTACCGCAACAATCGAACGTTTCCCTAAATTGATGTAAGCAGTCTACCAATAATGATAGCGATTACACTATAACGAAACTCATAACTCCAAGTTACGATAAATGCTGCTCTAACCAAGTTGTTGCCGTAGCCAAGGCTTCATTTAAATGTTCAGGCAGTGATCCTCCGGCTTGCGCCATATCGGGTCGACCACCACCCTTGCCACCAACCACATTAGCGGCTTGATTGACTAAATCCCCTGCTTTGACTTTAGCCGTTAAATCACCAGTTACCCCAGCAATCAAACTCACTTTTGAGCCATTCGCAGTTCCTAGTAATACGACACCAGAACCAATTTGGTTCTTCAGGTCATCAACTAATTCACGCAGTGATTTAGGGTCTGCTTGATCAAGTTCAGCAATAATCGCTTTGACACCGCCAATTTCAACGGCTTGCGAAACCAAACCGCCTCCAGCCTGCGAGGCGAGCTTCTTCTGCAATTGATCATTCTGACGCTCTAATTCACGTTGTTTTTGCAGTAACTGCTGAACTTTCTCAATTAAATTGTCTGGTTTGGCTTTAACTTCTCCAGCAATTTGGTTCAGTAACGCCTGCTGTCCTTGAGTATAACGCACCGCAGCTTCACCGGTTACCACTTCAATACGACGAACGCCGGACGCTATGCCGCTTTCTGAAATAATACGGAACAGACCGATATCACCAGTAGAACGAACGTGCGTACCGCCACACAACTCCATTGAGAAGTCGCCCATACGCACTACACGAACCTGCTCATCGTATTTTTCACCAAACAAAGCCATTGCGCCAGCGGCTTTTGCTTCTTCAATGTCCATTAACTGAGTTTCAAGCGACAAGTTAGCGCGGATTTGCGCATTCACCTCACGCTCAATTTGAGCAATTTGCTCTGCTGAAACCGGCTCAAAGTGCGAAAAGTCAAAGCGCATTTTATCCGCTTCAACCAGAGAACCCTTTTGAGTAACATGATCCCCTAATAAGTTTCGCAGTGCGGCATGCACTAAGTGTGTCGCCGAGTGATTCCGCTTAATATTTTCACGGCGCTCAGCATCAATTTCAGCTTTTACCGAATCATTGAGTTGAATGGTCGATAACGCTTTACCATGGTGCCCAATCGCTTTGCCAATATACTGCGTATCAGTCACTTCAAACACACCACCATTCGCAACCAATTTACCGGTATCGCCTGTTTGGCCGCCGCTTTCTGCATAAAACGGTGTTTCTGACAGCACAATAATACCGCTTTCTCCTGCTTCTAAGCTCTTAACAGGTTTTCCTTCTTTGAACAATTCAACGACCTTAGAATCGCCATCTATTTGTTCGTAGCCTGTGAACGCTGTTTTATGCTCGGACTTAATTTGCTCGTTATAGTCCATGCCGAACTGAGAAGCTTGCTGTGCTCTTTGTCTTTGCTCTGCCATGGCGTTTTCAAAACCTGCTTCATCAACGGTTAGCTCTTGCTCACGCGCAATGTCAGCGGTTAAGTCAACCGGGAAGCCATAAGTGTCGTAAAGCTTAAAGACCACGTCACCCGGAATAACTCTGCCATCAAGCTGTCTGATCTCATCAGACAGTATTGCCAGACCACGCTCAAGCGTGCGGGCAAACTGCTGCTCTTCACGCTCCAATGCATCTTTAATAACTGCCTGCTTTTCTACCAGTTCCGGATACGCGTCACCCATCTGGTTAACAAGCTCATCAACCAGCTGGAAGAAAAACGTTGCTTTCGCACCAAGTAAGTGACCGTGTCGCACTGCACGGCGAATAATACGGCGCAAGACATAGCCGCGTCCTTCATTTGAAGGCATCACGCCGTCAGCGATTAAGAACGAACATGAACGAATATGGTCCGCAATAACACGCAGTGATTTATTATCTAAATCGTCCGTACCAATAATTTTCGCTGCTGATTGAATAAGGGCCTGAAACAGATCAATTTCGTAGTTACTATGAACATTCTGCATAATGGCAGAAATACGCTCCAACCCCATTCCTGTATCGATTGATGGGTTTGGCAAAGACTCAAGCGTGCCATCTGCCTGACGGTTATATTGCATGAAAACCAGGTTCCAAATTTCAATGTAGCGGTCACCTTCTTCTTCCGGCGTACCCGGAGGACCGCCCCAAACATCCGGGCCATGGTCGTAAAATACTTCCGAGCATGGTCCACAAGGGCCAGTGTCACCCATCGACCAGAAATTATCTTCCTCACCAATGCGAGAGATGCGATCTTCCGGTACACCAATATCTTTTGCCCAGATATCGTAAGCTTCATCGTCTTCTGTAAAAACAGTCACCCACAGCTTTTCAGCCGGTAGTTTCAACTCACTGGTGAGAAAGTCCCACGCGTATTCAATCGCTTGCTTTTTAAAGTAGTCGCCAAAGCTAAAGTTACCCATCATCTCAAAAAAAGTGTGATGACGTGCGGTATAACCGACGTTTTCCAGGTCATTATGTTTACCGCCGGCACGCAGACAACGTTGTGCCGAAGTTGCTTTGTCGTAACGACGCTTATCGGTTCCCAAAAATACATCTTTAAACGGCACCATACCCGCATTAGTAAATAATAACGTTGGGTCATTGCCCGGTATCATTGATGCCGAAGGCACTCTTTCGTGTCCTCGCTTCGCAAAATAACTGAGAAATGTTTCACGAATTTGGGCACTGTTCATGCTCATAGTTTGTCCTACTCGCTTTTTCAAAAGACTGTGGGTTTAATTACTAATATACTGTTAGATTATCACGAAGTCATTGCTCAGCCTAGCTCTCTGGTCGATTGACACAAGCAAATATTTGCTCTGAGTTAAAGCCTCGTTGCTGCAAAAAGCGCACTTGTTTCATCCATTGTTTTTGATCTTTCGGTGGTTCATCGCCAAAACGACGCTCCTTCAATTCAGAGCACAAACTAAACCAGTCTATTTCCATTTCTTCCAATAGCCGCTCGACAAGCTCTATCGACAACCCTTTTTGCTGGGTAGCTTGCGCCAGAATTTTAAGCCGCCCTTGCTTTTGAGACACCTTTTCACGTATAAAGATTTCGGCAAACCGCTCGTCGCTTTGCCAGCCCTTTTCTTTAAAGTCCGCCAATATCTCGTCCACCATTTTAGTGGGCCAGCGCTTTTGAATTAGCTTTCGTTGTAGCTCCTGATAGCTATGTTCACGGCGACCTAACAGGCGAAACACCGAGTCTCGCAGTGCGTTTTCATCATATTCTTCTGAACTTTCACCCATGACCTATACTCCATAGCTAAGCGTTATGGGAATTCTAAACAGGGACACTAATCATGACCAAGAGTTACTTAAAATCAAGCGTTCTTTCGGTTTGTCTGTTAGTTCTTACAGCCGGATTCCACCAAGTCACTCAAGCAGCAGAGCAGCGTATCACGGCAACTGGCAATGGCAGCGTCAACGCGGTGCCAGATTTAATGCGAGTGACGTTTTGGGTTGAGGAGCGTGGCAATAAGCTCAGCTCACAAAAGACGGTGGTCGACAATACCACTGAACGCCTATTAAGCGATTTATTAAAAAAAGACGTAGCCGAAAAAGACATCCAGTCTTATCAGCTGC
This sequence comes from Idiomarina sp. X4, assembly GCF_002808045.1. Taxonomy (NCBI): domain Bacteria; kingdom Pseudomonadati; phylum Pseudomonadota; class Gammaproteobacteria; order Alteromonadales; family Idiomarinaceae; genus Idiomarina; species Idiomarina sp. X4. The sequence goes on along the minus strand of NZ_CP025000.1, from coordinate 2,033,276 downwards.
AAATATACCCTCAGTACGAACAGGACTCTGACGGTAAAACCAAACAAAGTGGCTTTATCGTGCGACGAGAAATAAAGGTCACTCTCCGTAACCCTGAAAACTATGACAACGTGATTGATTTAGCATTGTCTCGGGGCGTCACCCGGGTTGGACAAATTCAGTTTGAAATTAGTAACCAACAGGCGCTTTATCAGCAAGCACTCATTCAGGCCTATAAACAGGCACAAATGAAATCGGAGCAGTTGGCTGAAACCGCTGGTCTTGCTCTCACCGGAACGTTAAGCATTACCGAGCGCTCAATTTCACGCCCTTTCATGATGCAAATGGCAGAAGCTAGCGTTCGCTCGGACAAAGTGTCGCTGCCGGGTCAACAAACAATAGAGGCATCCGTTGAGGTCGTTTTTTCTGTCAAAAACGTACAAAATAAAAGCAACTAACCAATTGCGTCGATCACTCAGTCGGGTAGAATGCTTAAAACATTCTATTAACAGAAAAATATCTATTGGTTTCTAAGTTGCGGTTCACCTACGTCGTATTGTTGTTACTGTCGTTGCCACTCTTTGCACAAGAGTGGCAACAGCAGCGCATTGACGCAAGCAGTAATCCAAATGAGTGGATAACGAAAACAAGCCAGTGGATAAACCAATATGATCAGAATCGTCAATTTGACAAGCTTGCACTAGCCTATGCACTGCAATCAGAGGCTTATCGTTATTCAGGTAATGAAACCAAGCTCATTGAGACAGTAAAAGAAGGCTTGCGCTTCGCCAAACTGGCAGACTCCAACATTGCATCCGCTCTCCTTCGTATTAACCAAACTTGGTATCACCTCCAACGAGGTCAATTGCAGCAAGCTAACGCTAGCGTGATTTATGCCATTGAGCATGCAAAAGCGTCTGGGAATGAAGACTTATTCATTGAAGCAGAAATTCTCCACGCTCAGGTCATGCAAAATGCAGGGGACATTGCTCAGGCTCTAGAAATTCTCGAAGAACTCAACCGAGACGCCAATAGCTCAATTCCCAAGCTACAAGTCGAGTTCCACTCGCTTATTGGTATTATTTACACCGATGTGGGCGCTTATGATATTGCTATCGAGCACACAAAAGATGCGCTTGAAATAAGCAAAAAACATTTAGGCCAATGGGATGTTTCTGTTCTTCAATACAATCTTGCCCGAATTTATCAGCAAGCAGGTATATTTCCAAAAGCAAAAGAGCACTTTGAGAAAGCACTCGCCATAAGTCATGAAATTAACGATGAGCTAGGGGTGGCTTACGCCATGTTCAGGCTCGGTACACTGGAATTAGAAGAGCAGCACTACGAACGTGCTATTGAAAACTTTGAACAAGCATTACCCCAATTCAAAGCAGCTGGTGCTCACCCGATGGAAGCAGAGACCCGTCTCAGTAAAATTTCAGTCTATTTAGCAACTAAGCAGTTGAAAAGCGCCAAACAAGAATTACAAGCAGCAACATCACTTATCAATACACTTGATAGCCAAGAACTCAGCCAACGTATTGAAAGTCAATGGTCTCTTTACTATGAGCAAACCGAGCAGTTTCAGCAAGCTCTCGAGCACTACAAGCGCTCCGTTGATGAAATGAAAGCGGTGCAAAAAAGTCGTCAGGACAAGCAAGTACAGGAGATTTTAGTTCGTCTCGAAATTAAAGAGCAGGAAACAACGAATCAACTACTCCAAAAAGAGAACCAATTGCAGCAACTCGCATTGCAGGAGCAAAAAACCTCTTATTATTTACTTGTTTGGATAATTATTTCCGCAATATTGTTAGTTGTTGTAATTTCAGCGTTCCTAATACAACAGTGGCGAGCGCATAAAAATTTCGCCGCACTTGCGCTCAAAGATGACTTAACCCAAGCCCCGAACCGAAGAGCCATTGTACAGCGCTGCAAAAATGAACTGGAGCAGTCTCATACTCAAAATCGCAGCCTTGCTCTAGCCGTTATTGATTTTGACTACTTTAAAAGTATCAACGATAAATTTGGCCACGATGCGGGGGACCATGTTCTTCAGCGCTTTGCTGAAGTTGCAGAAGACAGTCTTCGTGAACAAGATGGTTTTGGTCGCTTAGGCGGTGAGGAGTGGTTACTGCTCTTCCTTGATGCCTCCAAAGAAGACGCCGAACGAATCTTCAACCGGCTCCAGGATGGGCTGAATAGCGAGCCGATTGAAGGAATCCCAGAGGACTATCAAATCACCTTTAGCATGGGCTTTACTGAGGCGCAGCCCGGTGACTCCTTTGATGATCTATACAAACGTGCTGATGATGTGCTTTATGAGGCGAAAAAATCAGGGCGCCAACGTTTGGTCATTGCGTAAGCCCGCAAGATTGTGACTAATGCAGTGCAATCCACCACCGCCAAGCACCAATTCCCGAGCCGGTGCACTCAGTACCGTTTTATCACCAACCGCTTTTCGTATTACCGACAATGCTTCAGCGTCTGAAGGTAAGTCAAATTCGGGCACGATTACAACAGAGTCTGTCTGAAGCACATTAATATAACTGCATAGTAAAGGAACCTCTTCGGTTCTATTTAAACTGGTTTGGAGCTGCTCCAGATCGTCGCGCTCGCCAGTAGTAGGTCGTTGTGGTTTAGGTAACGGAACCGGCACTTTCCGAATAGAATCCGGCAGCTGTTTGACAAACTCCGCTATTCGCATACAAGTCTTATAGTCAGGGTGCCTACTGTCGCTGGTTGCGGCATAGATAAGGGTGTTTTCATTAAGAAACAACGCCATATTATCCATATGGCCATGGGTTTCATCGGCTACCAGCGCTCCTTCAAAGAAATACAGGGATTCGCCCGAAAAGTAGTCCGTTAACTTACTCTTAATAGCTTCTTTCGAGAAGCTAGCATTACGCTGCATGATGCTGGACAAGCTAACCAACCAAGTACCCTCACCATTATGCGTAAAAGCCCCACCTTCGCTAATCAGCGCTTGTGTCGATAACGGACGCCTTAATTTTGAGGAAACTTGCGACGCTAAGCTTTTATCAAACTGCACCGCTGACTGCACACCGCCCCAGCCATCAAATTGAAAGACACAACCAGACGTTTCTTCATTCTGATAAAGCCATAGCGGCAACGTATCACGTAGCCAAATATCATCGTATCGCTCCATGGTAACAGAACAATATTCATTCAGCCCGGTTGGTATAGAGTCCAGGTAGTCCGGGTGAACCAGTAATGTGACAGGGGTATAGTGACTGACCAGACGCACTAACTCAGCAATAATTTCGCGAGCAGGCACCGCATTATCTCGCCAAACGTCTTTACGATAAGGCCACGCTAATAATAAACGTTGATTACCAGAGAAATCTGCTAACCAACGCTTTGCAGAGCCCTTCATTATTTGCGACGCTTATCAGTCTTCTTATGTTGACGATGTTTTGCTGTTGCCCGGCGTATTTTGGCAAATTTTCGCTGTCTGGACTCCTGGTGCCGCGGATCGATAAATGAACGCTCTTCAGGCGGCAGTTTCACTTGCTTCCTCAACACATTCACCTGCTCCAGCGGCATTTCCGACCAGCCACCTTGCGGTAATCCCTGCTCAAGCGGAATATCACCGTAGCGAACACGAATAAGGCGACTCACCTGAACTTCCTGTGATTCCCACAAACGGCGCACTTCACGATTACGACCTTCGCTAATGGTTACGTGGAACCAGCGGTTCATGCCATCACCACCGGCAGGCTTTATCGAATTAAAGTGCGCTGGGCCGTCTTCTAACTGTACGCCCTTTTTAAGACGACTTATCATTTTATCGTCGACTTCACCGAAAATACGTACAGCGTATTCACGCTCAACCTGCTGGCTAGGATGCATTAACCGATTAGCTAATTCACCATCGGTAGTAAATAACAGTAAGCCCGAAGTATTAACATCCAACCTGCCAACGGCAACCCAACGTGCGCCGCTCATGCGCGGTAAACGATCATATACCGTAGGGCGCCCTTCTGGATCTTTGCGCGTACACAATTCGCCTTCGGGCTTGTGGTACATCAAAACCCGGCAGATAACCTCTTCTTCAGGCTTTATTTCAACTTCATGACCATCTATACGAACTTTTGCGTCTGCATCAACTCGCTCGCCCAGCTGTGCGACCATTCCGTTGACACGAATGCGTCCAGCCGCAATTTTGGCTTCAATTTCTCGTCTGGAACCATGTCCTGAGCGGGCTAATACCTTTTGTAACTTTTCGGTCATTCTTACTGTTCTCTCTCGTTAATCGCTGTCTCAGCGGTACGTTCATCGTCTTCATCAAGCGTATCGATATCCGGTAATTCGGATAAATCGCTTAAATTAAAATCATCTAAAAACTCTTTTGTACTGGCATACAGTTGTGGACGTCCCGGCACTTCTTTGTGGCCCACCACTTTTATCCAGTTTCGTTCCTGTAGTGTCTTAATAATATTACTACTGACACTAACCCCACGAATTTGTTCGATTTCCCCACGCGTAATGGGTTGCCTGTAGACAATCAGTGCCAGCGTTTCCAACAAGGCCTGAGAATACTTTTGTGGTTTTTCCTGCCATAACGACGCTAAGCGTTGCCCCAATTCTGCACGCGTCTGGAATCGATAACCAGAGGCGACTTTGACTAACTCAATACCGCGCTCCTGATAATCCGCTTGCAAGTCTTTCAACAACGCTTTAACCGTAGCCAATGAGGCTTCACCTTCACTCAACAACAGTTGATAAAGCTGTTCCGCCGATAATGGCTGTGGATGGGCAAACAACGCCGCTTCTATTAGTTGCTTAAGCTGTAACGGATTCATCCTGCTGACGATTTCTCAAGCTGATACGAATATCACTCATGGGTTCAACTTGTGACAATTCTACCATTGATTCCTTCACAAGTTCTAAAATTGCTAAAAAACTGACCACTGCGCCCGCACGTCCCTCTGAACGTTTGAACAACTGACTGAAGGCAACGTACTTTTTTTCTGACAACAGCTCAATAACCTGACTCATTCGTTGACGGGTCGACAGCTGCTCACGTTGAATATGATGATGGGCATTGAGTTCAACCTGCTGCAACACCCGGCTAAACGCAAGCGTTAAGTCTTCGATGGTTACTTCGGGTGGTGGTGTTATCACATGCTCGCGCGCATCAGTTGCCACTTCGCTTAATAAAATATCCCGACCAACCTGCGGTTGTCCGTCAATATACTCCGCCCCTTCGCGTATCGCCTCATACTCCTTTAAGCGCCGCACCAGCTCTGCTCGCGGATCTTCCTCTTCATCATCTTCCTGCGGTGGCTTCGGCAACAGCAATCGGCTTTTAATTTCCGCCAATATCGCCGCCATCACCAAATAGTCCGCCGCCAACTCCAGCTTCAGCTCTTTCATCATTTCCACGTACTCAACGTACTGTCGGGTAATGGTCAAAATGGGCATATCGACAATATCGAGCTTTTGCTTGCGAATTAAGTACAACAGCAAGTCCATAGGGCCACTGAAAGAGTCCAAAATCACTTCCAGTGCGTCGGGAGGAATGTAGAGATCTTCCGGTTTTTCAATAACCGGCTCACCACGAACAAACCCCAGTGGTAACGACTGTTGTTCAGCCATTTAATTCGCCTTAAAAGTCAAATGGTTCTGTCTCACCAGAGCCTTCACGACGTATCACCGGCGCTCCTTCTGACAGATCAACAACCGTAGTCGGTTGTTCCCCTAAGTGACCGCCATCAACAATTAAGTCGACTAATTTCTCAAGTTTATCGCGAATTTCTTCAGGGTCAGACTCTGCCAGTTCCCCATCCCCGAGAATAAGACTGGTCGACATTAACGGCTCATTAAGTTCTTCTAAAAGCGCCATTGCAATGCGGTTGGTTGGTACACGAATGCCAATGGTTTTCCGTTTTGGGTTCAACAGACGCTTGGGCACCTCTTTCGTGCCTTTTAAAATGAAGGTGTATGGTCCCGGCGTGTTGTTTTTCAGTAAGCGGAACGCATCGTTGTCGACGCGGGCATAAGTTGATAATTCCGAGAGATCACGGCACATCAACGTAAAGTTGTGCTCTTTATCGATATCGCGAATTCGACAAATACGGTCGGCAGCGGCCTTATCACCAATTTGGCAACCAATGGCGTAGCCTGAGTCGGTTGGGTAAACCACCACCCCGCTCTGGCGAATAATTTGTACGGCTTGCTGAATTAGACGCGCCTGAGGATTTTCCGGATGAATTTCAAAAAATTGACTCATAACCTACCCCAACCTTTTCTAGTGTGACCAATGCTCCCATATTGGCACACAGTCGGCTGGCAGACAAAGGTTTTTACCGAGCTCACGCCAATTACCCGGGTAATGAAAATCAGAGCCCTGAGACGCTTTTAAACCATATTCCTGACTCATTTTAGCAAGCGTATCACGGTGTCCGGGCGATTGCTGACTCAAGCTGACTTCCATGCCATCAAGCCCCCATTCTTTGCCTTCTATCAGCAAACGACGCAGCCATTTATTCGACATTTTGTACGCATGAGGATGCGCCAGCACTGCCTGACCACCCGCCTTATGAATGGCTTCAATAGCCTCCGGAATGTCGCACCACTGCGGGGTAACATAGGCGCTGTTGCCTTTGCCAATATAATGATCAAAGGCCTTTTGTGGATGGCTGACAATGCCTTTTGCAACCATTGTATCAGCGATATGTTTGCGAGTTGGCATACCATCGGCGTTGCATTCTTCGGCCGACAACATAACACCGCGTTTTTCCAATTTTTCTAAAATCGCAGTGAAGCGTTCCTGACGGCGTTGCTGTTGTTGCGCCAGCAAACCTTTTAAATGTTCGTCGTCAGGGTCAAAATTCAAACCAACAATATGAATTTCAAAACTTTCCCAGCGGCAGCTAATTTCCACGCCGTTAATAAACTGAAGCGGCAACTGTTCTTTTTCGATCAGTGCTTTCGCCTCAGCTATCCCTTCAATGCAGTCATGATCGGTTAACGCCAGTACATCAACGTTGTACTCACAGGCACGGTGCAGTAGCTCTTTGACCGATAAAGAGCCGTCTGAGTGAGTACTATGACAATGCAGGTCATATAAAGTCATTAAAGCCTTGCCGCTAGTTCTGTTCCCTGGCGAATGGCTCGCTTAGCATCAAGCTCAGCTGCAACATCAGCACCACCAATTAAATGTACTGACTGACCGGCCGCTTCCAGGGCGTCGTGAAGTTCACGCTGAGACACCTGACCGGCACAAATAACAATGTTATCGACTTCCAGTAACTGCTTCTCGCCATCGCGCTCTATTTCAATGCCTTCCGGCACAATGCGATGATAAGTGACGCCGTTCCACATATTCACGGACTTGCTCTTCAATTCGTTACGATGCACCCAACCAGAGGTTTTACCTAAGCCTTTACCAACTTTGCTTTCTTTACGTTGCAACAGCCAGACTTGGCGCGGACTTGGTTCAGGCTGCTGAGGCTTTAAGCCGCCCCGGTTACTGTAGTCTTTGTCTATACCCCAACGCTCGGACCATTCTTTTTCGTCCAGCGTCAGCGACTTGTCCGTCGTTAAATATTCGGACACATCAAAACCAATACCGCCGGCACCAATAACCGCTACTTTTTTACCGACGGTTTTGTGATCACGCAGCACATCTAAGTAACCCAGTACATGCGGCAAATCAACACCCGGAATATCAACCTGACGCGGGCTGACGCCGGTTGCCAGAACCACATCATCATATTTTTCTGCCAGCAGGCCTTCACAAGTCTGCTCTTTTCCAAGCTTCAAATTAACACCGGTATCTTCAATACGGTGTTTGAAGTAACGCAGCGTTTCATAAAACTCTTCTTTGCCCGGAATTTGTTTCGCGTAATTAAATTGACCGCCAATTTCCGCAGCTTTGTCATATAAGTCAACTTGGTGCCCCCGCTCTGCCGCATTGCAAGCAAAGGCTAAGCCTGCGGGTCCCGCGCCAATAACGGCAAGGCGCTTTTTCTTCTCTGCTGGCTTCATCACCAACTCCTGCTCATAGCAGGCCCTTGGATTTACCAGGCAGGACGCTCGTTTATTTTCAAACACATGATCCAGACACGCCTGATTACAGGCAATGCAGGTATTAATGCGCTCGGACTGGCCTTGCTCTGCTTTATTCACAAACTCCGGATCAGCCAGTAAAGGTCGTGCCATCGACACCATGTCGGCCTGATTGCTTTCCAGAATATGCTCAGCAATTTCTGGGGTATTAATACGGTTAACGGCAACAACAGGTACAGACAATTCTCGGCGCACGCGCTCGGTTATCCAGCTGAAAGCGCCCCGTGGCACTGAGGTGACAATGGTCGGGACACGAGCTTCGTGCCAGCCAATACCGGTATTAATAATGGTCACCCCCGCCTGTTCTAACAGCTTACCCAGCTTTAATACTTCGTCCAGCTGATGCCCGTCTTCCACCAAGTCCAGCATCGACAAGCGGAAAATAATAATCGACTTTTCACCCACGGCCGCGCGCACGGCTTTAACAATTTCTAATGGGAAGCGCATACGGTTTTCAAAGCTACCGCCCCAATCGTCCGTGCGTTTGTTCGTTCTTGGACACAAAAACTGGTTAATCAGATAACCTTCTGACCCCATAATTTCAACACCATCATACCCCGCTTTTTGAGCTAGCTTAGCGCCACGCGCATAGTGTTTAATGGTTTTTAAAATCTGCCGCTCGGACATTGCTTTAGGTTTAAAAGGATTAATAGGCGCTTTTATTGCGCTCGGCGCTAGCGAAAACGGATGATAACTGTAACGACCAGCATGCAGCAGCTGCAGACAGATTTTACTACCGTATTTATGCACCGCATCGTTCACCTGACGGTGTTTTCCCACGTGCCAGGGCTTGGACATTTCACTGCCAAAAGGCGCCAGCCGACCGCGGAAGTTTGGACTAATACCGCCGGTGACAATCAGCCCGACACCACCTTTAGCACGCTCTTCATAAAAGCTGGCTAATTTACTAAAGCCATTTTTTTCTTCTTCCAGGCCTGTATGCATTGACCCCATCAACACTCGGTTCTTTAATGTTGTGAAACCAAGATCCAGGGGTTTTAGTAAATTTGGGTATGAATTTGCCACGCCAACCTCTTATTTTAAACGGGTGTTTAATTTTTCCTAACTGTACTTCGTAAACCCGTTTAACTCAAGTTTAGAACGCCATAGCTTCACGCAATAAGAACCTCGAAAGCGCCATACTATCTACCTGCAAGCTTGAGTTGCCCCTACGCACTTGTTCAATTACTTGATCGAGAATTGGCCAGAGAAGCTCTTTCACCTGGGCATCAGGGTCTTGCATTGACTGTAAGTCGGTTAACGCCAATTCATCCACGTGAACACTGAGAATCGGCTCACCTTTATCAAACAAATTAATAGTGACATTGTCCATCACCCATTCATCGACTTGCCAGCGAAGCGGCACTGAGTTGATTTTTTGCACCTTCATACCACTCATTTGCTTTAAAAACTCATGCAAATTTGAGCGCCCGGTACCATAATAAGAAACCGTTAGCTGCGCGTCGGACACTGCGATTTTAGAGATATCGACACGACTACTGCCTAGCGCCTGCCAGTCTCCTGTTAAAACAAGCTGTTTCGCTAGCAATAGCTGATTCTCCGGCTCTGACAATTCGTCAACACGAGTCGCCAGGCGTACTTTGTTCGCCGTCAGACCATCCGTCAATGAATTGACCTGTAATTCACCGACGTCTAAATCAGCGTTTAACTGCTCTGACGCCATCGTTTGTAAGCCATCTTTCATTGCGTCGGACAGGCTTTGGGCAGACGCTGCTATACTGGTCATTGATAATAAAAAGCCAAAGACCGCAGTCACTAACTTGTTGTTCATCATAGTTAACCTCTGAAATCCAATCTTTTAAAACCAGACTAAAAACGAGAGTCCAGTCGCAGGAATAAACCCAATAATCGCATAACCTTTGACTCTTTAAAGTAATTATTTGTTAATCTGAAGCGACATTATAAAAATGGAGAACAATCTCATGCGAAAGGGTCTTGCTCTTATTGCCACTTTGTCACTGATGGGCTGCTCAGTAGTATCAGCACCTGTTGTTGCCGAAGAAAGCTCAACCAACCATAAACGCATGCTGCCGGTCGACACCGAGGTCGTTACCGAACATAGCGTTGAAATTAATGGCGAAACTGTTGACTACACTGCCACTGCGGGCACTCAGCCTGTCTGGGACGAGGAAGGTAACCCAACGGCTTCATTATTCTATACGTATTATGAGCGCCAGGACGTCGACAACCGTGAATCACGCCCAATTGTTTACTCGTTCAATGGTGGCCCCGGATCTGCGTCAGTCTGGATGCACATCGCCTACACGGGACCCAAAGTCTTAAACCTAAGCGACGAAGGTTATCCAGTGCAGCCTTACGGCGTACAAGATAACCCCCACTCCATTCTCGACGTAGCTGACATTGTTTTCATTAACCCGGTCAATACCGGTTACTCGCGCGTTCTGCCCAATGAAAAAGGCGAAATGCCGTCACGCGAGAAGCAAAAGGACATGTTCTTTGGCGTTAATGCCGACATTAAGTATTTAGCCGAATGGATGAACACTTTTACGTCTCGTATGGATCGCTGGCGCTCACCAAAGTATTTGATCGGTGAAAGTTACGGCACAACACGCGTTTCTGGTCTTGCACTGGAGCTGCAAAACAGCCAGTGGATGTACCTCAACGGCGTTATTCTTGTATCGCCAACCGATATTGGTATTGACCGCGATGGCCCGGTAAAACAAGCCAACCAACTGCCATACTTTGCAGCCGCAGCCTGGTATCACGATGCACTGCCAGATGCTTTACAAAATAAAGACCTGGAAGAAATGCTTCCGGAAGTGGAGCGCTTTGCACTTGAACAGTATCTGCCTGCACTAGCGAAAGGCGCTATGCTAACCGGTGAAGCCCGCGAGCAAATGGCTGAGCGTGTAGCCTATTACTCAGGTTTGTCGAAACAAGCGGTACTGGATAATAACCTAGCGCCAAGCACTTGGTACTTCTGGAAAGAACTACTGCGTGACCGCGACCGCACTATTGGCCGCCTAGATTCGCGTTATTTGGGCTTAGATGAAAAACGTGCTGGCGACCGCCCTGACTACAATGCTGAACTCACGTCATGGTTGCACTCTTTCACCCCAGCCATTAATTACTATCTGAGTGAAGAGCTCAACTTTGAGACCGACATCAAATACAATATGTTTGGTCCGGTTCATCCGTGGGATCGCTCAAACAACAACACCGGTAAACAGTTACGTCAAGCCATGGCGCAAAACCCTTATCTGAATGTTTTAATTCAGTCAGGCTACTTTGATGGTGCGACTAACTACTTCGATGCGAAGTACAACATGTGGCATTTAGACCCAAGTGCGCAAATGAGTGACCGTATTGACTTTAAAGGCTACCGCAGCGGCCACATGATGTACTTGCGTCGTGCCGACTTAGAAAAAGCCAATAACGACTTGCGCGAATTTATTCGTCAGTCTGATTCTAATGGTCAGCCTGCTGAATATAAGTAATTATTTGCATACACAAGTCAAAACAACTGTTGACAGACTTTCGCTCAAGCGTTAGTTTGTCAGCATTAACGCAAATTAAGAGAGCTATACAACTTATGTTTTTACGTACAACAACCCAACATTGGTGGTGGCACTTCCCGAACGAGCGGGTGGTGTAGTTGTGCGTGTAACGTAAATAGCTTCACTTTGAAAAACCCGCTCCTTTGAGCGGGTTTTTTTATTGCCGTTTCACTGGAGCAGGTTTAAAAATCAACAAGAAAAAACGAGGTCTGAGGTGAACAACCTGACAACTGAACAAGACGGCAATTTAGAGACGCTGAGAGTGTCACTGCCTTATCAAGCGGAACCGCTACAGGTTTACCAAAATACCTGCCATGCCAATGGTGCCCATTTATTGCTTGATTCGGCTGACATTGGTACCAAACAACAAGTCAAAAGCTTATTGCTGATTGATGCCGCGTTGCAGCTTACCTGTAACGAGCAACAAGTGACTATTCAGGCGCTGACAGACAATGGTAACGCCCTGCTTCCATGGATTCAGAAAAAACTGGAGGACTGCGCGGCAATCACCACTATTAAGGATGGTTTAGTCGCAGATTTTACTGCTGCTGGAAACACGACGAGGGACGTGCCAATCGATGAAGATTCACGGCTTCGCCAAATCAGCAATATGGAGCCATTACGCATTCTGCAGCAGCAATTAATCAAAGCAAACGACACAGCACAGCAGCATCCATTTTCAGTGTTTCTCGGTGGTGCGTTTGCCTATGACTTTGTCGCCAGCTACGAGCCGTTACCACAGGTTGAAGAAGGTGAAAACGACTGCCCTGATTACGTTTTTTACTTAGCTGAAACCCTGCTCATTATTGATCATCAAGCGCAAACCACCGAGCTACTTGGCAGTGTTTTTGGGGGCACAGACCGTGATAAGCGTTACCAGGCCATGAGTCAGCGTGTTGGTGAACTAGCGGCTCGCTGCCAGTTGCCGGCAATAACACCCAAACCACTGCCGATTGACGTTGAAGTAACCGCAACACCCTCGGCTGACGAGTTTGCTTACATTGTTACTCAACTGAAAAAGAACATTGTCGCTGGGGATATTTTCCAGGTAGTGCCATCGCGCCGATTTAAAATGCCCTGCCCGGAACCTCTGGCTGCCTATAATCAGCTAAAGAAAAACAACCCGTCACCTTATATGTTCTTCATGAGCCACCCGGACTTCTCTCTGTTCGGCGCCTCACCAGAGTCAGCTCTAAAATACCAAAAAGAAGCAAACGAAGTTGAACTCTACCCTATCGCCGGTACGCGCCCACGGGGAAAAAATGCCGATGGCAGCATTAACCCAGATCTAGACAGCCGTATGGAGTTAGAATTAAGACTTGACCAAAAAGAGCTGGCTGAACATTTGATGTTGGTGGACTTAGCTCGTAACGACCTGGCGCGTATTAGTGAAACCGGCAGCCGTTATGTCGCCGACTTACTGCAAGTGGACCGTTACTCACAGGTCATGCATTTAGTGTCACGCGTTGTGGCGAAGTTAAGAGACGACTGCGACGCTTTGCACGCTTACCGGGCTTGCATGAATATGGGCACGTTAGTTGGAGCTCCCAAAGTCAGCGCCGCGACGTTAATTCGTCAGGTTGAAAAGCAGCGTCGCGGGAGTTATGGCGGTGCGGTTGGCTATTTGGCAGGAAATGGCGACATGGACACTTGCATTGTGATTCGCTCAGCCTTCGTTAAAAACGGTGAAGCGATAGTTCAAGCTGGCGCTGGTGTCGTGCATGACTCAAATCCTGACAGCGAAGTTGCTGAAACGGAAGGCAAAGCCAAAGCGGTAATTTTGGCGATTCAGCAGGCGCATTCAGTTCAGCAAGATAAAGCTCAACAAGGAGTGCAATCATGACGCAACCGATTCGTATTGTACTCATTGATAACGTCGACTCATTTTCTTACAACCTGGTTGATGAGCTTCGTCAGCTAGGTTACCCGCTGGTGGTCTACCGTAATCAGCTGGCCGCTGCAAACGTCATTAAACAACTGGAGAGTTATCAAGGCCAACAACTGGTCTGTCTGTCTCCGGGACCGGGTCACCCTGCCAACGCGGGAAACTTAATGGATATTGTTCGCTTTTGCAGCGGTCGTATTCCTATGTTGGGAATTTGCTTAGGGTTTCAGGCCTTGGTTGAGCTCTATGGAGGCCGAGTAGATACCTGTGGCGAAATTGTTCACGGCAAAACTGCGGTCATCGATACCATCGAACATGCTGTATTTACCAACGCAACCGACAACAACCAATGTGTTGTCGCTCGTTATCATTCGTTAAGTGGTTACGATCTGCCAGAAAGCGTAAAAATCATTGCGCAAATTAACGGGCCCGAAGGCACCATTCCTATGGCTGCAGAGTTTATCGATGGACAAAACCACAGCGACGCTGTTGGTTTTCAATTTCACCCCGAGTCGTTATTAACGCCAAAGGGAAAGCAATTACTCAGTAACAGCATTCACTATTTATTGGAAGGAGCAAAGCCATGAAGGCCCTACAAACTCTGATGTCCGGTGCGTCTCTGACGCAAGATCAAACCCGTGAGTTTTTTCAGCGCCTGATTAAAGGCGAGCTCAACGACACTCAAGTCACTGCTGCTTTGATAGCCATGAAAATGCGTGGGGAAACACCTGCAGAACTAGCCGGGGCTGCGGAGGCCATACTATCCGCCGCTAAGCCTTTTATACGACCGGACACAACGGTTATTGACAGTTGCGGTACCGGTGGCGATGGCAGTAACACCATTAATATCTCGACTACCGCCGCTTTGGTGGCAGCCAGTATGGGACTGGCGGTTGCCAAACACGGTAATCGTAGCGTTTCCTCGCGTTCAGGGTCTGCTGACGTTTTAGAGTCGTTAAAACTGCGCGTCAATTTAGATCCGTCTGACGCTTCTTCGCAACTGGCAGATAACGGTTTTTGCTTTCTGTTTGCGCCGCACTACCACCCGGGTATTAAACACGCGATGCCGGTAAGGCAAACCTTAAAAACACGCACGCTGTTTAATTTAATCGGGCCGCTGGTGAATCCGGCACGCCCTGACGCACAGCTTCTGGGGGTTTACAGTGACGAATGGGTACAACCTATGGCTGAAACCCTGCAAAGACTGGGCGTAAAGCGGGCTATGGTTGTCCACGGTAGTGGTCTGGACGAATTGGCTCTGCACGGACCGACCCGAGTTATTGAATTGCGCGACGGTGAACTTAATGAATATCAGGTCGAGCCCACTGACTTTGGTGTTCCTTCTGCGCCGTTGAGCGAATTAAGAGGCGGTGATGCAGACTTTAATGCACGCATACTCGAAGATATTTTGGCCGGCGGCGGCAGTCCGGCTCAGCGCCACTCAGTTGCCATGAATGTTGCCGCCTTGCTGTATTTAAGCGGACAATATAACGATATGAAAGCAGCCACTGCGGCGACGCTTGAACATTTGGACACAGGACAGGCGCTATTGCACTTACGCCGCGTTCAGGACGCTCAGGAGACGTATCATGTCTAATGCGATATCACTGCAAAAAAACGTATTGAAAACCATTGTGGAACGCAAAGTTGAGCAAAACAAAGTTCAGTCTGAACTTATGCCTTTGAGTGACTTAAAAACGCAATTAACGCCCAGCGACAGAAGCTTATATGAAGCTTTGTGCGGTAAGCAGGCGGGCTTTATTCTGGAGTGCAAAAAGGCGTCGCCGTCGAAAGGTCTCATTCGTGCCGATTTTGATGCCCCTGAGCTGGCAAAAGCTTATGCACCCTATGCAGCGGCCATTTCAGTTCTGACTGAGCCCGAGTTTTTTCAGGGGCGTTTGGATTACCTGACCGCCGTACGTCAGCAGGTAAAACAGCCAGTGCTGTGCAAAGACTTCTTTATTGATGAAGAACAGGTTTACCGTGCTCGCTACTTTGGCGCTGACGCTATTTTGTTAATGCTATCAGTACTTAATGACGAGCAATACAGTGGCCTCCGCAACGTTGCGGAGGCACTTAACATGGATGTACTGACTGAGGTCGCTAACGAGGATGAAATGCAGCGCGCCGCGCGATTGGACGCCAAGATTATTGGCATTAACCACCGCGACTTAACCGATTTAAGCATTGACCCGAATCGTAGCGCTAAATTGGCATCGTTAGCTCCGCAGAAAGCGTTATTAGTCGCTGAGTCAGGCTTTTCAACACATGCAGACATTCGCCGGGTTGCCCCTTTCGTTAATGGCTTTTTAGTCGGCAGTGCGTTGAGTGCGCAACCCAATGTCGATTTAGCCTGTCGGGAACTGCTTTTTGGGCAAAACAAAGTCTGTGGTTTAACTCGTGCAGAAGATGCCATTAATGCGCGTTCACAAGGCGCAGCCTACGGCGGCTTGATCTTTGTCGAACATTCTCCTCGTTATATTAACGTCGAGCAGGCTCAGCAAATCACTTCTGAAGTCAACGGCCTGAATTACGTTGGCGTATTTGCTGACACCGCCTTGCAGAAAGTTATTGACGTTGTTTCTAAGGTCGGTTTGTCAGTGATTCAATTGCATGGGCACGAAGACATCGATTACGTCGTGCAACTACGTCAGCAACTTCGTGAGCAAGGACTTAGCGCTGTAAGAATATGGAAGGCGCTGGCTATTGAGACACCCGCTCAGTTACCCGATTTACCCATCGATGGCTTTGTACTGGATAATCGTAAAGGCGGTAGTGGCCAGACATTTGATTGGTCATTATTAGAAGGCTTAACGCCTGCGGAACGTCAACGTTGCTTGCTCGCTGGCGGCATCGGCCCTGAAAGTATTGACGAAGCTGTCACCCTTGGCTTTGTCGGCGTCGATATGAATTCACGCGTGGAATGGGCTCCGGGCATTAAAAATGCCTCAAAAGTATCGCAAACATTCATGAAGATTCGCCAATATGGGCGATTTTCAGATCAACAAGTTTCTAAACGCATTCAACAGGAGGCTGTATGAGTCAGTCATTACCCGCTTATTTTGGCGATTTCGGCGGCCAGTTCGTTCCTGAAATCTTATTACCGGCGCTTGAGCAGCTCGAGCAAGCTTTTATTGACGCGCAGCAAGACGAAGAGTTTCAGGCTGAGTTTCGGGGGTTACTGAAAAACTATCTTGGCAGACCAACCCCGTTAAGTTTATGCCGTAATTTGCCGCTTGAGAGCCCAAACAACACTAAAATTTATTTAAAACGTGAAGACTTACTTCACGGTGGAGCCCACAAAACCAACCAAGTGCTGGGGCAGGCACTGCTTGCAAAACGTATGGGCAAAACACGTATTATTGCGGAAACCGGTGCCGGTCAGCACGGTACTGCCACAGCACTTGCCTGCGCCCTGCTCGATTTAGAGTGCATTATTTACATGGGCAAGAAGGACGCTGAGCGCCAGCAACCCAATGTCTTTCGCATGGAGCTAATGGGCGCAAAAGTAGTGTCCGTCGATACCGGCAGCGGCACCTTAAAAGACGCGGTTAACGAAGCTTTGCGCGATTGGACGGCTAGCTACCCTAATACTCATTATTTATTGGGAACCGCGGCCGGTGCACACCCCTTCCCGACTATTGTGCGCGAATTCCATCGCATGATAGGTGAAGAAGCAAAAGCTCAAATTAAAGAGCAGGCCGGGCGCTTACCGGACGAGGTTATTGCCTGCGTTGGCGGCGGTTCTAATGCAATCGGCATGTTTGCGGACTTTATTGACGAAGAAGGTGTTGACTTGGTCGGCGTTGAGCCTGCGGGTAAAGGCGTCGAAACCTCGCATCACGGTGCGACGCTTACTGCGGGCAAACCCGGTATCTTACACGGATGCCTCTCATTCCTAATGCAGGACACCGAAGGGCAAATTGAAGAATCCTATTCCGTTTCTGCCGGCCTGGACTACCCGGGTGTTGGCCCGCAGCACGCACACTTGAAAGCTATTGGTCGCGCTCGCTATGAGTCGGTGACTGATGAAGAAGCCTTAGAGGCTTTTAAACTATTGTCGCGTCATGAAGGTATTATTCCGGCTCTGGAGTCAGCTCATGCATTAGCTTATGCATTAAAACGCGCCGCCGAGCCTGACGCTCCTGAAATTCTGCTTATTAATTTATCGGGGCGTGGTGACAAAGACATTGATCATGTTCGTCGTATTTTTAGTGCCCAGGAACACGCTACGGAGAGACAACAATGAGCCGGTATGAAACTTGTTTTGCACGATTAAAAGCCGATAACCAAGGCGCTTTTGTTCCTTTCGTTACAATTGGCGATCCGAACCCCGATCAAAGTCTTGAAGTCATAAAGGCGCTTATCGACGGTGGAGCTGATGCTTTGGAGCTGGGTTTGCCGTTTTCCGACCCCGTCGCCGACGGACCTGTGATTCAGCGTGCTAACTTACGTGCGCTGGATGCAGAGACTAACTTTAGTGATATTTTAAAGCTTTTAAAAGCTGTTCGCGACTACTCAGCGCAAATACCAATAGGTTTACTGGTTTATGCGAATTTGATATACGCTAAAGGTGTTCGCGAGTTTTACCAACAAATGAAAGATGTTGGAGTCGATTCAGTACTTATTGCTGACGTTCCAACCAAAGAAGCGAAACGCTTCGCTGAAATAGCACGGGAAATTGGTATTGAGGCTGTCTTTATCGCCCCACCCGATGCTAGCGACACATTACTGCAAACCATTGCAAAGCAGTGCTCAGGCTATGTGTATTTACTGAGCCGCTCTGGGGTTACCGGTGCTGAGACACAAATGCAGGCCCCCGCTTCAGAAATTATCGACAAGTTAAAAAACGCCGGAGCGCCTCCTATTTTGCTCGGCTTCGGAATCTCACAACCGGAGCACGTCGAAAAGGCTCTGACTGCGGGAGCCGATGGTGCCATTAGCGGCTCGGCTGTGGTTGCGATTATTGAGAAAAACCTCGACAATAACGCGCAACAGATAGCGGACTTAAAAGCGTTTACCCAAAGCATGAAAGCCGCCACATCGCTGAAGTAAAGACAAACCGGAGTAGTAAATGGCCCTGTTATTAGAATATATACCGATAATCGCCTTTTTTGTGTTCTACAAACTGGCGGACATTTATGTCGCAACCGGTGTTTTAATGGCAGGGACAATCGTTCAGTTAATCGGGCTCAAGTTAATTAGCCACCCTATGACAACCCGGCACTGGGTTTTGCCCTTAGTTGTCATTGGTTTCGGCTCACTGACTCTGCTTCTGCATGATGACTGGTTCATAAAGATGAAAGTGTCAGTGATATATGGTGCTATAGCGCTTTTCCTGGCTGGCAGCTTACTTCTGAAAAAGAAAAACCCTATTCAGTCAATTCGTGGGAAAAACATTGATTTACCTGACTTCGTTTGGATCCGACTGACCTATTCATGGATTGTTTATTGCCTTTTTCTTGCAGCTATTAACCTCTACATTGCTGAGTTTTTGAGCCAAGAAGTTTGGGTCAACTTCAAAGTCTTTGGAATTTTAATTGCAACATTTTTGTTTATTTTGGGCACTGAAATTTATATAAACAAATATGCGGAAGATGAGGAGAACACACAATAATGTGGTTCGTTATTTTTGCAGAAGATCACCCGGACTCACTGGAGGCGCGTAAGCGAGCGCGCCCCGCTCATCTTGAGCGACTCAAAGCATTGCAAAACGATGGTCGTTTGTTAGTTGCAGGTCCATGTCCAGCGATAGCCGAACTTGACCCGGGCGTACTCGGTTATACCGGTTCTGTCGTCATTGCGGAGTTCGACACATTACAAGACGCTGAACAATGGGCAAATGACGACCCATACTGGGAAGCAGGTGTCTATAAACAAGCTTCGGTAAAACCCTATATCGCTGCGCTTCCAAACTAACCCGCTATTGTCGTTATGTCGAAAAACATGAAGAGTATCGAGCTCAAGGACAATAATCGCTACTTACACTGTGTAAGGTTGGAGCCACAAACCGAAATTAAGGCCACTGTCGTCATAGCTGCCGCCCTTGGCGTAAAACAACGTTTCTACCAACCCATTGCGCGTTGGCTGAGTGAACAGGGCTATCGGGTCATTACTTTCGACTACTACGGCATTGGTCAGTCCGTCGATAAACCATTAAAACAGATCAAGTCTGACATTATTGAATGGGCCGAGTTAGATATTAAGTCAGTGCTCGACTACGCCCAGTCCTGCCAGCAAGGTGAGCCTTTAATATGGCTGGCGCATAGCCTGGGCGGTCAAATTGTTGGTCTAGCTCCAAACAGTGACTGTATCGACAAAATGGTCACAGTTGCCAGTGGCACGGGTTACTGGTTAAAGGCTAGCAAACAAGTTCGCTGGACATCCTGGTTGTTGTGGTATTTTGCCGCTCCTATCAGTACGCCCATAGCCGGCTACTTCCCCGGTAAACGCTTGAACATGGTGGGTGATATGCCTGCGCCAGCCATGATGCAATGGAGCCGTTGGTGCCGCAGCAAAGATTATCTATTTGACAACATCTCCGCCGAACAACAAGAGCGTTACGACCGCTTTTCAGCACCTATTCGCGCATTCCATATTACCGACGACGAGCTACTCCAGCGCTCAAATATTGAGAGTTTACTGAGTCACTACCCAAATGCCGAAAAGTCGTTAACGGACTTAACCCCCGACATGACTAACAGCAAAGGCATTGGTCACTTCAACTTCTTCCGTAGTCAATTTAAAGAATCACTTTGGCGTAAAAGCTTGCTAGACGCCCTAGAGGTCAATTAAAGTCTTTGTATTGACGAAATAATCAGGGACTCTTAGATCGTGCATTATCAAATGGAAATGGCACTTTCATTACTGGCAGCGCTTGCTTTAGGTTTGATGATAGGCATTGAGCGAGGTTGGTCGGGTCGTGACAGCGAAGAAGGAGCTCGCGTTGCCGGGGTGCGCACGTTTAGCCTTATTGGTTTAAGTGGGGGTGTTTTCGCCATACTCGCCCAACAATGGGGTGCATGGCTCATTATTACCGGCTTTGTTGTTGTCGCCATTCTTATTGCGGCTTCATACATCAGCCACAGTAAGCTTTCAGACGACGCTGGCATCACCACTGAGTTTTCTATGTTGCTGACTTTCGCGTTAGCTATTTGGGGCGCCTCTGGCGATCCACTACCGGCTCTAAGCTGCGGAGCTGTCGTCGTTGCTCTTTTGGGCCATAAGAAAAACTTACATAAATTACTCAAACGTATTTCTCCTAAGGCCTTTTATTCTGGCATTACCTTACTGCTTATTTCCGTGGTGGTGCTACCACTGCTGCCCGACGAAGGGTACGGTCCATGGCAAGCGCTAAACCCTTACTGGCTATGGTGGATGGTGGTGTTAATCTCCGGGCTGTCATTTATTGGTTACTTATTTACCCAACTGCTCGGCGAAAAGAGAGGCACGCTCATTACCGCAATAGCCGGAGGCTTTGCGTCGTCCACCGCCGTTACTCTGACCATGGCCCGCTTTGCTAAAAGAAACTCTCACACCGCTATTTATGTGAGCGGCATGTTACTGGCTTGCAGCATTATGTTTCCGCGAGTGCTGATAGAAGTCTTTGTTGTCAATCATCAACTTCTGGGAATACTCTGGCCCTCGATTACGCTCATGTTTTTAGGGGCGCTGGTCGTGATGGTGATGATATACCGCCAGCAAAAGCAGAAGGCTCCCTCAAATGCCTCTGATATCACTATTAATAATCCATTACAGTTAGGTACCGCCATACAGTTTGGCGTGCTTTTGGCCGTTATCTTGTTATTGTCAGAGGCCATGAAGCAGTGGTTTGGCGACGCGGGTATCTACAGCCTGGCTATTATTTCAGGCTTAATGGACGTCGACGCTATTACGTTATCGCTTTCCCGATCGGCTCAGAATGAACTGTCTCCGGAAGTGGCTGTTATGGGCATCATCCTGGCCTGCGCCAGTAATACCCTACTGAAAGGCATTATGTTTGCATCTGTTGCCGGCATAAAGCTGCATTATAAATACGCCGTTTACATGACTTTGGCCATCGTTCCCGGACTGCTTTACGGCTTCTTGAACGTACTTTAAAGGAGGAGTTTTGCTATTACTACCTAGTTTTGATGATGTCGCTGCCGCCGCTGAGCGTATTCGCCCATACGCCCATAAGACTCCTGTGTTGACGTCACGCACAGCAAATAAAAAGCTAGGGGCTGAGCTTTTCTTTAAATGTGAAAACTTCCAACGTATGGGCGCGTTTAAATTTCGCGGCGCCATGAATGCGCTACTGCAGTTTGATGAAGCGCAGAAGAAAGCCGGTGTCATTGCATTTTCCTCGGGGAATCACGCACAAGCGATAACCTTAGCGGCTCAGTTGCTCGATATTAAAGCGACCATCATCATGCCAGAAGACGCGCCAAAGTCGAAGGTGAACGCGACCCGCGGCTACGGCGCTGAAATTATTCATTATGATCGTTACACAGAGAACCGTGAAAAAATAGGCAGAGAGCTCGCTGAGGAGCACGGTTATACGCTCATACCGCCTTACGACCATCCGCATATTTTGTCAGGGCAAGGCACTGCCGCAAAAGAGCTGTTTGAAGAAGTAGGAGAACTTGACGCACTATTTGTGTGTTTAGGTGGCGGCGGTTTGCTATCCGGCTGCGCGTTAGCAGCGCGCCATTTCGCACCTGACTGCAAGGTTTACGGTGTCGAACCGGCAGCCGGAAACGACGGTCAGCAGTCGTTCCGAAAAGGTGAAATTGTTCGTATTGAAACACCCAAAACCATCGCTGATGGCGCTCAAACACAGTATTTGGGCGAATATACTTTTCCCATCATTCAAGATAATGTCGACGATATTCTAACCGTCAACGATTACAGCTTAATTGAGTCCATGCGCTTTTTCGCTGAACGAATGAAGATGGTTGTTGAACCGACGGGATGCCTCGGCTTCGCTGCTGTAGAGCAACTTAAAGATGAGCTGCGGGGCAAACGTGTTGGCGTTATCATTAGCGGTGGCAATGTCGATATAAGCCACTATGCAGAACTCTTAAGCTCTTAAAAAGTAGGATGATTAAATGACAGTACCCCAGTGGATAGATACCCTCGATACGCCTTATTTGCTGATTGATGAAACCATTCTAAAACGCAATATCGCGCATTTAAAAACTCGAGTTGAATCACTGGGAAGTCACTTACGCCCTCACTTGAAAACTTTGCGAACGTTAGAGGCTGCCGATTACTTACTTGCGGATAAAACCAGACCCGCGACAGTATCAACGCTGGCAGAAGCGGAAGCCTACGCAAAAGCTGGCTACACCGACCTACTTTACGCCGTAGGCATTGCACCGGCAAAACTGAGCCGCGTCGCTCAACTGCGTAAGCGCGGTATTAACCTTCATATCCTGCTCGATAATATAGCGCAGGCAAAGGCAGTAAGTGACTTTGCACAAAAACACCAACAAGACTTCTCTGTTTTTATTGAAATAGACAGTGATGATCACCGTGGCGGTATTAAGCCCGAAGCACCTGAGCTTATTGATATTGCGCAGCAACTTGGTCACAACTTTACCGGACTTATGACCCATGCAGGTGGCTCATACGGTTGTCATACCCCAGACGCTTTAAAAGCATTCGCTAAACGAGAGTGTGATGCGGTTCGCATTGCCAAAAGCAGATTAGAAGCATCTGGCATTCATTGCTCAATAACCAGCGTTGGATCAACACCAACCGCTCATTATGGAGAAGACTTTAGTGACATTACAGAGGTGCGCGCTGGCGTTTACACTACCTTTGACTTAGTAATGAAAAATATCGGCGTGTGCGACTTTTCTGACATAGCCATGTCGGTAGTGACAACTGTCATCGGGCACAACAAAGAGAAAGGCTGGGTACTGACAGACAGCGGTTGGATGGCACTGTCACGTGATCGCGGTACCGCGAGCCAGGATGAGGATTTTGGCTACGGACAAGTCTGTAAAGTAGACGGTTCTCTGCTGGAAGGCTTACGCGTTAACAGCACATCGCAAGAGCACGGCGTTATCGAATTAAACGACGTTTACCAACTAGACGACTTTCCCGTTGGCTCGCAATTGCGCATATTGCCCAACCACGCCTGTGCAACCGCCGCCATGCATCCGCTTTACCACGTACTAATGAGTGATGGTTCACATAACACCTGGCAACGCATTATGGGTTGGTAAGCCCCCAATTGTACTTCTGCGGATTAGCTGTAATACTCACTACCAACAAAAATAAAAAGAAACGGAGTTCACTATGTTAGTCAGAATAGCAGCATTAATTTGTGCTCTATGCATAGCAGCAGCAATACAAGCTAAAGAGTTTTCCGAGAATGAGCACTACGAAGTTCTGGATGGTCCTGCTTCAAAAGAACCTGAAGTTATTGAATATTTCTCATTTTATTGCATGGCCTGTTATCGTTTCGAGCCTCTCGCAAAAGAGTTGGCATCGACTTATCCCAGTGCTTTCAAAAAGTCACATACTTCAGGGTTGAGTCCTAAACCTGGCATGGGCAGAAAAATGACCCAAGCATATGCACTTGCCTTAATGTTGAACAAAGAGCAGGCCATTAGCGAACGCATTTTTAAGCAGCAATTCGGGCAACGTCAGTCAATTGATACACAGGACAAGCTCAAAGACATCTTTGTTCAAGCCGGAGTTTCTGAACAGGACTTTGAGCGTGGCTATAACAGCTTTTCCGTTATGGCTCGCGCAAAACAAATGGACAAAGACGCCCGCGATAAAAACATTACCGGCACACCAACGCTAATAGTGAATGGCAAATACAAAATTCTGATCAATGGATTCCGCGAAAGCGATGATCTTGTCGGTGATTTAAAGCTCGCCATTGAGCAGTTAATGAACAAGTAAGTTGCCAAATAAGGTTACTGAACCACTTCAGTAGTCACTTCAATAATCCCGGCATCCAAGTCGGCGATTTCGCCAAAGGCAGAGCGCGATAGGTCGATGATTCTGCCGTCAATAAAGGGGCCTCGATCATTAATTTTAACCACGACGCTTTTATTGTTAGCGATATTGGTGACTCGAACTTTGGTGCCAAATGGCAAGGTTCTGTGAGCGGCGGTGTCTGCGAAGTGGTTATACCGCTCACCGCTGGCGGTGGTCCTGAATTGGTATTTCATGGCGTAATAAGACGCCTTTCCTGACTCTTGTTTACCAATTAAGTTACCGGGACTCTTCGCCGGAATGGAGCTACAGCCACTCAGCACCAGCATCAATAAACTGGTGCCGAACATGAGTTTTTTAACGGAGTGTGTGTTTTTTGTTTTCATTCCTTAATCTTACTGAGTTCCGAAAACCCTGTCTGTTAAGGAAATAAAAAGACGTCGTAAAGATTTAAACACTCACCTGAAAAGCTTCGCGCACGGTTGGATACTTGAATTCAAAGCCATGGTTCCGCAGTTTGTCCGGCACCACAGCTTGCCCTTCAAGCAACATCGACGACATTTCACCCAAGCCAAGCTTAAGCACAAATGCGGGGACTCTCATAAAGTGTGGTTTATTCAATACCGACGCCAAAGTACGGCTAAAGGCTTCATTGGTAACCGGCCCCGGAGCGGTCATGTTAACGGGGCCCGATAAATTGTCGTGCTGCAGTAAATACTGGATGGCCCGAACCATGTCCTCAAGTTGTATCCAGGACATCATTTGCTTACCTTCACCTAAAGGTCCGCCTAAACCGATTTTGTATGGAAGGATCATTCTCGCTAACGCACCTTCACCTTTTGCCAGCACCACGCCTGTGCGAAGCAATACAACGCGAGTGCCCTTTTCAGCCGCTAAAGCCCTACGCTCCCACTCCTGACACAACGTCACCGCGAAGTCCGTGTGCTCGGGCTTGCCCTCTTCGTTGACAGGCTCTGAGTCTCTCGGGCCATAATAGCCAATCGCAGAGCCACTCAGAAACACCTTAGGCGGAGCTTCTGCAGCATTCATTAAGGAAGCTATCTTTTCTGTAACTTGCCAACGACTGTCTTTTAACGCTTGCTTACGAGAGTCACTCCAGCGTTTGTCAGCAATACCCTCACCCTGCAAATTGATAACCGCATCAAATTGGCCGATATCCGCCACCTCGTCCACTGAGGATAATAAACTAACATCGTCGCCCAACAGCTTCCTGGCTCGCTCTTTGTCGCGTGTGGTGACCGTGAACTTATGATCACTGCGGTATTTGCGAATAAACGCAGAGCCAATTAGGCCTGTACCTCCCGTCATCAAAATCTTCATCGGTCACCTCCTGAGTCAGTCACTGGCGCAAACTTACGCGAGCTTGCGGATAAGTTGCGCTGTATTGCGTTTAATTAGGCGATAACATGACAAACGACCTAAAATAGCCACTACCAAAGCACCGCAAAGTGGTCCTACAAGCCATAGTTTCCAATGGATTACCGGCATCATGTTAAATACTTGGTTTTGCAATATGAACAAGGATATTTCCATCGCCAGTGTGGCTATTAATCCGCTAATAGCACCCAACACCAAAAACTCGTAAGTAATGCTACGACTCAATAATTTACCGGGCGCACCCAGCGTCCGCAGAATCACAAGTTCTTTCTGCCGTTCTTCCATGCTCGCCTGAACCTGTGCAACCAAGACCAGTGAACCAGCGATTATCACGAGAACCAACACAAACACTATCGCCAGACTTACTTGCCCAATCACCTCACGTATCTGATCAATCATCGCATCCAGATCAATCAACGACGTTTGTGGGAAAGGCTTAAAGAGTTCATAAAGCTCACTCTTGCGCTCTTCGCCTAACCTAAAGCTGGTGATATATGTCGCCGGAAAGTCTTCCAATGTCGAGGTGTTGAATATCATGTAAAAGTTCGGCTGCAGCGTGTTCCAGTCGGCTTTTCGCAAACTGGTCACCGGCACTGTAAACTCCTGCCCACCTAAATTAAAGCGTAGTTCATCACCCACTTTAATATCCAGTCGTTCTGACACATTTAGCTCAACAGACACCTGAGGTTTTGCGTCATCGCCCCACCACTCACCGGCTGTTAGCTCGTTGTTAGGTGGTAAGGTATCGCGCCATGTCAGCGACAGCTCCCGACCAATGCCCTCGCGTCCTTCTGCTTCGTCGTCTTCACGATCTTCCTTGGTCACTTCGTCATGAAGTTTTTCACCATTAATATGAGTTAAACGCCCCGGCACGATAGGGTAGAGATCAGTCGACGGAATATTTTCACGCTCGAACATTGCCTGCATATCATCAACATTGTCCTGGGCAATATTAATGGCAAAGTAGTTCGGAGCGTCTGCTGGTAACTGTCGTTTCCAGTCTTCCAGTAAGTCGTTGCGTAAAACAATCACTAATAACAGCAACATAATAGCTGTTGAGAAGCTCAGCATTTGTACGCTGTTTTGCGCGGCTCTTCGCTGCAAACCTGCCATTGCGAGGCGCCAGCTGCTACCAGCCTGCATCCCCGCCTTGCGGCTTGCCGTAATAAATAAACGCCCCAGCCCCAGTAAAATGACTGCTGCGACGGCTCCCCCCGCGAACAAAGCCGTCGAGAGCCACCACTGCTGACTGTAAATTACCAGCAGTGCGTAAATGGTTCCGCCACTCAATACCCACTGCAACCAACGAATAGCGTTACCCGCGGTTAACTGACGGTGCAATACACGCAATGGCGGAATCGCCACCAAGCGAAACAGCGGATACAAAGTAAACATAACAGCACTGATAACACCGGTTGCTGCCGCCAGTGCGTATGGTTGCCAACCGGATTGCGGTAAGGTTGCGTCAAGCTTTTGAGAGACCCACTCAATCACAAAGTACTGAATAGCCCAGCCCAGCAACATACCAATAGCAACACTCACTGCGGTTAATAACAGCAAGTGCAGAATGAAAATACGGCGTATTTGTTTTTTATCAGCCCCTAAGGTTTTAAAAATAGCGACCACATCATAGTTTCGCTGGCAATAACGCTGCGCTGCTACTGCCACCGCTGTTGCGGCCAGTACCACACCGAGCAGGCTTGCCAGCATCATAAAGCGCTCAGCTCGATTTAAAGAACGCGATAACGGGCTATCACCATCTTCAATACTACGCCAACTGTGGGTGTCGTCATTGAGTCGAGGTAACAGCCAGTCTTCGTAAGCATCAATAGCGCCTGGTTCTCCAGCCATTAGTACGTTAAAACGCACACGGCTACCCGGTTGAATGAGCCCCGTTTCTTCTAGCTGAGAATGGCGAATAATGACATTTGGGCTGTCAGTAAAGACCGAGAAACCGACATCAGGCTCGTAAGTGACGACTTTAGTCACCTTAAAGCTGCTGTTGCCCACTTCAATTGAGTCGCCAATGTCTAACTGCAGTGCCTGAAACAACTGCGATGCAACCCAAGCCTCACCTTCGGCGGGAAGTCCTTCAGCCACATACCCTTGCCCAAACGGCTGGTCTGCGATTTCTAGCTCACCTCGTAATGGGTAACCGTCACTGACCGCTTTGACATCCACCAGGGTCATATTCTCGCCAGAAAACGCCATGGAGTTGAACACGACTTTCCAAGCCGTTTGGAGTTTCATTTGTCCGGCTTGATCCAGCCATTCCTGGGGTATGTCACGACGTGAGCTCAAAACACGATCCGCGGCTAAGAATTCACTGCTGCGTTCAGTCAGTCCGGCTTGTAGGCGGTCACTGAAAATAGAAAGAGACAACACGGCGGTAACCGACAAGATAATTGCCAGCGCCATAATTGTCAGCTCACCTCGTTTCAGCTCCTGCTTAAGCAAACGAAACGAAATTTTATGCCACATCCTGTGTCGCCTCCGATAACTGCCCAGCTTCCATTTGCAGCACGCGCTGACAACGTTTCGCTAACTGTTGGTCATGCGTCACCATTATTAATGTTGTGCCATAGTCTTTGTTGAGGTCGAATAGTAATTCTTCGACCTTACCACCGGTTTTAGCATCAAGATTACCGGTAGGTTCATCGGCAAACAGAATTTTTGGCTGACCGACAAACGCACGCGCAATAGCAACCCGTTGCTGTTCACCGCCTGACAGCTGGTTTGGGTAATGGTGCCAGCGATCTTCCAGCCCAACTTTGGCTAATAGTTCGCGGGCTTCTTTCTCTGCGCCTTTATGACCCGCCAGTTCAGCGGGTAACATGACGTTTTCCAGAGCACTTAAACTTGGCACCAATAGGAACGACTGAAAAATAAAGCCAACTTTATCAGCACGAACTTTCGCGCGCTGCTCTTCATCCAATTCGCTCAGTTTTTCGTTCTCTATAAGAACCTCTCCGGAGGATGCGAGGTCTAACCCCGCAAGCAGCGACAGCAACGTTGATTTGCCAGAGCCTGACGCACCAACAATGGCAACAGTCTCGCCGGCATTGATACTGACGTTAATTGGCTGCAGAATCTGTAATGGACCCTCAGAGGTGTCTACGGTTTTTTCCAGTTGTTGAGCTTGAATGAGCATAAAATGAAAAACTTCCTTTTGAAAACGTGTCTATTTTTATCACTGTTGCTAGTTATACGCAGTGTTTCCGCAAATGTCTCACTTGTCGTTTTAGGTGACAGCCTAAGCGCCGGTTACGGACTTTCTCAGGAGCAAACCTGGGTGGCCGAACTCGACCGTCGCTGGAACAGCTCTCACCCCGATATTAACATCATAAACGCCAGTATTAGTGGCGAGACCACTCGTGGTGGTTTAAGCCGCTTAGAAGGCGTTTTAGAGCGTCACCAACCCGACGCATTATTTATTGAATTAGGTGGCAACGATGGTCTTAGAGGGTTTGACCTCAACACAGTTCGGTCAAACTTGAAACAAATGATCGATAAAGCGCAGCAACAAGGCGTTAAAGTAGCGTTGAGCCAGGTTATGGTACCACCCAACTATGGTCAGAGATTCGCCGAACAGTTTCGACAAGTTTTTGAAGAAGTTGCGAAAGAAGAAGGCGTTAAACTCGTGCCGTTCTTTATGGAGAAAATAGCGACTAACCCAGACTATGTGCAGAACGATGGCATTCACCCCACCGCGGAAGCCCAGCCCAAAATCGCTGACTTCTTAGAACCCTATTTACTCGAGCTGACAAAATAAAGGCACAAAAAAACCGCCTTCGGGCGGTTAGTGTATTGTCCTTAAATGGCGTCCCCTAGGGGATTCGAACCCCTGTTACCGCCGTGAAAGGGCGGTGTCCTAGGCCTCTAGACGAAGGGGACCCTGGACTGTTTGATGTGCGTTGTGAACCTCTTAAAAGAGATGGCGTCCCCTAGGGGATTCGAACCCCTGTTACCGCCGTGAAAGGGCGGTGTCCTAGGCCTCTAGACGAAGGGGACGCAATAATCACTTTGCATCACAGTATTTGAATGGCGTCCCCTAGGGGATTCGAACCCCTGTTACCGCCGTGAAAGGGCGGTGTCCTAGGCCTCTAGACGAAGGGGACGCAACCAAATACTTTTTACTACTGTCGGTGCTCTACCGAAAACAACGTGGTGGAGCTAAGCGGGATCGAACCGCTGACCTCTTGCATGCCATGCAAGCGCTCTCCCAGCTGAGCTATAGCCCCGCACCTGGCAATCACAGACTGCCTTGACAGCGGGGCGCATTCTATTTCGAGCGGCGCTAATGTGTCAACTATTTTTTGAAAAAATAAGACTGTTTGGCTGTTTTTATGGCAGTTTGTTCAGTTATTCATCAAAAACTATTTTTTCAAGCCGTCCGGCAGTTTTTGGTGATAAACATGATACACCTCTTCCAACCCTTCCCGACTTGAAACAGACACATTCATGTCATTCACTAAACCGTTATCCAAACGATAAACCCAACCATGTAACGTAAGAGGCTGTTCTCTATCCCAGGCTTCCTGAACAACATTAGTTTTAGCTAGATTTTTTACCTGCTCTATGACATTCAATTCGCACAAACGATCAACTTTTTGAGAGTCTTCCAGAACAGCTATTTCATCGGCATGCTCGCGGTAAACATCGCGAATCGGATACAGCCAGTGGTCAACCAACCCATGGGGCTTTGATTCCATAGCAGCTTTGACACCGCCGCAGCCATAATGCCCCACGACTAGTACGTGTCGAACCTTCAACGTTTCAATAGCAAACTGAATCACAGACAGGCAGTTAAAATCTGTCTGAATAACCTGGTTTGCCACATTTCTGTGCACGAATAACTCGCCAGGATCCATACCAACAATCTGATTCGCCGGCACTCGACTATCAGAGCAGCCAATCCATAAGTACTCTGGAGCTTGCTGCCCTACCAAACGTTTAAAGAAGTCAGGGTCTCTTTGGATCTGCTCTTCCGCCCACGCTTTATTGTTTTCAATCAAATGCTTAATGTCTGGCATGATGTATCCTAAAGCCGTTTTAACGCAATGTTACGCACTCTCACGCTGAGCTATAAATTCTAAAGCAAGGTCAATTCGCGCCAAAACGGTTTTTGGGGGTATTAATTCCAGGGTTTCACCTAACGAAGGAGAGTTACCTCCACCGGTAGCGGCTACCCTTAAAGGCATACCTACTTTACCCATTCCGACATCCAAATCAGCGGCCGTTTGATTAATTGCGGCCTGAATCGTATCAGCATTCCAGTCGTTCACTGCTCCAAGCAGTTCTTTTGCTTTTAATAAAGGCTCTTTCGCCACAGGACGTAAATGCTTCTTCGCCGCCTTCTCTTCAAATTCGTCGACTGATTCGTAGAAATAACGACTAATGGCAGCCATTTCTTTCAGAGTTTTCACTCGGTCGGCCTGCAACGCAACCACTTTCTCAAGAGCAGGACCGTTGCTGGTATCCACGCCAATTTGGTCAAACTGCCACCGCAGTTGTGGCGCCACTTTTTCAGCCGGCAGCGTTTTCATATAGTGCTGATTTAGCCAGTTCAGCTTTTCGGTATTAAAGGCAGATGCTGCTTTATTCACATCATCCAGTTTGAAGTATTCAATGAGTTCTTCGCGACTGAATATTTCCTGATCACCATGAGACCAACCCAGGCGCGCTAAGTAGTTAACGACCGCTTCAGGTACATAACCGTCATCACGGTATTGCATGACACTGACCGCGCCGTGACGTTTAGAAAGCTTTTTACCGTCGTCACCTAAAATCATGGAAACGTGTGCATATTCTGGTACAGGCGCCCCTAGAGCTTTAAGGATATTAATCTGGCGCGGTGTGTTGTTAATGTGGTCTTCACCACGAACAACATGCGTAATATCCATGTCCCAGTCATCTACGACAACACAGAAGTTATAGGTCGGCGTGCCATCGGTTCGGGCAATGATCAAATCATCCAGCTCAGTATTCGCAAATTCAATACGCCCGCGAATGTGATCATCGAAAACCACGCTACCTTCTTGCGGGTTACGAAAACGAATCACGTATTTGTCACCGCCAACGTTAGGATTATCACGGCAATGACCGTCGTAGCGAGGCTTTTCACCGGCTGCCATTTGCTCTTCACGCATTTTTTCCAAACGCTCGGCAGAACAATAGCACTTGTAAGCTTTATCTTCTTCCAAAAGCTTATCAATAAGCTCTTTGTAGCGGTCAAAACGTTGAGTTTGATAATAAGGACCACGATCCCAGTTCAACCCTAGCCATTCCATGCCTTCTAAAATTGCATCAATAGCAGGCTGTGTTGAGCGCTCACGGTCGGTGTCTTCAATACGTAATACGAACTCACCGCCTTGTGCCTTGGCAACTAACCAAGAATATAAAGCGGTACGAGCACCACCGACATGCAAATAACCTGTTGGACTGGGAGCAAAACGCGTTACCACACTCATGTTTTTTCCTTTCATTTAAACCGGTCAAAATAATGGCGGCAAGTTTATCAAGACTGAGCGCTCAGCGCATCTGCTAATCGAAATGATTAAAATGTCAGCAAACAACACAAAGTTCGCAATTTTTATTTGACAGTTTTTATCTGATCCCTATAATGCCTCCTCGCAACGACGCAGAAGTGTCACAGTGAGAATGGTTGCTTAGCTCAGTTGGGAGAGCATCGCCCTTACAAGGCGAGGGTCACTGGTTCGAGCCCAGTAGCAACCACCACTTCTCTTCTTCCCCTTAGTTGCAGACCTTCAGGATGGTTGCTTAGCTCAGTTGGGAGAGCATCGCCCTTACAAGGCGAGGGTCACTGGTTCGAGCCCAGTAGCAACCACCATTTTTTATTCCTGCTCATTTCAGATTTTCAAGCAAATAATCTAACAAAACTCTGACTTTCGGAATCACTTGCCTGTTTTCAGGATACAGCGCCCAAATACCGTCGTCTTCTTGTCTAAATTGTCCCAAAACCTCTTTCAGTTGACCGGTTTCCAGTGCCTCTGTCACGTAGTAATCAGGTAGCATCGCTAGACCCAAGCCTTTTATCGCTGCATCTCTTAGCGCCAAGCCGTTGTTACAATGCAAATAAAGCTCAGGTCGGAAAGTTTCAGATCGCCCTTCTACCTCAAAACGCCACTGTTTAACCGTGCCCGTAAAACAACGATGAGCTTCCAGTTCATTTATCGTGTTAGGCTCTCCAAAGCTTTTAAAATAACTCGGTGCGCCTACAACATAGTGGCGACGAGTTCCCAACTTACGCGCCCTTAATCTTGGGTTACCCAGTTGCCCTAAACGTATCGCCACATCATAACTACCTTCGATTAGGTCGACCTGTTCGTTGG
This sequence comes from Idiomarina sp. X4, assembly GCF_002808045.1. Taxonomy (NCBI): domain Bacteria; kingdom Pseudomonadati; phylum Pseudomonadota; class Gammaproteobacteria; order Alteromonadales; family Idiomarinaceae; genus Idiomarina; species Idiomarina sp. X4. The sequence continues at coordinate 2,000,091 of NZ_CP025000.1, read as the reverse complement.
TCAATTGCAGATCAAGCCGACAGTCTTCATAAACTTGTAGAAAGTTATTTAAAAGTGGTGCTATAAAACGTTCACCATAATAGACAGGCGCAGTAATTCTAATAAGTCCCTGAGGTTGTTGTGTGCGCTGCTGAATGGCCTGATCGGCATCCCTCAAGCTGGCGACTAAATGCTGGCAGTGCGGCAGATATAGCTCCCCTTCTTCTGTTAAGCTGACACTGCGGGTCGACCGGTAAAGCAGTTGCATATGCAGTCGACTCTCCAGCGCAGCTATATTCCGACTGACCTGTGCGACAGACAGACCTAACTCCTGCGCTGCTGCGGTAAAGCTCTGCCGTTCAGCGACAGCGGCAAACTCACTAATTCCCTGCCAAGCTTTCATTTCAACCTATTATTTCATTTATGAAAAAGTAATTTGTATAAACATAAGATTACCTGCTTATGAGAAAAAGTTAAACTTAGGCTACGCTTTTACGTAATTAAATTAACTGTCTAAAAGGAAACATCATGGAAACAATTAAGTCACGCGCTATGGTTGCCTGGGGTCCGGGCGAGCCACTCAAAGAAGAAGTTATTGATGTTGCACCACCAAAGAAAGGTGAGGTACGTGTTCGTATTATCGCAACCGGTGTCTGCCATACTGATGCCTACACTTTGTCGGGTAAAGATCCGGAAGGTATTTTCCCGTCAGTATTAGGTCACGAAGGTGGCGGTATTGTTGAGTCTGTCGGCGAAGGTGTCACTTCCGTTGAGGTGGGAGACCATGTCATTCCCCTGTACACGGCAGAATGTGGTGAATGTAAGTTCTGTACCTCGGGTAAAACTAACCTGTGTCAGGCAGTCCGTGCCACTCAGGGTAAAGGCTTAATGCCGGACGGCACCAGCCGTTTCTCTAAAGACGGCGAGACTATTTATCACTACATGGGCACTTCAACGTTCTCTGAATATACCGTTCTACCTGAAATTTCACTGGCTAAAATCCCTAAAGAAGCACCATTAGAAAAGGTCTGCTTATTGGGGTGTGGCGTTACTACCGGCATGGGTGCAGTTAAAAACACAGCCAAGGTTCAGGAAGGCGATACCGTTGCCGTATTTGGTCTGGGCGGTATTGGTCTGGCCGTTATTATTGGTGCGGTACAAGCTAAAGCTTCCCGCATTATTGCCATTGATGTGAACGACGACAAACAGAAAATTGCCAAAGAGCTAGGCGCGACTGACTTTGTGAACCCAACCGAATACGACAAACCTATTCAGGAAGTCATTGTTGACATGACTGATGGCGGCGTCGACTTCTCATTCGAATGTATTGGTAATGTTGATGTTATGCGCGCCGCACTTGAGTGCTGTCACAAAGGCTGGGGCGAATCCGTTATTATTGGTGTTGCCGGTGCCGGTGAAGAAATCTCTACCCGCCCGTTCCAGCTGGTGACAGGTCGCGTATGGCGCGGCAGTGCTTTTGGGGGCGTGAAAGGTCGTACCGAACTGCCTGACTATGTTAAACAATACATGGACGGTAAGTTTGACTTAGATACCTTTATTACTCATACCATGTCATTAGAAGACATTAATAAAGCGTTCGATTTAATGCACGAAGGCAAATCGATTCGTTCAGTTATTCATTATTAATGGAGTCTTTAATGAAACAAGTTAGCGAAACCCGCTGTTTTGGCGGTCGTCAGCTGCGCTTTGAACATGACTCTGAAGTACTGAACTGCGCTATGCAGTTCAGTGTCTTTTTGCCATTGCGCGCAGAAAAAACGGAAGTGCCATCGGTTTATTTTCTATCGGGACTCACCTGCACTGATGAAAACTTTTCTACAAAAGCCGGCGCGCAGCGTGTCGCCACAGAGCTTGGTATTGCCTTAATTATTCCCGATACCAGCCCACGTGGAGACAACGTAGCCGACGATGCCGACGGCGCTTATGATTTAGGCTTAGGCGCTGGCTTTTACCTTAATGCCACTCAAGAGCCATGGAAGTCGAATTATCAAATGTACGACTACATTGTGAAGGAGCTTCCGGAATTGGTTGAATCGGAGCTGCCGGTTAGCGACAAGCGCGCCATTGCCGGTCACTCGATGGGCGGGCACGGTGCTTTGGTTATTGGTTTACGTAACAGTGACCGTTACACCAGTATTTCCGCGTTTTCACCCATTACCAACCCAACGCAATGCCCCTGGGGAGAAAAAGCCTTTAGCGCTTACTTGGGCAATGATCGCGAACAATGGAAGCAATACGATGCCGTTGAGATCATTAAATCTAAAGGACAGACACTCCCCATTCGGGTTGATCAGGGCTTAGCTGACGGTTTTTTAGAAGAGCAGTTAAAACCGGAGAATTTAAAAAACGCCATTAACGAAGCCAACGGCGGCGGTACCGTTCATTTACACGATGGCTATGACCACAGTTATTACTTCATCTCGTCATTTATTGAAGCTCAGCTTCGCTTCCATGCGAAGTATTTAAACGCGTAACATGCCGCCGACGTAGCCTGACATTTATGTCAGGCTACGTAGGTATTACTTACTGGGTAAATACCCTCACACGTAAAGCGGTTATACTTCTGATCTCGCTCAATACTTCTCGCTAGAAAGGAAGCCGTAATGAAAGTTAATTCAGCTGCAGAAGCGCTCTCGATTATTAACGATGGTGATGTTATTTGGTGTCAGTCAATGGCGGCCACACCCTATAAATTACTTGAAGGTCTGAAAGAAGTCGCAAAACAACGAAAAGAGCTAACACTACTGCAACTGCACACAGAGTACAGTGAAATACTATGCGACCCGGAGCTTAAAGGGCACCTTCGCCAACGTGCTTTCTTTGTCGGCGCCTCAACCCGGCAGGCCGTTAATCAGGGACTCGCCGACTATGTCCCTATTTTCCTTTCAGAAATTCCCAAGTTATTTCGCTCAGGCGAACAGCCTCTGGATGCGGCTATCGTTCAGGTATCACCACCGGATAAACATGGCAATTGCAGCTTAGGGATTTCGGTTGAAGCAACTCGGGCGGCATTGCAAGTGGCAAAAAAAGTGGTTGCCTGGATAAACCCAAATATGCCTCGCACCCACGGTGACGCCTTGGTTTCATTAAAACGGTTTGATCGTTATTTCGAGGAAGCTGCCCCTATTCCACTACATCAACAACCGCCACAAAACCCTATTACACAAAAAATTGGTGAGCGCGTTGCTGGCCTCATTGACGACGGTGACTGCTTACAAATGGGCATTGGTGCCATACCCGATGCGACGCTAGCTTGCCTGCACCATCATAAAGATTTGGGCATTCACACCGAAATGTTCTCTGACGGGGTATTGCCCTTAGTTGAGCGTGGCGTCATAAACAATAGCCGTAAGCGTAAGCACCGTGGCCGCATTGTCACCACTTTCGCGATGGGCACTCAGGCACTTTATGACTTTGTTGATGATAACCAGGAAGTGTTTTTCCTCGATGTTGAGTATACCAATGACACCTCGGTTATTCGCCAGAATAAACAAGTTATGTCTATAAACAGTGCTTTGCAGGTCGACCTAAGCGGACAAGTCTGCGCTGACTCTATTGGCACGAAAATATACTCAGGCGTCGGTGGTCAAATGGACTTTGTGCGCGGCGCCAGCTTATCGGAAGGCGGGCGCTCAGTGATTGCTCTGCCCTCAACGGCCTGTGGAGGAACCGTATCACGCATTAGTTCATTACTTGCTCCGGGCGCCGGCGTGGTCACCACCCGCGCCCACGTTCATTACATTGTCACTGAGCATGGCGTGGCTAACTTACGCGCTAAGAGCATGAGTGAACGGGCGCGCGAGCTGATCCATATTGCCGACCCGAAATTTCGTGAGGAACTGGCAAAAGCGGCTTATGACGACTGGGGATTGAACATAACTTAGTTAACTGTTAACCGATTACGCGGATGCCCACTCGACGGAGTTAACACTCTATTGATTCGGGTGGGTATCAATGAGGAGGCGGGCCATTGGTACGTACAGAGTGGTCGAAATCATCATTCTTTTTATTTAGTGCGTTAGAGTACTTTCGTTCAATAAGGCGAGCCCACGACTCAGGTAGCGGCAACGCCTTTAACTGCTCCAGCTCAGTCAGTGGTGCTTCCCGAGCATAAAGCGTTCTACAAATACGATATAAGCTCCAATCTGGATATGGTCTCTCCAGTAAAGCAATAGAGTCTCCAGCTTTTAGGTCACCAGGTTTAAGCACCCGAAAATACCAGCCAGTACGTCGCGTATTTTGCACTTGCAAAGCCATATCCTTGACGTCAAATCGATCATTCAGTTTCCAACAGGGCTGTCTGCCCTGACTAACTTCAAATACAACACTCCCGATCTGGTATTGGTCACCTAAGCATACGGTTTGTTCAGTTAACCCAACAGTGTGAAGGTTTTCACCAAAGGCTCCGGGAGTATTCAATACTCTTTTGCCGCCAATTGCGGTTTTCCAGTACTCGTAATGTTCACTGGGATAACAGTGGACTGCCTTGTCTTTACCTCCATGTACCCTAGGATCGCCGACTTCATCACCAACCAGTCCTAGCTCATTCACTTCAATACCACCCGTTAACATGCGCTTATCGATAGCACTAAATGTTTTGGGACGTGTGTAAGCTTTCGCTTTGCCTGACAGCACCGCTAATACAGACGGCATAAATATAAATTCCCTACTATTAAAGCTTGATAAGCACCATACTTCTTTTTATGTGTCTAAGAAACATACATTAGACATTTCTGATATAACCATCTTGTTAACCTTATCAATAAACTAAGCTACTCTGGTTATCTATAACACAACGTAATGGAAGGCGAGATGAGAACAGTCGGCATTATTGGCGGTATGAGCTGGGAGTCCACCAGCACTTATTATCGCCGTCTAAATCAATTAATTAATGAGCGGTTAGGCGGTTTGCATAGTGCTGAAATTTTGCTTGCCAGTGTCGACTTTGCACCTATTGAAGGAATGCAGAGCAGAGGCGACTGGGATGCAGCTGGAAGCGCTCTAGTGACGAAAGCCCAACAACTTGAAAAAGCTGGCGCGGACAGTATTGTTATAGCAACTAATACAATGCACAAAGTTGCCCCGGAAATTGAGGCGGCCGTTTCCATTCCGCTTATCCATATTGTTGATGCTCTGGCTAACCACCTCAAAAAGAACGAGATTGAACGAGCTGGGCTTTTAGGCACTCGTTTCACTATGCAGCAGCCTTTTTATAAAGAACGTCTTGAAAAGCAAGGTATAAGGGTTTTAATCCCCAATGAGGATGACAGCAAAACTGTAGACAACATCATTTTTAAAGAACTCTGCCGCGGTCAATTTACCGATGATGCGCGGAAACAGTATCTAAAAATTATTGATGACCTGTCAGCTAAAGGCGCACAAGGCGTTATTTTAGGCTGCACCGAAATCGGCTTGCTCGTGCAGCAAGAACACTCCGAACTACCACTGTTTGATACCACCGAAGTTCACTGCCAAGCCCTAGTCGAATGGATGCTAAATTAAAAACTCTTGAATGAAAGAGTTCCTACCTGCATATTATTAAGGTGTTAACTCTTCGTTAATTAACACCTTAGGATATAACAACAACATTTGGAGTTCTTTATGGATCCTGCAGAAGTCAGTCCGCACAGTCGCGTTGTTTTGGCGATTGTTTGCTTTTTCCTGGGTAGTTTGGGTATTCACCGCTTTGTCGTTGGCAAGGTAGGCACTGGCATTTTAATGCTTCTAACCTTGGGTTTCCTAGGCCTTTGGACGCTTATCGACTTTATCGTTATTCTGGTTGGCGGCTTCCGCGACAAGCAAGGTCGATTGGTTAGAAATTAAGCAATAGAGCGTGCCTCGCGCACGCTTCTATCTCCTAACGATTTCTGCACAAGGTTACTAACCAATCCCCCAAGGCTTCTAGCCCCGGACTTTTTGCGGTTGATGACGGATAGACAAAATAGAAGCTGTCGTCTGTACGAATACTATGGAAAGGCAATTCAAAGAGACTATTTTTCCGCTCTTCTTCGGTGGTCATAAACTCATTTAAAAGCGCAATGCCCTGACCGTATTTAGCCGCCTCTGCCGCTAACAATAAATGACTGAAGTGATGCACTTTTGCGGTTTTAGGGAGTCGTAATGACACCTTTTCGAACCAACGTTGCCAGTCGGTACCCGGCTTACCGTTTGCGAAAGCAGAAATTGCTGAAAGCAAAGGAAAACGAGCCAATTCAACAGGCTCGGTAATGCGATGCGCTTCGGTCCAAACCGACTTAGAACAGTAAGGTTTCAGTGTTTCATCGTACAAATGATAGCGTTGGTACCCCGTACCCGGCGGTTGTGTGGTAATAAAACAGTCCGCCCACTGACTGTCGAACTGACCATCCTGAGTCAGCATTTGCAAGGTTAAATCAATATTTGGGTACCGCTCTCTGAAGTCATCAAGTGCTGGAATTAACCATTTAACAGCCAGTGATCCATGAATGGCCAAGCGTACTTGCCGTGTGTCATTTTCTTTCACGTTGCGTGTTGCGCTTTCGACTAACTCCAGCGCACCAACCACTTCTTGGAAATAGCTCTGTCCAACCGCGGTAAGCATAACGGTGCGGCCTTTGCGGACAAACAGTGGTTTACCCAAATAGGACTCTAATAATTTAACCTGATGACTGACTGCACTTTGAGAGACATGCAACTGCTCAGCAGCCCTGGAAAAACTCTGTAAACGGGCCACTTCAACAAAGTAATGTATCGCTCGGAACGGAACACTCACTATCTAAATATCTCATATAATGATTATTTAATATCATTATATTTTATATAAAGTGTTTCGTACAATGCTCACACTTTCAAGCAGTTTAACGGAGGTGTTGGTATGGATCGTTCCCTTATATTAGCGGTATTGCTTTTGGTTCTTGGCAATAATGTGGTCATTCTGTCTGACTCTCTCATTAAACTGCTTGATGGTTTTGAGGCACCATTTCAATTTGTGCTGTTCCGGCAGCTCAGCGCGACGCTTATCTTATTGCCGGTCATTCTTTATTTTCGCAGACCCCTATTGCCTAAAAACCTGCGTTGGCACGCAACCCGCGCACACATATTTTTAGTGGGTACAGTATTTATGGTGGTGTCTTTAACGACGCTACCGCTGGCAACCGCTAACGCGATTTTTTACGCAGCGCCATTAATTACGGTCGTTTTTGCACGCCTGTTATTTAAAGAAAGAGTGACCATTATTTCTTTGGCAACAGCCGCTTTAGGCATGGTGGGCGTCATTGTTATATTGAACCCGAGCGGCGCCAATATCTTTGCCTTAGCGGCACTAGTGGTGGCGACCACGCTGGCTCTTAACAACTTGCTTATTAAGAAACTACCGACGCAACACGGTATTATCGACACTTTATACCTGACAAATTTGTTAGGTATTCCAACCGCTCTGATTCTGGCGCTGATTGAGTTTGCGCCTTTTGACTGGAATGTCCTGTTAATTGCGGTGGGCTCGAGTTTATTTTCAATGATTTATGCGGCAACCTGCGTTTATGCCTACCGTGCAGCGGACAGTAACCAAGTCACCAGCGCAGAATACACAGGGCTACTCGGGGCGGTATTTTTCGGCGTTGTTTTCTTCGCTGAGCAACCCGATATGCGATTTTACATCGGCTCGATGTTGATTGTGGTGCCATTAACAGTACTAACCACAATGAACTCTCGTTCGAAAACACCGAGTCAGGAAGTCTAACTCTTTTCTGCTGTTGGGTCAGCTGGCTCTCTGCTGGCCAAATGCATACGGTAAAAGCGCCAGCGGCGAGAGTTTAATAAATACCAAATACAAATAAACCAACCAAAGACAATGGCGGCACGTCCAAACGAGAACGCCCCATAGCTCTCGACAAAAAGCCAGCCTATTAGTACCGCATCAACCAGTAAAGAAAGCATCAATAACGGCTGGGCGAATCGCATAACAGCATTTGCCCAGTTGCGGTCATCTTCAGCCGCAAAAGCGGTCGCCAAAAGCACCACTAGAGCCGGTAGGCCCACCAATAACATGACACCGAACTGTTCGGTGTTGGTATAGAAGAGTTTGAGAAGTCGAGTTCGATCTTCCGCGAAGGTGATGGAAATAATGCCGGCAACATAGCCGCGCATTTGAAACAAAATGACAAGCAGGAGCGAAAGCGGGAAGCTCGCTCTGCCCTCTTTATCCAAGTAACGTGCTTTCTCGTACAGTTGTTGTCCGGCGCTTGTCTGTGCGCTGCCAGATTTTTTCATGGAAATAATAACCTACTGTATTTACTAACGGTTCTATCAGCGCCACTGCGCCCCCAAGAACCACGTCACCTGTCATTAACCATACAACGCTAAACGCGATGGTAAAATGCATAATACCAAATGAAACGGTTTTCGCTGCGTCTTTCATAAATTCCTCCCGCATGACCTTTATTTTATTCTGGTCGATTGGGAGGTTTATATCTAACAGATAAAACCGATAAAGCTGTTCGTTACCATCAATGCGCTTACTGGCAAATTATACGGCGCGCTTTAGTTGTTCTCGCAACTGTGCAATGTCATCTCGCAACTGCCCGGCTTTCTCAAACTCGAGATCCTGCGCGGCTTGATACATTTGCTTCTCTTTGTTCTCAATTTCTTTTAATAACGATTTTGTGTCTTTAATAACAACGGTGCGGGCATCATAGCCTGACGCGACCTCCGCCAGAGCTTTGTCCGCTTTACTCTTACGAGCAGACGCACTGCCCTGCCCCAAATCCATGACATCGGTAATTTTCTTATTCAACCCCTTCGGCGTGATGCCATGCTCTTTGTTAAACGCAATCTGCTTTTCACGGCGGCGCTCGGTTTCATCAATCGCCCGCTGCATTGAGCCGGTAATGCGGTCACCGTACAAAATCGCTTTACCATTCACGTTACGTGCGGCTCGACCGATGGTCTGAATCAGAGAGCGATCGGAACGCAAGAAGCCTTCTTTATCGGCGTCTAAAATCGCCACCAGCGACACTTCCGGCATATCCAAACCTTCACGCAGCAAGTTAATTCCGACCAGCACATCAAACTCGCCTAATCGTAAGTCACGAATAATTTCCATGCGCTCGACAGTATCTATATCCGAGTGCAAGTAGCGGACTTTTATCCCATGCTCATCCAAATAATCGGATAAATCTTCCGCCATTTTCTTGGTCAGCGTGGTTGCCAATACACGCTCCCCCTGCTCTGTGCGTAAACGTATCTCTGACATCAAGTCATCAACCTGCGTCGCTACCGGGCGTACTTCAATCGTTGGATCGACCAACCCTGTCGGTCTAACGACCTGCTCAACCACCTCGTTACTGCTTCGTTCAAGTTCATACTTACCAGGCGTTGCTGAAACATAGATAGTTTGCGGTGCTATCGCTTCAAATTCGTCAAATTTTAACGGACGGTTATCCAACGCTGACGGTAACCGGAACCCGTATTCCACCAAGTTTTCTTTACGAGAACGGTCGCCTTTGTACATAGCGCCGACTTGCGACACTGTTACATGAGACTCATCGATAATGAGCAACGCATCATCCGGCAAATAGTCCATCAACGTCGGTGGCGGCTCACCCGGCGCGCGGCCGGATAAGTAACGGGAGTAGTTTTCAATGCCCGAGCAGTATCCGAGCTCTAGCATCATTTCAATATCGAACTGAGTACGCTGATTAATACGTTGCTCTTCTATCAGCTTATTTTGCTTCAGTAATATATCGCGACGATCTTTCAGCTCGTCTTTAATCTTATCAATCGCTTTGACCAGCACTTCACGCGGCGTTACATAGTGTGTTTTCGGGTAAATCGTTGCGCGGGCGACGTCCTTCTCTGTAACTTGCCCTGTCAATGGCTCGAAGAAGCTGATTCTGTCAACTTCGTTATCAAACAACTCGACACGTACTGCCATCTCTTCCGATTCGGCCGGAAAAATATCAATCACTTCACCACGAACGCGGTACGTACCACGTTCAAAAGCGGCATCGTTTCGCTTGTATTGAAGCTGAGCTAAACGACGCAAAATATCGCGCTGGTCAATAATGTCGCCGCGACGTAAATGCAGCATCATTTTCATGTATGACTCTGGGTCACCCAAACCATAAATGGCCGACACTGACGCCACCAGCACAACATCCCGGCGTTCCATCAACGCTTTCGTCGCCGACAAGCGCATTTGTTCTATGTGGTCATTAATGGAGGCATCTTTTTCAATAAAGGTATCGGTCGTTGGCACGTAGGCTTCGGGTTGGTAGTAGTCATAGTAAGAAACAAAGTACTCCACCGCGTTGTTCGGAAAGTACTCCTTCATTTCTCCATAAAGCTGGGCAGCGAGCGTCTTGTTGTGTGCAAGTATTAATGTTGGGCGCTGCGAGCGCTCAATCACATTCGCCATTGTGAAGGTTTTTCCCGAGCCAGTAACACCCAGTAAGACTTGATGAGCTAAGCCTGCATCCAAGTTATCGAGCAAACTGTCAATGGCTTTCGGCTGGTCGCCTGCTGGCTTATACTTGGAAACCAACTGAAATGACTTAGCCATGCTCCCTCCTGAGTTCTTTTGAAAACCATACATAGGCAATGGTCGCCGTTAGCAGATTTGCCACCACACCGCCAATAAAGAGACCGGTTAAATCCGCCAGCAAACTACCGAAATACGACAACGGTACGAACAATACAAATAAGCGAATAATGCTCAGCCATAATGCATTCATCGGCTTATGCACTGCGTTAAAGCTTGAGTTTGTCAGAATAATTACGCCCTGTAGTCCATAACCCAACGGCATAATATAAATAAACAGCTTAACAATGTCGGCTACCGCCTTTTCTTCGGCAAAAGCCATCGCTATCCAGTGCGCCGTTGCGAGCATGAGCAAGTAAATAACAGCCTGAATCATCAGCACTGACTTTAACGCAGTACGATACGCCTGCTGCACCCGATCAATCCTGTCGGCACCATAGTTTTGGCTTATTAACGGCGGCAGCGACATCGATAAAGCCAATATAATAACACTCGCCAGAGACTCTAAGCGCGAGCCAACCCCAAAGGCGGCAACCGCAGGCGCACCGTAAGCGGCAACAATCGCTGTCATAACCGACATAGCCAGTGGAGTGAGCATATTCGCACCGGCGGCGGGCATGCCAATTTTTAAGACCTCTCTTGCGGACTTCACCCAAGCGGCCACAAAACTGAGCCCGTTAGCCGGCGTAAAAGACACCAACTTATTACGACGCAACAGCCAGAAAACTAAAAATACCCCGCTAAACCACGATATAACGCTGGCTAATGCGGCTCCTTCCACGCCCATCGCAGGTACAGGCCCCCAGCCGAAGATTAAAATCGGATCGAAAATGGCATTTGCCAGGCCGCCTGAGGCCATAATTAATGAGGGCGTTCGGGTATCTCCGGCCGCTCGTAAAACCGCGTTTCCGACCATTGGCGTGACTAACATAACGCAACCAAAAAACCACAGCGTCATATACTCCCGAATAAGCGGCATGAGCCTGGTTTGAGCTTGCAGCAGACTAAAGATAGGCTCCATCAACACATAACCAATGACTGCCAGCGCGGCAACCAGCAACGCAGAGACAGAGAGTGCCGAGAAACCGTCAAAATGGGCTTCATCGGGTCGGTCAGAGCCATACTTTCGGGCAATAACAGCGGACGTGCCAATGCCCAGACCAATGGCCAGGCTCACTACAGTAAACGTGACGGGAAAGGTAAAACTAACAGCCGCTAATGGGTCGGTGCCCAATAAACTGATAAAGAAAGTGTCGACAACATTGAAGCTGATAAGGGTGGCCACACCGAAAATAACAGGCCAGGTCATTTCCCAAAGCTTCTGTCCTACCGGCGCGCTGATAAGACTTCGTGATGCGTCGGCAGCTGCCATTCTAATCCTCCTCAGTTAAGTAGCCCAGTAGTGTAACTCAGACCGCTGTTTGTGGCTACGGAGAATAGACTTTAACCGCCCTAATCCGTATAGTATTGGGCAATTCTCCTCTATCTGAAAAACAGGATCTGAACGTGGATTATCAACTCTCCGACCGTATCAACTCGATTCAACCATCACCGACACTAGCGGTAACTCAAAAGGCAAATGAACTTCGACAGCAAGGCAAAGACGTCATTGGTCTAGGCGTTGGGGAGCCAGACTTCGATACGCCCGAGTTTGTTAAAGAAGCCGCTATTCAGGCCATTAAAGAGGGCAAGACAAAATATACGGCTGTTGATGGCATTGTTGAATTAAAAGACGCTGTTATCAGAAAGCTGCAGCGTGACAACAACTTAAACTACGAGCGCAACGAAATTATCGTTTCCTCGGGGGGTAAGCACAGTATCTTTAACCTGTTAAGTGCTTGGTTAAACCCGGGGGACGAAGTCGTTATTCCTGCGCCTTACTGGGTTTCTTACCCGGATATGACCAAGCTGGTGGGGGCTGAGCCAGTTATTGTGCAGGCAGGCATTGATCAGCGTTTTAAAATCACGGCCGAGCAATTACGTGCTGCGCTAACAGATAAAACCCGCCTAATGTTCATTAACAGCCCGTCAAATCCAGCGGGCACTGCCTACACGGCAGACGAGTTAAAAGCGTTAGCAGATGTATTGCGTGACTATCCAAATGTGCTTATCGCAACCGATGATATGTATGAACATATTCTCTGGTCGGACTCAGCTTTTGCAAATTTACCGATGGTCGCCCCCGATCTTAAAGATCGTACGGTAATTCTTACCGGCGTATCCAAAGCCTATGCAATGACAGGCTGGCGAATTGGCTACGCTGCAGGCCCGGCACCGATTATTGCTGCGATGAAAAAAATGCAATCACAAAGTACGTCCAACCCAGCCAGTATCAGTCAATACGCCGCCTCCGCTGCTCTCGATGGCGATCAAAGTTGCATAAAGACAATGGTGACCGCGTTTAAAGAGCGTCACGATTATTTAGTCGAGGCCTTAAATGCAATTGACGGTATCGACTGCGTGCCAGGCGATGGTACGTTTTATGCGTTTGCGCACATCGAAAAGCTGATGCAAAAAGCCGGAACATCTGACGATGTCTCGTTTTGCGAAAAATTACTCTCTGACGCTAATGTTGCACTAGTGCCAGGCTCAGCCTTTGGTGCTGAAGGCTATTGCCGATTATCGTTTGCAACGGACCTCAATACGCTAAAAGAAGCGGTCAAACGCATTAAAACTTTTGCAGAAAACTTATAAAAAATAGGGTTTTGGTGCTAAAAAATAATCTAAGCACCAAAACCCTTCTCTTTTCTGACTTTATTTATTCCTATCTGTTAAATTTCTCACTTATTTTCATTTGACGCTTTTATTACAAATTAACAAAATTCACTACGATCCTTTCCGTGCCTTTTCTTTAAATGACTTACAGGAAGTCAAGAGAAAAAACTCAAAAATTTGATGGTGAACAGGACCAATTTTCAATCAATTTAACTAAGAAATACACAAGTTGCTGATTCTGTACGCATTGCTTGTCGAACAATCCATCAAACTGAACAAATGTTCATCGATATCTTATAAGTTAATGATTTTTATAGATATATTTTTATTTAGGCAATTTTTAACCATTCCAAAAATGGCGCTCAACACCGCGTAAACCGTATTATTTAACAGAGTTAAACACAGGGTTATCCACAGAATCCGTGGATAAGATCCTACAGCCTTTAACCAACGGGCAATTCAGTGATCTGTGGATAATCACATCAGCGATCGGATTATACCTAATGTTATAGCCGTGATTATGACCAAAGCTTGACATTGTTAACAGCGAGGTATAGACAGTTGTTTCGAACAATTTAGACTATTTTCCTAAATTGTTGAGTTTTTCAGCAGACGAGTCCATTTCCCTAAAAAACCTTGATGGAACAGTTGACAGTCTAAGACAGTAGCTTTAATATTCGCAGCCGTTAAACGTTGTTCCCCAGTAGCTCAGTTGGTTAGAGCGGTGGACTGTTAATCCATGTGTCGTTGGTTCGAATCCAACCTGGGGAGCCAAGCAACGTTTACAGAACTTATCTATTCCCCAGTAGCTCAGTTGGTTAGAGCGGTGGACTGTTAATCCATGTGTCGTTGGTTCGAATCCAACCTGGGGAGCCAAGTTTCAAAGAACGCTTTCCTAAGATTCGCTAAATCCCCCAAAGTCTTTTACTTAAGTCCCGAACCGACTCCTTTGCACCATCAGTTATCCAATTCGCCAAATGTTTCGCAACGTTAGGCCATTGTATGTGGGTGCTTTGACGGCTCTTTAGCGCCTGCTCAATTGAAACACAATTCACGCTTGTCAAAACCGTCGCCAGCCCTTTTCGCGCTAGTATTTCAGCATTCTTCTGTTGCTCAAATTGACCAACCAGAGGCTTAATGATGAGCGCCTTCCCTTCTCTTAACGCTTCACAACTCGTTTCAAAGCCTGCATTTGAGATAACCGCTGATGCCCGGCCAAAGTGCCCTGAAAACTGTTTCCTGGACGGCGCAAAGCATTCAATATGTCCATAACTGCACCGCGTTAACTTGGGATGAAAGACTGAGAACTCATAATCATCCAGAGGGTAAAGCGCATTAATGATCACTTCAGGATCCTCAAAAGGCAAGTACACAACAATTCGTTGTGCTAAGCCGCCCTCACAGTCGTCACTTGACTCTTTAACGACTGGAGGTATCGCATTGCCGCATTCGACCCAATGCATACCAACGGGTGTGGTGCACGGTGCAAATTGCTTAATAATTTGGCGTTGCCACAAACTCAGTGTTTTATAAAGATCGGGTTCAAGAAATGCGTACTGACGCCCTAAGCCAATACAACGAACTCCTGCGCGTTTCGCTGCCCAGGCACTAATAGGCTCATAGTCGGTAATAACCACGTCGTACGATGTCACATCCAACGCCTTAACATCCTGATAAAATTGTTTCCAATTATTCGATAGGACCGTTTTTCGACGTTTCAACGCGCCATTTTCAGTGACAAAAGACAACCCGCCGAAGCTCTGATAAGCGCCAAAAACATCCATATCAAATACCCCGGTATTTCCGCGCCCGGAAATCAGGTAGTCAACGTCAACAGGCCGTTGTTTTAAGTACCCTGCCAGGGTATGGCTTCTGGACAAGTGTCCGTTCCCTGTACCTTGAATGCCGTAAAGAATTCTCATAGCACCAGCTCCCAAATCAACATAGCAAGCAAAGCACCGGCTACAATATCCGAAGGAAAATGCACACCCACAATGATCCGTGAGAGGCCAATGGCTGACGCCCACATGTAGCAAAGAAAGCCAAACTCGGGAAAGTGGATCCCGGTTACGCCTGCGAATATAAAGGCTGCTGCGGTGTGCCCGGATGGAAAACTGAATCTATCAGAAGCGACGATCAACGCAGCCAGTGATAAGCCTAAGTCGCAAGGGCGGCGGCGTTTGAAGCTGCTTTTTAATAGCCAGTAAATGGGCAGTTCAATGAGAAAAGCGAGCAATAAATGTTTGAAATACGCGGTTCCAGAGTCATGCAGTAAAACGCTGCTCAGTGCGATAGCAAAGTATGCATAGCCATCACCTGAACGCGAAACCCAGACCGCGAATCGTCCGGCAACTGGACGCCCTCTTATGCCTGAAAACAAACAATAGCAGTAGGTATCGAAACGCTGTAAATAACTGAGCAGTACCATGGCTTTTATACCGTTTTAACCCCAGCTGCAGCCACTTTGCCAGCCATTTATGACGTTTTTTATGCGTTAGCGTGACAATAAAGTGACAATTTACCGATATTCACCGATAAACCCCGCCCAAAGGCGGTTGTTTATAAGCCACAAAACACCGATAATATGCCCTCTTTATTTTTTCACTGTTGCGGACTGCTCAATGACCGACTATTTGCTGCTATTAATTGGCACAGTATTGGTAAATAACTTTGTGCTCGTTAAGTTTCTTGGCTTGTGCCCATTTATGGGTGTGTCCAATAAACTCGACACCGCTATTGGCATGTCCGCTGCAACTACTTTCGTACTAACGCTGGCGTCGGTTTGCAGTTATTTGGTGAATGAGTATTTACTTGAGCCGTTGGGGCTTATGTCACTGCAAACGCTGAGCTTTATTTTGGTGATTGCGGTCGTGGTTCAGTTCACTGAAATGGTCGTGCATAAAACCAGCCCAACTTTGTACCGTTTGCTGGGCATATTTTTGCCGTTAATCACAACCAACTGCGCGGTATTGGGTGTGGCTTTGTTGAATATTAATGAGCAGCACAACTTTGTTCAGTCAATTGTTTATGGACTGGGCGCTGCCATTGGCTTTTCTTTGGTTCTTATTCTTTTCTCAGCCTTGCGCGAACGTCTGGCTGCAGCCGACGTACCAGTCACGTTTAAAGGATCTGCGGTTGCGATGATAACAGCCGGCCTTATGTCTCTCGCCTTTATGGGCTTCAGCGGATTAGTGAGCAGTTAAATGAGTGTATTGGGAGCGGTAATTACACTTGGTATTCTAGCGCTGATATTCGGCGTTATTCTGGGCTTTGCGGCGGTGAAGTTTAAGGTGGAAAGTGACCCTATCGTTGACCAAATCGACGAAATTCTTCCACAAACCCAGTGTGGTCAATGCGGCTATCCCGGCTGTCGTCCATACGCAGAAGCCATTGCAAACGGTGACGATATTAATAAGTGCCCTCCCGGTGGCGAGGCGACCATAAAACAGTTAGCCGATTTAATGGGCGTTGAGGCGAAACCGTTAGACTCAGCCCACGGTGAAGAGGACGTAAAAAAGGTGGCCGTCATTCGTGAAGACGAATGCATTGGCTGCACCAAGTGTATTCAAGCTTGCCCGGTCGACGCTATTCTAGGTGCCGCCAAACAAATGCACACCGTTATTGAGCACGAATGCACAGGCTGCGACTTATGTGTTGGACCTTGCCCAGTCGACTGCATCGACATGGTCGCCGTGAAGGCTAGTCCGGAAACCTGGCAATGGGACCTCGATACAGTTAAAGGAAACATCAAAAAGAACAGCATTCCGGTGAAGGTGGTTGAATGAGCCATTCAGATAACAACACCATTTATGTATCGAGTAACGTCTCTGGACACTTCCCTGGTGGCATACACCCTCCGGAGAGAAAAGCGCCGGCGTGCAACAACTCCATACGTTCACTGCCTTTACCTGACGAGTTAATACTACCGGTACGTCAACACATTGGCCCATCGGGTAATTTACTGGTTGAGCCCGGCCAGAGAG
This sequence comes from Idiomarina sp. X4, assembly GCF_002808045.1. Taxonomy (NCBI): domain Bacteria; kingdom Pseudomonadati; phylum Pseudomonadota; class Gammaproteobacteria; order Alteromonadales; family Idiomarinaceae; genus Idiomarina; species Idiomarina sp. X4. The sequence continues at coordinate 1,982,877 of NZ_CP025000.1, read as the reverse complement.
TTGATAAAGGTCAGCAGCTAACCGAGGCCAGTTTGAGCTTGGGGCTACCTCTACACGCCCCGACGTCCGGTATTATTCATGCGATTGAAGAACGCCCAACGGCACATGCGTCGGGTCTACCCGAACTTGCCATTGTAATAAAGCCCGACGGCGAAGATCGCTGGGGCAATAAACACACCATCCCGGACTACCGGGAAGTTGAGGTTTCTCGCTTACTTGAACTGATTCAACAAGCCGGCATCGCAGGTTTGGGTGGGGCTGGTTTCCCAACCGCACAAAAACTGGCACAACAAAAGCCTTTACGTCATCTCATTATTAATGGCGTTGAGTGCGAGCCTTATATTGCTGCAGACGACGGACTCATGCAGGCATACGCAGACGATATTGTTGCGGGTGTAAAAATTCTGCAGTACATCACCCATTGTGACTCTGTGCTTTTTGCCATAGAAAATAATAAGCCCAAGGCTATTGATGCTATTCTCGCTGCTATTGGGGACGATTCACAAATAGCATTGAAAGTTGTACCAACCAAATACCCTTCGGGTGGCGAAAAACAGCTTATTGAACTGCTCACCGGTGAGCAGGTTCCCAGTGGTAAGTTGCCAATGGATATCGGTTTTCTCATGCAAAATGTTGGCACCGCTTATGCCGTCAAACGCGCTATTATTCATGGTGAACCATTACTGGAGCGTGTTGTGACGATGACCGGCGACGCTATTGCGAAGAAACGCAATGTCTGGGCATTGTTAGGGACTCCCATTGAGCACTTGTTGAAAGAGTCAGGGTTTACCGCCCAAACCAAACAACGCGTGATTATGGGTGGACCAATGATGGGTTTTACACTACCGAGCATTGAAGTTCCGGTAATAAAAACCACTAACTGTGTTTTAGCGCCGACAGAGGAAGAGCTTCCTGCCCCCGGACCTGAACTGGCCTGCATTCGTTGCGGTGCCTGCGCCGATGCCTGCCCTGCAACCCTACAACCTCAGCAACTGCAATTATTGGCCAAAGCAAAAGACTACGATGCGTTAGACGAGCAGAACTTGTTTGACTGCATAGAGTGCGGCGCGTGTGCCTATGTTTGCCCCAGCGAAATTCCATTAGTGCATTATTATCGTAAAGCGAAAGCAGAGATACGCAACATTGCCCGGGAAAAAGCCAAAGCTGAGCATGCGCGTCAGCGTTTTGAAGCGCGCCAAGAACGTTTAGAACGTGAAAAACAGGAGCGTTTGGAGCGTCATAGAAAAGCAGCCGAGGCGCGTAAAAAAACTCAGGCTGAAAAAGCCGAGACGCCAAGTTCGGACAGTAAAGAAAAGCCGGAGTCAGGCGGCAAATCGGCGGCAGTTGCAGCCGCTATCGCCCGCGCTAAAGCTAAAAAGGCCGCCCAGGCACAAAAAGCCGATGAAGAAAATAGCTCAGCGAAAGGAAATGAGTCATGAGTTTTAAAATAGCATCATCGCCTCACGGACATAGCCAGCACAGCACCAGCAGCATGATGCGCTGGGTCTGTTATGCGCTCGTGCCGGGCGTCTTGATACAAAGCTACTTCTTTGGCTTCGGTGTTTGGTTTCAAATCGTTCTGGCAGTCATTACCGCGTTGCTCGCTGAATCGGCCTGCATTATCGCGCGTGACCGCCCTGCCATGTCAGCCCTGCGCGATAACACAGCCTTGGTTACGGCTATTTTATTGGCCATTAGTATTCCGCCTTTAGCACCCTGGTGGATCATTGTTATCGGTACGCTGTTTGCTATTGTTGTTGTGAAGCACGTATACGGTGGCATGGGACAAAACCTGTTTAATCCGGCGATGGCGGGTTACGTTTTATTGCTAGTCTCTTTTCCGGTACAAATGACCAACTGGCTACCGCCATCGACAATAGGTGAGCATTCACTCACGCTTTGGCAGACGCTACACACCATACTGTTTGAATATACGCCGGCGGGTTACAGCGTCGAACAACTGCGAGCCGGTATTGACGGCGTTACTATGGCGACGCCATTAGATGCTATAAAAACCGGACTAACCCAGGGTTTCACCCTAACCGAGATATATGACAAACCACAGTTTAGTTTCTTAGCAGGAGCAGGCTGGCAATGGGTTAACCTTGGCTTTCTCATTGGTGGCTTGTTACTCATACAGCAACGTATTATTAGCTGGCACATTCCTGTCGGCGTTATCGCTGGGCTGTGCGTGCCGGCCTTTTTTGCTTACCTGTTCGCACCGGACTTAATGGCGGGTCCTATCGTCCATGCACTGAGCGGTGCAACCATGCTAGGCGCATTTTTCATTGCAACCGATCCGGTATCAGCAGCCACATCAAACCGAGGCCGAGTGGTTTTTGGTCTATTAATCGGTTTGCTGGTGTTTATTATTCGTAGTTGGGGGGGCTACCCCGACGGCGTTGCATTTGCTGTGCTGTTAGCCAACATGTGTGTGCCTATTATTGATCGTTATACAAGACCAACCGTGTATGGTCACGGAGAGCGCAAATGACCATTAATAGTATGCAGAAAAACGGCCTGATATTGGCTGCCTTCGCAGTGATTGCCACGGCTTTAGTGGTGGGCGTACAAGTGCTCACTAAAGATAAAATAGCGCAACAACAACAAGCTCAGGTACTGCGCACTTTGAATCAGCTTATTCCGCCCGCTATGCACGACAACGATCTGTATGAGTCCTGTCGTCTGCTGACTCATGCCGCTCTTGGCAGCAACGAACCGCACCCAATGTATCGAGCCTGGGTTAACGATGAACCCACCGCATTAGCCGCCGAAATTGTTGCCCCCGACGGTTATTCCGGGGCCATTCGTTTATTAGTCGCGTTAAAGCCCTCAGGGGAGTTACTTGGTGTCAGAACATTGCGCCACCAGGAAACACCAGGGCTTGGCGACAAAATAGAAATAGAGAAAAACGACTGGATTACGTCGTTTTCAGGCAAACGAGTGAAATCCCAAGACGATGATCGCTGGGCGGTAAAACGCGATGGTGGCATGTTTGATCAATTCACAGGCGCAACCATTACACCGCGTGCGGTGGTTGGCGCTGTTAAACGAGCCACACTCTATTTAGAAGAAAACGCAGGCACATTATTCAATGCTGAGCTTCAGCGCTGTCAGGAGGCCGCACAATGAACGAGTACAAAGAACTGACTTGGCAAGGACTTTGGGACAACAACCCAGCGCTGGTACAATTACTGGGGCTATGCCCGTTGCTGGCGGTCACCGCCTCTGTAACCAATGCGATGGGACTTGGCTTAGCCACACTGTTCGTTCTTATTGGCTCTAATGTGACCGTTTCACTGGTGCGTAGCTTCGTGCCTCAGGAAATACGTATTCCAGTCTTTGTTATGGTTATTGCTACCTTTGTGACCGTTATTCAACTGCTAATGAACGCTTATGTGTTCGAGCTGTACCAGTCGCTCGGTATTTTTATTCCGCTTATTGTTACAAACTGCGCCATTATCGGCCGTGCTGAAGCTTACGCCTCTAAGAACCCTTGGCAGAAAGCGGCGTTCGACGGGTTGATGATGGGGATCGGTTTTGCACTGGTACTAATGCTGCTTGGCGCTATGCGTGAAATTATTGGTAATGGCACATTGTTCGACGGTGCTGAACTGCTACTTGGGGACTGGGCGGCCCAATTACGAATTGAGTTATTCACCGTTGACTATCCGCTTCTGCTCGCCATATTGCCGCCAGGCGCCTTTATTGGCATGGGCTTTATCATTGCCCTGAAAAACCGAATTGATGCTATAAAAGCCGAGCGAGCAGAGAAGAAAACCGTCACCCGCGCCCGCGTAACCGCACAACAATAACAACTACTTATGAATAAAAATAAGCGCTACGAAATTTTAAGCCGTCTTCGCGACAATAATCCAAACCCAACCACAGAGTTGGAATATGAAACGCCGTTCCAGCTACTTATCGCCGTATTATTGTCTGCTCAGGCAACCGATGTCGGGGTTAATAAAGCAACACGTAAGCTATTTCCGGCCGCTCCAACGGCTGAGGACATGCTGGCCCTGGGGGTTGAGGGGATAAAAGAGTACATAAAAACCATTGGTTTGTTTAACTCGAAAGCCGAAAATGCCTACAAGACCTGTAAAATTCTGGTGGAGCAGTACGGTGGTAAAGTGCCGGAAGACAGAGCCGCATTGGAAGCTCTGCCGGGGGTTGGACGTAAAACGGCTAATGTCGTTTTAAATACCGCGTTCGGCTGGCCAACCATTGCCGTTGATACGCACATCTTCCGCGTTTCTAATCGAACCAAATTGGCACCAGGGAAGAACGTGAAAGAAGTGGAAGAAAAACTGATAAAAGTGGTGCCAAAGGAGTTTAAAGTCGACGTACACCATTGGCTTATCCTACACGGTCGCTACACTTGTATTGCCAGGAAACCCCGTTGTGGCTCGTGTATTATTGAAGACTTGTGCGAGTTTAAAGACAAAACCAGCGATTGAGCCTGTTAAAGCTCAATCCCTGAGGGTTTTGCGAGCTGTACGATAACCCGGCGATTTAACTGTCGGTTAATCTCGTTGTCATTTGACTTAATCGGTCGATCCTCACCGTGACCAACCGTTTTTATCCGATCAGCCGCTATACCACGCTCAACAAAAAACGTCTGTATTTCTTCGGCACGCTGCTCTGTCAGCTCTTGGTTTGGTCCCCGCGCGCCGAGCGAATCGGTGTAAGCATCAACAAGGACAAGGTCAAGATCATTGTCGACTTTCAAGTAATCGCTAATTTGCTTTAGCTTACGCTGTGACGATACGGTCAGTTTTTCACTGCCATCTTCATGATTCAACACTGTGTAGGCAATATCTTCAAAGCTAAACGGGAGTAACGCATTGACACAACTTAAGAAGTCATCATATTTATTGCGGAAATTCACCGAGGACAACGACACAGCCACCTGATCACGGTTGTTATACCAGTCGTCGTAGAAAAACGTCGGATACCGGCCTTTTTCCAGTTCGCTCAACAGTGTCCAGGCTAATTGCTTTTGTAACTCGCCATTAAACTGCTTATAAAGCTGCATAGAGCCAATTTGGTAACTTGCTTCACCCGGACGCCAGCGAGGTGGCACAGATTCAATCACCGAGACACCATAGCTGTCAGGCAACTTTCTCATGTCCATTTTCATACGCAAGTTGAGCTGTTTACTTGCTTCGCTTTGAAAGCGAACTTTACCGTAGCGCGGAATTTCATGCTCTAACGCACATTCCAGGCGAGTATCTTCACTTAGCTGCCACGACGAGCTATCAAGATCAGCGCTGTAATGCCTAACTGCATTGGCGTTTGCCTGGCTCGTGGCCAGCAATACAGACGCTGCAGCCGCAGTTAACATCAGCCAGTTTTTCATAGGCACTCCGGTTCAAAGTTCGAATACGCTTTTATCGGCATTTATTCGCCGCGCTTTAGCGTTTCTCTCAGCATTGTCGATATATCTTTGGCATAATAGGCGCCAATTGAGATAACCACTTAAATAACTAAAGGGTCTTTATGTCTGACACTTCTGAGTCGCTAATGAAGAAACGGTTTCGTGGCTATATGCCGGTCGTTGTTGACGTTGAAACTGCGGGTTTTAACGCAAAAACAGATGCCCTTTTAGAAATAGCGGCGGTACTGCTGGACTTTGACAGCGACGGCACGTTAAAGCCGGTTGATTCAGTGCATTATAACGTCGAACCTTTTGAAGGCGCCAACATAGAACAAGCGGCTATCGATTTTAACGGCATTGATCCAGACAGTCCCCTGCGCGGCGCAGTCCCAGAGTCAGAGGCATTACGCGAACTGTTTAAACCCATTAGAAAAGCGCAAAAAGCGGCGGGTTGTCAGCGCTCTGTTTTGGTCGGTCATAACTCGAACTTTGACCATAGTTTTGTCATGGCTGCGGCTGAACGGGCCAATTTAAAACGTAACCCGTTTCACCCCTTTGTAAGCTTTGACACCACGTCTTTGGCCGCTCTGACTTTAGGGCAAACGGTACTAATAAAAGCTTGCCAGGCTGCCGGAATTGAGTTTGATGGGAAACAGGCTCACTCCGCTCTTTATGACACAGAGCGTACGGCAGAGTTATTCTGCTGGATGGTCAACCGTTGGAAAGATTTAGGAGGCTGGCCACTGGCTTCTAGTGACTAACTTTAGAAACGTAAAACAAAAAAGTCGCTCCGAAGAGCGACTTTTTACTATCATTAAACGCTTATAGTTTGTCAGCGTTTTTAGACAGGTAAGAAGCAACACCTTCAGGGTTGTCTTTCATGCCTTCTTTACCTTCTTCCCAACCTGCGGGGCAAACTTCACCGTGCTTCTGATGGAAGTTCAATGCGTCAACCATACGCAGCATTTCGTCGATGTTACGACCTAATGGTAAGTCGTTAACAACCTGGTGACGAACCATACCGTCTTCGTCGATCAGGAATGAACCACGGAACGCAACGCCTGCTTCTGGGTGCTCAACGTCATACGCTTTACAGATGCTGTGACGTACGTCAGCAACCAATGGGTATTTCACCTGACCGATACCACCGTCGTCAGTTGAGGTGTTACGCCATGCGTTGTGCGTGAACTGAGAATCGATAGAAACACCGATAACTTCTACGCCACGCTTATTGAATTCTTCTAAACGCTTGTCAAAAGCGATTAGCTCAGAAGGACATACGAAAGTGAAGTCCAGTGGGTAGAAGAAAATAACTGCTTTTTTGCCTTTGATATGGTCAGACAGTTTGAAATCTTCAACAATTTCACCTGAGCCAAGTACCGCTGCTGCAGTAAAATCAGGTGCTTTACGACCTACTAATACAGACATTGATTCTCTCCATTTCAGTTAAAGTAAATGAAACCTTCACAATCGGTAATGGGGATAGACCAAGTTAAAAACAAGGGCTCTGTCAAAACTTTTGACCGATTGCTTACTATTTGTTCAGCTGATTTACTCTGCTGACGGTTCCGGGTGGCGCTCTGCTACCTCTGTAATCAGCTGCTGCAATTCACCATTTTGGAACATCTCAATGATAATATCACAACCACCGACTAATTCACCTTCAACCCAAAGCTGTGGGAAGGTTGGCCAGTTTGCGTACTTTGGCAGTTCCGCACGAATATCCGGGTTCTGCAAAATATCCACATAAGCAAACGCCTGGCCACATCCCATAAGAGCCTGTGATGCCTGTGACGAAAAGCCACAGCTTGGCAGTTTCGGCGAGCCTTTCATGTATAACAAAATGGGATTTTCTTCGATTTGTTGCTTAATTCTGTCAACCGTTTCCATAACACCTCTGCTCTACATAATGGTTGATTAAAACACTCAAGTATTCTAGCACAGCAGAAAAGATTTGCCTAAATTGAAAGATTTCCTTGAAAAGCAATCTAACCAACCCTATATAACGTAGATACAAGAATAAAATTCGTCTTCTGGCGATTATAAATACGTGTCGCCAGATACTAAGTTGCCTTAAAAGAAAAACTACGGAGAGAGACTATGGCATTTGAACTACCCGCTCTTCCTTATGAGAAAAACGCATTAGCGCCTCATATCTCAGAAGAGACTTTAGAGTATCACTATGGCAAGCACCACGCGACTTACGTCAACAAACTGAACGATGCCGTCAAAGGTACTGACCTTGAAAGTAAGTCGTTAGAAGACATCATTAAGTCAGAAAAAGGTGGCTTGTTTAATAACGCTGCTCAAGTCTGGAACCACACGTTTTACTGGAACTGTTTGAGCCCAAATGGTGGTGGCGCTCCAACTGGCGCTATTGCTGACGCTATCAACGACAAATGGGGTTCTTTCGAAAAATTTCAGGAAGAATTCAACGCAAGCGCAGCAGGCAACTTTGGCTCAGGCTGGACTTGGCTAGTGAAAAAATCTGACGGCTCTGTTGATATCCTGAACACCGATGATGCAGACACTCCAGTTGCACACGATGGTGTTGAAGCTCTATTAACTGTCGACGTATGGGAACACGCCTACTACATTGATTATCGCAACTCTCGCCCTAACTACCTGGAAGCATTCTGGAAGTTGGTGAACTGGGACTTTGTGAACAAAAACTTAGGTTAATAGTTCTGAGTTTTACAAATACAAAACAAAAAGGCGCCTCTGGCGCCTTTTTTATTGTTCAAATTCAATTTTAAAGCCAAGGACGATGCCCTTTTAGAACCAAGGACGATGCCCTTTTAGAACCAAGGACGATGCCCTTTTAGAACCAAGGACGATGCCCTTTTAAAACCAAGGACGATGCCCCTGAACATAGGTTTCCTCGAATTCATCGTCAGGCTTAACGATATAAATAATAAATTCGACGAATGCAATAATGCCAATAATAATCGACGGAAAGCCTAAAAGAATAAATCCAAACAAGAACACCAACAGCATAATAACGCCTTCTTTGGTGTATCCCAGATAGAATTTATGCGCACCAAAAGCACCTAAGAAAAAGGCCAAGACAGCGGCGGCAATTTTCTTCGACGATGTGCTAGTACTTGAGGCAGCGGAGTCTGGGTAAACCGCTTCAGCTTTGTCACCGGTCACTGCAAAATCGACTTTCGCACCCACTTTCGGCAACTGGTTTCCTTTCCATTCTGAAATATCGAGAGTATAACGATTACCATCTTCACCAGAGATAATGCCGCTACGGTTGCCCTCGTCAAAATCTAGTACTGATCCCTTCATTTTCTTATTTTCCTTTTAGCTATTAGGTCGGTATCAGCTAATAGGTTATAGAATTGTAAATAGCTAAGCAACGCAAAAATTAAGATCATAAAAAAAGCGCCTTTCCGGCGCTTTATTCGACTAGGTTATTGGGCATGTCGCCTCGTAAACTGTGCCATATTTCCGCAGATTCATAGCCGTAGCGGCGCACCAGGTTGACCGATTCGTTATAGTCGCCCTCTTTGGCGCAGTTCACTAAATTTTCATAATAATCGCGTGCCAGTTGGCGGGCCTCAGGTGAAGAAAAGTAGTACTGACCGATTCGTGAATACAGACCTTTAAATCCGTTTAACACCAATACATAAATCGGGTTTCCGGACGCCATGGCTAAGTCGTGGTTTAGCTGATAGTCAAACTCTGCGAAGCTCTTTTCATCGTCCTCAAGCTCTTTCGCTGCTTCTATCAACTCAATGACGCGGCCTGGGTTATGACGAATGGCTGCGCGGATATAAATAGCACTAATATTGGTACGGGCAGATAAGAGTTGATCAACCAACTCTGGCATGCCATCTTCATCAAGGCGAGCTAAGGTTTCCAGTATATTTAACCCGGAAGTTTCCCAGAAATTATTCACTTTTGTCGGCTTACCATGTTGAATGGTCAACCAACCATCACGAGCCAAGCGTTGCAAAACTTCCCGTAACGTCGTTCTAGTAACGCCAATTAGTTCCGATAATTCACGTTCTGCGGGTAAAATGGTTCCTGGCGCAAAATGCCCGTTCCAAATAGACTTAACGATATACTCTTCGGCAAATCCCGCCGGACTTTTGGCTTTTATAATCATTTTCCCGCCCAAATGCTGAATGATAGAGTGATTCTAGCAGTCTTATACGAGGTCGGACAAGATAACTTCTGCCTTTATATCGACATTCACGAAGCATTTGGGTATGGTTTCATCGTTTTTACACTTTCTTAAGGAATAGAGTGATGCTGTCTATTGGTCAGTGGCCGACCAAACCGTTTGCCTGGCTTCTTCTTTTTCTGGGGTGTGCCGCACTTTTAGGAGCCGCACTGTACTTTCAGGCTGTATTAGGTCTTGAACCTTGCGTCAAGTGTGTTTATCAGCGCATGGCCGTTGTTGGCATTGCCCTTTCTGCCATTATTGGACTCATCGGGTCAGGTTATGCGTTATTGCGTTGGGTAGCGCTAGTCGGTTGGTTATACAGCAGCTTTGAAGGGTTGCGTATTGCTTACGACCACTGGGACTTACAAACGTCTAAGAACGCCTTTTTCGCCGTATGCGAAAGCGCGCCAGACTTTCCAGGCTGGGCGCCGCTGCATGAGTGGTTTCCTGGGTTGTTTGCTGCACCAGGCTTATGCGGTGATATTGACTGGCAGTGGCTTGGAATGGGAATGCCCGGCTGGATGACATGGATATTTGGTGGGTTACTGCTCTTAGGTGTTATTGTCACGCTAGCCCACTTCATTGGCTTATTTAAAAAGCGTAAAGGCTTAGTGCTTTACCATAAATAGATCTTAGTTGAGCGGCCAGGTAACGATTCTGTCCTCCAGGTCGCCACTGTATTTTCGTTCGCTGATACATTGGCCGGCAACACAATAGCCGGCTCTTTTCATCGGCTCTTTGCTACCGTTATGCTTTAACGGATGCCATCTGGGCAACGGCTGTCCTTGCGCCCTCAACCGATACGCACAAGTCGCAGGCATGAAGTAAACATCCTCAATGTTTTTTGGCGTTAACGTCACACAGGCGGGCACACGCTGACTCCGGTTTGCATAATCGGTACAGCGTGCTGTTTCGGTATCGAGCAACTGACAAGCAACGTCCGTAGAGTAAAGGTTGTCTTCCTCATCAAGCAGTTGGTTGACGCAACACTGGCCGCAACCATCACAGAGAGCCTCCCACTCGGATGCGGTCAGCTCCTGCAGCGGCTTTTCGTACCAAGTCATTAAACTGCCCATATGCAGCTTCGATGACTACCGAGGAAAGCGGATGCGATCGGACAAGTATCCCACCGCAGCCACAAAGTAATGCGAGCGATTCCAACGCATTAACGCATCGTAATTCGCGTAAGCCAGGTACACTCGCCCTTCTTTGTCATCCGGAATGACCACAGACGCTTTAATATCGTCCCTCTGCGGAAGCTTTGAGCCGTCATATCGGGTCACGCCTAAGTCACCCCATTCGCTTAGCTTTTTCTTCGTGTCCAGTCCCGACAGAGAAGTATCAAACCCTTCTGGCAGTTGCACCTGGCGGCCCCAGGTAACATCGTCGCGCCAGCCCACCGAGCTCAAATAGTTAGCGGCAGAAGCAAACACATCCGGATAGCTTCCCCAAATGTCTTTACGCCCATCACCGTCATAATCGACCGCATAATTCATAAACGAGCTTGGCATAAACTGAGTCTGCCCCATGGCGCCTGCCCAGGAGCCCTGCATTTTTTCCGGGGCAATGTGTCCATCCTGGATAATCGTTAACGCGTGCCATAATTGTTTTTTGAAAAATGCTTCACGCCGTCCGTCAAACGCCAGCGTCGTCAATGCCGACACAACATCGAAACCACCTGTATATGAACCAAAATTTGTTTCAATCCCCCACAACGCAACAATAAAGCGAGGCTGGACACCGTATTCTTTGCCTACTTTTTCAAGCAGCTCTTTATGCTCTTCATACTTTTCTTGCGCCTTTTTGGCTTTCCACTCTGGAACCGCTCTTGGCAGGTAAGTATCCAACGTCAATTTAAATTCTGGCTGGTTTTTATCAAGCTCTACCGCACGTTGATAATACTTCACATTAGCAAACGCTTTTTCCAGGGTCTCGTCGCTATAGTCATTGCTTCGAGCTTCGTCTTTCAATGCTTCCACGTAGTCAGAAAACTTCTTCTCGACATTCTCATCCTGCGCAGAGACACTCATGCTGACCAAGGCCAAAACTCCAATTAATGCACGGCTAACTAATTTTTTTAACATGAAATATCCTCTTGCTTAGGTGGAAGCTGCAGATAAAAACCATCGTTATCAAGTCGTTCAGTTAACTCTTTGACGCTCAAGCGCGCCAGTTGTTCACGAGTGGTTAAATTTATGGTCAATATTTTTTCAGCTTTACCGAAGCTTTGCACAAGCGCATCCGGTAATTCACTAAAATCTTCGCCATGAGGAAGGTAAATATAGGTATCCGCTTTGCGGGAACTGCGATACACATCGCACAACATAAGTGTCTCCGACGCTATGACGTTACAATAGCTCTTAATTCTGCCCCAATTGCTGCATTTCGCCAACCCGTCAGTAAGTCTGGTTGCGGCAGACGTTCCTGTTGCTGCGGCGAGTACTGCCAGAAAAAATTAATCAGGTCATTTATTTGTTTTCGTGATGCCACTAATGATACAGGCACATCAAGTGACTCAGCGAGCTCGGTGACTTTTTGCTTTATCGCTTTAAACGTCTCCTTGTAGCCCGGCATATCGTCCAACCGGCTTAAGGGCTTCAGCGATTTAGAAGTCGCCTGCTCTTCGGCTTTTCTAATGACTGTAATCATTTCATTGCCGGAATACTTTTTTGATAACGGCGGTAAGTCACGAATGTGATTTAGATCGCTTTGTGATTTGGGTTTGCGTCTGGCCAGTTCTAACAATGCGCCGTCTTTAGCGATAAAGCCTAATGGAATGTTTTTCTTTCTAGCCTTGTTGAACCGCCAACTGGCCAACTTTTGTAAAACCGCTAACTGCTCACCATTGAGTTGCCAGGCATTACCCACTTGCAAATATAAGAGATCGTCAGGAATGCGAGTCGTTCGCTTACGAACTTGAAGTACCGATTCTTCGTAGACGATATCCAAACAGCCCTTTTCTTCGCAAAGTGCTTTCAAATAAGGATACATAACAGCCAGATAGCTGGCATCAGCGGCAGCGTAATCCAGTTGTTCAGGGCTTAAAGGCCGTTTTAACCAGTTTGTGCGGGAGAGGCTTTTGTCGAGCTCCACATTATCAAATAGATCGCTGACTAAGCGAGCATAGCCCATGGACTCACCAATACCACAAAACCCGGCAGCTATTTGGCTATCAAACACACGGCTTGGTTGAGCACCGCCACTTTCATAGAAAAACAGCTCAATGTCTTCCCCACCGGCGTGCAGAACGGTTTCAATGCTATCCGAAGAAATAAGCGACCATACTGGCTCTAAATTAATATCAGCCAACGGATCCACGATAACCGTGTCACCGCCAGCATGCATCTGTAACAGTCCAAGATTCGCGTAAAAAGTCCGTTCTCGCACAAACTCAGAGTCGATTGCAAACCAACCCGCCTGACGAGCTTTAGAGCAGAAATCGGCTAATTCATCGGTAGAAGAGATGAGCCGGTACTGACGCACCGACTCCGGAAGTTCAAGCTGCGTCAAGAGTTTTCCTCATCACGTAGCTCTTTGCGCAAGATTTTGCCAACATTCGATTTCGGTAGCTCGTCACGAAACTCGACTAGCTTGGGCACTTTATAGGCAGTCATATTCTCGCGCGAGAAGTCGATAACTTCTCTTTCTGTTAACGACTTATCTTTTGCCACAATAAACACTTTAACGACTTCGCCTGACGACTCGTGTGGTACGCCAATAGCTGCAGACTCAAGTACTTTCGGATGATCTGCCAACACGTCTTCAATTTCATTCGGATAGACGTTAAAGCCAGACACCAAAATCATATCTTTCTTACGGTCGACAATTTTAAAATAACCCCGTTCATCAACCGTTGCCATATCACCTGTTGCAAACCAGCCATCTTTGATGGACTCAGCCGTATCTTCAGGGCGGTTCAAATAGCCCACCATAACCTGAGGGCCTTTAACTTCAAGTTCACCAGGCTCACCCATAGGCACTTCTTCGCGCGTTTCGGGATCAACGATACGAACATCGGTACTAGGAACCGGTAAGCCGATACTGCCCGTGTAGTGCTCAATATCATAAGGGTTAACCGTGACAACCGGCGCACATTCTGTAAGACCATAACCTTCCAGAAGGCGTGATTTAGTCACCCGTTCCCATTCTTCCGCAACGGCTTTTTGTACCGCCATACCGCCGCCAAGCGCCACTTTCAGATTAGAGAAGTTAACATCTTTAAAGCCTTTCGTGTTTAGCAGACCATTAAATAATGTGTTAACCCCTGAGATCATTGAAAACGGATACTTATTCAACTCTTTCACAAAATTTGGCATGTCGCGCGGATTAGTAATTAGCACGTTTTTACCGCCGTGCTTAATGAAGGTCAGGCAGTTCGCCGTTAATGCGAAAATATGGTACAGAGGTAGCGCAGTAATAATCACTTCCTCACCATCGCTCATAATTGGCGTGATGCATGCGGAAACCTGCTCTAAGTTCGCAACCATATTGCGATGAGACAACATAGCACCTTTAGCGACCCCGGTGGTTCCACCGGTGTACTGTAAAAACGCAATGTCGTCACCCGTCACTTCAGGACGCTGATATTCTGTCTGGGCACCTTTTGCCATTGCCTGATTCAGGCTAATGGTATTTTTGAGGTTGTGATACGGCACCATTCGTTTAATGTGCTTAACCACAAAGTTGACGATAAACCGCTTAGGGAACGGCAGTTGATCACCAATTTGAGTGGTCACAACCACGTCAAGCGGTGCCTCATCTTTTATTTTAGCGTAGGTGTGCGCAAAGTTTTCTAAAATAACCAGCGCTTTTGCCTGAGAGTCAGTCAGCTGATGCTTTAATTCGCGTGGCGTGTATAAAGGGTTTACGTTCACCACCGACATGCCGGCGCGCAAAATACCGAATAAAGCAACAGGGTACTGCAACAGGTTTGGCATCATTACCGCAACCGCATCGCCTTTTTTCAAACCCTGACTTTGCAAGTAGGCGGCGAATTCGCGAGATTTTAGTCCCAATTCTTTGAAACTCATCTCTGAGTCCATATTTACGAATGCGGTTTTCTCGCCGTACTTCTCGATGGACTGTTCGAGAATATCAACCAGCGAAGAAAAATGATCCGGGTCAATAGTTTCCGGAACACCCGCTGGGTAGTTTTTCAGCCAAATCTTTTCCATAAAAGGCTCTGCCTCTCACTCTTAAATTTTATTTTGTTAACACTTTATCTTCGCATATCCGACCAGTTAATCCTAGTCATACAGCGCTGCTAACCGCTTGATTTTAGCAACTCAGCTATTTTTTCGGGCTGTTCCATGTGAACATGATGCCCACCATTCAGTGTTATTAAGCTTAGATCAGCAACGTGATGCTGCCACCTTTCGATAGCTCGAGACAGGTTTTCATGACCGTTATCTCCTCTTACAACGGTCACCGGCATGTTTAAGCCCTGAAGAAGTTCATCGACCGCCGTTGAGTGCAAGCGGTACGGTGAAACAGACTTAACTCGTGGGTCTGCGCGCCAAGAAAAAGAACGTTCTGATGCTTTATTCAGACCTCTATCAACCAATAGCTCCACCAGCTCTCTGGAAAAGTCGGCTTGTGAGGCACGTGCATCAATCGCTGTTTCTATCTCCGTATAACCGCGCCAGCGACCACTTCGCTTTTTATAACGACTGGCAAAGCCTTTTATTAATTGGTCGCGGGCGTTCGTTTCATCAGAAACCAATAAGCCGAAGGCTTCGACCAATATCAGTTTGTCGACTTTTTCAGGGCAAAGAGACGACACCACATTACTGACAAAGCCCCCCATCGAGTGCCCTAATAAGGTGACAGGGTTGCCAATATGATGAGTAAGAATTTGCCAGAGGTCGTAGGCGTAATCGATAAAGTGATAGTGGGTTCCGAGCGGGCGGTGATCACTGTGCCCGTGCCCTGCCCAGTCAAGTGCAACCAAACCGGCGTCATCATCATTCCAGTGTTCAGCTACAGGCAGGAAGCTGTGACAATTATCGAGCCAGCCATGGGTCGCAATGGTATTTATGTTTTTCGGGTCGCCCCAGCATAAGCCCCGAACAACGCCCCACTCTAATTCATAGCTGACTGATGTCGCTTGCGCAGCCGTTGTCCGGAAACTCATTAAAATCAGTTACGTTCTTTTGCCGGTGTACCTGAATTGTCCTCTACTCGCACACGCACGGGTACCGGATAGCGGTAGGGATAGTACGGTGAATAGAAGTTATGGCGGAACCACAGCGGTGAGTAGTCAATTTCTACGTGGTTCTTTTGTGCTTTAGGCTTCCACAAATAGTGGTTATCCGCTTCGAGAACCGGATAAATGTATGTGTACTCATCAATTTTGCCCTGCTGAGTTTCACCAATCGTACCAACGAAGCTTATCGCACGACCTTTTTTATAGACTTCAGGGTCAATAAAACCATCAATAACCGCTAAGAAACGGCCATCACTGTCGTCACTCACTTCGGGCCGTCCCCAACGTTGCAGCGGGAAGCTCACTACTTCAAATACCGTTTTATCTTCTGTATTGCGAACGTCAGCAATAACTCCACCCCAGCGGGCCGGTTGACCAACCACTTTATCCTGCTGAGCTTTTGCCTGCTTGTAAGCGACCAGCGCATCTTCATTGCTGGTTTCCAGCTCTGTCGGAACAGACGCACAGCCAGCTAAACCTATAGCGAACAACAAACATGTCAGTAATCTCATAACAGACCTCTCTTTAGGCATAAACGTCGACACCAAACATTGACGCAACTTCTTCACGTTTTTCATTCAAAGCTACCGTTTGATAAGCACTTAACGCCTTTTGTGAGCGTTGAGGTGGTTCGTCATACATGGTGTTTAATGACTGCCAACGCTCTGCCTGACGGCGGCTTTGCTTCGCATCAGGAACGACCTGCGGTAACTCCACAGCATTAGACACGGCGGCATTTTTCTGCTGCTCGTTGTCACGCTGCACCGTCTGTTGCGATGCCTGCTGTTGGTTACTTAACGGCTGTACCGTTTGCGGATTTATCTGCACGTCAATATTGGCTCATCTGTTATGTAAGACAGGATCTATTATGGCGAGTTCCTGAGCGTTCAGCAAGTTAACGCCCCGGTAACTTTTTCCAGGTCACTTCATTACGCACATAGAGTGGCTCAAGCTGTTCGGCCTGAACCGGGTCAACACCAGCACCATTCACTACTGTCAGCATATCCTCCGCCAACGGTAGCCGGCTATTATCGCAGTGTTGTAGCTCATGATTTTCATCAAGAATATCGGCGTAGACGTCCCAGCCTGTACCAGCAGTACCCCAGCCCTTCAAGCATCCTGTATCAATAATGTTCGTGTCTGGTTTTGCTACAGCCGGCTCTGACTGAGCCACAGCAACCCCGTTCTCATTGGCATACAGAGCGTAATACACCTCTCCCATACGTGCATCGATACAAGCCACCACACCAGCAACATCGTTTTTACGGATGGCTTGCTGTGCAAGTGCCTGCAAACTGCACACGGGGTAAACGGGTAAGTCAGCACTAAATGCGAGCCCCTGTGCCATAGACACGCCAATACGCACGCCTGTAAAGCTACCTGGGCCAGCACCAACCACAAGCCCGTCCAACTCGGCTAAAGACACGCCGGCACTGTCGAGCACCTCTTCCACAAAAGGCAACAGCTTTTGTGAGTGCTCCCGGGGGCTTTCAATATCACGGGTTGTCAACTTGCCATCATGAACAAGCGCGACAGAACAATTTTCAGTTGATGTATCTATAGCTAATAACGACTTCATACATTTTGCTCTTCTGTAGAACTTTTATGCGCCAAAAATTCAAGCGCGGTATCTAAGCTACGGGTGCGACTCATAGCCGGTAGGCTGGCCAAAAACTGCTTACCATACTGACGTGTTACCAGCCGATTATCGCAAACCACCAGAATACCCGAGTCGTACTTATCCCGAATAAGCCGCCCTGCGCCCTGCTTTAAGGCAATAACGGCTTGCGGAAGCTGGATAGTGCCAAAGGCATCCACACCTCGTAGGCGTGCGTCTTCCACCCGCGCATTCAATAACGGATCATCCGGCGATGCAAACGGCAGCTTATCAATAATCACACAACGCAGCGCATTACCTCTGACATCCACACCTTCCCAGAACGACGAGGTGCCTAACAGTACAGCGTTGCCGGCTTTGGTGAAGCGTTCTAACAACTCACCTTTATTTGACTCGCCCTGCACCAAGATTTCATTGTCGACGTGCTCTCTTAGAATTCCTGCCATTTGTTGCAGCATTCGATGGCTGGTAAATAATAAAAAGGTTCCGCCTTCATTGTGTCTTATGCATTGCGTCGCAATGTCCGTCAGCATTTCGTGGCGATTGCGATCATTGGCGTCCGGTAAGTAACGAGGCAGGCATAAGGTTGCCTGCTTTTTAAAGTCAAATGGGCTTTCAAGGACCAGGGTGTCGGCTTCTTCAATACCCAGTCGACGTGTAAAAAACTCAAAGTTGCCATTAACGGCTAATGTCGCCGAGGTGAACACCCAACTCATACTATTGCGCTTAATATAGCCACCGAAGGTTTTAGCCACACTTAATGGCGTTTGATGCAAGCTGATTTGCCTTGGCGTGGTTTCAAACCAAAAGCTGTAACCGGTGCGTTCAACGTCCATTAACTGGCGCCAAATGACCCTGTAATCCTCTGCCCGTTCTAATAAATTGTCGAGATCTTTGTTTCGACCCTGCGCCGTTTTTAGCACATCAATAAGCAGGGTTAAACGTTCGTCGAGACGATCCGTCACTTCGACAATGTCTTCTTTATTGCGCCATTCGCGCCAGTTGCCGCGCATCGGATCATGAGGAAACAACAACCGAAAGTCGCGCAGTGATTGCAGCAACGTTCGCGCCATAGCACTGGCCTGTGACAAGTCTTTCAACTCCGTCAGGCACAAGCGCTGAATTTCCTCACACATTTCACTCAATTGACGCGTCGACACCGTTTCACCAAAGTACTGACTAGCAATATCGGGTATTTGGTGGGCCTCATCAAATACCACGGTATCTACAGCAGGAATGAGCTCGCCAAACCCCGTATCCTTTAACGCCATGTCCGCAAAAAACAAGTGATGATTCACCACCACAACATCAGCTTCTAAAGCTTGCTTCCGCGCTTGTACTAAATGGCAGTCATCATAAACCGGGCAGTCACGCCCCAGGCAGTTATCCTGAGTACTGGTTACCTGAGGTAAAACCGCCGCCCCTTCCGGAAGCACATTCAGCTCACCCATATCACCGCTGCGAGTTGTCGTTGACCAACGCGTCACTGTAATGAGCTGGTCCTGAATCTCTTTAGGGAGCTGTCCGGCCTGCTGCTTCGCTTGTTCCAGGCGATGCAAACAGAGGTAATTCGAGCGCCCTTTCAGCAAGGCCACCACTTTTTGCGGCGCCAGCTTTTTTCGTAATACGGGTAAGTCCCGGTGAAACAGCTGTTCTTGCAGGTTTTTCGTGCCGGTAGAGACAATAGCCTTACCTTTGGAAAGCAGAATGGGTGCAAGGTAAGCAAAGGTTTTGCCGGTGCCGGTCTCAGCCTCAACCACGAGTTGGCTTTTCTTTTTCAGCGTTTTTTCAATGGCTTGTGCCATTGTCGTTTGCGACGGTCGAGGCTGAAAGTTGTCTATAGTTGACGCCAGCTCACCATCGGGCTGAAAAATGGAAGAAACGGTTGGCATAGTTCGCGCTAGTTAATGATAATTAGCGCGCATTATGACATAGAAAAAGAGTCAGGCGTAGGTGTCTATATGACCAGAATTGCTATCCAGACTGTCTTCTGTTGACTCTTCCTGAGTCACCTCGGGTTCAGACTGTTGCTGTTCAGAAGATTGCTGTTGCCGTTGTTTCTCACGGTCAGGATCGTTATCAATAGTGGTGCTTTCCTCATCGCTAATCGCTTGAAGCTCTTTGGTTTTCTCAATTTGATTAACTCTCATTTGATCCTGAGAGTGGTCAACCGGTACCCGGGTATCCTTTGGTATTAATGGCACCATTGCATCAAAGTTAGCCATGAGTTTGCTCCGCTGTATCCTTGCTTTTTGTCACCGACGTTACCGTCTTGATTATACAACCACTGGTTAAATATTAACCTAATATCGACCCGTAAAGGAATAAATTTACGCTTGCATTACAAAATCAACCTGTTAAGGTATTATACAACTTTGCGAAATACAGCGTATATCATTGGAGTCAATAAAATGAAATTCGTTCATCATCATCACGCACATCATTGGATTTTAAGGGCTAGCTGAGAGCGAACTTCTGGCTAGCCGCATAAGCGCTAGCCTTTCGATTGACTATACAACCTCCGAAAGGCAACTTTCGGAGGTTTTTTAATTTTTAGGAGTAATTATGACTAACCGTTTAACGATAGCGATACAAAAATCTGGTCGTCTGAGTAAAGAGTCAATGGCGTTATTAAATGCCTGCGGTGTTAAGTTTAGCATTAATGAAGCCCGCCTCATTGCCCACAGCACCAGTCATCCTA
Source organism: Idiomarina sp. X4 (assembly GCF_002808045.1). Lineage (NCBI taxonomy): Bacteria > Pseudomonadati > Pseudomonadota > Gammaproteobacteria > Alteromonadales > Idiomarinaceae > Idiomarina > Idiomarina sp. X4. The sequence continues at coordinate 1,962,796 of NZ_CP025000.1, read as the reverse complement.
TCGATTTACTCCGGGTGCGTGACGATGACATTCCCGGCTTAGTCATGGACGGTGTTGTCGACTTAGGTCTGGTAGGCGAAAACGTGCTGGAAGAAGCGCGACTTGAACGCATAGCCAGTGATACAACAGCCGTGTTTCAACCACTCAGAGCGCTGGAATTCGGTCAGTGTCGTTTGTCAATTGCGGTACCGCGTGAGCTCTCTTACCAGTCACAAGCTGACTTAGACGGAATGCGAATTGCCACAACCTATCCGCAACTATTGAAGCGTTACCTTAAGGACAATGGCATTAATGCCCGCGTTGTCATGCTGACGGGCTCCGTCGAAGTAGCCCCGAGAGCAGGCTTGGCTGATGCGATTTGTGACCTGGTATCAACAGGGGCAACACTGGAAGCTAACGGTTTGGTCGAGAAGGAAGTCATATTCCGCTCGCAGGCACAGCTCATTCAAAACTCAGAAAGCCTGTCTGATGAAAAGCAGGCGATGATTGACCAACTACTGCCGCGCATCGATGGTGTACAAATGGCGAAAGAAAGCAAATACATTATGCTCCACGCGCCCAAAGACAAGCTCGAAGAAGTGGTTGAACTGCTGCCGGGCGCAGAAACCCCGACTATTTTGCCGCTTAGTCACACTGACAAACAAGTAGCGGTGCACATGGTCAGTACAGAAAAGCTGTTCTGGGAAACCATGGAAGATTTAAAGGCGAAAGGTTGCAGCTCTATTCTTGTTCTGCCAATTGAAAAAATGATGGGGTAACTATGCAAGACTTAAACATCAAGGTTGAGCGGTGGGCAGACTTGTCTGCCGACGAAAAGGAACAGCGGCTTTCGCGTCCCCGTCAGGCAACGGCGACAAACACGCAACAAACGGTTCAAAAAATTATTGCCGATATTCGTGACAACGGTGACAGTGCACTGCTGAATTACACTCGGCAGTTTGACTATTCTGAGGCGACCTCTCTGCGTGTACCGAAACAGCGTATAGAGCAAGCCGTTAAGCGTCTAGACAAAAAGGTGGCAGAGGCGATTGATACAGCTTACGGAACTATTCGTCGTTTTCACCAGGCACAAGTACCTGAAAACCTTGCTGTTGAAACCATAAGTGGTGTTCAGTGTGAACTTCGCTATGCGCCATTAGATGCCGTTGGGCTTTATATTCCTGGTGGTAGCGCGACGTTGCCATCTACTGCACTCATGCTCGGCGTGCCCGCTCAGCTAGCCGACTGTCAACGCGTTGTGCTAGTCAGTCCGCCGGACAAAAGCGGTGACTTACCGGATGCGCTGTTGTACGCCGCAAACCAGTGCGGTATTACCGAAATATACACCTGCGGCGGCGCTCAAGCAGTTGCCGCCCTGGCTTATGGTACAGAGTCCATTGCCCCGGTCGATAAAGTATTTGGTCCGGGCAACAGTTTTGTCACCGAAGCTAAGCAACAGGTGAGCAATGACGCCAGTGGCTGTGCTATCGACTTACCCGCCGGTCCTTCTGAATTACTGGTTATTGGTGATGACACTGCTAACCCGGCCTATATTGCGGCCGACTTGTTGTCTCAGGCCGAGCACGGCCCCGACTCACAAGTTATTCTGGTCACACCGTCAAGCACACTGGCAGACAGAGTGAAGCAAGCAGTCATTGAGCAGTGTCAGCAGTTACAACGTGCGGATATTGCAGCCCAGGCGTTAGCCGAAAGCCGTTTACTGGTTGTCGAGACGATTGATGATGCAGTAGCTATTAGTGAGCACTATGCGCCAGAGCACTTATCCATACAAACGAATAATGCCCGCTCATTGCTACCCAAATTGACCCGTGCAGGCTCTGTTTTTGTGGGTCACTATACACCGGAATCTGGTGGTGATTACGCGACAGGCACTAACCACGTATTACCGACCTACGGTTACGCGCGCAATTACAGTAGTTTGGGACTATTGGACTTTTATCGCCGTTATACCGTACAGGAATTGTCCTACGAAGGCTTAGCCACTTTGTCAGAGGCGATTACAACCCTGGCGAGTGTTGAGGGGCTCGATGCACACGCTAAAGCTGTCACCATTCGCATGGAGAACCAATAATGTCATTAGCGGAACAATCTCAGCGCCGGCACCTAAAAGCACTGACGCCTTATGCGTCGGCTAGACGCAGTATGAGCGGTGGCAATGTATGGCTGAACGCCAATGAGTCACCGTTTGATAACGGTTACGGCTTTGACGACGGCGCTCTGAACCGGTATCCACAGTTTCAGTCAGAGACGCTTAATACAGCTTATGCCGACTATGCTGGTGTACAACCGAACCAGGTGCTAAGTACTCGCGGCTCTGATGAGGGTATCGAATTGTTGATTCGGGCGTTTTGCGAGCCGGGACAGGACAATATTCTCATTTGTCCACCTACTTACGGTATGTATGCGATTTCGGCTAAAACCTACGCCGTCAATACTGTTGAGGTTCCGCTTATTGATTGCGGACAAAGAAAGGGGCAACTCAACGTTGAAGAAGTGATAAAGCAGGCTCAAAACTGTAAGGTCGCTTTTCTGTGTTCGCCTTCAAACCCGCTGGGTAATTGGCTAAATGCAACAGACATTCAGCAAGTGCTTGAAGCATGCCCCAGCACCGTTATTGTGGTTGACGAAGCCTATATCGAATTCTGTTATGACGACAGCAAAGCATCGTGGCTAACGACCTACCCTAACCTTGTGGTATTGAGGACATTATCAAAAGCCTTTGCGCTTGCTGGTATTCGTTGCGGCTTTTTATTAGCGACTAACGACATTATTGAGCTAATGAAAAAGATATTGGCGCCCTATCCGCTGCCGGAGCCTACCATTAACATAGCAACGCAGGCACTAAACCCGGGCAATATTGAGCGTATGCAGCAGCAGGTCGATACACTTATCGGCGAGCGCGAGCGGCTGATCGGGTTACTCAGTGACTTACCACTAACACTAGAGTTTGAAAGCGTAACGAATTTTTTACTGTATCGTTGTGATACCACCCAAACCAATGCGGCCGACATCGTCAGTACACTGCAACAACAAGGTGTGTTGATTCGTGACCAGTCTAAACAACTCGGGTTAGACGGTTGTATTAGAATAACGGTAGGTAGCCGCGAAGAAAACGACGAGTTGGCACAACGACTGAAAGGGTATTTTTCATGACACAGCAATCCATACTTTTTATTGATCGCGACGGCACCTTGGTTGAAGAGCCGCCCGTCGATAAGCAGCTCGACAGTGTCGACAAGCTAGTTTTTGAGCCGGGTGTAATACCCGCACTTTTGAAGCTGCAAAATGCGGGATATCGGTTGGTGATAGTATCCAACCAAGACGGGCTGGGTACCGAGAGTTTCCCGACGGATACCTTTGAAGCTCCGCACAATTTAATGATGTCGGTATTTGAGTCGCAAGGGGTCCGTTTTGATGACGTATTAATTTGCCCACACTTTGATGAAGACAATTGCGCATGTCGTAAGCCTAAGCTGGGGCTTGTGCAACCTTATCTAACGGAAGGCAAAGTCGACTTTGCTAACTCTTTCGTTATTGGCGACAGAGAAACTGACTTACAACTGGCGCAAGGCATGGGCATTCGCGGACTTCGTTATAACCGGGAAGAATACAGTTGGGACGACATTGTTCACGAAATTGTTGATCGCCCGAGAACAGCAACCGTGTCTCGTAAAACGCATGAAACCGACATTAACATCGCCATCGACTTAGATAGCTCAGCGCGTGGCACATTCAGTACCGGCATTGGCTTTTTTGACCACATGCTGGAACAAATTGCCACACACGCGGGCATTTATATGAGCGCCGTCGTGAAAGGTGACTTACACATTGATGATCACCACACCATTGAGGATACAGCTTTAGCACTGGGGCAGGCCTTGCGTTCCGCGCTTGGCGACAAACGCGGTATTGGTCGCTTTGGCTTCGCGCTGCCGATGGACGAATGTAAAGCCGAGTGCCTGATTGACTTATCCGGCCGTCCTTACCTGAAGTGGCAAGCAGATTTTAGTCGTGACAAAGTCGGCGAATTATCGACAGAAATGGTCGAACATTTCTTCCGCTCGTTGACCGATGCTATGGCCATTAGCCTGCACCTCTCAACAACCGAAGGCAACAGTCACCACCAAGTAGAAAGCCTGTTTAAAGTCTTTGGTCGAGCGTTACGCCAGGCGGTTGCCAAAACCGGCGACCAGCAACTGCCATCAAGTAAAGGTATGCTGGCATGAAGGTTGTCATTGTTGATACTGAGTGCGCGAACTTAACCTCAGTTCGCTTTGCTATAGAACGGTTGGGATACTCATGCACAGTGACAGACGACGTAAACGCGATTCGCGTCGCTGATCGTGTCATTTTGCCGGGCGTGGGAACCGCTGCAGCGGCGATGCGTAATCTGCGAAGAAAGCAATTGGTTGACGTGCTGAAGTCACTTGAACAACCGGTTTTAGGTATCTGTTTGGGTATGCAGCTGATGACCTCTCATTCTGAAGAGGGGGATGTCGAGTGCCTGGGGCTAATTCCGTCACTAACTAAACGGCTAGAAGTTGGTGACCTACCGTTGCCACACATGGGCTGGAATACGTCGATGCCAACCAATAATAATCCGCTGCTGAAGGCTGCCGAACAATACTGTTACTTTGTTCACAGCTATGCGGTCGCCGTAGACGAATACACCATTGCCGAGGCCGAGTACGGTCAACGCTTTGCATCAATGATTCGCCATAACAACTACTTCGGCGCACAATTTCACCCAGAGCGCTCAGGCAAAGTGGGTGAATCTATTTTACGTGAGTTCCTGGAGGCTAAGCTTTGCTAATACCTGCGTTAGACTTAATTGATGGTGCCGTTGTACGGCTGTACCAAGGCGACTTTGCTCAAAAAACCGAATATCAGTTTTCACCTGTCGAGCAGGCGAAGAGCTATGCTATAGCCGGAGCCGAATGGCTGCACTTGGTGGACTTAGACGGCGCCAAAGATCCTCAACACCGTCAAACCAAACTACTCGAAAAACTGATTAAAGAGTCCGGTATGAAATGCCAGGTCGGTGGCGGTATTCGCACCACGGAAGACATCGACGCGCTACTTGCGGTTGGCGTTAAGCGAGTGGTTATTGGGTCGACGGCTGTTAGCTCACCCGAGAAGGTGCTCGAGTGGTTTAAAACCTACGGTCCGGAAAAAATCGTACTGGCGCTGGATGTGAACATTCAACCCAACGGCCAAGCGTTAGTTGCAACGCACGGCTGGCAAGAGTCTTCAGGTAAGGCTTTGGAAGATGTTTTAGACCAATACCTTGAAGTAGGCTGCCAGCACGTATTATGCACCGACATTAGCAAGGACGGAACACTCAGCGGGAGCAACGTCGAACTGTATCAAAAATACAAAAGCAAATACCCCAGCGTACAGTGGCAAGCATCGGGTGGCGTGAGCAGTTTAGACGATATAAAAGCTTTAAAAGCGATTAACTGCGACTCAGTGATTCTGGGTAAATCGCTGTTAACCAATCAATTTACTTTGGAGGATGCACTGGCATGTTGGCAAAGCGAGTAATTCCTTGTTTGGACGTTCGCGACGGTCAGGTCGTTAAGGGCGTTAAATTTCGTAACCACGAAGTCATTGGTGATATTATTCCGTTGGCCCGCCATTACGCCGAAAGCGGCGCCGACGAGTTGGTTTTCTACGATATAACTGCCTCGTCCGATGGTCGTACGGTGGATAAATCGTGGGTAGAACGGGTTGCCAAACAAATTAATATCCCGTTTACAGTCGCCGGCGGTATTCGCTCAGTAGCGCAGGCTCAAGAGTTACTGTCAAAAGGCGCAGATAAGCTGTCGATTAACTCCCCTGCGTTACTGGATCCGTCATTGATCGACACGTTGGTGGCAGAGTTCGGTCAACAGTGCATTGTTATCGGTATTGATAGTTTCTTCAATGAAGAGACCGATACCTATGAGGTGCACCAATTTACCGGCGATGAAAAGAAGTCACGCAAGTCGGCATGGCAAACCAAGGACTGGTTGCAGGAAGTGATTAAACGGGGTGCCGGCGAAATTGTCTTGAACTGCATGAATCAAGATGGCGTTCGCAAAGGGTACGATATTGAGCAACTGACCGCTTTACGTGACTACTGTTCGGTGCCCATAATTGCCTCTGGTGGCGCTGGTGAAATACAGCACTTTGTCGATGTCTTTAATAACGCCAAAGTTGATGGAGCATTAGCAGCTTCCGTCTTTCATAAGAACGTATTTTCAATTGCTGATGTGAAAAGCGCGATGCACAACAATGGCATTGTCGTGCGTCCTATTGAATCTTAAGGAGTGACAGTGAGAGTCGACAAACAAAACCTAAACAGCCTTGACTGGACAAAAATGGACAACCTGCTTCCCTGTGTTGTACAGCACGTTTTGACCGGCGAGGTCCTAATGCTGGGTTACATGAACGACAAAGCACTTGAGAAGACATTAGCGTCAGGTCAGGTCACTTTTTACAGCCGCAGCAAAGCGCGTTTATGGACTAAGGGTGAAAGCTCCGGCCTCGTTCTTGAGCTGGAAGAAATTCATACCGACTGCGACAGTGACGCACTGCTAGTTAAAGCAATGCCTAACGGGCCAACCTGCCATTTGGGCACTCAAAGCTGTTTCGCTGAGACGTCAGGGTCTTTTTTACACCACTTAGAAGGGGTTATTAATTCAAGAAAAGGCGCCGATGCCGGTGAAAGCTACACTGCCAGCCTCTTCCAGAAAGGCATTAAACGCTGCGCTCAGAAGGTTGGCGAAGAAGGCGTCGAAGTGGCGCTGGCAGCAGCAACCAACGATAAAGACGAACTGCTTAATGAAAGCGCCGACCTGCTGTATCACTTATTGGTGGTACTCAGTGCCAGCGACTTGTCAATGAACGATGTGCTTAAGGTGCTTAAACAACGCCATAATTAGCTGATAGCTAATTATGCGTTGTTCAGTTGCTCTTGAAAGTGGCGGCGCTTATAGGCTTTTGAAACTTTTTTCAGCCTGACAGACAATAAAACGGCCGCCACACTCAGGCCACTAATAAAGCCTATCCAAAAACCGGCAGCTCCCATTGCCGGCACCACTAAGTCGGTTCGTCCGAGTACATACCCCACGGTTAAACCGAAAGGCCAGTACGATATGAACGCCAAGACCATTGGCAGTGTCGTATCTTTGTAGCCCCTGAGAGTACCCATTGCCACCACCTGGAACGTGTCAGACAAGGTGAAAATAGCTGCTAAGCCCATCAAGGTCGCCGCTAAGTTGATCACCTCGGTATTCGGTGTGTATAAACTGGCAAGAAAACTGCCTCCCAAATACATGATAAGCCCGTTTACGGCCGCAAACACACCACCAAACCAAAGCGCAATTCTAAAGTTACGCATTGCATTATCAGGGTTTCCGGCACCTAATGCAAAACCGACACGCAAAGTCACCGCCATAGAAATACTGAGCGGGACCATATAAACCAGCGAACTTATGTTTAAGGCTATTTGGTGGGCAGAGACCACGGTCGGGCCTAGCGGAGCAATTAATAGAGCAACCGCGGCAAATAAGCTAACTTCGAAAAATAGTGACATTGAAATGGGAAAGCCCAGACGAATGACATAAGTCACGTCATCCCAACTTGGTTTGTACCATCGGCGTAATAACTTTAAGTCTTTATAGCGCTTGGCGCCGAATGTATAAATGGCCATCGAAATTGCCATCCCCCAGAGCACTAATGCGGTTGCCACACCACAACCGGCGCCACCAAGTGCCGGCATGCCAAATTCGCCATAGACAAAAATATAGTTCGCCGGAATATTGATGATAAGTCCGATGAAGCCAATAATCAGTGACGGCATGGTGTTCGACATGCCCTCACAGAAGTTTCTCAGAACGGCATAAATAACAAAGCCGGGAATACCCCAGGCAATATAGAACAAGTAGTCCAGCGTGACCTGACGGAACTTATCCTCTACTTCCATTAAGTCGAGCAGCCAAGGTGCTGAAGACATCCCTACTAGGGTAATAGCTCCGACTATGGCACAAGCATAAAACCCCTGCTGCAGAATATTCGCCATTTTTCGATGACCACCGGAGCCGTCAAAATGAGAAATAATGGGGGCAAGCGCCAAAGCAAGACCGAAAACTAATAGTGTCGCGGGTACAAAAATACTGCCGCCAACGGATACCGCCGCAAGATCAATTGCACTTTTTCGACCGGCCATTACCGTATCAACAACGCTCATCAACATCTGTGTGAGTTGTGCGATAAGTATTGGGCCAGTGAGTCGAGCCAGTTTGATCACTTCGCTTTTATTGTCTTGCCAGGATTTCACAGTTGGAGTGTCTCGCTAATTTAGGCTGTATCGCACGTGTAGCGTTAGCTGTTGATGTATTGTACTAACTTCTCATTCACCTCTGCCGGATGTGTCAGAGGCCCCATGTGTCCTGCGGCAATGGACTCACGCTTCAGCTGGCTAATAACCGTCGAGAGTGCATCAGCCACTGCCTTAGCACTACGACGGGTATGCTCGCCCTGAACCATCAACACAGGCTGATCAAGACCGGCATAATCGTTCAGGCGCTTAGGCTCGTTAAGCAGCGCATCAAAGTCCAGTGCCACCTTGGCTGCCTGCTTCACCATCAACGTCTGTATTTTGGACGGCAAGGCGTCGAAATAGCCAGGACTGTTCCAGTAATCGACAAAGGTGCGGGTACACTCTTCAGCATCTTTCCCATGCATCGCCTGACTGATTTCCTGTATTTCAATCATTCCGGGGGAGTCATCGGCTAACACATGGAATGCAACGGGTTCGTACACGGCTACTTTTGCGATGGTAAAAGGTTGCTCCAAGGCCAGTTTCAACGCCAAGGCACCACCGTAAGAGTGACCAATCACATCAATTGCAGTATCTATTTTTAACGCCGAAACAGCCTCAACGACCCGGGGTATCTCGTCTGCCAAGCGAAAGTTCGCCACAGCTTCAGGCTGTGGTGCTTTCCCATAACCGAGTAAGTCAACGGCAATAACAAAACGAGTTGGGCTAAGCCTTTGAATTAAGTCTCGCCACTGAGAACTCGCGCTTTGAGAGCTGTGAAGCAACAATACCGGTGGGTTGTGCTTCTCACCAAAAACATACACTCCAGAACCTAACTCTGACATTTTGTTTCTCTACAGCAAGCTAAAGCCAATGAACTGACCGACACAAATTCCCGCACTGAATAACAGAACGGCGAAGGTACCCAGAACACCAATAGTGCGAAAGATGCTTGGCCCTATTGTCTTAGTTAAACCAATAGCATGGCTTATACGGGCAATGAGCGTAGCAATACCAATTCCGTGAACCAGCTCCGTTGAAGTCCCATTAGCTTCAACCATACCAAGCAAAATAAGAATAAACGGGACATACTCAATAAAGTTACCATGGACTCGTACTGCCACTTTCAGCTCGTCTTCTCCACCGGTACCAATACCAACGCGATACTTCCAGCGTAAGCGAACAATTCGCACAGCCAAAATTAAATAAAGTACTGCAAGTAAGCCAGCGTAAAAACCGGTGATGCGAATATCCATTGTGTCGCCCCTTTATTCAAAAAAGGCCCACCAAGTGAGCCTTTGTGTTTATTTTTTCAGTAGCTCACCAAGCTGGTCGCTAACTTTTTCAACCGGCTGTGTGCCATCGATTTTGTAATACTCAGTTTTGCCTTCTTCCGACAATTTCTGGTAATACTCAACCAGTGGTTCAGTTTGCTCATGGTATACTGACAGGCGTTTACGGACCGTTTGTTCTTGGTCATCCGGGCGAATAACCAGCTCTTCGCCAGTTTCATCGTCCTTGCCTTCTTCTTTTGGCGGGTTATGCTCAACGTGATAAACACGACCTGAACCAGGGTGCACGCGACGTCCACTCATGCGCTCAACGATCACTTCATCCGGCACATCAAATTCTAATACGTAGTCGATCTCAATGCCGTTATCACGCATTGCATCAGCTTGCGGAATCGTGCGAGGGAAACCATCTAACAAAAAGCCGTTTTGGCAGTCTGGCTCAGCGATACGCTCTTTCACCAGCTCAATGATGATGTCATCAGAAACAAGCTGACCGGCATCCATTACCTGCTTGGCCTTTTTTCCTAACTCCGAACCCGACTTAATTGCTGAACGCAACATGTCACCTGTCGAAATTTGAGGAATACCAAATGTGTTCATCAGGAACTGAGCCTGGGTGCCTTTACCAGCCCCCGGAGCGCCCAATAAAATAATGCGCATAAGAAACCTCTTTGCGTGATTCAAAAGTCTGCCCCGAACTTTACCCTGACAGGCAAGGTATTACAAGCACAGAGAAGTGCTGCGGCCAATCGTATGACCGCAGCAGAAGGCTTATGCGTTAAGCATTAACTTATTCAGTTTCGTCACAAATGAAGCTGGATCTTTCAGATTTCCACGCTCTGCAAGTGTGGCTTGATCGAGTAATACATCAGCCCACTCTTTGAAGGTTTCATCGTCTTTTTCCAACATTCTCTGAACCAAAGCGTGCTCAGGGTTCACCTCAAAAATGTACTTGGTTTCGGGCACCGCCTGACCTGCCGCTTCCATCAACTTCGCCATTTGCGTGCTCATATCATGCTCGTCGGTGATGATACACGCTGGAGAGTCCGTTAAACGGTGCGTTACGCGAACCTTTTTCACTTTATCACCCAACGCTTTCTCAAAGCGCTCAAGACTCTCTTTGAAGGCTTCTTCGGCTTTTTCCTGCTCGGCCTTATCTTGTTCGTCGTCGAGCTCACCAAGATCCAAATCACCTCGAGTTACCGACTGTAACTGCTTTTCCTTAAACTCGGTTAAGTGGCTCATGAGCCATTCATCAATACGATCGGAGAGCAACAGAACTTCTATACCTTTCTTGCGGAATATTTCCAATGCGGGATTATTTTTCGCCGCTTCATAGCTGTCCGCCACAATGTAGAAGATCTTATCCTGACCATCCTTCATGCGCTCAATGTAGTCATCAAGACTGACTGACTGAACAGCACTGTCATTATGGGTCGACGCAAAACGTAATAACTCCGCAATACGCTCGCGATTACTATGGTCTTCCGCCGGACCTTCTTTTAAGACATTACCGAAGGTGTCCCAGAACTGCTGATACTCTTCCTTGTTGTCTTTCGCTAGTTTCTTCAGAATTTGTAGCACTTTTTTAGTGCTACCGTTACGCATTGAACGAGTAATTTTGTTGTCCTGAAGAATTTCACGAGACACATTCAACGGCAAGTCATTCGAGTCCACCAAGCCGCGTACAAAACGCAGATAAGTCGGCATTAGTTGTTCTGCATCATCCATAATAAAGACGCGCTTAACATAAAGCTTTACGCCATGCTGCTGTTCGCGGTTCCATAAGTCCCATGGAGCCCTTTTCGGAATGTACAGCAAGTTTGTGTACTCCGTGGTACCTTCGACTTTGTTATGCGTCCACAGCAGCGGTTCGTCAAAGTCGTGCGCAACCGTTTTGTAAAACTCTTTGTATTCGTCGTCAGTAATTTCTGACTTATCACGCGTCCATAGCGCCTTGCCTGAGTTAATAGTTTCCCACTCACCGGGCTGCGCTTCAATTTTGTTGCCTTCACCGTCCTCAGATTCAGCAACCGGCTCTTTCCACATTTGCACTGGAATGCTCAAGTGCTCTGAGTATTTATTAATAATGCCTCGCAGGCGATACTCGTCTAAGAATTCTTCGGCATCATCTTTCAGGTGCAAGATGATATCGGTGCCGCGACGAGCCTTTTCAATCTCAGCAATTTCAAATTCACCTTCGCCACGCGAACGCCATTCAACACCCGCAGTATCTTTACCTAACGCTGAGCGTGTGCGCACGGTAACCTCATCTGCAACAATAAATGCGGAGTAGAAACCGACACCAAACTGACCAATAAGCTGACTATCTTTTGCCTGATCACCGGAAAGCTGGCCAAAGAACTCTGCAGTTCCTGATTTAGCGATAGTACCCAGGTTATTCATAACATCGTCACGCGTCATGCCAATACCGTTGTCACTGACAGTAACCGTCTTAGCTTCCTTATCAACCGAGATGCGGACAAACAGCTCATTGTCGTCGCCATATAGAGAGTTGTCACTCAGCGCTTTAAAGCGCAGCTTATCCGCCGCATCAGACGCGTTGGAAACCAATTCGCGCAAGAAAATTTCTTTATTGGAATACAAAGAATGGATCATCAAATGAAGCAGCTGTTTTACTTCTGTCTGAAACCCGTGTTTTTCCATTTGACCGGCTTCCGCCATAGTGTTTTCTCCTACTGTTTAGAACGTACAGTGATACCTAACGTTTTAAAATGGGGATGACACTACGGTTTTCAAGTCAGCGAATGAATTGTTTTCGGCCGCTAAACGCGTGACCTAATGTGGTTTGATCAACGTAGCCCAGTTCACCACCTACAGGAACGCCGTGAGCGATGCGAGTGGTGTTAATCTTGTGTTGATCCGCCATGTCCGCGATGTAATGAGCTGTTGCATCACCTTCGACGGTAGGGTTAGTGGCAAGTATGATTTCTTCGATATTGTCGGATTGAAGCTGCTCTTCAAGCTTATCTAAGCCAATGTCTGAGGGACCAACACCATCAAGCGGCGATAAGTGACCCATTAGCACAAAATAGCGACCTTTAAACTGGGAGGTTTGCTCAATGGCTAACACATCGGCCGGCGTTTCAACGATGCAAAGCACGCCACTGAGGCTCCGTTTTGAGTCCAGACAAATAGGGCAAAGCTCGTTTTCGGTCAAAGTACGGCAACGTTCACAATGTCCGACAGTTTCAACCGCGTACTTTAAAGCGTCAGACAAGTTTGATGCGCCCGGTTTATCTCTTTCCAATAAGTGAAACGCCATACGCTGAGCCGTTTTCTGACCAACCCCAGGTAAACGCTTCAAGCTTTCCACCAATTGCTCGATAGCCGGGCTCAACTTCACTACTGTCTCTCCGCGTTAAAACGGCATTTTAAAGCCCGGAGGTAAACCCATACCGCCGGTAATTTCTGACATACGTTCTTTACTGGTTTCTTCGACACGACGCACTGCATCGTTCGTCGCCGCTGCCACTAAGTCTTCCAGCATTTCCTGGTCATCGTCCATTAGGCTTGGATCAATGCTCACGCGTTTGACGTTGTGGTTGCCCAACATTGTGACTTTTACCATACCAGCACCAGCTTCGCCGGTGACTTCCATAGTTGCGATTTCTTCCTGGGCTTTTTGCATGCGCTCTTGCATTTGCTGCGCCTGCTTCATCATATTTCCCATTCCGCCTTTAAACATGTTTACTTCCTCATCTCTTATTTAATTCGTTAAAGCGCTTGCACCGATTCTTCATCAATTTGTGCGCCAAAGCGTTTTTTCAACTCCATCACGCCATTATCTTTTTCTAAACGTTCTAGAGCGCGCTTATGTCTGTATTCATTAATACGTTGCTGCAACATAAGTGGCGTGGGCTGTGTCGGCGTTCCTATCGAAAAAGACACCCTAGTATGTTGTCCCAAAACTTCTTGCAAAGACTCCCTTACAGCCTGCTCGGTTGCGCTATTTAGTAGTGACTGTTGATCACTGTTAACCAGAATTGTCCAATTATCATCGCCACTTTGTTGTAACTCCGAGTTCAGTAATACCTGTCGCGCCAAGCCGGAAATGTCCATACCCGCTATCATTGCGCTCCAGCGATCAATATCCGCCGCCTCTTTTATGTCGTCGGTGATTTCCGGATAGTCGTAGTTGTGCTCTGCGGTAAGCACCGGCTGCGATGTATCATTGCGCGCAGCGTTGTCATGTGGTTGTTCAGAAAGCTCTACCCAGTTTGATTCCAACTCTGTCTCAGGTGTTGGCACTGCGGCTTTAGGCTGAGTCGTCGACTCTTGATGACTTGATGCTTCAAAAGTGCCTTTCGACGCTACTTCACCGGGCTTTTTTTTTTGCATTAAATCTTGCCGCATTTGCAACAAATCATCTAAGCCGGATACCGGAGTGTCAGTTTGAGAGTTAGTCTGCTCATCTTGCGCTGGTTCAGGTGGTTGCCGGTAGGTATCAACATCCGGGAGTTCGCTGCCTAGCTCTTCATTGTGTGAAAAGCTCGCAAGGTCTTCATTTACTTCATTGTTGTATTGTACATTTAGTCCCGCATCCGACTCTACTAAGCGCTCCGACGTTGTTGGCGCTCTCATCTCGTTCTGTTCATTTGATGCGGTAAGGTCTGACGATGCCTTTTCTAAAGGTTTTTCAGATAAATGAGGTTCGTTGGATGAGTTATCCTTTGAGGTCACCGTTTTTGGGCGAAACGCCAATAAACGCAGTAACGTCATTTCAAGACCACTTCTGGCATCCACAGCATAAGGCTGCTCTCGCCGCCCTTCCAACACAATTCGATAGAATACTTGTATCAACTCAGCGGGCATTTGTCGCAGCAGCGGTTGCAAGGTATCAACATTATCAAAGGCTTGCTGTGATTCCGGCAGTTGCTGCATCAAGGCCAATTGATGCAACAGGCTCTGCATTTCAACCAGTACTGAGCTTAAATCAGGAACCACAGCGACCATGTTATCGACACGCTGCATTAAAGAAACGGCGTCATTATTCAATACATCGCTCAATAAGCCAGCAATATCGGCGGTCGGTACATTGCCCAACATTTGCCGAACACTGTCTAACAACACTTCACCATGCCCCTGAGCAATAGCTTGATCGGTTAGGCTGAGCGCGTCGCGCATACTGCCATTAGCGGATCTTGCCAGCAACGAAAGCGATTCCGAATCCGCCGAAATACTTTCCTGCTCTAAAACATATTTCAGCTGACCAGCAATGTCTTCCTTTGACAGTGCTTTTAAATTGAATTGTAAGCAACGAGACAGCACGGTTACCGGCAACTTTTGTGGATCAGTTGTCGCCAGCAAAAACTTAACATGTTCAGGCGGTTCCTCGAGCGTCTTCAATAGGGCGTTGAAGCTATGACGCGACAACATGTGAACCTCGTCAATAAGGTAGACTTTATATCGTCCGCGCGTTGGCCGGTACTGCACGTTATCAAGAAGCTCTCGCGTGTCTTCTACTTTTGTACGCGACGCCGCGTCAATTTCTAATAAGTCGACAAAGCGTCCCTGATCAATTTCCTGGCAGGCTGAACATTGGCTACATGGGGTTGAGGTAACACCAGTATCACAGTTCAATGCTTTGGCTAAAATCCGTGCTATCGTGGTTTTTCCGACGCCGCGAGTTCCGGAAAAGAGGTAAGCGTGATGAAGCCTTTGCTTCAGCAGTGCATGTTCTAACGGTTTCAATACATGCTGTTGCCCAACCACCTCAGAAAACTGGGACGGTCGCCACTTTCTTGCCAGAACTTGATAACTCATAAGGCTCTCAGGTTGAAGTTTTCAGAATTGACACAAGGTATAGCATGCAATGCCTGCTTGCCGCAATTTATCCTCACCGCCAAGCTCAGTTAATGAAACGACAAACGCCGCCTCTTTTACCAACGCTCCAGTTGAACGAATCAGCTTCTCAGCGGCGAGTACTGTACCACCAGTTGCCAGCAAGTCATCAATAATTAACACATTATCATCAGCTGACAAGGCATTTTCGTGAATATGAAGCTCATCACTACCGTACTCTAACTCATAGCTTTGACAGACCGTTTTGCCCGGCAGCTTTCCAGGCTTTCTTAGGAGAGTGACACCGCAATCCAGTGCATAAGCAAGTGCAGCACCAAATAAAAAACCTCTTGCTTCAATAGCAGCTATTTGGGTAATTCCTTCCCCTTGGTAACGCTTTTTAAAAGCCTCAATGCTGCTTTTGAACGCACTTGGATTTTGCAATAACGGAGTAATATCCCGAAAGATAATGCCTGGTTTCGGATAATCCTGAATAGCGCCGATTGAATCTCTCACTTCCTTTAGACTTGCTTCCATAAACCTTTGTTCTTTATTTATGCAACTGCTTTTGCTGACCAATTATTTACAGAGTCAATTAAATACTCTGCATCAAGTGGTTTTGATAAACATTGTGTCGCACCGGCAGCCAACGCTTTTGGCTCAACTTCGACTAATGAGTCTGTCGACATAAAGAGTAATGGCGCATTGCGATAGCTTTCCAACTCTCGCAGGTTCTTCAATAGCGAAAGGCCATCCATTACCGGCATTTTATGATCAATAAGAATAAGATCGTAGTAGTCTTTTTTGGCCTTACTTAAGCCATCCAACCCGTCTTGAGCCGTCTGAATATCGAGCTTCAAAGGTTCCAACATTCTACGAATTGTCTGAAGCGTATTATCTTTATCTTCGACAATAAGCATTGAAATAGACATAACTGTCACTTACACCTTAAGCCTTTTACAGCTTGACTATTAGGCAGATAACACTTGTATTAAGCGCAGTACTAATGGCAAGCAACCTGCAATAACAAACAATACAATAGCGAATAACAAATAACCGAACCCGGCAGGCTCTTTAAACGACTCTGATGACATGACATCTACCTCCTAAATAAGTCGAGGCAGATCATACTTGATCCTATGCGCTGATAAAAGCAGTTCAACCAATAAAAAACCCGACCTGATTAGGCCGGGTTTTATTCTGATAATCAACGCTATCAGGTTAAATTATAATTCAATACCTTTGCGTTTCGCAGTTGATTGAATATAACCTTTCCAGCTTCGGGCGCTGCGACGTTGTCCGTCGAATTTAGCCGCTTCATTAACGTATCTCATCGCTTGGCGGTAATCACCACCGTAGAAATACGCTTCGGCTAAAGACATATAAACTCGACCTTCGTCACGACCTTCCAAATAATCCAATGCTTTTTTCAAAGGTTCTGCTGCTGCAATGTACTGTTCGTTTAGCAACATAATATTGCCGCGCTTACGATAGTACTCACCTTTGTCATCCGCATCTTCTGCAGTTTCTGCTGCACGAAGGTACCATTCAACGGCTTTATCCAGTGTTTTCGCACGGTGATAGCTGTTAGCTATGGTAGCGAAATTCTTAGCCGTTTGCTCGATGTCGCCTGCTTCCACATGCTTTTCCATGGTGGTAGCTGCTTTATACGGAATACCTTCGTTGTCATAAAGCTGAACCAACATTTTAAATTGGCTTTCTTTATCCAGGTATCCTGCTAAATAAGCTATTTCCATAGTTTGAAGTGCTTTAGGCAGATTTTCTTCGAGCATGTAGAATTGAGCTAACTGCGGCCACCATTGAGTCACCTCAGGAAGCTTATTCAAACCTTCCTCTAGTACGCCAATCGCATCCGAGTACATTTTACGCTCGTAATATGAAGCCATCATTAACGTGTAAACGTTTTTATCAGGATCTCCATACTCTAAAGCGGCTTCGGCAAATGGAATTATCTTAGCGAACTCTTTCTTCTGGTAGTAGGCATTAGCCATATACAGGAAGACTTTTGGATCTTTTTCGCCAGTAAACTGAACCCATTTACGAAGATACTCGATAGACTGGTCATACATTTCTTCCTGAAGACTTAACTGACCGACCAACTTCATGGCCGCAGCCTGATCACTCCAACCAAGAATATCTTCATCCACTGCGTTCTTTAACAGACTTAATGCTTCGTCGATACGCTCCTGAGCGGCATATAGATTTCCCAGAAATCTAGCAAGATACGCTTTATCGTATGAGTCGCTAGGTTCCTCGTCTTCTAAAATTGCTATTGCTTCAGGAATATTATCTTCCTCATAAGCCTCGAACGCATTCATGATAGCCCGACCAATGCTTTGTGATGCAGTCTGGTTTTTTCGTGCTTTCTTCTGCGCCTCAACGGTCTCTTTATCCGGAATGTTGAAACCAAGGTCCTGGGCCGAAGCCTGGACCATGGTCAACGACATAGCCGCGACAAAAGCCAGGGCACTAACAAATGTTTTTGATAAATAGTTCATTTCTTAGTTCCCATCCATTGTAAAGTCGAGCTGGACAGTCATCCCCGGTTGACGAACCGGCTTGCCGTCGACAACCTTCGGCTTGTACTTCCAGCGCAACAATGCGCGACGAGCTTCACGGTCAAATACTCGACGAGGTTCAGAGTCAATGACTTCAACGTCAGTTACACCACCTTGTTGATCGATAGTGAACCGTAATTGAACCCAACCTTCAGTACCATTACGCGCCGCTTGAGGCGGATAGCGCGGCTCGATGCGAACGATAGGCGTTGCATCACCGTCACTATTTAAGCCTCCCCCCGGACCAGATAGACCGGTGTCAGCTCCACCTACATCCACATCAAAGCCCATATTCAAATTCAGACTGGAATCTGAAGTATCAGGCTGAGACTGTGGAGTCTCAGGCGGCTGCTCAGGTGGCGGCGGTGGCGGCGGCGGAGTACGCCGACGCTCTTGCACGTCAGACTCAGGTGGCGACGTTACGATGTCAATGACCGGTGTTGGGGGCGGAGCTTCATTACTTTTCGCCCCCCCACCGATTAAGTAAGCCATGAAAGCAAACAAAGCAAACGTAACGGCCGCACCTAGTAGTAAAGATACTAAAAAGCGCACCATATTAGTTAGTCTCCGCTGCTATGGATATCTTATCGATACCCGCTTCCTTAATTTGGTCCATAACTTCAACGACGCGACCATGTTCAGCTTTTTTATCCGCCTGAATAACCACTAAGTCCGTTGGTTGCTCTGCTAGCATACGTTCTAAGTTTGCTGCAACGCGCTTAACGTCGACTTGGCGTTTATCCATCCAGATTTCACCTGTATCACGAATTGCGATAAAGATGTTTGCTGAAGGCTCCTTGTTCGCCTGATTAGCTTCAGGTTTATTGACCTGAATACCAGCTTCTTTAACGAATGAAGTCGTTACGATAAAGAAGATCAACATGATGAAGACGATGTCGAGCATCGGCGTCATATCGATAGACGCATCTTCTTCTTCTCGATTACGATTACGTGCCATAGTTTTACTCTCTTAGTGATGTGGCAAACTGTCAACCAGGCCTTCTTTCGCACGACGAACCTTACTTTCAAGTCGAGTTGCGAAAAACATGCCGGATAAAGCTGCAACCATACCCGCCATCGTTGGGATAGTTGCCATCGAAATACCCGATGCCATTAGACGAGGGTTACCCGTCCCTTGTACTGCCATGATTTCGAAGACCGTAATCATACCGGTTACGGTTCCCAACAGTCCGACCAGCGGACATAAGGCAACACAAGTTTTAATTAACAGAATACGAGCATTCAGTTTATCGTTCGCTTCGGAAATCCATGCTTCACGGATTCTATGGGCGTACCATGAGGTGGTGTCCTTACGAGCATCCCACTTCGCAATAATGTCGTTGCGAAGCTTAGGGAATGCGCCGGTAAGGTACCAATAACGCTCAATCATCAGTACCCACATTAGAAAGAGCACCCCCATGACGATGTACAGGACATCGCCACCGGTAGCCAGAAAATCCCTGATAGATTCCCAAAGTTCCATCAGGTAAAGCATGGGTTACTCCTTCTCCGAGTGCGCAGCTACGATTCCCGCTGCCTGCTCGTCCAGAATGTGAACGATAGACTTAGCGCGAGATGCCACAATACTGTGAGCCAAAATCAATGGAATAGCTGCGATAAGACCCATAGCCGTTGTTACCAACGCCATTGAGATATCGCCCGCCATGATCTTCGGATCACCGGTACCAAACAGTGTGATTGACTGGAACGTACCAATCATACCAACAACTGTACCTAATAGACCAAGCAGTGGCGCGATTGCTGCGAAGATCTTGATAACGTTTACACCGCTGTCAATCTTCGGAGTTTCACGCAGAATCGCTTCGTCCAGTTTCAATTCTAAGTTTTCAGGATCTGCACTCTTGTTCTCCTGATAAACTTTCAGAATACGACCTAAAGCGTTGCTGTCTTTAGGGTTTTCAGGATCTTTAAGCTGTGAACGGATTTTGCCCGCCGCGCCAGTTAAAGTAATCAACTTATAAAGCGCGATTAATAAGCCAATAATCAGTACAACGGTAATAACATAACCAACTGTACCACCTTGGTGATAACGCTCAGAAAGCGTTGCTTTTTGAGTTAACAGACCAAGAATCTGACCTTTAGATGGATCAAGGAACACACCTTCATAACCGCTTTCAGTATTGAAGAATTCTTGTGCCTGTCCTGTTGCTCCACCTTCTGGCTGACGACCTAATGGCTGAACTTGCTCAGTCGTGTCGTTATACACCAAGTACTGGTCACCGGAAATCAGGTTAAATACACCTAAACGAACCACTTCACGTTGCTCAGTACCACCGTCAAGCAGCGTTACTTCAGTGTTAAACTTCACAACTTTACCCGACTGAACCATTTCAGTAAGAAGCGCTTGCCAAAGCTCTTCTAACTCTTCCAGGGTTGGCAGTTCTTTTGCTTCAGATAAGCTTTGCAGAACGTCTTCACGTCCCGGGTATTGAGCACTTACAATTGAAGTCGCGATACGACCGATTGTTTCGGTTGCCGCACCACGAACAACACCAAACATTTCACCTAAGGTGCCTTTGGCGTTCTCAAGTTCCTGCTCTTTGTTCGCTAACGCGACTTCGTTTTCAGAAAATTCATTCTGTAAACGTTTACCACGCGCTTTCTCATCTTCAAGCTGCTGCTTAGCACGGTTTAGCATGGCTTGTTTGTCAGCACGCGCCGCTGTGAATTCGCGCTCACGCTCAGCGTTTAATTGACGAGAAGAAACACGGTTTTTCTCAACTAGCTGTAACAGCTCGTCAAGACTCTTAGCTTCAGATGTATCCTGAGCTTGTGCAGCGAGAGTCGTACCGGCAGAAAGGGTGACTGCTGCTGCAATCATTAATGATTTTACTAATTTATTCATTCTGCACTCTCCGCTGCGAATACTGGAAGTTTCACCAGATCGTAAGCTGTTTGCTTACGTGACATACGAATCGCTTGGGTCAGAGGACGGATAAACTCGTCTTCCAAAGCAGTCCACTCATCAGTTTCGTTGTTGTAAATCCAAGCATTTCTCAAATCGAGAGACTGTGCGAGGAATGCAACACGACCCATGTGGAAATAATCAACAGCCACTTGCTCGCCGTCTACTTCCAAGTTGCCTTGGTAAGAGATCAAGCCTGAACCGTAGTCCATTTCGGTCTGGTACGCTTCAATTATTTGACGGAACTGCTCAGACGTTGAAACGTTAGCGCTGTCCATGATGTCGCGCAGACGCTCAACACGTTCCATACGCTTTTCACGGTGAATTGGAATATCCAATTTTACAAATTGTTCTAGCGCATCGATCATTTCATACATAAGGGGAACGACGCCCTGCTTAGTACGCTCGATGCCGTCAATTTGCTTTTGCAAAGACGCTAGCGTTGCTTCTTGGTCATTAACCAAGCGCTGAACGTGGTCGTTGTAAACTTTCAAGTTCTCATACTCAGCAATCACTGAGCGATATTCGATAAGAAGATCCTGGCTTTGCTCAAACAGAGAGTTTACTTTCTCTTGAGACTGAGCGTCCGCATTAAGAATCTTTTTCTCTTCGTTTTGTAGCTTAGCTACATCGACTTGCTGTGCAGCGGCGACGCCGGTGCCAGCAAACGCCACCACACCCATCAGGGTTGCAGCGAGTTTGGTTCTTTTGATTACTTTGGTCATAGTTCCCAACCAATTTGACTTAACTTCCGCTTCAACGCCTAAGGCGCGAAACACCAGTTGTTTGAATGACGAAAAGATCTCGTTCCACGGTTTATAGTTATTGTCGACAAAAGTGACAATAACCAAGAATACTCCCACGATGACTATACGCTGTCAACCAAGTTGCCTGAGTTAACCGCGCTATAGCTATCGCTTCAATTCTATACTGTAGAACACGGATCTGGACTCGTACAATCTCCAGATTTTAAGACAACATCCTGTCGTCAAATCAATTCATAGCCTCAAAGAAGTAAAACATACCCCTTTTTAGCTACTACTCCTGTCTTGAATAGTATCACTTTTTGATCCACGAACAACACTGCCTTATAAATTTCAACGTTTTTTATACAAGTAATTTTTGAGCCTATGTGTAATGGCTTAACCTCTTTTTCTGATTTGACCGTGTCATAAGAGAAAAATTCTTTTATTATGGGGTTATGAGACCAATAAATGATTTAACGTCAATTCAACATATTGAACGATTACTCAATGAGTTTTCCGAGCGAGCTCTGCATATTGACGAAGAAAACAGACGCCACTCAAAGAAAGTTACGGAGCAATGGTTCAGTCCTTCACTGTTCCAAACGCGCTCATCAGTCGCTTTAGATTACGTTAAAGAGACAGAGCGTTTGTTAGGTCAACTCTTACAAACAACATCAAAAGAATCGCAACGTTATGTGGCTGAAAAACTTTGCGCTCAAGTAGAAGCGTTAGCAACTGCGTTGCGTTCAGGTAAGCTCCCGGAAATGGGAGAGGAGCAGCGAGAAGTAAAGGCCAGTCATTACCAAAAGCTTCACGAACAATTAGTGACTTATAGGGACTATGAGCGCCGCTTAACTGAAAACCTTGAAAATGCACAAAGCACGGGTTTTCAGGACGTAATTCAAGCCGCTCAAAAGCGATTAAACCGCTGCCAAATGGCAATTGAGCAATTAGAGAAACAGATTCAGCGTTATGACGAAGGTTAATATTCCCTTCATCTACTCTCCAATATACAGCCAACTGTCGCTTCCTGAACGGCACCGCTACCCTATTGAAAAATATCGTTTATTGCATGACTGGGCCATAAGCCGGGGGGCACACGCAAGTCAGTGGAAGGCGCCTGTAGCAGTAACCTGGGAACAAGTTGAACAGACACACAGCGCTTCGTACATTGAAAAACTAAAAGCCAATAGCTTTGAAAAAGCTGAATGGCGAAGAATTGGCTTCCCCTGGTCAGAGCAGCTACTTACGCGCTCTTTAACATCAGCCGGCGGAACGGCTGTGGCTTTACAAATAGCGCTAGACTCGTCCATTGCTGTTCATTTTTCGGGAGGCTATCACCACGCTCATAAAGATTGGGGCAGCGGGTTTTGCTTGATTAACGACTTGGCTATAGCCTGTCATCAGTTACTTTTACAACACCCCAATTTAAAAATCGCTGTGCTGGACACGGACGTGCATCAGGGTGACGGTACAGCGACCATCTTCAAAAATGACCCTCGGGTCTTTACTTGCTCTATTCATGGTGAGAAGAACTTTCCATTCTCAAAATCATTGTCAGATTTAGATGTTCCGTTACCCAAAGGAACGACTGATAAAAGTTACCTTCAGGCGTTGCAGAATGCACTTACCTTGATTGTGAAGCGCGTAAAGCCCGATATCATCCTTTACGACGCCGGCGTGGATATCTACACAAAAGATGAGCTAGGCCATTTTCACATTAGTTTAAACGGCATATTTCAGCGTGACATGACGGTGCTTTCATTTTGTCGACAAAATAGCATTCCTGTCGCAGCGGTCATTGGTGGAGGTTATCAACGGAACCTGGAGCGACTGGTGCGAGGACACGCCCAATTACTCAGAGCCGCATATTATGTCTATACTGAAGATCAGTATCTACCTGACACAGCGCTGAGGAGTCCGGAAAATGAAATTTGACGATGATATTCACAATTATTATGAACGATTAGTTGCGGATAGAGTTGAGGAGCTAGAGCTCGATAAGCAATACGAGCAAGAGTTTCTGGCTGACTTATGCTGTCTGGTGCTGAACCAACTGCCGCCTCGCTATATTCGCCACGAGGTCGATATGGCTTTTTTCCTTCCGCCGTCAAAACGACTGGACATGGAAATGCAGGTCCACAAAGCGATTACGGAAGCTTTAGAGTTTCTGAAAAATAGAAAGAGAGATGAGAGCAGTTAATAAGAAGGATTGGGTGGCGACTCTACCAGCCACACCCCGGCACACACATCCCCAACTACGGCTGCTCCCTTCCGGGCCTGACCGGGTTCGCTGGTTAGCGTTGCGGGGGGACCCGCAGAGTCACCATTGACGCTTTATTCAAAGCAGGCGCATTATGACTTACTTGCCATGGGTAAACAACCCAACAACGGTCTTTCGCTTACTTTTTCTGCAGTTTACGGGCAATCGCTTGTTTTGCCTCAGGAGAGCTTAACGCTTTAGCAAAATATTCAGCTTCACGGCTTATGCGTGCAGCCGTCGATTCAACGGGGTGTTTAAGTAATTTCTTCGACATCCGCAAAGACTGGCCAGATTGAGCTCGTAGTTTACTCAATACCTCTTCTACTTTGCCTTCCAACTGCTCGGCAGAAACAACATGATTCACAAAACCAAGCTCCAAAGCAGTTTGTGCATCGAAATTATCACCCAGCAACAATAACTCGGCCGCTTTCTGATAACCACAAATTTGCGGCAACAATAAACTTGAACCGGCTTCCGGCAGAAGTCCCAATTGCACAAACGGCAGTGCGTATAGCGCTTCATTACTACTGATAACAATATCGCAATGAAGTAGCAAGGTAGTACCAATACCGATCGCTAGGCCGTTAACAGCCGCGACAACGGGCACTTCTACCTTATTCAAGGTATGTAGAAAACGGAATGGCGGTGCAGATTCATCGAGTTTTTCTATCGCTAGAAAGTCGTTTAAGTCATTACCGGCTGAAAAACTATCGCCTTCACTCTCAAACACAACTGCATTAATTGATTTGTCACTATCGGCTTCTTTTAGCGCTTCTTCACATAAAGTATACATTGCTTGTGTAAACGCATTTTTCTTTTCTGGACGGTTCAGGCGAATTCTAACAACACCGTTATCTTTTTTTACTATCACTGACTGTTCAGACATTAGCCTTTCCCTCCTTATTGTTGGCGCTTTTTCCAAGCCTTAGCGGTTGCTTCATGCATTGGCACGATAATATCCAACGCTGTCTTATCCCCCGCCGGCAGCTCCATTTGGTTTGGCTTTTTAGGAGTGACTCGCTCCCCCCATTTAATAAGGCCAGCCCCGCACGTTAATCCACCACCGAACACCGCCGACATAATGCTATCGCCGGGCTTAATAATGCCGTTATCTGCAGCCTCTGCAAACGCAATGGGAAGTGTTGCAGAGGATGTGTTTCCATACTTTTGAATATTGATAACCGTTTTCTCACTCGGCACTTTACACATCTTGCCCAGGAAGTCGATTAACCGCTTATTTGCCTGATGCGGTATCAGAGCGTCGATGTCTTCCGTTGTCATTCCGGTTTGTTCAAAAACATTCTCAACCGCCGCACTCATACCTTTAACTGCGCGCTTGAAAATCTCCTGACCCACAAAGTCAAATTGCATAATGCCATCGAAGTTGAAACGATCGAAATTGAGACCAAAATCAAGACTCAATACATCACGCGCATCGGCGTCGCAGCTGACGTGACTTGCCAACAAACCGACTTCATTATCTGACGCTTCCAGCACCATAGCACCGGCTCCATCGCCAAACAGCACGGCGCTTTCGCGCTTCGTCCAGTCTAAAATACGCGTGAGGCATTCTGCGCCTATCAACAATACTTTGCTGTGCGCACCCGTTCTTATAGATTGAGTCGCGAAATGCATGGCATATAAAAAGCTGCTACAGGCGGCATTCAAGTCAAACGCCGCCGCATTTTTTGCGCCAAGACGTTGCTGAACCGCCGAAGCAACATTCGGAATGATTTCGTCTGCGGTACAAGTTCCGACAATGATCAAGTCGATTTCATTAGGGTCTAAGTCAGCCGCAGCCAATGCGTTGCGCGCAGCCACTGTAGCCAGCTCCGACGTGCCTACATGGCTAACTCGCCTTTCTGAAATACCGGTCCTCGAAACAATCCATTCATCGGAGGTTTCCAGGAAAGTGGCAAGATCATCGTTTGTCATAACGGCCGGCGGAAGGCATTTTCCCCAACCCGTGATTTCTGCATATTTTGTCACGGCAAAACCTTTTACTTCTGTCAGTCAATGCTATCTGCGTGCTAAGCTACGTCAAGACAGCAGTCGTTGCTCGTATCATAGCACGAATATTTGTCAGGTGAATGTATCTGAGGAAAAAGGATAATGCTTATGCTTCGTTTAATTCTGGTACTTATTTTGGCTCCGATTTTAGCTGCCTGTTCCAGCCAGCCGGATCCACTTATTATTAGCACAACACCCGTAAACGATACTTTTTCAATAAAAGTAAACCAGCTGGACGTTATTGATACGCGAACCTACTCCTATTTATACCGGCACAAAAAAGACGATGATAAAGCGACATTTGCGCCAACTCAGCAACCGTTAACCGACATCGTTAAAGAATCGCTCAGGCCTTTAACCGCAAATGCGCCAGCAGGACAAGGTTTAAAGTGGTATGTGTCGATAGAAAAAGCGTTAATTGATGCAAAGGTCAGTGCTTTGAAATACGAGTTAGAGCATCATGTCCGCATACGCGTTGAAGCCGTTAGAGGTAATAGACGTTATAGCAACTTTTATACCGGTAAAGCACAATCGAGTGGCGCGCTGAAGCCTGCTCAGGCAACTATTGAGCGTCAGTTCCGCGATCTCTTAGATAGCGTATTGAACGATATTGCTAACGACTCTAAACTCCGATTGAGCGAGAGAGAGGTTTACTAATGAAGTTTTGGATTTTGCTAGCCAGTTTTCTGGCCGCTTCTTTTGTTGCACCGGCCAGTGCCGAAATACAACCTGACAACCCATTTCCCAGGGTGAAAATGATCACTTCTATGGGAGATATTACTGTTGAATTGAATCGCGAAGCTGCGCCATTAACCATTAAGAACTTTTTTCGTTATGTCAAAAAGGCACAGTACAACGACACGATTTTTCATCGTTTAGTGCCTGATTTTGTCATTCAAGGCGGCGGCTATGATAGAGACTTTCAGGGAAAGCCCACTTTTGAACAGGTTGTCAATGAGTCTGGCAATGGTCTGCTCAATGAATACGGTACTATTGCAATGGCCCGAGAGCGAGATCCACACACAGCAACTCGTCAGTTTTTCTTTAATCTCAACGACAATACGTCTTTAAACCCTGACAAGGGCGACTGGGGGTATACCGTTTTTGGACGTATTGTGGATGGCTTAGATGTGCTGGAAAAAATGGCTCAGCTGGAGTCAAAACCTTTTGACGATACAACCGGTTGGCGGGATGTTCCAAAGAATCCACCGGTTTTAAAGCGAATTGAAATAGTTCCTCAAAATTAATGGAAAAGCATATCCCCTTCTGGCAAGACATGGATGTTTATAAGCAGTCGCGCGTCTGGGTTATTTTCGTGCTCGGCATCGCCAGCGGATTTCCCTGGGTGATGATTGGCTCTGCGCTTTCCGCCTGGCTTCAGGAGGAAGGGCTAACTCGCTCTGTTATCGGCTATTTCGGCGCTGTTTTTGGGGCTTACTCCATTAACTTTTTGTGGTCACCACTTATCGATAATGTGAGACTTCCCTTACTAACAAGGTGGTTAGGGCAACGTCGAAGTTGGATATTTTTGTGCCAGCTATTGATTGCCACTGGTTGCTTTGCACTTGCTAGCTTGAATATCACTGACAGTTTGCACATCGCAGGTTTAACCGCATTAGCCATCGCTATAAGTTCAGCCACGCAAGACATTGCTATTGATGCTTACCGTATCGAATCATTCTCTGAGAGCGAAGGCCGCTTACAAAGTGCGGGAGCTGCCATGGCAACCGCAGGTTGGTGGACAGGCTATAGCGGCTTAGGCGCACTGCCCTTTTTTATCGTCGACGGCGTCAACTGGAATTGGCAACACGCCTATTTCGGTCTCGGTTGTGTCATGCTGTTTCTGGCCGCTATTGTACTGCTTGTTCGCCGTACAACTTATACCGGGGTTTCAAACGACACCACGCCAGTCACTGGCTGGTTCGATTTTTTCAAAGCCCGCATTAGACATACTGTTATTTCCCCAATTGCCGAATTCTTCACTCGTAATGGTGTGAGGTTGGCTCTGTCACTATTAGCTTTTATTTTTCTATTCAAAATAGGTGAAGCCTTTTTAGGCCGTATGTCCATTGTTTTCTATAAGGAAATTGGCTTCACCAATGCAGAAATTGGGACGTACTCAAAACTGGTCACCTGGTGGGTGACTATTGTTTTTGCGGTGTTAGGCAGCGTTGTTAACCTAAGACTGGGCATTGTGAAAGGACTGATTATTGGGGGCTTAGCCATGTCCGCTTCAAACCTTATGTTCTCCTGGATTGCGCTGGTCGGCCCCAACACCAATTTGTTTTTAAGTGCCGTTCTTGTTGACGGTTTTACCAGTGCCTGGTCCACTGTGGCTTTTGTTGCGTTCATTAGTTTGCTGTGCAACCGAACCTTTACGGCAACTCAGTATGCGCTAATGGCGTCCTTGGGCACACTGGGTAAAACAGTATTGGCATCGTACAGTGGGGTCTTAGTTGATTCTATGAACGGTAATTGGGCACTATTTTTCGTTTTAACAGCGATAATGGTCATTCCCAGTCTCTGTTTCCTTTGGTTTATTCGTAAGCCGCTGAAAAAGCTCGAGGAAGCAAGAGATGCCGGCTGACATTCAATGGTATGTACTCGGTCCCGGCGCTGTTAGCGGGCTCATAGCCTGCCATTTGCTTGAGAATAAGCAAAGGTGTATCGCGTTAACTCGCAACGCAGAGTCTGAAGAGGGTCTGTTAACCTTGATAGACGACACTAGCCGAAAAACCTACTCTTTACCCTTTCTATCGGCCCAAAACTGCCACCTCGCCGAAAGCTCAGTATTTATTGTAGCGGTAAAAGCATTCGATGCTATTAGTGCCTTAAAGGAAATCACCGCAATTCCCGGCTTTCATCATGACACGCCAATAGTTCTCAGCCACAACGGCATGCTTGAGCTACCCAGCTCATTAGCATCATTAAACATTTGTCACTTAGTGACCACTCACGGCGCCGTAAAAACGTCACAAGGCGACGGCAAGGTTTTCATTGAGCACCGTGGGAAAGGCCGAAGCTGGTTACAGCAGAAAGAAAAACAGTTAGGTTTCGAAGCGATTTTAGCAAAAAGCTTTAGCCC
This sequence comes from Idiomarina sp. X4, assembly GCF_002808045.1. Classification (NCBI taxonomy): domain Bacteria; kingdom Pseudomonadati; phylum Pseudomonadota; class Gammaproteobacteria; order Alteromonadales; family Idiomarinaceae; genus Idiomarina; species Idiomarina sp. X4. The sequence continues at coordinate 1,933,785 of NZ_CP025000.1, read as the reverse complement.
CATAACTTTTGAAAGTGACATAAAAACCCGACGCTGGTCGAAACTCTTAGTCAATTGTGTCATAAACCCATTAACGGCTATTCACCAGTGTCATAATGGTGAACTGCTGGATGCTAAGTGGCAGCCAGTTATTCAGTCACTCATCGATGAGGCTGTTGCGGTTGCGCGTACCGAATATGTCGACTTAAATGAGAATGCGGTTTATCAGGAGATTCAGAGGGTTGCAGAAGAAACTCGCGACAATGAGTCGTCAATGTTGCAAGACATCCGCTATAAACGCCGCACAGAAATTGACTACCTGACGGGTTATATTATCAAAAGAGCAAAAAAAGCCGGCTTAAAAACGCCGGCTCATGAAAAACTGATGAACGACTTTATCCGTCTTTATCCTCAATAAAATCAATCACTTCTAAACCAAAACCGGATAGCGCAGAGTAACGTTTCGGAGAGCTCATTAAGCGCATTTTGTGAATATTTAAGTCTGCCAATATCTGCGAGCCCAACCCTACATTACGAGAAGCATTTGATGCAGAAGCCGTTGGTTTATGCTCACCATGATCTTGTGCTTCAAACTCTTTTACCTGCGCAATAATGTCATCCGGTGTTTGCTGTCGGCCAATAATCACTAACACACCATCATTCTCCGCAATGTAAGACATTGCTTTCTGAATTGGCCAACTCCGCTTTGCGGCTCGATCCGTAAGGAAAGTGTCATGGAAAGTGTCTTGCAAGTGCACGCGCACATTGGTCACTTTATCTTCCGATATGTCACCGTGCACAAGCGCCTGATGAACCTGTTTATCGATAGTATCCTGATAGGTCACCAAATGAAATTCGCCGAATGCGGTCGGCAAAGAACACTCAGCAACACGTTCAATGGTTTTCTCCTGTGTTGAGCGGTACTCGATTAAATCGGCAATAGTCCCAACCTTAATATCATGCTGTTTTGCAAAGGCTTCAAGATCTGGGCGCCTTGCCATAGTACCGTCTTCATTCAGTACTTCTACAATCACCGACGCAGGCTCAAAACCAGCCAGTCGCGCTAAGTCGCATCCCGCTTCGGTATGCCCTGCGCGATTTAAGACGCCGCCCGATTTTGCTTTTAATGGGAAAATGTGTCCCGGCATAACCAAGTCTTCCGGCTTAGCATCCTTTTTCACTGCATCCAGCACAGTCTTCGCTCGATCAGCTGCTGAAATGCCTGTTGTGACTCCTTGCGCCGCTTCAATAGAAACCGTAAAGTTTGTTGCGTAAGGCGCATTATTTTTATCTACCATCAGCGGTAAATTCAGTTGCTGACAACGCTCTTCAGTTAAGGTTAAGCAGATAAGTCCACGACCATAACGCGCCATAAAGTTAATCGCTTCTGGCGTCGCGCATTCCGCAGCAATTATAAGGTCCCCCTCATTTTCACGATCTTCATCATCCATCAGGATGACCATTTTTCCCTGACGAATGTCTTCTATAATCTCTTCTGTGCTATGCAATGACATAACGCTTAACCTTTTCCTGTCATAAGTTGAGGTACTGCGATAACTCGTTGGTCATCACCAACCTGACGCCTGTCAGTTATTTTAAAGCGTATCGCTTTGTCTAAAGTATTCGGCTCGTCAATATCAAAGAGTGAACGCGCCGCGTTGCCCAGTAGCTGACCTGAACTGTACATTATCAAGCGGTCACAATAACCCGCCTGTATAAGTGCAGCCGCTAAAGACGCACCACATTCGGTCCAGATTTGGTTCACTTCGCGCTTTGCCAACTCCGACATTAAAGCACTTAAGTCAATTTTCCCGGTAGCGGCTGTCTTCACAATAACTTCATGGCAATGTGAATGCTTACTTGGCTGACCAGACTTAGACCTTATTAACCACACCGGAACCGGTGACTCAAAAATTTTAGCGTCATCGGTCACTCTGTTCTGACTGTCTATAACAATACGTATGGGTTGTTTTAACGGTTCAGGTAAAGGCCTTGTCGCTGGCCACTGGTTTTGTCGAACCGTCAGCATGGGGTCATCTTTTAAAATGGTATCCGCGCCAGTAAGAATCGAGTCGGATTGAGCTCGCCAATATTGAACGTCGGCACGCGCATGAGGACCCGTTATCCATTGGCTGCGCCCATCTGATAACGCGGTTTTTCCATCCAGCGACGACGCCATTTTGACAGTAATGAAAGGACGGTTTTCCCGCATTCTGGACAAGAAACCTGGGTTCAGCTGTTCCGCAGACTTTTCCAACACGCCAACCAGCACGTCAATATCCGCCTCATGCAAACGCTTAATGCCATTTCCACTCACCCGAGGGTTAGGATCATGCATAGCGACCACAACACGCGCAATGCCCGCTTCAATTAAAGCGTTCGCACATGGTGGGGTACGCCCCATGTGGCTGCACGGCTCTAAAGTCACATAAGCCGTTGCACCTTTTGCGTCAGCACCAGCCTGCTTTAACGCATGAACTTCTGCGTGCGGTTCGCCGGCTCGCTGATGCCAGCCTTCACCAATGATTTTATTGTCTTTAGCTATCACGCAACCTACAGCAGGGTTAGGTCGCGTTGTCATAATGCCGCGCCGAGCCAACTCAATGGCACGATGCATCATTTCGTGATCAACTTTTAGTTGCGACGGTTTAATCATTCAAACGAGCGATTTCTTCGCCAAACTCTCGAATATCTTCGAACGAGCGATAAACGGAAGCAAACCTTACATAGGCCACTTTGTCGATTTGTTTCAGGTTTTCCATAACCAATCCACCAATAAAATTACTGGTTATTTCGCGCTCACCCGTCGCACGGATACTCGATTTAATTTTATTAATAGCCTGTTCCATAAGCTCCAGACTAACTGGGCGCTTTTCGAGTGCTCTTAACAACCCGTTGCGGAGCTTATCTTCATTGAACGGTTCTCTCGAGCCATCGGTTTTAATAACCCGCGGCATGATGAGTTCAGCCGTTTCAAAAGTCGTAAAGCGCTCCTTGCAATGATTACACTCACGCCGGCGACGTACCGAGGCGCCATCCGCAACTAAGCGCGAATCAATAACCTTGGTGTCTTGTGTGCCACAAAATGGACAATGCATTGCCTGACTCCTTTAAGTGCGCTTTACGACTCGTTTAACGATAGTGCGTAATTATCCGTATACCGGAAAGTTAGCGCATAACGCTTTTACTTGTTCACGTACTTCTGAAATTTTGCTCTCGTTCGAGATATCGTCCAGAACGTCACAGATCCAGTTAGCAACTTGTTCAGCTTCAGTTTCTTTAAAGCCACGGCGGGTAATAGCCGGTGTGCCTAAACGCAAGCCAGAGGTCACAAAAGGAGAACGCGGATCATTAGGAACCGCATTCTTGTTAACCGTAATAAATGCATCACCTAAAGCAGCATCTGCGTCTTTACCCGTGATGTCTTTATCGATTAGATCAACCAGGAATAAGTGATTCTGCGTACCATTAGAAACAATCTTATAGCCGCGAGACTGCATTGCTTTAACCATTACGTTCGCATTTTTTAGCACTTGTTGCTGGTAAGCTTTAAATTCCGGCTGTAATGCTTCCTGGAAAGCGACCGCTTTACCGGCAATAACATGGCATAACGGACCGCCTTGATTACCCGGGAATACGGCACTGTTTAATTTTTTATGCAGCTTTTCATCATCGCTACCGGAAATAATCAAACCACCACGTGGGCCCGCCAGCGTTTTATGCGTAGTCGTAGTAACAACGTGTGCGTAAGGCACTGGGTTCGGGTATTCACCTGCAGCAATCAAACCCGCTACGTGCGCCATATCGACCATTAAATAAGCATCAACTTTATCCGCAATTTCACGGAATTTTTTCCAGTCAACGATACCAGAATAGGCTGAGAAGCCCGCAACGATCACTTTCGGTTTGTGTTCCAGCGCCAGTTTTTCAACTTCGGCATAGTCAATTTCACCAGTGGATTCGTCCAGGCCATACGAAACGGCGTTATAAAGCTTTCCTGAGAAGTTAACTCCGGAACCGTGAGTTAAGTGACCACCGTGCGCCAAACTCATACCAAGGAAAGTGTCTCCGGCTTCCATCAGCGCCATAAATGCAGCCGTATTTGCTTGCGAACCAGAATGTGGCTGTACGTTTGCATATTTTGCACCGAATAACTCTTTGGCACGCTCAATGGCTAAGTCTTCAACCTTATCGACAAACTCACAGCCACCATAATAACGCTTATGTGGATAGCCTTCTGCGTACTTGTTGGTTAACTGAGAACCTTGCGCCTGCATGACTCGCGGACTGGTGTAGTTTTCTGACGCAATCAGCTCTATGTGTTGTTCCTGACGCTCAACTTCGCCTTGCATCGCTTGCCATAAGTCCGCATCAAAGTCGGCAATGTTCATCTCAGATTTCAGCATTACAGCTCTCCAAATCATTAAATGGTCTTAATTTGTCGGGTATTTTACCTTAAAACACAAATGAGTGCCTAGTTCAGCACAACAAAGTTTGGGGATGTTCGTAAATAACAGTAAACTATGCAGTAACTTTTTTGTTGATAGGAAGGATTTTACGTCGCTATGGCGCAATATATCTATTCAATGTCTCAGGTGAGCAAAGTAGTGCCACCTAAGAAAACCATCTTAAAAGATATTTCTCTGTCGTTTTTTCCAGGGGCCAAAATTGGTGTTCTGGGTGTTAACGGTGCCGGTAAGTCGACCCTGCTCCGCATTATGGCGGGTGTTGATACAGAGTATGAAGGTGAAGCTCGCGCATTATCAGGGACTCAAATTGGTTACCTGCCACAGGAGCCTGAGCTCGATGAAAGCAAAACGGTCAAAGAAACGGTTGAAGAGGCTGTTACAGACGTAAAAGAAGCGCTGGGTCGCCTCGATGAAATTTACGCGGCCTACGCTGATGAGAATGCTGATTTCGACGCGCTGTCGAAAGAACAAGGCGAACTGGAAGCACTGTTGCAAGCCAAAGACGGTCACAACATTGAAAATATTCTGGAACGCGCAGCAGATGCTTTACGCCTTCCTGAATGGGACGCCAAAATCGGCAACCTGTCGGGTGGTGAGCGACGCCGTGTGGCTATTTGTCGTTTACTGTTATCTAAGCCGGACATGCTGCTGTTAGACGAGCCTACCAACCACCTTGATGCAGAGTCGGTTGCTTGGCTAGAGCGTTTCTTGCACGATTACACGGGGACCGTGGTTGCCATTACCCACGACCGTTACTTCCTCGATAACGTTGCAGGTTGGATCCTTGAACTTGACCGTGGCTATGGTATTCCATGGGAAGGTAACTACTCTTCCTGGCTGGAACAGAAAGAAAAACGCCTGGAGCAGGAAGAACGTGCTGAGAAAGCTCGCCAGCGCACGATTAAACAAGAACTTGAGTGGGTACGCACTAACCCGAAAGGACGCCAGGCGAAAAGCAAGGCGCGCCTTAACCGCTTTGAAGAACTGCAAAGTGGCGACTATCAGAAACGTAACGAAACCAACGAGTTGTTTATTCCGCCAGGCCCTCGTCTGGGTGACAAGGTTATTGAAGTTAATGGTATTAGCAAATCTTACGAAAAGCGCCAGCTTATCGACAACCTAAGCTTCAGTGTTCCTAAAGGGGCTATTGTCGGTATTATTGGTCCTAACGGTGCGGGTAAATCCACCTTATTCCGCATGATAAGCGGCGAAGAAAAGCCGGACAGCGGCTCTATCGAATTGGGTGAAACCGTACAATTGGCCAGTGTTGATCAGTTCCGTGACAACATGGATGACAAAAAAACCGTCTTTGAAGAAATTACTGACGGTAACGACATCCTGAAGATTGGTAACTTTGAAGTGAATGGCCGTGCCTATGTGGGTCGTTTTAACTTCCGCGGTACCGATCAGCAAAAACGCATTGGCGAATTATCGGGTGGTGAACGTAACCGAGTGCACTTAGCGAAGCTATTAAAGGCTGGCGGTAACGTGCTGCTTCTCGATGAGCCAACCAACGACTTAGACGTTGAAACCCTGCGAGCACTTGAAGAAGCTATTCTTGAGTTCCCGGGCTCTGTGATGGTTATCTCGCACGACCGTTGGTTCCTTGACCGCATTGCCACGCATATTCTGGATTACCGTGACGAAGGCGAAGTGGTCTTCTACGAAGGTAACTACAGCGATTACGAAGCTTATATGAAGGACAAATTCGGTGAACAGGCAATGGAGCCGCACCGTATTAAATATAAGCCTATTGGCTAATAACCGTTATAAGGGGCGAGGCTGCCAGGCTACGCCCCTTTTATTGCAAATCCAGTCCGCATGGATCCCAAAAGTGGCCGCCAAATTCTCTTTGGTTAACACCTCAAAGGGTTGTCCATTGCAAACTAGCCTGCCTTTATCCAGCAAGACTAATTCATCACAATATTCAGCCGCCTGTGGGATATCGTGAATGGCCATCATTACTAACCGCCCCTTCTCGCTTTGTTTTTTAAGTAGCTGCAACACATTAAGTTGATGGTAGATATCCAGAGCATTAGTTGGCTCATCACAAAGTAACAGCTCGGGCTCAGAAACAAGTGCTCTGGCCAGCAAAACCCGCTGTAACTCACCTCGCGATAGTCGTTGAATCGAGTGACCAGTAAATTCAGAAAGATTAAGCGTTTCACTCGTTTTTTCAATACGCCGCTGTCGCTCTGAGCTAGGAAGTCGCTTCTTTAAAAGGCCAATGTCGATAATCTCTTCTATGGTCAGATCCCACTGTGGAGTATCGTCTTGAGCCATATACGACAACGTATTTGCCCTTTCATTATCATTCATGGCTGACAGCGATTGTCTATTCCATAAAAGCGCCCCCGAGGCCGCTTCAACCCCGGCTATTGCTTTTAACAGCGAGCTTTTACCAGCGCCATTGGGGCCTATCAGACCGATTAATTTGCCGCTATCAAGAGACAACCCGACATTGCTCAGCCTTGGTCGATTAATGCCTTTCAAGCTCACATTATCTATGGTTAGCACTGTATTTATCCTATCGCATGCCGCGCTTTCTGCCTTACCAACAGAAAAATGAGTAAGGGCGCCCCAATAACCGCAGCAACTACCCCCAGCGGTAACTCTCGTCCTACACTAATTAGGCGCACAAAAATATCAATTGATAACACCAGGAAGGCCCCGGTTAACGCGCTCATAAACAAAACTTGTTTGGGGTGGCCAAGTCCCAAGAGCCTTACCACATGGGGTGCAAGCAAGCCCACAAAACCAATAATACCAACGCTAACGACGCTACTTCCTGTCAGTAATGCCACAGCAATCAATACCAGATTGCGTCTTGTCGGGTAGCTATACCCCATACTGACAACGGTTTCTTCGGAAAAAGTGAGTGCGGTTAAGAAACGCGTTTGAGTCAACACCAACACTGCGCCGGCAAAGGCAAGTGGCAGCATCAACATAACGTGTGACCAGCCTCTGTTTGCCAGGCTTCCTAAAGTCCACTGACTCCATTCCTGAAAAGCAAATGGATTGGGAGCTAAATACAACAGCAGTGCCATTGCAGCACCCGCCAATGAGGAAATCGCAACCCCCGCTAAAATGACCCGGTTAACGTCAGCATATCGTCCCGCCATCACCACTACGACAATAATAGCGGCCAAGCCACCAGCCAATGCAATAAAGGGTAACAACCAGGAAAAAGTGGGCAGCAAGCCAAAGTACAGTACAGCCACCGTCGTTAAAGCTGCGCCAGCCGATACACCAGTAAGTCCTGGCTCTGCCAGTGGATTTCTGAGTAACAACTGCATGGCTGATCCTGCCAGTCCAAGCGCTGCGCCGTTAACAAGCGCAAGTACCAGCCTTGGAAGTCGAATATCGACTAAAATGGTGCGTTGATACGCTGACAAGGTGTCGCTTTGCCACCAATCCAAAAGTGTGATTCCGCTGCTGCCTTGTGATAAGTGCCATGAGGAAATTGCCATAATGCCGGTAGTGAGCACTAACACCCATTTCATTAACCTACTCACGGTTACGTCTCCTGTGACCAAGCGCTTCGACATACCTCGTTGCATTCACGACTGGGCATGACGACGTTTCATGGGGAATGAAGTGGACTTTGTCTTGTTCCTCCATCCATCTGCGTACTACGGGGTGATGCCGCCATATATTGGCCAGAGCAAAGTCAGCTGACTCGGCGTCATCCGTGAAACCTTCCATAATGACCATGTCAGGCTGCCAGCTTATCAGTTGCTCTAAATCAATCGATACTAAGTCATAGCCGGCTGTAGACGCGAGATTTTGCCACCCCATTTTCCCGAACATAGTATCCGTCCAGCTACCTTTTCCCCAGCTATACTGATTCGGCATAATAACAATTGCCGATTGGCTGTCAGCTTGCGACTTAAGCGCTATTTGCAGCTTATTTTTATGTTGTTCTACTTTTTCAGAATACCCCGTTTGAGCTGACATAATAGACAACCACTGCTCATAAGCCTTCCAGTTCCGGGGTTGCGGCAAAACGACAACATCCACATAATTCTTCAACGCCTCAACCAACCTCGGTTGGTTAAACTCCGTCGCAAAAACCTTCGTTGGCCTTAAGGACAAAATGCTTTCCAGAGTACCGTTATGCCTTTTGATACCGGACAGTTCATGCTCTTTATGCAACCTGGTGATACCTATCAGTTCACCGTGTTCACTCCAGCGAGCCAGTGCAATATCGATACACTGGTTGAGTGAAACCCAGCGCTTTTCATTCTCAGCCTGAGCCGGTAGCGTTACCAACGCTATAAGCAGCGCGCTTAGGGCAATAAATTTAAATAACATCCAACGCCTGTTGCAGGTTTTTCACACCAATAACTTCCATACCTTCCGGCGCCGTTTTAGGCTTATTAGCGATAGGCACTACCGCTTTTTTAAACCCATGCTTGGCCGCTTCGTTTAACCGCTCCAGACCGTTTGGCACAGGACGAATTTCTCCAGCTAAGCCAACCTCACCGAAAGCCACTAACTCTCTGGGCAAAGGATCGCCTTTAAAGCTCGATACAATCGCCAGCAGTAACGCCAAATCAGCTGATGTCTCTGCCACTTTTACCCCACCAACCACATTAACGAAAACATCCTGGTCGGATACCTGCAAACCGCCATGACCACCGAGCCGTTTCCTTGCTCTTCAGCTCGCTGTAGGAATATTGCTGAGGGGTTTGATACCTCTTTAAGGCCTCCTCCCGTCATGGCAAACACGCCTAATTCGTTTACCGCACCGAAACGGTTTTTAGTGCCTCGGAGGGTTCGATAACGTGAATCGGAAGAGCCATCCAAAATAACGGAACAATCGATACAATGCTCCAGCACCTTGGGGCCTGCCAAAGACCCCTCTTTAGTCACATGCCCTACCATGATAATGGCGACGTTCTTTTGCTTCGCATAACGCGTCAAATAAGCGGCAGCTTCGCGTACCTGAGATACACTGCCCGGTGCTGACTGGATATCCGCTAAGTGCATTACCTGTATTGAGTCGATAACCATAATGGCTGGCTTTTCTTTGTCAGCCAGCTGGCAAATGGTTTCCACAGAGGTTTCTGACAGCATTCGTAATTTATTAGTCGGCAAATTCAGGCGCTGTGCTCGCATGGCAACCTGCTGTAACGACTCTTCCCCGGTCACGTACAATGCAGGCATTTTCTCGGCGAGTTGGCAGAGCGTTTGTAACAATAGAGTACTTTTCCCGGCTCCGGGCGAGCCACCAATTAAAATAGCCGAGCCCGGTACAACGCCACCACCCAACACTCGGTCGAACTCTTTAAAGCCAGAGCTAAAGCGCGGCACTTCCTGCAGATCAACCTCATTAAGCGTTTGCACTTTGCTTTCAGTCATTCCCGCAAACCCCTGACGCGCGACTGCCGGAGAAGCAGGTTTTGATGCCAGACGAACTTCGGTTAAGGTATTCCATGCTTTACATTCTGTGCACTGCCCTAACCAACGAGGGAAGTCTGCTCCACAGTCGCTACACACGTATGCCGTTTTTGCTTTTGCCATTAATCTGCTTCTCGTTTTAATATGAGGTAATATTCAAGAATAACGAATAAAAATGGATCTTGATGCCAAACTCTTATTTTGACCAATTAATTGAACAGTTGAAACCCGTTATTTACGATTCTGATTTCGACGCTATTTTCCAGACCTTAACCAAAGATCTGGACGGTCCCACTCGTTTCAAATTAAAAATGGAGCTTAACCGACTTGCTGCACCTTGTCGTCGAACAGTTGATTTACGGAATCAAATCGATGACGAATGTTTTCCTTATGAGCATCAAGGCCGTCGGCATCAATTGGACAGCGTTGCTATCGAGATCTTTGAAAAAGGCCTGGAGACCTACAAAGGCGTATTTACTCAAGACACATTTGAACAAATTCTTGACGCCGATAATCAACTACGTCGTGCCCAGGAGGAAGAGCGAGCTTATGCACAAAGCCTTGCGTCTCAAAATGCTGAGCCGGTAAGCGGCCAGTCGCCATTCAGAGATGAGTCTAACGAGCCCTATTCCTATTTAGCCGAGACTTTCCATTTTGGTCGTTATCCGTATCGCTCAGAAGAGCGCATGAATTTTACCATAGATGTTCTGTTAACCGACGCTGACGAGCAGCAGTTTAAAGGGGTTACCGCCGACATATCCATTACCGGTATGCGCATACGGCTGGACGAACCACGAGACATTAAGACGCAAGATCAACTAGAGCTGTCCTTTGTCGGCTTAGCCAAAGAGTTCACAGTCGACCCTGAAATGCGCATTCCCTATGTCGTCGTTGGCGTACAGCAAGTTGACGGAAAGCAGTACATTAATTTAAATCGAGCGTCAGAGTTTCGCTCCGACGAACTTGACCGTTTCTTCCAGCGTTTCATTAATGGCTACAAAAAACGTTATCGCGTTAATATTGATAACACCTATGACAGTGTCATTAATAAAGGGTACGAGCAGTTTTTCTTACCGAGAACGCGGCAATTACCGGTTTACTTTTCAGAAGCAAACAAACGGCTCATTGCGGACTATGTGTTAACGACAGACAATAATCGTTTTGTTTTAGATACTTGGTTAAATGAGCTCAATCAAATTAGTTTCGGTTCAATATTTAATGTCCGGCGCAGTCAGCAGATTTTCGAACAGTTAGAGTCAGCCGGTACAGCACAGCTGATTATTTTGAGCTTTTCGATAACAGCGCGAGGCAAAATCTATCACTATTCAGCCACCGTCGATGAGTTAAAGCGAGCCGGGCTTTGGGATACCTATATTGCCTTTGGTCGTCAAAAAGCTTCCTGGCGAGTGTTTCAGGTTGACGTTCGTTCTTGCAATAGTGAGCTGGCCTGGCAACCACAAGCGGTTCCGGAGCATATAAAAGTCCCTTTTCGTATCAATCCTCCTTCAGTTGAGGTAAAGCAGGCAGTTAAGCCGCTGAAATACCTGGCGGCGGTTTCCGATGTTACCGCTTACGTTAATGATTTAACTGTTGGAGAAGTTAATAAGTCACAACTTCCTTCTTTAAAGGCCTTTGCACATCCGCCTGCGGTACCGTTAAGAACCAAAGAAGCGCGTTTAGAGTTCGTTAACCTGCGCAAAGAACGGCGCTTTAACTACCGCAGCCGTTGCCGCGTGAAAGCCGGTAAGTTTGTCAGAGATGCGATGATTATCGATCTCTCAATAAGTGGCTTACAGGTACAAATGGATACCCCAGCCAGTATCTCTGCAGGCGATACCGTCTATATCTCTATGACCGGCTTTTTAAAAACGTATAAAAAAGCCAAACTCAGCGAGCTGCCTTACCTTGTCGCATCAACCGACCGCGCAGGAACGACATTACGGCTAAAAGCGGATACAACCGCGGAGCCTCACCGGGGGTCTGACTTTATTCGCTTTCTGATACGTGAGCAACGAGATGTCTTAAAGCTACAAGTCGAAAACACATCCGTTAACGGTCTGCCGTTATGTTTAAGAAATTTATATTGTTATGCGCCAGCAGCGGTACCGGTGTTTTTTAATCGCTCAAAACAAAAAGCACTCTCAACTCGCCGGGTTGGCGTTTCTTCATGGACCTCCGGTTGGTTAAGTATTCTGAAGCGTTTACCCGGTAGCCGCGACACTATTATTAACTTACAACCACTGTTACGAGGAAATTCAGTAACTGAGGTGTTTGAGCCCAAACTCAAGTCCATGAAGCGTGATGCGTTTCCGGAGTCACTTCTGCTCCTTATTAGGCTTTATCGTCAAAATGGAGAGTACATTGTTCAAACTCAATGGTGTGAAACTCACGCTACCGACGATATCCATGGCTTTATTGATCAATGTTTGCCGAACTCGGTCTTTCGCGCTATTGCTATCAATTTATCAAGAGCCGGCAAGCCGGATATCCAATTTATTCAGGCAGAACTCGCGTATATGAGCTACTACGCGGCCTACAAAGCGGAAGACTTAGAAGAAGAACTATGGAAAATTTTCGGCGTTGCCGAAACTATCGATGTCACGTCCAGCTTACTCAGCTTCACACTGCCGGATTCGGCTTCCATTAACGAACAAGAAGAGCGGCTGGTTTCATGGTTAGATAAGCTTTGAACTCTCTAAACAGAAAAGAACCTGGCGCAAGTCAGGTTCATCAATACAATAATCCGCGATACGTTTTAATGACGGTTTAGCCTGATAAGCAATACCCACGGCAGCCCGTTCAAGCATCATAGCATCGTTGGCTCCGTCACCGACAGCGACCGTTTTAGACATCGGAATATTCCACTTGTTTGCTAAGTCCTGCAGGGAGCTGGCTTTGATGCGGGCATCGACTATATCACCCAAAACCCGTCCTGTGAGAAGCCCGTCACTCACTTCTAGTTGATTCGCAATAACGGCATCCGCCTGAAGTTCAACAGCCAGCCTGTCGGCAAACCAAGTGAAGCCTCCTGAAACAATTGCACGCTGCCATCCTTTTTCTTTTAAGGTGGAGAACAATTCTTTTGCTCCTGGATGCAAAGGAATAGGGTTAAATAGCGCCTGAAGTGACGACTCACTAACGCCCTTAAGACAAGCCACCCTCTGGCGTAACGACTCACTGAAATCCAGTTTTCCTTCCATCGCCGCTTTTGTTATGCCTGCAACTTTAGTATAACAATCATTGAGTCGAGCAATTTCATCGATACACTCAATACCAATTAGGGTAGAATCCATATCGAAAACGATTAAACCAGACGGATACTTCATGAATCAAAAACTCCTGAATCTGTGCTATGCGTACTCAACAAAATAATCTCTGGCAACCACTTAAAAGCTGGTTGTTGAAGGATACAACTCGCGCTTTTATGCACATTGCGACCAAACGCGCTTTGCGACTGGGTGCTGCGGCAGGTTTGCTATTTATTATTATTAACGTCTGGAATATTGCCAGTGTTCAGTCACAGCAGCAACTTTTTAACCAAACCCAATCAATTACCGAACTGCTAATGCAGCAAGTTGAGCACGAAGCACATCATTGGGTTGAACAACGAGAAACCGACAAATTGCAGCAATTGGTTGACTATGTAACCAGCCAGCCACATGTGTTGTCTGCGGTTATTCGCGATCGCTTTGGTGAAGACATGGTCACATCAGGGGCGGCGACATCTATCATCGACTGGCCGGCAACCAGTTTAAAGGCGGATCCCTGGATACTGATCGAAGAAATCAACGAAGAGCAACATATCAGTGGCTATATCCAGGTAGTATTTGATAAAAGCACTTTGTTAGCCCAAAGCAGACAAGCGCACGACGGCCTAATGCAGCAAGGCAAAGTACTGCTGTTGCTCGCCATGCTAGCGGGCGTGTTTATTATGCTGGGTTTTAACCGAATACGAGACCGTTACTGGCAGAAATAGGCACTACTTTCGATATTAGCTTTAGCTAAACAGCTCGACACTGTTCTGCCATAACTGTGACGCCAGCGCTTCCTTATCAGTGCTTTTTAATTCAGCTAAAGCTTCTAATACAAGGGCCACTCGATAAGGCTCATTTCTCTGTCCTTGATACCCGGACAGCGGCATATCGGGTGAATCGGTTTCGAGTACCAGGCTTTCTATCGGTACTTCTTGGATAGCCTGCCTAGTTTTTTGTGCACGGTCGTAAGTGATCACTCCCCCCACACCGAGCTTATAGCCTTGCTCAACAAACTTCATCGCCTGTTGATGGCTGCCGCTAAACGCATGAATAACACCTCGCTCAGGCCCGTACTTCTTAATATCGGCATGAGTACGGTCGAGCGTTTTACGGTGGTGAATAATAACCGGTAGTTTCAACTGCTTTGCCAGCTCAAGCTGACGAATGAAAAGCGTATGTTGCTTGTCATAGTCCGGGCAGGTTTTATCAAGACCAATTTCTCCTACCGCTTTTACCTGCCCCTTTTTCTGCTCCAGCGTCCTCTCCAGCACTTCGATATCGCTGATGTCGTGCTCTTCAATAAACCAGGGATGCAAACCCAGTGCATAAGACCAACTAGTGTTCTTACTTGCTAAAGATGACAGTTTCTCCCACTGGTTTCGTGTCACCCCAGGCACCATAAATCGCTTTACGCCAGCTTCACTGGCTCTTTCCAGCACCGCCTCTCTATCCTTATCAAAGGCATCAAAATCGAGGTGACAGTGCGTATCAAAGAGCCGCATAATAGCTATCAGTGCTCGCGTGTATGGGTAAAGGTGATATCAGGGTAGCGCTCTTCAGCCAAACTTAAGTTCACCATAGTCGGCGCTATGTAGGTTAAGTTATCACCGCCATCTAGCGCCAAATTCGATTCTGCTTTTCGACGGAATTCATCCAGCTTTTTCTCGTCTTTCGACATAACCCAACGTGCTGTAGCGACATTAATGTTTTCGTAAATGGCTTCCACTTTGTATTCGGTTTTCAAACGATGAACCACAACATCAAACTGCAGCACACCTACCGCTCCAACAATAAGGTCATTACTGATAAGCGGCCGAAATACCTGCACAGCACCTTCCTCTGATAGCTGAACCAAGCCTTTTAGCAGTTGCTTTTGCTTAAGAGGATCTTTCAAGCGAATGCGACGGAATAGCTCCGGTGCAAAGTTTGGAATACCACTAAATTTAAACTCCTCACCGGCTGTGAAGGTGTCGCCTATTTGGATAGTACCGTGGTTATGCAGACCAATAATATCGCCAGGGAAAGCCTCTTCAACATGCGAACGGTCGCCCGCCAGGAAGGTCAGTGCATCGCTGATTCGAACATCCTTGCCGGTGCGAACTTGCCGCATTTTCATGCCTTTTTCATATTTACCCGACACAATTCGCAAAAACGCTACTCGGTCACGGTGCTTCGGATCCATATTCGCCTGGATCTTAAAAATAAATCCTGAAAAGTTTTTATTATCAGCCTCGACAAAGCTACCCTCATCTGTCTCACGAGATTGTGGTTTAGGCGCCCAGTCAACAAGCCCATCCAGCATATGATCAACGCCGAAGTTTCCAAGTGCGGTACCGAAAAACACCGGTGTTAACTCGCCTGCTAAGAACATTTCTAAGTCAAAAGAATTTGATGCTCCCTCAACCAGCTCAATTTGTTCCCGCAATTCTTCAGCCCATACGCCTAGACGTTCATCAAGCTCAGGGTTGTCTAGACCTTTTATAATATCTTCTTCCTGAATTCGGTGCCCTTGCCCTGTTTTATAGAGAATGACTTCGTCACGCAGTAAATGGTAAACGCCTTTAAAGTTTTTACCTGATCCAATTGGCCAGGTGATAGGCGCGCACATAATCTTGAGAACATCCTCGACTTCATCCAACAGCTCTAAAGGATCGCGAATATCACGGTCGAGCTTGTTCATGAAAGTCAAAATTGGCGTATCTCTTAAGCGAGTGACTTCCATCAGCTTAATAGTTCTGTCTTCAACACCTTTTGCGCCATCAATAACCATTAAACAAGAGTCCACCGCTGTTAACGTTCGGTAAGTGTCCTCAGAGAAATCCGCGTGTCCTGGTGTATCTAATAAGTTAACCAACGCTTCATTATAAGGGAATTGCATGACGGAGGTCGTAACAGATATACCCCGTTCCTGCTCCATTTCCATCCAGTCTGACTTGGCGTGTTGACCTGATTTTTTCCCCTTAACGGTACCGGCTTTCTGAATTTGGTGGCCGTGTAAAAGCACTTTTTCCGTAATCGTGGTTTTACCCGCATCCGGGTGAGAAATAATGGCGAATGTACGTCGTTTTTCGACTTCTTCGTGTAACTTTGCGTCAGACATTAACAGCACTCAATTTCGATTAATAATGAATAGCGCTTATTTTCGCTTATCTGCCGCCGATACACAAATTAAGGATAACTAACACAACCTTAAACACTTTCCACAAATGTCTAACAGATAAGTTGTTTAGCGTGTACTAAAATAGACAAGTTAACGTCATAAACAAGGGTCCTTAACAATGAGACTGACCATAAAAGCTAAAGTACTCTCTCTAGCGCTCATTCCGCCACTGCTTATAGCCATTTTTCTGACCTGGTATAACTTGTCGCAATCGACACAAGTTGTCCAAAACGCTGTATCAGACTTTAAGTCGCAAATGGAAACAGATGCCCGTGAAGAGGTTCGCAATTATTTGCAACTGGCGATGAGCTCTATAGAGCATTTAGTTAAAAACGACTCTTTAGGCTCTTTGCAAGAGCGCCAGGAACGTGCCAAACAAATTTTGCGACAGCTGCGTTTTGATGACTCGGGCGACGTCGGTTATGTCTTTGTTTATGATGACGAAGGGAAAAGCGTCGCCCACGGCGTGAATCAGTCTCTGGAAGGTAAAAACCTATACAATTTTCAAGACCCAAACGGTGTTTTTCTCATCCAAGAGCTTATCGAAGCGGCTGAGAGTGGCGGAGGTTTCGTCGAATACGACTGGGAAAACACCAGTGGTCAGGTGAACCCCAAATTAGGATATGCCGATATGCTGGCAGAATGGGGCTGGGTTATCGGTACCGGCTTCTGGACCGCCAGCTTACAAGAGCAAACAAAAATTATTGAAAGTAACGTTGACGATGCCCTGGCAGAGTCAGCCGCAAGCACCATCATCGCATCCATTATTGTGCTGCTTATCATTGCCGCCCTCGCACTGTTTGTCGTGAAAGGAATTACAGGACCATTGAAACGTGCATTAGATGCAATGGATCAAATTGCTAAAGGCGACGGCGACCTAACCCAACGTCTAGATACCGACAGCAATGATGAAATGTCAGAGCTTGGCCAGGCCTTTAATAACTTTGCTGACCAAGTCTCCGATATGGTAGCCAATATCCGGGCGTCGGCGACATCGGTTACTCACTCAACTCAACGCTTAGACGGCGTGCTCTCTGAAGCTCGTAACGGTGTTAACGAACAACAGGAGGAAAGTGAGCAGGTTGCGACCGCTATTAATGAACTGGCGACAGCGTCGCAGGAAGTTGCCCGCAGCGCAAGTGAAGCGTCAAGCGCTGCTGAGCAAGCAGAAGAGCTTGTGCACTCAGCCAACCACCTGTTAACTAAAGCTGTTAATGTCATCCATGGTCTTGCTGAGAAAGTCGAGGACGGCTCAGCAGAGGTTGAAAAGCTTAGTGAGCACTCGGCTGAGATTGGTTCGGTACTGGATGTTATTCGTGCCATTGCTGAGCAAACCAATTTGCTGGCTTTAAACGCTGCTATTGAGTCGGCCCGTGCCGGTGAAGCTGGCCGTGGCTTCGCGGTTGTTGCTGACGAAGTTCGGACGCTGGCTAAACGCACGCAAGACAGCACTCATGAAATTGAAAGTATGATTGAACAGCTGCAAAGTGGCAGCAAACAGGTTTCAGAAGTGATGTCAGCCATTAAGCAAGGCAGTGAAACCAGTGTTGCCGAAGCCGCAGAAGTCGAAACGGCGCTGGCTCAGGTACTGGAAGCCGTCAACACAATTAATAGTCAAAATGCTCAAATTGCAACGGCAGCAGAAGAGCAGACTTCAGTTTCAGAAACCATAAACGAAAACATGACCAAAATTGTTGATATCGCAAAACAAACTGCCAGCGGGACTCAACAAGCTGGCGACCATATGCGTGAACTGACAGATACCGCTTATCAGCTTGAAGATAATGTAAAACGCTATCGTATTGACTAAATGTCGATAGCTGTGCCCTCGTCCATAGGCGATAACCGAAACCAGCGGCAGAGTGTTTGACCTAAATCGGCAAAGCTTTGTCGTTCGCCATGATTCTTTGGCACGACCTTGCTCCCCGATAGCAACAATGGAACGTATTCTCGCGTATGGTCGCTACCCGGCCAAGTTGGGTCGCAGCCATGATCAGCCGTTAGCACAAGCAAGTCATCTTCTTTCATTGCGCTGATGACTTTCGGTAACCATTGGTCAAAATGTTCAAGCTCTTGCGCATACCCTTCTGCGTTTCGCCTGTGCCCATACAGTGTGTCAAAGTCAACTAAATTGGTGAAAATAAGGGTGTTGTCATCCGCGGTGTCCATTGCTTTTAACGTTTCGTCCATTAACTCAGATAAGTCTTTTCCTTTAAACGACTGACTGATACCACTATGCGCAAAGATATCTGAAATTTTACCAATGCCAATGACCTGTCCCCCGGCACTTTCTAATTTGTTCAATACCGTCGGCTTAGGAGGCAACACCGAATAATCTTTACGATTAGCCGTTCTGACAAAATTATCGGGCGTTTCCCCGACAAACGGCCGCGCTATAACACGGCCAATATTATAATCGTCCAGCAACTCTCGCACTTGCTCACACAGTTTATAAAGGCGCTCAAGGCCAAAATGCTCTTCGTGTGCGGCTATTTGAAACACGGAGTCTGCAGAGGTGTAAAATATGGGAGCGCCAGTTTCAATATGCTTTTGACCAAGCCGCTGAATAATCTCAGTGCCAGAGGCATGACAGTTGCCCAAAATGTCCGGTATACCCGATTGCTCTTGAATATTTTGCAGTAAGTCTTTTGGAAAGCTGTTCTCTTTATCAGTGAAGTATCCCCAGTCAAAGTGGACCGGTACGCCCATCAATTCCCAATGACCTGACGGCGTATCTTTACCGGATGACACCTCTGCCGCCCACGCAAATGCGCCTTCGGTTTCACATTCATGAATACCATCTGCGTATTGCCCAACAGCGCCTCGGTGAGCCTCACCAAGCCCTAACTTAAGCAGGTTCGGTATATTGAATGCGGCGCCTGATTGCTTACGTTTTTCAGCGATATGACCAAATGTATCTGCTCCAAGGTCGCCAAACTTGTCAGCGTCAGGAGCCGCTCCGATACCTAAAGAATCTAAAACAATCACGATTGATCTGGCCATAAAGGTTACCTTGTCAGCCGTTCGTAAATTACTGGGTTCGGCGCCGGTGCAGTTTCAGTAAATGTCATAGCGGATAAAAACATCTCTCTAGCTATGTCGACTTTGCGTCTGTCATTACCACAAATCCAGGCTACCGGCTGCCCTTTACTTAACTGAGTTCCCAGAGGAATAATATGCTTAATACCAACACTTAAGTCTAATTTGTCATCCGCTTTACGACGACCACCTCCTAACTGCACTACCGCCATGCCTATCGACCTCGTATCATACTCACTTAAGTACATGTCCAAGTGCTTATCAGGAGCATAAACAGGCTCTATGATTTTTGCCTCAGATAAGTAATGTTCGGGTCGCTCGATAAAGTCTGCGGGACCGTTGAGTAACCGCACCATTTCAGCGAATCGCTCAGCTGCAGAGCCTGTATCCAACGCTTTAATGGCTCTGTGTTTTGCGTCGTCCTGGCTTTTTGCTAGCCCTCCGGACAACAGTGACTCAGCAGCCAACGCCAGAGTGACTTCATGAAGCCGCGCATCTCGGTGCCGCCCAGTTAAATAATCAACCGCCAGTTTCACTTCCAGCGCATTACCTGCCGTCGATGCTAAAGGTTCATTCATATCGGTCACCAAAGCGGATGTCGATACACCGAGCTGTCCGCCGACACTGACAATTTTCCTGGCCAGCTCCAGCGATTGCGCATGACTTGGCATGAAAGCACCGTTGCCCGACTTTACGTCCATGACCAACCCGTCAAGACCTTCAGATAGCTTCTTTGACAAAATGGAAGCGGTAATCAGCGGAATCGACTCAACGGTGGCCGTTATATCCCGGGTAGCATAAAATCGCCTGTCGGCTGGCGCCAAGTTACCGGTTTGTCCGATAATGGCGACGCCGGCTTTCTTCACGACGTTTTTAAACGTGTCATTATCCGGTGTCGATTGATAGCCTGGAATCGAATCGAGTTTGTCTAAAGTGCCGCCGGTGTGTCCTAAACCACGCCCTGAAATCATCGGCACATAACCGCCGCAAGCAGCAATAATAGGTCCCAACATTAAGCTGACAACGTCACCAATGCCGCCTGTCGAATGCTTATCCAAAATAGGACCATCAAACTCTGACCTCGGCCAACTCAGAACATCTCCTGAGTCTCGCATAGCCTTAGTCAGGTTCAATGTTTCATCAGCATTCATGCCATTAAAATAAATAGCCATTGCCAGTGCAGCGATTTGCCCTTCACTAACGCTATCGTCGCAAATGCCGTTAACGAACTGATGAATCTCCCACTCAGTCAATTGAAGAGCATCACGCTTTTTTCGAATACTATCTTGCGGCAAATACATGGCTAGTGGTTATCCACAATCGCTTGGATATCCTTCAGTAGGCTGCTTGCGCCAATTCGGAAATGCCCCGGCGTTACCCAGTCTTTCCCGAAAATTTCTTCAGCCAGATTAATATACTGCATAGCTTCTTCTACAGTGCGTATACCTCCAGCCGCTTTGAAACCACAGTCCGTACCGCTCGCTTTAATAACGCCCAGCATCGTTTGAGCCGCTGATAACGTCGCGTTCGTTTCCACTTTGCCTGTTGAGGTTTTGATAAAATCAGCGCCATTGGCAATAGCTATCTCACTTGCCGCCACAATGGCATCCTGCGTTTTAAGCTCACCCGATTCAACAATGACTTTTAGTGCCACTTCATCGCCACAAACGTCCTTGCACTCACGTACTAATTCAGCTGGCGTGCTCTCATCGCCATTTAACAGCGCTCTATATGGCAAGACAACATCAATTTCGTGTGCCCCTGCCGCAATAGCTCGCTCAGTTTCCGAGACAGCTCTCTCAATATTTGTACTTCCGTCCGGAAAGTTAGTGACGGTTGCGATAGGAATGTTGAGGCTCTGCTCTTCGAAGTAAGTTTTCGCTGTCGCCACCCATTCCGGAAAAACACAAATAGCGGCTACCGACTGGTGACCAATAGAAACCTTACTGCAAAGTGACTCAATAGCGGTCTTATCATCGTCATTGTTCAAAGACGTTAAATCGACATACGATAATACCTGTAAAGCCTGTGCATGATTTTCCGACGGCATAAACTTCTCCTAATTCTGTTCGCTTTGCCACTTCATGACTAAAGCGTCTTCGTAACCGTTAAGGGTTTTATAATAGTCAGGTCTTTTGGCCAGCTCTCTAAACCCATACGTTTGATATAAGCTAATGGCCGGAGTATTAGATTCTCGTACTTCAAGGAAGACCAACATACCGTTGTTTGCCGCATAGTTTAAGGTGTCCTGCATTAAGTAATGCGAAAAACCTTGCCCCTGGTGCTTTGGATCAATAGCGATATTAAAAATGGTGAGTTCGTCCAGTACCTGCTGGCAAATAATATAACCGACGGTCTCTTCGTTAACGACTAACTGTCTATTATAGTAAGCTGGCCCATGACTTTGGCAAAAAACCGATAAGCTCCATGGGTGCGCGTGAGCTAGCCGCTCGATTTGATAAGAGCGACTGTCAGGAGTAAAACGTTGAATTTTTATGTCAGGCATGGCTTAAACGTTGCCAAAGCTCTTTTTTAAATTCAGGCGTTGGTAGATTATCAAACCAAGTGTTGTAATTGAGGCAGTTATCTGATAGTTCCGTTATTTTAACCGCTACCGGTCGCTCACCGACGCATAAGCAAAAGTCTTTAAACCACTGCGGTAGCTCAACCGGTAATTGTGTCTCGCCAACTAAATGATAAGAGCCCAACTTATAAAAATATTGACCTTTTGGCTCAGGCGCTTTTTCCCAAAGTGGGATATTCATAGCGGCTAATGCCTGCATTTGCTGAGAAGTCCACTGAGCATTCATAAAAGTTACCGTATAGATGAATTACCAAAGTAAGTACTAAAAGATATGAATGTAGTGTAATTGAGCAGAATAAATAAGACTAGTGAAGAGTTGGCAGGGGCGGAGGGATTCGAACCCCCAACCGTCGGTTTTGGAGACCGCTGTTCTGCCAGTTGGAACTACGCCCCTAACTCTTGAGGCATGGATTATACCGACAACAAACCGCGGCACAAGTACTTATTGGCTCTAACTCTGTCGTTTGCAGATAATTTAACCAGCAAAACTAATGATCGGTATCGAACAGTTCTTCATGAACTAGCTCAATAATTTCTTCCACTTTAAACTCATCGATTTGAAAGTGTTCCAGTACTCCGTCCTGCACTGACTGCCATTCATCTTGTCCTGCCAAGCTACGCGTTCTTAGGTCTATCGCATAACGGGATATTTTTAATATGCCTAGCAAATCCAACGCAAGCCCCGACAGCTCACTCGATGTTAAAAAAACAGAGCTGTCATCGAACAAATAATAAATAACTTCGACAACAATTTTGGGGAGCTTCCACTGCTGAGCGAGTAACGCCCCCATTGTTGTGTGGGTTGTATTAAACTTGCGCTGCTCTTGTTCGATAATTTCAGGCCATGGTTGGCTACTTGAAGCATCCAATAGCTCTGAATATTCTTCATCAAACTCTGACAACATGACAGGAATACCTGAGCTTTGAAAAAGACCAAGCATGTAAGCATGATCTCGCAGCTCCGGCTTACCGACAGCTTCGGAAACCATCACACAAGCACTCGCCACCCATTCGTTATAACGCCAAAACTCATTGAGATCATAGTCCGACTTCAGCGCTGACTTTAATGCAACCGCTTTTACAATCGGAAAGACGCGTCGAAAACCCAGCGTCATGACCGCTTGCTGAATTGAATCAATTTCTTTTGCACGCCGATAAGCAGCTGAGTTTACAACTTGCAAAACCGCAGCAGCAATACCCATATCCGATGCGATAGCATCAGCAATAACAGATACATCGGGTTCCTCTTTTTTGGCTTCACTACTAACAGTTAACAGAGTCTGTGGTCGTGGCGGTATACTAACCTTTTGTAATAGCCGTTTCTCTGCTGTTGTAATTTCTATCGCCATAATTTCTCCAAGTTGAACCCGATGGGTGACACAGAGTCTCAAACAATGAGATTATGTTGTCATCTTTTTTATGGTAAAACACGTCAATGCTTTACATTCGCTGTATTCTAATTGCTGGTAGCTTATTTTTCAGTTGTCTGACTTTTGCTTCTGTCGAAGTAAGAGTATCGGGTGTCGAAGGTAAAGCGTATGACAATGTCATGACGCTACTACAGATAGCCCGACTGAATGGCAGCAACACTTACGCTGATTATCGAGTCCGGTATCTACATCGACAAGCGCCCAACGACATTCAAAAAGCATTGCGCCCTTATGGATATTATCAGGTTGAAGTGAATGCTCAACTAGAAAGTGTTGAAGATGGGTGGATAGCGTCTTACGACGTTGTCTTAAATGAACCAGTGCGCATTGCCACAAATAATTGGGCGATAAAAGGAGATGCTGAGGACGATGCTCGCTTTCAGTCTTTGTTAGATGGGAGCAAACTAAAGCCCGAACATCGCTTTATTCATCAAGAATATGAGGAATTAAAGTCTCGCTTATTGTCACTGGCAAGCCGGCGCGGTTACCACGATGCCCGATTTGAAAAACACGATGTCATTATTGATGTCGACCAAAATACAGCTAATATCGATGTTGTTTTTGAGTCTGGACGGCGATATCAGTTTGGCCCTGTTAACTTTGAGCAAGACATTCTCAATGACGAACTACTGCAACGATATGTTCCGTTTAAGCAGGGGGAAGGCTACACCAGTCAGGAACTCAGCAATTTACAAGTCGGGTTACTCGACAGTGGCTACTTTTCTCAAGTGCAAGTCAGTCCGCAGTGGGATGAATCGGAAAATCAGCAGGTGCCTATTGAGGTTAAATCCAGCGCAAATTACAGAAACCAGTATCAATATGGTATCGGTTATGGAACCGACACAGGAGCCCGAGTTAGTGCCAGTCTAAACCGGCGCTGGGTCAACGAAGATGGCCACCAATTTCGGGGGGTGACTCAAGTATCTCAAATTGAAAGCCGTGTTAGTGCTAACTACATCATCCCCGGGAAAAAACCGCAGTCTGACTACTATCGATTTAACGCAGAAGTATCGGATAAAAACAATGAAGGTCAGGAAAATCGTTTATACCGTATAGGCGCGTCCAGTACCGTTACCATGAACCAGTGGCAACATGAGTTTGGCTTAAGCTGGCAAAGAGATGACTTTCAGATTGGTGAAACAGAGGGTACTAGTCAATTTCTTATCCCACGATCTAGCTGGACCTACATGACAGCCGACGGGCGCTTGAATATTGATAAAGGATTTCGCTTTGATGCTACGCTTAAAGCGGCAAATGATACGCTTTTATCAGACGCGAACATGGCCAGTTTAAAGCTGGGGTTCAAAGCCGTCGTACCGCTAACTGCGCGCGTCAGAATACTCACTCGTGCTGATATAGGCGCCACCTATATTGATAGCTTCAATACCCTGCCTCCATCATTACGCTTTTTTGCGGGTGGCGACCACAGTGTTCGTGGTTATGCCTATGAACAACTCGGTCCTGAGGACGAAACCGGAACGGTTATTGGGGGGCGTTACCTAGCAACAGCCAGCGCAGAAATCGACTATCGGTTTAAGGAACACTGGCGAGTTGCATTGTTTACTGACATCGGGAATGCGATGATCGAACCTAATGAGCCATTAAAGCAAAGTATTGGCTTTGGTGTGCGCTGGATATCGCCTATCGGCTCAATTCGGCTTGACTTAGCTCAAGCAATTGATGAACCCGATAAGCCATGGCGACTGCACTTGACTCTGGGGCCTGATCTATGACGATTTATCGCTGGTTGGCAAGCATCATATTGGGCATCTTTTTTGTAATACCATCGGTTGCGATCGCATTGTTCGGTACCGAAACAGGCAGCCGCTGGGTAGTCGATAAAGCCATTCATTACTCCCCAATAGATATTCGCTACGACAAGTTTCGAGGCAAGCTACTAACCGAGTTTAGCTTTAATAACTTACGTGTCGAGTCCGAGTCATTTGCTTACCAAACCGAAGCATTAGAAATTCATTGGCAGCCGTTAGCGTTATTATCAGGCTCTATTACGGTAGAGCGGGTTACTAGTCATCACGGCGAAGTCTGGTTACGTTCTACTGAGGCAAAGCCCAACAACGATAACCAGGAAAATTCTCTCGATGAGATAAAAATAGAACTTCCCTTATCTATTGATATTCAGAAGCTAACAGTGTCTGACACGTTATTCTTTTTCTTTGAGGCTCCGGCTCAAAAGCTTGATGTAAACCTTTCCGCTAAAGCAAACACGCGTGGCCGTGTTACTCTGAGAAACTTAGATATTTCGCACCAGTATGTAACTACATCCGTTAGCGGGCAGTTGTTACTGTCATATCCTTTTAAAAGCTCACTGAATACTAAAACTGAGCTGCATTCGCCGGACTATCCCGCTCTCACTATCAACAGCCTATTTAAAGGGAATATAAAAAAACTTGTCACTGAGACGAAACTTAGTGACAGTCTGAATGCCTCCCTAGAAGCTACTCTGCATCAACCCGCCAAAGATCTGAGCTGGTCTGTTACCAGTCAATGGAGCGAGAACAACCTTACCCCATGGTTAAAAGCTTTTAATTTAGGCGACCTGAGCCTTGTGCTTAACGGAACCATCGCAGGGGAAGGGAGTTTGGACAGCGCCACTCTTAGTCCTGACCTATCGGTTACAGTGAACCAAAGAGACGCATCAATATCCGGACGCTTAACGTACGAGTCTAATGCACTAGCAATTAACTCGCTTAAAGTGAGTTCAGATAATGATATTCGCGGTGAATTACTCATTAACGGACGTATTGTTCATCTTAATTCCGTCCCTGTTATTGATGTCACGTCGCAATGGGATACTGTTTTATACAAACCCAGCGAGATTATTAGTGAAGACGGCAAGTTAACGGTTAGTGGAGCTATCGATAATTTATCAGCTCATTTATCGAGCGATATTAATGGTTTGTTACCAAAACCATTTAAGCTAACCAGTGAGGCTAAGCTTGCTTCCAGGTCGCTCAATCTAACCACATTAAAGCTCAGTCAGAATAACAACATTATAGCTGCAGAGGCGACTATTGACTGGAGCCGTGATATTTCTTTAAATGCCAAAGTCACTGGTGCCTACGAAGGTCATGACGTCAATAGCAAAGTTTCGATGAGCTACGCCGCCCCCTATTTATTTGTCGAAAGCATGGAAGGAAATTGGGGAGCTCAATCGTTTAACATTAACGGAGCATTGAGCCCAGGCCGAACATTGAGCTGGGAGCTTCAATCTGACCAATTAAGCCAGATATCAGAATTACAAGGAACTGCTTTAGCGCGCGGAACCATTAATGGTGTGTTAAACCAACCCGAGTTTACGATAGGGCTCGATACCGCCCAGTTAAAGCAAACAGGCTATAAGAAAGTTTATTTAACTCAACCTACCGATTTAACACTCAGTTCTAAAAATGCTAATTTTAGAATACAAGATCTGTGCATTGGTTATGCGGAGATTAGCTCTCCTTTATGTATTCAGTTAGATAAAGATAAAAGCTGGCTTTCTTTTAAAGCCAACGCTCAATCTGTTCCTATAAATGCATTACAAGCTTTAGTCATACCATCGGCATTGTACAAGCTGCAAGGCGATCTGGATCTCGACGTCGAAGGTTCAGTAGATATTGAAACAACGACATTCCGCCAGTTAAATGCATCAATAAATGCCGACAACACAAAAGTGTCGACTGCAGAAGAAACAGTAACCTTAGAGAAATTGCAGTTGGTTGCGAAAACTAAAGAGCAAGGATTACAAGCGAATTTAATCGCTCAAGCTAATGAGCTTGGATTAAACCTAACTGGTCACGTCGAGACAGACAGCTTGGGAGCCGATAGTGAACTATCCGGCGCGTTAGACTTTGATTCAGACAGCCTGGAACTAGCTAACTTATTAATTCCACAAGTCAGTATTGATAACGGAAAGGCTTCTGCTCACATAACAATAGGTGGAACAGTTGGTACTCCGCTAGCATCGGGAAAAGTTCAACTCAATGCGAATCAGATAGTAGTGCTGCAATCTGGCACCATGCTCAAAGACGTTACCGGGACTCTGCAAGCAAATGCAAACTCTGGTCAGTTTAAGGTCGAGGCTGACGGAAAGGTGGGTTCTGGAAAATTGCAGATTACAGGCTACTTGGATGCATTTAAGCAATTCGGCAAGTTAGAAATTAATGGAAACGATCTGCTTATTATCGATACGCCCGATTTGCTTATAGAAGCCTCACCTGAACTAACGGTAAGCCTAGATAAAAAGCTGATAAGCTTAAATGGAAAATTAAATATCCCTAAGGCGCGCATAACACCTATAGAACTGAACCAAGCCACAACAGAATCTGCTGATGTTCGGTTGAAAAATGAAGAGAAAAAAGAGTCTGTATTCAAAACCCAAACTGACTTAACCGTCTCTTTGGGAGAAAACGTAAGAGTTAAGGCGCTTGGCTTCGCTGGTCAAATTCAAGGAAGTCTTCGCATTACTCAACAACCTAACTCTCCGGCGCGGGGGAACGGAACTATAGGTGTTACATCTGGGCAATATGAAATTTATGGACAAAAACTAACGATAGAGCGCGGCGACTTACTATTTAACGATGTTCCTTTAAGCAGCCCTTCATTAAACCTTAGGGTAACTAGAAACATCAGCTCTTCAACAAGTAATCAAAAACCACCGGAGGAAATAGGAGCGCGCGTCACAGGCAGTATTGAGCAACCCGAGCTTAGCCTATTTTCTACACCACCAATGAATGATAGCACGATACTGTCTTACCTTCTTTTCGGAAAACCACCGGGCAGCCAAGGGGACGTGAACAACCTGGAACTCCAAGCTGCTTTATTAGTAGGCGGCCGTAGTACCGAGTTCTTAACTGATGGATTGAAAGAAACGTTTGATTTGGACGAAGTCTCCCTCGATTCACGAACCAGTGATGTTAACGACACATCTTTGTATATCGGCAAGCACTTATCCCCAGACTTATATATTAAGTACGGAATCGGTTTGATTGAGCCAACCTCAACTTTCATCCTACGTTATAGCCTTACCGAAAAATTGATTTTCGAATCTGTTTCTAATGCGGAAGGCCAAGGTGGAGATCTCATCTACACCATCGAGAAGTAGTTATGGTTTGATGCCATTGCATTAGTTGAGGTCGTTAAGGGTTTCAGCATGAGCAAGCCATTGGGTGACTGCACCCAGCATTGCTCCTGACGTAATAACGTCAGGCTACCGAAGAAACAGCGGCTCAGGAGCAGGCACAAAAAAAGCCCCCAGCATCAGCTGAGGGCTTCTTCGATTTGAAGTCTGGCGGTGACCTACTCTCACATGGGGAGACCCCACACTACCATCGGCGCTGGTGTGTTTCACTTCTGAGTTCGGGATGGATTCAGGTGGTGCCACACCGCTATGGCCGCCAGACATAAACTGTCACAACATAAAAAACTGATTGGCTTTAAGTAACGCCACTCTCTTGCCGTACAGCAGAGTCGCTCGCTTGTGCGTAACGTCTCAAACATCTTCGGTGTTGTATGGTTAAGTCTCACGGGCAATTAGTACGGGTTAGCTCAACGCATTACTACGCTTCCACACCCCGCCTATCAACGTCGTAGTCTTCAACGACCCTTCAGAGCACTCTAAGTGCTAGTGAGAGCTTATCTCGAGGCTCGCTTCCCGCTTAGATGCTTTCAGCGGTTATCGATTCCGAACATAGCTACCGGGCAGTGCCACTGGCGTGACAACCCGAACACCAGAGGTTCGTCCACTCCGGTCCTCTCGTACTAGGAGCAGCTCCTCTCAACTCTCAAACGCCCACGGCAGATAGGGACCGAACTGTCTCACGACGTTCTAAACCCAGCTCGCGTACCACTTTAAATGGCGAACAGCCATACCCTTGGGACCGACTTCAGCCCCAGGATGTGATGAGCCGACATCGAGGTGCCAAACACCGCCGTCGATATGAACTCTTGGGCGGTATCAGCCTGTTATCCCCGGAGTACCTTTTATCCGTTGAGCGATGGCCCTTCCATTCAGAACCACCGGATCACTATGACCTACTTTCGTATCTGCTCGACGTGTCTGTCTCGCAGTTAAGCTGGCTTCTGCCATTGCACTAACCGTACGATGTCCGACCGTACTTAGCCAACCTTCGTGCTCCTCCGTTACTCTTTGGGAGGAGACCGCCCCAGTCAAACTACCCACCAGGCACTGTCCACAACCCCGATTAGGGGCCTATGTTAGAACATCAAACATACAAGGGTGGTATTTCAAGGATGGCTCCACACCAACTAGCGCCAGTGCTTCTAAGCCTCCCACCTATCCTACACATGTAGGTTCAATGTTCAGTGCCAAGCTGTAGTAAAGGTTCACGGGGTCTTTCCGTCTAGCCGCGGGTACACAGCATCTTCACTGCGATTTCAATTTCACTGAGTCTCGGGTGGAGACAGCGTGGCCATGGTTACACCATTCGTGCAGGTCGGAACTTACCCGACAAGGAATTTCGCTACCTTAGGACCGTTATAGTTACGGCCGCCGTTTACCGGGGCTTCGATCAAGAGCTTCGCCTAAGCTAACCCCATCAATTAACCTTCCGGCACCGGGCAGGTGTCACACCCTATACGTCCTCTTTCGAGTTAGCAGAGTGCTGTGTTTTTAATAAACAGTCCCAGCCACCTGGTCACTGCGACCGCCAGTAGCTTATGACGCGAAGTCAATCACCACCAGCGGCGTACCTTCTCCCGAAGTTACGGTACTATTTTGCCTAGTTCCTTCACCCGAGTTCTCTCAAGCGCCTTAGTATTCTCTACCTGACCACCTGTGTCGGTTTCGGGTACGGTCGATGTTCATCTGAAGCTTAGAGGCTTTTCCCGGAAGCAGGGCACCAGCAACTTCACACCCGTAGGTGCTCGTCTCGTGTCTCAGCCTTAGCGACCCGGATTTGCCTAAGTCACCAGCCTACGCACTTTCACGCGGACAACCAACGCCGCGCTTGCCTAGCCTTCTCCGTCCCCCCATCGCAATGAACATCGGTACAGGAATATTAACCTGTTTCCCATCGACTACGCGTTTCCGCCTCGCCTTAGGGGCCGACTTACCCTACCCTGATTAGCATGGGATAGGAAACCTTGGTCTTCCGGCGTGCGGGTTTTTCACCCGCATTATCGTTACTCATGTCAGCATTCGCACTTCTGATACGTCCAGCAAACCTCTCGATTCACCTTCATCCGCTTACAGAACGCTCCCCTACCCAGTAGTAAACTACTGCCGCAGCTTCGGTGTATGGCTTAGCCCCGTTACATCTTCCGCGCAGGCCGACTCGACTAGTGAGCTATTACGCTTTCTTTAAAGGGTGGCTGCTTCTAAGCCAACCTCCTAGCTGTCTGTGCCTTCCCACATCGTTTCCCACTGAGCCATAACTTTGGGACCTTAGCTGGCGGTCTGGGTTGTTTCCCTCTCCACGACGGACGTTAGCACCCGCCGTGTGTCTCCCGGATAGTACTCATTGGTATTCGGAGTTTGCATGGGGTTGGTAAGTCGGGATGACCCCCTAGCCCAAACAGTGCTCTACCCCCAATGGTATTCGTCCGAGGCTCTACCTAAATAGATTTCGGGGAGAACCAGCTATCTCCGGGCTTGATTAGCCTTTCACTCCTAGCCACAAGTCATCCCCTAATTTTTCAACATTAGTGGGTTCGGTCCTCCAATTGATGTTACTCAATCTTCAACCTGCTCATGGTTAGATCGCCCGGTTTCGGGTCTATACCTTGCAACTCAACGCCCAGTTAAGACTCGGTTTCCCTACGGCTACCCTATGCGGTTAACCTTGCTACAAAATATAAGTCGCTGACCCATTATACAAAAGGTACGCAGTCACGGAACAAGTCCGCTCCTACTGCTTGTACGTACACGGTTTCAGGTTCTATTTCACTCCCCTCGCCGGGGTTCTTTTCGCCTTTCCCTCACGGTACTGGTTCACTATCGGTCAGTTGGGAGTATTTAGCCTTGGAGGATGGTCCCCCCATATTCAGTCAAGATAACACGTGTCCCGACCTACTCGTTTTCACTTTTCATGCACCTTCACATACCGGGCTATCACCGTCTATGGCTCTGCTTCCCAACAGATTCTGTTAGCACATGTAAAGCTTAAGGGCTGCTTCCCGTTCGCTCGCCGCTACTAGGGAAATCTCGGTTGATTTCTTTTCCTCCGGGTACTTAGATGTTTCAGTTCTCCGGGTTCGCCTCCTGGCACCTATTTTATTCAGTGCCGGATACTGAGCAAGCTCAGTGGGTTGCCCCATTCGGAAATCCATGACTCAAGTGGCTCTTACTGCCTCGTCATGGCTTATCGCAAGTTAGTACGTCCTTCATCGCCTCCAACTGCCTAGGCATCCACCGTGTACGCTTAGTCACTTAACCATACAACCCGAAGGTGTCTGGAATACAATGACCAAGATTGTTTGTTCTCGCTGTACACAAGTTCGATACGCCTCTACCTTACGGTTTGTTCAAGTAGAGTGGCATTTCTTACTTTATTTACAATCAGCTTTCCATGTTGTTAAAGAGCGTGTAACACTAAGTTACCGGTAAATACTCTTAATCAAGAGCACTTAACGCTAACGGTTACTTTAGAGAAGAAGTGGTGGAGCCAAGCGGGATCGAACCGCTGACCTCCTGCGTGCAAGGCAGGCGCTCTCCCAGCTGAGCTATGGCCCCCGAATGCTTGCCTGAAGTTTCGATAGCTGCGTTGCGCGATTCGTTCAATCAGTCACATACCATCGAGGTATGCTCCCTCAATCACTCAACGTGCGCCTTGCTCTCGAAGCTTCATGCTGCGCGTGCTGACATCGGGGAAACCCTCTTTTCAGCATCGCGGCAACCCTGACAAGGGAATTTGAAGGAGGGCAAGGCGAGAGGGTGTGAAGCATACATCAGTATGCGAATACCCGAACAACGCAGCCATCGTTCAAATTTGGTGGGTCTGGGCAGACTTGAACTGCCGACCTCACCCTTATCAGGGGTGCGCTCTAACCAGCTGAGCTACAGACCCAGTTTCTTCTCTTTTAATATCAAGCCTGCAAACTGTGTGAGCACTCACGTCTGTTCGCAATAATGTAAGGAGGTGATCCAGCCGCAGGTTCCCCTACGGCTACCTTGTTACGACTTCACCCCAGTCATGAACCACACCGTGGTGATCGTTCTCCCGAAGGTTAAACTAACCACTTCTGGTGCAGCCCACTCCCATGGTGTGACGGGCGGTGTGTACAAGGCCCGGGAACGTATTCACCGTGGCATTCTGATCCACGATTACTAGCGATTCCGACTTCATGGAGTCGAGTTGCAGACTCCAATCCGGACTACGACGCGCTTTATGAGATTCGCTTACCCTCGCAGGTTCGCTGCCCTTTGTACGCGCCATTGTAGCACGTGTGTAGCCCATCCCGTAAGGGCCATGATGACTTGACGTCGTCCCCACCTTCCTCCGGTTTATCACCGGCAGTCTCCCCAGAGTTCCCGGCCGAACCGCTGGCAACTAAGGATAAGGGTTGCGCTCGTTGCGGGACTTAACCCAACATCTCACAACACGAGCTGACGACAGCCATGCAGCACCTGTCTCAGTGTTCCCGAAGGCACTAATCCATCTCTGGAAAATTCACTGGATGTCAAGGGATGGTAAGGTTCTTCGCGTTGCATCGAATTAAACCACATGCTCCACCGCTTGTGCGGGCCCCCGTCAATTCATTTGAGTTTTAACCTTGCGGCCGTACTCCCCAGGCGGTCAACTTAGTGCGTTAGCTGCGTTACTCACGTCTTAATGACACGAACAACTAGTTGACATCGTTTACGGCGTGGACTACCAGGGTATCTAATCCTGTTTGCTCCCCACGCTTTCGTACCTCAGCGTCAGTCTCTGACCAGGTGGCCGCCTTCGCCACCGGTATTCCTTCCAATATCTACGCATTTCACCGCTACACTGGAAATTCTACCACCCTCTTCAGGACTCTAGCGTGCCAGTTCTAAATGCTATTCCCAGGTTGAGCCCGGGGCTTTCACATCTAGCTTAACACACCGCCTACGTACGCTTTACGCCCAGTAATTCCGATTAACGCTTGCACCCTCCGTATTACCGCGGCTGCTGGCACGGAGTTAGCCGGTGCTTCTTCTGTGGCTAACGTCAACTGTAATCGCTATTAACGATTACCCTTTCCTCACCACTGAAAGTGCTTTACAACCCGAAGGCCTTCTTCACACACGCGGCATGGCTGCATCAGGGTTGCCCCCATTGTGCAATATTCCCCACTGCTGCCTCCCGTAGGAGTCTGGGCCGTGTCTCAGTCCCAGTGTGGCTGATCATCCTCTCAGAACAGCTAGGGATCGTCGCCTTGGTGAGCCTTTACCTCACCAACTAGCTAATCCCGCTTGGGCTCATCTTTAGGTGTGAGGCCCGAAGGTCCCCCACTTTGGTCCGTAGACATTATGCGGTATTAGCCACCGTTTCCAGTGGTTGTCCCCCGCCTAAAGGCAAATTCCCAAGTATTACTCACCCGTCCGCCGCTCGTCAGCAGAGAAGCAAGCTTCTCTCTGTTACCGCTCGACTTGCATGTGTTAGGCCTGCCGCCAGCGTTCAATCTGAGCCATGATCAAACTCTTCAATTAAAAGTAGTTCAATCAACTCAATGAATTACGCGTTTTGCTACTTAGTAGCTGAACACTCATTCAAAAGTTGCAATACATATTTCTGTTTTGCGTAACTTCTGCAAGTGCCCACACAGTTTGCTTGGCTTGATATAATTTTTAAAGAGCGTTGCTTCTTACGAAGCAGGGAGGCGTATTCTACACTTCCCGATGATTTCGTCAACCTCTTTTTCAGGACTTTTTGCCCGGCTGACTCAACCGCCGTTGTTCGACTCAACTCAGCGAGTATCTCGTGACAACGGCGGCGAATT
Organism: Idiomarina sp. X4; assembly: GCF_002808045.1. Lineage (NCBI taxonomy): Bacteria > Pseudomonadati > Pseudomonadota > Gammaproteobacteria > Alteromonadales > Idiomarinaceae > Idiomarina > Idiomarina sp. X4. The sequence continues at coordinate 1,899,544 of NZ_CP025000.1, read as the reverse complement.
ATAGAGATCTTTTGAGGCCTTTCAAGATCTTTTTCATATAAATCGGAAAAAAGATAAAAGTGGTGTTTTTTTAATCTCTTATGTTAAGTTAGTGTGTGATTATTTGAACTATCGCTACGTTTATGATTCAAATGGTAGACGTATTAGTGGATTAGGAGGGGAATAACAAGCTATGCGCCGTAACTACTATAACTATATTCTTGCGCTAAGTATTATGGGAATATCCCTGACTAGCTTTCCATCTGTATCAATTGCCGAACCTAATTCAGAACAGTCGTCGACAGTAAAAGAAGCAAAGCTTTTAAAGACCTATTCGTCGATAATTGAAAACCACCTTAGTAAGAATTTATCGATAATGCGGACGGTACGAATACTCATTAATAACTACCCAGAACATGCTGCCTATATTGTGTCTGCTGCATTTGAGACTGAGCCAAACCGGAGAAAAGCTATTATAAAGGCGGCTATTCAAGCTGAACCGGCTGTTACCTATAGCGTAGTCGAAACAGCATTGAACTATTTCCCTAGTAATGTGGAAATGATAGTTCAGACAGCGATCGAAACAGAGCCAGCTTATATAGATGATATTTTACCCTTGGCTATGAAGCATTCACCCGAAAAAGCCGATAGTTTAATAACCCTAACTCTCCAAAATTATCCTTCTTACTCAGAGTCAATAATAAGGACAGCTCATGAGAGCTCATCAGAGAATCTACTCTCATCAGTCATAGGCACACTAAAGTTATTACCTGAATCCGCTGATTATGTCCTGGAAGGTATTAAGAATTTTTTTAACAGCTTAGGAAATAATGACGATAAGACGTCTATCTCTAAAGAACAATGGCGATTACTTGCTTTGGAAGCAAAAAGCTCTGGGCTTGAACAGGAAAAAGTACAATGGCTTGTTGAAAAAGGGCACCTGGATAAAGGAGAATTAACCGCAATCTATAATAATAAGTAGCTACAAGCTTTTTAAAAACGAATAAAAACAAAAAGGCCAGCTTAACGCTGGCCTTTTTAATCAGTTTACTCGGCAGTTTCTTCAACTACTTCTTCAACTTCTTCCACTTCTGGTCTATCAACTAACTCAATGTAAGCCATAGGTGCGTTATCACCCGCTCGGAAGCCACACTTCATAATGCGAGTGTAACCACCAGCGCGCTCTTCATAACGCGGGCCTAATTCATTAAACAGTTTACCAACGATTTCTTTGTCACGTGTACGAGCGAAAGCTAATCGACGATTAGCAACGCTGTCTTGTTTTGCCAATGTAATCAATGGCTCTACCACGCGACGTAGCTCTTTAGCTTTTGGCAACGTCGTTTTGATAATTTCATGGCGAACTAGCGAACTTGCCATGTTACGGAACATCGCCTGACGATGGCTACTGTTTCGATTTAGTTGACGACCACTCTTACGATGGCGCATACCTATACCCTTCTCAGTAAATCTATTACTAAGGTGACCTTAGTCGTTCTCAATTAAGCTAGCCGGTGGCCAATTCTCTAGGCGCATACCCAGAGATAAACCACGTGATGCCAACACATCTTTAATCTCAGTTAACGACTTCTTACCTAGGTTAGGTGTTTTCAACAACTCAACCTCGGTACGTTGTACTAAGTCACCAATGTACTGAATCGCTTCTGCCTTCAAGCAGTTCGCAGACCGAACAGTCAATTCCAAGTCGTCGACCGGACGAAGAAGAATCGGATCAAATTCCGGCTTCTCTTCTTTTTGTTCCGGCTCGCTGATGTCTCGAAGTTCAACGAAAGCGTCTAGTTGCTCTGCTAAAATTGTGGCAGAACGTCTAATCGCTTCTTCTGGATCCAACGTACCATTGGTTTCCATTTCGATAACCAGCTTATCTAAGTCTGTACGCTGTTCAACCCGAGCTGCGTCAACAGAGTATGCGATGCGCTCTACTGGGCTGAACGAAGCGTCAACTAAAAGACGACCGATTGGACGCTCATCATCGTCAGCTGACTGACGTGATGCCGCAGGAACGTATCCGCGACCACGCTCGACCTTAACACGCATGTTAAGCTCATAGTCACCAGTTAAGTGACAAATAACGTGCTCTGGATTAACAATTTCTACATCACCATCGTGTGTGAAATCGCCTGCTGTTACAGGACCTGCTCCGGATTTATTCAAGGTCAACGTAGCCTCGTCTTTACCTTCAACGCTGACAGCCAGCCCTTTCAGGTTCAACAAAATTTCGATGACATCTTCTTGAACACCCTCTTTACTGCTGTATTCATGCAGCACGCCGTCGATTTCAACTTCAGTCACTGCGCAACCTGGCATTGACGATAGTAAAATGCGACGTAACGCATTACCCAGTGTATAACCAAAGCCGCGTTCCAGAGGCTCCAGTGTAACCTTGGCATGAGTCGGGCTAATTTGCTCGATGTCGACTAACCTCGGCTTTAGGAATTCGGTAACAGAACCCTGCATTGTGTCCTCTCTCTATGCTTAAGCCTTACTTAGAGTAAAGCTCTACGATCAACTGTTCGTTTATTTCAGCAGACAAGTCACTACGTTCTGGAAGACGTTTAAATTGACCTTCCATTTTGTTGTTGTCTACTTCTATCCAGACTGGCTTCTCACGTTGTTCTGCAAGTTCCAGTGCTGCTCCGATACGTGCCTGCTTTTTCGCTTTTTCGCGAACAGAAACGACATCTTCAGGACGAACCTTGAACGATGGAATATTCACTACCTGGCCATTCACAACAACTGCTTTGTGACTAACCAATTGACGAGCTTCAGCGCGTGTTGACGCGAAACCCATGCGATAAACTACGTTATCTAAGCGCTGTTCCAACAATTGCAACAGGTTCTCACCAGTATTGCCTTTCAGTCGAGCTGCTTCTTTGTAGTAGTTACGAAATTGCTTTTCCAGAACGCCGTACATACGACGAACTTTCTGTTTCTCACGCAACTGAACACCGTAGTCTGACAAACGACCGCGACGCGCGCCGTGTTGTCCTGGTGCAGTTTCGATCTTACATTTAGAATCGATTGCGCGAACGCCGCTTTTAAGGAACAAATCTGTTCCTTCGCGACGGCTCAGCTTGAGCTTAGGACCCAAATATCTTGCCATGATCTTTCTCCAACTATCGATTCACGCCTTAAACGCGACGTTTCTTAGGCGGACGACAACCGTTGTGAGGAATCGGTGTCACATCGGTAATATTTGTGATTTTGTAACCAACGGCGTTCAGGGCACGAATCGATGATTCACGACCTGGGCCTGGACCATTCACAAATACTTCCAGGTTTTTCAGTCCGTATTCCTTCGCCATTTCACCTGCTCGTTCTGCTGCAACCTGTGCTGCGAACGGCGTTGATTTCCGTGAACCACGGAAGCCCGATCCACCTGCGGTAGCCCACGCTAATGCGTTACCCTGGCGATCAGTAATGGTGATGATGGTGTTGTTGAAAGATGCATGCACGTGAGCCATGCCATCGGCGACTTGCTTTTTAACGCGCTTGCGAGAACGAGTTGGTGTTTTAGCCATTACTCAATCCCCCTATTTCTTAATTGGTTTGCGCGGTCCTTTACGAGTACGCGCATTTGTTTTAGTGCGCTGTCCACGTAGAGGAAGGCTGCGACGATGACGAAGTCCACGGAAACATCCGAGGTCCATCAAACGTTTAATGTTCATAGATACTTCACGACGCAAGTCACCTTCGACTGCGAATTTCGACACTGCGTCACGAAGCGCGTCCAGTTTGTCTTCTGACAATGAACCAATCGTAGTATCTTCAGCGATACCCGTTGCAGCTAAAATTTGCTGCGAGCGAGTACGCCCAATACCATAGATAGCAGTTAAGGCAATAACTGCGTGTTTATTGTCAGGAACGTTAATGCCAGCGATACGGGCCACTAACACGTCTCCTTTAATTTGTAGGCATCAGTTGAAAAGCCCGTTAGGATACTCAACCGATTGCCGAATTGCAAATACTTCAAGGCGGCGACTATAAAGCCGCCGACCTTTCCTTCGAATCAACCTTGTCGTTGTTTGTGTTTCGCATCAGAGCAAATAACGCGAACTACACCGTTACGCTTGATGATCTTACAATTACGACAGATTTTCTTCACGGAAGCACGAACTTTCATTGCTACTCTCCGTTCTACCTAACCTTATCGACCGTAGCCTTTAAGATTAGCTTTTTTAAGCACAGAATCATATTGATGAGACATCATATGAGTCTGTACCTGTGCCATAAAGTCCATGATGACAACCACGATAATCAATAACGATGTACCGCCGAAGTAGAACTGAACGTTCCAAGCAATCATCATAAACTCAGGAACCAAACAGACAAAGGTAATGTACAGAGCACCTGCTAAGGTCAAACGAGTCATTACTTTGTCAATGTAACGCGACGTTTGTTCACCCGGGCGTATGCCTGGGATGAAAGCGCCGGATTTCTTCAAGTTGTCAGCTGTTTCGCGTGGGTTAAATACCAACGCAGTATAGAAGAAACAGAAGAAAATAATTGCAGCCGCATACAATAACACATAAAGCGGCTGACCGGGAGACAATGTCATCGACACTTGTTGTAAAAAGTCGGCGACAACACCCTCACCTGAACCAAACCAGGTAGCGATAGTTCCCGGAAACAAAATAATACTCGATGCAAAGATTGGAGGAATAACACCAGCCATATTTACTTTTAATGGCAAGTGCGTGCTTTGTGCAGCAAATACTTTACGACCTTGTTGACGCTTTGCGTAGTTAACAACGATACGACGTTGGCCACGTTCTACGAAAACAACAAAGTAAGTGACTGCTACTACAACAACCCCAATTAATAGCAATAATAGCAAGTGCAGATCGCCTTGGCGTGCTTGTTCAAATGTTTGACCAATAGCCGAGGGCAATCCTGCTACAATACCCACAAATATCAGGATAGAGATACCGTTACCAATACCTCTCTCAGTGATTTGTTCACCTAGCCACATTAAGAACATTGTTCCAGTAACCAAGCTAACAACAGCAGTAAAGTAAAAGCCGAAGCCAGGATCTATAACTAATCCAGGCATTAAATTAGGTAAGCCAGTGGCTATACCTATCGACTGAAACGTTGCCAGTATCAAAGTACCCCAACGCGTATATTGGTTAATCTTACGACGACCAGACTCGCCCTCTTTCTTAATTTCAGCTAAGCGCGGGTGAACCACACTAGCCAGCTGCATAATAATAGAGGCCGAAATATACGGCATGATACCCAATGCGAACACTGACGCACGTTCTAAAGCACCACCGCTGAACATGTTAAACATGGCAACGATGGTGTCTTTTTGCTGTTCGAACAACTGAGCGAGTACAGCGGCATCAATACCAGGAATAGGCACAAAGGAGCCCGCTCGGAAAACGATAATCGCTCCTAACACAAACAACAGGCGACGCTTAAGTTCCGACAAGCCACCTTGCGCTCGATTTGATTCCAATCCTGGTTTAGCCATTTGCTCTATCCTTCGATTTTTCCGCCAGCAGCTTCAATAGCTTCGCGAGCGCCTTTGGTGACTTTCAGACCTTTAACAGTCACTTTACGACTGATTTCGCCAGACTTAATGACTTTAGCAGCCAAAATGTTCTTACGAATCAAGCCTGCAGCTTTTAACGTTGCTAAATCAACAACGTCACCTTCGACTTTCGCGATCTCTGCCAAGTTCAATTCCGCAGTGGTCATAGCCTTGCGAGAAGTGAAACCAAATTTAGGCAGACGACGCTGGATTGGCATTTGACCACCTTCGAAACCTGGCTTGACGCTGCCACCAGAGCGAGATTTCTGCCCTTTGTGACCACGACCACCGGTTTTACCCAGACCTGATCCAATACCGCGCCCAACGCGCTTTTTGCTGCTTTTTGCACCAGGTGCGGGAGAAAGATTATTTAATTCCATCATTTATCCCTCCACCTTAATCATATAATTTACTTGGTTCACCATACCGCGGACTGCAGCAGTGTCTTCCAACTCTACTGTGTGACCAATGCGGCGGAGACCCAAGCCACGTAGTGTAGCTTTATGCTTCGGCAAACGACCGATAGAGCTACGCGTCTGTGTTACTTTGATTGTCTTTTTCGCCATTGTTCACTACCCCAGTATCTCTTCAACGCGCAATCCACGCTTAGCCGCTACTTGTTCAGGCGACTTCATGTCGTTCAGCGCCTTGATCGTGGCACGAACAACGTTGATTGGGTTGGTTGAACCATATGCTTTTGACAGCACGTTATGAACACCTGCAACTTCTAGTACGGCACGCATCGCACCACCGGCGATGATACCTGTACCTTCTGACGCAGGCTGCATGTATACCTGTGAACCTGAGTGACGCCCTTTAACAGGATGCTGTAAAGTTTCGCCTTTCAGTTGAACGGTAACCATGTTGCGACGTGCTTTTTCCATTGCTTTTTGGATAGCAGCAGGAACTTCACGCGCTTTACCATAACCAAAACCGACTTTTCCTTTACCGTCGCCAACTACAGTCAGTGCAGTGAAGCTAAAGATACGACCACCTTTAACAACTTTTGCTACACGATTAACTGTAATCAACTTTTCAATCAGTTCACCATTTTGAGCTTCTACATTTGCCATGTTCGTCTCCTAGAACTGAAGTCCGGCTTCACGAGCTGCGTCAGCCAAAGCTGCTACGCGACCGTGGTATTTGAAACCACTACGATCGAAAGAAACGCTTTTAACGCCTTTTTCAATCGCTCGTTCAGCGATAGTTTTGCCCACGATTTTAGCTGCGTCTACGTTACCCGTAGATTTAAGCCCTTCGCGAACACTTTTCTCTGCAGTCGATGCGGCTGCCAGCACTTCAGAACCGTTAGGTGCGATCAACTGTGCGTAAATGTGCCGTGGTGTACGGTGAACGACCAGGCGATTTGCACCCAACTCTTCAATTTGTTTACGTGCGCGAGTAGCACGACGTAAGCGAGCTGCTTTCTTGTCCATCGTATTACCCTACTTTTTCTTGGCTTCTTTACGGCGCACTTGCTCGTCAGCATAACGTACACCTTTACCTTTGTAAGGCTCTGGCTTACGGTATGCACGAATGTTAGCGGCAACTTGACCGACTAACTGCTTATCTGCACCTTTAACGACGACTTCAGTCTGAGTCGGAGTTTCGATAGTAATTCCTTCTGGAATTTCGAACTCCACAGGATGCGAGAAGCCCAGAGTTAGGTTCAATTTTTTACCTTGTGCTTGCGCACGGTAACCAACACCCATCAACTGTAACTTACGTTCGAATCCTTTAGTGACTCCGACCACCATGTTTTGTAACAATGCGCGAGCTGTACCAGCTTGAGCCGTTGAATTAGCGACACCCTCACGAGGGTTTGTGCGTAATTCGCTGTCTTCTTTAACCAGTTCAACTGCATCGTTTACAACACGACTCAGTGAGCCTTGAGCACCTTTAATCGTGACTTCCTGGCCATTTAGCGTAACTTCAACGCCAGCAGGAATTTCAATAGGTGCTTTAGCAACACGTGACATTTCCTACCTCCTAATTACGCTACGTAACCAATGATCTCGCCACCAAGACCAGCTTGGCGAGCGGCACGATCGGTCATCAGGCCTTTAGACGTCGAAACAACTGCGATGCCAAGGCCACCCATTACGTTAGGCAGCTCGTTGCGCTTCTTATAGATACGCAAACCAGGGCGACTAACGCGCTCGATTGATTCAATTACTGGCTTGCCTTCGAAATACTTCAATTCGATTTCAAGCTCAGGTTTAGCAGTGCTCTCAGCGCTGTAACCCGTAATAAAACCTTCTTCTTTCAGAACTTGAGCAATCGCCACTTTCTGCTTAGAAGACGGCATTTTAACCGTTACTTTATTAGCACCTTGAGCGTTGCGAATGCGTGTGAACATATCCGCAATTGGATCTTGCATGCTCATATTTGCTTTCTCCCGTGATTCGTGGCTTACCAGCTAGCTTTTTTCAAGCCAGGAATTTCACCGCGCATCGCCATCTCACGGACCTTAATACGGCTCATGCCGAATTTACGAAGGAAACCATGAGGACGACCAGTAATACGACAACGGTTACGTTGACGTGACGGACTGGCATCACGTGGGAGCTTCTGCAATTTCAGAACTGCTTCCCAACGCTCTTCGTCTGATGCATTTACGTCATTAATGACCGCTTTCAGTGCGTTGCGTTTTTCTGCGTATTTTGAAGCGATTTTAGCTCGCTTCACGTCACGCGCTTTCATTGACTGTTTTGCCATAACTCTACACCTTACTTTCTGAACGGGAAGTTAAAGGCAGCTAGCAAAGCACGAGCTTCGTCATCTGTGCCAGCATTAGTGGTAATGGTGATATCCAGACCACGTACCTTGTCGACTTTGTCATAGTCGATTTCCGGAAAGATGATCTGCTCACGAACACCCATGCTGTAGTTACCACGACCGTCAAACGATTTAGGGTTGAGGCCACGGAAGTCACGGATACGTGGGATTGCAATCGAGATTAGACGTTGCAAAAAGTCCCACATGCGCTCGCCGCGCAGAGTTACTTTACAGCCAATCGGGAAGCCTTCACGGATTTTGAAACCGGCGACAGACTTGCGTGCAACAGTACGAACAGGCTTTTGACCAGAAATGGCCTCTAAGTCTGCGACTGCATTATCAAGTACTTTTTTGTCAGCCAGAGCTTCACCAACACCCATGTTAAGGGTGATTTTTTCAATCCGAGGGACTTGCATGACGCTGTTGTAGCTGAACTCTTTCATCAGTCCAGGAACTACCGATTCTCTATAAAAATCATGCAGTTTCGCCATCGTAAAACTCCAAGTTTAAATTAAATGATTGCGTTGTTCGATTTGAAGAAACGGACTTTTTTGCCGTCTTCAACACGAAAACCAACACGATCTGCTTTACCTGTCTCTGGATTAAAGATCGCAACGTTAGAAACATGAATTGGTGCTTCTTGTTCTACGATGCCGCCAGATTCACCTAAAGCCGGGTTTGGCTTCTGATGTTTCTTGACTACGTTAACGCCTTCGACGATAACGCGATCTTTATCAGTAAGAACTTTCAGGACTTTGCCTTGCTTGCCCTTGTCCTTACCTGCCAGGACGACTACTTCGTCATCACGTTTAATTTTTGCCGCCATAATTGACTCCTTATAGTACTTCTGGTGCCAGCGAGATAATCTTCATAAACTGCTCTGAACGCAGCTCACGAGTTACCGGACCGAAGATACGAGTGCCAATGGGCTGTTGGTTGCTGTTCAACAACACAGCCGCGTTGCGGTCAAAACGGATGACCGACCCGTCTTGACGACGGACGCCTTTTCTGGTGCGAACGACCACCGCATTCACAACATCACCTTTCTTCACCTTACCGCGCGGAATTGCTTCCTTGACAGTAACTTTGATGATATCGCCGATGTTTGCGTAGCGACGGTGCGAACCACCTAGAACCTTAATACATTGTACGCTGCGCGCGCCGGAGTTATCGGCAACGTCCAGGGTAGTTTGCATTTGGATCATTTCAGTGCCCCGCTTAGTTAAAAAAACAGACCCTCTCGGGTCGTGCTGCCTTTGGTTTTTCCCTTATAAAAAGGGCGGCGAATTGTAACAGATAAAAATTAGATGTGGTAGGGCAATCTCACTTTTTTTCGTAAGACTGGATGAACAACGGATTATAACAGACGAGATTATATTGGCAGTCATCCGTTAGAATGGTAAATTCGTACATCGTTTACAGTTAATTTTCATTTAGTTAGTGGCTACAAAAGCGTTAGCAATGAGACAACGGATGAGCCTATGAATTTACTCATTATCATCATGGCGCCACTGTTTGGTGCGTTATTACCTTTATTACTAAAACAAACGCCACGACTGATAAAAACCGGCGTCACACTGCTGATACCGCTAACTGGCATAGCTATTTTATTAAGCTATGCGCCACAAACATTGTCCGGCAACATTCCTAAACATTTCATTGAGTGGCTACCGTCTATTGGTCTCGACTTTGCTATTCGTCTCGACGGCCTCTCACTTTTATTTTGTTCGTTGATACTAGGTATCGGTGTCCTTATTATTGGCTATGCCCACTATTACCTATCTTACGAAGACGACGACTCAAGATTCTATGCCTGCTTACTCCTTTTTATGGCTTCAATGCTCGGCATTGTCATGGCAGACAATATTTTGCTTATGTGGGCGTTTTGGGAACTGACCAGTATTTCTTCATTTCTCCTTATTGGCTATTGGTTTCACAGCAGCGATGCCCGACGCGGGGCTCGTATGGCATTAGCAACAACAGGCGCTGGCGGATTGGCCTTGCTAGCTGGTTTACTGATTATAGGAAACATTGCAGGAAGCTATCAATTTGACGATATCGTTGCATCGGCAGACGTTATAAAGAACCACGAGTATTACACCGCAGCGCTTGTTCTTTTATTGCTTGGAGCTTTTACCAAGTCAGCACAGTTCCCATTCCAGTTTTGGTTGCCACACGCAATGGCAGCTCCAACACCAGTCAGTGCATACTTACACTCTGCTACTATGGTAAAGGCTGGGATATTCCTATTGGCCCGGTTCCACCCGGTCATGGCAGGAACAGAGCTTTGGTTGACCATTGTTACAGTCACCGGCTTAATCACCATGTTAGTCGGCGCTTACTTCGCACTATTGAAGCATGATTTGAAAGGACTGTTAGCATTTTCAACAGTCAGTCACCTCGGTTTGATTTGTATGCTTTTAGGCGTTGGCTCACAAGCGGCGGTTATAGCTGCGATGTTCCATATTATTAATCACGCCTGCTTTAAGGCCGCACTGTTTATGACGGCCGGTATTATTGACCATGAATCAGGCACACGTGATATGCGCAAGCTTCAGGGGTTGATGGGCCTGATGCCAATTACTGCAACCCTGGCTATGGTTGTGGCGGCGTCGATGGCTGGTATCCCACCCTTTAACGGTTTTATGTCAAAAGAACTTTTCCTTGATCAAGCTGCCCAACAGCACTTGTTTGGGGGCTTATCCTGGTTTGTACCGGTTCTTGCCACTGTGGGGGCGGCCCTTTCCGTAGCCTATTCAATTCGTTTTATTCACGATGTGTTTTTTAACGGTGAATATAAGGAACTGCCTAAAAAGCCACATGACCCACCACGCATGATGTCTGCACCGGTTGCATTATTAGCGCTACTTTGTATTGCTATAGGCCTCGCGCCAATGCCAATAGTGTCGGACCTGCTAAATTCCGCAGTGACCGCTGTCACAAACACTCAAACAAACGTCAAGCTCTCATTATGGCATGGCTTTAATATTCCTCTGTTAATGAGTGCAATTGCAGTTGTTGCAGGGATACTAATTTACATTGCCAGAGACCAGTTATTTACTTTCAATAGACAGTTTGACGGTCAGGACGCAAAGCATAACTTTGAACGAATCGTTCAAAAAGCCAGTGATGCTTCATCGCAACTGTTTGACAAATTGGATACGGGCTCTCTGCAACGGTATATGGCGTTTGTTTTAATCAGCGTCATTGTCATATTACTGCCCTCGCTTATTGATATTAGCGCCCTTACCGGCAGCTCACCTCAACAACCGATCGATACCGTTTCGATGGTTGGCGCCATAGTGCTAATCGGAGCCGCTTTCGGAACGGCTACACTGCATCGCAACCGTTTTGTTATGCTTATGATGCTCTCTGTTGTGGGGTTAATGGTTTCGTTAGCATTCGCTCACTTCTCAGCACCCGATCTGGCTATGACCCAATTAGTCGTTGAAGTTGTGAGCATCATTCTGATGATACTGGCTCTCTTTTTTATGCCACAAAAAACGAATAGAGCATCAAGCGGTCACCGAGTTTTTCGCGATATCATCATTGCCAGCTTTATCGGCGGTATTGTCGCCACATTAAACTTCGCAATTTTAACGTCTCCAGCAGAGTCAATTTCCGACTTCTTTATTGCTAACGCGAAAACTGGCGGCGGTGGTACTAATGTTGTCAACGTTATTCTCGTCGACTTTCGTGGCTTTGATACGCTTGGTGAGATAACCGTCTTAGCTATCGCTGCAGCCGGCATACACAAACTGCTTAACAAACTTAAGCCGTTTATGCCTTCAAGTGATGTTGACGGCCGACCATGGCACCGTATTAAACATCCATTAATGCTAACGAACGTCGCCAACTTAATCTTACCGATGGCAATGGTCGTTGCTGTCTATATATTCCTGCGTGGCCATAACTTACCCGGAGGAGGGTTTATTGCTGGGCTTATTGCCGCATCTGCAATGATTCTTCAGTATGTTGCAAATGGCGTTGATTGGGTTAAAGAAAGATTCAATATTAATTATCAATCGCTCATGTCTATTGGGGTCATGACAGCAGCACTCACCGGCCTGGGAAGTTGGCTGTTTAATAAACCGTTCCTCACTAGCTGGTTTACATACTTGGACTGGCCTGTTGTCGGTAAATGGGAATTTGCTACCGCACTCCTGTTCGATTTAGGCGTATTCCTTACAGTTATTGGCGCCACCATGATGATTTTAAGTAATTTCGGCAAAATGACGACACGCCACCGTCCAACTCACGAGGGCAACTAATGGAAACATTATATTCAGTCACCGTCGGTATCCTTACAGCCTGTAGCGTATTTCTTATTCTCAGAGGGCGCTCTTTTCCCGTTGTCGTTGGAATCACGATGCTGTCTTATGCGGTCAATTTATTCTTATTTTCAACTGGTCGATTAACGATAGATGGTGCACCAATACTTGGCACCAGTGACAGTTATGCGGACCCTTTGCCACAAGCGCTAGTACTAACAGCCATCGTAATAGGTTTCGCAATGACCGCTTATTCCATCATTCTGGCCGTTAGAACTCGGGGCGAAGTCGGCACAGATGAAGTCAGTGACAGTAACTCGGAGGACAACCGCTGATGTGGCATCAACACCTAGCGATACTCCCAATTCTTATTCCGCTATTTACGGCGTTATTGCAGTTGTTGCCTTGGGGTGATCGACCGCAGCCCAAAAGACGGGCAATTGGCCTTGGTGCAAGTATTCTGACACTGGTGGCGAGCGCATTTTTGGTTATTGAGGTTAACTCTCAAGAGATGCTGGTCTACTTATTGGGTAATTGGGAGGCACCTTTCGGCATTGTTCTTATGGTTGATAAGCTTAGCGCCATGATGATGCTGCTCACTGCCATACTTGCGCTTCCGGTACTTGTATATGGCTGTTACTCTGAAGACAATCTTGGCTCTCACTTTCATGCACTCTTTCAGTTTCAGATAATGGGCATAATGGGGGCTTTCGCCACAGGTGACTTATTTAACCTATTTGTTTTCTTTGAGGTGCTGCTCATATCTTCTTACGCTCTGCTTATGCACGGTGGCGGTAAGTTTAGAGTAAGGGCGACCCTTCACTATGTCTTATTGAACCTATTGGGTTCCGCTCTTTTCTTGATAAGCGTAGGAACCTTATACGGTGTCACCGGCACTTTAAACATGGCTGATATGGCCGTTAAAATACAGGCGTTAAGTGGCGATCAAGCAGTGCTCGCAAAAGCCGGCGCGCTTATGTTACTCATCGTATTTGGGTTGAAAGCTGCATTACTGCCACTTCATTTTTGGCTACCGCAAGCGTACTCGACAACCAGCGGCGTCGTTGCGGCTCTATTCGCAATAATGACTAAAGTTGGGATTTACTCAATCATTCGTGTCTACACCTTGATATTCGGTGCCGACGCCAACGAACTCGCTCTTGTCGCCCACGACTGGTTGTGGGTAATGGGCTTATTGACTATGCTTGCAGGCGCCGTTGGTATATTGGCCGCTCGTGACCTCCGCTTAATGGTTGCCTACTTGGTTGTTATTTCTGTGGGAACCATATTGACCGCTTACAGCCTGTTCTCCACTCAGACAACCGGCGCTGCACTGTTTTATTTGATTCATTCAACATTTATAACAGGGGCACTGTTCCTTCTTGCAGATGTTATGGCCTTTGAAAGGGGGAAGACCGCTTCCCGCATCGTCTCGGGCAAAAAGATGGCGAACCACTCGACCTATGCAGTCATGTTCCTCGTGTCGGCCGTCGCCATAATTGGACTCCCCCCCCTCTCTGGTTTTGTGAGTAAATTGATGATTCTGGAGTCGGCTAGTGCTAACGGCCATAACTTTTGGTTATGGGCTGCCATTATAGGCGCCACTTTCATTATGCTGGTGGCCGTTACTCGGGCAGGCAGTAAAATGATTTGGCACACACTATCGGGAAAACCATCCGATCAATCGGCGGCTTTGGGTAAACGAATTTCAATCGCAAGTCTATTACTGCTGTCATTATTGATGACTGTATTTGCAAACCCAATACAACAGTACACTCAGTCAGTAGCTGAGCAGCTTGAGCGTACTGAAGACTATCCAAACTGGGTTTTAGAAGCACCGGAGGTGTCAGATGAATAAACTGTTACCGGCGCCCATGTTAAGCCTGTTTTTGCTGGTTATTTGGCTTTTATTGTTTAATTCAGTCAGTGCTGGGGTGGTCTTGTTGGGGCTTATCTTCGCCCTACTTATTCCTATTTTGTTCAAGCCAGCTTGGCCAAGCTTTGCTAGAGTAAAGAAGCCGCACCTAGCCGTTATCTATTTCTTCATTTTGCTTTACGACATTATCATTGCGAACTTTAAAGTTGCTGCGCTAATTGTCGGCAAAAGACGTTCTATTACACCGGCATTTTTCGTTTTCCCGCTGGATATGAAAGAAGAACTGCCGGTAACCATTCTGGCAAGTACCATAACGCTGACGCCAGGTACCGTTTCTTGTGAAATCACTCGCGGGAGAAAAGGTATTTTGATACACGCTTTCTCGGAGGAGGATCCCAACGAGGTAATTAAAATAATTCGTCACCGCTACGAACGCCGATTAAAGGAGATATTCCAATGTTAGGTACCTTACTGCAAATTGCGTTTTTGCTGTTTAGCCTGGCAATACTGATGAATTTCTGGCGCCTCATTAAAGGTCCTGATCTTCCTGATCGGATTTTAGCGTTAGATACTATCTACATAAATTCTCTGGCGTTGCTTTTATTGCTGGGTCTGTATCAAAACACTCAAACCTATTTCGAAGCCGCATTGCTCATTGCGATGTTCGGCTTTGTTGGGACTATTGCCGCGGGTAAGTTTCTCTTACGCGGTGACCTTATAGAATAAAGGATTCATATTATGGATGCGTTAAACGAATTACCTGTATGGAGTCAATGGCTAGTCGGCTTCTTTATTCTACTGGGCGCTGTTTTTGCGTTTATCGGCTCTTTAGGACTCGCGATTCTGCCCGACTTTTTTACGCGACTTCATGCACCAACCAAAAATACGACCCTCGGTATCGGTGGTATTGTTATCGCCACAATTATTGTAATGAGCCTGCAAAATGGACTGTCTTTGAGTGAACTACTCATTGCGATTTTTCTATTCTTAACGGCACCTATTAGTGCTCATATAATGGCCAAGGCAGCTTTACATACTGAGCTTAGAATGTTCCATAAAACCAGAGACCTTCGCAAAGAAGGTGATGCCTACGAGCATGAAAAAACCGACTCCTGAGAGTCGGTTTTTGTTTCTTAACGTTGGTTTCTCTTAGAAGTAATAACCAAAGTTGATATTGAATCGGTTATTAACCTCACCGCTATCTGTAGCTATATTGCCGCCAATAAATGGTTGGTTTTTTGCTCTAACGAAGTCTACATACGTGTAGAAACCACCGCCGGCTGCAACAGCTACGCCTAATACATTCATCCAAGTATCTTCTTGATAACCTGCTTTATCAGTAATAATGCTATGGTCATTGTAGAATGTCAGGCTGGTAATTGGTCCTATTTCTACCGGTAATGTGTACGCAACGTTACCAGTGTAGATCTTCGCCTCAGTTGGAATTGCGTCGTAATAGGCGTAAGCCCCCATATAAACGCCTGTGTTCTCAACATCTAAGTCATACTCATAATCTGCATACTGGAGCTGTACATTCCACGGACCGTTATTGTAGTTACCGTGCGCTCCCCACGCGAAACGATTACCCACATTTTGGTTTTCGAATTGCTGTAAAGCAGAGAAGCCATCCGCCGCACTTCCGGAGTAATAATTGTTACCTTGCGCTGATAAACCAAGTTCTAAATTATGGTCATCACTAAAGGTGAAGATATGTGCGCCACGCAATGCATAACTATTACTCTCACCGATTGGCAACGCCGGCGTGTCATAAGCCCCTTGTCCGGGTGCGCGAATACCTACCGTGTCATAGTTATAACGAGCTGTACGGTCGCTGGTAGAACCATCAACACCACCTTGCTCGTCTGACTTGTGATAAGCAATATCAAAGTGCCAGTCGTCGCTACGGTAGCGTAAACGAACACCGTTGTCGTGTTCGTCTTCTAAACCAACGTAAAAGGTAGAATTAAAGAAATAGCTGTGGGAGTTATAAGGCATATTGCCAAAAGGCACTTTCACCACACCCACCTGGCCTTGCCAGTTGTCAGTGAAGTTGTAACCGAACCACGCATGCTTAACCACATCCATATAATGGAACCAGCGGTACTCAGCAGATAGAATCACGTCACCAATTTCGCCGTCGAAGTTAAGACGGAAGATATCAAAATCTAAGTCACCGCCACGATTTTCATTGCCCGAGTTATAGTCGTTATATTCATATTGGAAACGTACCGCACCATGAATTTTAATCGGCCAGTTTTCATTCTCTTCCGTTTTTTTCTCAAGTTTATCTAAGCGAGCTTGAACGCCTGTATCATAGGCGACGGTACGAGTCCTTGTTGTTTCTTTTGCTGCTGTATCTTTATTCACTTCGCGTTTTTCAACAACAACGAGTTTTTCTTTTTCCTCCTGCTCCTTTTCTGCCAAACGCTTTTCAAGCTCAGCGAGGCGCTCTTTTAGTGCTTGAATTTCATCTTTGACGGAGCCTCCATCTTGCGGAGCTGCAAGCACCGGAGACGCAGCAAGCATAGTTGCGGCTAAGAAAAGACTTTTAGACATACATGTCTCCTTACAGGTAAGGCGTAATGACTACGCTATTTATCTGAAATAATTCTATTTTAAATTCAGATATTTGTACTTACTAAGTAAAGGTTTAGATCAAAAAAAAGGCCTCCGCAAGGGAGGCCTTTTTATTTTCTACTTCGTTATCTGCGTTTAGACAACAGTTGCACGCTCTACAATTTCAACCAATGTCCAAGATTTATTCTTAGACAGAGGACGACATTCGCGAACAATCACGGTATCGCCCTGTTTAACTTGGTTGTCTTCGTCATGCGCGTGTACCTTAGTTGTACGCGTGATGTACTTCCCATAAACAGGGTGTTTTACACGACGTTCAACAGCTACAGTGATGGTTTTATCCATCTTATCGCTGACAACTTTGCCCTGCAGAGTACGAACACGTTTTTCTTCAGCCATTACGCACCTGCCTTCTCATTTAAGATGGTTTTAACACGTGCGATATTGCGACGCACTTGTTTCATCATGTGAGTCTGATTCAGCTGACCAGTTGCCGCCTGCATGCGCAGATTAAACTGCTCACGACGTAGGTTCAGCAATTCTTCTTGCAGCTGCTCAACGGTTTTTTCTTTCAGTTCACTTGCTTTCATCACATTACCGTCCGAGTCACAAAGGTTGTTTTGAAAGGCAGTTTACGTGCCGCCAGGCGGAACGCTTCACGTGCCAACTCTTCAGGAACGCCGTCCATTTCATACAGAACGCGACCTGGTTGAATCTGAGCAACCCAGTATTCAACGTTACCTTTACCTTTACCCATACGAACTTCTAAAGGCTTTTTGGTAATAGGTTTGTCTGGGAATACGCGGATCCAGATTTTACCCTGACGCTTAACGTGACGAGTCATTGCACGACGGCCGGCTTCGATTTGACGTGCAGTCATACGACCACGGTCAGTTGCTTTTAAACCGTATGAACCGAAGCTGACTTTGTTACCAGACTGCGCCAGACCACGGTTGCGGCCTGTGTGAACCTTACGGAATTTTGTACGCTTAGGTTGTAACATATCGTCTCTCCTTACTTACGGTTTTTGCCGCGCTTAGGAGCTGGCTTTTCTTCTGTTGGCAGGCCACCTAAAACCTCGCCACGGAAAATCCAGACCTTCACACCGATGATACCGTAAGTGGTGTTCGCTTCTGAAGTCGAGTAATCAATATCTGCACGTAATGTATGCAGAGGTACACGACCTTCACGATACCACTCAGTACGTGCGATTTCTGCGCCGCCTAAACGACCGCTAACTTCAACTTTGATACCTTTAGCACCTAAGCGAATAGCGTTCTGTACAGCACGCTTCATTGCACGACGGAACATAACTCGACGCTCTAACTGACCAGCAATGTTGTCAGCAACAAGCTGTGAATCCAGTTCAGGCTTGCGTACTTCAGAGATATTGATTTGCGACGGAGCGCCTGTCAATTTCTGAACTTCTTTACGCAGCTTTTCTACGTCTTCACCTTTCTTACCGATAACAACGCCAGGACGCGCAGTGTGAATAGTCACACGAACACTCTTAGCTGGGCGTTCAATTACGATACGAGATACTGATGCGTTACGCAGTTCTTTTGTCAGGAACTTACGTACCTGATGGTCACTGTGTAGGTTATCAGCAAACTCATTTGTATTCGCATACCAGGTTGCATTCCATGGTCTGGAGATACCTAGGCGAATACCATTAGGATGTACTTTCTGACCCATAATTTATCTCCTAGCTATCCGACACGACCACAGTAATGTGGCTGGTGCGCTTAAAGATACGATCGGCACGGCCTTTCGCACGTGGCTTGATGCGCTTCATTGTTGGACCTTCGTCTAAGAAGATCTTAGCAACTTTCAGCTCATCGATGTCCGCACCTTCGTTGTGCTCCGCGTTCGCGATTGCTGACTCTAAAACTTTCTTAATTAAGCCAGCAGCTGCTTTCGGGCTGTATGCCAGGATATCCAGCGCTTTTTCTACTGGAAGTCCACGGATTTGGTCTGCGACCAAACGGCCCTTTTGAGCAGAAACGCGGGCAAATTGGTGTTTAGCAATTGCTTCCATCACTCTCTACCTCTTACCGTTTCTTCGCTTTCTTATCAGCAGCATGGCCGCGATAAGTACGGGTTGGTGCGAATTCGCCCAGTTTATGACCGATCATTTCGTCTGAGACGAAAACCGGAACGTGTTGACGACCGTTGTGAACAGCGATAGTCAAACCGATCATATCAGGGATGATCATTGAACGACGGGACCAAGTTTTAATTGGCTTTTTATCCCCGGCTTCCAACGCTTTCTCCACCTTATTTAGCAGGTGAAGGTCAATAAATGGACCTTTTTTAAGAGAACGTGGCATGTTTAATCCTCAACTCTTATTTGTTGCGACGACGTACGATGAATTTATCAGTACGCTTGTTCTTACGGGTTTTGTAGCCCTTGGTCGGCGTGCCCCATGGACTTACAGGGTGACGACCACCAGAAGTACGGCCTTCACCACCACCATGTGGGTGATCAACTGGGTTCATCGCCACACCACGTACGGTAGGACGAATACCACGCCAGCGGTTTGCACCGGCTTTACCCAATTGACGCAGCATGTGTTCTGCGTTACCAACTTCACCAAGAGTAGCGCGGCCTTCAGCTTGAACACGACGCATTTCACCAGAGCGCAGGCGAATGGTTACATAAGCACCATCACGCGCCAAAATTTGGCAATATGCACCAGCTGAACGAGCCATCTGCGCACCTTTACCAGGCTGTAACTCAACAGCATGCACAACACTACCCACTGGGATATTACGCATTGGCAAAGTGTTACCTGGTTTGATAGGCGCATCTGAACCAGATTGAATGCGGTCACCCACGTTCAAGTTCTTAGGCGCTAAAATGTAACGGCGTTCACCGTCTGCATACAGAACCAAAGCAATGTTTGCTGAACGGTTCGGATCGTATTCAATACGTTCCACTTTTGCAGGAATGCCGTCTTTATTACGTTTGAAGTCGACAATACGGTAGTGGTGTTTATGACCACCGCCGATGTGACGAACCGTAATACGACCGTTATTGTTACGACCACCAGATTTGCTGTTCTTTTCCAGCAATGGTGCGTAAGGCTTGCCTTTATACAGTTCCTGACCAACGACTTTTATCTTGTGGCGTTGACCCGGAGACGTAGGCTTACTTTTAACTACAGCCATGTTTATTCCTCCTGTTACTCAGCGCCGCCAGCGAAGTCAATGTCAGCACCTTCTTTCAAGGCAACATACGCTTTTTTCCAGTCGCTACGTTTTCCGAAACGGAAACCGGTACGCTTGGTTTTACCCTTCACGTTGACGGTACGTACGTTTTTGACTTCAACTTCAAAAAGTTTTTCGACAGCTGCTTTGATTTCGGCTTTTGTCGCATCAACAGCCACTTTGAATACAACCGTGTTGTTGTCTTCAGCAGTCATTGTCGACTTTTCCGAAACGTGAGGTGCTACAATCACATTAAGCAAACGTTCTTCGCGCATCATGATAACACCTCCTCAAGCTGCTTGACGGCGTCTGCAGTCATCAATACTTTTTCGAAAGCAATCAGACTGACAGGGTCAATACCCTGAACGTCACGCACGTCTACTTTATGCAAGTTGCGAGACGCTAAAAATAGGTTCTCATCAACTTCTTTGGTTACGATTAACACATCGTTCATATCCATTTCTTTTAGCTTTGCAGCCAGTTGTTTAGTCTTTGGCTCTTCAACACCAAATTTTTCAACAACAATCAAACGCTCTTGGCGAATGAGTTCAGAAAGGATGCTTTTAATCGCACCACGGTACATTTTCTTGTTAACTTTCTGGCTGTGGTTTTGCGGTTTAGCCGCAAACGTTGCACCACCAGAACGCCAAATTGGACTACGAATAGTACCCGCACGAGCACGACCCGTGCCTTTTTGACGCCAAGGTTTCTTACCGCCGCCTGCTACTTCAGAACGAGTTTTCTGAGCTTTAGTGCCCTGACGAGCACCTGCAGCGTATGCTACAACTACTTGATGGACAAGGGCTTCATTAAACTCACGTCCAAAGGTAGCTTCGGAAACCTCAAGAGCGCCTTTTGCGTCTTTCAATGTTAATTCCATCACTATTCTCCTCAGACGTTATGCCTTGACCGCAGGTTTAACGATAACATCACCACCGGTAGCTCCCGGTACCGCACCTTTGATTAATAAAAGGTTGCGCTCGGCATCGACTCGAACAAGTTCAAGTGATTGCGTAGTGACTTGTTCATTACCCATTTGGCCAGCCATTTTCTTGCCTTTGAATACTTTACCAGGCGACTGGTTTTGACCGATTGAACCCGGCGCACGGTGAGCCAATGAGTTACCGTGAGTAGCGTCTTGCGTACGGAAATTCCAGCGCTTAACAGCACCAGCAAAACCTTTACCTTTAGAGGTACCAGTAACGTCTACTTTCTTAACTTCTGCCAAAACTTCAACAGTCAGCTCTGCACCAACTGCGTAGTCTTCGCCTTCGCCATTTTCCAGGCGGAATTCCCAAAGACCACGACCTGCCTCTGTACCAGCTTTAGCGTAATGACCTGCTAAAGGCTTGGTTACACGGCTTGCTTTCTTCTCGCCTGTGGTCACTTGAAGGGCACGATAACCGTCTGTGTCCTCAGATTTAACCTGAGTCACACGGTTCGCCAGCACTTCGATCACAGTAACAGGAACAGAAGCGCCGTCTTCCTGGAAGACACGCGTCATTCCTACTTTACGACCGACTAGACCTATAGCCATTGTTAAAACCTCTCGTGTGTAATCCTATTACTGCCCACTTAACCCAAGCTGATTTGTACATCAACACCAGCTGCCAAATCTAAACGCATAAGCGCGTCTACGGTTTTGTCAGTTGGATCCATGATGTCAATCAGACGCTTGTGGGTGCGGATTTCGTACTGGTCACGCGCGTCTTTATTCACGTGTGGAGAAATCAGCACGGTGAAGCGTTCTTTCCGTGTTGGCAGTGGGATAGGACCACGTACCTGAGCACCAGTGCGTTTTGCAGTTTCTACGATCTCTGCAGTTGACTGGTCGATCAGACGGTGATCGAACGCTTTCAAACGAATCCGAATTCTTTGATTAGCCATAAATAAATCAAAGCCTCAATAAAAAGAGCATTTAAAAAAGAGCACAGAAAATCGCAACCTCCCTGGCACATACCGGGGGTGCGATATTCTACGTCAACCGTTCAGTCCCCAATCGGGACTGTTGTCGAACCCCAATAAATAATAAGCTTGCGCTTAAAATTCATGGAGTGGCCGCGAATTATACGGATTCACGGCCTTTTGTCAAGGCTTAAAAGCTCTTAATTAGTGCGCCTCGGCGTAGTCTTCGACAGACTTCCAGACACGCATTAAGTTTTCGCCCAGAATCATCTGAATTTCTTTTTCAGAGTAACCTCGGTCGAGCAATCCCTGAACCAGGTTTGGGTAATCGGAAACATCCTTTAGCCCAACCGGTAATGAATCTCCAACGCCGTCATAGTCTGAACCAATACCAATATGCTCGACGCCGATCAACTCTTTTACATGATCGATATGGTCTAAGACAGTTTCCAGTGTTGCATACGGATACGGGTTATTTGCTTCAATCTCGGCGATGCGACGCTTCGCTTCCTCACTGTCTTCTCCGAATTGCTCTTTTACTGCGTTGATACGCTTTTTCATCATGTCGCGGTAACGATTAGCCTGCTTCGCCAAAAATGACGAGCCAAAGTTAATTTGAATGACCCCTTCGTTCTCTGCCAAAGCTTTTAGCATATCATCGCTCATATTTCGTTCGAAGCCAGGCGTGTACTTACGTAACGATGAATGAGAAGCAATGACTGGTACATCACTAATTTCAACTGCCTGATAGAATGCTTCATCAGAAATGTGAGACACATCGACCATGACGCCGACTTTATTCATTTCCTTTACCAGCTTTTTGCCGAAAGGGCTGAGACCATTCCATTTACGACGAATATCATAGGAGGAGTCAGAAATATGATTTGATAACGAGTGCGCTAGAGTAATATAGCGAATACCGCGCTCGTAGAACATGTGCAGGTTATCGAGATCACCTTCGATAGGGGTTCCGTTCTCCATCCCGAGCGCTATCGACATTAGACCTTTTTCTTTGTTTTCACGAATATCTTCTGTGCTGTATGCCATCGCAAACTTGTCCGGCGCACGAGCGACCAAAGCTTCCATACCGTCTATTAGTTCATGCGCCAACTGAATACTGCCACCACTCTCTTCATAAGATGCCGGTATATAAATGGACATAAATGGCGCATCGAGTCCCCCTTCTACCGCTCGTGGGTAATCGAAATCACCGTCTTCGGTCGCAACGGATACATCGTCCCATTTGTCACGGATGCGATACGGAACATCAATATGAGTATCAATAAGCAAATACTCATGTGCCAAATCAATCGCTTTTTCAGAAGCCTGATATTGCGTTTCTTGTTCGTTAGATGATGATTGGCTGGCGGTTGCACAACCCGTTACAGCAACCAAAACGGATGCAGCAAGTAATGACTTTAACATGCGTATTCCTCATTATTGTTTTTAGAGATATACGCAGATTAGCAAAAGTCTATCCTTGTCGCATCATTGATGCGCTCAATCCCATTGCAGCTCCGATAACTAACGTCCCTATTACTGGAGCTGCTAGCCAGCCAACCCACCAAGGCTCAAAAATAATCATATTTCACCTTACTGGACTTGCTTAGCTTTAGTATCTTTTAATTGCTCGCTTTTAGCTGGCTCTGCAGCTGCTACTTCGAAAGAAAGCGCTTCTGAGGCCCACTCTTGCATAGATGACACTGCGGTTTCCTTAATCAACTGAAGACCTTCAATTGTCATTTGCGTGACTTGGGCTTGTATCTCTTCCGAAAGAGATGTTTCTTGCTTGTCTGAAGCAAAAGCAGATGAACTGAACAACATAACACCGCTGACTGCACCGATAATTAACGCTTTCATGATTTTCTCCTTTGAATTAGTCATTGCGTTAGTTAAGTCGCTATAAGTAATTCAAAGGTTGTGCCAAAACCATAACACCATGAAAAATATAGATTTATTATATTTCCATGCAAATAACGTTAATCTTCGGTGGCGAAATAGACCACTTTTTGGTGAGTTTTTTATAAAGGTGTGAGCGATTTACGTCATTAACTCGCTCATCGTCTTTCTATGATCATTTTTGAAATCTAACGCGCCGTTTAAAAGTGATTCTCCACTTTGCGCTTTAGGCCCTTTAACGCTCAAATACTGACGCCAGCGTTTACCACCCGGAAGTCCCTGAAACAGACCCAGCATGTGTCTAACCACATGCCATGCTCTACCGCCATTGGCTATGTGTTGATTCACATATGGGATCATCGTGTCGACGACGTCTTCTCGCGTCAATGAATGCGCTTGTTTACCGATAAGCGCGTCGAACGTCGTTAGCAACCAAGGGTTCTGATAGGCGGCCCTACCTACCATAACGCCATGCACTTGTTGCAAATGTTGGGTTATCGCTTCGGCGGTTGTGATACCGCCATTAATTGCCACCGGTAAGTTTTTATAGCGTTCCTGTGCTTTATACACCCGATCATATTGTAGCTCAGGAATGTCCCTATTCTCTTTGGGACTTAACCCCTGAAGCCAGGCTTTTCGGGCATGCAAGGTGAGTTGATCTGCTCCGGCTTCTACAACCGTGTCCGTAAACGCATATAGAAAGTCATCGCTGTCATGCTCATCAATACCTAAGCGAGTTTTGACAGTTACCGGAATGTCGACCACTTGCTTCATTGCTTTCACGCATTCTGCAACGATCTTCGGCTCGGCCATTAAACAAGCCCCAAAGCTACCATTTTGAACACGGTCCGACGGACATCCGACATTGATATTAATTTCGTCATAACCGCGTTCCTGGGCTAATGCCGCGCACTTTGCCATGTCTGCCGGCCGAGAGCCGCCTAATTGCAAAGCGACCGGATGCTCCTCTTCGTTATACTCCAGAAAGTCTTGACTACCATGGATAATGGCACCGGTCGTAACCATTTCGGTATAAAGCAGCGTTTCCTTCGTCAGCAGACGATGAAAGTACCGGCAGTGGCGATCGGTCCAATCCAGCATCGGGGCTACGGATAATTGGTAATTGTATGTTTTTGCCACTGCCTGTATTCCTTATTTGTCACTACTTTACGAAGCGCAATATTCTACCGTAAAGATGTGTGTTTATCAGCATCGAAATTGAGATGTCTCAAGCCTCTTGCGGCTTATAGCAAAAGCCTTTCACTTAACGTCAAAACTCACTACAATGGCGTTAACTTTTTTTAAATATTCAGGCTAATGACTCGTCAAGAAGCACAACGACTAATTCGAAAAGCTGAAGTTCTTTGTCAAAAACGAGGAGCAAGGCTAACCACTGCCCGACGTGAGGTTTTCGCTATTTTAGCTGAGCACTCCGGATCAATTGGCGCTTATGACCTACTCGATGAGCTTCGGGAAGTGATGCCAAACGCTAAGCCGCCTACTATTTACAGGGCACTGGACTTTCTCCAGGAACAAGGCTTTGTTCATAAAATAACCTCTTCTAACAGCTTTGTGCTGTGTACTCATTTCGATCATCAACACCCCGTACAAATGCTTATTTGTGATTCCTGCGGCGATGTTCAGGAGATTCAATCGGAAGGAGTTTACGACGAGCTAAAGCACCAAGCTGAAGCTCAAGGCTTTAAAGTTGAACAACAAACCATTGAAGCACATGGCTTGTGCACGAAATGCCATTAGAATAAAAACTAAACAGGTCTTTACTATGAAGTTATATAATTATGCGTTAACAGCAACGGTTTTATTGGCTACCAGCCAAGCAAGCCATGCCCAGGCATTTGAAGACAAGTTTCGTCAACTCAATGACGACAAGTTTCGCAGCCCTAATGTTTACCGAACCGCTTCAGGCGCTCCTGGACATGAATACTGGCAGCAAGAAGCTGACTATCATATCAAGGTGCAGCTTGATGATGAAAACCAAAGCATTACCGCACAAAGTACTATCACTTACACCAATAACTCACCTGATACTTTGCGCTATTTGTGGGTTCAACTGGATCAAAACCGATTCCGCAAAGACTCTATAGGTCCGCAATCAGACAGTACCAGTAAACCGGAGCGCATCAGCTTTTCCCGTATGGAAAGTATGATGACACAAGAGAGCTTCCCGGCTGGTTACGAGTTGACAGAAATTAGCTATGACAACGGCGATCCGCTGGCCCATTACGTCAACGACACTATGCTCCGTTTGGACTTAGATGAGCCACTAGAAAGTGGTGAAAGCGTTACTTTTAATATTAATTGGGCTTTTAACATTATTGAAGCGGACGTACTCGGCGGTCGTGGCGGTTACGAATACTTCGAGGACGATGGTAATTACCTGTATGAAATGGCACAGTGGTTCCCTCGCATGGCCGCTTACTACGATGTTGAGGGCTGGCAGAATAAGCAGTTCATTGGCAATGGTGAATTCGCATTAGAGTTTGGCGACTACCGCGTCGAAATCACCGTTCCTGCTGACCATATCGTTGCTTCAACAGGCGTACTACAAAACCCCAAAGATGTACTGACATCAACGCAACGGCAGCGCCTGGAAGTTGCTCGCAGTTCCGATGAGCCAGTAAAAATCGTTACTCAAGACGAAGCGCTGGAAAATGAAAAGGAAGGCACGAACGATACCAAAACCTGGATCTTCGAAGCGGACAAAGTGCGTGACTTTGCCTGGGCCTCTTCTCGCAAATTCATTTGGGATGCGCAAGGCTATAAGAAAAATGACACTGATGTTTTAGCAATGTCATTTTATCCGGCAGAAGGTAATCCACTTTGGGAGCGCTATTCAACGGCCTCAATTATTCACACCATTGAGCACTACAACGACTATAGCTTCGACTATCCATACCCAGTCGCTATTTCTGTGAACGGGCCTGTTGGTGGTATGGAATACCCAATGATCACCTTCAATGGACCTCGCCCTTACGTGGATGAAGACACTGGCAATAAGTACTACTCGGAGCGCACAAAGTACGGTCTGATTTCAGTCATCATCCACGAGATTGGCCATATTTATTTCCCAATGATCGTTAACACTGACGAGCGTCAGTGGACCTGGATGGACGAAGGAATTAATACCTACCTACAGTTCTTAGCCGAGCAAAAATGGGAAAAAGATTATCCTTCGTGGCGCGGTGAACCTCGTAACATAACGAGTTATATGGCAAGCGCTAACCAAATGCCGATTATGACGAATTCAGAGTCTATCCTCCAGTTTGGCAACAACGCCTATGGTAAACCTGCGACGGCACTTAATATTTTACGTGAAACCATTGTTGGACGAGAATTGTTCGACTTCGCTTTCCGTGAATATGCCTACCGCTGGAAGTTTAAACGTCCTACACCAGAAGATTTATTCCGCACACTTGAAGATGCATCTGGTGTTGATCTGGACTGGTTCTGGAGAGGCTGGTTCTACTCAACCGATCATGTTGATATAGCCTTAGACAACGTTCACTTGCTAACCATCAACACGCAAGATCCGGAAATAGAGAAAGCTTGGCAGCAAGAGCAAAAAGAACAGGAGCCGACGTCGTTAACCACTAAGCGCAACGCCGATGTTAATTATAAAATACATCAGCAACCTCACTTAGCCGATTTCTATAATGAGCACGACGAGTTTACCGTCACTAATGCCGACAGAAATGAATACAGTGAGCTATTAAAAGGGTTAAGTGACGAACAAAAAGAAATGCTAAAAAATGGCAGTAATTTCTATGTTCTCGACTTTTCAAACCAAGGTGGTTTAGTCATGCCTATTTTGCTCGATCTACACTATGAGGACGGCAGCAAAGAGCATGTTCGCATTCCAGCAGAAATATGGCGACGTTCACCAGAGCAAGTAAGCAAGTTATTAATACGCGATAAAACCTTAACTCAGGTTGTCGTTGACCCTAACTGGGAAACTGCTGACGTTGATACAACGAATAACTACTGGCCTGCACGTGCCATTCCGTCAAGAATTGAACTGTTTAAGCGCGATGACCGTAAAGACAGTTTGATGGAGCGTTACGACGAAAAGTTGAAGTCTGACGATGAAAGCTAAAGTCTTTATTGCTTTACTAGGTGTTGTGCTGACGCTTCCGGCGTTGGCACACCGTTATTTTTTCGGACTGACTGAAATAAGCAGTAACCAAAATACAGGTGCTGTAGAGTTTATTCACCAGTATACGTTACATGATGTTCAACACGCGTTAAGCAAGCTTGCGGGCGAACGCTTTAGCCTTGATAAAGACAATGCGGAAGCGGTTTTAAAGCGCTGGGTTACCGATAATTTTTCAATCAAAAATGTTGATGGCGAAAAGGTGAACCTGACATGGGTTGGTTTTGAGGCTGACTATCAGAAAATATGGGTCTACCAAGAGCTTCCTGAACAAAAAAATTTATGCGGTTGGGAGGTTTCTAATACCCTGTTATTCGACACTTTTTCCGCACAAGTCAATACTATCAACATTGTTGATGAATACGGAAACCGCAGTCTGATATTAACGGATGAAAACAGAACTGATATTATCAACTGCCAGAAAGAGAGTAAGGATTAAATAATGAATGCCGAGTTTGTAAACCCATTTCTTCAAGCGTTGCAAAATGTCTTGTCGATGATGGCACAAATGGAATTGAAACCAGGCAAAGCTCAGTTAAAGAAGGACGAGTATGCTCGTGGCGATGTATCCGGGATTATCGGCATGGTAGGTCCTCAAATAAAAGGGTCATTTTCTATTTCTTTTGAAGAGAACCTTGCTTGTGAAATTATGAATAAAATGCTTGGTGAATTACCTGATAGCATTAACGAAGATGTCTGTGACATGGTTGGTGAAATTACCAATATGGTTACAGGGGGCGCCAAGAAGACGTTAGGTGAAAATGGCTACGACTTTGATATGGCCACCCCAATCGTTGTGTCAGGGAAAGACCATACCATTTCACATAAGTCAGAAGGCTCTAAACTTATAATGCCGTTCAACCATGTTGCGGGCAAAGCCTACATCGAGATTTGCTTCGACAAAATCAAATGATTGAAACCGGCGGCTAGTAACGGTCGTCTGCTGCACGGGCATAATTATCGAACCTGGATAAGTGCCCGTGGAACTTCAAGTCTACCTTACCAATAGGCCCATTACGTTGTTTACCGATAATAATCTCGGCCATTCCTTTTTCAGCTGAATCCGGGTGGTAAACTTCGTCCCGGTAAATAAACATGATCACGTCCGCGTCCTGCTCTATTGAGCCGGATTCACGCAAGTCCGAGTTCACAGGGCGTTTATCTGAGCGTTGCTCAAGTGAGCGGTTTAGCTGCGATAGCGCAACAACCGGAACCTTAAGTTCTTTAGCAAGCGACTTTAATGAGCGTGATATCTCCGCAATTTCCAACGTTCGGTTTTCAGACATCCCGGGCACCGTCATTAACTGAAGGTAATCCACCATAATCATCGAAATACCTTTGTGCTCTCGATAAACCCGTCTCGCACGAGAACGAACCTCGTTCGGCGTAAGGCCTGACGAGTCATCGATATAGATATTGTTTCTGTCGTTTAGCATGTTCATCACGGATGCGATTCGAGCCCAATCATCATCTTCTAGTTTGCCAGTACGAACCTTATTCTGATCGACACGGCTTAATGACGCCAGCATACGCATCATCAACTGTTCAGCCGGCATTTCTAAGCTAAAAACTAAGACCGGTTTGTCATCATTAAGCGCTATGTTTTCAGCCAAGTTCATCGCAAAGGTGGTTTTACCCATTGATGGTCGCGCAGCAACAATGACTAAGTCTGAAGGCTGCAACCCGGCTGTCATTTGATCTAAGTCTGTGAAGCCAGTCGATACCCCGGTAACGCCATTATTATTCTTAAGCTTACTCAGCTGCTCTATTTTGCTAACGGTTCGCTCCAGAATTTGATTAATACCCTGGGGGCCTTCACTAGAGCTGACACGTTTTTCAGCAATCTGCAAAACTTTGGTCTCAGCTTCGTCTAATAACTGTGCGCTGGTTCGACCCTGGTTATCATAGCCTGCTTCCACGATTTCATTAGCAGCACCTATCATGTCCCGGACAATGGCCCGCTCTCTCACAATATTTGCGTAAGCTAATATATTTGCGGCACTAGGCGTGTTTTTGGCAATTTCACCAAGATAGGCAAAACCACCAATCTGTTCTAGTTCGCCGCCGCTTTCCAATAGCTCAGAGACCGTGACCAAGTCCATTGGTTGGCTGCGCTGAGCCAATTCGTTCATCGCTTTAAATATTAGCCGGTGAGCACGATGGTAGAAATCATCAGCAATAATACTTCCGGAAACACGATCCCATGCGTCGTTGTCGAGCATAAGCCCGCCTAAAACCGACTGCTCCGCCTCAATTGAATGCGGCGCTGAGCGCAATGCTTCAACGGATACGTCTCGTTTCTTTGCTGTCTCTGCCATCGAAAAACCTAAGATAGGAAATAAAAAAGAGGGGAGTACTATACAAAATCCCCTCTTAATTAGAAAGCTCGTTTGCGCTCTAAGCTACTCTTTGCTTAATGTTATTTCTCCGCTAACAGTCGTTGCCGAAACGTCGGAGGTCGCATTACCAACTTTAAACTCTAATGTCGATGACGGACCCCACTCAGCCTTTTCTACTTTGTCATCCGTTAGACGGTTTGTGATCTTTCCGCCCGCATTTGAATTAATTGAGAAGTTAGCATGCAAATCACCTCTCCAGCCAAAATCAACGTCACCGCTGACAGACTTCGCCTCAACCCGAGCTGATTCAGCCAGTTCAGCAATTAACTGAGCATCGCCACTGACTGTCGTCATTTTCGCCTTCTTCAATAACCCTAAGGTGGCATCAATATCCCCGGACACTGTCTGCAAAGTAATGTCAGAAAGACGGCTCGACTCCACCGTAATATCACCACTAACCGCTTGGTATGAACCTTCAGTGGACTTACTTTCAGTATCGATGATGTCGCCGCTAACCGTTTCAAAGCTACCATTACCACTCATATCTTTCGCGGTAATATCACCACTGACGGTTTTTAGATGAGCAAGTCCGCTAATGTTATTAATAACGATGTCGCCACTCACGAGGCGTATATCAAAGTCATTCGTAAAACCTGCTGCGGAGACATCCATGGAAACGCCCTTAATATCAATATCCATTGACTTCGGCGCATAAACTTTTAAATCTGAGCCTTCAGAGTCTGACGAAGAAAAACTGAAGCCCTTATTTTGAGGCGTTTTTACTTCAATATAGACGGTGTTACCACGCTGTTCGAAAATGAAGTCCTCGGCGTCTTCATCAAGAGTTCCAACCACTCTGACGTTATCGCTGTCAGAGGTGACCAATTCCAGCTTTCCGCGCATGTTATCGATAGACAGCCGGCTAGTTGTTGAAACCGCCAACTCCTTATCGACTTTATCTTGCGCTAAAACCGATGAGGTTATTAAAAGCAAAGCGCTGCTCAGTAAAGTAATGAACGTTTTCATGAGATTCTCCTGGTTAAATTTCCTGAAGTCGTTTTGTTTTCGGTTGATACGACTGATTTATCAAGTTCAGTTCCTGTTGATTGACCCAAATAAGGAGATCCAGCAACTCTGGTTCAGAAGGACTGTTTTTTAAAGCTCGTGTTATTTCCTCTCGGGCCATTTCCAACTCGTCTAGCTCACTTAGCAGTTGACTGGCGTCATACTGATAACCTGATTGCAGGTAGCCTGATTTCAGTTGTGCTACCTGTTGTTTCTGATCACTATTCATCTTCTGAGCAATTTTATACAGTGCCGATGTTGGTTGATTAGTCTCATTAAGACTCAATTGCCAGCCACCCAAGAAAGTCAGAATTGCTAAGCTTGCAGCAACGGCTCCATACCAGAAAGCGCGCACGGGCTTCGCCACGGTCCTTTTCAATTGAATGCGAGACTCAACGCCTGGCCATAAGTCTTTCTGTGGTGCCGGAGCCTTGTCATTCGTTTGCTCTATTAAGCTTTCTAACGCAGTTTTCTGGTTGTTGTTAGTCATTTTCCAGCCACTCCTCAAGACTCTTTCTGGCGCGGTGAAACTGGGCCTTACTCGTCCCAACGGCAATTCCCAGAACATTCGCAATTTGTTGATGCGGTGCACCTTCTAACGCGTGTAACACAAACACCTGACGAGCCTGCTCCGGCAACCGGAATAACAGAGTATCCAATCTACTCAAGTCGGCATCTCCTTTATCCGCTAGCTCTACGCCGTCTTTTGGCGAGTTCTTAAAGCGTTGAAACCACCGTTTTTGCCGACGCAACTCACTCAGGCAAATATGACTCGTAACACTGTATAACCATGTGCTGAATTTCGATTCAAAGCGGAAGCTGCTCAGCTTCTCCCACAACTGTACAAATACATCCTGAGTTAAGTCATCAGCCATTGCGCGGTCACCACACAAACGGAAGACCAGCCCATAAACATGGTTTAAATGTCGCTCATACAGTCGCTTGAACGCCCTAACATCACCATTTATAGCCTCAATGATGTCCTGCTCATCGGGGTCTGCTTGCACTGTTCTCTCCGTCGCTTCTGTTATTATTTAGGGTTTAGACGTTTGCCGAACCAGAAAGGTTTACATGAGATTTTTCATTGGCAAAAAAAAAAGCTGCCCGAAGGCAGCTTTTCAAGTCGTTTATTGGCTGATATTACTCAGCAGCAACAACTTTCAGAGTGATATTTGCGAATACATCAGCATGCAAGTGCAATTCGATGTCAAATTCGCCTACTTCACGGATAGTTCCGTGCGGCATTAATACTTCGCTCTTCTTCACTTCAACGCCAGCAGCAGTTACTGCATCAGCAATGTCGCGAGTACCGATTGAGCCAAATAATTTACCTTCATCACCCGCTTTAGATTCGATAACAACCGCATCTAACGCGTTAACTTTTTCAGCGCGCGCTTCTGCTGCGGCTAAGTCGTCAGCTAATTTTGCTTCGTACTCAGCACGGCGTTGTTCGAACAGCTCGATGTTGCTTTTAGTTGCAGGTACTGCTTTTCCTTGAGGGAAAAGGAAGTTACGTGCATAACCAGATTTCACGCTTACTTGATCGCCAAGGCTTCCCAAGTTAGCAATTTTGTCTAATAAAATGATGTTCATTTTCTCGCTACCTCTACTTTTGGTAATCGAACCGCGCTAGCTTACTGATGTGAATCAGTATAAGGCAGCAGTGACAAATAACGGGCACGCTTAATTGCGCGCGCTAACTGACGCTGATACTTAGCAGATGTTCCAGTAATACGGCTAGGAACGATTTTACCGGTTTCGGTAATGTAGTTCTTAAGCGTAGCGATATCTTTGTAATCAATTTCTTTTACGCCGTCTGCTTTAAAGCGGCAGAACTTACGGCGACGGAAAAAACGAGCCATGATGGTCTCCTTAAATCAATTCTAGATGCTGAGCGTGAAGTACCAAGCGCGGCGTACCGCTATTGTCTTCGTGTCTGTGCAGAAATCCTTCTGCCAGAACTTCACAACCCACCGTCAATTTTTGTAACCAGTGTTGTAAACCTTCACCACTTAAAACGACTTGAATTCGCACATAAGACTGGCGATTCATACCCGCTTCGGGTTGCATCGACCGATGCTCAATCACTAACTGCAAATGTTCTATACCCGATGGGCTAGTTTCCAGCTTGGCAGCCTTGCTTAAAGTTCCGGTTAAATGCAGTCGATTCATAGTGTATGGTCAGCTTGCTTTACGCAGCTTCACTGTCACCTTTGCGATCTTCCTTCGGCTTAGTCAGCGGCGAAGGTTCAGTAATCGCTTCTTTCTTACGCATGATCATGTTGCGTAAGACTGCATCGTTAAAACGGAATGCAGTTTCAAGCTCTTCCACAACGTCTGCTGACGCTTCAATGTTCAAAAGAACATAGTGCGCTTTGTGCAGCTTGTTGATTGGGTAAGCCAATTGACGACGGCCCCAGTCTTCTAAACGATGGATTTGACCACCACCTTGCTTGATCGTTTCGCTGTAGCGTTCGATCATGCCAGGTACTTGCTCGCTTTGGTCCGGGTGGACCATAAATACGATTTCGTAATGACGCATTACAGTTTCCTTTTGGTTCGTATAGCCTCGGTTCAGCTCAGCCGCACTGACGTAGAAGCAAGGAACTCAACTAGTAGTTTATACAATGGCTGATTTAAGCCGCGCGATACTATCAAAAAAAAACGTCAACTGCAACTTAGTCGGCGTCTTTATGGGCTTTTTCTATGCGGGAACTCAGAAGAGAAACAAGCCGGTCAGCTAATTCGTTAGCAACGGCTTTTTCGCCACGAACAATTAGGTGATCAACCGGTTTTCCTTCTTTGAAGACTGACGCGTCTAACTGAACACTAGCCGCATCTTCGGTTACTGTTGTTTGTACTTGCCACTGTGACTCTTTTTCTTTAACAACATGCCACTCGTGCCGCACTTGTAAACGGTTTTTTATATCAATAACCAATTCTTTTGCGGCTCGGCTATCGGCGTTGTCTAAATTAAAATCAAAAGAAACAAAAGGCTTCGTCGAACGCATCCATTCCGGGCTATCCCAATTAGGCGTCCAACTAATAAACAACACCGCAACCATCGCCAGTGCAATGCCAACAGGAATCAGCTTTCGTTTAAGATCCACTGCGCTGCCTCACCACTTCAAACAGACAAACACCGCTGGCAACTGACACATTCAGACTACTGACACTACCGCTCAGCGGAATAGCTATCAACTCATCACAAGTTTCACGGGTAATACGGCGCATGCCTTTGCCTTCAGCGCCCATCACTATAGCCACCGGACCTCTGAAGTCGATATCGTAAACTGACTTTGTCGCCTCTCCGGCAGTGCCGTACACCCAAACGCCTTGCTCTTGCAGGTCGCGCAGAGTTCTGGCTAAGTTAGTCACCACAATTAAAGGCACATGCTCAGCAGCGCCAGACGCCACTTTTCGCACCGTTGGTGTGATTTGAGCGGACTTGTCTTTCGGCACGATAACGCCAGTTACACCTGCTGCGTCGGCCGTTCTCAAGCAAGCGCCAAGATTATGCGGGTCAGTCACACCATCAAGCACTAAAAACAGCGACGATGTTTCTGAACTATCAATTAACTGCGGTAAGTCATGCTCTGTCAATGTAGGCGGAGAGTGTACTGTCGCCACAACCCCTTGATGATTGCCTCCCTCAGACCGCTTCTCAAGTGCCTGCTTTGGCACCCATTGTGGTCGAATACCAGTGGCATAACACTCGTTGACGATCTCTTTCACCGCATCGTCCTGACGTTCTTTTGAAACATAAAGCTCAACCAAACGGTCAGGATGATTCTTTAGAATTGCCTTAACGGCATGCAAACCAAAAACAGTAACTTTCTGACTCATTGATTATTTCCGGTTCTTGTTGTGAGAGGTCTTTTTGCGCTGGCCTCCCCGCTTATTTTTCGACGAGCGATTACCTTTCGGTTTGCCCGAACCTTTCTTTGGCATATCGCGTTTTTTGCCACTCGGACTGGTTGCCTCCAGCAAGGTTAAGTCAATTTTACGATCATCCAGGTTCACATCTTTAACTTTTACTTTTACGCTGTCACCCAGACGGAACACACTGCGGCTGTTCTCGCCAATCAACATTCCCTTCTGTTGGTCAAAATGATAATAGTCATTGTCTAAATTACTAATGTGAACCAGACCGTCAATTTGATAGTCGCTCAACCGGATAAACAAGCCAAAGTTCGTCACCGACGATATGACACCGTCAAACTCCATACCAATATGGTCAAGCATAAATTCACACTTCAACCACTCATCAACTTGTCGTGTCGCATCATCCGCGCGGCGCTCAGTCATCGATGTATGCACACCAAGCTCATCTAACTGTGTCTCTGAGTAGGCCCAAGCCCCCACTAGACCACCTTCACTGCCGCTTTGCTTACGCAATATGGACTTAATCGCACGATGCAAAATGAGGTCTGGATAACGGCGAATCGGTGATGTGAAATGCGCGTAGGATTTCAGCGCCAGGCCGAAATGGCCTTTGTTATCTGGTTGGTAGACCGCTTGCTGCATAGAACGCAACAACATAGTTTCAATCAATTCGTGATCCTGGCGGTCTTTTACTTCATCCAGTAGCTTCGCGTAGTCTCTGGGAGTCGGTTCTTCGCCTCCGCCTAAATTCAGGCCAAGCTCGCCAAGAAACGTTCTGAAGCTAGTCAGACGTTCATCGCTCGGCGTTTCGTGAACGCGGAATAAGGCCCCCACTTCTTTATCCGACTCTATTAGCTGAGCGGCCGCCACATTTGCCATAATCATGCATTCTTCAATTATTTTATGTGCAACGTGACGCTTAACCGGCTCAATGCGCTCAATCTTGCGTTGAGCATTAAATATAAAACGCGTTTCTTGAGTGTCAAACTCAATAGCTGAACGACGTTTTCGTGCCGCACTTAACGCATTATACAGCTTTCGCAATTCTTCTATGTTGCCAAGAACCGGTTCATACTGTTCTCTTAGCTCTTTGTCACCGTCAAGAATATCTTTCACTTTGTCATACGTTAATCTTGCATGGCTTTTCATAACCGCAGGATAAAACTGTGACGCTTTTAGCTTACCTCTCGGGCCTAGTTCCATCTCTGCAACCATGCATAACCGGTCAACATCCGGGTTGAGTGAACAAAGACCGTTTGAGAGTTTCTCCGGTAGCATCGGAATCACATTATTCGGGAAATAAACCGAATTACCGCGCTCTGTCGCTGACTTGTCCAAAGCAGTATCAGGACGCACATAATAAGACACGTCTGCTATCGCAACCCACAGACGCCAGCCCTTTTCTTCAGGCATACAGCAGACCGCGTCATCAAAGTCACGCGAATCCGCACCATCGATGGTAATTAATGGCAGTTCTCGTAAGTCCACGCGGCCTTCATAAGCTTCTTTGGGCACTTCTTCACTGTACTTCGACAGCTCGTTATCAATCCCTTTTGGCCATTCGTTAGGAATGTCGTGCTCGCGAATGGCGACTTCAATCTCCATGCCAGGTGCCATGTGCTCACCCAAAACCTCCGTAACTCGTCCGATAGGGCTGGTACGGCGGCTGGGCCGACGCGTAATTTCAACCACAACAAGCTGTCCATGGCGGGCACCATTCTTGTCGGCGTCGGGAATTAAAATGTCCTGGCTAATGCGATTGTCATCCGGTACGACAATGCCGAGATCATGCTCGATAAAATAACGCCCAACGATATTACTGTCACGCGGCTCTGTCACTCGAACAATTCGCCCTTCTGTCTTACCGCGACTGTCTTTACCACTTTTTTTGACTAATACACGGTCGCCATGAAGGACAGAGTACATTTGATGGTGAGGAATAAATAAATCTGGACCACCTTCGTCTGGCTGGCAGAATCCAAAACCGTCCTTGTGACCAATGATACGACCTTTAATAAGATCCATACGCTCGGGTAGACCATATGCATTGGCTTTACTGTATATCAGTTGCCCGTCTCGCTCCATCGCTCGCAAACGTCTCTTAAGACCAATCGACTGTCGCTCGTCATCAAGTTTAAAAACGCGAATAAACTCATCAAAAGGCACAGGCTTCTGGTTATCTTTCACTAACTGCAGTAGCTGCTCGCGACTTGGAATTTCGACTTCGTATTCGGGCATTGTTTTATTATCTGACATAGAATCCTATTTAATGTTGTTCGGTTAAAGTACCGATGCTCAACAGTATACGTGCTGTGGAAGGCATTGTCAGTGTTTGCTTGTATTTTGAGCGTTTGCCCCCTAAATTAATTCAAAAAATAGATTGTTGAGTGACACAAGATGTTTTAACTTGGATCAATATAGAAGTAAGGCTGTACTTAATGATATGAAGCAAATCGCGCCAAACAACAGAACATCATCGCCAGTCTGTGCACTAGGCAGACTCTGTGTGTGCTTGTTAATCATTGTCTTCAGCCTGGTTACCTATTCGTTGCCGTCGTCGATTGATGCGCCTGGGGTCTCCTCCCATAAAGACACGCTGACCGTTACAGTACCAGTCCAGCTATCACTTGAAGCGGGATCAGCGCAAGACGGCGATGAGTATGACAAAGCACTGGTCGACACACCGACATACAATCATTTACATCTTCCCACGGCAATAACCTTATCACTACGCCTAGTATCATCAGTCGAAGCTAAAAGATGGTATAGACCGAGAGAGCCTCCTTTTTTCCTTTAAAAAAGACAAAATTTATTTTTTAAAGGAGTAACACAATGAGTGAATTTAAAGAGATTCAATGGTCTTCTGATGAAGATAAAGCGATGCTTCATAGCCGCTCGCAATATAACGAGACGGCAAGCTGGACAGACAGCGCACTTCGCGTAATGGATGACTTTGATGTGTCATCACCGGTACAGTTATCGGAAAGCACAACACTTATGGATGCGGAAAACAGTATGCGTAAACAGTCTCAGCGCTATGCCTGTATCCATAACCGCAACTCTCAAATAATAGGGGTTTTAGCCCTTAGAGAACTTCACGGGAGAAAAGCGACCCAAACGACAACAAGCACTCAGACTTTCTGGGAAGAGTTAACCGCAAAGGATTTAATGACACCTTTGTCAGCTTTACCACAAGTCAGTCTCAAAGATGTTCAGAAGTCTCGAATCGGTGACGCCGCAGCGACATTAAAATCTAGCGGGAGAGACTTTATTGTCGTCATCAGTGATGGGGAAGTGTACGGAATCATTTCTTCATTAAAGATAGCCGAGTTAACCGGCGAATCAGTCAATGTCTTTCACTTACCTTCTACTTTTGCTGAGATCATCTCTGCGGTGACTCACAAAGAGCTTATTGACTAATAGTCTTGACGTAGGAGCCCCCTCGGGGGCTCTTTTTACAGGTTTTCCAGCTCTTTCTCTAGCTCTTTCATTGCTTTCTGAGTTCGAAACTCTTCATAAAGCGCAGACTTTGACTGCGGGTCAAGTGCGCGGCCTGATTCTTCAACTAGGGTATTAAAAGTCTCGCGAGTGTCCTCTTTTACAACCAAAGCGCACAAGTACTTTTTGCCGTCTATTTGCGCTAGAGAAATTTCCTGAGGCGTTGAGCCTTCCAACGTTTCACTTGAAACTTGTTTGGTGACTTGTTCAAACGTTGAACCAACATCACTTCTGCCTTCAGCTTGTAGCTTTCTGTTATACAACTTATCCAACACGCTTGCCTTAATGCTAATTTGCTGTGCCATGTCTGCACGTGCTGCAGCAACTGCCTGAGGTCTGTCAACGGCCATATTCCCTGACCAGTCAACACAAGCTGATGATGCTAACCCTTTATCAGATTTAGGAAGAAATACCCAGCCCGGCGCAGAGTCTTGCTGGTTACCCGTAACAGCCTGCATTTGACTATTAGCCTGTGCTGAAGATCTTTGTGTTTCCGTTTGCTTGGGCTGAGATGCACACGCAGCTAACGCACAGCAAACGCCAATAGTAAGTATGTGTTTTTTCATAGTTATAAACCCAGTGCTTGTTGATAATGAGCTTCACGCTCAGTGACTTTTGTTAAATAGTTCTTTGTTTCGGTTGCCGGCAAATAGGTCATTAGATGCTGGTAAACCTGCGCAGGTGACATTTGATTAGCTGCCTTACTCGCTTTCTTTAGCGACGTTGTATTGGTCATTGCCCGCGCTACGTTACCCGGCCCCGTATTATATGCGGCAATTGCCATGTAAAAGCGAGACTGGCTATTGCGGACATTTTTAAAATAACGATTTAGCAATAAATGGAAGTACACACTTCCTGCCTGAATATTGCGATTCGGATCGAACAGATATTCCGGGCTTAATAAGCGCTGTTGGCCATGGAGAAATTGCGTTATATCCTTTCCCGCTGAAGTCGGCACTATTTGCATTAAACCAAACGCGGGAATATGGGAGCGGGCTAACGGGTTAAAGCTAGACTCAGTGTGAATAACGGCAATAACTAACTCTGTAGGGAGTCCCCATTGAAGCGCATAAGTTTCAGCTGCGGGTAGTACTCGTTTAACACGTTCAGACAATGCGGTATCTGGCATCTTAATCGTCACTGACGCTCGATTACCTGAGCGTCTTACTTTTTGCTGAGACGCCTTTTGTTCGTCGACTTTATACCCCAGCAATGACTCAGACCTTTTCGGTTGCTGTTGAGAACGGTTGTTAACTGCCATACCAGCATTAATTATAATAGGGTCGGATTCTGCAGCTTCTTCAGCTGACGTTTCATTCAGACGCTTAATTTCAGATTTGGCAGTTCCTAATACATTGCTATCATCGGTTTCACCCAATACCTCGACTGTTATAGTATTGTTCTCATAGTCGACGATAGTTCGACGATTTTTATCTTCTGAATACTCCACCCAACGCTTTTTATCGGGTAATTTAGCATCCTCCCATTTTTCAGAAATTTCATTTTTATACGCTTGCTCTGCCTTTTTCCACCGCTCGACAAATGCTTGAAACTCTTGCTCGCGCTTATTCTGAAACTTTTGGAACTCAGCCTGCTGCTCTTTAAGATACTGTTCAAATTCAGCATCGTCTTGCGCAACTGCAACACTAACGCTGAAGCTAAAAATAGCTAGATAGATCGTCGGCTTTTTCAGCATCTTCCCGTTCCTTCTGTTCTTCAGCATTAAGCTTTAACTGACGGCATTCTATTGAGTCGCAGCTGCTGGTTACGTCAATAACAGACTGCCAACGACCATCAGAAAACCAAATCGATGACACAGCGTATTTCGCCGCATTTAAAGTCAGTGCATTTTTATTAAGGTTTGCATCCAGATAATTTAACCGTTGCGATTCTGGCGCCAGCTTCGCAATTAACGCTACTGCATCAGCTGAGGAGTAAGTGTGTGATAATGCCTCTCTAAGATAGGGCTTTATCTCATCAAACCTTTTATTCTGAGCTAAAAACCAAGCCACTCTTACTGCCAGACCGGCAATATTTAACGACCAATCTTTTATTTCAGACTCACCGGCACAATGAAGCCACCCTGAATCATTCCATGAGTTGAACTCATCTATGCTTGCCTGAAGGAAAGAAACGTCGTCTGGAACAGTAGCGCTAACGCGTTCACCTAAGAGCTCTCTAACTTTCTCACGAAGTGGCATAGTAAGAGCACTACGACATGCTTTTTGCCATACCTGACTTGGCAACTCTGCGTCGGTTTTTACTCTCGCTTCGTTACCTGAAACTTCCTTTTCAAACCGACTCAGTTCGGGTAGCTCTGAGGCTAAAGCAAGCTGAGACAAAAGCCCCAGCGATGCAATGAACCATTTCATCATAGGTTATCTTCATCCGAAACTTTGCCTGACGCCCCTTGTGGGTTCGCCGCTTCATCGTTTTGGCCACCATAGACCCGAATATTACGGCCTGAGCTGCTTGGATTAGCTGTACCGCCGGCTTCCATCTCACGTTTAGCTTCACGTGACACAGCTTCTAAAGACGGAGAATAAACCGAAACAGTATACATCCAGTGACCATCTTCGCTCGTAAAGCTCCGATTACTGACACCTGGAGGAAGTTGACCTTTGGTTACAGCGCCATATTCGTCGGACATTTTCATCTGGTTCAGAAATACCGTACGTTCACTGTCTAGTTTTTTCGCTGTTGTAGGATCTTCAAGACGAGGGTCGCCCCCGTACTCAAACTGCTGATTGGACTCCACCTGATCTTCACTGAAACTACCTTGCCAGTAAACTTCATCTCCCTGCATAGTTCCCAATAAAGCTGAACGAGCACGTGTTTGTGATTGGCGTTTAGCTGCATCTTTTAATTTACGTGCGACACGCGCATTGCTGTTGTCACGGATTATCGCAGAGCCATAACCCATTAAAATCACTTCACCTGTTTCAGCGTGCGTTAAAATTTTGGCTCCCATCGGCGGTAAAACACCGCTGTTAATATCTGCAACTACCTGTTTGAATACTTCATTCGGGTCAGTCGTTACGGCAACAGCACCATGGCTATCACGAATTTGAGCTCGTGTTTTAGGAGTAGAAATTAGGCTAACCCGAACGGTCTTTTCATCAACATTGTCATAAACGTCAAAAGTGACATAGCCAGATAGAGAGCCAGACACTGACTCAGCACAGTTTTCCAGCATTGCTGTTGACTCATTAGCGACGGAGTCAGAGCCCGTATCAATAACATCCATTGAAGTTTGCACAGCATTCTCGCAAAGTTGCTCAATACCATTCATATTTTCAATGAGTTGCTTCTTCGCAATTAGCGCCGCTTGATTGTACGCGCCACGTTTAGAAAGCAACGTCGCATTCATATTGTCATAGGTGTTATAGCTCGAGCTGCCAATAGACAAAATACCAGTCCCACTGCCTACCTGCACCAATCGAATACCATCCTGGTTTTCGTCGACCAGCTGTTGGTGCGCTGCTTTAACTGCTGTTTTCTCGTCTTTGCCGACAACCACATTACCTTTAGTTACGACATCCGCAGACTCTACATTCTGCCCCGGGCGTGCCGGAGTCATGTCAGTTAAATCAAAGTCTTGTGCGAATGTTGGTAATGCAGCCAACAGTGCTAAAGTTAAAAGCGAACGTTTCATCATGTATTTTCCTTAATCAAACCGAATAGTAAATTCATTGTTTATTTGAGCTTTTGGTAAACTTTGTGCCGCTATCGGCCGCATAGACTGATGCAAAGCAGCGACTAATTCACCGGTTGCTCCGGCATATCGCAAGCTAGCTCTGTAATAGTCACCCTGGCTATTAACAACCACGTCTTTCACACCGCCCAATGTCGACAAAATAGAAGACAACTTATCGGGCTGAGCTAAGTAGCGCGTATGTATAAAAATATCGCGAACCATGCCGCCTTGT
Source organism: Idiomarina sp. X4 (assembly GCF_002808045.1). Lineage (NCBI taxonomy): Bacteria > Pseudomonadati > Pseudomonadota > Gammaproteobacteria > Alteromonadales > Idiomarinaceae > Idiomarina > Idiomarina sp. X4. The sequence continues at coordinate 1,856,605 of NZ_CP025000.1, read as the reverse complement.
GCGACAACCTGGTTGAACGACTTTTTCAGCGTTTTGCGTAGCGACTGCTGCTGCTCGGGAGTAGCAAGGTGCACATCAATAAGGTCATGTTCGACCCGAGCACTTGTCGGCAAAGAGAGTAAGCTTGGCTCATTTCGCCAAAGCCCATATTGTTGACCCGATAGATCTTCTATCGTTACACTGAGCTGCAGCCGGCTGTTGGCGCCTCGTTCTCGAAGAACCGAGTCAGCGTTAATTACCAAGTTGGCGTGAGGGCTATATTCAATACCCTGCTCTGCAAGCCAGTCTTTCAGCAAGCTACGTAGTGGTTCAGGCGCTTGAACATTCACGCGCGGCGAACCAATAGCCATCAGCACATCATTGGCAGCTTGGGCAATAGGCTGCTTTTCAACAACGGCCTTAATGGTAACCTCAACACCATTGTTAGGTAGCTTACGACTATCCAACAAAGACCATTCTTTAACGAGTCCCTGAGACCTTGTATGCAACTGTTGAGAAATCACTTCGTTCACCGAGAACTCATCACCGCTCTCGCTCGAAGACTCCTCGGTCGTTGAAAACTGAGTATTCTGCTGAGTCAGCCACATACCAACGACTTGTGAGACTGCACGTTTTAATGCATCCATTTCTGCTTGGGTGCGCGCCGTACGGCCGTTTTCGTTATCCGGCCAGCCTTCGCCTATAACCGTCACTAACACATTCTCGGCTGCAGCATCCCAGTCACCACCATCCGCTTGACCGCTCGATTTTGGCAAGCTGCCTGTTTTTAAGCGAACAGTGACACAGGTATCACTGCCCTGAAGACGAGGGGACGAAATATCAACAGGCATTTGCTGAATGCTCAGACCTTGTTGCTGCAGGTCGCTTAACTCTCGAACCCAGGTCGATGTCTCTGTATCAATATCTTCCTTTGACGTCTGTTGCGCTAGCAACTTAGGTGATGACAGAAACTGTGCAACTTGCGACAGAGCATCCATTTTTGCCGACTCTATCGCAGGCGCTCCACGCCCATAGGCGCAAGCTTCCGCTTCAATACCGCGCATTGAGCTCAGAGAAACCTGAGCTAATACGCTGCATGACGCTACACTGGCTAGCACACCAAAGCTAAGTGCTAGTTTCCTCATGTGCGAGACTCCAAAAACCCTGCAGGGGTGCCAACGGAAACCGCAAAAATCTTGGTGCCATTTGAAGGGCGATAAATGCCATTCGCTGCCGAGCGCTCAATTCGATCCGCTAAATCGCTGTTCTTCCAGACCGCAATTTCACCAATGGCACTATTGTGTGAAGGGTTTACATTGGCGACTCCAATAGGCTCAACAAAACCAGCCTCGTACTGAAAAATAATCATAGTCTCATTGGGTAATACACCGGCGTTCTGACCGCGATCCAAACTCACTTGATTACCTTTAATACCTAGAACCTGAGCCGTTGCCGGCATTTCTGAAAGCATACGCGTCAGCAAAATATCGATACCGCGAGACGTCATATCGTTAATCACCGCATTAACGTGCGCAGGATCGTGGTAACGAAAGCCTGTTTCATAACGGTTATTAACCATCACATACTTCAGTTCACTACGTTCGCGCACGTCTTCCGATTTAACCCGAATTTTCCCTAAATTCGGGTAAGACATTAGCTCGCGTGTGAACGGATTCAACACCGCCGTGGTAAGTTCTAAAGTGTAATCCATCCAACCGGTAATTGAACCTTCGCTTTTCACTGTACGGAGCGTGTCTAGTTTGACAATAAAATCGGGTTTTAACACTTTCTGGCTACCCGCTCTTTTCGCAAGAGCTTTAGCTCCCTGCTGCTCCATGAATATTTGCTTTTCCTGAGATATAACATCGTCATCACGGGTTATGATTCTAAAGCGGTTAATCCCTGCGAATTGGTTTTCCAGCATAAATAGCAGCTGTTTATCATCGTATTGACGCAACGCTTCTACACCCTGACCTTCTCCACCAACATCGGTACCTGCAAAGTACATGCGAACGGTTGGCTTCTTAAGCGGGCAAGCATCAGACTCTGTCGCTGGATTGAAAGTACAATTCTGTAGTCCTTGAGTATCAAAGTACGCAGGAACTTTAATATCCTGATCATCAAAATTATAAGCGCTACGAGCAACACTGGCATTTGACGCCCGGTTCGATACTTTCGCAGTTTGTGTTTGGTCAGCTTGACGCGTCTGACACGCACTAAGAGATAAAACAGCCAATGCTGTGATAGTGAGTTTCGTCACTAACTTCATAATTCACTTCCTTTTTCAAAAAGCCAGTTTTGTATAGGGGTATCTAAAATCGAACGCAATTGTTCTAAGGCATGGTTTCGAGCCATGTTTGCCGATGCGCCCGTTCCGACAACAGAAATATGCTCTTGCCTAAACACTCTGAAAGGAGACTGAGGCTGAGTTAACTCTGCGCTCAAATCCAATTTATGTTGATAAGCGCCCTGGTACTGTCTGGTTTTATGGCTTGGCTTCAGCTGTAACCATAAAACCGTTTTTGTCGCGGAGGGGAGTTGCTTATCAATGGTTCCCGCAAGATGTTGCAGCGAACTGTCAGCGATAACTCGAACACCATAACGCTGCCATACCTCAGCGACCTTACTTAAATTGTCTCGAAATTTATTTTTAAGCGTATCATTGGCTGCGTCCAAACCGGTCAGAGCTCTTTCAAGCCTCAATCCGTAGTTGTTCGCTTCCCGATACTTCAATGCCCAAAGCACCTTATCAACCGCGGATGACTGAGCAGGAAAATTCAGCGTTGCCAGGGAAGTCAGCTCATCCTGAAGAAATCGAACCACCTCATCTTTACTAAGAGTCGCCTGCACGTAGTTCACGCCCGATGCTTTATCAACAAACTGCTTAGTCACAGTCACTTTATTCACATCAATTGAAAGCGTGCTACTGATAACCGACTGTTTAAAGTATTGAGATGTTTCTGCGGGCGTCTTTTCAAAAACAGAGACGCTTTCAGCAGACACCGACTGACTGACTTGAGCAATAATTTCTGCTATTGCGGCGCGTTTCGCTTCAGAATTCGACGAACCGCTACCAACAGCTATTAGTTGCCCGCTGGTATTTTCTGATTTGAAAACCCAGTCCGGCAGCTCTTGCGCGGCTATAGAAAAGCTGAAAGTGGTCATAATTATGACCACCCAATAACGGATAGACATTACCCTTTAGCTTCTAACTCTTCTTGAAGCGAATTAATAGCTTCAATGGTTTCTTGCTCTAGGGTTATAATTTCGTTGGCGTCAGATGCTAAATCGATTTGATCTTTTGCACGCAGGATAGCCAAACCAAGGTTGTTGTCGGCAGTTTGTTCGTTACCGCTCATCCATCCTGAAACCAGACCTAAGCTGCCCGCCTTAGCAACAGTGGTAGAGTGCTCACTTAAAATGATCGCAGCTTGTGCTAGTTGCAAGGTAATTTCTGTCGCTAATTTCGTATTTTGCTCAGATACACCTTCGATTGCTGAGTTATAAGCGGTCAGTTTTGGACCTATTTTTTCGTCTTCCGTTTGAGCTTTTTCGTCAAACGCTATGATCGCAGCTCGCAATTCTTCTTCTGATTTTCCCTGATGAGCCGTTAAAAATGCTTGTACATCAACGTAGTTTTCTGTCTGAGTACGATACTCACCCATAACGTTGTATTGGCGCTCCAGGATAGAGGCACAGATATTTAAAAACTCATCAACACCCGGCTGAATTTCAACACGGCTAAACCCGAGCTCTTCCATTTGCACAGAAAGGTCAGCAACGGCCTGGTTTCTGTCTAAAGTCGCGGCGTTTTCATTTGAAGTAGACATACACGCACTGAGTACAACAGCGGCTAGTGGTGCAACGATCCATTTTTTCATAATACTTTCCCTCAGAGGCCTTGAGCCAAATCAACATTTTTATTACATAGGCTTAGTCAAGCCATAATGGTGAATGTAAAGAAAGCGTTAAGAAGGATCAATCAATTTTTAAATTTTTTTAAACAAGATCGAGAAATCGGCTCTCGAATGACTGAAAGCTATTAACGTAAATAAAGGATTTATATATGGTGGCGCTGGACGGACTTGAACCGTCACTCCCGAAGGAACCTGATTTTGAATCAGGCGTGTCTACCAATTCCACCACAGCGCCAATTTTGCGGGGTGAGTTACCAAGGAAGGTAACGGGTCGGGATTATACCCGCGATACTTAGCTAATCAAGCGAAAATTATCGAAAAGTGTCTTTCTCCCTTCTGACTGATGATTCATTAACCACATTGCGTTGAAACGGCACTTAATGTCACCCGCCATCTACCGTGTTAGTATAGTACCCATCAAAAACAGCTAACACTCAACAATGACATCAAACGCTCAAGAATTACACGCCAGTTTTCCAAGCGCAGGTTTCCTCCGTCGCTTAGCGGCCTGGGTATACGACTTTTTGGTGGCTGTCGCTATTATCATGCTCGCGTCAGCGTTGGCGTTAGGCTTGGCCGCTGCCTTAACCGCGTTAGATTGGGTTCAGCTGACAGAAGGAATGGATCATGCCGGATGGCTTGCTCAGGGACCGTGGTACAGCATTTACCTAATCAGTGTATTAACTATCTTCTTTGGTTGGTTCTGGAAACGCTCAGGCCAAACCATTGGTATGAGAGCCTGGCGTCTTAAATTACAAAACCGCGATGGCAGCCGCTTAACATTAAAACAGACCATTATTCGTCTACTGACTTGCTGTGCAGGGCTTGGAAACCTGTGGGTTTTGGTCGACTTTAAAAATCGCCGAGCCTGGCATGATTATGCAGCTGGTACAGAGGTTGTAACCTTATCCAAAGAAGCGAATCAATTATTTTACTGGAACGAGCTCTAACCCTCGTTCCATTGTATGTTTTATCCCGTTTTTTTCTGCATGAAGTAAACTGCCAAGCCGGCAAAGACAATACTCGGTAGCAATGCCCCAAGAAATGCCGGTATTTGGTAGACCTGCGCTAGCGGGCCAAATATCTCATTACTAACGTGGAAGCCAAAACCAGTAATAACCCCAAGTAAAATACGAGCTCCCATGGTAGTGGAGCGGAGTGGTCCAAAGATAAACGAAAGCGCGACCAGCAGCATGACAGCAACGGTTATGGGGGCTAGCAATTTACGCCATAACGCAAGCTCATAACGTTTTGCGGACTGCTGATTTAATTCCAGATAGTTCAAATAATCTAATAGCCCGGAAATCGAGAGCGACTCAGGCTTTATGGTAACCACACCTAATTTATCGGGCGTTAACGTTGACTGCCATTGAACACTACTTTTTCTGGTTGAATTGACTCGACTTTCACCTAGCTCGGTAATCACTACATCTTGCATACGCCAGGCACCATTTATAAACAGCGCGGTTTGCGCATAGGTCGCTTTCTGCAATTTACGACTTTCGTCAAAATCATAAATAATAACGTTATTAAGGCGCCCCGTATCTTCAACTTCACCGATATTGATAAAGTCTGACCCATCCTTTGCCCAGACACCTTGCTGAGCTGAAATTAGACTGCCTCCGGAAATCTCCTGCGAACGAATGGCCCGGCCTGTCGATTCCATAGGAGGAGCCACCCATTCACCAATAGCCATGACAGCGACCATCATAATAATGGCGACTTTCATTACCGCCGCTATGATATTGAGCCGGGAGCGGCCTGCCGCCAACATCACCACTAATTCAGAGTTGCTGGCCAACAAGCCAACACCAATTAACCCGCCAAGCAACGCCGCCATAGGAAAAAACAATTCGACGTCACGAGGTAAACTATAAAACACGAATAATGCTGCATCGAGAGTGTCGTAACTCCCCCGCCCTACTGCCTTTAACTGCTCCACAAACCTTATCAGTGCAGACAGTCCTGTTAGAACAGCAAGACTCATTAAGGAAGTTTTTAATACCGTCAGGCCAATGTACTTATCCAGAATGCTCAACATCGTTAACCTCGCTTATTCCGGACACTGAAACGTGACAAGAGCTTTAAGCCCAACGGCCGACCTTTACCAATTAAAATAAAGCCAAAAATCAACAAAATGAAATGAATCCACCAAAGTCCTATCAACGACGGAATAACACCATCTCTTACTGCAGCTTTCGCGGCCATAAGCACAAGGAAGTAACCAAGATAAATTAAAAACGCAGGCGCCATACGGGCAAATTTTCCTTGCCTTGGATTTACTCGGCTTAAGGGAACCGCTATCAGCGTTAATAACGGCATAGCCAAAGGTATTGCGATTCGCCATTGGAATTCTGCGACCGCTGCATTACCCGGTGTTTCCAATAACTCCAGTGTTGAGTAGTTCTCCAGTTTTCGGGCCTGGCTATCCGTTTCCTGTTCCTTTATTTGCAAGCGATAGTTGTCAAAAGTCATGGTCTGATAGCTGTTCTGATCGCCGGAGTAACGATGCCCCTCACCCAACTCTAGCCATTGAGAGCCACTGTCTTCACTGATCACATTCCCCGTTTTAGCCATCACGACACTGCCTGAGCGTAACTCATCCCCTTCGTGGCTATGTTGAGCAACAAAGATTTCCTCAAGCTGACCGTCTTCGTTAACGTCTTGCACAAAAATAACCGCTTTTTGGTTACTGGCTTGTTGGAAGCGTCCGGGCATTAGCGCCGTCAGACCACTCTCCGAACGGGCTTTTTCTTCAACTTGTTGTTCCTGCTCTAGCGCCCAGGGTACTAACCATAAAGTCAATGCGCCGGTCACCAATGCCAGAATCAACGATAGAACCAATGTCACCCGAGTCACATACCATTCGCTGACACCACAAGCATGCAAGATTGTCATTTCATTGTCAGCGTATATGCGCCCATGAGCCAGCAAAATACCCAGAAATAAACTGAGCGGAAGAATTAACGCCAGTAATGCTGGTAAATTCAGCGATAACAATTGAAAAATGACACTGCCGGGAATATCGCCCTCAGAAGCATCCGACAAGACACGTACAAACTTCTGACTGACAAAAATAGCCATCAGAATAAAAAGCACAGCAAGCTGTGACTTTAGTGTTTCACTGATTAAATACCGAAATATGCGCACTAACAATCACTCATGTAACTTAGGTTTTTACTGGAATAGCTGCGATTTTTAAGTAAACTTGTTATTTTAACAACAAAATGTCTAAAGAGCTAAACTATAGCAGGCATTAAAGCCACCTGAAACAGGAGCACTGTCATGGAGTTCAGCGTCAAAAGTGGTAATCCGGAAAAACAACGTTCTGCGTGTATTGTCGTAGGTGTCTTTGAACCCCGTCGGTTATCGGGTGTGGCAGAACAGCTGGACAAGGTCAGTGATGGCTATTTAAGCAACTTATTGCGCCGCGGTGACTTAGAGGGGAAATCGGGGCAAGTTCTGTTATTGCATCACGTTCCCAATATTTTAGCTGAACGAGTACTGCTGGTTGGCTGTGGTAAAGAACGCGAGCTCGACGAGCGACAGTATCGTCAAATTATCGCACGTACCATAAATACATTAAACGAAACCGGCTCCATGGAAGCGGTATGCTTTTTAAGTGAACTGCACGTAAAAGGTCGCGATACCTACTGGAAAGTCAGACAAGCTGTGGAAGCTGCGCGTGGGGCCTTGTATAACTTCAATGAATTAAAAAGTAAGAAAGAAGAGCCGCGCCGTCCGCTGCGCAAATTAGTCTTTAATGTGCCCAGCCGAAAAGAACTCACGTTAGGTGAGCAAGCCGTGCAGCACGGTCTGGCCGTCTCTACTGGTATGGACGTGTGCCGTAACGTTGCTAACATGCCACCGAACATTTGTACGCCCCGCTATCTCGCTGAGCAAGCCAAAGCAATGGCCGAAAACTACGATAATTTAAGCATCACAACGGTTGAAGAAGCTGAGATGGAAAAGCTGGGCATGAACGCCTACTTAGCGGTTGGCAGAGGTTCAGAACATGAATCAGTGCTCACTTTAATGCATTATAAAGGCGCTCCTGATGATCAAGCACCAATCGTATTGGTCGGTAAAGGTCTAACATTTGACTCCGGCGGTATTTCAATAAAACCATCCGCCAATATGGATGAGATGAAGTACGACATGGGCGGTGCCGCCGGTGTATTAGGCGCGATGCAGGCACTGGCTGAATTGCAGCTTCCAGTAAATGTCATTGGCGCTGTCGCCGGCTGTGAAAATATGCCCGACGGCAAAGCGTATCGCCCGGGTGACATTCTAACCACGATGAGTGGGCAAACGGTAGAAGTCCTGAATACTGACGCAGAAGGTCGTCTGGTACTATGCGATACACTCACCTACGTAGAGCGTTTCGAGCCCGACTCAGTTATTGATTTGGCGACACTCACCGGTGCCTGCGTTATTGCTCTGGGAAGTCACGCTTCAGCGGTACTGAGTCAACACAACCCGCTTGCTCACGAAATTCTGAATGCCGCCCAGCAAAGTGGCGATAAAGCATGGCGGATGCCGTTATGGGACGAATATCAGCCGATGCTCGACAGCCCATTTGCTGATATGGCCAACATTGGTGGTCGTGAGGCAGGCACAATAACAGCGGCCTGCTTCTTGTCTCGCTTCACCAAAAAGTACAACTGGGCGCACATGGATATCGCCGGCACAGCTTGGCAAGGCGGCAAAGAAAAAGGTTCTACCGGGCGCCCGGTGCCGTTATTGACCCAGTTCTTAATTAACCGATGCTCGAACGAGGCGGTCGAATAATATGCCCTCAGCTACGTTTTTTCTGATGCCGGAAGCGTCAGAGGATGAGCAAACTGCGTTAATTTGCGATAAGATCGCTGAACTTTACAGAAAACATAAACGGCTACGGGTCTGGGCTCAAAACCAGGCTCAGGCTGAAGCGTTAGATGAGTTATTATGGCAGCGGCCTGCAGATGCCTTTATTCCTCATAATCTAGTAGGTGAAGGCGCCGCGACCGGCTCACCGGTGGAAATTGGCTGGCCGCAGAGCGAGCCTGGATCAACACGACCAGGCTACGCGCTATTCAACTTAGCCAATGAAGTACCTGTACAGGCACAGCAAAGTCAGCAACTGTATGACATTGTGCCTGCTTCAGATGATGGCAAAGCAGTTGCCAGAGAACGTTACAAACATTACCGGGCTCGCGGTTGCCAAATGCACACCGTACCCCTGATATCCGAACAGAAGTAAGGTCATTATGGATAAAACATATTCCCCCGCAGACATAGAGCAAAACCTTTACCAACAATGGGAAGAAAAAGGGTACTTTAAACCAAGCGGTCAAGGCGACTCTTACTCCATTATGATTCCCCCACCCAATGTTACGGGCAGTCTGCACATGGGGCACGCATTCCAGCACACCATTATGGACACGCTCATTCGCTATCAGCGTATGGATGGTAAAAACACTCTCTGGCAGGTGGGCTCAGACCACGCCGGCATTGCAACACAAATGGTCGTGGAGCGTCAGTTAGCCGCTCAAAACCAAACACGCCAAGAGTTAGGACGTGACGCCTTCATTGACAAAATTTGGGAATGGAAGCATCAGTCCGGCGGTACCATCACTCAGCAGATGCGTCGCCTGGGCGACTCGGTAGACTGGGACCGCGAGCGTTTTACCATGGACGAAGGCTTGTCTGACGCCGTTCGCGAAGTGTTTGTAAAACTGCACGAAGAAAACTTAATTTATCGGGGCAAGCGCCTGGTGAATTGGGATCCGGCATTGCAAACCGCGATTTCAGATTTGGAAGTCGAAAACAAAGAACAACAGGGCTCCATCTGGTACTTACGCTATCCGCTCGCTGATGACGCTACGACAGAAGACGGCAAAGACCACCTTGTTGTTGCGACTACGCGCCCGGAAACCATGTTAGGCGATGTTTGCGTTGCCGTACACCCAGACGATGAGCGCTTCGGACATTTAGTCGGAAAGCACATTAACCTGCCTATCGTAAACCGCCGAATTCCTATCGTGGCCGATCACCATGTAGATAGTGAGTTTGGTACTGGTTGCGTGAAAGTAACGCCAGCGCATGACTTTAACGATTACGAGATTGGTAAACGCCACCAAACCGGCATGATCTCTATTTTTGATGACACCGCACATGTCATGGCAAAAGCAGGCTTATACACCAGTACCGGCGAAGCCATGGAAGAACTTGACGGTTTTGACGGAACCTTGCCGAGTCAGTACGCCGGAAAAGAGCGTTTTGAGGCGCGCAAACAGCTGATTGACGAGTTCGAAGAGCTTGGACTACTGGAAAAGATTGAAAAGCACACCAACAAAGTTCCTTATGGCGACCGTGGTGGTGTGCCTATTGAGCCTCACCTAACTGACCAATGGTATGTGCGTGTTGAACCATTGGCGAAACAAGCCACCGAAGCCGTAGAAGACGGTCGTATCGAGTTTGTTCCAAAGCAGTACGAGAACATGTACTTCAGCTGGATGCGAGACATTCAGGACTGGTGTATTTCACGTCAGCTCTGGTGGGGGCACCGGATACCGGCGTGGTACGATGATAAAGGCAATGTTTACGTCGGGCGCACCGAAGAGGAAGTTCGTCAAAAACATAACCTTGGCGACACCGCATTGCAGCAAGACGAAGACGTTTTGGACACCTGGTTCTCTTCAGCGTTGTGGACATTTTCGACATTGGGCTGGCCAAAAAATACTGACGATTTAAAGACCTTCCACCCTACCGATGTGTTGGTGACGGGCTTTGATATTATTTTCTTCTGGGTTGCCCGTATGATCATGATGACCATGCACTTTATGAAGGACGATGAGGGCAAACCTCAGGTACCTTTCAAGAAGGTGTATGTTACTGGCCTTATTCGTGACGAAGAAGGTCAGAAAATGTCTAAGTCTAAGGGGAACGTACTGGATCCTCTGGACATGATTGACGGTATTAGCGCTGACGAACTAGTCGCCAAGCGCACCGCTAATATGATGCAACCGAAAATGCGCGAAAAAATTGAAAAACGTACTCGCGCTGAATTCCCGGAAGGCATTACAGCACACGGTACCGACGCGCTGCGCTTTACGTTGACGGCACTGGCCTCAACGGGTCGTGATATCAACTGGGACATGAAACGCCTGGAAGGCTATCGCAACTTCTGCAACAAGCTTTGGAACGCCAGCCGTTTTGTACTTATGAACACCGAAGAGCACGACTGTGGCCAAAGCGGTGATGACATGACATTGTCTCTGGCCGACGAATGGATTATTGCGCGCTTTAACAGCACCGTGAAAGAGTTCCGACAAGCGCTCGATAGTTACCGTTTCGACCAAGCCGCAGCCATTGCTTACGAATTTACCTGGAACCAATTCTGCGACTGGTATTTGGAGCTAACCAAACCAGTATTGCAAAACGGCACCGATGTTCAGCAACGAGGGACTCGACACACGCTGGTTAGCATTCTTGAACAGTTACTGCGGTTACTGCATCCTATTATGCCGTATATCACCGAAACCATTTGGCTGCGTGTTAAACCATTGGCGGGCGTTGAAGGCGATACCATTATGTTGCAGCCATTTCCACAGATACAAAGCTCCGTTAACGAGCAAGCCATGCTTGATATGGAGTGGTTGAAACGGGTAATTCTGGCTGTTCGTAACATTCGTGGTGAAATGGACTTATCGCCGAATAAGCCATTACCATTACTGCTGTCGAACGCGGATACGATGGCCAGGGGGCGTATCGAGAATAATGAGAGCTTCCTGAGCAGTCTGGCCAAGCTTGAATCTATTGAGTTTATTGACAGCGATGATGGCGCACCTGCCAGCATGACGGCACTGGTTGATAGCTTGAAGTTGCACATTCCAATGGCTGGTTTAATCGACAAGGACGCTGAGCTACAACGCTTGCAGAAGGCTATTGAAAAGGCTGAGAAAGAATGGCAGCGCCTTAATGGTAAACTCAGCAACGAAAACTTTGTGAGTAAAGCGCCTGAAGCCGTTATAGCAAAAGAGCGTGAAAAGCTTGCTGAGGCTGAAGCAACTTTAAAACAGCTTAAAGAGCAACAGGAGAAAATCAACGCTCTTTAATAGAGTTTGACTGATAGTTAACGCCCGGCCAATTGGCTGGGCGTTTTTGTCTGCATTTAATCTATTTTTGTCATTGGCTCGTAACAACCTTTATATCGACGAATACCATAGCTAGGGAGAAAGCCATGACTATTTTTGAAGAATTACGAGTTGATCATGACAAGCAGCGTCAATTATTGGATCTTTTACTCGACACGTCAGGCAATGAACCTGAGCGTGAACAGTATTACCAGCAATTAAAAGTACAGTTGGAGCAGCATGCGGCTGCGGAGGAACGTTATTTTTATAACCCGCTAATTGAAGACGATACGACCATTGATATGTCTCGCCACGGCATTGCTGAACACCATGAAATTGACGAGCTTATTGAGGCCTTAGAAAAAACGGATATGTCGTCTCCCGGTTGGCTGCAACACCTTAAAAACCTAAAGCATAAAGTACTGCATCATTTGGAAGACGAGGAACAAGGGTTCTTCCAGAAAGCTGGAAAGGTTTTAGAGGACTCTGAAAAGCAGTCTTTAGGTAAAGAGTATCGAGAAATGATGAAAGAAAAAGGGCTGTAACAAATTGACGGTGGAGAGGATCACTCCTCTCCATCATCGTATTCTTCATCCAGTTCATCGTCATCCAGCATGGTGCCCCAGCCGTCATATTCAACATCGCACTCTTCAGCAACATCCGCAATTTCTCTTACCTGACGCGCTAACACATTATTATCGAGTTCCGCATCCGTTGCAGCGATGAATGCAAACCAGCGCTTACCCTGCTCGTCATCAAACTCATCAGCATCATCTACATGGTATCCTAGCTTAACCAACTCCACTGCGGCCTTCTCTAGCTTGGTAAAGTCTGTAGAAGCAAGATGGTGCTCAATCTCATAAAGAACGTCAGGCTCAGCACCGTCACTGATGAGTGCGTTAATAGTTTGTTCGCTTTGCTCAAGTAGCTCATTCAGAGACTGGCTCATTCGCTTTCCTTCTTCACTTGTTCGTTTAACTGATTAATTTTGCTGTCCATAATGTCATGGCAGTGGCGGCTTAAGTCGCGCAAGTTCTCTTTCTGGTAGTTTGCGATGCGAATAGGCTCAAGAAAAGCGACTTTTAATACACCATTGTTCCAACGGTTCATTTTAATTTTACCATGCAGCTCTGACACGCAAACAGGAACAATATCGACTTGAGCCCGAAACGCTGTATGGAAAGCACCATTTTTAAAGGGCAATAGTCCTCTGCCATAGCTGCGGGTGCCTTCCGGAAACATCCACACCGAGATATCTCGCTGATTTATCGCGTTCGCTGTTTGAGCAATTGTACCGTGTGCTTTACCCGCATTTTTACGGTCGATAAAAATATTACCGGCCAGCCAGTACAGCCAGCCAAAAAACGGTATCCAACGCAGACTTTTCTTACCCAAAGTGACCGTATTTTTTGGCAGCATCGCGGCTATCGTGAATATCTCCCAGCTGTTCTGGTGGTTACAGACAAAAACATAAGGGCCACCGTGTTCAATATCGGGGTGCCGTGTTACTTCAATCTTCAACCCAAGCACTCGAGTCGCCCAACCAAAGATATGGGCGAACCGATAGGTGTTGTTTCGATGAAAGGGCCGAATAATACAAAATAAACAGCCAACGACACCAAAAACAACGATAAATCCACCTAGAAACAACCACCTCAGCACCGCTAACATAACAAACCCTCAGCCTTACTCATCTTCAACGACAATATCGTCGACTCGTTGAAGGCCTCTGGGCAGTTTATTCCCTCGGCGTCCACGCTCACCCAGATAGTGCTCGAGATCAGCCGGCTTCAAGGTCAGTTTGCGTTTTCCGGCCATTAACGTTACCGCCTTGTCCGGTGCGGCTGTCGCCAAGGCCACCACATACTCCTCCCGCGACTGAGCTCTTAACGCTGGGATATTAATAATTTTGTTCCCTTTCCCTTTACTGAGCTGCGGTAAATCAGCTACCGGGAAAACCAACATACGACCTTCATTTGATACAGCGATAACACGGTCATTTTCAATGCTGTTAACCGATGTCGGAGAGAGTATTTTTGAACCGGTTGGTAAGGTAATAATCGCCTTGCCATTTTTGTTACGACTGACTAAATCACTAAACTGGCAGACAAAACCGTAACCAGCATCCGATGCAAGCAGCAGGCAGCTGTCGTCTTTCCCCATCAGTACATGCTCTACCGTTTCACCTGACACCAGACTGAAGCGCCCGGTTAGTGGTTCGCCCTGGCTTCTCGCCGATGGCAACAAATGAGCTTCGCACGAAAAGCTCCGGCCTGAGCTATCAATGAATACAACTGGCTGGTTGCTTTTCCCTTCGGCTGACCCAAGGAAGCTGTCACCCGATTTATAACTAAGCTTCTCACCGTCAATATCATGGCCTTTCGCGCTACGCACCCAGCCTTTCTTAGACAGTACAACGGTAACTGCCTCTGCCGGCGTGAGATCGCGCTCACTTAATGCCTTTGCTTCATTACGCTCAACCAACGGCGAGCGACGTTCATCACCATAAGTTTCGGCATCGGCAAGCAGTTCCTTGCGAATCAACGTTTTCAGGCGACGGTCTGAGCCCAGAATTTTTTCAAGTTGCTCACGTTCCTTGCTCAGCTCGTCTTGTTCACCTTTCAGTTTCTGCTCTTCCAGCTTCGCTAAGTGCCGTAATTTCAGCTCAAGAATGGCTTCTGCCTGCTTGTCTGACAGCGCAAAGCGCGACATCAGAACCTCTTTAGGCTTGTCTTCCGTACGGATAATTTCAATAACTTCGTCTAAGTTTAGATACGCAATGAGCAAGCCTTCCAAAATATGAAGACGCGCCAGTACTTTATCTAAACGGTATTGCAAGCGGCGGGTGACCGTCTGCTGACGGAACTCGAGCCATTCTTTTAAAAGTCCCACCAACGGCCTAACTTGCGGACGGCCGTCCAGCCCCAGAATATTCAAGTTAACGCGGTACTGTTTTTCTAAGTCAGTGGTTGCGAACAAGTGATTCATCAGTTGTTCCGTGTCAACGCGATTGGAGCGGGGAACAATCACTAAGCGTGTCGGGTTTTCATGATCCGACTCATCACGTAAATCAGACACCAACGGTAACTTCTTCGCCTGCATTTGTTGCGCAATTTGTTCCAGCACTTTGGCGCCGGAAGCCTGATGTGGTAGCGCAGTAACCACAATTTCACCGTCGTCTACTTCATAAGACGCTCGCATTTTTATACTACCGCGACCGGTTTCGTACATTTTCTTAATGTCTTCGGCAGGCGTAATGACTTCTGCATCAGTCGGGTAGTCTGGCCCTTTTAGCACATCCATGATGTCTTCAAGTGTGCTACTTGGCTTTTCCAACAACATGGCACAAGCGTTGGCCACTTCGCGAGCATTATGTGGCGGGATATCCGTCGCCATACCGACCGCAATGCCTGTCACGCCATTCAGTAAAATATGGGGGAGTCGCGCCGGTAGAACTTTCGGCTCCTTCATGGTGCCATCAAAGTTCGGTATCCAGTCAGCGGTGCCCTGCCCTAACTCACTCAGCAAGACTTCACTAAACTTAGACAGTCGCGCTTCGGTATAACGCATCGCCGCAAACGATTTAGGGTCATCCGGAGAACCCCAGTTACCCTGGCCATCCACCAGCGGATGTCGGTACGAAAATGGCTGCGCCATGAGCACCATAGCTTCGTAACATGCGCTGTCACCGTGAGGATGAAACTTACCCAGCACATCACCCACTGTACGAGCGGATTTTTTATATTTCGCTAAAGCCGATAAGCCCAGCTCTGACATCGCATAAATAATACGTCGCTGAACCGGTTTTAAACCATCACCAATATGCGGCAATGCCCGGTCCATAATGACGTACATGGAATAATTTAAGTAGGCCTCTTCAGTAAAGCGGCTGAGGGGGCGTGTTTCGGTAATCTCCGTCGACATTCTCACTTCTCCTTGCTTAGCAGCCTACAGTTCAGCCAAATCGGCCATGTTACCTTTGCTTTCCAGCCAAGTACGGCGATCACTCGCACGTTTCTTCGCCAGCAACATGTCCATCAGTTCTTCCATCATTTCAGCGTCATCTATTGTCAGCTGCACCAATCGACGTGTATTCGGATCCATAGTCGTTTCACGAAGCGTCAATGGGTTCATCTCGCCCAAGCCTTTGAAACGTTGAACATTGATTTTGCCTTTTTTCTTCTCGGCTTCAATACGATCCAAAATGCCCTGCTTTTCATCTTCATCAAGGGCGTAAAACACCTCTTTACCGACATCAATTCGATAAAGTGGCGGCATGGCAACAAAAATATGGCCATTTTCAACCAGTGGCCGGAAATGTTTCACAAACAGTGCACACAGCAAAGTCGCAATGTGAAGCCCATCAGAGTCGGCATCCGCAAGAATACAAACTTTACCGTAACGCAACTTGTCCAAATCAACACTGTTTGGATCGACGCCGACAGCAACAGATATATCATGGATTTCCTGTGACCCCAGAATTTGCTCCGGGTCCACCTCCCAGGTATTTAGAATTTTTCCGCGCAGTGGCATGACGGCCTGAAACTCTCGATCGCGAGCCTGTTTCGCTGAACCACCGGCCGAGTCACCCTCAACCAAAAATAATTCGCTATTGGATGGATCCTGACTAGAGCAGTCGGTTAACTTACCCGGTAACGCAGGCCCCTGAGTAACTTTCTTACGAACAACCTTTTTGCTTGCTCGCAAGCGACGCTGAGCGTTACTGATACAAACGTCAGCCAATAATTCAGCTTGCTCGGTGTGCTCATTCAACCATAAGCTGAATGCGTCTTTGACGACTCCGGAAACAAAACTGGCAGATTGTCTCGACGACAAACGCTCTTTGGTTTGTCCGGCAAACTGCGGATCCTGCATTTTTGTGGATAAAATATAAGAACAACGTTCCCACACATCATCAGGTGTTAGCTTAACCCCTCTTGGCAGCAAGTTACGGAACTCACAGAACTCACGCATAGCTTCTAAGAGACCTTGCCGTAAGCCATTTACATGGGTACCACCTAACGGCGTTGGAATCAGGTTTACATAACTCTCAGATAGGCCCTCACCGCCTTCCGGCAACCAGGTTACCGCCCATTCAACCCCTTCGGTTTGCGAGCTAAAAGATCCATTAAACGGGTCTTCCGGCAAAGTAGGAACCTCTTTTACCGCTTCAATCAGGTAATCGGTCAGGCCGTCCTCGTAAAACCAGGTTTCTTCGGTGTCATCTACCTTGTTTTTGAAGGTAATACTTAACCCGGGACATAGCACCGCCTTCGCCCGAAGCAGGTGCTTCAACTTGGTAACAGAGAACTTTGAGGAATCAAAATACTGAGCGTCTGGCCAAAAATGGACTTTGGTTCCGGTATTGCGCTTTCCAACGGTGCCGGTGACTTCTAGTTCAGAGACTTTGTCGCCATTTTCGAAGGCCATTTCATACACCTGACCATCTCGTTTAATGGTGAGCTCAACACGCTTCGACAGCGCGTTAACAACAGAGATACCAACACCATGCAGACCGCCGGAAAACTGGTAGTTTTTATTCGAGAACTTACCGCCCGCATGCAATTTGCTCATAATAAGCTCGACACCCGGAACCCCTTCTTCAGGGTGAATATCCACAGGCATACCACGACCGTCATCCATGACTTCTAAGGATTGGTCAGTGTGTAGAATAACCACTAAGCTTTTAGCGTGACCGGCAAGCGCCTCATCCACACTGTTATCAATAACTTCCTGACCTAAATGATTGGGCCGTGTGGTATCGGTGTACATACCGGGGCGGCGCTGAACCGGCTCTAGGCCATTCAGCACCTCAATAGAATCGGATTTGTAGTCTGTCATGAGTCCCTGTTTTTTGTTGTAGCTCGCTCCGCAAAGTTGACTGACAATTTACCGCTAACCGTCGTCTATTTGAAGTAGTAAGGCATAAATTTCTGCACTGACTCGCTCAGCTCTGGTTGGATTCGACCTTGCTTACGGCACAGTTGCAACCAGTCCGACAAAAATTGATTCGCCTGGTACTTTTCATCGCGGTGTCGCATGTCTTTATTCGGCTGACGATAATGCACTTCTAGCTTTGTAATACCCTGCGTTTTTAAGACTTCCGCCATACGCACGTCATGGTATAGGCGCACCGTCATTTTGGCGCGCAAATAATCCGCCCAGCTAGGCTTTAGTTGCTCGATCGAAATATCCGTTGTGTAACGCGAATCGTCGACACGTTTTACCACAAACACCAAGCCTTCGCCCGCTTGAATAATGACCTCTGCTTTAGTCGAGTCATCTTCATCCGGCACAAAAGGTAACAAAGCGGCATAGTTCAGCTCATTCAACCGGTGTAACTCTGCCACGTCGACAACGTAACGCTGCTGCATATCACCCCTTACAAGCTCAGCTTATTTCTAAACACACTATCTCGATGCAATAGCAACCATTGTAACCCAATTACACTGGCGGCATTATTAATTTCCTCACGCTCCAACATACCAATAGCATCTTTACTCGGTAACACATGCACTTTAATGTCTTCGTCTTCTTCAGGGAGGCCACCAAAATCAGCCGCTAAACTCGTGTCGACTTCCGCAATATAAATGGTCAGTTTCTCATCGGTTCCGCCCGGGCTCGAGTAGTAGCTGGTTGCGTAAATCAACTGTTTGGCTTCCAGTCCTGCTTCTTCTTTTAATTCTCGTGTTGCGACCTCTTCAGCACTTTCATCAGCGTCAAACATGCCTGCGACAAATTCAAATAGCCAAGGTCCGTTAGGGTCATCTAATGCACCTACCCGAAACTGTTCCAGCACGACTAACTCGTCGCGAACAGGATCATAAGGTATCACCACGACAGCGTGGCCACGCTCCATCAATTCACGCTCAATTGGCTGACTCCAGCCGCCTTGAAACAAACGGTGTTTGAGTTTGTATTTATAAACCGACAAAAAGCCTTCATAAAGCGGCTGTTTTTTATCGAGTTCAACATCTTTTCGAGTCAATCTTGACGCCATTTCACCTTCTCGCTTCAACTTTTTCTGATATGAGAGTAAAGCCTGCTTTCTGATCTACTATACAGCAAACATTCTGTTACACTTGAGCAGATTCTGAAACCATGTTTTGCTTAAATTATCAGCGTGAATCAATTACACTGGTAATCATTCAATACTGTATGTAAACTAACGCGCAATCATTTTAAGACTATTGCATGTCAAGCAACGGGACACTGACTACCATGAAAAAGCACCTCTTGTCAGCGGCTGTAGGAATTGCATTAACTACAGTCTCTTTTACGTCAAATGCGGAAGATTTAGCTCAAATTTATCGTTTAGCGGTTGATAACGACCCTACGTTGTTAAGAGCTGCGGCTGAACGTAATGCAACCCAAAAAGGCGTCGATATTGCCAAGTCAGGGTTCTTACCACAGGTTAACGGTGAAGCTGGTTATAGTGAGTCTACGAGTGACTCGCCACAGTTTGTTAACAATCAAATCCAGAAATTTGCAATAGATAGTAGTGGTTGGCAAGCAGGCGTTACTTTAAACCAAAGTATCTTTGACTGGAGCGTCTGGAAAAACGCTGACATTGCTGAAAAGCAAGCCTATCAAGCCGAGATTTCATACAGTAATGCTCAGCAGGAATTAATGCTGCGTGTTGTAAACGCTTACTTCCAGGCACTTCAGGCAAAAGACGACCTGTCATTTGCTGAAGCCGAGAAAAAAGCCATTAAACGTCAGCTTGAGCAAACCAAACAACGTTTCTCTGTTGGTTTAACCGCCATTACTGACGTGCACGAAGCACAAGCACAATATGACAGCGCCGTCGCCCGTGAAATTCAGGCTCGTAATGCCGTAGAAATTGCTTACGAAAGCATTCGTGAAATCACTGGGCAATACCCACAGACGCTGGCCGCATTAGACACCGAAACCTTTTCGCCCAGTGACCCTGCACCGGAAGATGTCATGAAATGGGTAAAGAAAGCGGAAAATAGTAATCTAAGCTTATTAGAGAGCATGGTGCAGGTTGAGATTGCTGAACAGCAAATTAAGCTTCAGCAAGCGGGTCACTACCCGACCGTGTCATTATCAGCGAACTATTCAGCCAATGATATCGATAGAACAATACAAGGTGAGCCATCCCCAGATACGGGCCGTCTTGATAGCCGTTCAATTGGTCTAAACGTCAGCGTACCTATTTTCTCAGGCTTCCGCACCTCAGCTGAAGTGTCTCAGGCGCGTGACAACTACGTAGCAAGTAGCCAGCAAATGGTTCAGACCCGTCGTCAAATTGAGCGTGAAGTGCGTAACGCTTACTACGAAGTATCTGCGTCAATTGCCAGTATTAGCGCATTCCAGCAGTCTGTAGTTTCAGCAGAAAGTGCCTTAAAAGCAACAGAGGCAGGTTTTGAAGTCGGTACCCGTACTATCGTTGACGTACTGAATAGCACTCAAAACCTGTATAACGCTAAGCGTAACTTATCAGAAGCTCGCTATGGCTATATTCGCCAAATGCTACGTTTAGAGCAAGCGGCAGGACAGCTTCAGGAAAACGACCTATTGGCAATTAACAGCAGTCTGTCAGAGGACGTTGAAGGAACTGCAGCGGACTAACTCCGCTGACCACAGGCACCACGTCCCGTTAGTGGTGCCTGCCTCCCTTAATTCTATGTTACTATCCGCAACAATCTAATAAGCAACAACGGTTCCTGTTGTGATCGAACAACCGACATTTAAATTCTATTTTTTACACCCTAAGTTTTGGCTTACCTGGCTCGGCGTTCTCATTCTTTATACCGTGTCTTGGCTTCCCTATCGTATGCAGCTGGCCATGGGGCGTGGGCTTGGCTTGTTGTTTAAAAAGGTCATGCCCCGCCGTGTGAATATAGCGCGCACCAACTTAAAGCTGTGCTTTCCCGAATACAGCGACGACAGCATTGAGGAACTGGTCACCGAGAACATGAAAAACACCGGCATTGCCTACTTTGAAGTCGGCATGGCGTGGTGGTGGCCGGACTGGCGTATTCGTCGCAAACTACATATTCACGGTGAGGAAAACTTACGTAAAGCGCAGGAAGACGGCAGCGGCGTATTATTACTGTTGTTTCACTTCCTAAGTCTGGAAGTGCATGCGCGCTTGCACGGCTTCGTTGAGCCGGCAGTTGGCTTATACCGGCCGCACAACAATGCGGTAATGGAGTTTCTGCAAACCCGTGGACGAGCCCGCTCAAACAAGTACATGATTCGGCGTAAAGACGTTAAGGGCATGCTAAAAGCTCTGTCTAAAGGTGATATTGCCGGTTACTTACCTGACCAGGATTACGGCCGCCGTCGTACTGAGTTCGTTAAGTTCTTTGAAGTGCCGGACGCTTCCACAACCACCGGCACTATGTTGTTTGCCAAAGCGCCAAATTGCAAAGTGCTGGTCTCTCGCTGTGTTCGTCGCAAAGACGGTACCGGCTACGACTTATATTACGAACCGGCACTTGAAGCTTTCCCAACCGGGGACGATAAAGTCGACGCCAGATACGTCAACACCTTGGTCGAAGACGCCGTGAAAAAAGCGCCCGAGCAATATCTCTGGGTACACCGCCGCTTCAAAACACGGCCAGAGCCTGATATGCCTAGCTATTATCAGTAGACCCAGTATCCGTATCGCCAAGCAGTTTGTTCCAGCAATGAATAACCGCTTGGCGTTCGGCGTCTAAATTGTGTTTTTCTAACAGCTGTTCGCCCTGAAGCGCCAGTGCGTGGCTCTCACAGCGAAATATCTGAAATGCATTCACTAGGTTCTGAGCATCAACGTCATCCAGCAGGTGCTCTTGCTGAGCTTCTATTAACAGCCGAATGTTATCACTGTAGCGGCATAAACTTGGGTGCGTATGAGCGTATTTGAGAACCAGATATTGGGTAATAAATTCAATATCGGCAATGCCACCATCATCTTGTTTTAAGTCAAAAGCGTCCGTTCGGCTTACCGACAAATGATGTTTCATTTTTTGCCGCATGGAGACAATCTCTTTTTTCAGCTGCGCGTCTTCGCGCGGCTGCATCAAGGCAGCTCGACGTACATCCGCTAAAGTATCTCTTATTCCCCTGCTGCCGTACACAGGACGTGCCCGTACTAACGCCTGCAGCTCCCAGGTCCATGCATCGTCATGTAGATACTTAGCATAAGAGTTTACTCGCGTGACCAACAGTCCAGATTGACCCGACGGACGCAGGCGTAAGTCAACATCGTATAACACCCCAGCGACGGTTCGGGTCGTAAACAAGTGCAACACCCGCTGCGCCAAGCGCAAATAAAACTGCTGAACCTCAATCGGTTTATTGCCGTCAGTTAAGCCTTCGTAGTTAGAATCTGTAACAAACACCAAATCGAGATCAGAGCCATACCCCAGCTCTTCGCCACCAAGCTTGCCGTAGGCCATAACTCCAAAGCCAGTATTATCAACGCTGGTTCCTTCAGGTTTACCATGCTTCTGAGTCAATTGATGCCAAGCCAGCCCTATCACCTCGTTAATAATCGCTTCTGCCAGCGCGCTTAAGTGATCACTAACATTCATGAGTTCAAGCACGTTACTAATATCAGCCGCTGCAATTTTTAACTGCAAAGCCTGTTTTGCCTGTCTTAGCGCATCCATTTGCGTTTCCAGATCCTGCTCAGGAATACGAACTAAGTACTCACGAAGCAACGCATCATAGTTTTTCGACTCCGGCAACGTATAAAGTTGCTGCGGATCGATGAGCTCATCGAGTAACAAAGGGTGTTGTGCCAGCTGGTTGGAAATCCAGGGGCTGGCCATACATAACTTACAAAGCTGCGCCCGTGCCCCAGGGTTCTCTGCCAGCAGCTCTATGTAGGCAGTGCGACTCATTATGGCCTTAATAATAGACAGCAGCCGCTCAAGCAGGCGCTCAGGATGTTGGTGCTGCACAGCGTGACGAAGCATCATCGGCATTAGCCTTGCCATCGCCGCACGCCCTCTGGGGCCTGAACTTCGGCGACGACTTTCCTGCCTAAAATTATGAATCAAGCGCCATAAACTCTCCGGCTCATCAACCCCTTCCGCTTCCAGGATCTCAATCGCCGCATCATCGTCCAGCATATCCTGCCACAGCACTTGCAACGACTGCTCTTCTTCGTCTTCTTCTGACTGCTCACCAACGACTTGTTGAAACTCCTCGTGAATGCTCGCCATGCAATCGTCAACACGCTGTTGAACTGATGCCCAGTCATCTTCGCCCAGCATACAGCGTAAACGCTCCTGCCCAAGCTCATCGTCTGGCAGTTGCTGAGTCTGTGCATCATCGATTTGCTGTAACCGATGCTCTATGGTGCGCAGAAACTCATAGTTTCGCATCAGCATGTCAGCCCGCTCCTTGTCAATCAGCTCTAATTCAATCAAGCCTTTAACTGCTGTATACAAGGAGCGTGTTTGTAGACTCTTTTCCTGTCCCCCACGAATCAGTTGGTGCGCCTGAACAATAAACTCGACTTCCCGAATACCTCCGGCGCCAAGCTTGATATTATTTTTAACTCCCCGTCGCCGTGTCTCCTGAGTAATCAGCAGCTTCATTTTACGAAGCGATTCTATGGCACTAAAATCAATGTAGCGACGATAAACAAACGGGCGTATCAAATCATAGAACGCTTTCTCGTCCGAATCGCTTGCCCCAATCAGGCGGGCTTTTACCATTGCATAGCGCTCCCAGTCGCGTCCCTGCTCCTGATAATAATGCTCCAGCGCATTCATACTGGTAACCAGCGGACCCGACTGACCAAAAGGGCGCAAGCGCATATCGACCCGAAACACCTGCCCATCGGCAGTGGTTTCGTCAAGCAGCGCAATCAGCAACTGTGCCAGTCGTTTATAAAACACGCTATGCTCTAAGTTACGTCCTGGTCCTTGAGTCTCGCCTTGCTCAGGGTACGCAAAAATAAGATCAATATCAGACGAGAAGTTAAGCTCTTTCCCACCTAACTTGCCCATACCAATAACCAGCATTGGCATCGCCTCGCCATCATTGCCTATTGGTGTGCCGTGTTTCTCTTGTAATCGTTTAAAAGCCCATTGCAAACTTTCTTGAATAGCCCCGTCGGCAAACACGCTGAAGTGTTCAAGTGCCTCAGAAAGCGAGAGCTGACCCAAAATATCAGCGGCCGCCAATTTCGCCATAATGCAATGCCGGTATTCACGCAGTTTGTATTTGGCTCGGCGGTCGTCTTTACACTCCTCAAGCAATCTTCTGAGGCTGCTTTCATAGGTATCTGAGCTATCCAGGCTTATATCATTTTCTGAAGCAAAAAAGTCCGTCAGTAATTGGGTAGGGTAACGTTCTGCGACCCTTGCAATAAAAGGGCTTACTGCGAAGAGCGAGCGCAAAAGCTGCTGCTGAGGTTCCGTTATCGAAACATTGTTGACCTCAATAAATCGCTCCCACGCCGATTCACTGTGTTTTTCTAAGTAGTCATTCAGTATAAGCATTAGGCAAACCAGTACGGATCACGCTTTAACGCCGCCTTTCTTGAATACTCCAGCGCCTTCAATAAGGACTCTCGTTGCACTTTCTGCCACTCCAGCAAACGCTCAAGATCATCGTCGTCACGCTCTTTGATGCGTTCGTGCAAAATATGCAGCGCGGTAATTTCCCGAATGCCGCGCGCTAAATCCTGCCAGGGTAAACGGAATTTTTCCCGTAGGTCATCGTCAAACAATTCACCAAAACACGTCCCCATGAGCAAGCTGTTCTGTAGTGGCTTCAAAAGCTTTAAATAACCTTCTTCGTTCAACCGCTCATGTTCAGAAAATGCGGTCTGAACCAGTTGCCAGTCACTTTTGAGCAACTGACTGCACCATGGCGTTACCGGCTGCGACAGCTCTTCGGTCATTTCGTTTTCGATTAAAAACTGAGACAATTTTAATACAGTTTGCTGATAGCGAGTCGACGCCACAACGTCTGCCACTTCATTCAATCGAATCACGTCTTCCTGGCTGTTCTGCAAGCTTTCATACAGCTTTTCATAACGTTTTAAGGCTTTATGGTAGGCTCCATCTTCTGCCGTTAGCTCATCAAGCCCTTCAAAGTTTCTCAGCCACTGTAACTGCTCGGTGATTTTAGCCAAGTTAGTTAACAGTTGACGCTCGCCAACACCAAGCTCAATCAATTGCTCCAGCGCAACTCGCACTAATTGAATACCATCAGCAAGGCCCTGAACGGCGCGAACGCTCGGGTTAAAAAGCAAACAGGACTCATTGTGTTGCCAGTGTCTTAATCCATACTCAACCGCTCGGTATAATGCCTGACCGATGGTGAAGTCATTTTCCAAAGGGACGTAATGCATCTGCGTAAACGGCTCTAGCAGACTCTTACCGGCCAGCATATAGCCACGGGCCGCCTTACTCAGCGAGCCCACTTTCGCTTCCACTTTAGTCACCAACTGATGCGCTAAATGATACGCATCATCTATCGAACCGCCCTGCAGTTCTAATTCAATTTCAGAAAGCGTTTCTGAACGCTCCCCGGCCTGAATGTGTCCTTCATCCAGCACCATCTCAATAACGCCATCACCGCTGGGTAGTCGCCAGCGGGTACGGGTAAAATCGGTAACAAAAATGGTTTCTAAGTCACGCTGAATGTCATAAACCGGAAAGTCGTCGGGCCAAATCTCACTATCAAATAATGTTAAGTCGGGCTTTTCGCTCTCAACATTGACATTGTACTCCGGCCGTTGATGCATGCCGCCCATAACCCGACCGGCCAACTTAATCGTTTGTTCTTTTTGATCTTTATGGCTGCGTATGCGTAATCCCATATCAAACTGACGCAAACGCAAATCGGATGTGTCGAAATAACTGTTTCTGAGTTCTAACTGTGTTTTTTGCGTGTTTCCTGAGCGGGCATCCGCCAGTGATTGGCACACTTTTAGTGCTTGGTCTCGTTTTTCAGGAGCAATCAGTAGTTTTAACTCAAGTTCTTGTGACATTGACGCATTCCGAAGCGGGTGAAAGTTAAAGTAAAGGTACTGGCTTGGCGGCTTAGGGTCAACAAACATAGGTATTTTGTTGGCTTGACAGTATCCCGAAAAAATAGCAACGTGACGACAGACCTTTTTTAGGGTCTTTACCCGCGCAAAAATAAGCTTATACTTGCGCCGATTCCCGACGTTGGGGAAGCACGCCGAGCTTCGGCCTGGCTATACAGGAGATGCTATGTTCAAAGCGAGTGAGGTGCTATCCAAACAGCATCAGGCAGAAGACTTGAAGTCTCTGCAACAAGCGATAACCGACAACTATATTGTCGATGAAGATCAATATATGCGCGAGTTATTGCCGCTTGTTCCTGCCGATGAAGAAACGGTTAGCGCAGTAACCGAACGCGCAGCTAAATTAGTTGAGCAAGTTCGAGAACAAGCCGACAACGGTGTTGTCGATGCTTTCCTGCAAGAGTACAGCTTAGACACGAAAGAGGGCATTATCCTCATGTGTCTTGCCGAGGCCTTGCTGAGAATTCCCGATGGCTACACTGCCGATGCACTTATCCAGGATAAACTGTCTGGTGGTGACTGGCAGAAACACATGGGGCAAAGCGCTTCATGGCTAGTCAATACGGGCACTTGGGCTTTAGCGCTGACGAACAGCGTCACTAACCCTACCGGTCAAGCAATGGAAACACCACGCGGTGCGTTCAGACGCTTGGTTCGTAAAATGGGCAAACCGGTCATTCGCAAGGCGACTTATACCGCCATGCAGATTATGGGTAAACAGTTCGTCTTAGGGCGTACGATTGAGGAAGCGCTGAAGGAAAGCCGCGACAACCGCGACAAAGGCTATACCCACGCCTACGACATGTTAGGTGAGGCGGCACTCACGTCTAAAGACGCGAACTACTACAAGCAGCAATACGTCAACTCGATCAAGACAATCACCAAAGAGAACTTTAATAACCCGGATGCACCAAGGCCAACGATTTCGATTAAGTTGTCCGCATTGCATCCGCGTTATGAAGCGTCTAACCACGAACGTGTGTTGACGGAATTGGCAACGACTCTAACAGAGCTGGTCAAACTGGCCAAAGAGGCGGACGTCGGTGTCACTATCGATGCCGAAGAAGCTGACCGTCATGAGCTGTCGTTGGAGCTGTTTGAAAAAGTGTATCGCAGTGGTGTTTGCAAAGGCTGGCCACGTTTTGGTCTGGTTGTTCAAGCGTATTCAAAGCGTGCTCTACCAACGCTCTGCTGGATTACCGCATTAGCTAAAGAGTGTGGTGACGAAATTCCGGTACGCCTAGTGAAAGGCGCCTACTGGGATAACGAAATTAAGTGGACTCAGGAAAATGGTTTAACCGGATACCCGGTGTTTACGCGCAAATCGCACAGTGATATTTCTTATCTTGCCTGCGCTCGCTATTTATTAAGTGATGACACAGACAGCGCGATTTATCCGCAGTTTGCGACGCACAATGCGCAAACCATTATGAGCATCCAACACATGAACGAAACTCACAAGCGCCGTATTGAGTATCAGCGCTTGCACGGTATGGGCGACAGTCTTTACGACACGCTTATGGAACAAAATCCGGGCATGGTCGTACGCATCTATGCACCAGTGGGCCCACACAGAGACTTGTTACCGTACTTAGTTCGCCGTTTATTGGAAAATGGTGCCAACTCGTCATTCGTTCATAAGCTATTAGACGCCGACACGCCGGTTAATGACCTGGTCGAGCACCCGATGAAAACCGCGTCGGGTTATGAAAAGTACGCTAATAGCAAGATTCCACTTCCTCCTCAAATTTATGGGGATCGCACAAATTCATTAGGATTGAATATGAATATTCACTCACAAGCAGATGACTTTATTGCAGCAGTTCAGCAATATCGTGACAAACAATGGCAAGGCGGTCCTATTGTCGATGGCAAGACCGTTGAAACTGATCACCATGTTAGCATTACCAGCCCACAGGAAACCGCAAAACAAGTCGGTAGTATTTACTGGGGCGACAAGAAGCTTGCAGAGCAGGCACTTAACAGCGCCAACAAAGCTTACAAACAGTGGCGTGACGTGCCAACTGAAGAGCGGGCTAAGTGCCTTGAGAAGTTCGCTGACCTAATGGAAGCCAACCGCAATGAACTGATTGCTTTATGCTCTGTTGAAGCGGGTAAAGGCTTGCAGGATGGTATTGATGAGGTACGTGAAGCCGTCGACTTCTGTCGCTACTACGCTAACCAAGCGCGCGAACTAATGGGCTCACCGATTCAGTTGCCGGGGCCAACAGGCGAAGACAATGAGCTATTCGTTGAAGGACGCGGTACATTCATCTGCATTAGCCCCTGGAACTTCCCATTGGCTATTTTCGTTGGCCAAGTTGCCGCCGCATTAGTAACCGGCAACTCGGTTATCGCCAAACCGGCTGAGCAAACTGGGCTTATCGCTTACCGCGCAGTGCAACTTGCACTAGAAGCGGGTATTCCGGGTAATGTCTTGCATTACATGCCGGGCAGCGGTGCGGAAGTGGGTAGTTACCTGACATCACAAGAAGATATTGGCGGTGTCTGTTTTACTGGCTCTACTTACACAGCACAAGCCATTAACCGTGCGCTTGCGGCTCGAACAGGACCTATCGTGCCGTTGGTTGCCGAAACCGGTGGCCAAAACGCCATGATGGTCGACTCAACGGCGCTGCCTGAGCAGGTTGTCACTGACGTTGTTGCCAGTGCGTTCCAAAGTGCCGGTCAGCGCTGTTCTGCACTTCGTGTCTTGTTCGTTCAGGAAGACGTGGCTGACCGTGTTATCGACCTGCTACGTGGTGCCATGGAAGAATTGCAAGTCGGTGACCCGCTACTGCATGAAACCGATGTTGGTCCAGTGATTGACGGCATTGCCAAGACAAACCTTGAACAACACATTACCGACATTCAGCAAGCGGGTCGTTTAATTGCCCGTGCGCCAATGCCGGACTACACCATGGGCGGTACTTTTGTTGCGCCAACGGCTATCGAAATTGACAGTATTAGTCAGTTGGTTAAAGAAAACTTCGGTCCAATTCTGCACGTTATTCGCTACTCAACCGACAACATTGAAGAGGTTATTGAGAGCATCAATAACACCGGCTTTGGTTTAACCTTCGGTATTCACAGCCGTAACGAAACTTTCGCCTATGATGTTGCCAGCAAAATTGATGTGGGTAACGTGTACATTAACCGTAACCAAATTGGTGCTATTGTTGGTGTGCAACCATTCGGTGGTCGCGGTATGTCTGGTACAGGGCCGAAAGCCGGTGGTCCTCACTACCTTACTCGCTTTATCACTGAAAAGACGCGCAGTGACAATATTACAGCGGTTGGTGGTAACGCTACGCTGTTATCGCTCGACGACTAAAACGCTAGCCTGTATTGGCATAGCAAAAACGCCGCCACTTTTTACAGTGGGCGGCGTTTTTTTATGTTTATCGCTTATCAACCGTTTCAACGTCGGTATCTTTCAGTGTTGTTTGTAAATCGTCATCGAAGACAACATAGATTTCATGCAACTGATTTGACTCATCTCGGAACTGTAACGCTGCAATGTCGTCTTCATAGCGAAGCAGCTTTGGCGGTTTACTCAAGGTGTGCGTTCTGGGTGGCAAAATTAAACGCCGTTCTTCGAGCTGCTTACCATCCCAACTTGCAGCGAGCTGTTTGGGCCGGAACTTAATCACTATCCCAGCCATTAGGGTCATGGTCAGTAAGGCGCCAACCGCAATAACCCATACCGGCACCACGCCACCAATATAAATGGCCATCCACAATGCCAAAAAAAAGCCGCCCCAGGCTTGGGGGCGGCGGCTATCACGATAAAACTGAAGCGTTTCAGAATTGTTCTTCGTCATGTAAATATAAACTCTCGCTACCGTCTTTAATTGCACCCAATAATGCGTGAGTACGAGGCATAATGCGAGCAAAGTAAAAACGAGCTGTCTTAATTTTCGATGCCAAATACGGCTTTTCCGCTTGTTTTTCTTCAGCTGCAACGGCCATTCGTAACCACATATAACCGTAGGAAATATATCCCACCAAGTGCAAATATTCTACCGCTACACTGTTTACCAAGTTCTCATCAGTAGCTGCTTTTTTCAGCAACTCTTCGCTGATGTTGGTCAAATCCTGAAGCGACTGTTGCAATGTGCTTACTTCTCCGCTCCAGTTACTGTTAGCAGAAATGCCTTGCAAGAAAATAGCTATTTCCTCGACAAACGGCTTCAGTAACTCGCCACGCGAACCACCAACTTTGCGACCTAACAAATCGAGTGCCTGAATGCCGTTCGTACCTTCGTAAATTTGTGCAATACGAGTATCACGAACCAACTGCTCCTGACCCCATTCACGTACATAACCGTGACCGCCAAACACCTGCTGACCATGAATGGTCGACTCAAGGCCGGTATCAGTTAAAAACGCTTTAGCAACAGGCGTCAGTAATGCCACCATGGCATCGGCTTTTTGACGAACAGCCTCGTCTTGAGAGTATTTTGAGCGGTCTAACTGCTGGCCAACCCAAGTTGAAAACGCGCGCCCGCCTTCGGTCAAGGCTTTCATAGTCAGCAGCATGCGGCGTACATCACCATGGACTAAAATAGAATCCGCTTCCGCATTGTCGTTGCGAGTTGCTTTAGCACCGCGCCCCTGAATACGATCTTTTGCGTACTCCAAAGCATTTTGATAAGAACGTTCTGCCGCACCCAGCCCCTGAATACCAACGCCCAGACGCTCGTAGTTCATCATCGTAAACATAGCGGGCAAACCACGATGCGGTTCGCCAACCAACCAGCCTTTCGCGCCGTCAAAGTTCATCACACAAGTTGCTGAACCGTGAATACCCATTTTGTGCTCAATAGAGCCACAACTAACCGCATTGCGCTCGGTTAAATTGCCTTCGCGATCAGACAAGAATTTAGGCACCACAAACAGTGAAATACCTTTCGTGCCAGCAGGCGCGTCAGGCAACTTCGCCAAAACCAAATGAACGATATTGTCCACCAGGTCATGCTCACCACCGGTGATAAAGATTTTCGTACCGCTAATCTCAAAGCTGCCATCTTCCGATGGGATGGCTTTGCTTTTAATAATACCGAGATCCGTTCCGGCGTGCGGCTCAGTCAGACACATAGTGCCAGTCCACTCACCTGACACCATGCGGGGTAAGTAATGGTTTTTCAGCTCGTCACTGCCGTGAGAGTCAATCGCCATAATGGCGCCTGAAGTCAGCCCCGGATACAAAGAAAACGCAATATCCGCACTGCACAGCATTTCCTCGTATTGAGCAGATAACGATTTCGGCAAGCCCATACCACCAAATTCAGGGTTTGCAGTAACACCAACCCAGCCACCTTCGGCCAACTGGCGAAAGTTTTCTTTATAACCCTTAGGCGTTGTGACTACACCGTCTTCAAACTTAACACCTTCCTCGTCAGCTTCGCGCGCCAGCGGAGCGACTAAGTTTTCAGCAACTTTAGCACCTTCATCAAGAATCGCACCGGCCGTTTCTACATCCATCATTTCAGCCAGCTCAGGAGCTTGCTCCCAGTCAGCGGCTACGTTAAATACGTCATGCAGGACAAAATCCATATCATCACGCGGTGCTCTGTAATCTGCCATATTATTTACCTCTTGTTCCCACAAACAGGAAATTTAAACCACTAATTTAAACACCTGTTTAAACTGTATCGCACAAGAGTATGAATCCCATTGCGGGATGTCAATAATTTCTATCGTTTCCAGTCTTCTAAAGCCGGGTGAGAAAAGGCGTTTGAATCTAATGCCAACACCACCTGATGCGGCTCAATACGAATCACGTTCAAACTTTGATAGCTGTCACCTTCGTACAGTCGCTGACCATTCAGCTCAATCCAGCGCTGGCTCGAGCTGCTTCGATACATGTGGCTGTCGTAGCTAAATTCCGGTACTCGCTGCTGAAATGTCGGAGATAAGTCAGACAATGACGGCACTACGCTGATACGTTGCTCGGTCTCACTCCCCGTTTGTTCGACCGCTTCCTGAAAGCGGTTCAGAAGTTCAGGTGAGACACTGGACAAATCCAAGGCTTCTCGCTGGTTCTCCACTGGCTGCTGTGCCTGGGCCTGAGGTTCGACTTTATTACTCGTACTTGTTTGCGACGGTTCCGGCTCTGTTGGTGTTGCTTCCCAGCTCACTTTCGGAGGAGAAACCGCCTCTCCCCACGAGAAGTCGGAGGTAGTCACTTTAGCATCTGCGCCCGGCACCCCAGACCATAATGCGGCTGCATACCCCGTTGCACCGCCCAAAACAAGTGCCAACGGCCAAATCAGCCACAAGCGACTGGTCCGTTCGCTGTCTTGCGCAATAAGAGAGCTGTCTAATACGCTTTTGTTTTTCAAAAGGGGAGACTGTTGCTGTTTTAGTGCTTTTAGTAATGACGACATGATTATTCGCCCCCCTTTAATCTTGGACCGAAGTTGGAAGCTCTCGATGCTAACCACGCCAACGTTGCAGCATCAAGCGTCCCGGTAACTTTTAATCCGTTGCTAAGTTGGAGCTCTCGAAACTGGCTGGACGAGTCTGCATCGTGCAGCTGTTCCGGTAAATGACGTTTTAACTGCTCTCTAATCCACTCTTGCTTATCTTCCGCGGTTTCGGCCGGAGCTTGTTGGTAGAGCAGTAAAAATTCTCCCGTCCAGCCGTCAGTCGTTGTCGGCGTCTCGGTTGTCATTAATAATGGAGAAGAGTCCTTGCGATACAACAAGGCCGGATAATTAATACTTTTCAGCTGTTGCAAAGTTTGGTTCATTCGGGCACAGGCTAAGTCATACTGTTCAACCCACTGGCAAAAAGGCTCTGATTCTGGTGGTTCGGGCAGTCCCCAAACACTGGCGAGCTGTTGCGCCGACGCATAATCATTCGTAATTTTCACAGGTTTTGGTGAAGGTGAGCTGTACCAAAACGTCGCAACTGCCGCCACCGCAAAAAGTAACAAACTCCCTGCGACAGAAAGTGCCTTTGTCTTGTTCGGCTTTCCCCTTTTCGATGGACCGTCCAGTTCAATAGCCGCCTGGTTCAAATGAGCAGGCTTTACCTCTGGTGACGAATCGGTATAGGCAGCCAGCAGAGCCCTGTCGCAATACAGGTTTAAAAGCCTCGGAATACCTTGTGTCAGCTGATGTGCTCTTTTTGCCGCAGCCGCCGTAAACAATGGTCGGTTTGCGCCTGCGACTTGCAATCGATAGGCAATATAACGCTGTGTATCTTGTTCAGTAAGAGGCAATAAGTGATAGCGCGCCGTAATTCGCTGAGCTAATTGCCTTAACTCCTGACGACGCAACAAATCCTGAAGCTCAGGCTGCCCAATAAGAATAACGCGTAATAGCTTTTTATTGTGTGTTTCCAGGTTGGTCAG
The DNA here is from genome assembly GCF_002808045.1 of Idiomarina sp. X4. Classification (NCBI taxonomy): domain Bacteria; kingdom Pseudomonadati; phylum Pseudomonadota; class Gammaproteobacteria; order Alteromonadales; family Idiomarinaceae; genus Idiomarina; species Idiomarina sp. X4. The sequence goes on along the minus strand of NZ_CP025000.1, from coordinate 1,823,200 downwards.
CAGCCGCAACTGCTCTAACACCTGCGGTCTTAAGTGCTGCGCCTCGTCAATAAGCACCACACATTGCTGTCCGTCTTCATTGGCTTTTAGCAAAAACTGGCTGAGCTTATCCGTCAGCACTTTTCTTGTTGCCGAGCGCTTTTGGTAACGAATACCGAACTCGTCACACAAGCTGGCCAGCAGCTCGTCCTCATTCAGCATGGGGTTCAGAATAAAGGCCGTTTCGGTCGACTCAGGTAACTGCTCAATAAGCGCCCGTGACACTGTTGTTTTGCCCGTGCCGACTTCGCCGGTTAATAAGATAAAACCGCCACTGCCTTGCAAGCCTTGAGTCAGATGAGCTAACGCCTCCTGATGCCGTTCACTCAGGTAAAGGTAATTAGGGTCTGGCGCTATGGAGAAGGGCTCTGCCTGCAAACCAAAATAGTTTTGATACATAAGCGTTGTGCGCAATTTATTATTATTTAACCAACAGTGTAACGACTTGCTTGCACATCCACCAGTGATTAGCGATGATCACTTTCACTAAGAATTCAGTTTAACCGGGAGTCATGAGTGCAGACCTATTTAGTCGGCGGTGCCGTTCGCGATAAATTACTGGGGTTAGCCGTTAAAGAGCGCGATTGGGTGGTTGTTGGCGCAACGCCACAACAAATGCTCGACCAGGGCTTCCAGCAAGTGGGAAAAGACTTCCCGGTATTTTTGCACCCACAAACCAGAGAAGAATATGCCCTCGCCCGCACTGAGCGTAAAAATGGCAAAGGCTACAAAGGCTTTGATGTATTCGCTTCACCGAATGTCACTTTAGAAGACGATTTGGTGCGCCGCGACCTTACTATCAATGCCATAGCCGAAGACGAGCAAGGCCAGCTGATCGATCCCTATGGCGGTCAGCATGATATTGAACAGAAAACGCTACGCCACGTGTCACCAGCGTTCGAGGAAGATCCGTTAAGAGTACTTCGCGTTGCCCGCTTTGCCGCGCGTTTTAAGCAGTTAGGCTTCACCATTGCCGATGAAACCCATGAGCTACTGGCCAAGATAGCTCACTCTGGCGAGCTCGAGGCATTGACACCAGAGCGCGTCTGGCTGGAGTGGGAAAAGTCATTAAGCACAGGTAACCCGGACGTATTTCTGAGTACCCTGGCTGATATTGGTGGTTTAAATCAGGTTCTTAAGCAGTTCAAAGCGAAGAGCAGCAATCTCAACCGCTTACACAAGGCGGCTCAATTCAGCGAATCTCACACCGAGCTTTCCAAACCGCTTATTTTTGCGAGTTTGTTTATTGGCGAGTCGCCCGTCGAGGATATCCCCGGCTTTTGCAAAGTATTGGCAATACCCAATGAGTATCGTGATGCCGCTGTGCTTGCTGAGCGAAATAGTGACTTTATTATTTCAACAAAGCTGCCGAGCGCCGAGCAATTTGCTGAAACATTGCAGTCTATTGACTACTGGCGCCGCCCGGAAAAACTGCAACAGCTACTATTGCTGCGTCAGTTAGAGCATGAAGCGACTGAATTTTCAGAATGTATTGTTGAGCAAAACAAGCAACTGGCGCAAGCCGCGATAAAGGCTTCGGAAGTGAGCCCTCAGGCACTGATAAATGAAGGCTTCACCGGCGAACAACTTGGGCTTGCGATAAAAGAAAAGCGACTGGAAACACTTAAGCACGAGCTTAAACAAACTCTTTAAGCCAGTCGGTGTTTTCCAGCGGAGTTAAGTTTTGCTGTTCAGGCTGTTGGCAATATTGGCGCCACATTTCGCCGTAAGTTTTCTTCAAAATCGGGTGTTGTCTGTTTTCGGCTATTTCCGCCAAAGGCCAAAGCACAAACGCATTTTCAGTTATTTCGTGGCGTGGCAGCTGTGGTGCTTTTTTGCGCACCATATCGTCGTAAAGCAACACGTCGATGTCTAGCGAGCGGGGGCTGTACTTAGCGCTGTCGGGCTTGCGTCCGTTTTCTTGCTCAATGCGCTTGCAGTGCTCTAATACCTTTTCTACCGGCAGCTGGGTCGTGACTTCCACGACAAGGTTGTAAAAGTCACTACCCTTAAAACCTACCGCCTCGCTCAAAAAAACACGAGAGCGCCGTTGATAAGTAAAGCTATCGGCTAATGCCCTTAAACCGGACAAAATATGCTGCTCTTTATCGATATTAGAGCCGAGTCCCAAAAAGACAACTGCCACACTAACCCCTTATCCGAACGGACTGTCGAAAACACTGCGACGAACCGTCACTGCAACATTCGCAGCGTTCGGAACGGCACCAGGCTTCGACACTTTTACTTCAACATTCTGTACACCAAATTCATTAAGAATTAAGCTGGCAACCCCCTCGGCTACAGTTTCTATTAACTGACGCGGTTTTTCGGCAACCCATTGAGTCACTTTTTCACTGACTAAGGCGTAATCCAGAGCGTCGTTCAAGTCATCGGACTTCGCGGCTGTTTGGTTATCCCAGCTCATTTGAATATCTAAAGTGAGTGTTTGCTTCTTCTCTTTCTCCCAGTCGTACACGCCTATAATTGTGTCGACGCTGAGGCCTTCAATGCTAACCACATCGATATCCGCTTGTTCCATTTTCACTCACCCCATAGCAATTGCGGCAAAAACCGCTTATTCTATAAATCTTAATTTTAAACCGCAGTCTACCCTAACAAAAGAGGGATTCGTACCCTATGACAGCGTTAACCATACTGATGATTCTGACTGCCTACCTCTTAGGCTCTATCAGTAGCGCTGTGCTTATCTGTAAACTATGGGGTTTGCCTGATCCTCGTAAAGAAGGCTCCGGAAACCCCGGGGCGACTAATGTCTATCGGGTCGGTGGCAAAATTCCTGCTTTGCTAACACTCTGGTTTGATGTATTAAAAGGCATGGTGCCGGTTTGGGGCTCGTACTTTTTAGGTATAGAGCCCTTTTTCTTAGGACTGATAGCGGTGGCAGCTTGCCTGGGTCATATTTTTCCGCTGTATTTTCACTTTCGCGGTGGCAAAGCTGTCGCAACAGCATTGGGAGCGATGTTTCCGGTTGCCTGGGAAATGGCGCTACTGCTTATTGCGACGTGGCTTGTGGTCTTCAAAATAAGCAAAGTCTCTTCGCTTGCTGCACTAGTGACTGTTTGTCTGGCGCCTTTTTATGCGTATTGGATAAAACCGCAGTACACTGTGCCGGTTATTATGATTTCTCTGCTAATTTTGTGGCGACATCAATCAAATATCGTGCGCCTGACTTCTGGTCAGGAAAAAGGTTTTAAACGCCGTCAGTAGCCGCTGCCGGTTTGGTCACCTGCATCGGTTCTAAGTCGGTCATTGGCCAGCGCGGATGTGTCTTAACGCTCAGTGCTTCCCGTTCGCCCGCCCGCAAACGCAAAGCGCCGGCAAGCGCAATCATGGCGCCATTATCGGTACAGAATTCAGTGCGAGGATAAAAGACCCGGCCGTTTACTTTTCTCATTAACTTTTCGAGTTCGGCTCGCAAGTGTTTGTTAGCACTCACTCCACCAGCTATAACCAGTCGCTTATAACCCGTTTGCTTTAACGCACGACGGCATTTAATGAGTAAGGTATCAACGACTGCATCCTCGAATGCCCGGGCAATATCCGCCAGAGTTTGTTCGCTGTTGTCATTAGCCGCTAACGTATTTGCTGCGAAGGTTTTTAAGCCGCTGAATGAGAAGTTCAAACCGGGGCGGTCTGTCATCGGTCTTGGGAATGTGAAACGATCACTGACGCCTTTTTCAGCCAGTGCCGCAAGTCTGGGGCCACCAGGGTAATCAAGACCCATCAGTTTGGCGGTTTTATCAAAGGCTTCACCAGCAGCGTCATCGACAGACTCGCCCAGCAACTCATAATCACCAATACCTTTAACCTGAACCAATTGAGTATGTCCGCCTGACACTAATAACGCGACAAACGGAAATTCGGGTTGATCATCTTCCAACATAGGCGCCAGCAAATGACCTTCCATATGGTGTACACCAACAGCTGGAAGCCCCCATCCAAATGCCAGGCTTCGGCCTATGCAGGAGCCGACTAACAACGCACCGACTAGACCGGGCCCTTTAGTATAAGCCACACCGTCCAAATCTTTCGGTGTTATACCCGCTTCCTGCAATGCTGCTTTCACCAACGGCAACGTTTTACGTACGTGATCTCGCGACGCCAGCTCTGGCACCACACCACCATAATCAGCATGCAGCTTTACTTGCGAGTACAACTGATGAGCCAGCAACCCTTTTTCAGTGTCATACACCGCAATACCTGTCTCGTCACACGACGTTTCAATACCTAATACCCGCATACTGCTCACCGATGATGCTTTTTACCGACAATTGCCGCTATTTTACCTGATTTTTGCGGCTGTGACTCGCCAGAGTCAAAAAGTTATGCCACTTTATTCCCTAGTTTGCCTGCAGTTCACTAAGAGGTAAGCGACGACTATCGAGCGGCCGGCCATCAACGTCACGGAGCGTTAAAACCAGTTCCGGCTGCTCTTTCCAAATCACCTCTATTTGACCATAACGACTATCTTCATAAGCTTGTCCGTCTCTGTATACGGACGAATAAGGAGTGTCGCTCCCTAAGTTAATACTGCCGGCAGTGACCTGCCAAAGCGGGTACGGCAAATAATCATCAGCCTTTGAAAACTCGCCAAACAAGCGATCACCAACACCGAGGATGAGTCCCGACGGCTGCAACTCTTGCAGAACAGACTTCAATCTGTCCTGCGCTTTAGGAAACATTGACCAGCTATCGTAACCGTTGGCCGGTGCAAGTACTGGCGTCGCACTGAATAAAATTCTCACTTCAGCAGGCTTTTGCAGCTGCTCTTTCAACCATTGCCATTGCTTACTGCCAAGCAAGTCGCCCGCTCGGTTCGGTTGATAAGGTCCCAGGTCAGCATTAAAGCGGCGCGTTTGTCGCTCCATCCAATCGACTTGCTCTAACTCGTCACGGTTCCAGCGACCATCGAGCACAATGACCTGTACCCGTTGCGGCTCATTGCCAAAAATAACGCTTTTCGCAATACCATGTTCCTGAAACAGTCGCTCAGAGGTTGCCGGCTCCCGCCAAAAGGTCAAAAAGTGGTTGCGTACTGCGTAACGTTGAGGATTGTTCTTACCTCCATGACCATCAATGCTGTAGTCGGTTTTATTCCAAACCGACATCACTGCTGAACCGCGCCGCAGCACTCGAGGCCCACGGAAGCGGTTAAAGACGTCATAAGCGTCAAGCAAGTCATCCATGTCATCCGCTTCAACATCTAATGTATTACCGAGAAACACGAAAACCTCTGGCTGCGCATGATTTACCGCATCCCAAACTTCTTGCCGACTGCTGTGGTCCATACAACAACCAAAAGCCACACGAGTGCTCTGCTGAGCCTGGCTTGCTGCGGCAAAGAACAACAGTGAAACGCCCAGTATTAGCTGAGTAATCATCGATTGAGTGTTCAACAGTCGGCAACAACGCATCAGAAGTCCTCTTTATTTGCAGCGCAGCGACGCGCCTCCTCTGCGTCTATATCGCCACGTGACACCAATTTCTTGAGGGCTTGATCCAGAGTTTGCATTCCCTTCTCAGCACCGGTTTGAATAGCTGAGTACATTTGCGCCACTTTGTCTTCACGAATCAGGTTTTTAATAGCTGGCGTCGATACCATAATTTCATGCGCTGCCACACGGCCACCGCCAATGCGTTTCAACAAGGTTTGTGAAATAACAGCTCTCAAAGACTCCGATAACATTGAGCGAATCATCGGTTTGTCATCCCCCGGAAACACATCAATAATACGGTCAATGGTTTTCGGCGCTGATGTCGTATGCAGCGTGCCTAACACTAGGTGTCCGGTTTCAGCAGCGGTCATCGCCAAGCGAATGGTTTCGAGATCGCGCATTTCGCCCACCAGAATCACATCCGGGTCTTCCCGCAAAGCGGAGCGTAACGCCGCACTAAAACTACGAGTATCGCGATGCACCTCACGTTGACTCACCAGACTTTTCTGGTTGTCATGCACAAACTCAATAGGGTCTTCAATGGTTAAAATATGCTGTGAACGAGTCTGGTTAATATGATTCACCATCGCCGCTAAGGTTGTTGATTTACCTGAGCCGGTTGGTCCAGTTACCAACACCAAACCACGGGGCGCATCAATAATGTCCTTAAAGCTTGCCGGAGCTTCCAACTCATCCAGCGTTGTGACTTCATTTGGAATCATTCGAAACGCGGCAGCAATGCCTTTTCGCTGCGTAAAAACATTGGCACGGAAACGTGCAACGCCATCTATTTCAAAAGAAAAGTCACATTCAAAGCGCGAATTAAACTCATCCTGCTGCGACTCGGTCATTATCGCAAATAAATCGCTTTTCAACTCCTCAGCCGAATGCATGGGTTGATTTAAAGGACGAATGTCCCCATCCACTCTTATCATAGGCGGACTTCCTGACGACAAATGTAAGTCGGAAGCGTTTTGTTTCACACTAAAGGCGAGTAATTCGCTAACATTCATATCCTGTCCCTGAATCAATGAGATGACGATTGCTATGACTATTAAGGTATCAGAAAAAATACAAAATAACCTTGTTAACCTCCGTCAGCAATTAAAGATATTAGGCGAGGAGTCTAGTGACAAACAACCTGTTGAGTTGCTGGCTGTCAGCAAGAAGCATTCCATTGATGCTGTTAAAGCAGCGGCAGAAGCAGACCAAGTACACTTTGGTGAAAACTACGTTCAAGAAGGCGTCGAAAAAATTCAGCAGCTAAAAGCCGAAGGCTTTAACCAGTTACAGTGGCACTTCATTGGTCCGTTGCAGTCCAATAAAACGAAAGACGTTGCTGAACATTTTGACTGGGTACAAAGCATTGAGCGAGAAAAAATAGCCCGACGCCTGAACGAGCAGCGCCCCTCAGACAAACCGCCGTTAAACGTATTACTGCAAGTAAATATTGATGACGATGATAACAAATCGGGGTTATCGGCAGATGATGTTGAGAACCTGGCACGCTTTGTCAGTAACTGCGAAAACTTGAAGCTCAGAGGGCTAATGACCATTTTAAAAGCCGGAACCTCGGAGCAGGAGCGTAGAGATAGCTTTTCGAAAATGCGCCAGCTATACCAGCAACTGAAAGCGGTGTACGGCGAGCAAATTGACACACTCTCGATGGGAATGAGCGGCGATATGCGACAAGCCGTGCTAGAGGGTGCTAATATGGTACGTATTGGAACAGCAATTTTTGGACAACGGGAGTCATAATGAAAGACATTCGCAACATTGCATTTATTGGTGCCGGTAATATGACACAAAGTATTGTCGGTGGTATGTGCAAAAGCGGTTACCCTGCAGACAAAGTCTGGGTCAGTAACCCAAGTGACGAAAAGCTTGAGAAAATGAAATCGGAGCTGGGCGTTAATACCAGCAATGACAACCTGGAAGTGGTCGAAAAAGCGGACGCTATCGTGCTTGCCGTGAAACCTCAGCTGATGTCTGAAGTGTGCACACACTTACGTGAAAACGTCAGCAATTTGAGTGATAAACTTATTATTACTATTGCGGCAGGTATCCGTATTCCGAAGTATCGCGAGTATCTGGGTGAGAGCATTCGCATTATTCGCGTCATGCCAAATACACCATCACTGGTTGGTCAGGGCATGTCAGGTTTAGTGACCGACGACTCAGTCGATCAGGCAGACAAAGACTTTGTCACTGAAGCATTCAACGGTGTTGGTGAAACCCTGTGGGTTGCCGACGAAGACCAGCTAGACATTCTGGGAGCGGTTGCCGGTAGTGGTCCAGCGTATTTCTTCGAATTTATGGACAGCTTGGCAAAAGCAGCCACGGCACTTGGCTTTGATGCCGAGAAAGCTCGCGAGATGGTACAACAAACCTGTTTAGGTGCCGCGCAAATGGCGAAAGAAAGCGACTTGTCGCTGGAAGACTTACGTAAACAAGTCACCAGCAAAGGTGGTTCTACAGCGAAAGGTGTAGAAGCGTACCAAGAGTCGGACTTGCACGGTATTTCAGATAAAGCGGTCAAAGCCGCCGTTAACCGTAATCAGGAAATGGCGAAACTCTTCTAGGAGCTAGTATGAATAACGCGCTTACGTTTTTAGTCGCCACGCTCATTGATCTTTACCTGATCATTGTTCTGTTGCGACTTTGGATGCAGCTGACCAAAGCGGATTTTTATAATCCGGTCAGTCAGTTCGTTTATAAGGCGACACAACCTATTGTTGGTCCGCTTAGAAGCTTTATGCCCAGTGTCGGTTCACTCGACACGGCAAGCCTCCTGCTCGCTTTGGCGCTAGGAATCCTCAAAGTCGCCGCCTTGGTGTGGCTGAACGGTCTCGCTGCAGGCGCTTTGGTTATTGTCATTCAAGGCGTACTGGCAACCATCAGTAGCTTCCTGTCGATGTTGTTCTGGGTGCTGATTATTCGCGCCATTTTGAGCTGGTTCTCGCAGGGCTACAACCCGGTAGAAGCCATGTTGCATCAAATCACTGAGCCAGTTTTAGCGCCTATACGCAGAGTCATACCGCCACTGGGTGGTCTCGACTTATCGGTGCTTGTCGCCATTATCGCGTTGCAGTTCCTACGCATTCTAATTGGCGTCTAGGCTTAGTAGCTAACGTATAAAGTGGGAGTAAAAGTTATGTTGAAAAGTACCCTATTTGCAATCAGCGTCGCATTATTGGCGTGTTTTTCTGGCTCAGCAAACGCCGAGCAGAAACAAACGCTGGGTGACTGGGAGGTTCATTACAGTGCTTTTACTTCCACATTTTTAGCGCCTAAAGTGGCCACTACATACAATATTACCCGCAGTGCTTCTAAAGGTGTTTTGAACATAGCTGTGTTGGACAAAAACACACAAGCACCACAGGCACCGGGCGTTACCGGCCAAGTCGTGAACCCTCTTGGTCAAGTTCAAACACTGGATTTCCAAAAAATTACAGAGTCTGAAGCCGTATACTATATCGCGCAATTTGACTATACCAACGCAGAAACCTTGCGTTTCACCATTAATATTGGTGATGAGCAAACTTTAAAGTTTAATCAGGAATTTTGGTTAAACGACTGACTTGCCGGTTTAGTTGCTAACCGGCTTTACACCTATGGATTGAATATCGCCGGTTTCACTCACACTTCTGACGGTTAACACCACATCTCCCAACTTCACTTTGTCACCAATAACCACCCGACGGTGAAACTTCTGAGAAAAGTAATCTGCGATAGTCGTACTTAGCAAGCCCTCATCCAGGTTGCCTAAGGGGTAAAAGCTACCCACATCAGCCAGTGTCAGGTCTCCCCGTAGCGTGAAGTCACCAAAGAAGTCTTTTTCATTCACTTTCAAGCCTTTACCACCTGATGCAAGTATCCGGCTGACTTCATCAATGTCTTTCACCGTTGCTGCCACCAGTAAGCCGTCGCCCTCTGCGACTGTTGGTTGAGTTTCAGGTTGGAGCCATTCACCCTCTCGAATTAATCCGACAAAAGTGGCTGGTGCCGTCAGCTTGAGCTCTTTCCAGGTGTGGTCACAAGCAGGTGACGTTTTATCGATACGATATAACCAAACCTCTAAAGCTTCAGAGCTTGGCACCGATGACAACGGCATACGTTGTTGAGGCTGCGCTTTTAATGGCACTTCAAGCCCAAGCCAGCGAGCTACCGGCGCAATACTCCATCCTTGAATAAGGAGTGAAATCATCACCACCACAAAGGCAATATCAAAATAAAGTTCTTGGTTAGGCACGCCACTCAACCAAGGAAACAACGCCAGAATAATAGGTACTGCGCCTCTTAGGCCGACCCAACTTATAAACACTTGCTCTCGCCAGGGAAAACTAAACGGCAATAAGCTGATAACCACCGCCAGCGGTCTGGCGACGAAAATAAGTGCCACCGCAATACCTATCGCGATAGGTGCGTTCGCCACCAGGTAAGACGGTACAACCAGTAGACCCAGAATAAGGAACATGGCCATTTGACTTAACCAGGCCAAGCCATCCTGAACTTGCAGAATGTGAACGAGCTGGGGTAAGCGCCCATTACCAATGACAAATCCCATTAAATAGACCGCTAAAAATCCGCTCGCCTGAATTTTGGCGGTTATTGCGTAGACTGAAATAGCACAGGCAATGGCCAGTAACGGAAAAAAGCTAAAGCTTAATGGCAGTTTTCGCGCAGCGACAATAAACATCCGCCCTCCGAGCCAACCAATAGCTAACCCGCCAATAAGCTGCCAAACAATATCCAGTGCCATCCAATGCCATTCAGTCATCGTGCCACTGGCAACCGCTGCCGTCATCGTTAAAGTGAGAATGACTGCCATGGGGTCGTTGCTGCCTGATTCTATTTCAAGCGTCGATGCCACCCGCTCTTTTATTTGCAAACCGCGAGACTGAAAAATACCAAAGACTGCTGCGGCGTCAGTAGAGCTTAAAATTGCGCCCATCAGTAAAGCTGCTGGCCAGGGCAAATTAAATAAATACACCGCAGACGTAGCCACAATAGTACAGGTTAACGCCACACCTATCGTTGCCAGGCTAATTGCTGGCCAGAGCGCCACCCGGAAACGTTCTGGGTGAGTTCGCATACCACCATCAAAAAGAATAATAACCAATGCCGCCGAGCCAATAAAAAAGGCAATGTCGGGATTATTGAATTCGACACCTAAAATACCCTGCTCACCGGCTAGCATTCCAACCAATAAGAAGGTCAGAAGTACCGGAGCACCTAAACGATTCGATAAAACCGCGGCCAAAATACTAACAACCAACAATAAACCGCACAGCAGAATTAGGGTATTCGCAGAGTCCAACTAACCGCTCCTTTTTGTCGTTTTTCTCATTTTATCATAACAGCTTTGCGCATTTTCTTTGTGAAGATTTCAAAATACGGTAAAAACCGATATCCTGTGCGACCGAACACGCAAGAGGTAGTAACTATGGCAACCACAAAGGAAATTGTATTAGCAACGGGAAACCCCGGTAAGGTCAAGGAGCTGCAGGCCATGCTGGCAAACAATGCGAATACCTCAGGCTGGCAGGTATTGCCACAGTCTAACTGGTCGTTTGACGAAGCCAAGGAAACTGGCACTACTTTTGTCGAAAACGCTATTATTAAAGCCCGTCACGCGTGTGAAAAAACTGGACTGCCTGCTATTGCCGATGACTCAGGTCTGGCAGTTGATGCCTTGAACGGAGCCCCGGGCGTTTACTCTGCACGATACGCCGGTGCAGACGCATCGGACAGTGACAACATCGAAAAATTATTACAAGCACTGTCGGACGTAGCCGCTGAAGAGCGCCAGGCGCAATTCCATTGCGTTTTGGTTTATATGAAAAGCGCTCAAGACCCGACGCCGCTCATTTGCCATGGCATGTGGCACGGTTCAATTTTAACCTCCCCACAGGGTAGCAACGGTTTCGGGTACGACCCGGTCTTTTGGGTTGAACAACACAAGTGTTCAGCGGCAGAGTTAGAGCCGTCAGTAAAACAGAAGCTCAGCCATCGTGGTCAGGCGCTAAAACAGCTATTGAGTCAATTCAGTTAATGTCCACATCTAAACTCCAGTTACCGCCTCTGTCACTCTACGTTCATATACCGTGGTGTATACAGAAGTGTCCCTATTGCGACTTTAATTCGCACAAGCTCTCAGGCGAAATTCCCGAACGAGAGTACGTTGCACGTTTATTGGACGACTTACGAGCTGATTTAAACTGGGTACAGGGCAGACGCATTACGTCGATATTTATTGGTGGCGGCACACCCAGTGTGTTCAGTGCGGCAGCCATGCAGTCACTCATGGATGGCATTCGTCAATTGCTTGCCTTGACGGATGACTGCGAAGTTACCATGGAAGCAAACCCTGGCACCTTTGAAACAGAAAAGTTTGCTGACTTTGTCAAAGCCGGCATCACTCGTTTGTCTATTGGTGTGCAAAGCTTACAATCAGAGCAGTTGTCCCGGTTAGGCCGCATACATGACCCGGAGCAGGCCCGCGAGGCCGCTGCACACGCGTCACAACTGCCGCTAAAAAGCTTTAATTTAGACTTAATGCATGGACTGCCTAATCAGTCTTTAGATGCCGCCATGGATGATTTAAAGCAAGTCATTGCGCTCAATCCGCCGCACATATCCTGGTATCAACTCACCATTGAGCCAAACACCCTGTTTGCAAGCTCTCCTCCCGAGCTCCCCGATGAAGAAACTCTCTGGGATATTTATCAAAAAGGGCATGAGCTTCTGGAGGCGGCGGGTTATAGGCAGTACGAAGTTAGCGCTTACTCTAAACCTGGCCACCAGAGTCGCCATAACCGCAATTACTGGCAGTTCGGTGACTACTTGGGGATTGGCTGCGGCGCGCATAGTAAGATCACGCTGGAACAGGAACAGCGCATCATTCGCTGCGAAAAAATTAAGCACCCCAAGGGTTACCTCGATTTAACCAAACCACTACGGTACAAACTTAATGAAGTGGCTAAAGATGACTTAACCTTTGAGTTCTTTATGAACCAATTTCGTTTGATGGAGCCGGTTTCGAAGCAACGCTTTGAGGACACTACAGGCTTACCTTCATCACATGCGTCAAAGCAGCTGGGTAAAACTATTGAGTTAAAACTTCTAACCGAAAACGAGGCGGCCTGGGAACTAACACCAAAAGGACACCGCTTTTTAAACTCAGTTTTAGATACGCTTCTCGACTAATTCGAGAAGCTTTGTCTCTTGTTATTCAGTGACCTTAAACTGCAAATCCCAAACGCCATGACCTTTGCCTTCACCGCGACGTTCAAATTTAGTTTTTGGCCGGCTATCAGGTCTTGGTATGTAGTCACCCGATGCGGATAAGTTAGTCAGTGCACTGCTACCATTCAGCACTTCAAGCATGTGTTCTGCGTAGTTTCCCCAATCTGTTGCTAAATGAATAATGCCGCCAGACTCTAGCTTCTGAACAAGCAGTTCAACAAACTCTGGTTGTATGATTCGACGCTTGTGATGGCGTTTCTTGTGCCATGGATCTGGGAAAAACACCTGCACACAGTTAAGGCTTTTGTCGGGCACACACTGCTTGAGAACCTCTACGGCGTCTTCATGAAAGACACGCAAATTACTCAACCCAGCTTCTTCAGCGGCCATTAAACACGCGCCAACGCCGGGTTCGTGAACTTCGATGCCAATAAAGTTGCGATCAGGATCGGTCTCAGCCATTTCGACTAACGAGTGACCCATGCCAAAACCTATTTCCAGAGTAACAGGGGCTTCGCGGTTAAAAACGTCTTTAAAACTCAGCATTTCGTCGGCCAATGACAGACCCATTTTAGGCCACTGTCGCTCTATGGCTCCCGCCTGACCTTTAGTTAAACGCCCTTCGCGCTTAACAAAGCTACGCACAGTCCTTACATACTTCCCTGCCGCAGCAGCTTCTTCCGCACTTTTAAAATGACTCATCAGTACCTAAACCATTGATAACAGCTAACACCAAAAAAACAGGCCTGAATAATCAGGCCTGTTTATATCTCATGCGATATTATCGCTGTTTCAACCTATCAATACAACGTACTATTTACGCTCTTTCGGTACGCGGTTGACTACTTTTAAGACAGCTTCGATACGACGGTTGGTCTGGCGATCAGCTGCACTGTTTTCACGTACTTTTGGTTGAGACTCGCCATGACCTTTCGACTTCACTCGGCTTTTCTCAATACCGTAACGATTTACTAACGCAGTAGCTACCGACTGTGCACGCTTTTCAGACAACCACTGGTTGTAGTCTGCTTCACCAGTACTGTCAGTGTGGCCATGAATAGTGATATCTAGCTGCGGATGCTCTTTCATGAACTCTGCCATTTCTTCAATATCGCCATAGGCATTATCACGAATTTTTGACGAGTTCAGGTCGAACTCAACCAGCAGCTCTTCGGTAATGGTTTCATTCTCGTACAAGATGCAACCATCTTCATCAACCGAGTAGTCTTTTGGCGTATTCGCACACTTGTCATTTGCATCAATGACACCGTCACCATCTGAATCAACTGGCTTCGGTTCTGGTTCCGGCGCTGGAGCCGCTTTTTGCGGCTCTGGTCTTGGGCGCGGCTCAGGGCTCGCGTCACGACCACCAAAGAACCACTGTAGGCCAATGTTAGCAAACATTTCAGTATAATCTTCTTCCCAGCCTCGCTGGACGCCACCTTCAATACGCCATGCTAGGTTATCGTTAATAAAGCTGCGATGACCCACTGTCGCACGCGCGGCAACATCCGTTATCTCACCGATTTCAGTGTTATTCAGGCCCAAACCGGCGTAGATGTTGTTATTAAAGTGATAAAGAGCATCGACACCATAGCTATCGCCATAAGCATCGCCGCCGCCAACGAGATCAGCTTCCATGTAATCGTAATAAATACGTGCTTCCCAAGCTTCTGTCATCATGTAGCCGGCTTCAATGCCTGACGTAAAGGTTTTAAAGCCGTCATCAACGAAAAACATTTGGTTATTGTCGACTGCAACTCGATCTTCATCGGCAGAGAAGACACCTAAACGAGCACCTAAATAGAAGTCATCTTTTTCGGCTTGTGTTTGTTGTGCAAAAACTGGTGCGGTTAAACCCGCAGCAATTAAAGATAGGGTAATTAAGTTTACTGCTTTCATTGCAAATCTCCTTTTCGATGCAATAACAAATCAGCTCTAAATATGAGAGACTGTTTATGATGTAAAGCGTAGTACATTTTTTTATAAGTCATTTCCATTTGCAGAGATTTACAGTTGACTCAGTCATTTAGTAGCAAAGTCCTTAAGTGGTATCACCAATTTGGTCGTAAGCATTTGCCATGGCAGCAAAGTAAGACGCCTTATAAAGTTTGGGTGTCGGAAATTATGCTACAGCAAACTCAAGTCACGACCGTCATCCCTTACTTTCAACGGTTTATGAATGACTTTCCGGACATTCATACGTTGGCAAAGGCCGAACAAGATCACGTATTAAGCCTCTGGACCGGGCTTGGCTACTACGCCAGAGCCCGAAACTTGCATAAAGCCGCACAAATTATCAGTCAGGACTTGAACGGCCAGTTTCCAACTACTGTTGAAGCTCTCGAAGAATTACCCGGAATAGGCCGCTCCACAGCGGGTGCTATTTTGTCTTTGGGGCACGGACTATACGCCCCCATTCTCGACGGTAACGTTAAACGTGTTCTGACCAGACACTTTGCCATTGACGGCTGGCCGGGAAAAGCATCGGTGCAAAAGCGTCTATGGGAATTCAGTGATGAATTAACCCCGGAGGAAGAGTGCGACAACTATAACCAAACTATGATGGATATTGGGGCTACTGTCTGTACTCGAACAAGACCTGAGTGTCACCGCTGTCCTATCTCAGCAACTTGCGAAGCATTTGCCAACAATACTATTGAGCTTTACCCGGGCAAAAAGCCGAAAAAAGCAAAACCGGTAAAGACGACTCAGCTGTTAATGATTAAATGCGGCAACGAAGTCTTGCTACAAAAAAATCCGCAACAAGGTATTTGGGGTGGACTCTGGGGCTTCCCTCAGGCGCAAACAAGTAGCGACGTAGAAAGTATTCTCGACAAACTGGGGGTTACTGCTGAATCGAGCAAGCCACTGACTGAATTTAGACACACATTCAGCCACTTTCATTTAGACTGTCTTCCAGTCATCATTAATCTCTCTGAGAAAGTAAGTTGGGTTAGTGAGTCTGGCCAGTCGATGTGGTTTAGTCTGGATTCGGAACAGCAGTTGGGCTTTGCCGCTCCAACCGTTAAACTACTTAAAGAACTGAACAAATAAGCGAGCGAATTATGAGCCGTACTGTATTTTGCGAATATTTACAAAAAGACGCCGAGGGCCTGGACTTTCAGTTATACCCCGGCGAGCTGGGTGAGCGCATTTTCAACCATATTTCAAAGGAAGCCTGGGCCGAGTGGCAAAAAAAGCAAACCATGCTGATTAATGAAAAACGCTTGAATATGATGGACCCAAACGACAGAGAGTTTTTAGAGCAACAAATGACTGACTTTTTGTTCGAGCATAAGGACGTCCATATTGAAGGCTATACACCGCCTGAAAGCTAACTTTAATGCTTACTAAGCTTACCTTTAAGCCCCTATTTCAAAGGGGCTTTTTTATTTTTCTTGTCAGTTTCTATGATTCTCTAATATATTGACAATAGTTATAACTTATGGGCGTTACTGGAGCTCATTCGGGCAATCTGTTAGACTACTAACGAATTCAACAAAAGGGAGTCTTTATGAAAGCGCCATCCTGGCGAAGAGCCGTACTGAAAGTGGGGAGTGCGCTCATCGCGCCAGATGAAACTGGGGTTAGCACCAAATTTTTACTACCCATAGCTCGTTTCATTAACGAGTGTCATGAACGCGGACAAGAAGTAGTTTTAGTTTCTTCTGGTAGTGTTGCTGCCGGCCGCAAACATATTCATTTCGAACATAAAAAAGTACCTGTCGCTGTTCGTAAAGCAATGTCGGCGGTTGGCCAAAATGAAATGATGGGGTACTGGTCGCGCTTTTTTGATTTCCCCTGCGCTCAGCTACTCATGACGCATAGTGACTTACGCGACAGAGCTCGTTACGTCAGCATCAAAAACACACTCAATAGATTGTTAGAACACAACATTTTGCCAGTGGTAAACGAAAACGACGCACTCGCCACTGACGAGATGAAGGTTGGTGATAACGATAATCTATCAGCCATGGTCGCTACACTTGTCGATGCTGATGCGCTCTTTATTTGCTCAGACATTGATGGGTTGTACGACGCTGATCCGAATCTCAACCCTGACGCGAAGAAAATACCAGTGGTTGAGCAAATAGATGAAAGCATCTATTCATTAGCGGGCGGCTCAGTGAGCGATGTGGGTACCGGTGGTATGCGCACGAAAATTGAAGCCGCAGAGAAAGCCACATCGCATGGTATCGACACATACATTGTTAATGGTGGTAAAGGCGAAACCTTCGAATCTTTACTACAGGGCGAAATTCCGGGAACACTTTTCCGTCGCCAATCTGATCCAATTAGCAATAAAAAGCATTGGTTAAGACACACCCTGGTTGCACAGGGCGAAATATTAGTAGACGAAGGCGCAGAAAAAGCGCTGATTGAAAACGGTGCATCGTTACTCAGTTCAGGCATCGTTGATGTACAAGGTGACTTTGATCGCGGAGACGCTGTGTTGGTGCGCAGTGCCAATGACACAGACGCTATAGCGAAGGGCATCTGCCAGTATAGCTCTCACGAGCTTATGCATATTAAAGGACAGCAGACGGAAGACATTGCTGAGCAATTTGGCTATAGCCCAATCACAGAAGTAATTCACCGCGACGATTTAATGATTTTGGAGGATTCATGAGCCAGCAATTAGCTAAAGAAATTTCACAACGTGCTGCTAAGGCGGCACGTGCCGTAGCAACGCTATCAGAAGCAGACAAAAACAAAGTTCTGCAAAAAATGGCGGATGCAATCCGTGCACACCAAGACAAAATTATTGAAGTAAATAAGAAAGACTTGGTAGCCGGTAAAGAGAAAGGCCTGAGCGACGCCATGATGGATCGTCTGGAACTGACTCCAGAGCGTGTCGAAGGCATGGCTTCTGCGATTGAAGAGATCATCAACTTAAAAGATCCCGTGGGCGACAGTTACCTACTGGAAGAACGCCCTAACGGTTTGAAAATTGAAAAGATGCGTATTCCACTGGGCGTCATTGCCATGATTTATGAAGCACGCCCTAACGTAACCGCTGATGCTGGTGCGCTGTGCTTTAAATCTGGTAACGCTGTTATACTGCGTTGTGGTCGCGAAGCCATCGAAAGCAGCAAGGCAATAGCCGAAGCTCTTCACGAAGCGTTAGAACAAAGTGGTTTACCAAAAGACGTGATTACCGTAGTGCCTACGCCAGATCGCGAATTAATGACCGAACTGCTGCAGCAAAAAGACTACATTGACCTGGTGATTCCTCGCGGTGGTGAAGGCTTAATTCACTACGTAAGTGACACCAGTAAAATTCCAGTCATTCAGCACTACAAAGGCGTATGCCACTTGTACGTTGATAAGGACGCTGACCTGGATAAGGCACTGGCTATTTTGCTTAATGGCAAGACTCAGCGCACTGGTGTATGCAACGCGCTTGAGGGTCTGCTGGTGCACCAAGACGTTGCCGATAAATTCCTGCCTATGGCCGCTAAAGCACTAGGCGAAAAAGACGTCACTATTCACGCGGACAAACGCTCAGTCGGTTATTTTGATGGTGCTGATGAAATTGGCGATGACCAGTTCGGCGAAGAATACCTGGCACTGGAAATTGCCGTTCGCACCGTCGATAATTTCGACGCAGCGTTGGAACACATTCAGCAGTTTGGTAGTGGCCACACTGAAGTCATTGTTACCGAGAACGATGACACAGCGAAGCGTTTCATCCGCGAAGTAGATTCGGCGGTCACAATGGCAAACGCGTCATCTCGTTTCTCTGACGGCGGTCAGCTTGGTTTAGGCGCAGAAATTGGTATTTCGACCAGTAAGCTTCACGCTTACGGTCCAATGGGCTTACAAGCGCTGACAACAGAAAAATTCGTGGTTACCGGTAACGGCCAAATTCGCGAATAACCGTTGATAAAAGAAGAAAGCCCGGAAGCTCTGACGAGTTTCCGGGCTTTTTTGTGCAAAGAAGTGAGCCGCCGCTAACGGCGATAGCCGGTCAATAATTCAGGCCAATCGCGAGACTCTTTCCAATAAAACGTGTCGTTCTTTTCTTTCTCTTTTCTCAATGAGCGCAACAGGCGTTGGATATTCGCTTCCTTCCAGTCACCCTCTTCACGAAAGTCACATTTATCAAAATCCACTATCCACGCTTTGTCGTTGTCATCTAACATCAAGTTATGGCAGTTCAGGTCTGAATGATAGACGCCAGCGTCGTGCAGCTCCTTTATGACGGCACCAAGCGTTTGCCAAAGCTCTGCTGACAACTGTTTTTCGCGCAGTAGGCGAAAGACATCCACTGCTCCGGGAATGACTTCGACAAGAATATCTGCTTTGTAACTAAATACACCGGTTTTTTCCATGCGTGCCGCAACCGGTCTCGGAACCGGAAGCCCTTTCTCACGCAGCTTCAATAACAAATCAAATTCGTGAATCGCTCTGCTTTTGTCAGCCGGCTCTCTTAAAAAGCGATCTTTATTGATTTTCCCAACCAAACCACCTCGGTAGTAATGGCGCAGCAACAAGCCTAAGTCGCCCTGCTGAATGAACCAGACCGTTGCCCGGCCAGTTGAGTTACCCGCAATGGCTTTTTGTTGTTGCCAATACTGCGCCGTGAAATGCTTGTCTTCAATGGTTTCAATAATATTGCTATCGTAGCGAATAAGCCCACGGGGACTCTGCTCTGTCTTTATCATACCGCTTCCTGTCAGAGTATATTCCAGTGCTCTCGCTAACACGCGTTGCGTTGCACCCTGATGCGTCTTTAAGACACTTTTAGCAGCGTCATGTTGTTGTTTCATGACAGCTGGCTGCTGCAGCTTGTTTATCGTATTGACGATATCGTCTACGTTTCCAACCCAATTAACAGCGCCAGCTTTTGCCAGCTCCCCATAAACTTGCGGGAAGTTAAAAACGTGTTTACCAGACATAACATTGGAGCCAGCAGCAATAACTTCAAGGGGGTTGTGTCCGCCTCGTTCAATTAAACTGCCACCAATAAAGCTTATAGATGC
The DNA here is from genome assembly GCF_002808045.1 of Idiomarina sp. X4. Classification (NCBI taxonomy): domain Bacteria; kingdom Pseudomonadati; phylum Pseudomonadota; class Gammaproteobacteria; order Alteromonadales; family Idiomarinaceae; genus Idiomarina; species Idiomarina sp. X4. Next base: position 1,803,468 of record NZ_CP025000.1, on the reverse strand, counting down.
CAACTGCCCCCAAAGCATCATTTCGCCCATACTGTCCGCCAAAAAAACATGACAATCATTGGGAATTGTGTCGTTCTGACTCCGCCGCGCCAAGCGGAGGGCGTTATCCTGAACTAATTTGGCAACGACCTCAAACTGTTCGGGATGTCTTGGCGCAATAATAAGACAAGCGTCGGGCTCATGCTCAAGAATACGTTTATGAGCAGCTAGCAGTTGTTCATGCTCACCCGGGTGAGTGCTGCTGCCCAACCAAATTGAGCGGCCTTCACAACTCGGTATCCATTGAGCCGCTTTGGCTATATCGCTCTGACTGAGTTCGATGTCGTACTTGAGGTTACCATCCACAAATAAGCGACCTGTCGGCACGCCCAACATTCTCATGCGTCGAGCGGTTTCTTTATTTTGCACCGAAACGAGGGCTAACTGCTGCCAAACCGACTTCAGTAATCGGTGAAAACGACGATATCCAGCCGCAGAGCGTTTTGAAAGCCGCGCATTCAATAAACAAACCGATACACTCGCTTGAGCCAGAGAGTTGAGCATTTGCGGCCAAAGCTCAGTCTCCATTATCCAGACGGTTTTAGGCTTCAGCTTTGAAACAAAGCGCTTTGCAGACCCCGGAGTATCCAATGGCCAGTAACGATACGTCACTTGGTTACCAAAATGCGTCTGAATAAGTGCGCGTGCGGTCGGCGTCATGCAGGTTATTACGACTTTTTCGTCAGGGAATTGCGCGACAAATTGCTCAATTAACCGTTTCGCTGCCAGCGTTTCCCCAACCGACACGCTGTGAATGATCGTACAACCCTGCAAGTCAACACTGACTGTGTCCAGCGCCAGTCGCTCTGACCAGTGTGAGCGATAACGGTGGTCTTTTCGGCCGCGCAACCATAACCAGACAAAAACGGCTGGAGTCACCAGCCGTAATATTAATCCGTAAAACCAAAGCATCATGCGAGTTAGCGCCAGTATTCAGCAATCCACTTGGTGGGTAACACCTTGCGGTACCATTTGCCACTGCGACCTTCCAACGCATCGTCAGGGTGTGGTTTACCGTGGAAAATAATGACTTTTGCTTCTTCAGGAATACGTGGCTCCTGGAAGAAACTTAACGGGAATGGACGCAAGCAATGTCTCTTAAAGCTTCGGCACCATTTTTCTGGCCAGTATTTTAGTTTATTCTGGCGATCAACAAAGTGCGTAATATACTCTTGTTCATTACGTACATCCGCCGTGGCCGCGTCAGGGTCTTTCTTCAGGTGCTCAAGTGCGTCGTCGTGTGCACCAATATTAAAACGGAATACCGATGTGTTGCCCGTTGCATCCGACTTATCCCATTCCTTAATGACCATGAAGTCGCCCTCCGGCTCGAAAAATTCGTCCAGGCTGCCGACAATAATAATGTCTAAGTCCAAAAACAGTGTCGGGCCCTCTAAGTCATAAAGAGGGTTTGCAAAGCAGGTTAACTTCAACCAGCCATGCGCTTTTGTCCAAGGCACTTGTTTGTCGAAGTCTTCAAAGCCAATTTTCGGAATTGCTTTAACTTCAATATCATCATTAATGCCATCGAAGTCATCCGTAAAGCACACAAAACGAAACGGTCGGCTCAAATGGCGACTCACCATTGAATGCAGTGTATTCACATAATCGGGGCCGTATTTTTTACCCCACTTTATGCAAATAACATTAACTGGCTTTTGCTGAGACTGACTCTCTGCACTTTCAACCTGGCTCATAAAAACTCCTGACTCTTAAACTAACGCGCATAATGCCATATTTTAGCGAATTTCGGTACGCCAATCTGAATTAACTCAAGCAGCGTATTAAGCTTTAGTTAACTCTGGTTATGGACGAGCAATGAAGGCGAAGACAATAAGACTGATATTAGGTGACCAATTAAATGCTCGCCACCGTTGGTTTAATACAAAAAACTCAGAAACTCTTTACGTAATAATGGAGCTGGGGCAGGAAGCCGATTACGTGTTGCATCACCGGCAAAAGATATTGGCTTTTTTTAAAGCCATGCGTAATTTTTCTGACGCATTGGAATCCGCGGGCCATCGTATCTTTTATCTCAGGCTGGACGATGCCCGAAATCAACAAAGCCTGACGAAAAACCTGCTTTGGCTACTTGAAGAAACTGGCGCTGAACGTATTGAGTGCCAGCAACCAGACGAATACCGTCTCGACCATCAATTAAAGAGCTGGGCAGGCGCCAACAATATCGACATTAAGTGGATTGATAGTGAGCACTTCCTTACTGGTCGAAACGCTTTAGAAAACTACTTTCCAGACACCGAAAGTTACCTGATGGAAACCTTCTACCGCAAGGTGCGTAGCGAACACGATATTTTAATGGAGGGTAATAAACCAGTCGGCGGGCGCTGGAACTTCGATAAAGAAAACCAAAAAAAGCTGCCAAAAAAGCAAAAAGTTCCCGAACCTCTTGTATTTGCTAATGACGTTTCGGATATCGACAACATGCTCTCAGAGCAGAATATCAAAACAATGGGAAATGCTGACCCCAAGCAGTTTATCTGGCCGGTAAGCCGAAAGCAGGCACAGCAATTATTATCGCACTTCTGTGAGTTTGGTTTACCGAACTTCGGCCGTTACCAGGATACAATGACAACTGCCAGTATAACGCCCGAGGCGCATTGGAGTCTTTTCCACTCTCGCTTGTCTTTCGCGTTGAATACCAAAATGCTGCATCCATTAGAGGTTGTTAACTCAGCCGTTGAGTCTTGGTCTAACAATAAAGACACGATAAGCCTCGCGCAAATTGAAGGCTTTGTCCGTCAAATTATAGGCTGGAGGGAGTTTGTCAGAGCCATTTACTGGAAGTTCATGCCCGAATACAAAAACAACAATGCGTTAAATCATACTCGTGCGCTTCCAAACTATTACTGGAATGCTGAAACAAAAATGGCCTGTATGCATCACTCTATCCGGCAGTCTCTCGACTACGCATACGCTCACCACATACAAAGACTGATGGTGACGGGTAACTTCGCGCTACTCGCCGGTGTTTCCCCAGACGCTCTCGATGAATGGTACTTAGGCATCTATATTGACGCTATTGAATGGGTTGAGCTACCCAACACTCGGGGCATGAGCCAATACGCAGACAATGGTCTGATTGCTACTAAGCCTTATATCTCAAGCGCAAACTATATGAAGAAAATGGGGCACTATTGTAGTCAATGCCATTACGATCCGAACAAAAAAACCGGTGACAAAGCCTGCCCGTTTAATAGTCTATACTGGCACTTTATTAACTGTCATAAAGAACATTTTGAAAATAACCATAGAATGGGCATGATGTATCAAGTATGGAATAAAAAATCGGATGACGAGCAAAATGCGCTCATTAAACAAGCTGAGCATTACCTGAACACAATTAACGAGTTATAACAAGGACGCACAATGAACAAGTGGTTACCTGCATTTTTAATGACCTTATTACTGACTGCCTGTAAGTCTCAGCCCACACCGGTGGCTGATGTTGTTGATGACTTCGACGCCGACCGCTATTTAGGAAAGTGGTACGAAATTGCCCGAATGCCACACAGCTTTGAAGAGGGACTGCAAGGCGTTACCGCAGAATACCGTTTAAACGGTGACGGTACATTAGAGGTCACTAACCGAGGTTTCCATGTTGAAAATCAGGAATGGCAAACGGCTATCGGGAAAGCTGAACCTGTTGAAAACATGAAGGCAGCCTATCAAGTGACGTTTTTCTGGCCGTTTTACGGTGGTTATTACGTTAGCTGGTTAGATGATAACTACCAACAGGCAATTGTCACCAGCGATTCGCATGAGTATTTCTGGTTTTTGTCGCGGACACCGAATGTATCTCAGCCGGACTTAGATTACGCACTCGCAAAAGCCAATGAATGGGGATATGACATCGACCAGATGATCATTGTCGATCATCCGGCCGGTGTTAATACGTCTAATTAGTTAAAACGACGTGCTGCGCCCTTTCCTGCCTGACGGCGTTTAGGACCACGGGCGTCACGATCACGCGGTGGACGTGGCGCTCGTTTAACTTGTTCATCACTTAGCTCAAGACCCATTGGCTGCTGACGAACACGCGCTTTTTTCAGTACGTGCATGACGTCTTTCGGCATACCTTTTGGCAACTGAACCAGCGAGTGGTTATCGAACAACTGAATTTGACCGATGTACTTGCTGTCCATAGACGCTTCGTTTGCAATCGCGCCAACAATATCACCAGGGCGGGCGCCGTGTTCTTTACCCACCTGTATTTTATAGGTATCAAAGTCGATATCCGCCGCGCGTCCGCCACGCTCAGCTCGAGGCTTGCGTTTGTCGCCACGGTCATTTCGAGCCGAGCGCTCAGTACGCTCACGCACTGGACGGTCTTCTTTCAGGAACAGCGGACGTTGCTCGTTCTGCTGAGTCAGCAGCGCTAATGCAATTTCCTCGGCAGTCAATTCAGATTGCTCCAGCCATTGAGCCAGTAACTTTTCCAGCTTCGGCTTGTCGGCACTTGCGGTCTCTTCAGCCAGTGACGCCTGCAGCTTCTCTAACAGCTGCTGCTGACGATACTTGCTCAGCTCACTTGCATTCGGCACGTCAAAGAACTCTACCGGAGCATTGGTTAAACGCTCGTAGTGGCGCAATAAATGACGTTCTTTTGCACGGAAGAACAGAATCGCTTCGCCTGAACGTCCCGCACGACCAGTGCGGCCGATACGGTGAACATAAGACTCAGTATCACTTGGCAAGTCATAGTTAATCACGTGGGTAATTTCAGGCACATCCAGACCACGCGCAACAACGTCTGTCGCAACCAGAATTTCGATATGGCCGCTGCGCAACTGGCTAACCGTTTGCTCACGTTGAGCCTGGTTTAAATCGCCGCTTAATGGCGACGCTTTGAATCCTGAACGTTGTAATAACTCAGCAACATCCATAGTGTCCTGACGAGTGCGCACGAAAATCAATGCACGTTGATACGGAGTCACTTCCAATAAACGAGTCAGAGCGGTCATTTTAGTCATGCCCTGAACTTTCCACGCTTTCTGTTTAATCGTTGCTTTTTCACGCGCAACCGCTTCAATCTGAATATTCAATGGTTTATTCAGGAAGGTTTTCGCCAATTTACGAATGGCATTCGGCATAGTCGCTGAAAACAACGCTCGTTGGGCGGTTTCAGGCACACCTTTTAAAATGGTTTCGATGTCTTCAATGAAGCCCATGTTCAACATTTCGTCGGCTTCATCCAATACCGCAACCTTCAAACCATCCAGTTGCAATACGTTTTTATTCAGTAAGTCGATAAGACGCCCCGGCGTACCAACAACAATTGAGGTACCTTGTTTTAGCGCCTTTACTTGCGGACCAAAGGCAGCACCACCATAAACGGTTGCCACGCCAACACCACGCATTTTCTTTGAAAAGCCTTCTAACGCTTCAGCAACCTGAATGGCTAGCTCACGTGTAGGCGTTACTACTAAGACTTGAGTCTGTTTCAACGAAGGGTCAATTTTCGCCAGCGCAGGCAAGCCAAATGCGGCTGTTTTACCGGTACCAGTTTGTGCTTCACCTAACACATCATTACCCTCTAACAGAGCAGGGATTGACTGCTGCTGAATAGGGGTTGGGGTTTCAAAACCCATTGCGTTCAGTTGTTCAAGCACAGCAGAAGGTAGGGCCATGTCGCTGAACGACAGGCTCGTTTGAGTCTTTGACATAAATTGTGTCTCACTATATTCCCGTTTGCCTTATGGCAAACAAAACAAATATGGGGTTATGGCCCGGCAACAGGAATCAGTGGTCAGTCTCTAAACTGTCTGGACTGGAATCAGGCGCTGCAACCCCGCGAATCAAGGGTGACCGCTGCCTCATCAGTAATGCGGTGTTCCTTGAAGGAGCTGCGGATTATACGCATTTGTGCGATAAAAGCAATGTAACTGGATACTTTTTCGACAAAAACCAAAATATAGTCTGAAATCATTGAAAAAGTTGAACCATTTGTGCATTTATTGCCTACATTAGTATAGATAAACTTATTCAGTTGGAGGCTATATGTCAGCACATTCCATGTCATCACTTACTAAAAGCGATTGTTTCATCGAAGGTCACTGGGTACCCACAGACAAACGTTTCAGTGTGACTAACCCGGCAACAGGTGAGGTTTTGGCCGAAGTTGCCGATGCCGATGACGAGCTTACGCAACGCGCCATTAACGTCGCCGAGACGGCACTGGCTAAATGGCGTAAGAAAACCGCTCGCGAGCGTGCTGTGCTATTACGCAAGTGGTATCAGTCCATGATGGACAACAAGCAGGCATTGGGCGAATTAATGAGCGCCGAACAAGGCAAGCCGGTTCCAGAGGCGGTTGGTGAGGTAGAGTACGGCGCCAGCTTTGTCGACTGGTTTGCCGGCGAGGCCGAACGCATTAACGGTGATATTCTACCGCTAACCGACAGCAGCAAACGCGTATTAGTGACCAAAGAACCGGTTGGCGTCTGCGCAGCCATTACCCCGTGGAACTTCCCGAATGCGATGATCACTCGCAAAATTGCACCTGCGTTAGCCGCTGGCTGCACCATAGTTGTTAAGCCACCGCAGTTAACTCCCCTTTCCAGCTTAGCTTTGGCGCAACTCGCCAGTGAAGTGGGCATTCCGGACGGTGTTATTAATATTATTCCAACCACCGATGCCAAAACCGTAGGTAAGCGCCTTGCAACCTCATCACAGGTTCGTAAGTTGTCGTTCACCGGCTCTACCGGCGTTGGTAAGATTCTCATGCAACAATGCTCAGAGCACGTATCCAAAGTATCGCTGGAGCTGGGCGGTAATGCTCCGTTCCTGGTGTTTGACGATGCCGACATTGAGCAGGCTGCCGAGCAGCTTATTGCCTGTAAATTCCGTAATGGCGGACAAACCTGCGTTTCCGCCAACCGAGTCTTGGTGCAGGAAAAGGTTGCTGAAAAATTCACTCAGGCTATTGTCAGCAAGGTAAAAGCATTAAAAGTTGGTCCGGGGACTGAAGAAGGCGTCGACTTAGGACCTCTAATTGACCAAGATGCTGTCGACAAGGTTCAGCGTCTGGTGCTGTCAGCGAAATCAGATGGCGCAACGATTGAAGCTGGCGGTTCAGTCATGACCGAATTGGGTGATTTATTCTACGCACCAACAGTGGTTTCAGGCGTTACTGACGATATGGACATCACCAAAGAAGAAATCTTTGGTCCTGTCGTTGCCATTAATACCTTCGAAACGGAAGAAGAAGGCATTAAGAAAGCCAATGACACGCCATTTGGGCTGGCGTCGTACTTTGCGGCGAAAGACACCTCTCGCATTTTCCGAGTGAGTGAAGCACTTGAATACGGCATGGTAGGCGTTAATACCGGCGGTATTTCGCATGCTTACAACCCATTTGGCGGCATTAAAGAGTCCGGTATTGGACGTGAAGGGTCAAAATACGGTATTGATGAATACTTAGAGTTAAAAACCGTAACCCTCGGCGGACTTGAATGAACCCTCATCGTAAAACGTTAGAGCAACTTCAACACACCTTCGACAGCGGACTTACACGTCCGCTGTCTTGGCGTCAGCAACAACTAAAACAGCTCTCCCACTTTTTAGAGGATCACGAAAAGGACTTGCTGGAAGCGCTGCAACAAGACTTAGGTAAATGTCCCAGCGAATCACAACTTACTGAAATTCACTTCCTGAAAACTGATATTAAACATACTATTAACGCTTTACGTGGCTGGATGAAACCACGTAAAGTAAGTAATCCAATGCTGGCCTGGCCGGCCAAAAGCGTGATAGTGCCAGACCCCTTAGGCACGGTTTTAGTATTGGGAGCCTGGAACTACCCGGTACAATTGACATTAGCGCCGGTTATTGCGGCCGTTGCTGCAGGTAACTGCGCAGTAATAAAGCCGTCTGAGCATGCCCAGGCAACCGCCGACGTTTTCGAAAAGCATTTGGTTAATTACCTGGACAGCGCCGCCTTTAAAGTCGTTACTGGTGGTGTTGAAGTCTCTCAAGAGCTAACCGAATTGCCGTTTGACCATATTTTTTACACCGGCGGTCCGCAAGCAGCCAAAGCCATTATGGCTGCAGCAGCTAAAAATCTGACACCTGTGACACTTGAGCTTGGCGGAAAGAGCCCCGCAGTAGTGTTGAGCGACGCCGATATTACGGTAACAGCTCGCCGCATTGTTTGGGGGAAGTTTCTGAATGCTGGACAAACCTGCATAGCGCCAGACTACTTGCTGATTGAAGAGTCAGTAAAAGACCGATTGATTGACGCATTGCGCGAGCAAATTGCGCAATTTTACGGGGATGATCCACAGCAATCGAATGACTATGGTCGTATTATTCACGAGCAGCACTGGCAGCGACTGACCCGAATGATTGACGGTGCCAATATTGTCATTGGTGGTGACTTTGATAAACGCGAGCGTTATATCGCCCCTACCGTTATTGACAGCGTAACTGCCGAAAGCGACCTCATGCAGGAAGAGATATTTGGTCCGCTACTGCCTGTGGTGAGCGTGAAGTCAGCTTCTGAAGCTATTGAGTTTATTAACACTAAGCCTAAGCCTTTAGCACTTTATGTATTTTCAAAAGATAAACGAATGCTGAAGCAGTTTACTCAACGAGTGTCCGCCGGCAATGTTTGCTACAACGACACCCTGATGTTTATGCTCAATGACAAGTTGCCGTTTGGCGGCGTTGGGCAAAGCGGTATGGGGCGTTATCACGGAAAGTGGGGCTTTGATACTTTTAGTCATTTAAAACCCGTTATGACCCGCAGCTTTCGCTTTGATGTGGCATTACGTTACCCACCGTACAGTAAGTTAAAAGACAAAGTCTTATCCTGGTTTGCCGGTTAACCTTGAAATCGACGTTTACCGTCAACATATCCTGCTTTAAGACACGAACAAAAAGACACAGGAGAACGGGCGCAAATGTCACAACAGTCCAACATTATTGATGTCACTCTGCAGAACTTTCAGCAGGTGCTCTTAGAAGGCTCAAAAGAGAAACTGGTTATTATCGATTTTTGGGCTGACTGGTGTGAGCCGTGCAAACAGCTCATGCCGGTGTTGGAAAAACTGGCAAACGAATACAGCGATCAGGTTATTCTCGCGAAAATAAATTGCGATGACCAACAAGAGTTAGCCATGCAATTTGGCATTCGCAGTCTCCCGACCGTGGCACTTTTCAAAAATGGTGAACCAGTCGATAGTTTTGGTGGTGTTAAAACCGAAAGCGAAGTTCGGGAAATGTTGAGTAAGCATTTGCCAAGCCCGTCAGACGATCTTATTCAACAGGCACAAGTAGCCATGGGTGAAGGCGATGCGAACAGAGCTTATACCCTGGCTAAGCAAGCCTATGATCTTGATAACACCGATATGGCAGCCATTAAATTACTGGCAGAAGCGGCCGTAGACGCCGGTCGGTTAGATCAGGCAAAAGAGCTAGTTGCTGCTATTCCAATGGTCGAGCAAGACAGTGATTATCAGCGTATTAAGGGTAAGTTAGAGTTAGCCGAAGATGCGGCAGACTCCCCTGAACTTCGCGCCTTGCAGGAGCAAGTCGAGCAAAACCCTGATGATTTATCGTTAAAGTTGCAGTTGGCCTTAAAGTTTCATGAAGCACACCGCGACGAGGAAGCACTGCAACTGGTATTTACCGTGTTAACGAAAGACGTCAATTTCGAGGGCGCAAAAAAATACGCACTCGACATTATTAATTCGTTGCCCGATGGTGATCCGCTCGCAGCAACCTACCGTAGAAAGTTGTACAGCATGATGTATTAGGCTGTTCACTAGCAACGATCTTGGCCGGCTCCCTCAGCCGGCCCTTTTTTTGGCACCAACTCAGTAACGCCATGCAGCAAATTTACCAACACTGGATTGACTCAGGAAAGCTAAACGACGACGGTTTTCAACGAAACGCCGTTGCTGCGCTTCAACAGCGGCTTGATGCTATTAGCAATAAAGATTCAACATCCATAAATAGCTTATATTTATACGGTCCCGTTGGCCGCGGGAAAACTATGCTAATGGACATGTTTTCCGAGCAACTACGCTCACTTTCAACAGCCAATTCATCGTTTATCAGACTGCACTACCACCATTTTATGTCGAAGGTTCACGACGCACTGAATAACTTGCAAGGCGAAGAAAATCCGATGCAACGAGTGGCGAGTGACTGGGCCGAGGCGCACTCTATTATCTGCCTGGATGAGTTTTTTGTTGAAGATATTGGTGATGCCATGATTTTGGCTCGGTTATGGGAAAGCTTGTTTGCCGCGGGCGTGACGTTAATTACTACGTCAAATGCGCCTCCCGGCGAGTTGTATAAAGATGGCTTGGCACGGCATCGCTTTGAACCGACCATTGAGTTACTTAACCGTCAATGCGAGCTTATCGACTTGGGTTTTGGTACCGATTATCGCCGTATTAACAGCACAGATATGCCGCTTTACCTAACCCAGGGGCAGCCATCTGACTTAAAAGCGCTGACCGAAGGTCGCTTTGGCAAGCTAGAGCAAACCGATAATGTCGTGATAATGAATCGAACGATTCCTTGCTTATGGCGTAACAGCGAGGTTATCGGTTTTGACTTCATGATCCTGTGTTCGGGCCCCCGGAGCCAGCGTGACTACATGGAGCTTGCCGACAAATACAAAGCCATTGCCGTACAAAATGTTCCGGCCTTTACCTACATTCCTGACAAAGAGTTGGTGCATGGCGTCGAAGAGACCTACCAGCGAGAACACGACGCAAAGCTTATCAGTAAGCTCGATAATGAAGCTCGTCGTTTTATCGCGCTCGTCGACGAATGCTACGATCGGGGCTGTCTATTACTGATAACCGCGGAAGTGGATGTTGAAAAACTGTACCAGGCACAACAACTCGCCTTTCCATTTAGACGCTGTGTATCCCGCCTTTTTGAAATGCAGCATTGGTAATTGGAAACACGCTGGTAAAAAGACGCCAATCTGTTCCAGAGAGTAGAATTCCCTGTATTTACCAGCGTGTTAAAACAGAGTTAGAAAAAGGTTACATGAGTTTTAACATTTTCCAATATCGCATTTGTAATGGATGTTAATAAATTTTTTAGCACTCAGGTCGGACTTGCCAATATTCACGACGTATTCACTCATCCGCTGCTTGCCGTTAACGTTACCCCTTGCTAGGATTGCTGGAATTTAAAAATTGATGCTTACAAAGCACCTCAAGATAATAACGATAACAAGAAGGTCAGAATGAGCGAACAACGCGATCAATTCAGCTCTAAAATTGGATTTATACTTGCCGCGGCAGGCTCTGCCGTTGGTATCGGAAACTTAGTTGGCTTCCCTGTTGCCGCAACAAAAAACGGTGGCGGTGCCTTTCTTATTATTTATGCTTTGTTCGTTGCCTTTATCTGCCTGCCAGTCATGCTGGCAGAAATGGGGCTGGGCCGCCGCGCACAAAAAAGCCCGCTAGGCTCTTATCAGGTACTTTCTCCTGACAACAAGGGCTGGCATATTGCCGGACTACTGGCGGTCATTACTCCCTTTATGATTGCCGTGTTTTACATGGTGATTACCGTCTGGATATTCGGTTATTTATGGCATTCAATCACCGGAAATCTGGCCATGCTGGCTGACGCTGAGTACTTTGGCCAGTTCGTCAACGACTACGGCTTTGTTGGGTTTCTCGTCGCAGTTACCGTCATTATCAACGTTATTCTTGTTGGCGGTGTCAGGAAAGGCATTGAAAAGGCCGCTAAATTTCTTATGCCAGCGCTTTTCATTATGCTTGTATTGCTGGTTATTTTTGTATTATCGCTAGACAACGCCGCATTAGGGGTCGAGTTTTACTTAGTGCCGGACTTCTCAAAAATCGACGGTTCTGTCGTGAACGGTGCGCTTGCTCAAGCGTTCTTCTCATTGTCATTGGGTATGGGTATTTTGATTACCTACGGCTCTTATTTCAGCCGTCGCGATGACATTGTTACTTCCGGCAAGCTGGTCGCCCTGACCGATACCGCCGTCGCATTTACCGCTGGTTTAATGACTCTGCCAGCTATCTTCGCCATCAACCCGAATACCAACCCGGACACATTAAGTGACTCCTCGGTGAGTATGATTTTCTCTTTCTTCCCGCAAATCTTTGTGGCTTTAGAAGGTGTTGTTGGTTACGTTGGCGCCAGTATCGCCGCAACAGTTTTCTTCCTGCTAACGTTCATCGCCGCTATAACGTCATTGGTATCGATACTGGAAGTACCAACCGCAGCGATTATTGAAAAAGCGAAGTTCAGTCGTAAGAAAACACTCTTGGTTATGGGCTTTGCCGTGACCGTACTCACATTGATAGCGGCGACATCGTTTGGTTTTGTACCTGCGTTCACTGAATTTACCGCGTATGCCGGACAGCCAAAGTCAGTATTCGACGTCATTTATGACGTATTTTACGACACCATATTGCCGTTAAACGGTTTACTTATCTGCTTGTTTGTTACACTACACTGGCGTCGTAAAGGGCTTGAAGATGAACTGTCAGAAGGCAATCCAAATTATAGAAATACGTTACTTGCTAAATATGTTCGTATTTCAATCAGTACCTTTATTCCGTTAATTCTTGCGGTTGTGTTTATCAACACAGTACTGACTAAGTTTGTTGGATTCTCCCTATTCTAAAGGCGGAGTCATATCGATGAGTCGTGGCGGTTTTCGACAGCTAAAACTGCTGCAAACAGCGAGCCAATGGCAGCAAGCCTGCCAGGCTCGCTCTTCTAAAAGCATTCTTCTTTCTCAAACTGATGTACACGCCGACGCGCAACTCAATCGGTATCGTGACTACTTAGGTCATGAGTTCGAGAGCGTTTTTCTTGATTGCCACGACGGCATTAATGCCGACGCGATTTGTGCATTATGCGGCACTGTTATCGGTGGCGGACAACTCATTATTTACCTTCCCCATGAGCCTTCAGCCATGCGCGAGCGGCTGCAGTATCTCGCCAATAAATACTTCCCCCAAAATCAATTGCAAAAGCGGCAAAAAAGCACCTCCCAAAAGGAATTTGATGACGCCATAGTTGAACTTCAGACGTTACAAAAAGAACTGATTGATGAGGCCTTTTCTAAAAACCCAATACACACTCACATTATTATCGCTGAGCGCGGCAGAGGAAAAAGCACCTTGTTGGGAAAAGTACTCAGTCAGGTCAGTAATGCGTTCCCCAATGTCGATTTCGTTGTAACGGCTCCCAGAAAAGCGAACGCACAGGTTTTGCTAAAACACGCTCCCAACATCACCTTCAAAGCATGGGACAAGTTATTAGAGCAGCCCAGTAAAGAAGAAAAGTGGCTGATTATTGATGAGGCCGCGGGCATACCGTTGTGGGCAACAGAGCAACTTTGCGAAAAATTCACGCCATGGTTATTAGCGACAACGGTGTCGGGCTACGAAGGTTGTGGCCGGGGCTTTGCAATTCATTTTCAGGATTGGGCAAAACAAGAGTTTCCCCGGATAAAAAGTCATCAACTCAATACGCCAATGCGCTGGCCACTAAACGACCCGCTAGAGCAGTGGTTAACGGACTGTTTTCTTATGGATGAGTCACCCGTTTTGCCCGACCCCGGACTTGCTGACGGCCAGTTTCTAGAGTACGCCGCTGATATGAATGAAAGCACTCTGCGTCAATGTTTTCAGTTATTACTCAATGCGCATTATCAAAGCAGTCCAAATGATCTCAACCTGTTATTGAGCGATTCATTACATCGCCTGGCCTATACACGTAAAAACGGGGAAATCATTGCTGTCGCCTGGCTTATTCAGGAAGGGCCACTGGCTACAGAACTGCATACCGATATTTTAGAGGGCAGACGACGCCCCAAAGGTAACCTGCTACCACAAGCTATTGGTTACTTTCTTCAGCAACCCTGGGCGCTTAGCGCGCGTTGGCTAAGAGTTGCCCGTATTGCCGTGCCCGAACATGAGCGTCATAAGGGCAATGCTTCCCAATTGCTCGACTTTATTGCGCAACACCCCGAACACAGCGCTATCGACAAATTGGGTACTAGTTTCGCCTGGGAACCAGGCGTTGCCAGCTTCTGGGAAACCAATGGTTTAGTGCCTTGGCGCATCAGTCATCGTCTCGACAGTGTATCCGCGCGCCCTGCCGCCATTTATGTCAAAACAGCCTCCAGCGACGATGCTTCTATTCGCGATATTCATCAGTGGGCACACGCTGAACACCAATGGCTTAGCGAGTCGAAAGCCAGCATTCCGGATGACTTAAACCAACCCCACTTAGCCCAGCTACTGGTCGGCGCTTACTTAAAAGAGCGAATACCATTTGATGCGGCACACTTTGCGCTAGCCGTATTCTATAAAAATAAGCGCCCTACTGACCGTCTGACAACACTGTTGGCAATGCCCACTTTGTCATTAAAAGAGCTAGCCAGTTACTTAGGTTGTTCATCAAAACAACAGGCCAATGTAAAACTCCGTAAAGATACCGCACAGCTCGTCTAATGTGACTTGTTGTTTTCTCAACAACTTTCTATGATCAAGTCAGTCTTAACAAAGGGGAAGGCAATGACTCGTTACTCATCGCTAAAAGCATTACTGGCTGTTATATCTGGGGCAATTATTCTTGGCGCGTGCAGCTCACAACCTGAGCCTCAACAAAAATCGCCTTATGGGTTCCCACAAACTAAAACAGTTAATCAAACAGATAACTATCATGGCACTACCGTTGCTGACCCTTATCGTTGGCTGGAGAAACTTAACTCAAACGAAGTCGAGCAATGGGTCACTCGCCAAAACAAATTTTCAACCCCGTCTTTGCAGCAACTGCCTGCTTATAGTGAGCTGAAGCAACGGCTTACAGAGCTCTGGAATTACAAAAAAATAGGCACCCCGTTTCAATACGCAAACCGGTATTTTTATTTTGCAAACGATGGCCTGCAAAGCCAGGACATTCTCTACACAATGACCGCCTTAGACAGTGCTCCGGAAATATTAATTAATCCGAATAAACTCAGCGAAGACGGTACTTTATCACTGGCGAGAATACAGGTTTCCCCAAACGCAAAGTACATCGCCTACTCGGTTTCAGAAAAAGGCAGTGACTGGAATCATATTCGCGTCAAAAATATCGAATCGGGAAGCGTCTTGTCAGAGCGTATTGAAGGCGTGAAGTTCTCTAACGTCGCCTGGCTTCCCAACGAGAACGGCTTTTATTACAGCCGCTATCCACAACATGCCAACGGAAAATACGATGACTCAGAGCCGGTCAGTGTCTACTTTCATCGCATCGGCCGCTCGCAAAAAGACGATGAGCTCATCTTCGCATTGCCGGAGCAGCCAAGCTGGAATCCTTACCCGGAAGTCACTCACGACGGTCGCTATTTATTAATTAATGTCTCATCCGGCTACGACGCAAACGCCGTGTTCAGCCGTCCATTATCCGAAGACGACGCGCCTTTTACAGGACTGTTAACTAAATGGGACGGGCAGTACGATTACGTAACGAGCCACAATAACAAGCTGCTCTTTCGAACCACAGCTCAGGCCCCCAGAGGACGAGTTATCGCCATTGATATGAGCGATACGGGTGATAACAACTGGTCGGAAATAATTCCTGAAAATACTCATACGCTGACTTCAGTGTCCGCTGTTAACGGGCAACTGTTCGCGCACTACCTACAAAACGCCCATTCGCGCGTCGGTATTTTTAATCAACAAGGGCAGTTATTGCAGGAGTTAGCCTTACCCGGCATAGGCACGGTGTCAGGATTTAACGGTTCTCCATCTGCTGACGACACCTTCTTTAATTTTTCAGGCTTTACTGAACCTGGAAAAATATACCGATACCAAGTAGCGCAGCAGCGCACAACATTATGGCAGGAGGTCGAATTCCCGGCCGAGCTTGAGCCTTACGAAACTCATCAAGTCATCTATGAGAGCAAAGACGGTACAGAGATACCGATGTTTCTGGTGCACTCAGAAAGTGTCGAATTAGATGGCACCAACCCAACACTATTGTATGGCTATGGCGGTTTTAATATCTCTTTAACCCCTGAATTTAAAGCAGACCGCATTGCCTGGTTAGAAATGGGTGGTGTTCTGGCAATACCTAACCTGCGTGGTGGCGGAGAATTTGGTGAACAATGGCATCAAGCAGGTACTAAAGCCAATAAGCAAACGGTGTTTGATGACTTTATCACCGCGGCCGAATGGTTAATTAAAAACAACTATACCAACAGAGACAAGCTCGCTATTCATGGTCGCAGTAATGGTGGCTTGCTCGTCGGAGCCACTATGACTCAACGCCCAGAATTATTTGCTGCGGCAATTCCTACGGTTGGTGTACTGGATATGCTGCGTTACCACTTACCCAACGCCAATGCCCGCGGCTGGGGCAGTGAATTCGGATTAAGTGAAAATGCCGATGAGTTTGCTGCTTTATACGAATATTCTCCGGTTCATAATACCAAAGCGGGCACTTGCTACCCTGCCACTCTCGTCACCACTGCTAATAATGATAACCGGGTTGCGCCTTGGCACAGCTACAAGTTTGCGGCAGCACTGCAAGCCGACCAAAGCTGCGACAACCCGGTGCTGTTGAATGTCGAGACTCGAGCCGGTCATGGCGCTGGCACACCAACGTGGATGAAAATTGAGTCAGCAGCTGAGAAGTGGGCATTTTTACACAAAGAACTCAATGTAAACAAAGAGAAGAGAAGCTCGGCTTCTCAATGATGATTTTCAAAAAATGTGCTATCTTTCGCGACAATCTTATTCGTAAAATAAGTCCGTTAACGATTTCTGTGAAGGATAGCATTCATGTCTAAAGTTCTTATTATTGGCGCTGGCGGTGTCGCCGGTGTTGTTGTTCAAAAATGTGCGCGCTTGCCGGAAGTATTCTCTGAAATACACTTAGCCAGCCGTACCTTATCTAAATGTCAGGCACTTCAAGAAAAAGCCGGCAAAGATCGCGTTGTTGGCGTGTATCAGGTTGATGCTGATGACGCTGCAGAAGTCGCCGAGCTTATTCGTGGCATTAACCCGTCGCTGGTTATCAATGTCGCTCTACCCTATCAGGATTTACCAATTATGGACGCTTGTTTAGAAACTGGCGTTCACTACTTGGATACCGCTAACTACGAGCCGAAAGACGAAGCGAAATTCGAGTACTCGTGGCAGTGGGCGTACCAAGATAAGTTTAAAGAAAAAGGCTTAATGGCGCTTTTAGGTGCTGGCTTTGACCCGGGTGTAACCAACGTATTTACCGCTTACGCGGCTAAACATTACTTTGACGAAGTGCATTACTTAGATATTGTTGACTGCAACGGTGGTGATCATGGCCAAGCCTTTGCAACCAACTTTAATCCGGAAATTAATATCCGCGAAATTACTCAGCGCGGCAAATACTGGGAGAATGGTGAGTGGCATGAAACCGACCCTATCAGTGTTCGTAAAGACTTAGACTATCCAAATGTTGGTGTGCGTCCGTCTTACCTGCTGTTCCACGAAGAGTTGGAGTCTCTGGTTAAGCACTTCCCAACCATTAAGCGTGCGCGCTTCTGGATGACGTTTGGCGACCAATACCTAACTCACCTGCGCGTATTGGAAAACGTGGGCATGACCTCGATTGACCCGGTAGAGTTCGAAGGCAAAAAAATTGTGCCTCTGGAGTTCTTAAAAGCGGTATTACCTAACCCGGGATCACTGGCAGAAGGTTACACCGGCAAAACTTGTATCGGTACTTATGTCACCGGTATGAAAGACGGCCAAGAGAAAACCATTTTCATCTACAACAACTGTGACCACGCTGAAACGAACAAAGAAGTAGGCGCGCAGGCCGTGTCATACACTACCGGTGTTCCAGCCATGATAGCAGCTTCCCTCATGCTTCAGGGCGAGTGGATGAAGCCCGGTGTATGGAACATGGAACAATTTGACCCGGATGAATTCATGAACCGTTTGAACCAATATGGTTTACCATGGCACGTACAAGAGTGCGACAAGCCATTTGAGAAGTAAGTGAGTCATCGATGAGCCATTATTTATCGCCGGATATTCCGTCGCCATGTTACGTGCTGGATGAGAAACTACTGCACCGCAACCTAGAGCTTATGCAATACGTTCAGGAGCAAAGTGGTGCAGACATTATTCTTGCGCTGAAAGGCTACTCTATGTGGTCAGCGTTTCCGCTCATTAAACAGTACTTAAAAGGCTGCACGGCAAGCTCGGTATGGGAAGCCAAACTGGCCGCCTATGAATTTGGTCGTGAAGTTCATGCCTACGCGCCGGCTTATAAACAAAGCGATATTGATGAGCTAATGCCGCTGGTAAACCACTTGTCGTTTAATAGCGTGACCCAGTGGCAGCGCTATCGCGATCAAGTGGCAGAAGCTGGCGTTTCTATTGGTTTACGCATAAACCCGGAACACCAAGAGGCGGACACCGAGCTGTACGATCCGAGCGCTCCCGGCTCGCGACTAGGCATTAGAGCCAGCGAGTTAAGCCAACATGATTTAACGGGCGTTGAGGGCTTACACGTGCACAACTTGTGCGAGTGTGACTCCTTCGCATTAGAGCGTACACTGGAAGCGGTAGAAAGTCGCTTCGGTGAACAACTTAAGCAGGTTAAATGGCTTAATTTAGGTGGTGGTCACTTAATGACCCGAAAAGGTTATGATGTCGAGCACCTAATAAGCCAACTTAAGCGGCTGCGCGAAACTTACGACCTTCAGGTGATTTTAGAGCCCGGGTCTGCGGTTGCCTGGCAAACCGGACCATTGGTTTGTGAAGTGGTGGATATTGTCGAGAACAATGGCTCTATCGCGTTGCTTGATATTTCAGCGACAGCGCACATGCCTGACGTACTGGAGATGCCTTACCGACCAGTAATTACCGGCGCGGCTCTACCTGGGGAAAAGGCCTTCAGCTTCCGCTTAGGCGGCAATAGCTGCTTAGCCGGCGATGTCATTGGTGAGTACAGTTTTGATCAAGCACTGGCTGTGGGTGACCGCTTAATATTTGAAGATATGATGCATTACACCATGGTGAAGACATCGTTTTTTAATGGTGTACAGCATCCTGCTATTGGTATATTGCGCGAAGACGGACGCTTTGACTGCATACGAGAGTTTAGTTACGAGGACTTCCGCAGCCGACTCTCATAGTCTATTAGAGACGAAAAACGTAAGCGGCCACTATTCCAGTGGCCGTTTTGCTTCTTCTACCACAGAAGGCGGCATGCGCTCTGATAATTGCGCTAATTGTTGCTGAATTTCCCGATGTTTAGCCGTATCGCCGGTCACCGAGTTATGCAGCCAATGGTAGGCGTTTTCGTAATCATACGGACTGCCATGACCATTCAGTAAGATACTGGCAAAGCGCTGCTGGGCACGGAGGTTTCCGAGAGACGCCGCCTCACGCAAATATAAAATGGCGCGTTCAATGTCCTGCTGTACCAGCCGCCCCTCATGATAATATCGCCCTAGCTGCTCCAGAGCCTCGACTAAACCTTGCTCTGCCGCCTTTTCCATATACAGCAAGCCAATTTCAGCATCTCGCTCGTAGCAAATCCCCCAGGCTTTCATATCACCGTATAAGAATTGATACGTTGGTCGACGTTCCAGCTCTGCCTGAGCTTCAATGTCTTGTGCCAACTGGCAACGATCAATATCGCGAACCTGAGTAATGTGCTCATTGGTGGCAAACATCTCGACCAGTTCTGCGTCAGAATACAGCTGAACCGCTTCTATGTCTTGAGACTTCGCTGGTAAAGTTAATAAAAGACCACTTATTGCGGCTGCCACTAACGCTGCTTTATGCCACGCCATTTTTGACTCCAGTTCGCTTATTCAATCACTACTGTTCGTTATCGGCACAAAGTCGCAAACCCTTAAACGTTAAGTCATCAATACGACAGACACTATCACTTAAATGAGAGGCCAATTGCTCGCTATCACCGCCGGTCACAACTACGGTAAAGGCTTCATCGTTGAATAACGAAGGAGACAGTTTAGCGGCTTCATACACAACACCTACTAAACTTGCTTCAATACCGTCCAACATTCCCTCACGGGTACTGACGCCCGGCTCCAGCTTTGCCTTAGCACTATGCTCAACAGGAACATTCCCCAGCTGTGCGGTGCCCTGACCAAGGGCATTGAGCATTAGCTGTCGACCGGGCACTATCCAACCACCTAAATGCTGACCTTCGCGAGTCAGCCAGTCCACCGTCAATGCTGTCCCCGCATCGATGATAACAGCATGTCCTTTGACCGCTTTGTGACATCCCAATAGAGCCAACCAACGGTCAGCGCCTAAGGCCTCCGGCTTGTCTTTATACGCATTCTCTACGCCCAACTGCGACGCCCGAGTGCGTTGCCAACGTACACTAATACCAAGCTCAGCCAATGACTGATTAAGCATATCAACCACTTGTACGGACGCCACACTGACACCTAGGGCTTCTGTCGTTTTTTTAATTTGCTCACGGTTAATCACACCAAGCAAAATGTCCTTTAATGAACGACTCAAGTCATTCAACCAATGTTGATGTTCAATCGCACCTAAGGCTTGAATAGAGTCAGTGGACTTATCCCACCAAGCAAACTTACAGCGCGTGTTACCCGCATCAATGAGTAGCATCTAATGACCTTAATGTTGTAAACGTAAACTAATTTCGCCGCCAAAGTAGCGTTTCACGCCCGTTTCATCCTGAACCAACAACGCACCGTTTTCATCAATGCCGCGACAGGTTCCTATACATTCGCGTTGTCCCATTATTAAGCGTACTGGCTTATCCAGAAACTGATCGTAAGCACGCCAACGCGCCTGAAATGCACTAAGACCGGCTGAATCATATTCAGACAGGCACGCCAGAACTGACTCCCGGACTCGCGCTGCTATCAGGTTACGCGACATAAAAGCAGGCGCTTCACTACTGATATCCGTCCATGCCTGATCAATGCTTTCAGCCACACGTTCAGGCATTTTTAAATTAATACCTATGCCAATAATGCTATGCGCAGAGCCATCTGCCAGCGTTTCTAAGTCGACTAAAATACCAGACACCTTTTTGCCTTTTATATAGACATCATTCGGCCATTTTAGCCCAACACCTTCAATACCCAACGACTCAAAACATTCGGCCAGGGCAACACCTACCGCCAGGCTCAGACCCATAGCCCCATGAATGCCCTCTGCCAACGGCCAATAAACACTGAAATATAAATTACTGCCAAAAGGCGAGATCCAGCGTTTACCCCGCCGCCCCCGACCTGCCGTTTGAGCCTCAGCAAATACCGAATAGCCGGCGGCCAGAGGCTGCTTTTTCGCCAGTAATTTAAGCTCATCATTGCTGGAGTCAACAACCGAGTAAACCGCAAAATCAGGTGCTTCATGAAAATGTTCAGTGGCCTGCTTTATCTTTTCTTTATCGAGCAACTCCAGCTGTTGTGACAGTTTGTAACCTTTACCGCTAACCGAAAACAGTTCGAGGCCGAGCTCCTCTAACTTATGAATATGTTGGTTCACCGCCGCTCTGGAAATGCTCAGCTGCTCCCCCAGCGACTGCCCGGAGTGAAATTCGCCATCTGATAATTGCTGAATCAGTTGATCAAGTCGCTGTGACTGCTTCATTATGCTCGTTCCTTGCTCTTTGAAGCGTTCATAAATCGATTAGTCCGTGAGCGCCTACCAGCCGAACTTCCGGCTCAAGTGTGACACCCGTTACATCATAGACTCTGTCCTGAATTTCTTGTGCTAACGCCACCAAATCAGAGCCCTGAGCTTGTCCGCTATTAATTAAGACCAAAGCCTGTTGAGGGTTGACCCCAACATCCCCCACCGACAATGATTTCAAACCCAGTTTGTCGATAAGCCACCCCGCCGCCAGCTTCACTGAGCTGTCAGAAACAGGGTACGACACTAATCCGGGCAATTTAGCCTCTAGCGCTTTTAAGTGCTCTATCGATACCACCGGGTTTTTAAAGAAACTGCCGGCATTGGGTGTCACAGCGGGATCCGGTAGTTTCCGCTGGCGAGTTTCAATCACTTTGTCAAAGACAGCCTGTGCAGTCACCGGCGCAGACAGTTCATTTAGCGGTGCGTAATGCGTCACCGGCTGCCACTTTTTAGGCAAAAGAAAACTGACTTCGGTGATAAACCAGCGGCCCGGCGTTTGTTTGAAAATACTGTCGCGATATTCAAACTCACAGTCCGAAGGCGTAAAATAAGCCCAGTGACGTTTTTCAACGTCCCATGCGGTCACCAGCTCAATGAACTGCGATACTTCAACACCATAAGCGCCAATATTTTGCACAGGTGCGGCTCCGACAGAGCCAGGGATCAGCGCCAGGTTTTCCAAACCGTTAATGTCTTTTGAGCGAAGTTCGCTAACCAACGCATGCCAGTTTTCGCCACCGGCAACGGTCACCCGGAAAAACTCAGGCAACTCATCAACCTGAATGCCTTTCAGGGCGTTATGAATGATGGTTCCCTGAAAGTCTTCAATAAACGCTGTGTTGCTGCCTTCCCCCAGCAAATACCAGGGCTCTCGCGGTTGTAGCGTGGTCAAATCATCCGTGTGCGTAATCTCAACAAAATCAAAGCACTGTGCCGGTAAGCGAAATGTGTGTAAATTCGATAAATCCCTCAAGCGAGGCCTCGTAATATTGCTGGTTATTTTCGCATGCTAATATATTTCAAAAACGCTTTTAACGCAGCCGGTTTTACGGGTTTTGGTAAAAACTGCAGGCCTAATTGTCGTGCCGACTGCTTCACCGCGTCGTCACTCATTGCCGTTACCAAGGCAGTAGGCACTTTATGTTGCCATTGCTCCCATAGCGCTTCAGCAAGTGACAAACCATCGCCATCACCCAATTGATAATCGACCAGTATGCCGTGTGGCACTTCTTCAGGGTGGCTTTTCGCGTAATCTACCGCTTTGGCGAAGCTATTCACGGTCACCGCCTCGCACTCCCATTTATTCAACAGAGCACTGACGGCATTCAGATTTTCATGATCGTCATCCACCACAAACAACCGCAACGATGCATTCGGACCTTCCTCCTGCTGACGTTTAGGTTTGTTCACCACTTGGGCGCTATTACCCAGAGGCACACGAACGGAAAACCGCGAGCCTTTCCCCTCAACAGAAGTAACCTTAACCTCGCAGCCCAACTGCTCGCCCATTCGCTGAGCGACGCTCAACCCAAGTCCAACGCCTTCGACGTTCTGGTTTTGAATGCGATAGAAGGCGTCAAATACCTTGTCTTGCTGCTGAGCGGCTATGCCAGGTCCTGTATCCCATACCGAGATTTCCAGTTCACCGCCTTTTTTACGGACCCCGAGCAAGACACTTCCCTTAGGAGTGTATTTAATAGCATTAGACAAGAAGTTCTGCACAATACGACGTAAATACGTCGGGTCAGTGAATACCGGTCGGTCAACATAAAATGCCCTAAAATCCAGATGCTTCTGATCGGCCAGCATGGCGTATTCTTCGATTAATGGGTTCAGAACCGAGCTTAATTGCACGTGCCGGAACTTCGGCTGTAAAGCGCCTTGGTCCATTTTAGCTATCGACAGCAGCGTAGAAAGCAAGTGTTCAGTAGAGCCAAGTGCGGTATCCAGTTTACCCAATAACTGCTGGTTTTTATCGGACAGCTCTTTTTCATGTATGGCGGACAAGTACAAGCGTGCGGCATTCAACGGCTGCAAAATATCGTGACTGGCCAGCGCCAGAAAACGAGTTTTTGACGCGTTAGCTGCCTCGGCTTCCGCTTTCGCCTTTTTAAGCTCTTCTTCTACCTCGCGACGGCGATCAATTTCTGCGGTTAACTCTTGGTTTATCTCACGAATTTCCTGTGTACGAACATCCACCCGCTGCTCAAGATCGATATTAGCGTCTTCCAACGCCTGCTGTGTCTCTACGTGCGAAGTAATATCGGTAAAACTGGTGACAAAGCCCCCGGTGGGTAATGGGTTCCCGACCATTTCGATGACACGACCGTCGGCTCGTCGACGAATGAATCGGTGCGCTGACCCCATTTGCATATACCGCAAACGCTTATTAACAAGCTCATCGACGTCGCCCGGACCACATTCGCCCCGTTCTGCGTTGTAGCGAATGAGAGTGGCAATAGGCTGCCCCGGTTTCACCATGCCTTCCGGATACTCAAACAAGTCTAAATAGCGTTTATTCCAGGCAACCAAACGAAGCTCGGCATCGACTACGCTAATGCCCTGCGCTAAATTTTCAAGTGAGCTGAACAGTATCGATTGCTGAGTTTGCAGGGCTTGCGTGGTGTCGTCAAAAAAGTGCACCACTTCTTCTAAGTTAAGCTGTTTGTCCCGCAGTGCCGCATCAACCAATGAACGCGCCGTGGCAGATCCTAACACGCCAGCTATCGCGCGCTCGACAAAGCCAATAAACGACTTATCAGCCAGCTCCTCAGGAACTAAATCTTTCTCTTCCGGCTGCTGAAAATACTGCATAAGCTGTTGCGCACGCTGGCCGCCTAAAAAGGTCTTCAGCAACAGCATCATGTCGGCGTTAGTAGCATTGTAGTCTTTGTGCAAATGTTGCTGTTCGGGGAGTTTTGCTTTGGGTTTAACAAAGGCGGTTGCCTGAATCCGGTCAACCAGCCTGGGCCGTGCTAACAGTGAAAATGCAATGAAACTAAAGGCGTTGAGCGCCAGGGAAACAACCGTGCCCCGGGTTATAATTTCAACGTCGGTGAGCTCAGGGTAAGAATACAACGGAATTAACACTGCCAGTACCCAACCAATAGACCCCGCGCCAAGTCCAGCATAAACACCACGAGCGTGACCTTTACGCCAGTATAATGCCCCCAGTAACGCAGGCAGCAACTGCAATACCAGTGAGAACGCCAGCAAACCGATACTCACTAAATTGGTCTTCGCCGCCCAGAAGTAATAACAAAAGAACGACAGCACCATCGTGACTGCGATGGCGACCCGACGAATTAACAGCAGCGCCCGATCATATTCCCGCTTGCGCTGCTGCAACGGCAGCTTAGAATCGCGTTGCAGTAATATCGGCATGATAACGTCATTGGTTATCATGGTACTTAGTGTCACCGACGCGATAATCACCATCGCGGTAGCCGCTGAAATACCGCCTATAAAGATAATAAGCGACAACCACAGCTGGTCTTTAAGCAGCGGCAACTGTAATGAAAAGGTTGAACCGTCTCCGCCGTTGCCTATGAAAAAACTTCCGGCAATAGCAATAGGAATAATCGCTGCGGCGGTTAAACTTAAATAAACAGGAAATCCCCAGCGGGCGGTTTTTAAATGCCGAGTGTCAACGTTATCAACCACCGCTACGTGGAACTGTCTGGGCAGACACAAAATAGCGCCAGCTGCCATCAAGGTTTGAACAATAAACTCAAACTCACCAAACTTCGCAAAAGACCATTGTGGCGCTGTTACCGAAGTGAATTGACTCAGCAGCGACGGACCAGAGCTTTCTGCAAGTAGCGACCAGGCAAATACCGCTGCTGCCATTAACGCCACCAGTTTTATCATCGACTCAACCGCAATGGCTAAAATCATACCACTACGATATTCAGTCACTTCCACATGACGTGTTCCAAAAAGCATGGCAAATATCGCCATCAACGCCGCAGCACCCAGTTCTTTTATAGAAAACTCATCCATCACACCGGTGCTTTCCGTTAGCACCGAAAAGCTGACACCCACCGCTTTCAACTGCAGCGCAATATAAGGAATAATGGCGGTAGCCGCTATGGCAGTAACGGCAACGGCTAAGCGCCGACGCTTACCAAAGCGAGAAGAAATAAAGTCGGCAATTGAAGTGATGTTCTGTTGCTTACTGACAGACACCAGCTTTTCGAGCACCCGAATGCCAAACAGAAACAGTAATATGGGTCCCAATAAAATAGGGAAAAACGCCCAGCCTTCGGTAGCGGCATTACCAACCGCTCCGTAGTAAGTCCAGGAGGTGCAGTAAATAGCCAATGACATGGAATAAACCATTGGCTTGTGGCTGATTTTATTTGCCCAGGAGCCTAAACGGTCGCCCCAGGTCGCTACGGCAAACAGAAAAATGACATACGCCAGAGAGGCGAATACCAGCAACCAAGTCATAACTGTAAGCGTTCAGCAACCAGTACAGCTTGAGTACGGCTGTACACTCCGAGTTTACGGAATATAGCCGTGATGTGGGCTTTAACCGTCGCTTCAGTAATACTTAACTGATAAGCGATTTGTTTATTCAGAAGGCCTTCATGTAAAAAGTGAAGTACTCGATATTGCTGCGGTGTTAGTTCAGAGACTTTACGTGCCAGCTCCTGATCTTCGTCAGAAATCACGTCCAAACGTTCACGCGACTCTTTAGGCACCCAGGTTTCACCTTGCAATATGGTGTCTATTGCTTCGGCTATTTCCGCTGACGGCAATGACTTAGGAATAAAACCAAGCGCCCCAAAACCAATGCATTTAGCGACAATGGAAGCCTCCTCACTGCCGGAAATGATAGCAACAGGTAATAACGGATAATCTTCGCGCACCCGAATAAGACCATATAAATCGCCACTGCCCGGCATATGTAAGTCGAGTAACAATAAATCGACGTCATCATCCTTGTTTAGCGCGGCTAATGTCGAATCTAAATCTTCGGCTTCGCGTAGGGTAAGTTCAGAAAAGTGATTCGCGAGAGCGCCTTGCAGCGCCTCGCGAAACAATGGGTGGTCATCTGCGATTAAAAATTTCGCCATGAGATTCCAAATTAAGTGACATTATTTATTCATTCTGTTTTCTATCAATGAATCTACCACACTTGGATCAGCAAGCGTAGAGGTGTCCCCCAAATTCTCATACTCGTTGGCAGCAATCTTACGCAGAATACGACGCATGATTTTACCTGAGCGGGTTTTCGGCAAGCCCGTTGTCCAGTGAATCAGGTCAGGCGTTGCAATTGGGCTAAGCTCAGAGCGTACCCAGTTACGAACCTCTTTGGTCAGTTCTTCCGTCACTTCCACACCTTCAACTGGCGTAATATAGACATAAATGCCCTGACCTTTTAAGTCATGCGGGTAACCAACAACCGCCGCTTCGGCCACCGACTTATGCGCGACCAATGCACTTTCGATTTCAGCGGTTCCTAAACGGTGTCCGGACACGTTCAGAACATCGTCCATACGACCGGTTATCCAGTAGTAACCATCGGCATCACGACGAGCACCATCGCCGCTGAAGTAACGGTTTTTGAAGGTTGAGAAATAGGTTTGCTCAAAACGCTCGTGGTCACCCCACAGCGTCCGCATTTGACCCGGCCATGAGTCATTAATCACCAAGCCACCTTCGGCTTCACCCTCTTGCACATTCCCTTCACTATCGACTAATGCAGGTTGAATGCCGAAGAAAGGGCGTGTGGCAGAGCCCGGTTTCAGGTCAGTTGCGCCCGGTAACGGAGTAATCAAAATACCGCCGTTTTCGGTCTGCCACCAGGTATCCATGATTGGGCATTTGCCATTACCAATAGCGCGGTGATACCACTCCCAGGCTTCCGGGTTTATCGGCTCACCGACACTACCTAAAATACGCAGACTTTCACGGGTCGATGTTTTCGCCGCCTCATCACCTTTAGCCATTAATGCGCGAATAGCGGTTGGCGCGGTATAAAGAATATTGACCTTGTGTTTATCAACTATTTCACCAATACGACCAACACCAGGGTACGTTGGCACCCCTTCAAACATCAATGTGGTTGCACCGTTAGCCAGCGGGCCATACACAATATAAGAGTGACCAGTAATCCAGCCGACATCGGCTGCACACCAGTAAACATCGTCATCGTGATAGTCGAAGACATACTCATGCGTCATTGACGCATACACCATGTAACCACCGGTAGTATGCACAACCCCTTTCGGCTTTCCGGTCGAGCCGGACGTGTAAAGAATGAACAGCGGGTCTTCGGCGTTCATCACTTCTGCCTGGCATTCATCGCTGACATCACCAATCAACTCATGCCACCAAACGTCACGGCCTTCTGTCCATTCAACGTCACCTTCGGTAACACGGCATACAATGCTGTGCTCTAATGAAGGGCAAGCACCATCGGATAAGGCTTTATCCACATTGGCTTTCAAACCAATAGTGCTGCCGCCACGACGACCTTCGTCGGCGGTAATTATAGCTTTAGCCTGACAGTCGTTAATGCGGTCGGCAATAGCATTTGGTGAGAAACCGCCAAAGATAACGGAATGAACCGCACCAATACGCGCACAAGCTAACATAGCGTATGCCGCTTCCGGCACCATCGGCATATAAATAGCGACACGGTCACCTTTACCAATACCTAATTTTTTCAGGCCATTAGCAAAACGAGATACCTCTTTATGTAACTCGCGGTAGGTGATGTGTTTGTCTACACTAGGGTCGTCGCCTTCCCAGATAATCGCTGTTTTATCCGCTTTATCGGCAAGGTGGCGGTCGACACAGTTATAACAAGCGTTTAAAGTGCCGTCCTCGTACCATTTGATGCTGACTTTACCCGGCTCAAACGTTGTATTTTTGACTTTGTTATAGGGTGTGAACCAAGTAATGCGCTTTCCGTGTTCACTCCAAAAGCCTTCGGGATCATCAATGGACTGCTGGTACAGCTTTTTATAACCGTCATTGTCGATTTTAGCTTTTGATTTTACATGGTCTGGAACTGGATACAGTTGCGACATTACCTCTTCCTCCTTATTCGCAAGATGGTAACTGTTGTACGTTTTACGCGAGTTAAACACTATTAGACCATAGTCTAGATTGATAAAAATTGACCAATTAACGACACTTAACGGCAATATTTTTTCGTTAATATCAAATAAGAACCAATAAAACTTGGCTGACATGGGAGAACACACGATGGCCTCAAGTACAACAAACAAGTTTAAGTTTACAGCGGCAGCAGCGGCTGTACTTGGTGTGGCAAGCTTTGGTGCGCAAGCTCAAAGTTCAGAGTTTGACTTTGGTGGTTTTGTAAAGCTCGATATGATGGTATCGGATTATGCGGATGGCTCTGCGCCAAGCAGTGGTAGCATCGCACGTCAACAGTATATACCCAGCTTAACTCCAGTCGGTAGTGAAGGTGACGACATGGCTACTGACTTTCACGCCCGCCAGTCTCGCTTTTTTATAACCAATAAAACAGAACTTGATAATGGCGAAACTATTACTGGTCATATAGAGATGGACTTTATGTTGACGCCTGACGGCGACCAACGTATTTCTAACTCCTACAACCCGCGCCTACGTCACGCTTTTCTTAAATACGGTAACTGGACATTCGGTCAAACCTGGTCAAACTTCCAGGACTTAAACATTCTGGCAGAGTCAGTCGACTTCATCGGTATCACTGACGGTATTGTCTTTAACCGTCAGGCACAAATTCGCTATACCTCTGGTGGCTTTAGCGCCTCAATTGAAAACCCTGAAACCACAGTAACTCCCGCTGGTGGCGGTCGCATCGTTTCCAGCGATGGCTTTATGCCAGACGTCACCTTTAAATACACGGGTAAGTCTGACAACTTGACCTGGCAGGCCTCTGCACTGTTGCGCCAGCTGACTTATGACGTGACACAAACAGGTGATGACGAAACGACTTTCGGTTACGGTGTGAGCCTTGGTGCTAAATACACCTTTGGCATGGATGACATTCGTGCATCCATTACCACCGGCTCGGGTTTAGGCCGCTACTTAGGTCTTAACACCTGGAACGGCGCCTATATCGATGCTAACGGCGAATTAGAAGCCATTGACTCAACCGGTATCTCATTTGCGTACCGCCATTTCTGGACTGAGAAACTGCGTTCAAATGTTGTTTATTCACGAGGCTGGGCTGACAACGATGGAGAATTACTGGCTCTTGCTGGCGACATGACTGAGTACACACAACGCCTGGCGTTTAACCTCATGTATTCACCGGCTTCAAACCTGACCTTTGGCGCAGAAATTTCACAAGCCAATCGTGAAACCGAAGCCAATGTTGACGGCGACTTAAACCGTCTACAACTGATGGCGATGTACAAGTTTTAAACGATATTCCCAACCAAAAACGCCGGTAACCACAATGGGTTACCGGCGTTTTTTCTGTTTGGATACTCTCTAATCAGACAGCGTTTACTTCACAATCTCAATAAGCCGCTTGCCAATATCCGTATTATTCATGTACCCACGAAAACCTTCCGCATAAGGTCCTTTAGCAAACACAGGAACATCAACAGCCGTATGGCCACTTGTTGTCCAACCTGTACCGGTAATATCACCCGTAATATAAACCAGCGCATCGTGGATGGCGTCTTCTCGCTCTTTACCTTCTTGCTCAGCAGCCAGCGCCAGCTCGTCGATATAGTCTTGAGTCAGTTCAAAATTCACTTTGTCAGCCACATACTCAGGCCACTGCTCGGCGTCCATATTCAACAGTTCATTGCGCATTGTCGCAATAGAGCTTTCAATGGACATGACCCGATCGGAATACCATGCGTACTCACCATCGCGTCCAAGGGTTAACCCTCCAGTTGAGTGGTCTGCCGTCATCACTAATAACGTATTAGGGTTGTCTTGCATAAAATCAGCGACAACCGATAACGCTTTATTGAGCGAGTCCATCTCATGCACAGCACAGGCAATATCGTTAGCATGGCCACACCAGTCAATTTGACTGCCTTCAATCATCAGCGCAAACGGCTTGTCGTCACCTGACAATAAACGCAATGCATTGCTGGTCATTTGAGCCAACGAGCCTTTGCCTTCATCAATTGCATGCGGCAGACCTTTTGGTGCGAACAAGCCCATGACCGGCGCCTGCTCCACTTGATCTAACATTTGCATGTCCTGAACCACCTTCAGGCCATGTTGCTCGAGCAATTCGACCCAATTCTTGTCGTCGCGAATAAAATACTGCTGACCGCCGCCGAGCACGACATCATAAGACGCTTCGTCTTCTATGTACTGCTGCGCCATTAAGTCAGCAATTTGATTGTATTCATAGCGCGAGGGATGATGAGAGAAAAATGACGCCGGTGTCGCATGGTTAATTTGTGAAGTCGACACAGATCCTGTCATATAACCACTATTTTTAGCGTATTCCATGACCGTTTTTAAGGACGTTTTATCGTTATCCACGCCGATAGCACCGTTATACGACTTTTCGCCTGTCGCTAATGCCGTCGCGCCCGCAGCCGAATCGGTTACCCAGGTATCGTCTTCAGGGTAGGTCGTTGCGGCTCCGGTGAGATAGTGATCAAACTGCGTTTCTGCAATCTCTTTGGTGTCTAAGTCTGACATGGCATAGCGGTAAGCACTGATGAACTCGAAGCCCATACCGTCGCCAATCACATAAATAATATTGGGTTTCTGCTCTTCAGCTACTGCACTTGATGCACTCATTGCAAGCCCGATAGCTGCGGCCGTTAATGTTTTTTTCATACAACAACTCCGTCTGGTTCTGTAACGCTCTTTGTATGGCCTGATTATATCAAGCACTTAATGTCAGTGATATGACAACGAACCGCAATTTAATTGCGCCTCGCCGTGAATGAACTGTCGGCCAGGAGCACACCCACTTGTTCGCCGCTGGCAACATCATCGGCCCGGCGCACCACCGTGCCATTGTCTTTACGAACAATGGCATAACCCCGTTCCAGCGTATTCAGTGGACTCACCAAATTCAGTGCCTGCATCAACTGCCCCTGCCGAGCCGTTTTGTCTTTCAGTAAACGCGTCATGGCTTGTGGCAAACGTTGCTGAAGCGTTGTCAGCTGCTGTTGGTGCTGTGCCAACCGTTTTTCCGGGTGTACGGCTTTTAAACGCCCGCTGAGGTGCGTGTGCTGCTGACGCTGACGCATCAGCTGCTGAGTCAGTGCCCGGCTCGCTCGTGCCTGCAATTCGTCTGCCAGTTGCGACTGCTGTTGCAACAATCGTTGTGGGTGTTGCTGTTGCAATCGGGTTTGCAGAAATTGCCACTGCTGCTTAAGGCGCTGGACATGCCTGAGCTGAGCCCGTTGCAACCGCTGCATCAGGGTTTGCGCCCGCTGCAACTGTTGTTGCTGATCTTGAGTGACCAACTCTGCTGCGGCAGATGGTGTTGGCGCACGGACATCTGCCACAAAGTCAGCTATGGTAAAGTCAATTTCGTGACCCACCGCACTAATAATTGGCATTGGCGCGGTCGCAAGCAGTCGAGCAAAGCCTTCATCATTAAAACACCAAAGGTCTTCAAGAGAGCCACCACCTCGCGATACCAGCAGCACATCGACTTCATTCCGTTCAAAAGCCGTTTGAGCCATAGACTGCAGCTGACCAACGGCAGCTTCTCCCTGAACCGAAGTGGGGTAGATAATCACTTCGACGCTGGGGTCTCGCCGTTTCATCACCGCTAATATGTCTTTTATTGCCGCCCCGGTTGGTGAGGTCAGCACCCCAACTTTGCGAATGTGTTCAGGTAACGGTCGTTTGCGGTCTGACGCAAACAGGCCTTCAGCACCGAGTTTTGCTTTTAACTGCTCGTAACGCTGTTGCAGTAAGCCCTGTCCGGCGTCTTCCAGGTGTTCGACAATAAGCTGATAGTCACCGCGAGGCTCGTACAGGGTCACTTTTGCTTTCACTAAAACTTGAGAGCCATTTTGTGGACGCATAGTCGCCCGCTGATTAGCCCCGCGAAACATGGCACAGCGCACCTGTGAACGTTCATCTTTCAGCGTGAAATACCAATGCCCAGAACCCGGCGCCGCAAAATTTGAAATTTCGCCTACCAGGCTTATTTGGCGGAAACCCTGCTCAAGTAATTGCCGAATCTCACCATTTAACTGACTGACCGAGTAAACCATCGACATATTCGACCTCCATTCAATGCGCTGATACTAGCACAGAATGCAAAATAATAATTTTACATTTAGACGTCTAAATGTCTTGACGGCTTTATATCTGTTTATTATTGTCGCTGTATTGTTTTTTTTGAATTAACGGAGGCCGCTATGGTTCTTCCTATCGCTCGTTCATTTCATGCTCAAACACCTTATGGTCGTTTAAAAGGCTACCGTTATGGCTTTCCCGATGCCCCGGCTATTGTTGTACAGGGCGGTATCAGCGCAACCGGAAAGCTTTGGACACCGTCCGGCGATGGTTGGTGGCAATCGCTGCATCGGCTCTTCGCAGACACTGACGATTACCAATTTATTAGCTTTGACTACTTCGGCGGGTTAGGCGGCTCTGATTGTCCCGACACTCCGCTGTCCGTACGAGAAAACAGCAATGCTATTCATCACGCATTGCAAGCGGTATTGCCGGACGAGTCTCTGCACGGCTGGATTGGCGGCTCATTCGGAGGTGTTTTAGGCCTCCAGTACGCACTGGATAACCCAGAGTCGCTTGAGCGGCTAAGCGTTATTGGAGCGGCTCATAAACCATCGGTGCACTCGTCTTTATTGCGTTATTTCCAACAAGCGCTCATACAACGCTGCAACGATTCACAATTGGGTATTGTATTAGCCAGAGCACTGGCCATGCTCAGCTACCGCAGTGCGGAAGAGTTTGAATCGCGCTTTAGTAGCAGCGATGACGCTTTCGAGTACCTACTTTATAAAGGTGAACGACTGCTTAAAGAAAACGGTAACAGCTCACGCAGCCTGTTCACTCATCTCACACCCGTGTTGAACGAATACAGCATCAACCCAGAGCTCATTGAGACGCCCGTGCATCTGGTCGGTTTCACCAGCGACGCCATTGCGCCACCCAGTTTAGTGGCTGAACTTGAAGCCTTGCTACCTAGCTGTACGTCACGTGTGTCGGTTGAAAGTGAATACGGCCACGACGGATTTATTAAAAACGTGCCTGAGTACGGCACGTCGTTAAAACATTTTTTATTTGAAACGCATTTGGAGACCACATGAAAGACGAAACCTTATCCATTCATCATGGCTACGACACCGACCCAACCACCAAGTCAGTAGCTACGCCGATTTATCAAACGGCATCGTACGAGTTCGATAGCGCGCAGCACGGGGCCGATCTCTTCGACTTGGCGGTTGAAGGCAATATCTACTCACGCATTATGAACCCGACTAATGATGTGCTCGAAAAGCGGGTTGCCGCGCTTGAAGGTGGTGTTGCCGGGTTGGCGGTCGCGTCAGGCATGGCGGCTATTGAATACACGCTCATTACTCTGGCCAGCCAGGGCGACAACATTGTTACCGCCCCGCAGCTTTACGGAGGTACCTATACGCTGTTTCGTCATATGCTACCGTCGCTGGGTATCGAGGTCCGCTTTGCCGAATCAGACAATGCGAAAGACATTGACGCACTCATTGATGAGCGAACCAAAGCGGTGTATTGCGAAAGTATTGGTAACCCTGCGGGCAACATTGCCGACTTAGAAGCATTAGCAGGCGTAGCGCATGGTCATGGTATCCCCCTGGTTGTTGATAACACTGTCGCCACGCCGATTCTATGCAAGCCCATTAAACACGGCGCTGACATTGTCATCCACTCGTTGACGAAATACATTGGCGGGCATGGTAATTCCATCGGTGGACTTATTGTTGACTCCGGGCGCTTTGACTGGCTGGCTCACAAAGAACGGTTTCCTCAATTCAGTCACCCCGAGCCTGCTTATCACGGTGTGATTTATACTGACGCCTTTGGGCCGGCTGCGTTTATCGCGCGAGTGAGAACCGTCGCTTTGCGCAACACCGGTGCCTGTTTGTCGCCATTTAATGCCTTTTTATTGTTACAGGGGCTGGAAACTCTGGCTTTGCGTATTGAGCGACACTGCGAGAACGCAAAAGCAGTGGCCGACTATCTGCTGCAACATCCGAATGTCGACTGGGTTAACTATGCCGGTCTGGCGCAGCACCCACATTATGAACTTGCCAATAAATACATCTCCGGAGGGCTGCCAGCTTCATTATTGACCTTTGGTATAAAAGGCGGCTACGAGGCCGGCGTTCGGTTTTACGACAAGCTTGGCTTGTTTAAACGGTTAGTTAATATCGGTGACGCTAAGTCTCTGGCCTGTCATCCGGCGTCTACTACTCACCGACAGCTGTCAGAACAAGAGCAAGTGGCGGTTGGTGTGAAACCCGAAGCCATTCGCTTGTGTGTCGGCATTGAACACATTAGCGATATTATTGCTGATATAGAACAAGCTTTAGCGGTTTAACCCCCAGAAAAAAGAAAAGCCACCGACCGGTGGCTTTTTAAAGCGAATAAAACAACGCGTGCTCTTATGCGTCGTCTTTTTTCAAATGCACATCCATTTGTGGGAATGGAATACCAATGCCTTCCTCGTCTAAGCGATCTTTAATGCGCTCCAGTAAATCCCAACGGGTTGGCCAGTAATCTTCGTTTTTGACCCACGGGCGCACGTTAAAGTCGACAGAAGAGTTACCCAAATTTGTCACCGTAACCACTGGCTCTGGATCTTTTAGCACTCGCTCGTCATTGGTAATAACGTCCATTAATACTTGCTTGGTTTTCTGCAAGTTGGCGCTATAGCTCACGCCAATAACCAAATCGATACGGCGCAACTCTTCGCGGTTATAGTTAGTAATGGGGCCGCCAATAATCTCCGAATTCGGTACGAAGACAATTTTACGATCCGGTGTTTTTAAAATGGTTTGGAAAATATTAATTTGCTCGACCGTACCGGATACGCCACCGGCATCAACGTACTCGCCAGCACGGAACGGACGAAACATAATGAGCAATACGCCCGACGCAATATTTGATAGTGAACCCTGCAGCGCAAGGCCAATAGCCAAACCGGCGGCACCTAGAATCGCAATAAAGGAAGTGGTTTCAACACCGACGTGTGACAGTGCCATCATTATAGCCGCAATGAAGATAACCGCTTTTACAATTGCGCTCACAAAACTGATAACCGCGCCGTCTACTTCACGCTTTTTCATGCCTCGCGACATCACTCGTGTCACGCCATTCGCGACTAATTTACCAATAATTAAAATGGCAATCGCGATAATGAACTTAATCGAAAACTCGATAAGCATATTCTGATTGTCATTTATCCACTGAACAATACTGTCCATAACACGTCCTTATTTAACAAAAGCTGAATGAGTATTCTTTAAAAGTAACGCTTATTGCGACGCCTCGCAAATAACTTCACAGGCGGAACGAATAACGTCCCTGCGCATCTGGCTGCCCCATATATTGAATAAGCTTTGCCAGACCTTCCGGCGTTCGCGGTGTTGGCTTAACCGTACCTGACGCTTGAATATCCTGGCTGTTAATACTGGCATCCACTTCCAAACTCAAGTCGTTGTCGCCTCTCATGATTAACGCAACAGAGTTATTATCATGGCAACCCAGCTCTACGGGAAAGCTACCCAGCGACTGCCACTGTCCGTTGACCAGCACCTGTATATTGTCCCCGCTGGCATTGCCAACAAGATTGTCGCACCAACGAACAGGGCCCGGCGCGGTCACTACATACTCGCTCACATCAAGTTCCCAGCGACCTTTTGTTTGCAGTGGTAGTCTGGTTTGGGCCATTTCAAGTAGCGCGGCTAAACTGCCACTCGCCTTAATATTCTGCGCCCCAACACGGGTCGAACTAGCTAATAAACGTCCCTGCAGCGAAAATGGATTATTCTGTTTTGGTACATCCACATCAACAACCAGCTCACCCAGGAAAATGGATGACACCTGCCAGTCCCAACGCAGGTCATTAATGACATTACCGTCTACAACCACCTGCCCGGCCTGCCCCTGCCATAAGCTTCCGGACACTTGTGACAACTGGACGTTATTAGGCAATGGCAGCCAATAAACAACACGCGCGGGCAATAGCACCAGCATAGTGACTAAATACACCAAAATTAACCAAGGCAACCAGCGCTTTAATTTCATGAGACGTCTTTCACCAATAGTTTTCTTAAACGGACGTTACCGGGCTGCTCCAAACGCGCAATATCAGCGCCAGTTAGCTGCAAACCAAAGTCACTTTCCAGTGCATTCATAAACTGAAGCAACTGGTTAAATGGTACGGTATCAACAGTCACCAAATACTCTTCCCCCTGAGGCTGAATGCGCGCCAGCTCAATATCATATTGTGCCGCTGCCTGATTAATACGTTGGCTTAACGACCCCTTCACTGTCGAGTTGGTTGACGCTTTACCCTCCAGGCTTTTATAACGAGCGATAGCCTGCTGTACCCATTGATACTGATTCTGCTGCGCAGCCAACTGAGTCTCGGCCTGAGCAACCGCTTGCGCACTCGGCAACCAAATAACGAAGTACAAAAACGCCGCACCCACAACAATTGCTAAAGCGCTTAGCAGGCGCTGCTCGCGACGGTTAAATTGCTGCCAACGGTTATACGCAAGCTGTCGGTAAGGTTCAAAAATAGCTTTCAATTTGTCCATAACGTTACCCCTGAAGCTCAATAGTCAATGCACCCGACACCTGATCTCCGCGATTATTCATAGAGCCTGCTTCTATCGCCACGCCGTTATTTTGAGCCGCTCGCTGAAAAGCTTCTAACTGTGAAAAGCTGTCCGCCGTTGCTTGTAGCCTTAACTCATTATTTTGAAAACGCAGCAACTCAAGCTTAACCGACGGCTCGGCCTGAAATGCAGGCTGCAAGCTGTCGAGAGCAGCTAAAACGGAACGGTCTGAGCCTCCAGAGCCGCCAGCTCTATCGATTTTTTGCTGCAACTGTGCTCTTAAATTGACAATACGGGTTTCGTTTGGAAAAGCATCACGGTAAAGCTGCTCAGACTTTGCTTGTAACGAAGCGCGCTGCTGCTCCAGTTGCCAGTATTTTATGCCGTTTAGCGCAACGGCCAACACAAATAATACGCTGGCAGCTATTGCCAGCGGCTTCCAGGGCAGGCTTGATGACTGCCGCTGCTTCTTAGCTCGGAAAGCGCCTTGCCGAAGGTTAATTTCGGCGTTGCTTTGCAGCGCTGCCACAGCAATTGTCATGGGAACTTCAATGTCAGCCGACTCTAATACGGTAGGAGGCTGAGGCCAATCCAACGGCCCATAGTGAACAATTTTTTCCGGCGAGTCATACTCACTGCTTAGAATAGGCGCAAGTTCAGAGAACGCTGCTTGCTCCACGGCGAAACCTTGCCAGGTCGACGTTCTGACCAACACGCTGTGACCAAGCTCAATAGCGTGCCATTCGTTATCGTGGGTCGGCAGTAGGAAAGTATCAGGCAACCAACGGTTGGACTCAATTCCTGATTCTGACAGAATACCCAACCACTGCTGCATATGGGCTTTCTCTACAACAGCTACAGGTACGGTCGAGGCTTTTGTCTCAGGCCAGGCAAAATGCAACGTGTCTATGTCTGCCGCAAGCTCCTCTTCTAAAGCATAAGGGATGACTTTATCCAAATGCTTTTTACTACCCGCTGGTAGGGTCACCTGGGTTAAGAAAACGTCTTGACCCGGAATAGCAATTATCACCTCACTGCGGGCCGCTTTATCGGCTAACTGTGACAGCTCAGCGGTTGATTCCAGCTCGCCGCTTGCAATAAGTTCCTGCTGTTGTGAATGCCACAACAACCAGGGAATGCTTTCCGATGTTCCAAAAGCAGGCAGTCGTATTATTAGAGTTTCCTGCATTCTCTATTCTCCCATTGCACGATATAACGTCGTCACTTCGCCGTTACTCACATGCAGTACTGAACGGGCTTTCATTTCAACGTCGCCCCATTGTATGTATGCGGTTAACTGAAAGTATTCACTTTCAACATCAAGTTCTGACAGTTCAGCGTTAAGCTCGGCTTTAACTGTACTTATCGCTTCAAGCTCATTCACCTCGTCGTTAGACTCATAGCCCGCTTCCGGCCGGTTTGCTAAGAACGACTGTGCGTCCTGAAACGACATTTTTCCTTCAGTAAGAGCAGTCAGTAAAACCGCCTGTTCTTCTTTAAGTGTATTCACATTAATCGCTAAAGCGGTTTCATGCGGAATAGCGCAGACATAAGGTCTCAACTTCCTGACAATTTCCTGACTGTATCCTCTAACCATGCGCAGTTCACTAATATCCAACAGTAAGCTGTTTGCCGCTAAATAAGGCTTTGGCAACCCTTGATAGTCGGGGTCTTCTGCTCCGTTAGAGCCTGACAGTTGAGTATCTTCGTCAAGCCAGTCAACCAAGCTGTCGGTTAAACTTTCTGCCTGGTATTCGTCAAGCTCTACGCTTTGTAATAACGCTTTGTACTGACGTTTGCGTCGCTCCAGCGTGCCTGGGTCTTCGTCGTCTGTCACCAAACTGTTGACATTAAAACAACTGGATAAGTCTCTCACACGAGCGGAAATCTGCCCACCTTCCACGGGAAAAGGCCCCGTCCGACTGGCCCAGCCCTGCTGGTTATTAGCCACACCGTCATTCTCATTGAGCTCGCGTTTTAGTGCTTCCTTTAGAACGTCTTCGGCACTTAACCACATCCAATAGCTTTGTTCCGCCTGCTGCAAATTACCCATCCGGGTTATTTGCATTTGCAGTTTGCTACCGAGGTTCACCGCAATGACCGACACCAGAGCAATCACCAACATGACCGTTATAAGCGCAGCACCGTTATTACGAGACACTTTAGTCGGCATTCGACTCTCCCGCACTTTGTCGCTCAGTCAAACCTTCACCGGCAACCAGAAATACGCGTTTAATTTCGCCGTACTTCTCAGTTTGCAGCGTCACTTCGATGGCTTTGGGTAGGTCGCCTTCGCTACGCCACTCAGCGTTCCAACCTTGATCCAGGCCTCTATTACCGTCACTTTGGCCTGCGTCCCTGTAAAAGCGGAACGACAAATCAGTCACGCCATCCAATAACGTCTGTATTGTCGGCTCGTTACTCCTGTCATTCACAAACGAATAACTGACTCGCTGTAACTGACCCTTCATAACTCGATAAATAACCGGCTGCAACTCTGCTCGCGGCAGGACGTCACCCGGATTGTCAAAACCACTGCGTACAAAAGCCAGCACACCACGTTCTGAATCAAAATAACCCACGTCATTGCTTAAATACTGATGCGTCACCTCGGTATCGTTAGGCCGAGTCGGCTTTGCTACTATTTGCCGAATGTCCTGCTGCATTAGCAACTGACTGAATTGCAGTTGCTCCAGCGCTTCACGGCGCTCGCTCGACTGCTGTTCGGTACTCACCATTTGGCTAAGCACTTGATAACTGGCTATACCTATCACCGCAAAAATCGCCATGGTGACCAACACTTCAACCAAGGTGAAGCCTGATTGTTGCTTAGGGTTAACGCCCATTTCCACCACCTTTGCCAGCGGAG
Source organism: Idiomarina sp. X4 (assembly GCF_002808045.1). Taxonomy (NCBI): domain Bacteria; kingdom Pseudomonadati; phylum Pseudomonadota; class Gammaproteobacteria; order Alteromonadales; family Idiomarinaceae; genus Idiomarina; species Idiomarina sp. X4. Next base: position 1,763,137 of record NZ_CP025000.1, on the reverse strand, counting down.
TCAGGTTTTCGCAAATAGCGCGTTAGTCGGTAATGTTCTCGCCCATTTTCAGATTTTGACACCGTCACTGTGACAGCGACCACGTTAGGTGTCACCGTTTCGACCACCTGTTGCTGCCAATGCCATATCGTTCCGGCTTGCTTTGCGGTGCCTTTTTTATTGTCCTTTACCGGCCAAGCCTGGGCCAGAGACAATTCTGCGATTCGGTTTGACGCCACATACTGAGCAAAGGTTTTGCTCTGTAAGTCGCTTAAGCTGGTTAAATGACTGCTCGCCGCCTGTAGCGCAGCCAAAGCAGCCAATCCGAAAATTGACAGTGCAACCATAACTTCAATAAGTGTAAAACCTTTTACCCTCATTGCTCAGGCGCCTCTTTTAACACCGTCAGTTGCCAGCTATTCTCGGTTTTTACCCAGCGTTCTGCACTCATATCATTCGCATTTTCAATTTTTACGCTGAAAGCCGTCATTTCACCACTCGGTAAAATCAGCACGTCAGGTTGCTTTGCTTCAGAATCATCGTCCTGCTCGGCCTCATCGCCGTTACCAAAGACACCTTCATTAAGTTCTTCGTTTTGTGCCAGCTCGGCTATGTCCTGGCTAAGCAACTGCCAACTTATCGGCCATTCAGTCTGTTGAGGTTTCAGTCCTCGCGCACTAAACGTCTGCCAACTTTCATCCTGCCATACCAGGAACTCGTAGCCATTGTCATTAAAGGCGATAGCAAGAGGCTGCTGTCGTACCATGGCATACTCACGAGCGTATTGAAGTTGTTGCTGCAGTGTAATTGCTGAATCTTGAGCAGAGTTTTGCTGACGATTACTGCCCGGTAACGTCAGCATTACTGAGCTGGCAATAAGACCAAGAATGGCCATGACCAGCATCAGTTCAATCAGTGTGAATCCTTGTTGCTGCGGCCTATTGGTCACGATCGTTGTTGCCAATCATCCAACTACCGAAGTCGTCTTCAGTACCTGGTTGACCATCTGGACCCGCTGAGAAAATATCAATATCGTCGTACTGCCCGGGGTTCAACAGCAAGTAGTCATTACCATAAGGGTCTTGAGGCAAGCGACGAATGTACCCACCCGTGCGGTAGCTGCGCGGCTGTGGATCCAGGTTTGGTTCATTAACAAGCGCCTCTAACCCCTGCTCAGTGGTCGGGAACATGCCGTTATCCAAGTGATACTGAGCCAGGGCATTTTCCAACGCCACAATATCAGCAATGACTTTTTGCTGGTTCGCTTTTTCCTGGTTACCCAGCACGTTAGGTAAAACCATGGTTGCCAAAATACCAATAATGGCAATAACCACCATAACTTCAACGAGTGAAAAACCGGATTGATTACGTCTCATAACTAAAGTCCTACACTATTATTTAACTGCAATATGGGCTGAATTATCGACAATACAATAAAGAAGACGATGCCCGCCATGGTGACAATCAGCACAGGCTCAAACACCTTTAAGCTGACGGTTACTAAGTTTTCAAATTCTTTGTCCTGGTTGTCGGCACAGCGCTTTAGCATCTGCTCAAGCTCACCTGACTTTTCACCCGCTGCTATCATGTGCAGCATCATGGGTGGGAACAGACCGGTTTCCTGAAGCGCCGCTCTCAATGACGAACCTTCTCTGACTCGGTCAGCGGCTTCGTCGACCGCTTCTCTTATGGCTAGGTTACCAATAACCGATGAGGTAATGCGTAAGCCATCCAGTAATGGCACCGCCGATGAGGTTAAAATGCTTAGCGTTCTGGCAAAGCGTGCCGTACTGACTCCTCGTATGACTTTCCCCAACATGGGAAGTTTCAGCAAACGATAGTGATATTTTAAGCGATTCGTGTCCTTTCTTAGCCACTGGCCGAACAGCAGTAATACAACCACCAAACCCACCACGAGCCAAAGTCCCCAGTTTTGCAGAAACTCACTGATGGCTATCATCGCCAGCGTTGTTGGAGGCAGCTCTTGTCCCATCGTCGCAAAGTTTTCGACAATTTGCGGCACTATTGATACCAACAGGAAAACGACGATGCCAATAGCCACCAGGGTCAGCATCAGCGGATAAACAAGCGCCTGCGTCAACTGACTTTTCATGTGTTGACGTTGTTCCGTGTAATCGGCCAGCTCTTCGAGAACCTGGTCCAGATGCCCGGACTTCTCACCGGCAGCAACCATTGCCGTATACAGCGAGTCAAACACCCCAGGGAATTCCGCCATTGCCTCAGCCAGACCATAACCTTCAACCACTTTACTTCGTACTGACATAACCAGCTTTTTCATTCGTGGTTTTTCAGTTTGGTCAGCAACGGCCAGTAAAGCTTGCTCAATAGGCAAAGCAGAGCCTACTAAGGTCGAAAGCTGGCGAGTAATAAGGGCAAGGTCCTGCGCTTTGACTTTTCGAAATGTGAAGCCCCAGCGATTCTGCGCACTTTGTTTCTTTTCTTTTTCGGCAGCCGCTGCAATCGCGACAGGCATCAATCCTTGTTCACGTAGCATTTGCCGAACCTGACGCTCGGTATCGGCCTCAAGCACGCCCTTTTTCTTACGCCCATTATTGGCTATTGCCTGATACTCAAATGCTGCCACGTATTACTCCTCGCGAGTGACTCGCAAGACTTCCTCTAATGTCGTTTTGCCTTCCAGCACTTTTTGCAAGCCATCTTGCCGAATACTCGGCGTTGACTGACGTATGTACTTTTCAATCGACTGTTCACCATGACCGTTATGCACCAGTTCGCGCACATGGTCGTCGACCTGAAGAAGCTCGTGAATACCGGTACGCCCTCTATAACCGGTATGGTTACATTCATCGCAACTGCCCGCCCGGTAAATAATTTCATCCGAGTCATCACTCAGCCCTAATATCTGACGCTCTTCAGCATCAGGCGTGTGTGGTTGGCGACAACTACTACACAAGGTACGAACTAAGCGCTGAGACAGCACCGCCAGTAGACTTGAGGACAACAGGAATGGTTCAACCCCCATATCTTCCAGGCGAGTAATAGCACCAGCCGCGGTGTTAGTATGCAGCGTGGATAACACTAAATGCCCAGTAAGTGACGCCTGTACCGCTATTTGGGCGGTTTCTACGTCTCGAATCTCACCCACCATCACCACGTCAGGATCCTGACGGAGAATGGCCCGCAAACCACGCGCAAACGTCATATCAACTCTCGGGTTTACCTGCGTTTGGCCAATGCCGTCAATGGCGTATTCAATGGGGTCTTCCACCGTCAGAATATTGCGATCTTTCGAGTTAATCTCGCTCAGTCCGGCATACAAGGTCGTACTTTTACCCGAGCCGGTAGGACCCGTCACAAGAATAATGCCATGCGGCTTATGAATCAGCTGTTGGAAGATATTGCGGTTCGTCTGTGTCATTCCCAGCTGCATTAAATTCAGGCGGGCATTATTTTTATCAAGCAAACGCAGAACGACTCGCTCACCGTGGTTCGACGGCATTGTCGATACCCGCACGTCGACCGCTCGACCGGCTATCAGCAAAGAGATACGACCATCCTGAGGCACCCGTTTCTCTGCAATATCCAGTTGCGCCATGACTTTAATGCGCGAGACCAGCAGCGACGAGAGCTTTCGATTCGGCCGTAATACTTCACGCAAGACACCGTCAATACGGAAGCGAATCAGCAACGATTTTTCGAACGTCTCTATGTGAATATCCGATGCGCCTTCTTTTATCGCCTCACTCAACATTGCGTTAATGAGTTTGATAATTGGCGCGTCGTCTTCACTTTCCAGAAGATCTTCGGTTTGCGGCAGTTCGTCCGCCAGCGAAAACAAATCTGACTCGTTGCCAATGTCTTCCATCAGCTGTTTTGCCTCTGATGAGTCGCGCTGATACGCCTGCGTCAACAGGGTTTCAAAGTCGTTGGCGGGGTGTTCTTGCAAGGTGAACGGTTGACCCAGTTTGCGTCGCACTTCCCTAAGCGCCTGCGCGGAAACGCCTGCACGGCAGTGCACAACCATTGGCTCCCCCGACTCCACCACGACGCCGAAGCGTTTGGCAAAACCAAAAGGCAATCGTGTTGTCGCAATAGCACTGGCGTCAGTCATTCTCTGTCTCTGGCTGTTTAGTATCCATGTACTCCTCAAAGCCCGGCGGCAGCGTCAGTTCACTGTCCCACTCATTCATTACCGGAGACTCTTCCATTGGCATTAAGGAAATACCGCGCGAACGCTCGTCCAGTTGTAGTGCTCGCATGTAGTTATATTTGGTCGAGCTGATTTCTCGCATACGCTTGCCATCGCGAACTATCGTTGGGCGAATAAACACCATTAAGTTGCGTTTTTGCTTGGACGTTGACGTCGAACTAAACAGTCGTCCTAATACCGGGATATCGCCTAACAGTGGTATTTTAGACACCGACTCTTGCACGTCTTCATCAATCAGTCCGCCTAATACAATGGTTTCACCGTCATCTGCCATGACAGTGGTTTTCATTTCGCGCTTATTGATAATAACGTCCACAGAGGTTGCACCACTTAAGCTGGATACTTCCTGCTCAATGGTCATTTGCACGGCGTCGCCTTCGTTAATTTGCGGTGTGACTTTTAACTTAATACCCACTTCCGTTCTATCGACCGTCTGGAATGGGTTGTCATTGTTGTCTCCGGTGGTTGAGCCGGTAATGGTGGGGACTTCCTGACCCACTAAGAAGCTGGCTTCTTCGTTATCAACCGTCACAATACTTGGCGTTGCCAAAATATTGGAATTGGTATCTTGAGTTACGGCTTGCACGACGGCAGCCCAGTCATTCTGAATGGTGCCAAACATCATACCGTTGACCGAACCTAGCAAATTAGCTAATAAGGAGATGTCGCCGGGCTCATCGGGTTCAGTGGTTGTCACCTCAACACCGCCATCAGTAATTCGAGTCGTCGTCGTGCCCGGTCTTTCTCGCGCCTGATAAGCACCCGCAGCCAGGCTACCAATAGGCACCTGATTGCCGGTATTGTACTGAACCATACCGCCGTCTTCGCTTATCCACTGCACGCCAAAGTCGACGTTATCGCCTTCCATAATTTCGACAATAATGGCTTCAACCTGGACCTGCGCACGGCGAATATCCAGGTCATGAATGACCTTTTCTAACGACGCCATCATGTCTTGCTGAGCCGTTATCACAACAGAGTTCGTCGGTTCATGCGGACTAATGCTCACAGAGTCGTTATTATTGCGTCGGCGAGTTGTGTTGGTATTTGACGTTTGTTGTTCACTTTCTGCCTGTATTGAGCGACTCACGTCGTTTAAAACCTCAACCACTTCCGGCGCCTTTGCGTACTTCAGATAGAAAACCCGGGTATTACCTTCCGACTTTAAGTCCTGATCGAGCTGTTTAATCAGCTTAACGACACGCGCTCTGGCCCGCGGCTCACCACTGACAATTACTGAGTTACTGCGCTCATCCGCGACAATTTTAGGAATGAGTAACGGCGGCGTACCGTCATTGTTACTTTTTTCATAAAGCGACTGAGCAATGCGTACTATTTCACTGGCCGATGCGTACTCAAGGTGAATCATGTCAACGTCCTGGTCACCAGCACGGTCAACTCGCTCAATAATTTCAACCAAGCGCTGCACCGTTTCGGAACGCCCTGTCATCATAATGACATTAGACGGATCATAACTGACCACCATGCCACCACCACTTTGATCGTTCAGTTGACGCAGTAACGGCGCTAGCTCACGCACAGACACATTTTCAACCGGCACAACGCGCGTGACCATGGCATCGCCAGAGCCTCGGCTGTCGGCATCCATTACCGGTAAGGACGATGTTTTCGCATCGCGGTCTCGAATGACTTTAAGTACGCCAGACTCCATCTCAACCGCGGCAAAGCCATAAACTTCCAATACATTCAGGAAAAACTGATAGTACTGCTCTTCGTTCATGACATCGTAACTGCGCACATCAATTTTTCCGCGCACATTTGGGTCAATAATGATGGTTTTGCCAAGGTTACGACCAACCACCTGAATAAACTCGTTGATGTCGGTATTTTTAAAGCTGGCTGCGTACTCTTCCGCCGTTAATGGCGTACTCATAACCGTTACGGCCAACCCCAGGGCTCCGAGCCAATTTCTTAAGCCTCTTCTTGCCACTGACATATTAATTTTCCTGTTGTTCCGGTAGCTCAAACGACAGCTCCATCCGTTCACCATCGCGCTCTATTTCAATTGATACTTGTGTTTGATTAGCCAACTCTTCGCTGGCTAACATGGCTTGTTCCATATCGGTTAAATCGTAGCCATTGATAGCGACCGCCAAGTCGCCATTTTGAAACCCTGCCCGCTTAAAAAGTTCAGGGTTTTTAGCCGACTTCAAGCGATAACCTATTAGCGAACCGCCTTCCATAGCCGGTGAGATACTGACGTACTCCATAATGGACGACGGATCATTCGCTATAGTGCTAAGCTGAGTTTCAACAAATTCGGTTCCGCTATTCTCGGCGGGCTCGTCTGTGTTTTTTTGTTCTGTCGCAGCCTCATCCACCGTGAGCGATAATGCGGGACGATCCTCACCAACATCTTCCATCACTAGAGTTTCAAGTCGTCCGTTGTTGTCCAGAATGACTCTGTCGGCGTAAATTTCTTCGACCGTTACACGAGAACTGCCGATACTTTCACCGATAATATAAGTTCGCTGCTGGCTTCCTTGCTGAATGATGGCCGCCGAGCGCTCGGGGTTAGAGCTTGCCGATACACCAATAAGGCGCACATTCAGTGTGGTTTTCGGTGCATTGCGCGAATTTCTTGGACCTTGCACTTCTGACTCACCAAAAAGATTCAGTGCCTGAATACGATTAATGTCGATGGTATTGCCAGACTGTGACGTCGAGTTAAACTTCGGTACCGTCGGCTGCAGGTTCTGAGGTTCACTGGGTGACAGCAACGACCAGGTGAACTCGGCAAGTAGCACCGCAACGCAAAACCACAGAAAAGCGGTTAACGCGAGCAGGAGTCTGCGCCAATGGGCTGAATTCGTAAAATACTGTTTAAGTCTGGCAGTCACTTTATTCTTATTCTTGTTACACTGACAAAAGAGATTCATGCATTCTAGCGCAGCGAACATGAGTCAACAATCGCTTAACACAAACTTTATAACGAAATGATTGCGGTTTTATGACAAAGAAGCAAAAGAGTACATCGTCTGACACGGGTGTTCGCCTGGATAAATGGCTTTGGGCAGCGCGTTTTTATAAAACCCGCGCTTTGGCCAGAGAGATGGTTCAAGCGGGTAAAGTCCACTATGACGGACAACGCAGCAAGCCATCTAAAGTGGTTCAGGTGGGTGCTATTATTACATTACGTCAAGGCTTCGATAGCAAAGAGGTTGAGGTGCTTGAGTTAAGTGAGCAACGCCGCGGCGCTCCGGAAGCTCAGCTTTTGTATCGTGAAACAGAAAAAAGCATCGCAAAACGCGAAGAAAACGCAGAAGCAAGAAAGCTTAATGCATTGTATAATCCACATCCTGACGGACGTCCTGACAAAAAACAGCGACGTCAGCTAATTCGTTTTAAAAAGGAGTGACCATGGAGTACCCAACGGACCAACTATCGCGTTATACCTTTAACGACCATGATGTTCGCGGCGAGCTGGTTCAGCTGACCAGCAGCTACCAGACCTTAATCCGTGGTCATAACTACCCGGCGGCCGTACAAGAAGTGTTAGGCCACATGATGGCTGCGGTTTCTCTACTGACCGCAACATTGAAATTTGAAGGGCATATTGCGGTTCAGTTGCAAGGCGACGGTCCCCTCAACTTCGTTGCCGTTAACGGTAACCATAAGCAAGAGCTTCGCGGTATTGCCCGTTTAAGAGCAGAACTGGAAGGCACGGACTTACGTTCAATGATTGGCAAAGGTCAATTAATTATCACATTGACGCCGGACACAGGCGAGCGTTATCAGGGCGTCGTTAGTGGCGACGCCGACTCTATTGCTGAAATGTTGGAAAATTACTTTGAGCAGTCCGAGCAATTACACACCAAGGTATGGCTTCATGCTGACGGCGAGCACGCAGCGGGCATGTTATTGCAGCGATTGCCGTCGTCAGGTCAGGATTTAACAGGGTTTGAACACTTAGCAACCCTGACTGACACCATCACCGCTCAAGAGCTTTACACCGTGCCGGCTGAAGAGCTGCTGCACCGTTTGTACCATGAAGAAACCGTGCACTTGTACCCGGCTCAGCCCGTCAGCTTTGTGTGTGGCTGTTCTCGTGACAAGACTCTTGATGCATTAGCGTCGGTTAAGCCTGAAGAGCTAAAAGAGATATTGGACAGAGACGGCGAAATTGTCATGACTTGTGACTATTGCCTAACCGAATATGTTTTTAAGCCGTCTGATTTTAACTGAGTGACGCTTGGCAACAAAAAAGCCCGATATTTGTTGATATCGGGCTTTTTTCATTACTTCTTCTTTTTCAAAAACTTCATTAACCGCTTTCGCTTGCGTTGCTGCGACAAGGTCAGCTGGTTTTTCTTGCCGGCAAACGGGTTCTTCGGTTCTTTAAATTCAATCTTTATCGGCGTTCCCATAATGCCTAATGCTTTTCTAAAGTAGTTCATTAGGTAACGCTTATACGAGCCTGGTAAGTCAGTCACCTGGTTACCATGAATAACGATTCTCGGCGGATTATAGCCGCCTGCATGCGCATACTTGAGTTTAACCCGGCGTCCACTAACCAACGGCGGTTGGTGCTCATCTTGCGCCATTTCCATTATTTTGGTCAATTTAGACGTACCGATACGCTGTGTTGCACTAGCATAAGCTTCTTCAACCGACTCAAATAAATGACCAACACCGGTTCCATGCAAAGCAGAAATGAAATGCAAGCGGGCAAAGTCAACAAAACCTAAGCGACGATCGAGCTCACGCTTAATTTCTTCTTTATGGTCACTTTCCAGGCCGTCCCACTTATTCACGGCAATCACAATGGAACGCCCTGCATTCAGCGCGAAACCGATAAGATTCAAATCCTGATCGGTAATGGTTTCTCGTGCGTCAATAACGACAAGAACAACATTGGCATCTTCAATGGCTTGTAAGGTCTTCACCACTGAAAACTTCTCAATGGCTTCGCCAATACGACCTCGACGACGAACCCCGGCAGTATCAATTAAGATGTACTCGCGCTCGTCACGCTGCATCGGAATATAAACCGAATCTCGGGTAGTGCCTGGCATATCGTAAACGACAACCCGCTCTTCACCCAGAATGCGGTTAGTGAGTGTTGATTTACCCACGTTAGGTCGACCGACAATCGCCAACTTAAGCGGCAGAGCTTCATAATCTATCTCGTCATGTTCGAGATCTTCAGAATCCTCTTTGGTCGACGCAATAACATCAGGGTAGTCATCAGCCAGCGGCTTAAAGCACGTTGTCAGTAGCTGTTCAACACCTCGTCCGTGCGCCGCCGCAATACCATATAACTCACCCAGCGACAGCGAGTAAAAGTCCGCCATTGCAGAGGTTGCATCAATCCCATCAATTTTATTGCAGACCAAATACACTTTTTTATTCTGTTTGCGCAGGTGAGTCGCTATCGCTTGGTCGCCTACTGTGACACCATCTCGCGCATCAACCAGAAACAAAACCACATCGGCTTCATCGACCGCCAGCAATGACTGCTTAGCCATCTCTTCATCGATACCCTCTTCATCACCGTGAATACCGCCGGTATCGACGACGATAAACTGATAACCGTCGTAGTTTGCTTGTCCATACTTTCGGTCTCGGGTCAGCCCGGGAAAGTCCGCTACCAACGCATCGCGAGTGCGTGTTAACCGATTAAACAAGGTGGATTTCCCAACGTTTGGGCGCCCCACGAGCGCAACAACTGGTAGCATTATTTATTAATTTCCTGAGTTTATATCAATAGCGATAATGTCGCCGTCACGAGTTTGCACGTAAGCAACGTTGTCACTAATAGCGGGGGCAACGTAAACGCCGTCGCCGCCAACATGATAACGTCCTTTAATTTCGCCTGTGTCATCATCAAGCCAATGCAAATAACCTTCAAAGTCACCGACAAGTATGTGACCGCGATGTCTCGCCGGCGCCGATAGTTCACGGCCAAACAAGCGAGTATTGCTCCAACGTTCAATACCACCGTTTTGGTCTAACGCATAAACATGGCTATTTACATCGGTTAAGAAAATTCGACTTGCGGTTACCAGCATATTTTCGAAGGATTTATAGTCACGTTTCCAGCGAACTTCACCGCTCATCAATTCAAGTGCGACCAATTCACCGTTATAAGCAACCATATACAAAGTGGTTCCTTGTGACGCCGGTGCCGCATCAACGTCGGCTAAGCGCTCAAGCTCAGTACCACCGCTGGCTTCGCCAATCGTCTGCGTCCACGCTTGCTGGCCGCTGTCAGAAATCAGTACCATGCCGTTGCCGTTGCTGTCACCGACAATGACACCGCCGCTGATAATAGCGGGCGCTGAAGCACCACGAACCGACAGCATAGGTGTTTGATACTCATATTCCCACTGCTGCTCACCGGTCGATGCATCAAGGCTAATCACCTTGCCACCACCCGTATGAACGACGACTCGGCCTTCGCCGACAGCCGGATCCGACATGACCTCGTTACCCACCTCGGTGTGCCAAATCAAGTCACCGGTCTGCGCATCTAGCGCAATAACATCGCCATTCTCGGTGCCAAGAAACACACTGTCATACTGGGCAACTAAACCGCCAGAAATTCGTGCCGGGAAGGGGCTGGCAAAAAGACCATCGAACCAACCTTCATCACGTGCCTCGTCAAAAGTAATAAGGTTACGTAAATCAGTCTGCCAAACCTTTTTACCGTTGGTTTTGTCCATAGCTCGCACTATGCCAGCTCGGTCAGCCGCATAGACATTGCCATACTCAACCACCGGGCTTAAACGAGAAAAGTACTCGCCGATGCCATCACCGACAGACTCACTCCAAAGTACTCGCGGCGACACCTCTTCGTTAATTGGTTGAAGGGTTGCGAATTTAGGCTCTTCGTCGTCTGAGCTTGAACAGCCCACGGCGATTAACGCTGCCGACACTAGCGCGACACTTTTTACCAGAGATTTAATAGACTGCATTATGATTTAGCCAGACTGTTGAGTTTCATTTGCAGCGCAGGAGTCAAAGACTCATCCGCTTCCAACGCGCGTTGATACGCTGCCCGTGCGTCTTCGTTTTGGCCTTTATCAGCCAAAATATCACCTTCAATTTCAGCGGCAAAACCTTGATAGGCATCCGGGTAGGTACCACGGACTAATTCAAGCGCTGCATCCGTTTGCTCCTGAGCAACAAGTACACGAGCAAGGCGAATACTCGCCAGCGCTCTAAGGTTATTGTCCTCTGTGTTATCGACCACTAACTGCAGCGAGGTTACCGCTGTTGCCAGATCGTTTTCATCGACCGCTTCTTTGGCTAATTGCAACGCGACCAAGTGCGCATATGTGTTTTCGGTATTCTCTGAAACAAAGTTTTGTGCTTCTACAAGCGCATTATCACTGCCTTCCGACAGTGCTGCAGTTAACTGCTCGTACTTTGATGAAGCCAGCTGTTGCTGTTCCATTGTGTGTTGGTCGTAAAAGCGCCAGCCATAAAACAGACCGAAACCGATAACCGCACCGGCGACGATACCCTTACCGTGCTCTTTCCAAAACTCTTTAATTCGTTCGACTTGTTGTTCTTCTGTATTGTCCACCAGACTACCCTCTTGTCAGTGGCTGCAAACGTTCTATCAGCGCTTGCCAGCTCAAAGTTTCTTGCTGCTCGTCAGTACGTAATGGCTTAACCGTTACTTGCTGTTGAGCGATTTCATCTGCGCCGATAATCAGAGCAACTTCAGCCCCGGATTTATCCGCTTTTTTCATTTGTTTCTTCATCGCACCGCCACCACAGTGCGAAACTAATCTTAAATCCGGTAATTCATTTCTCAGCTGTTCGGCAATGCGTGGCGCATTAAGTTCCGCATCTTCACCCAGAGGCATTAAGTAAGCATCGACCGTGCGTCGTGGTGTCAGCTTATTTTGCTCTTGAAGCAAGAGCACCAATCGCTCCATGCCCATAGCAAACCCAACGGCCGGTGTCGCTTTGCCACCAAGCTGCTCTACCAAGCCATCATAACGACCACCTGCACATACGGTGCCCTGCGCTCCCAGTGCTGTCGTGACCCATTCAAATACAGTCCGGTTGTAATAATCAAGTCCACGAACTAAACGTTCATTTAATGTGTACTTCACACCTGCGTTCTCTAATCGAGATGTCAGCTGCTGGAAATGCTCACGAGACTCGTCGTCCCAATAGTCCGATAACTTTGGTGCGTTCTCGAGAAGCTTTTGCGTGTTCGCGTCTTTACTATCAAGTATGCGTAGCGGGTTTGTCTCCAAACGGCGCTGGCTGTCTTCGTCCAGTTCGCTTGCGTATTCGCTCAAATAGCTCTTTAAGGCGTCTCGGTAATTTGCGCGCGCGTCATTGGAGCCAAGAGAGTTCAGTTGTAGCTCAACTTGATCCGCGATACCAAAGGCTTGCCATAAACGCGCAGATAATAAAATCACTTCCGCGTCAGCGTCAGCGCTATCAATACCAAAAGTTTCAATACCAAACTGATGAAACTGACGATAGCGCCCTTTCTGAGGACGCTCGTAACGAAACATCGGTCCCATGTACCACAGTCGCTGAATTTGGTTATACAGCAAACCATGCTGGTTACCGGCACGAACGCAACTTGCTGTACCTTCAGGACGCAGAGTGACGCTCTCTCCGTTTCTGTCGTCAAACGTATACATTTCTTTTTCAACGATATCAGTCACTTCACCGATAGAGCGTTTGAATAGCTGAGTGCTTTCCAGCACCGGCATACGAATTTCACTGTAGCCATAACTGGCTGCGACTTTACGGATAATGGACTCAACTTGCTGCCAGGCTGGACTTTGATCAGGCAACAAGTCGTTCATGCCACGAATTGCTTGTATTGTATTCGCCACGGAACCTTCTCGTTTGGTAATCGCTACAAAAATAAGCGGGTATTATAAGGATTTTCGGGGTGCGGGTAAAATTAACCGTTAATTTCTTTTACGTCGATTTTATTAGCTTCTGCCGCCTTCACCTGCGCTCTAATTTGCGCTTCAAGCTCATCCACCAAATTTGAGTTATCTAGACGTTGTTTTTGGCGTTGTCCATCTATGTACAAGCCACTTTTATTTTTAGCACCAGCCAAACCGACTTTTGACACTAAAGCTTCACCCGGACCATTTACGACACAACCGATAACAGAAACATCCAACGGCGTGGTAATGTCTTCCAGACGTTGCTCGAGCTGGTTAACCGTATCAATCACATCGAATTCCTGACGTGAACAACTCGGGCAGGCAATAAAGTTGATTCCCCGCGAGCGAATCCGCAGAGATTTGAGAATATCGAATCCGACTTTAATTTCTTCGACCGGGTCTGCTGCTAACGACACCCGCAGAGTGTCACCAATACCTTCGGCAAGTAGCATCCCTAAGCCAACAGCCGACTTAACCGAGCCACTTCGCTTACCACCTGCTTCAGTAATGCCCAGATGCAGAGGCTGGTCAATTTTCTTGGCCAACAGTCGGTAGGAGTCGACCGCTAAGAAAACGTCAGATGCTTTGACGCTGACTTTAAAGTCGTGAAAATCGAGCCGGTCAAGAATATCGACGTGTCGCATTGCTGATTCGACCAATGCTTCGGCAGTCGGCTCGCCATACTTTTCTTGTATGTCCTTTTCCAGAGAGCCACCATTCACGCCGATGCGAATAGGGATGTTTTTGTCACGAGCCGCATCAACCACGGCACGAATGCGATCTTCCTTACCGATATTACCTGGGTTAATTCGTAAGCAGTCAGCGCCGTATTCAGCAACCTTAAGTGCAATACGGTAATCAAAGTGGATATCGGTAACCAACGGCACAGAACTGCGTTGCTTTATCTCTTTAAAAGCTTCCGCAGCGTCCATCGTGGGAACAGATACTCGAACGATATCAGCACCCGCCTTGGCTAGCGCATCGATTTGAGCAACCGTCGCATTAACATCTGTTGTTTCCGTATTGGTCATAGATTGCACGGCAATCGGCGCACCATCACCAATAGGCACATTACCTACATATATACGGCGTGACGGACGGCGCTTAATTGGACTTTCGTGCATCATATTACTTACTTAACCTCTACGACTATTTAGGTTTTAATGTACTTGTCTTTACTCAGACATTGGCACAGTAAAGCGTGCAACTCGTTCACGGCGGAACTGACTCATATCAACGTCTTCACCATCAAAGGTAATGGTTGCAGCTTCCGGCTTACACATAGTTATTGAGAACGGAGGTTCGCCCGGAACCGCCATAGTATACCCCGCGGCCTTCACACCGACAGCTTGTGTTTCGCCTTCTGCATCGTCCACTTTAACCCAGCACTCTTGGTTAAACTCGAAGATTAAGCGGCTCGCAACGGCTTCTTCTACCACTGGTTCATCTTGAGCTGTCGACGCCTCTTCCTCGTCGACCACAGCCGATTCAGTTTGCGGGTCAACATTCGTATCTTCTTCAGCAGGCTGTTCTGTCCGAGTGTCCGCAGCGTCTGTGTTTGTCTCAGTTTGAGCTTCAACTTCTGGCTCTGAAGACTCCGGCGCTGCCTCTGTATTATTTTGAGAGCTCAACTCATTTGTCGATATATTAGTGTCAGACGATGACACCTCTGATTCCAGTACCGCTTCTTCAGTATTCGGTTCAATATCCGGTTGTCGCGGTTCTGAACTGATTTCTATAGAACCAACATCACCAGTCTCTTCAACCTGACTATCAATCGCGGATGACTGAGCAGGTTCTTCAGAACTCATGCCTGAATCCTGCCACCACCAAATCACCAAACCCACCACGATAATAATAACCGCGTACGTAATGAGCATTAGACGATTGTCACTTTCCTGGTGCTTCTTACGTCGCGAAAAGCTTTGCATTTGCGTACTTTGAACTTCTTGGTAGCCTTTTGCTTTATAGGCTTCAAAAAGCATTTTTTCGTCAACATCTAATAGCTTTGCATAAGCACGCAAATAACCTTTAATAAAGGTCGGGGTCGAAAACGTTTCGTAATCGTCCGCTTCTAGTAATTCTATGATTTGTTTTCGCAAACGCAGCTCATCAGCAACTTCTCGCTGACTTAACCCTTTAGCTTCACGCGCTTGTCGCAGAATATCACCGGGTCCCTGAACTGGCTGTTGTTGTGATTCTTGCGCCGCGTCAGAGTCCGCTGGATTGTTCTCTTTATTTGGTTCGTTTTCAGCAGTCATGATTGTTAGGGTGTTCCCTGTTAAGGCTGACTTGCGTAATGACCTTTGTTCTTCTCACACTGAGCTCTGTTTTGCTGGCTCTTTGCATGATAGGGATACTGGGCATCAAGTGAAACTTTATCGAAATACCTGAGCGCATCGTCCCATTTTCCAGCCATACACAATGCAACCGCATAGTTGTTATACAATGCACCGCTCATAGGTTGCCATGATAATGCCTGTTGGTAAAGTGACAAAGCAGAATCTGTCTCATTTGCTGCCAAATGCCATTGCGCCATAGCGATTACAGCATTTAAAGAGTGAGGACTATCTTCCAGCGCTGCTTGCAAATGCGGTTTAGCCAACGCCAACTTACCTTGAGTAAGGTAAGCAACGCCAAGCTGTAACCGTACGTCTTTACTTACAGGCAATGGGTCATTGGAACTGGCGGTACAACCCATTAACGCCAGTGCTATCAATAGCAAAGCGGCTCGCATTATCACACTCCTTGTGGTTGCGATTCATTGGTTTTACGAAGTCTTTACAGCAATCCCTTCACCACCACGCTGCATTTGTTGGCGCTTAAGAATACGCTTGGTTCGGTCAATAACATCACCAACCAGCTGACCGCAGGCTGCGTCGATATCATCCCCGCGGGTTTTACGAACCATAACAGTAAAACCGTATTCCATCAGGACTTTAGCAAAGCGGTCAATACGCGAGTTGCTTGAACGCCCGTAGTCTGACCCAGGGAACGGATTAAATGGAATTAAGTTTATTTTACTCGGGGTATCTTTTAGTGTTTTTGCCAGCTCATGTGCTTGATCAGTCGAGTCATTCACATGATCTAACATGACGTATTCAACCGTGACTTTATGCTGAGCTTTGGACTGTTCAACATAACGGCGGCTGGACGCCAGAAATTCTTCAATATCGTATTTCTTATTGATGGGTACTATTTCATTACGCAATTCGTCATTTGGAGCGTGCAACGAAATAGCCAACATCACGTCTATGCGTTCGCGCAGTTTCTCAAGCGCAGGAACCACGCCCGAAGTACTTAACGTTACGCGACGTTTTGACAGACCAAAACCAAAGTCATCCAGCATTAACTCCATTGCCGGAACGACATTGTTCAAGTTTAACAGAGGCTCACCCATGCCCATCATAACAACGTTGGTCACCGGTTTAATGCCGGTTTTACCGTACGCGCCTAATAGCTGGTTCACTCTCCATACCTGGCCAATAATTTCTGCAACCGTCAGGTTACGGTTAAAGCCTTGCGCGCCTGTTGAACAGAAAGTGCACTCAAGCGCACAGCCGACCTGCGAGGACACACATAGAGTTGCGCGATCGCGCTCCGGAATCCAGACCGTTTCCACGTCCTGGCCGTCAAACAACGTCATTGCAAACTTGATGGTTCCGTCTGACGACTGTTGTTGTTCGCGAATTTCCGGTGCGCGTATTTCCGCAACTTGCTTGAGCTTTTCACGCAATTTCTTGTTGAGATTCGACATCTCGTCGAAGTCATCGACACAAAAATGATACAACCATTTCATAACCTGATCGGCACGAAATGGCTTCTCTCCCATCTCGCGGAAGAACTCTCTCATTCCTTCGCGATTCAGGTCGAGTAAATTCACTTTTTTATCAATTGCGTTGGTCATAAAGCTCCGTTCTTAGCGTGTACGTGGGCAGATTTCTTCGTCGCTGAAGAAGTAAGCGATTTCGCGCGCAGCTGTTTCAGTTGCGTCTGAACCGTGTACCGCATTTTCGTCGATAGTTTCAGCATAGTCGGCACGCAGAGTTCCTGCCAGTGCTTCTGCTGGGTTCGTTGCACCCATGATTTCACGGTTTTTCAGTACCGCATTTTCGCCTTCAAGTACTTGAACAACGATAGGGCCTGAGGTCATGAACTCAACCAATGCACCAAAGAAAGGACGCTCTTTGTGTTCAGCGTAGAAGCCTTCTGCTTGTTCTTTGCTTAAGTGCATCATTTTTGATGCAACAATGCGCAGACCAGCAGACTCAAAACGGTTGTAGATAGCGCCGATAAGGTTTTTAGCAACCGCATCAGGCTTGATGATTGATAAAGTGCGCTCTAAAGCCATGTGTATTCACTCCAATAAAGATAGGAAAAATTAGTCGCGCGGATTATACGTGAGAATACGCTCGAGATCGAATCCAGAATGATTGTTTTTTCGTTCATTCTGATTTAGCATGGCAAAACAAATTAGCCATATAGACGTCTATTTAAACTTAAGTAGACATATGAGGAGTAAATCATGGCAACGAACAAAACAGAGCAAGCAACACTTGGCGGTGGGTGCTTTTGGTGTGTGGAGTCGGCATTCTTACAAGTCAAAGGCATCGAGTCGGTCAAGTCGGGGTACACGGGCGGTCACGTCGAAACCCCAACCTATGAGCAAGTTTGTACGGGCGACACAGGTCATGCTGAAGTTGCACAACTCACCTATGATCCTGAGCAAATCTCTTACCGCCAAATCTTAGAAATCTTTTTTACGCTGCATGATCCGACGCAGGTGAATCGCCAAGGCAACGATGTTGGTACTCAATACCGTACCTCTATTTTTTACCATAACGATGCGCAAAAGCAGGAAGCTGAAAGCATTATTAAGGAATTAGAAAACGACGGCGCCTTTGCTGACCCAATAGTCACCGAAGTGACTGAGCTGGAGACCTTTTACCCGGCTGAGGACTACCACGAGAACTACTATGCGAGAAACCCGGAAAACCCCTATTGTCAGGCGGTGATTTCACCGAAACTGGCAAAATTCCGTAAAACGTTTTCAGGGTTATTAAAAGACTAAGTGCTTGGCGCAGCGCTTTTACTAGCGTTGCGCCAGAGTTTTATAGGTCTTCAAAATATGCTCAACCGCATGCTCAATATCGGCTGAGATTGTGCCTCGACCAAAACTAAACCTCAGTGAAGCATGCGCCAACTCATCGTTGACACCAATGGCTCTTAGCACATAGGAAGGTTCTACACTGGCAGAGGTACACGCCGAGCCAGAGGACACCGCCAAGTCTTTAAGCGACATGAGCAAAAGCTCACCTTCAACATTAGCGAATTGCACATTCACAATATGAGGCACACGCTGAGTGTCGCTGCCATTAAGCTGAATGCCCTCTTCAGCCAGTAACGGCGACAGAAAATGCTGACGCATAGTTTCAAAGCGCTCAATGTCGGTACTGAGTTTTTCTGCAGCTAACTCTGCCGCCACACCCATACCAACAATTTGGTGTGTTGCCAGTGTTCCTGAGCGCATTCCGCGCTCATGACCGCCGCCGTGCATTTGAGCCGCAATGCGAACACGCGGTTGACGACGCACGTATAAAGCACCAATACCTTTCGGACCATACATTTTGTGGGCAGAAATCGACATTAAATCGATAGGTACATTTGCCACGTCTATCGGTAATTTACCGGCGGCCTGTGCTGCGTCAACATGAAACAAGGTGCCATTCTCACGGCAGATAGTGCCAATAGTGTCTATATCCTGAATAACACCAATTTCATTGTTGACCCACATAACACTGGCCAAAATGGTGTCTTCACGCAGAGCTGAACGAAGCTCATCCAAGTCAATAAGGCCGTCACTGTTGACGTCTAAGTAAGTGACTTCAAAGCCTTCCTTTTCAAGCTGAGCACAGGGGTCAAGCACGGCTTTGTGCTCGGTTTTGACAGTAATAATGTGCTTGCCTTTATCGGCGTGGTAGTGCGCAACACCTTTTAACGCGAGATTGTCTGACTCGGTCGCACCCGAGGTGAAAACAATTTCGCGGGCATCGGCATTAATTAAGTCGGCAACTTGGTGCCTTGCAATATCAACTAACTCTTCAGCTTGCCAACCGTATTTATGAGAACGTGACGCTGGGTTTCCAAATACCCCGTCCATGGTTAAGCAGGTTGCCATTTTTTCTGCCGCTTCAGGCGCTACTGGTGTGGTTGCGGCATAATCCATGTAGATGGGTTGTTTAGGCACGAAAGTCCTCCTGAAAAGTGCCGTTACAGTTGGCAGTTAACTTTTATGTCTTCGTCCGATGCATGGCGTAAGTGCTGGCGTTGCATAACATCACCCACATCAGAGTTCTTCATCAACTCGGCTAGCGTAATGCCATCCAAAAAGTCAGAAATTCGATCGCTCAAACCTTCCCACAATGAGTGCGTCAAACAGCGCTCGCCACCTTGGCAGTTGGCTTTACCCTGGCACCGCGTTGCATCAATTGACTCATCGACGGCATGAATCACTGAGCCTACCGAAATATCAGCGGGCTCACGTCCTAGTCGGTAACCACCACCAGGTCCCCGCACACTGTCGACTAATCCATGCTTGCGCAAACGAGCAAACAACTGCTCTAAATAGGACAAGGAAATGCCCTGACGCTCTGAGATGTCCGCCAATGGGATGGGACCTTTTGCTGAAAACAAAGCCACATCAAGCATTGCGGTTACCGCGTATCGGCCTTTTGATGTCAGACGCATAGCAATTTCCTCGGGAAGTGTTATTCGTAAGTTGAAATTCTACATTCCCGACTATTTTAGTCAAGTATTGTCGACCGATTTATCCACAGACGCGAGCATTCCTCGCAAAATATTGATCTCGCTCTCTTCCGGACGCGCCCGATTATAAAGACGTCGCAATTTCGTCATCACCTGCCCCGGATGCTTCGGATTAATAAAGCCCGTATTTGTCAGTGTGGCTTCTAAATGGTCATAAAAACGCTCTAAATCATCCACTCGCGGGTACTCAGGAATCTCGGCTTCGACTTTCTCCTCCGCCTCAAGCCATTGCATGCGCACTTCGTAACAGACTGACTGAACGGCCATTGCTAAGTTCAGTGAACCATATTCCGGGTTGGTCGGAATATGCAGGTGAAAGTGACTTTGCTGAAGCTCTTCGTTCGTTAATCCACTACTCTCACGACCAAAAACCAGCGCAACCTTATGCTGACTAGACTCTTGCAACACTTTTGCAGCTGACTCACGAGGACCGAGTAAAGGCCAATCCAGAGTACGGTTGCGAGCACTTGTCGCGACCACCAGTCCACAATCTGAAATTGCATCGTGCAAGTTATCAACAATGGTCGCGTTCGCCAGAATATCTGTTGCGCCAGCGGCGAGTGCTGATGCATGACTGTCTGGCTCCTGCACCGGGTCAACCAAGGCTAAGTCAGACAGCCCCATGGTTTTCATAGCGCGGGCGACTGAGCCGATATTTCCGGTATGAGAAGTGTTCACCAACACAATGCGTATATTGTCGAGCATGAGTATTTCCTTTGCTTTGCGCGTTAACGTCTCGGCCTATTCTGCGAGGTTATCGAAAAGTTTGGCATGATACCCCAACACTGGTATGATCCGCGACCGAAAATTGTTCTTTTACAGCACAGGTAATTGGTATGCATCCGATGTTAAATATTGCGGTGCGCGCAGCGCGTGCGGCCGGCAAAATTTTAGTTAAAAATTTCGATCAGGGTAACCCTGTAGAAGCCGAATCTAAAGGCTTAAACGACTGGGTCACTGACATGGATAAAGCCGCTGAACAGGCTATTATCAACACAATTAAGAAGTCTTACCCCGATCACGGTATTATTGCAGAGGAAAGCGGTACTCAGGCTGGAAAAGAAAATGATTTCCAATGGGTTATCGATCCGCTGGACGGTACGACCAATTACATGCGCGGTATCCCCCATTTCTGTATTTCTATTGCATTGCTTCACAAAGGTTCTGTGCAGCAAGCTGTTGTTTATGATCCCATTCGAGAAGAGCTCTTCACTGCTTCACGCGGTGCGGGCGCGCAATTGAATGGTCGTCGCTTGCGTATTTCTCCAAAAGTTGAGTTGAAAGGCGCCATTTTATCAACAGGCTTCCCGTTCAAAATGAAAAGTCGATTGCCTGAATACCTGGAAATGTTTAATAAGTTATTTGAGCACTGTGCGGATGTACGCAGAGCCGGTGCAGCGGCACTGGACTTAGCCTACGTTGCAGCCGGACGCCACGACGCATTCTGGGAAATGGGCTTAAAGCCCTGGGACATACTCGCCGGTGAATTATTGGTTCGCGAAGCCGGGGGTATTGTTAGTGACTTCCAGGGCGGCCATAACTATGTACAGTCAGGCAACATTGCCGCGGGCGCCCCTAAAGCCCTCAAGCAAATGCTCGCAAAAATTCGCTAAAGCAAAAACGCCGCTTGAAATGAATCAAGCGGCGTTTCTTTTTAGAGTTCGATTTCTTCTAAGTCGAGGTCTAGCGAGTAATCCATTTCGGAGAGTTCTTCCCGCAGCCGATACTTTTCTTTCAGCTGCTCTATTTCACGCCATTTACGTTTTGCGGCGCGACCTTTGCCAGATTTGTCATTTACCTTTTGCAGTTCTTCTGAATGATCCATGGTAAGACCTCCTGCTTTTTATACGACTTTATTCTTATGGTTTTTGCGATGGTGTTAGCGCACTTGTTAACAAAAACACCACAACTCATAAGTACCACACACTTTGATACTTTAAAAGCTTTTTGTTGCAGTTTTGTTAACTAATAATGGCAAAGCTGTGAAGAATCAGGTGATAAGATCTATTTGCGGATAGTTGGTTTTAAAGAACTCTCGCACCGAGTCTAGCTGTTGGATGGGAAAGACATAATGGTGGCTAATTTGATAGTTAAAAGGAAAACTCAGAATAGCCGAGCTTTTATTGTACTCACCAACCGCTACGCGCTTTAACTTAGTTGAAGGTACCTGCTCAAGGCCGACCCGAAGCTTATCACCTTGAGCATCGAGCAATGCCATAATATTTTTCACCTCACTTCTATTATGAGACCGAGAAAAGGCATCGGGAGTGATATAAAACGCAAACAAAACCATTAACGCGCCATACAGCTGCCCCCAAAGACTTAGATCGAAATAGAAAAAAGTCACATACGGAGCGAAAATCAAAACAAACTGAAGCCACTTGGGTAAATCACGAAGATAGTTCGCGAGGTTATCTTTCAATTTGCCGGCTTCAACGAATTTCATGACGTTTTATCCTGCTTATTTTTATACATTCTTTCATCGGCTATTTTTAATAGGCTCGGTATTCCATTATTCGTTTCAGAGCTTAAAGAAAAGCCGATACTTAAAGAAGGAGCGATAGAGCCTGTTTCGGTCTGGAGCGCTTTAGATTCGACATACTGTTTTATCTGATTTAGCTTTTGCTCAGCAACGTTATTATTATCAACCCGATTGAGTATCACCAGAAACTCGTCCCCACCTAAGCGGGCAACAATATCAGACGCTCGCGTTGATTCTTCAAGCGACTCAGCAACAAGCCTCAGCATGTCGTCACCGACTTCATGGCCAAGAAGATCGTTAATTTCTTTGAACCGATTTAAATCAATTGCCAATATACAAAACTGTGCACTATCTCGTTGCTTACTAAGGAGCTTTTCCAAGTAGCTGAAAACAAAGCGCCTGTTAAAAAGGCCCGTCAATGGATCTTGATTAGCCAGCTTCCTCTCTGCTCTATAGTACCGCCATAATAAGTAAACTCCCCCATAAAGTATGGCGTAGAGTGCGATTATGCCCCAGTAACTAGCCGTCAATGCTAACTTCTGCCTATCGGTCAGCGTCGTATCGAAGTTCGCCGCAATCCACCACTCACCATTAGGAACAACAATTTTTCCTTGGTAATCTGCATTATTAAAAGAGCTTACATCTCCTTCAAATACCTCACCCTGTTGCCCAAGACCATTGACTCCCCGAAGAGCGATTTTCGCATTGCTCATGTTCGATAACCCAGAAGCTTTCATCAGCTTCTCGTAGTCAATAACAACGCTTATTGAGCCCCAGTAATTTTCGCTTCGTGGGTAATCGTCAAATATCGGTAGTCGGGCAATAATTGCCGTCCCGCCCTGCACTAGCTCCAATGGCCCTGCAAGATAAACGTCTTTTGATAGTCTCGCAGCTAGTACGGTTTCGTACTGCGAAGGAACCGTTCGAAAGTCCAGGCCAATCGCCTTCTCATTTCCCTCTGCTGGAAAGTTCTTAGCGATAATGTCGTCTGGAGCAACCCCTATATTTCTTACATTCTCGGACTTTTCCAGCATTCTGCGGGCTATGGCGTGAAAATTTTTATAAGCTATTTCAGGGTCAATACTAAATACGGTCGCTAAGCTGTCTGATAGAAAGACATCTCTAAATAAAGAAGCTTCCAAAGTGGACTTGGCGAGCAGCAGTTCTTCTAAAGCTTCGTCATTGGCGCTTTGCTGCAGCCTGTCCGCCGAAAGGCTAGTCACCCAGCTCGACAAAAACACGACTGGAATAAGTCCAATAACAAATAAAACCAGCGCCACTAACGGGCTTTTCTTCTTAACCACATACTCACCAATTAATCGCTTGTTGCAGAAAAACTTCCAGCTAAAACGCCACCGTCTATTGTGAGTTCAGACGCGTTAATATAGTTTGCCTCGTCTGAAGCTAACATGACACAAAGTAGCGCAACTTCCTTAACATCCCCAAACCGTCGCATCGGGCAGGCATCAACAATTTTCTTAAAGTTAACTTCACGCTGTGGTCCTGAGCCCAGCATAGGATCCCAAATAGGTGTCATAATGGCGGCAGGATGGACGGAGTTGCATCGAATCGGCAGCCCTTCCTGAGCACAATAAAGCGCTACCGTTTTCGTGTGATTCCGAATTGCAGCTTTCGAAGAGGCATAGGCAGCCGCTCCGGGAATGCCTACCAGGCCCGAACGCGACGACATATTAATGATACTTCCTGCACTTTGGGTTTTACGCATAAATTGAATGGCATGTTTACACCCCAGAAACGTACCATCCAAATTAACCGCATGCACTTTGCGCCAGGCTTCCAATGATGCTTTTTCTGGGTTATGTACTTCGTTAGCTGACTCCAAACCAGTAACACCTGCATTATTAACCAAGCCGTTTAGACGACCCAGCTTGTCTTCAATCCAGCCAAATAGTTCTATCCACTGCTGCTCCTCAGACACATCCAGGGGATGGAAGAACGCGTTCTCGCCTAACTCTTTAGCTATTGCTTCAATATCGCTTTTAAGCGTATCCGTTAAAATAACGGTCGCGCCCTGGGCATGGAATTCTCGAGCGATACCTTCACCGATACCTCTCGCAGCTCCTGTAATTAATATGACTTTATCCTTTAAACGGTTCATAACACTCATCCCCTTACACGAGCTTACTGACTCAACATTAAAGTTTATAACACTGGATTAACATAAGCGAAATAGCAACTAGCAAGAACGTCGCTTAAGACTGACCAATTGTTGAATAACCTTTTCCGTGTTCTTCGGTGACCGCTTCGGCTGATAGCTAAGAATATATTCAACCAGCCCTTTGCGCTGGAAAACGGGTACACTGGGTTGTGAAGACAATTTAATCCGTGCGTTACGGTGCGAGAAAAAAACAGCCCCCTCTATCCAGGTGGATGCGCGATTTTTCTTCAGGTGTTCAGCTAAAACATGAACCTGTTTTTTTAACTGCTT
Source organism: Idiomarina sp. X4 (assembly GCF_002808045.1). NCBI lineage: Bacteria > Pseudomonadati > Pseudomonadota > Gammaproteobacteria > Alteromonadales > Idiomarinaceae > Idiomarina > Idiomarina sp. X4. The sequence continues at coordinate 1,738,313 of NZ_CP025000.1, read as the reverse complement.
TATTGGGTTGCGGACTTTGGTTTTATAACAGCCACCCTTACGCCCTATTTTATGAGCTGTCCAATTAGCCGCCTGCTCATCCCCCGTTACTTTAGAGTTGTTGTTCTTCACTTCTATTACGAATACACCGTTAGGACCCACCACAATCAAATCCAGCTCAGTAAAGCCGCGTTTGGTTCGTGGGTTAGGTACATCAATTTGGTTAAACAAAATATAGCTATCGGGGAGTTTTTCTAAAAGCTTCAGTGTTTTTAATTCGCCCTTTGCACCTGAACGCTTAGTGGATGCTGCACCTAAAATACTGAACAGATAAATTAACCCAACAATCCACCAAAATTTTGGCAAGTTATACATTAAAAAGCCCGCAATAGGTGCGCCAATAACAGCGACCCAAATGCGGGCTTTATTCACTTCCTGAGAGAGACGATTCCGAGTTATATAACGTGTGTCGGCCATGACAAATTGACTGCTTGTCCTTATTACTGATGACCCTATTAAACCACCAAAGCCGCCAATCGTCAGCTACTGCTTTTGCCGTATCGCCTCAATCAATTCGTCTTTACTCATTTGGCTACGATTATCAATATCAAGCTGCTGGGCTCTGTTATAAAGTTCTTCCTTGGTACGTTCTTCCAGCCGAGTGTTAGGGTTACCAGTACCTTGAGTGGTGGTGTTATCGGTAACCCCTTCCTCTCGCCGCTGCTTGTTCACGGTGCGGCTGGCAATTTCCTCGGCTTCGTCTTCACTCTTGCCGTCATCCAGCTGCGTCTGCTTGATATGCTGATACATGCGCTCGTCTTTATCACGCCAAACGTCAGGCATAAGCACTTATCTCCTTAGCGAGAGTCCTTGCCACGCTGCTCAGGGGCAATTTGCTTGTCTTTCTGAGAGTGCGTGTCATGCGTTGAGTTTGGCCGACGATGATCTTCGCGGCTCTGGTTCTCTTTGTCCTGCTGTGACTGTAGCTTGCGCTTTTCTTCCTCAGTCAGGTTTTCATCGTGTTCACTCACTTTCGATTTCATTGGACCAGTCATACAAACTCCTTAACCGTCAAAAGGTATCGATGTATTTTGTGACCTTCATAGTTAAGTGTAGTAAAGATAAGCCTAAATAAAAGATCGCCTGCTGATCTTTACTCCCCCATTAATAAAAACAGTAGCTAGAGCATGCTTCTCAGCACCTTGTCCTTGCGAATAAAGTGATGATGTAGTGCAGCTGCGACATGCAAAGCAACCAGTGCCATAAGGGATATTGCTAACCAGCCGTGCAATTCTCTAAATACGGCATAGTTCTCAATATCGACATTCAGCGCAGCCGGTAAGCGGAACCAGCCAAATACGTCAATGGGTCGCCCGGCTCCTCCAGCTCACCCATTAACACTTCTTTTGCTCTGCGTCGGTAAGACTCCGCATAACCGGCGGCGTATTCATCGCGATGCGCCACTGCTGGGTTGGGCTCATAGCAAAGCTTAAAGCGAAGCGGCGCACAGGTGCTTTTAAGTCGGGTGCGGTTGGGTTGTTACCCGCTACCGAAAACCGCCCAACAAAAGGCGTTACCTCTCGCCCAAATAGAGAAGCTACGGAGTAATCAGCTAACTGCCCATTAGAACGAAACTCCCCTGTCACGCAAATGCCCTTAGCGTGGGCTCTTCGGAACCCTTCGTGAACAGTTTCGCCCTGCTGCAAGTTCACAAATTGCTGCGCAGTGACTTGAGGGGGCTTTTCGGCTGCCATTGTGAAAACTGGTGCTAGCAATAACGCCAAAGATATCTTTTTCATATTGAAAGTACTCTGCTTATAATTTTCGGTTAGCGCTTATCAGTCTATTGAACACTGTGCGCAGCGCTCTTTACCCGTTAATAACTTGGATACACGGTTGCGGTTACGTGCAAAAAATAAATACGTTTTGTCAGCGAACCACCGAATAACCGGCCAGCGCAGAGGGGCAATCATCCAGCCTTTACCCACTAGCGACCAGGCGGCATAGGTGACATCCAGACCGTAGATCATGTCACCGGAACGGGTCTGCCCATGTAAATACTGGTTAGCCTTAGCAACGTCAACTTGAGGGTATCGTTGATTAAAGTCCGGCTCATTAATATTCTCGAACGTTATTTGTCGTTTCTCATCAAGCTTCCTTAAATGCCGCATTTCCTTAACGCATAGCGGACATCCGCCATCAAAGAAAATAATAAGTTTCGAACTTTGTTGTGACATTAGAACCACCTTTTGCAAACTTCATTTTCTTATACGCCGTTTTCGCACATTTGACTTATAACGTAATGCGAAAATCAGTTTGCTTAGCTCATAATACGACATCGCCACGCTGCCAACTTTAGCAACCGATGCTAGTCTCTGTATGACACTTGGCGCAAACGCGCTGCAACTCAATCAAAAATAAGAGGCAAGGATGCCAACACTCTCTAAAGTTCGTTTCATTTACTTAGCGGCACTTTTTATCGCTGCCTTTTGTAGCTTCCCCGCAGCCGCGTTGCAGACAGCAACGCAAACCCAACTCGCAAAAGTGTATGAAGAAAACACGAACATTCCTATTAGCGACTACTTAGTCAGCGAAAAGTATGACGGTATCCGAGCTATTTGGACCGGCGATCAACTGTTAACCCGGCAAGGGAGCCCAATATCAGCTCCTGAGTGGTTTACTGCGCCATTACCTGATGCCTGGCTTGATGGGGAACTATGGACAAAACGTCAGAACTTTGAGGACTTGAGTTCTATTGTCAGAACGCAAATACCAGAAGAAAAACGTTGGCGCCAAGTGAAGTATATGGTGTTTGATATGCCTGACACTCAGCTGCCTTTCGAAGAACGATACAAAAACTATTCGAACTTAATTGAGCGAATAAACAAAAAGCATATCAAAGCGGTTAAACAACAGAGGTTTACCTCCAACGATGAGTTAAGCAAACACCTGCAAGCTATGGTTGAAAAGGGCGCAGAAGGCCTGATGCTACACTTGGCAACGGCACCTCATCAGTCTGGCAGGAGCGACGCTTTATTAAAGTTGAAACCTTATTTCGATGAAGAAGCCAAGGTTATCGCCCATTTGCCAGGCAAAGGAAAATACACCAATATGTTAGGGGCTCTACGCGTTCGAAATGAACAAGGCATTGAATTTTCTATTGGTACTGGGTTTACAGATGCAGAACGCGCTAACCCGCCACCTGTCGGGGGTATCATTACCTACAAGTACCATGGCTACACTAATAATGACGTACCGCGCTTCGCCAGCTTTTTACGAGTTAGAGAGGAGCTCGAAGATGAATAACTTTCCAAGCAGGATGTCCATACGTAATATACCGAAACTAGAAAAATTGACACCCGATACGTTATAGGGTACAGTTTAATCGTGATCCGAAACTTCAAGCACAAAGGTTTGGCTAAGTTTTTCAGGTTCGGTAGCGCCGCAGGGATTCAGGCCAGCCACGCAAAGAGGCTTCGGCTTATTCTCGGTAGGTTGAATGCGGCATCTGGCACAAAAGATATGGATTTGCCAGGTCTTCGACTTCATGAGCTCTCCGGTAACCGCTCTGGAATTTGGTCAGTGACGGTCAGTGGAAACTGGCGCGTGACCTTCCGATTTGAGGATGGAGATGCAGAGATAGTAAATTATGAAGATTATCACTGAGGTATTCGTATGCTAATGCACAACCCCCCCCACCCTGGCGAAGTTGTACGAGAGCTTTGTCTCGAGCCTCTTGGCTTATCTGTAACCGCTGCAGCGGACGCTTTGGGCGTAAGCCGGAAAACGTTAAGTGCTGTTCTGAACGGCAAGGCTGGTATTAGCCCTGAAATGGCTATCAGACTATCAATCGCATTTAATACTTCAGCGGAAAGCTGGCTAAACCAGCAGTCCCAGTATGAACTCTGGCATGCCGAGCAACATCGTAAAGAACTCAAGGTTAAGAAGCTCGTTGCCGCATAAAAACCCTAAGCGAGGCATATGATGAATTCAACCAAAATTAATTACATTGAACTACCGGCGCGGAGTCTTGAAGCTACCAAGCGCTTTTTTCAACAGGCCTTTGGCTGGGAGTTTGTAGACTATGGCCCAGAATACTCTGCTATTCAAAATGCGGGGCTCGATGGCGGCTTTTACCAATCTGATTTGGTTGCTCAAACATCGACTGGCAGCGCGTTGGTGGTTTTATACAGCAAAGACCTTGAACAAAGTTTAAAAAGCGTTGAAGACGCAGGCGGTAAAATCATTAAGCCTATATTCGATTTTCCCGGTGGTCGACGCTTTCAATTTACTTGCCCTAGCGGCAACGAATACGCAGTGTGGTCGGAATAATTAAACTGCGACACATAATCCGCATTGTTATCCCGATAAACGCGTCTCAGGCAAAGTCTTTCAGCTTCAGATGGCTGCTAATGAAATCTGCCAGCGTTTTCGGTACGTCGTGCGCTTTAGCTAACTCCCGCCACTTAGACACCGCGCTTATCACATCATCAATAATCGCATCAATTTCTTTGCGCTCTACCTTTGGTAGCTGAACGTCTGCCAGCGCGTAAAAGTCGGCGCGAGTATGGCCGCTGCGCTTGCCATTTAACGACATCCAGTGCTGCTCTACCCAGGGGTTTCCGGGCTTAAAGCTAAAGGCCACATCGTAAGCCGGGCTCAATCGCCACTGTGTGCCTTCCAGCATAAAACCAAAGTTCTTTGAGTGGTCGTCGTGGTTGGTGGCTACGTGGTTGAACACCATGCGGCGGAACAAATCCATAGCATCCGCCCGCGGCAGCCTCAGCTGGCGGGCAACCTGAAACATCTCTTCATAGGAAAACGCGCCAATGTCGTGATAATTCACGTGCTTAATAGCGGTCAGCGTTTGAATATGTTTTTTCTCGTTGCCGACTCTGTCGAAGCGCTTGGTCACAAAATGGCGTCGGTCGCCTTCATCCAGCAGGTGGCATGGCATCATATGAATGCCGGCTTGGGTCGCCATTAAGTAATACACATACTCCATGGCGCCGTAACCTAACGGGTCGCCAAAGGTTTGCTGAGACGGGTCGCGCTCTTTTACGCCGTCAAACTTCAGCAGGTAATGCTCAAACCCTTCGGGCATAAGCCCCTGCCCTGAACGAACCTGACTGAAGTCTTTATTAAACGCCAGTACCGCTTTTGGTCTTGCGCCACCGGCGCTGGTGCCAACCGCTAATAAGGCCTGCATCATTTCTTTGTCTGCCGCGTCGTCAAAGTGCGTGCGTTGGCGAAAACCAGTCCGAGCATCGAGCACGTCCTGCGCTAATTTCATTAAGCTCTCAAGCTCAATGTCTTTGTTTTTGGCGTTGGTTTGATTCTTACGCGCAGGGTGATATTCAAGCGCCCCCATGCCCCGCTCGCCGGTATACTGAAGCCTTTCAAGCGGACTCAGAGGCTCTGTGCGATCGGGCTGTTGCGCAACCCACTGGTTCAGTACCGCATTACCAAAGTCATCGGGCAAAGAGTCCGCGAGCATGCCAGGCAGGCCTCTAAAGGTATCCCAATTTAATCCAGGGAAGGAGTAAATTCGTCCCTTCTCGGCGGGCATGGTTAAAGGCGCTAGCGGAATGTTTTTTTCGACAAATTCAGATAAGTACTCGAACCGCGCCGCCGTGTCGCCTTTGTTATAATTTAAGGCACCGACAGGCTCACCTTTGTAGCGAACTTCAATGGTATTAATCACCAGTCCAGCTCCTCATTGTCAGCAGGTTTCACACGCGTTTTACCGCTCGCTCGTTTCTTCTGTTTGGTGCTACTTTTGAGTAGTTGCACAGGAGAAACGCCCTCGTCCGGGAATGCAGCCAATAAATTGTCGATATGCCCTAACGCCTGAAGAATTGCGACATAGGTGGGTAAGGTGCTTTTACCACCCTCGGCGGATTTAACCGCATTAAGGGAGACATTCGCTAAGGTCGCTACGTCCTCCTGAGTTAAATCCTGGTTCAGCCGATACTGCCTGACTCGCTGACCAATGATGGTTGAAACGCGTTCTGAATTCATATAACGAACCTTAAATAGGCTTTAAACTGATAAATAGAGTGTAGCAGACTGTTTAAGGCACGCAATTATATTTATATAAAAGCCCTTACATGGACTATAAAGTGTTTAATTTAAAATAAAATACTTTATAAGGGCTATAAAAATTTCAAATAGGGTTGTTAATAACACTTGATCTGAGTATGAATTGATAGTCCGCTTCGTGCCAGAAGCGGACGTTGGGAATTAAAATCACAAAGTCACACTGTTGATCACTACGGATAAGTTGTATGGCGCTCTTGTTATATTTATGTTATCCCTTATTATTAAGCATAAAAAATCATAGGGAATAAGTAATGTCGGGAAGTCTGCTTGCCACAAATACATTAAGTTTGTCGGAATTACTCAGTGGCGAGAAGAGGTTCGAAGTACCATTGTATCAACGAGACTATTCTTGGGGGGAAGAGCAGTGGGAAGACCTCTGGAATGATATTTTAGAAATTTCGGGAGAAACAGATACAAAGCACTATATGGGCTCTCTCGTTTTGCAAGAGCACCATGAACACAGGTTTAAAATTATTGATGGTCAACAACGTATTACAACTCTAAGTATCTTTGTTGTTTCAATACTTTCAATACTTGAAAACCTGATTGAAAATGACAACGAACCAGATAATAACAGTCGACGAGCCCAAATAATTCGAGGGCGTTTCATTGGAGACGAGGACGCTTCCAGCTTACGTTATTCAAGCAAGCTCAGACTTAACAACAATAATAATGATATTTACGAAAGGTTTCTTATTCAATTAGAGTCACCGAGAAGAATTCGTGGCTATAATAGCTCATCGCAACTAATACTTAAGTGTAAAGACTACTTTAAGGATAAAGTTGTTAACCACTTTTCATCTGATTTAACAGGCGAAAATGTCGTAGACTTCCTAACCAATCAGGTTGCTAGAAAACTTATATTTATTCAGATCGAGGTTGAAGATGAGCTATCAGCATATACAGTTTTTGAAACTCTCAATGCTAGAGGGGTAGAACTAAGCTCCTCAGATCTACTAAAAAACTATTTATTTTCACTATTAATTTCCCAAACCGATCAGGAAATCATTCAGCGTCAATGGGATAGGATATGTTTTAATGTAAAAAGCGAGGAGCTCCCAGATTTCCTTCGTTACTACATTAATTCTACCGGCAGGTTTGTAAGATCTCATCAACTATTCAAAAGAATAAAGAACCTAGTTCGTAGTGCAACTGATGCTCAAAATTTCCTAGATGAAATTGAGTCTGAATCCGAAGTTTACATGGCAATTAAAGACCCAAGCAATGATTATTGGGATGGTAGAACAGATGCAGTCCGACATCTAAAGGCAATAAAAATATTTGGCTCGAAACAAATTAATCCACTTCTTCTTTCTTGCGAGAGGAAGTTTAACTCAAGTGATTTTTGTAGAGTATTAAAATTACTAGAAGCTATATTATTTCGATATAGCGTTATAGGGAAATTAAACCCGAACAATCTAGAAACTGCCTTATGCAGAGCTGCTGTTGGCGTGCATGATGGAAGACTTACTACGCCAAGAGCCGTATTCAATGATGTTAGAGAAGTTTATGTCAATGATACTGATTTTTTGCAGTCTTTTGAAAAAGCTAAAATAGTAACGAAGAACCGAAAAAAGATAGCACGATACATTCTCTTCAAATTAGAAAGTCATTTACGGCAATCGCTAGTTGACTGGGAAAACGATCCTGGAACTATAGAACATATATTGCCTGAAAATCCTTCAGAGCAATGGGGTGAAGCTGTCCCTCTTGAGCAACAAGATGAGTATATATATCGACTAGGAAATTACGGCCTATTGACGCCAGCTGAAAACAGAAGAGTCGGGAATGAAAACTTCCAAAATAAGATCGATATATATCGAGAGTCTTCCTATCAAATTCTATCTGGTATTTCAGCATCTTCCTGGGACGGTAGTCAAATTGAAAGTCGTCAGCAATATATGGCTACTTTGGCAGCTGAAGTATGGAAAAGTGACTATTTGAACTAAAGTAGCACTGGCTGAACAGAAAGGATCGGAAGATCCTTTTTGCTTTGTAATTTTCACGTACAAATTTGCCTTATAAAAGGCTACTGAAAAGTCCACTAATCGCTCAAAGCGGACGAACCCTAGCGACAGTTCAACACGTTAATTTAACCATTCAGTCAGAAACACAGTGACACTCAGCTTCAGGGCTTTAATAATGTCTGCATAACCAAAAGCAGCGGACATACCGATGCCAGAAATCACTAAAAAAGAACTGTTTATTGCATTACTCGGGTTAAGTTTTATCAGTGCCACGATTACCTTTCTCGACTGGTGGCAGCGAGGACAGGTTGGAACCAATGACGCTCTGTTAGCTGGAGCTGTTGCGATTATCTTCCTATTTTGGGTACCTATTTCTTCGGCTGTATTCGCTATCAAAAGGCTCGGCATCAACAATATTTTCTATGAGCTGCTTCTATGGTTTGGCTGCTTTTATATCGGCTATCGAATCTGGGGCTTTGCTCTAGCAGGCATTTATCCAGGTGTTGAATTTGGTTGGCTTGACGTCTTTTTCATGTCAATTCCCTGGGCTATTGGAACGTATATTCTTTATCGTGCCTACAGAGCCTACAAAGCATTACAAACCGAACGTTTGCTGCGCCAGCATGCTGAGTTGAATCAACTCAAGCACTCCTTGCATCCTCATTTCTTGTTTAACAGCCTTAATACGTTAACGGCTTTCATTACGTCGAATCCAAAAAAGGCAGAGCTGCTGACTCACGATTTAGCATCCGTGTTGCGACATATCCTAGATACGAATAATGTCGATACCATCAGCCTCAAACATGAATTAATGATCCTACAAAAGTGGCTGAATATAGAGCGTGCTAGGCTCGGTGATGATTTGAAAATCGATATAGACATTGATGAAGCAACTCTAGATGTGCAGATTCCCCCATTTTTGTTGCAACCAATACTGGAAAACTCAATTAAACATGCCACGCGGCTTCCAATTGAATTAACGTTAGCGTGTAGAGCTCGTGGCAGTGCTTTGCAGGTTATTATCCGCGACAATGGTCCCGGTTTTCCTGACATAGTCCTGGCTACTCAACCTGAAAACTTAAAGCATTCGGGACTCGGTTTGAGCACGACAATCCGACGGATTGGCCTTATGCGCCATGCCAATATCCAGCTGTCGAATGACCCAGAGTCTAAGGGAGCGGTTGTCAACATCAGCTTGGAGTCCAATCATGATTAATACTCTTTTTATCGTTGACGATGAATACGCAAGTAGACTGAAGCTGAATCAGCTTATAAGTGCATTACCCGAGTGGCGTATTGAAGCCGAGCTAAGGTCCGGAGAGGAGCTTTTTCAGCATCTTTCAGAGTCACAACCCGATGTCATTTTACTCGACATTAATATGCCAGGACTGAATGGAATCGATGTGCTGTCGCAATTAAACCGGCAACACTGCAATAGCGAAGTTATCTTCACAACGGCACACAGCCGTTATGCCGTTGAAGCCTTCAACGGTGCCGCCGCTGATTACGTTCTCAAACCGATTAGCCTACAACGACTTCAGCTCGCACTTGAACGAGTCGCTGAGCGGCTGCGACTAAAACGAGCCCAAACGCTGCCACAAACATTGATTAGTCAGGTGGGGCAACGTATGAGAAACGTAGGAATTGAGGATATCGATGCCATTATTATCGACAACGGGACGCAAGTGGCCCATTGCGGTTCGCAGACTTACCCTTTAGACAAGACATTAACTGAGCTGGAGCAACAACTGCCAGCACACTTTCTCCGTGTCCATCGTGGCGCAATCATTAATCGGCTTCGATTGAGCGAAGCCGAGCGCTGGCTTAATGGGCGCTTGCTCTTAAGATTTATTCACTCCGAGCTGGAAGTATTAACCAGCCGAAATGGCGCACGCCAACTAAAAAGGCACTTAACGATGTAGTGCTTAACCCTAAAAAATAAGGAAAAACAATGAAAAAATTAATAACACCATTTTTACTGGTGGGGGCTCTTGCGTCCTGCGAAAACGCACCAGCACCTGATTTATACACCAATTACATTAGCGACGGAGAAGCACACCCGTTAGTCATTTTGGTAGGAGGAAGTGACGGTGGTAATTACTTTGCCAATCCAAATATGAAGCCGTTGATGGATAGATATCACGATTATGGATTCTCTGTTGCATCAATGGGTTACTTTGATACGTTGGGAACGCCCGATAGCCCTATTGAGCTGTCTTTAAACGAAATTGACGCGCGTATTAAGGCAATAACTGAAGACTCGAGCATTAAAGGTCAGTGTGTTGCACTTCTCGGTTTCTCAAAAGGTGCGGAATTATCTTTGTTGCTTGGCAGCCATTTTAATACGGTTAATCACATTGTTGCTGCATACCCGAGTCATGTTGTCTGGAATGCAGTGAAAACACCAATGAGCTATTCAAGCTGGAGCATCGACGGACAGCCACTACCTTACATTGAGGCCCCTTTATTATCTTTTGACATGCTATCCGGAATTTTTACCGGTGAGTACCGAAATGCCTTTACTGACGCTTTATCTGAAGCTTCCCCAAAAGAGTTCAACGATGCTGCAATTCCTGTCGAGAAGATCAAAGGCTCGGTTACGCTGGTCTCAGCAAGGCAAGACCAAATTTGGCCTTCATTCGAAATGGCTAATAAAATTGAACAAAGGTTGTCAGATAATAGCTATGAGAACCCCGTGCTGCATATCGATTTGGATGGAGACCATTACAGTTATAACAAAGAAACAATGGATACTGTCTTGACTCATCTAAAACATGTCATGGGTTCAGAATGTAACTAAGTATAAGCCAGCGTGTTTGCTGGCTTTACTTTAACTGCACTGACTAAGAATAAATTGCCAGATAATATTAGGAGTGTCCGCTCTGAGCGAGAAGCGGACCAACTACAGCCCCAGTAGTAGCCGCGCATTCGCTCAATTACTAATTTCTAGCTAGGATCTATTCGTTAGAAAGCTTAGTTAAACTTTCTGGGACAAAATATGCTCGGTGTTGATATAGCCAAGAAGGCAATAATGCATGAGCTAGTGCCTCATTACGCAACTGCTGACTGATGTTTTGGTCAGCCACAAAGGCGCTCTCATCGAAGTCATAGTGACCGGTTTTATCCTCTCCAGGAGTTAAAATCGCTACTCCTTTGGGTGTCATCCACGCGTAGTTATTACCAAATTGCATCATGGCACGATTAGCCGGTGGCACGTTATCATTCGAAATGTCCTGGCCTATCGCCGGGGTCCAAGCTGAAACGCCTGCAAGCGAGATAACCGTAGGCATTAAGTCAATCTGACTGGTAATTTCATCAATCTCTTTGGGTTGAATAGAGCCACCCAGAATGAGTCCTGGAATACGAAACTTTTGGATCGGAACTAACTCGTTTCCATAGACGCGCGTATCGTGATCAGCGACAATCAAAAAAATCGTATTTTCCCAGTAATCACTCGCCTTTGCTTTGTTGATAAACTTACCCAGCGCAAAGTCAGCATATTTGACAGCGTTTTCTACCGAGTTCTTGGGCGCAGAATAGAGCTCGACTTCATCGTCTGGAAACTCAAATGGTTCGTGGTTTGATGAGGTAAACACCAAGCTAAAGAAGGGAGCTCCCTTTTTAGTTAGCATCTCAAACCTTTTATGAGCGGTATTAAACAGGTCCTCATCGCTCGCTCCCCAGCTACCGACAAACTTGGGGTTATCAATGTCACTCTGACCAAGAATAGACTGAAAACCATTACTTGCGAAAAAACTTCCCATGTTGTCAAAGTGGGTTTCACCACCATAAATAAACTCAGTGAAGTATCCCTCACGCGACAACAGGTCAGCAGCGGTATAAAAATTTTGCTGAGACAGTGAAAGTTTCACGGTACTTCTTCCCGGTGTGGGTAAGAAGCTTGAAATAACCGCCTCAATACCACGAACTGACCGAGTGCCAGTTGCGTAAAGCTGCTGAAACCACCACCCTTCCTTACTAAGTCGCTTTAGGTTTGGTGTGACATTAATCCCACCGAGATCTTCAACAAAAGTCGCACCTAAACTTTCCTCCAAGATAACGACAATATTTTTGGGTTTGTCGAAGCTCCGGGAAGCTTTATTAAAGTGCACTGTGGGGTATTCGTCAGATGGAAATGCCTTGCCTGCTAAGTGTGGCTGGCTTTTAACTATGTTAAGAATTTTCTCTAAACTGGCATCACCGTATATACGAGAGGCATTTTCCTCGTGCCTCATGCTGTAAATTGCGTATTCAAGCGAATAGGCCGAACTGATAACTAAACTATTCACCAAAGCATCCGATGTCACCGCAAAAAATGCTGGGTTCGCCGGGCGATGCGCTAACGTTGACCGCACACCGGCAAAAACAATTACCATCAAAAGCGGCCAAACAATAAGCGCCCTGCCAGTGTATTGTTTATGACCATAAGTTGTCTGGTTCAGTCGCTTAGCAAGCTTACCGAGTCCGAATAAGCAAATACCCAACACTACCGCGGTCAAAAGTAACCAGACTTTAAACCCTCCCCAAAGGGTGCTTAACACTTCCCTCGGGTACTCTAAATACTCAACAAACAGACGGTTAGGTCGCAAGTCGTATTGCATAACAAAGGCGGGCGTTGAGACCTCCATAAACGTGATATAGGTGATAGCAATAATCAACCAAACGCTTTGAACTGTTTGCCAAGCCCTCACACCCCAGCGATTTAAAAATAATGGCGCGAATAGCAATAAAGGTAGCGTCAGATAACCCATCTGAACGATGTCTGCTCTGAGGCCCATTAACATCAAGTAACTGAGCTCTCCTGCCTCAGTTACGCGTTCAAACTGCCATATAAATAATAGTAAGCGACTAACACTCAGGATAATTAGACCCAGCGAAAAACCCGCTATAAGCGTCCGGTATTGGAATAGCGACGACTTCAGTTCTTTTAATAAAGGTGTATTGCTCATTAGTAGCCCAACTTAGCTCTGATAATGAACGCGATACTAAAGAACGAACCTTAAGCTGAACTTAATATTGACTGTTTACTATGCAGTTTTTATTTCTCAAGAGGTGACTATGAAACCAGGAAAAACTGGCATAGCCCGAATCATCGATGCAACGCAATATTCCATGAAAGGGCTCAGAGCGGCGTGGTGTTTTGAAGCAGCTTTTCGACAAGAGGTACTTTTATTGTTGGTGTTGTTGCCAGTTTTAGTGATAGCAGAGCTTGAGCTTTCAGAGCGGTTGCTAATGTTCATGTCATTGCTTGGTTTACTTATTACGGAGCTACTAAACTCCGCCATTGAAACGGTTGTCGACCGCATTGGCGCCGACTTTCACGAGCTCAGCGGTCGAGCAAAGGACATCGCCTCGGCTGCAGTATTCATTGCTATCTGTCAGTTCATCGTCGTTTGGGTAGCTGTAGTATGGCCGCTTTAAAGTCCATGACGGTTTGGAGGCGTTGGGCAAGTGTTTTGGCGGTTTTTGTCGCTATATTACTGGTCGTAGAATTTCTAGAGCTTAAGTTTTTAGTCGCCAATGCGTTATACCAGCTTGAAGGGGGACAGTGGTCTTTAAGGCACCACTTTATCACTGAAACGATTCTTCATGACGGTATACGGAAGCTTAATCTCGCATTTGTAGTGCTTGTCCTAGCCTTAACCGTGGCTCAGTTCTTATCAAGCAAAGGGGAAAGCAAGCGGCGCCGGTATGTATTGTTACTCTTATCGGTTTTGTTGTCTTTTGGTTTAGTGAATTACCTCAAGGCGATGCTTGGTATGGACTGTCCTTGGGATTTGCAGTTATACGGAGGAGTCAAACCATATATCAGTTTATGGTCGTTCAACGACACTCATTTTGGCTCGGGTCGGTGCTTTCCTTCGGGACATTCAAGTATTGGCTTTGCCTGGATTGCTCTGTACTTTTTCTGGCGTAAAAACAGGCCTCTTCTTGCGAAAGCTTCGCTAATTCTCGCACTTTCTTCCGGCTTTTTACTTGGAGCTGTTCAACAGCTGCGGGGCGCGCACTTCTTTATTGATGACATAACAACAGCATTCATCTGTTGGAGTGTTTCTTTATTTATATTTCATATAGGTGAGCAATATGCAGCGACTGACGCTTAATTTTCCAGTTCTATTAATACTCGTTGCGGCTTGGCTTGCTCTAGCATACTCGGGTCCTCTTGTGAGTGCGTTGAGTGAATACGGGGTTCATGGGTTCACGCAAGTCAAACTGATGGTGTTCATTGCTTTTTTCTATACTGTTGCGCTCGCCATCAGTCGATGCGTTAATGCTTTTAAGCCATTCGCAATATTGTTGTTTGTTCTTGCTGCTCCTGCACTTTTTTACATGTCGGAATATGGCATTATCATTGATGCAGATATGATAATTAATGCAATTGAGACCGATACGGCTGAGGCTCGTGAACAACTCTCGGGAAGTTTTTTTGAAACCTTCATAACACTTGGTGTTATCCCATCGCTATTGCTGGCGTATATAAAACTCCCCACTTCCAGTGCGACAACAAAAATAAAACAAGGTCTTGCAGCGGCGACTTGCTTTTCAATATTAGCGGTCGGTATCGCTTACACCAGTTATGACGACTTCGCGTCTTTATTTCGCAACCATCGAGATGTGAAGTACAGAGTTGCTCCTTTCAACGTCATATCATCAACCGTCTCGGCTTTGAAACGAAAACTAGAAACCCCAACTCAATTTATAAGACTAGGGCAAGATGCCGTTCAGGTAGGTACGTCTGAAAAACCGAGAGTCATGGTAATCGTTTTGGGTGAGACAGCGCGTGCGGATCATTTTGCAATCAATAACTATGCTCGACCGACAACGCCTTCACTGAATGCGCTCATGACATCAGAGCCAATATTCAGCTATAAAAAAGCTACGTCTTGTGGAACGGCAACTGCTATTTCAGTGCCGTGCATGTTCAGTTTTTTAACCGCTGATAATTACTCGGATGTTGCTAGAAACTCGAGTAATGTATTAGATGTTTTAGAAACTGCTGGTATTAATGCAACATGGATAGAAAATAACTCTGGCTGCAAAGATGTCTGTAACCGAATTAAAACCGTCAAAATGAGCGAATCCCGATGTGAAGAATCGCAATGCTATGATATAGATATGCTCGAACAACTCAAATCTTGGTTAAGCAATTTGCATCAAGACTCAATTATTGTGCTTCATCAAATGGGAAGTCACGGGCCTGCCTATTACGAACGGTCGCCTAACGAAATGAAACGGTTTTTACCCGAATGTAAAAGCCAAGAGCTGTCGAATTGTTCTGTGGATGAAATCACTAATGCATATGACAACAGTTTGCTCGTGACCGACCAACTGGTAAGTCAGGTCATAAAGTTATTGAAAAGCCACACTGAACTAGACAGCAGTATGATGTATGTATCTGACCATGGTGAATCACTCGGTGATAACGGTATCTATCTGCATGGCTTGCCTAACTGGATAGCTCCAGAAGAACAGCGCCACATACCCTGGATAGTATGGCCGTCCGACATATTCAGTGTAAGTAAACACGAAACGAGCGCTACTATCAGCCATGATAATTTCTCGCACACGATCCTGGGCTACTTTAATGTTGAAGCCTCTGTTTACAACGAACACCTTGACTTGACTAAACCTGATGGACGGTACGCACATGCGTTTGCTACTACTAGAAGATGATAGGCATTTGGCGGAAGGAATAATCAAGGGTCTGAGCCGAATGGGATACTTAGTTGAACTAGCGGCAAACTTGTCTCAAGCTGAGAGCGCCCTTAGGACAGATAAATTTGATCTTGCAATATTTGATCTCGGACTGCCCGATGGAAATGCCGTACCACTGATTAAAAAGTTAAGGAAAGCAGGCCAAGAAATCCCGATTCTCGTACTTACAGCGTGGGATGATATTGATACTAAAGTACTGGCATTAAACGAAGGCGCCAACGACTATGTGGTTAAGCCTTTTGAATTACGCGAATTAGAAGCGCGTATTCGAGTGCAGGTTCGCAAAGCAAACCAGCACTTAAACGATATTATAACCTGTGGGCAGCTGACTATTAACCTATCATCACAGGAATGCCGTTTTCGTGACAAAACGATTAATTTAACTCGACTTGAGTGGCTGCTACTGAAACAGTTAGCGCTGCATAAAGGAAAAATAGTGAGTAAAGAGCAATTAGCCAGTGCGTGCTATGGGTGGGAAGGCGATCATGAGAGTAATTCGTTGGAAGTGCACATCCACTATTTACGCAAGAAAATCGATGGTAGCCTTATCTCAACTATAAGAGGTCTAGGTTATCGCTTACAAGATGGATCATCATGAGCCTGTGGTCACTTCGTCGTTCATTGGTTGTTGGCATCAACTTAGCCGTTGTTACTGTACTCGCCGCCACCGCGTGGGCTAGCTACCGAGATATTTTGCATGAGCTGGATGAGGTTTTTGATGCGCAACTGGCTCAAACCGCAAAGTCACTCGCGACATTTTATGCGCCGCCCAAAAATAAACTGTCAGTCACTCAAATAATTCCGATATCCGCATATGATGATGTCGGTGAGGGTAGCTCCACTGAAGAGAAAGGTCCCAGCGGTCATAAATATGAGTCTAAGATTGGCTACCAAATTCATGGTGTTGACGGTAATTTGCTGGCTTCAACAAACCAGCCTCAATCATTGAGCCTTAAGGGTTTAGAAGCCGGTTACCATACATTAAAGAGTGACAAAAACACGTGGTTTATCTTTAGCTACTTCGAGGAATCGAAAGACATATGGGTTCATACTTTTCAGCGTCAGGATGTTCGAGGTGAGCTGAGTGGCTATTTAGCCTCAGAGCAACTCTATCCACTATTATTAATGTGGGTTCCAATAAGCCTAATAATACTGTTCATCGTTTATATTGTCCTAAAACCCGTAAACCGTTTTGCTGCCGACCTAAGAGCTAGGGAGTTAAATAACTTGTCGCCAGTTGAGTCCGAGCTACCCAATGAGTTGGTTCCGATCCGGCAAGCACTAAATCGGTTGTTGCATCAAATTAAAATGTTTTCGGAACGCGAAAAGCGGTTTGTCGCTGATGCTTCTCACGAACTGCGCACACCGTTAAGCGCAATCCAAGTACACGCCGAAAATGTCATTTCAGCTGATTCACTTGGCGATGCCAAGCACTCTGGCAAGTCAATTTTTTACTCCGTGGAGCGAATGTCACGCCTCGTTAATCAACTATTGTTGTTGAACCGGCTTGATAGCCTAAACTTTACTGAAAAGTTTGAGGAAGTTGAAATCAGTAAGTTGGTCTCTTTGGCGCTAAATAACTTACCAATTAATAAAGTGGAAAATCACCAGTGGCACATTGATGTTTCCTCTATTCGAATAATTTGCGACGAAACTCTTATCGTTAGCGCTTTAACCAACCTGTTGTCCAATGCAATGAAATTTTCGCCGAAAAATTCGAAAATACAGATAGTCGCGACCGAGGCGGCTAATAGAGTCATTATCAAGGTTGCTGATGAAGGCAAGGGCGTCCCTGAAGAAATACTTGAGCGCTTGGGAGAGCGTTTCTATCGACTTCAAGAGCATAGTGGTGTATCAGGATCTGGTTTAGGCCTGTCGATTACACATAAGATAGTGCAACTGCACCATGGAAAAATTTCATTCAACAATGCCTACACCACAGGCCTTGAAGTACATATAGAGTTACCTAAGTGAAACTTTGGAGAATTGAGCGTATTTTACTGTTGGTCCCCCTAACGATTAATATCATGGATTCTAACGTCCGCTCTTGGCACGGGGCTGCCGTAGCAGCCCACTAACAGTTAGACCTCAATTGACTCAGAAATATAAAGCGCGTCATCCACTTCAATTCCGAGGTAGCGTACAGTGCTTTCCAACTTTTTGTGGCCTAATAAAAGTTGGATAACTCTGAGGTTCTTAGTTTTCTTATAGATAAGATATGGCTTGGTCCTTCGCATTGAATGAGTGCTGTACAGCGAACTGTCCAATCCTAGTTTCTCGATCCAGCCATGAAATATCCGGTTGTACTGGTGGGTCGAGATATGTTCTGCATCAGTAACTCTCGATCTAAATAAATAATCTGATTCTGATAGATTCGCTTGCCTGATCCAAGCGGATAGCGAATCTCTAGTTCCTTGAGTTATCTCGAACTGTACTGGACAACCTGTCTTCTGCTGCACAACATGAGTCCTGGTAAGCAGCGAACGGCCACACGAAACATCCGATACTTTCAGTTTTACTAAATCACAACCCCTAAGCTTGCTATCTAACCCTAGATTGAAAAGAGCCAAATCTCTTGCTTTCCCTTCAAGTTCAAGGCGTATGCGAATGCCCCAGATATGGGATATCTGGAGTGGCTTTTTCTGTCCTATAATTCGATTTTTATTCCACGGATATGCTTGTTGAACTGCCATGATTAATCTCCAGTTAGCACTGAGACTTAAGTATGGCCTTTAAAAAGAGTAAAAAGCCCGCTAAAAAGCGGGCTTCATATTCATGTCAGTGATACATCGAACCTGACGTGGAACGTCAGGCTACATCACAAAACTTACCTATACTCTTCAATGCTCGGGCATGAGCACATCAGGTTACGGTCACCGAACACGTCATCAATACGGTTTACGGTTGGCCAGAACTTGTCGTAACCAACGGCTTCAACCGGGTAGGTTGCTGTTTGACGGTCGTATGGGCGGTCCCATTCTGCATCGGTAATGTCCGCCAGTGTGTGCGGTGCATTCACCAGTGGGTTGTTGTCTTTCGGCCAGTCACCAGATGCTACTTTATCGGCTTCGGCTTTAATGCTGACCAAGGCTTCAATAAAGCGGTCCAGCTCGGCTTTAGACTCAGACTCGGTCGGCTCAACCATAATGGTACCGGCTACCGGAAAGCTCATAGTTGGCGAGTGGAAACCGTAGTCTTGCAGGCGCTTAGCCACGTCAATTTCGGCAATGCCGGCGGCGTCTTTCATTGGACGCAAGTCGATAATGCACTCGTGCGCAACTCGGTTGTTGCGGCCACGGTACAGAATTTTGAAGTGCTTACTCAGCTTCTCAGCAACGTAGTTGGCGTTCAAAATAGCGGTTTCTGACGCTTCACGTAAGCCGCGTCCGCCCATCATGGCAATGTACATCCACGAAATGGTCAGAATGCTGGCACTACCAAACTGAGCAGCAGATACCGCGCCATTGCCCGCTTTAGGGCCGTCGATATTAATCACCGAGTGGTTCGGCAGGAATTCAGCCAGGTGCTGCTTCACGCCAATAGGACCCATACCCGGGCCACCGCCACCGTGCGGAATACAGAAGGTTTTGTGCAGGTTCAGGTGCGATACGTCCGAGCCAATGTAACCCGGTGAGGTTACGCCAACCTGTGCGTTCATGTTGGCACCGTCCATGTATACCTGACCGCCGTAGCTGTGAACCAGGTCACAAATGTCTTTAATGCCTTCTTCGTAAACACCGTGCGTTGACGGGTAAGTCACCATAATGCACGACAAGTTATCGCCCGCTTCTTCGGCCTTGGCTTTTAAGTCGTCCATGTCCACGTTGCCGTGTTTGTCACAGTCGACCACCACCACTTTCATGTTGATCATTTGCGCTGACGCTGGGTTAGTACCGTGCGCAGAGCTTGGAATTAAGCAGATATTGCGGTGCCCTTCGTTGCGGCTCTCATGGTACTTCTGAATAGCCAGCAAGCCAGCGTATTCACCTTGTGCACCCGAGTTCGGCTGCATCGACATAGCGTCGTAACCGGTAATATCCAATAGCCATTCAGACAAAGTGCCGACCAACTCCTGGTAGCCTTGTGCCTGCTCTACCGGGCAGAATGGGTGTAGCTGACCAAACTCAGGCCAGGTAACCGGAATCATTTCAGCGGTCGCATTCAGTTTCATGGTGCAAGAGCCCAGTGAAATCATGGAATGGTTCAACGCTAAGTCTTTGTTTTCCAGTTTCTTAATGTAACGCAGCATTTCGGTTTCTGAGTGATACTCGTTGAATACCGGGTGCTGTAAATAGTCTGACTGACGTACCAACGCAGCAGGAATCGACTCAACATCTCCGCCCGCAACACGGCTGTCCAGTACGTCAACGTCCAGACCATGATTCTCACCAAACACCACATTAAACAGCGTTTCAACATCGTCACGCGTTTTCGCTTCATCTAAGCTAACGCCAAATACGCCTTCGCCATCAACGCGCAGGTTAATACCCGCCGCTTTTGAACGCGCTAACACGTCGGTTGCGTTGTCTTTCATTTCAAAGGTTAAGGTGTCAAACCAGTGGCTGTTCACTAGCTTCACGCCTTTGTCCTGCATACCTAAGGCAACAATGTCAGTCAGGCGGTGAATGCGGTTGGCAATACGGCGCAAGCCTTGTGGACCGTGATACACAGCGTAGAAAGACGCCATGTTCGCCAGCAGCACCTGCGCGGTACAAATATTCGAGTTCGCTTTCTCACGGCGTATGTGTTGCTCACGCGTTTGCATGGCCATACGCAGTGCCGGGCGGCCGCGAGAGTCTTTAGAAACGCCAATGATACGACCAGGCAACGAACGCTTAAACTTGTCGCGAGTTGCAAAAAACGCCGCGTGAGGGCCACCGTAGCCCATCGGCACACCGAAACGCTGAGCGTTACCGAAGACCATATCAGCGCCCATTTCGCCCGGCGACTTAAGCATTAACAGGCTCATTAAGTCAGAAGCGACGGCAACAATGGCTTTTTTCTCCTGCAACTCACCAATTAATTGTTCGATGTTGTGCAGCTGACCTTGTTTGTCCGGGTATTGCAGTAACGCACCGAATACATCATGGTCGGACGCTTCACGTGCAGGACCAACAATAATGTCAAAGCCATAGTACTCGGCTCGGGTCTTCACTACGTCGATGGTCTGTGGGTAAACATTGTCGGCAATAAAGAAGGCGTTAGACTTCTTGTTTTTAGACACGCGCTTGGCCATCGCCATGGCTTCCGCTGCTGCTGTTGCTTCATCAAGCAAAGATGCGCTGGCTAAATCCAGGCCGGTTAAGTCCATGGTCATTTGCTGGAAGTTCAGCAGCGCTTCTAAACGACCTTGCGCAATTTCCGGCTGATAAGGTGTGTACGCTGTGTACCAACCCGGGTTTTCCAACACGTTACGTAAAATAACGTTTGGCACGACCGTATCGTAATAACCCATACCAATGTACGAGGTGAAAATTTCGTTTTTCTGAGCAATGGTTTTCAGGCGAGCTAACGCCTCACGTTCCGTTTGCGGCTCACCAACTTGCAAGAACGGTTCGCGCAGTATTGCGCCAGGCACCGTGTCTTTGGTTAAAGCTTCTAAAGAATCCACACCCAGCTCTGCCAACATGGCTTTTTGCTCTTCAGCACTTGGGCCAATGTGGCGACCGATGAACTCATCGTGGTGTTCTAATTGCGTCAGGGTAGTACTGCTCATTTAACTCAGCCTCGTACATTTATCGATAGTAAGAAACAACGAACCCCGGTTAATTTCCGGGGCTCAGGACGCTTAGTCATTGGTACAAAGTCCAATGGCTTAGTCTTCGTCTATTGAAGCCTCGTATGCGTTCGCGTCCAATAAATTTTCAAGTTCACTGCTGTCATCCGCTTTAATACGGAATAACCAGCCATCGCCATAAGGGTCGTTATTAACCGTTTCTGGCGCATCTTCCAAGTCTTCGTTGACTGCAACAATTTCGCCTGTCATTGGTGCGTAAATGTCTGATGCCGCTTTTACGGATTCAGCAACAGCAATGTCGTCGCCTGTTTCAACTTTGTCACCAACGTCTGGTAACTCAACGAAAACCATGTCTCCTAACAGCTCTTGCGCGTGCTCAGAGATACCAACGGTAAAGGTGCCATCACCTTCGTCGCGCACCCACTCGTGAGTTGACGCGTATTTCAGATCGGCTGGAATATTGCTCATAATGACTTCCTGTAGTTCAAAATCGTTTATTGTGATGAAACAGAATTATAAAACAGATTGACCGTTTCGCACGAAGCCCGGTTTGACGACCTTCACCGGTACTTGTTTCTTACGCATTTCAACGTCCGCAGTATCACCTACTGAAGCAGGTACACGCGCCATTGCGACTGAGAAACCAAGCGTAGGCGAGAATGTACCAGAAGTGATGACACCTTCGCCACCCTCTACGGTCACTTTTTGACCGTGACGAAGCACACCTTTTTCTTCCATCACCAAGCCTACCAGCTTGTCGTGACCTTCCGCTTTTTTCTGCTCTAAAGCTTTACGGCCAATAAAATCTCTGTCTGCTGGCTCAAATGCCACACTCCAGCCCATGTTAGCTTCTAATGGTGTGATATTTTCGTCCATGTCCTGACCGTACAGGTTCATGCCGGCTTCTAAGCGCAGAGTATCGCGTGCGCCCAGTCCACAAGGAGCAACGTCCGCTTCTAACAGCTGGTTCCATAGTGCTTCTAATTGACTTGCCGGTACGACAATTTCATAGCCTTTTTCGCCGGTGTAACCCGTGGTCGCGATGAAAAAGTCACCTACTTGTTTGCCAACGAATGGTTTCATGCCGTCAATTTCAGCGTATTGTTCGCTTGAAAGTACTTTCTGAATTTTATCGGCAGCGTTAGGACCTTGCAGCGCAAGCATGCCCATATCGTCACGCTCTTTCGTTGTTACGTCAAAATCCGCAGCAACCTTTTCAATCCATGCTAAGTCACGGTCACGAGTGGCTGAGTTGACGACCATACGATAAGACGTTTCAGAGAAGTGATACACGATAAGGTCATCAATAACACCGCCGTTTTCGTTCAGCATGCTGGTGTATTGTGCTTTACCTTCTGTTTTAAGCTTAGCCACGTCATTAGCAAGCAAGTAACGTAAAAACGCCTGAGCCTGAGCGCCTTCAACGTCAACAATGGTCATGTGAGACACATCGAAAACACCGCAATCACGGCGTACCGCGTGGTGCTCTTCAATCTGTGAGCCATAGTTCAGCGGCATGTCCCAGCCGTGAAAGTCGACCATTTTGGCACCAGCTTTTACGTGTGCATCGTACAGTGGCGTTTTGCTACCCATAACGCGTTCCTTATCTGTTCACTTTATGTGCGTGTTTATGGGCGCAAATTATAGGCGTGATTGACTTAAACTTAAAATCAATAATGCTTATAATGCTATTAATTTTTCAAATACCAAGTAAGCACTTTATAAAGCAAACCAATGAAACATTTATCATTAGAGGCATTACGCAGTTTTAGCGCCGTTGTCGAGTTAGGCAGCATGACGCTGGCCGGTGAACGGATGGGGCGCTCCCAGCCCGCTATCAGCCTGCAACTCAAAAAATTGGAAGAACAGCTTGGCGTCGAGTTGCTTGTTCGCCAGGGCAATGGCTTTACGTTGACCCCTGACGGCGACGTTCTGTTTGACTACGCACAGCGTATGCTGGCACTAAACGATCAGGCCTGGGCTCAATTCGAGCCCCAGCAAGTCAGCGGTAAAGTACGCTTGGGCATTACCAGTGAATTTGCGTCTAGCTTATTGCCGAAAGTGCTGGGCCAGTTTGCCCAGGTATACCCTCAGGTTACGTTGCAGGTAACCTCGGGACTGAGTAAAGACTTACTTTCCCGGCTGGGACAGCAATTCGATATTATTCTGGCTTTGCGCGAGCAGACCAATAAAAGCGATGTGTTAATTCAACGGGAGGAGCTGGTTTGGGTCGGTTCCCCGGCATTGGTTGAGCAACCCAGCTTGCCGTTAGTCGTCGCGCCGGATGGCTGTATTTACCGACGTCGGGCTGAGCAAAGTTTACAGCGTATTCGGCAGCCCTATCGAATTACTTATACCAATACAGACTTCTCCGGACTCACCGCGGCGTTGAATAGTGGACTGGGTATAACGGTTTTAGCCAAAAGTACCGTGCCCGAGAGTGTCTCAGTCATTGATGCTTTAGCAAATGGGCAAAGCCTACCAACACCCGGGTCAGTGAACGTCATTATGCGCCTGGCTGGTGGCGCTTCCAGCGCGGCCTCGCAGTTAGCCGATTACCTGAAAGCGCGAATTTAAAGATCACACCTGATGCAATAGCATCAGGCGACGGCGATTTCGGCAAGTTTTCTTTTTAAGAGCGTCAATTTATTCGCCACACCAAAGGCTATTGCGCGCAGTCCTTTGACCACCGGATTGGCAGTACCAAAGCCGCGCTTGAAGAGCTCCATGGCAGCTATCATAACTTGAGTGTCAGCTTTGCGGGAACGCTGATAGGCCCCCAGGCGTTTGGTTAAATCATTAGGCGCTTTTAAGTCTATGCCCTGTAGCTGTTCGCACAGCTCTTTCACGTCACCAAAGCCTAAGTTAGCGCCCTGCCCGGCAAGCGGATGTATGGTATGTGCGGCGTCACCAGCCAACACAATGCGCTGATGAAACCACTGCCGTGCGTACTGCATTCTTAAGGGAAAAGCTTTTACGTCAGACACGCACTCACACGCGCCCAACACTCGCCCTGACTCAGTTTCTACCTGTTTAGCGAATCGTTCCGGGCTTTCATTCAGTAACGCCACTGCTAACGGCTCGTCCGCTGACCAGACAATAGAAACAGTATGTGGGTCGGGCGTGGGTAGCAGCGCCAGCGGTCCTGTCGGTAAAAACACTTGTCGCGCCACGCCATTATGAGGCTGTTTAGTACGAATGTTGGCGACAATACCGCGCTGCTCGTAGTCCCAGAAGCTAATGGGTAACTCAGCAAAATGACGTACCTGCGAGCGCCCGCCGTCCGCGCCAATAATAAGGCTGGCGGAAAGTAACTGCTCACCCACTTGTATTTCTGCCAGGCTGCTGTCATTGCCCGCGCTCATTAATTTCCAGCTGTCTGTTTTAATGATTTCAACGCCAGCCTGCTCCGCGCTTTCCCATAGAAAATGCTCGGCCACATTGTTCTCGACAATGGCGCCAATATCTTCCGCGTTAATTTCTTCAGCAGAAAATTCAATATGGGCAGAACTGTCTTTGTCCCACACTTGCATGCTGTTGTATGGTCCGGTGCGGTGCGCTTGTATTTTCTGCCAGGCACCACAATCGGCAAGCACACTGCGACTGCGGTCGTTTAACGCGCTGACCCGCAATGCCAGCTCTTCAGTGAGTTCAGGCTGGTCGTGGCGTTCTATGACAATGACTTGCCGCCCCTGCTGCGCCAGCTTAGTAGCGAGACTCAGGCCTATCATGCCGCCGCCAACAACAACAATGTCAGTGTATTTGCGTGTCATGGTTTCATCCCCATGGTCAGTCGGGCAAAGCTCGATTTTAGAGGGCTACAGTGCTGCAACAACATGAGTACACCGTTCCGTCCTAATATCGTTGGCCAAAACTGATTGGAGAACCCTCTAACTAAGCCATCGGTTAAGCGGATAATAGACTCGTAGTCGCGCTCGCGTTGCTGTTCGTAGTCGGTCAGATGCTGGAATGCGCCCGGATCCGTCGCATTGTTCAAGGCCTCACAAAGCTGCTCTACGTCACGCAGCCCCAGATTAAACCCTTGCCCGGCGATTGGGTGCAAAGCGTGGGAGGCATTACCAATAATCACCGTGCGGTGGTGCGTTGAGCGTTTTGCCCGGCGCAGAATAAGCGGATAGAACACGCGCGGCGACACCGATTTAAAACGCCCGGCTCGATAACCAAAAGCTTTCTGACAACGCTCCAAAAACTCTGAGTCTGTCCATTGTTCCGCTTCGGCCAACTGCTTTTCGGTAAAGCTCCACACCAACGACGCGTCGTTTCCTTTCATAGGTAAAAGGGCAATGGGTCCATTTTCGGTAAAACGTTCGTAGGCCCAGCCATTGAGGGGCTGCTCAAGCGTCAGTGTGGCAATACAACCGTACTGTCCGTAATCGGTCACGTCTGACTTCAGTCGTAACTGCTCACGCACCAGCGAGTTTTGGCCGTCGGCGCCAATCAGCAGCCGACAATTCACCCGCTGTTGGTTGTCCAGTGTCACGTTTACCTGTGATTGTTCTTGCTCAATACGCTCGGCACGCACGCCGCCTAACCAGATAACGTTATTCAGCGTCTGGCAGCTGTTATATAAGCGTTCTACCAACTCAGACGCGGCCACGACTTTGCCCAAGGCTTCCACGCCCTCGTGCTCCGCATGAAGTTCTGTACCGCCAATGAAACCGCGATCGGAAATATGAATATGCTTTATGGGCTCGTGGGTAATATCCTTCAGCACGCCCAGCTTTGACAAACGATGGGCCGACGCAGCGGCCAGTGCAATAATTCGTTTGTCGTTGGGCGGGCCTTCTTTGCGGGGTTCGCAAATAACAATGCGCCAGTCCGGACGCTGTTGCGCCAGCATCATGCCGGTTAATGCACCAACCAGACCGCCGCCAACAATAGCGACATCGGCAGAGGTTATTTGCCGTTCATCCATGCTTCTATCTCTTCTATGGTTTTAGGCACGTCGCTGGTCAGGTTTTCATAACCTTCGGCGGTGACCACCAAATCATCTTCGATGCGAATGCCAATGCCACGCCATTTCTCATCGACATCGGCATCTTCCGGAATATAAATACCCGGCTCGACCGTCAGCACCATACCCGGTTCAAAAGCAACGGGTTTGCCGTTGTCGTCTTTGTAGCGTCCCATGTCGTGTACGTCGAGTCCCAGCCAGTGTCCTAAGCCGTGAATAAAGTACGTTTTCCAACGCATGGCTTCAAAGGTTGTGTCCGGATCACCATCGATAATGCCCAGTTCAACTAAACCGTCGTTAATGACACGAGCCGCGGCGTTACTGGCATTAACCAAATTACTGCCGGGCTTTATTTCTTCAAACGCTGCGTACTGTGCTTTTAATACCAACTCATACAAGGTGCGCTGCGTATCACTGAATTTGCCATTGACGGGGAAAGTACGAGTAATGTCGGCAGCATACCCCTGATACTCGGCGCCGGCATCGACCAGGATCAAATCGCCATCGTTCAGTACGTCTTTATTGTCGGTATAGTGCAGTACGCAGGCATTGGCACCGCCACCGCAGATCATTCCATAAGCCGGATACAGCGCCCCGTTCATAGCAA
Organism: Idiomarina sp. X4; assembly: GCF_002808045.1. Classification (NCBI taxonomy): domain Bacteria; kingdom Pseudomonadati; phylum Pseudomonadota; class Gammaproteobacteria; order Alteromonadales; family Idiomarinaceae; genus Idiomarina; species Idiomarina sp. X4. The sequence goes on along the minus strand of NZ_CP025000.1, from coordinate 1,711,230 downwards.
ACTCATGATGCAGTTCGGCACCCACCTGGTACTCGTGTTTGCCGGGCGCCACAAAACGCATAATGCGACGAAACGCGTTGCTGCTGATACGCGCCGACTCACGCATAACGTCAATTTCAGCGTCCGACTTTATCAGTCGCATGTCGTCTAATAACGGTCTTAAATCGCGCAGACTTTGCGGCGGCAACTCGCCGCTGCGACGAGCGGTTTGCTGTAGTTGGTTACGGGCACCGTTAATCAACTCGCCGACTTCGGCCTGATCGCTCATAAGGTAAAACACGCTGTCCATACCTTTCAGTACATCCGGCAGTCGTTCCTCAAAAGCGTTTACGTCTTCCGCCACGTCCACACTCAATGCCTGCTCGGCATTTTCATAGCCCAACCGCAAACCATGCCAAACTTCCTGCTGCGGGTCTTTGTCCTGGCAAAACAGCAGGCTTTGCGGTTGCTTGTCATTAATAAGTACCAGCACCGCATCGGGTTCGGCAAAGCCGGTTAAATAGAAAAAGTCACTGTTTTGCCGAAACGGATACTCGGTGTCGTTACTGCGCGTGACTTCGCTGTTACCGGCAATAATGGCAACAGTGCCCAGTGGCAAACGCTTCATGAGCGCTTGCCGACGTTGTGCAAACTCTTCTACGGAAATTACGGCGGTCATAAATTAATGCAGTGTTTTCGGTGGTTGGTTGGCTGGCTGCTCTTTGCGGCCTAACTCGGTGTAGCACATCATGGCCGATACACGCAGATATTCGACAATTTCAAAGTAAGCGCGCTCTTCTTCCTCGCCACCACCTTCTTCGGTGAACTCAATTTTTGCCAGTTCGACCATGTCTTCTATGGCTTCTTTTAAGTCAGCGCTTAAGGTCGCCATACTTTGTTGATTAACACCGTAGCCTGCAAGAAACGCATTCACCCAGCCAGCTAAGGCATTTAGACGCTCCGGCAATGGCTCGCCGTCTTCCGGCAGCAGTAAACGAAAGCCCAAATCGTGGTCGCCCAGCGAATGTTCAATTTCTTCCGCTTGTTGCTGTAATAAGTTTTTAAGCTCAGTTGGAATACTTTGGCCGTCGTAGGCTAAGTCTGACAATATCGCCATGAGTTCGTCGCTTTGAGCGTCGCTGCCTGTTGCGATTAAGCCGGTCAGCATGCCTTGTACTTCAGAAACGCCTGGCGTCATATCGTAACCAGCATAAAGTTCGGCTAAACGGTCATAATTAAAGCGTGTGGACATGAATTCTCGCCTTTTGTGAATCTTGCCCTAATCCTAACACTGGCTTTACATAATCGCTAGCTGACAAACGCCCGCCGCTCGTGCCATAATGCAGTTATTCACGCTGATGAGTCAGTTGCAAGGAGTCTTTTGAATGGCCGCGAAAACCATGGATATTAAATTGCTGGAGCGTAACTATAAGGTTGCCTGCCCTGTGGGTCAGGAAAGCGCGTTGCAGCAAGCGGCAGATGCTCTAAACAGACGCCTTGAAGAAACCAAGGAACGAACCCAACTGACCAATGTCGAACAAATAGCCGTGATGACCGCACTCAACTTGTGTCATGAATGGATACAAGACCAAAATGAACAGTCGGCCAAAACGGCCAAGCTTGAAGAGAAAATTCAACTGCTTCAGGCGACAATTGAACAGGCGATGAGCGAGCAGCGCTCGCAACGTAATCGCTAATTTGACAATACAGTAACCCTTTTCTGCGGTTCCCTGGGGTGTTAGCCAGCAGGCTTATGTCCCTGAGCCGATGCTTGTATTAAAAGGGGATCACTGGCCCGTCATGAGCAAGCCCGGCACGCACCGGGAAGCCTACGACGGATACCAATTGCTCCCCGCCTTGAACCAATGGGTTCAAGGGCTACAGCCAGCAGCGGCACCTTGGGGAACCACCACTTCATACATTATTCCGCGCGTTCTGCTTTTTCTTTTGCGACAAGGCGCTTCACGTCGTCCAACAACGCCTGCGCGTCGTAAACAATACCGTCTTTAATGGTGTATTTAACGCCTTCTGTGCGCATCGGCTTGTTCTGGTCGTTTAATTTGAAATGACCGGTGCCATACAGCACTTTAAAGTTCGCCAGCGGGTTTTCCTTAACAATAACCATGTCGGCTTTTTTGCCCAGCGCAATACTGCCAATGTCGTCTTCCATGCCTAAGGCTTCCGCCCCTGCAACCGTTGCCGCATGGATGACTTCCAGTGCGTTTAGACCAGCCTCACGGAGCAGTTCCATTTCGCGAATGTAACCAAAGCCATAAATTTTATAGATATAGCCTGCGTCAGAGCCCAACGTAATACGGCCGCCGTTGGCGTGATAATCTTTCAGAAAAGCCATCCACTTGTCGTAGTTGTTTTTCCAGGCAATCTCATTATCGGTGGTCCAGTCGAACCAGTATGAGCCATGTGCATAACGGCTGGGCTCGAAGAAGTCCCACAGTCTTGGCAGTGTGTATTCGTCGTGCCAAATGGCTTGGCGCTCACGCATAAGATCGCGCGAGGCTTCGTAAATTGTGAGCGTTGGGTTAATGGTAAAGTCGAGCTCAATCAATTCGTCACGCACCGCGTTCCATTTGTCAGAGCCTGGTTCCGCCGCTTGTTTCCATAAACGCCCGGCTTCTTCGAAACGGTGTTGTTCATTGTTGTAATTGTAATGCGCCGGATAGTCCTGAATGCGCTGATCTTCGAACAACGCTTCCGGCAAGCCATACCAGTGCTCCATTGAGGTCAGCCCCAGCCGCGCCGAGTCCAGCGCATTCATGGACATAACGTTGAGCTGAGCGTGGTGCATCATGGTACCGAGACCTTGTTTGTTGGCTTCATCAAGCGCGGCTTCCATGACTTTGCGTGACGCGCCAAAGAACTTAATGCCTGCAGCCCCCTGATCTTTTATGTAGCGTACCCATTCTCGCGCTTGCTCAGCACCGTAAATAGGCTCTTCCCAACCTTGTCCGAAACCGACATAAGGCACAATGCGCGGCGAGGCAATGTCGTTGTCCTGCGCCTGCTCCTGATGCCACTGCACCCAGTCCAGACCGTTAAAACTGCCGGGTTCACGAATGGTAGTAATGCCGTGTCCGAGCCAAAGTTTCAAAACGTATTCGGCCGGAATACCTTTTGCTGAGCCGCCGATATGAGCGTGCATGTCGATAAACCCGGGCAGAACATAATGCCCGGACACATCCATTTCTTTGTCGCCGCGACCTGCTTTCGGACGACGCGAGTCAATAATAGGCACGCCGGGGTTACCCACACTGACAATTTGAGTAATACGGTCGTCTTCAATAACGATATCGACAGGACCTTGTGGCGGCGCGCCTTCGCCGGTAATGAGGGTTCCGCCACGCAAAATTAAGCGGTCATAGGGCCCCTCACCTTGCTCGCGCTCCGGTGCTTTAGGTGGTGCCTGCATTAACGGGGCAGAAAACACCTGAGAGGAAGCTGCAAGCAACAAGGCTACGCAGGTGAAAGCTATCGTTTTTATTGTTTTCATCGGTTATCCTCGACACATTCGTTCGGCTGACTGACACAAACTTTAGCATGACCCGACAAGAACTCCGACGCAAGTTACAGCAAATTCGCCGCAGCTTACCCCAGGACTATGCCGAAAAAGCGGGTCAAGCGGTGGCAGAGCGCATTGCACAGCGGCTAAAAGGGCTGTCACCTGAACAAAAGACGGTTGCGGTATACCATAGTTTTTCCGGCGAGCTGCCCACTCAGCGGGTTATTGAGCGGCTTTGGGAAAACGGTTTCCAAACGGTGCTGCCAGTGTTGCACCCATTCGCTAAAGGCCACTTACTGTTTTTACGTTACGCACCCGATACCCCTATGACCTCCAATAAATATGGTATAGAAGAGCCCGAACTGCGTGTAGACAACGTGGTGCCCCTCAGCAAGATTGATATTTTGCTGCTGCCGCTGGTCGGTTTCGATACAAAAGGAAACCGCCTGGGCATGGGAGGCGGTTACTACGACCGAACATTAGCGCAGTGGCATAACGGACATACACCCCATTTATTCCCAATTGGGCTAAGTTATGACGAGCAGCGGGTCGATGAGTTGCCTGTTGAAGCCTGGGATATTCCTTTGCCGGAAATTATTACGCCAACGAGACACTGGCAATTTTAACGGTTTTCGGTGTAAAGCGTTCGATAAAAACCAACAAAAACCTTATACTGACGCTAAAAGTCAAACGGGGAGTTTTACCATGTCAGGCAATGCAGATTCACTCAAAAAAGCCGCTGCAGAAGCAGCTATGCAATACATTGAAAACGGCACTGTTGTCGGTGTTGGTACCGGTTCCACTGTCAATTTCTTTATTGATGAGCTGGCCAAGCGGAAAGACGATATTGAAGGTGCGGTATCAAGTTCTGAGGAATCGACCAAACGCTTAAAAGCCCATGGTATTGAGGTATTTGACTTAAACTCAGTTGCCGACATTCCTATTTACGTTGACGGTGCCGACGAAATTAACGAGCACGGCCAAATGATAAAAGGCGGCGGTGGAGCATTAACCCGCGAGAAGATTATTGCGGCGGTGGCGGACAAGTTCGTTTGTGTCGCCGACGACAGTAAACGTGTGGGCTTGCTGGGTCGTTTCCCGTTACCGGTTGAGGTGATTCCTATGGCGCGCTCTTATGTGGCGCGGGAAATCGTCAAGTTAGGCGGTGACCCGGTCTGGCGTCAGGGCTTTACCACTGACAACGGCAACTGGATACTTGATGTCCACAACCTGGACATTATGAAACCCATGGAGCTTGAGTCTGACCTGAACAATATTGTCGGCGTAGTCACTAACGGCTTATTCGCGCAGCGTGGCGCCGACGTGGCGCTGATTGCACGCGAAGACGGCGTTGAAACTCTTAAGGTAGCAGGCTAATGCAAAAGTCATTGTCGAAAGACAAGATAAAAGTTTTATTGTTAGAAGGTGTGCACGACAGTGCCATACAGCTGTTTCGGCATCACGGTTATTCCAATTTAGAGATTTTGCAGACATCACTTAACGAAGACGAACTGTGTGAGAAAATTAAAGACGCGCACATTGTCGGCATACGCTCGCGCAGCCAGTTAAATGAGCGGGTCTTTGCGGCAGCAGAGAAACTCATCGCGGTCGGTTGTTTTTGCATTGGCACCAACCAGGTCGACCTTGAGGCAGCGAAAAAGCACGGTGTTATTGTATTTAACGCGCCGTTTTCCAATACTCGCAGTGTGGCGGAGTTAGTGCTGGCTGAAATTATTATGCTGCTACGCGGTATTCCTGAAAAGAACGCAGTGGCTCACGAAGGTGGCTGGCTAAAATCGGCGAAACAGTCTTTTGAAGCGCGCGGTAAAATACTGGGCATTATTGGTTATGGTCACATTGGCAGTCAGTTAAGTGTGCTTGCCGAGCAATTAGGCATGCACATTCGCTACTACGATGTGGAAGACAAGCTGCCAATGGGCAACGCTCAGTCAGTGGCCACGCTCGATGATTTATTAGCGCAAGCAGACATTGTGACACTGCATGTACCGGAAACCGAACAAACCCAGTGGATGATAGGCCGCCGTCAAATAGAGCGAATGAAGCCCGGCAGTTTATTGATTAACGCGTCGCGCGGCACAGTCGTGGATATTGACGCGTTGGCTGACGCCCTGTCTTCGCGCCATATTGCCGGTGCTGCCATTGATGTGTTCCCGGTTGAGCCGAAAGGCAATAACGATGAGTTTGTGTCGCCGCTGCGTGGTCTGAAAAACTGCCTGCTGACGCCACACATTGGCGGTTCAACCCTGGAAGCGCAGGAAAACATTGGTGTGGAAGTAGCCGGTAAGCTGGTGCGTTATTCTGATAATGGTTCAACGTTGTCTGCAGTAAACTTCCCGGAAGTCAGTTTACCCACACACGCGACCACACAGCGGTTGCTTCATATTCACAAAAACCAGCCAGGTATGCTGAATGCCATTAACCGTATTATTAGTGACAACCAAATAAACGTGGCGGGTCAGTATTTACAAACCGACGAGACGGTCGGTTACGTTGTGATGGATATCGACAGCGACAATGGCGCCGATATCCTGCAACAACTGAAAGACATTCCGGGCACCATTCGAGCCCGGCGTCTGTTTTAGTCAGCTTTTTTCCCCAAAACCGTGCGTTCCATGCTCTCCGGTGAGACATGGCGCACGTCTTTGCCTTTTACAAAGAAGATAATGTACTCGGCAATGTTCTGACAACGGTCACCCATGCGCTCTAATGAACGCGCTGACCACAGTACATCCATAATCTTCGGTATCGAGCGTGAGTCTTCCATCATGTAAGTCATTAGCTGACGCGTCAGTGCTTCGTACTGGCGGTCGGCCTGCTCGTCCTGTTGGTGTACGTCGTAGGCCGCTTCCAGGTCCATACGTGCAAAGGCATCGAGCACTTTGCGCAGCATGCTGAGAATGTGCTGACCTAAGTTCTCCAGACTCACTAACAACTGCTGCTGATCTTTGTTGAAGCTCTCTTTTGCTACTTTGGCAATACGCTCCGCTTCGTCACCAATGCGCTCTAAGTCGGCAATGGTTTTGATAATAGCAATGACCAAACGTAAGTCACTGGCTGCCGGCTGACGTTTCGCAATAATGTGCACACACTCTTCATCAATCTGCACTTCCAGCTTATTAATTTTGTGGTCACTGCTCAGGACTTTTTCTGCCAGCTCAACGTTGCCTTTTTGAATGGCTTCCAGCGCATCGCTTATTTGCTGCTCGACCATTCCGCCCATGCTCAATACCCGGTTACGCACAGCCTCAAGCTCTTCATTGAACTTACCGGAAATGTGCTTACTCATGTTCATTTTATCCATAACACTCTCCTTAGCCGTAACGACCGGTAATGTAGTCTTCGGTTTGCTTTTCCGACGGTGTCGTAAATAACGTGTCAGTGTCTGCGTATTCTATCATTTTACCCATGTACAAAAATGCGGTCTGGTCTGACACACGCGCCGCCTGCTGCATGTTATGGGTAACAATTACCACTGTGAATTTTTCTTTCAGCTCGGTAATAAGCTCTTCAATCGTTAACGTAGAAATTGGGTCAAGCGCTGAGGTTGGCTCGTCGAGCAGTAAAATTTCAGGTTCAATAGCAATAGAGCGCGCGATAACCAAACGTTGCTGCTGACCACCCGACAGACTGAACGCACTGGCGTTCAGACGATCTTTAACCTCGTCCCACAGAGCCGCGCCGCGAAGCGACGTTTCTACCGCTTCGTCTAATACACGTTTATCTTTTACGCCTTGCAAGCGCAAGCCATAGACCACGTTTTCATAAATGGACTTAGGAAACGGGTTAGGACGCTGAAACACCATACCAACGCGGCGTCTTAGCGCAGCAACATCAACGTTTTTGTCGTATATGTTCTGGCCGTGCAGCTCTATTTCGCCGTCAATACGGCAAATTTCCACCAGATCGTTCATGCGGTTAATGCACCGCAACAGTGTCGATTTACCGCAACCTGACGGCCCGATGAACGCCGTGACGCGATTTTTTGGAATGCGCATGGAAATATCATGCAACGCCTGATCTTCACCGTAATATAAGTCCAGGTTCTTAATATCCAACGCGGTTTGCTCAGCTGGCAAGTTGTGTAAGTCCAGCTTTTCCATGTTGCTTGTACTCGGGTTTACCGAAATCATAAATTCTGACCCTTTCGCTAATTCATCAAAATCTTCTTTGTAAACTTTAGTGCTCAAGTGAGCGGTATTTTTCACGTAAATGGTTACGCACACCAATGGCCGTCAGGTTCAGACCCACAATGACGGTAATCAGTAAAAATGAGGTGGCGTAAACCAGCGGCCGTGCCGCTTCAACGTTCGGGCTTTGGAAGCCAACGTCGTAAATATGAAAGCCTAAGTGCATAAACTTACGGTCTAAATGTAAGTACGGGAAGTTGCCATCAACCGGCAGCATCGGCGCCGACTTCACCACACCCACCAGCATGAGCGGTGCGACTTCACCCGCGGCTCGTGCAACAGCCAAAATAAGCCCCGTCATAATAGCCGGTGACGCCATCGGCAAAACAATACGCCAAATGGTTTCCCACTTAGTGGCGCCTAGCGACAAGCTGCCTTCTCGCAACGACGACGGAATACGTGACAAACCTTCTTCGGTTGAGACGATAACTACCGGCAATGTCAAAATTGCCAAGGTAACCGCCGACCACAACACACCCGGCGTCCCAAAGGTTGGGTTCGGCAGCGCTTCCGGATAGAAAATTTGGTCCAAACTGCCACCGACCATGTATACGAAGAAGCCAAGGCCAAACACCCCGTAAACAATCGACGGTACACCCGCCAGGTTAATAACCGCAATGCGAATGAGCTTGGTGACTGGGTTCTTTCCTGCATATTCGTGCAGGTAAACCGCTGCCACAACACCAAACGGCGTGACAATAATGGACATTAGCAGCACCATAAAGACGGTACCGAAAATAGCAGGGAATACACCGCCTTCGGTGTTAGCTTCACGTGGATCTTCACTCACAAACTTGCCAATTTGCTGGAAAAAGTGCCCCAGCTTGGCGAAAAAGCCCATGTCGTTTGGGAAGTTAACGTCCAACACCCGGTACATTGGCACTTTGACGTCTTCGCCACGAAAGTCTTTAACCACTAACGCGTCGCGCTGTGCCTGCTCACGTAAGTCGAACAGCTCTTTTTCGTAAACCTGATAATCGGCATTTAATTGTTCGCGCTGTGCCTGCAGTTCGGCGATAGCCTGATCGGTTAATTCGCCCTGTAACTCCAGGCGACGGCGTTCCAGCGTGAGCTCATTCAACTGGTAGTTAATAGACGATATTTCGCCTTCCTGTAAACTCATGGCTTGTTCATTCAGCTCGACCGCTCGTTCAACCCGTGCGAACATGACTTCACGAAAGTTGTCGTCACTTTGCGACGCAACAACGTCACCATTTTCGGTCACGGCAGTAATGCGACCGTAGAAGTTACCGTCTTTACTGCGCTCAATGACCGCCATGTCTTTTGGCGTGGTGTCTTCAGTAACCAGTGACTCCAGTACCCAGGTAAAGTCGAGCGGCACGTATTCGCGGTTACCAATTTTCATGAGGTAACGCGTGACGGTTTCTGACTCTATGTCGGCTAGCTCAATCATTGACTGAGGCAAGCGAGTGGTCGGAACCACTTCCGAGTCGTACACCTCACCAATAATGTGCTTGGTGCTGCCATCGGCCTGCATAATGTCCATTTCATGAATGGCGGATGGCCAGAAGAATGACAAACCGCGCCAGCCAATCATGATAACCAGCCCAATGACGGCAATTAGACTGACGCTGACCGAGCCAGCCGTTAGCCAAATCCAGGGTTTTCCGGTTCTAAACCACTTTTTCATCGTTAAACCTCAATTCCGCGGATTACATTGAGCTGTATTTGTCGCGCAAGCGTTGGCGCACAAATTCAGCAATGGTGTTAAAGAAGAAGGTGAATATGAACAACACAAAGGCTGCCAGGAACAAAATACGGTAATGCGAGCTGCCCACTTCCGACTCTGGCATTTCAACCGCAATGTTGGCAGACAAGGTGCGCATACCTTCGAAAATGTTCCAGTCCATAATAGGCGTGTTACCCGTGGCCATGAGCACTATCATGGTTTCACCCACAGCACGACCAAGCCCCATCATCACTGCCGAGAAAATTCCCGGACTGGCAGTAAGTAACACCACTTTGGTCAACGTTTGCCACGGCGTAGCGCCCAGTGCTAATGAACCGTTGGACAAGTGCTTAGGTACGCTGAATACGGCATCTTCAGCGATGGAGAAAATGGTTGGGATAACCGCAAAGCCCATCGCAATACCCACCACCAGCGAGTTACGTTGGTCGAAGGTAACGCCCAGTTCATTGGTGATAAAACGACGGGCATCACCGTCAAACACCACGTGCTCAACCCAAGTGCTTATTTCAAAGGAGAACCAGCCCACCGCCAAAACAACAGGAATAAGCAGTACCGCAGCACGGCCGTCATTCACCTTGCTCTTAATATGAGTCGGCAACTGGCTCCAAAGCGCCGCCATTAAGATAACGGCCAGTGGCACCAGTAGTAGCACGGCGACAAACCCCGGGAGGTAGGCCTCCACTAAAGGGGCCAACCATAAACCCGCAAGGAAACCAAGAATAACCGTTGGCAATGCCTCCATAATTTCCACGGTCGGTTTAACGTACTTACGCACCGATGGCGACATAAAATACGCCGTGTAAACCGCTGCGGCTAAGCCAATCGGCACCGCAAATAGCATCGCGTAAGCGGCGGCCTTTATCGTACCGAACGAAATAGGTACCAAACTGAACTTAGACTCAAAGTCGTCAGAACCTGACGTTGACTGCCAAGTGTAGTCTGGTTCAGGGTAACCTTCGTACCAGACTTCCTGCCACAAACCGCTCCAGCTGACTTCCGGGTGTTCGTTATCGACATCATAAAGGCCATAACCGTCTGCTGTTTTCATTAATAGGTAATTGGCTCGCGGATCGACCATGACAGCTTGAACTTCCGCATCGGCGGGTTTGCCTCGGTATAAGTCAGCTTCTGCCGTGGTGTGGAAAATGTTCATGTCACCGTTTTCAGATAACGTGTAGAACGTACGGCGATAATATTCGACTTCAACGTTAGTTACCGGTGAACCGGCGTCGAAGCTACGAATAAATTGATACTGGCGTCCGTCGTCACCCGGTACTTCAAACCATTGTGAGACTTTGCCCGAGTCGTGGGTTAACAATACCGATGACGCGCCAGCCAATAGATACATGCCGGTAGCATTACCCAGCTCGCGCGTACGCATAGGCAACAATTCACGCTCAGTAACGTTACCGCTAATCGAGATATCAAATACATGCACACGGTTGCCACGGCGAGCAATAACCTGTCGTAAGTCTGGCGTCACAACCAGGTCATCAATAGCGGTATTTAAAGGAACTTCGGTGTAGTTCGGCGTCAATGTGACGGCGCCTGTCATAAAGTTTTCTTCGGCAACAAAGTGCGTGATCAACAAAGTGCTTTTTTCAACGGCGGCAGCAAATAACATACCGTCGCCGTCGGTCTCATAAGCCAGTTTCTCAAGTGCCCGGCCTTGTTCATCAATAACTAATGGCTCGCCGTCGTTTTTCACTTCAAACCTTGGCGTAATAAGCCGTTCCACTTTATCGGTTACGGAAGTTGCCGCCGTTTCCGGAAAAGTAACGGAGAACTTAGGCTCAACAACCAGCGCTTCACCCGACGCTAACCCATAAGCGTATTGCTTATTCACTGGCAGAGTCTTAGCAAAGCTGGTGATGTCTTCTGAGCCCACAAAGGTCTCACTCAGTAATATGTCACCTGAACGACGATCGTTTTTGTTGATAAGCGAGAAAAACTGCAGCTCACCGCTTTGTAAAAAGCGATAACCAATTTCTGCCTGCTCTTCCATACCAACCGCTTCAACTTGCCCCGCCTCAGGCAAGTTAAAACTGTTCACTTTTTTCAAGCTCACCGACTCGAATATCGGCTGCACCACATAAAGCAGGTAAAAGAAGATCAAAAGCAGTGCGACCAATACCATAACGCCGCCAGCCGTTACGCCATAACGTGCGAAACGGTCTTTGAACAATCGCATGCGATTGGCCGACAGCTGTTGGGCAGATTGTGTTGCCATTGTGACCTCGGACTCTAAAATGACTTCAAATTTAACTGAGTGATAGTGTAGTAAAGTTTTATGACAGTACTGTTACAGTACCGTCATATTTTCTTCACCAAACTGTCAAAATAGAAAAAAGCCGGCAGTTTCAAAGAACTACCGGCTTTGTTATGACGTAATTTTTTAGTGACTAAGGCCGAGTTTTTTCAGCTCTGCTTCGACCACTTGCTTCGGCAAGCCGATATAGCCGTCTTTGTTCACAATGTCCTGGCCTTGTTTTGACAGAATCATTTTCATGAACTCAGCTTCTGCTTTACCTAATGGTTTGTTCGGGTGCTTGTTCACGTATACGTAGAGGAAACGTGCCAGCGGATATTTGCCTGCCAATGCGGCTTCACGTGACGCTTCAATAAAGTCGTCGCCGTCGCCCTTAGCAATCGGTACCGCTTTCACACCCGAGGTGACATAACCAATACCTGAGTAACCAATCGCATTCAGTGATGTAGAGACTGACTGAACAACTGACGCTGAGCCGGGTTGTTCGTTGACGTTTGCACGGAAGTCACCGTCACACAGTGCCACTTCTTTAAAGTAACCATAAGTACCGGATACCGAGTTACGGCCGTAAAGCTGTAAGTCGCGGTTAGCCCAGTCACCGCCTAAGTCCAGATCACTCCAACGGTTGACTTGCTGGTTCGCACCACATTTACGAGTTGACGAGAATATTGCGTCGACTTCCGCAATGGATAAACCTTCAATTGGGTTGTCTTTATGTACGAAAACCGCTAACGCATCGATAGCAACTCGCACTGGGGTTGGCTTGTAGCCGTGACGCTTCTCAAACGCTTCAATTTCTTTTGACTTCATAGCGCGGCTCATTGGGCCAAAGCTTGACGTCCCCTCGGTTAATGCCGGCGGCGCAGTTGAAGAGCCTGCCGCTTGAATTTGAATGTTAACGCTTGGGTACATGCGCTTAAACTCTTCGCCCCAGAACGTCATCATGTTGGCCAGGGTGTCAGAGCCCACTGACGATAGGTTGCCTGATAAACCGCTGACTTTTTCGTACTCTGGTAGGTCGTCAATTGCTGCTGCCAGCGAGCTGAACAGTAACGTGCCCGCTGCGACTAAACCAGTTAATGTCTTGTTCAAAGTTGATTGAAACATGTTTTTCACCTCTGTGGGTTTTGTCTAAATTCAAGGAATCGTTCTTCGATGATAAGTAGTTTAAGAACGATTTGTGACAGCTTTATGACAATGTGAAAAATTTATGACTTAATTAATCCGTGCGGCAGTTGAAATGCAAAACAACTGCCTTTGCCCGGTGTACTGCTAATATCCAGTTGAGCGTTATGATGTTCGATGGCTTGTTTCACAATAGATAACCCCAGCCCAGTTCCACCACTGGCACTGTTACGGTCTTCATCAATACGATAAAAACGTTCAGTCAATCGCGGTAGGTGCTGCGCGGGTATGCCTTTGCCATTATCGGTGACACTGAACTCGACACCACCTGAGGTTTCTTTCCAGCACACCTCTATTTCGCCGCCCTCCGGCGTGTAACGAATGGCGTTCGTGATCAGGTTCTGCATGGCGCTGCGCAGCAATGACTCTTTGCCATAGATACGAATAGGGTCAACCTTGAATATAAGGTTATGCTGCTTCTGTTCGTTGAGGCGATGAGCTTCTGTTTGCAGTTGTTCCAGTAAAGCAGGTACGTTAACTTCGTGATCAAACACATCATCACTTGGCGTTTCCATGCGTGACAGAACCAGTAGTTGGTCAACCAGATTGGCCATGCGATCACTTTGTGCATTCATGTTCTCGACTGCTTTTTTTAGCATCGCCGGTGGTGTTTGCTCCGGCTCTTCCATCATTTCCAGATAACCCTGCAACACAGTCAGTGGCGTTTTTAATTCGTGCGATACGTTAGCAACAAATTCACGCCGCATAGAGTCCAGGCGTTTAACCTGGGTAACATCGCGTGCGACTAATAGGTACTGGTCTTCGCTGTAAGGCATAATGCGAATTTCGATGTCGAGACTGTCACGCACCGGTGAGGGTATCGTCAAAGCATCGTCAAACTGCCCTTTACTAAGGTATACCGAGAATTCCGGATGACGAATAAGGTTGGAAAGTCGTTGTCCTGCGTCGTCCGGCCAACGAAGGCCAAAATAAAATTGCGCGAGTTTGTTGCTCCACAACAGAGCACCGTCTGCACGAAACACAATAGCTGCGTCCGGCAATGCTTCTGCCGCCTCCCGGAAGCGTCTTAACAAACGGGCTAACGACTTGCGCCGCTTTTGACTGCGCCGTTGCGAACGATAAATGCCGTCGTAAATATAGGACCAGCTACCCGGCGCCGATGGCGGCATGAGCGTACGACTTTGCCACAGCCACTTAATGAGCTTTTGCTGATAAAAGTAATGCCAGCAAACCAGGCCCAGTAAGGCAAACGTCAGCAGTGGCCAGAGAACATCGAACAGCCAACCAACAAAAATAAACGGCAGCAAAAAGAGAGCGAGATTACGCAGCGACTGCCAGTTTGAATAGTCTCTGTCCATATCAAGCAGACCCGCTGTTAGCGACTTGAGAAACGATAACCAACTCCACGAACGGTCTGGATTAAACGGTCGTAACCATGGTCAGCCAGAGCTTTGCGTAAGCGGCGAATGTGGACATCAACCGTTCTGTCTTCAACGTACACGTTTGTGCCCCACACGTGGTCCAGCAACTGTTCGCGGCTGTACACCCGCTCTGGGTGTGTCATAAAAAAGTGCAGGAGCTTAAATTCAGTTGGCCCCATGTCGACGCTGTTGTCGGCGACTGAAATGCGGTGCGATACGGGGTCCAGCTTAAGCCCTTCAACTTCCAATGGCTCGTCTAATACTGTTGGCGCAACACGTCTAAATACGGCACGCATGCGAGCCATGAGCTCTTTTGGCGAGAACGGCTTAGTAATATAGTCGTCGGCCCCTACTTCCAGCCCTTTAATTTTATCTTCTTCTTCACCACGAGCGGTCAACATAATAATAGGAATATTGCGGGTGAAGTCATCGCCTTTAATTTTTTTGGCGAGTTGAATGCCTGAGCCACCGGGAAGCATCCAGTCAAGCAATACCATGTCGGGGTATGGCTCGGCAATTTTACCGACAGCGGCGTCAAAATCATGAGCTTCGACTGCTTGATAGCCGTGTTGCTCCATAACAAAGCTCAACATCTCACGAATAGGTGCTTCATCTTCTACAATTAGAATTCTACGCGACATGTGTTTAGTCCCTTATTGGATCAGTTGAGCCAATTATTACTAAAGAATATGACATTTTTATGACCAGCGACACATTGCTGTAAAATTTCTATTGTTTTAGGCCAAATACTGCATTAATTCATAGGTTAACGGCAGCGTGATAAAAGCCAACAATATGCCATAACCGACCATAGCAGCTGACAGCCGCGGTGCTAACCCGGCCATAATAGCGACCGCTCCTGCGGTTATCATTGGTGGCATGGCAGCTTCAAAAACGGTGACCTGAATCAATGTGTTATCAAACCCAAAACTGAACAGCAGTAACATAGCAACTGCCGGCATGAGTACCAGCTTGGTTAACAAGCCAATGGCCAATGGTGTTTTACTGCCCTTGGGTAAACGGAACTTCAGCTGAAAACCCACGGCTATCATAATGACCGGCACTAGCGTAACGGCTAATGACTCAATCAAGCGCTGAAAAACATCAGGATAATTCAGGTTTTTGGTCAAGAGCGCCAGCACTAACGCAATAAATGGCGGGAACGTCACAATTTTTTTCAATACGCCTGTTATGGTTGGCGTCTCGTTCTGGTCTTTGTAAAGCGCAATAATAACGGTTGAGTAAATAGCTAAACCGAAGAAAGAGCCAAATTGGTCATAGAGCAAGCCATAGGCTATCGCGTCACTGCCGTAAAAAGCTTCTATCATCGGAAAACCGAAGAAAGAAGTATTCCCTAAAGGAACACAAACTAACAGGGCGCCGATAATTTCTTTGCGCCATTTCAGTGCCCTGCCAATAAGGAAGATAAACACTGCGCTGAACGTAAGAAGTACCCAGGGAGTAATAACCGGAATAAGTAAGTCAGTGGAAAATTCAAGGCCTGGTACTTTGCTGAAAATAACGCCGGGTAGCGCGGCATAAATAACGTATAAATTGAGAACTTCGGCCGTGTTGTCGGGGCACTTCCCGGAGCGTTTTAGAATAAAACCAATAAGTAGGTAAAAGCCAAGTACCGCCAGGTTGGTCATGATAAATACAGAGGTTGAGAGTGACGCCTATAGTGTAGCCTGACCGAGACGATCAGGCTACATCAGTCTTTGTTAGACGCTTACCAGGAGAAGTCGTGGCGAATGCCAACAGCGAAGAAGTCTTGCTCTGCGCCTGGTGTTGCACCGCAGCCGCGGCTTTCGTAGGTGGCTATGTCACACTCACGACCGGTGTACCATGCGTATACACGAGTATCGCCGGTAAAGTGGTAGTCCGCACCGAATGAGAACGACGCATCGCTTTCACCACTTTCATCGACCGACTGGTACTGACCTTTTAATACCCAGTTATCGATTGGGTAGGTTGCGCTCAGTAAGTAACCGTCACCGTCTTCCAGACCGTCGGTGCTTTCAAACTGCTGCAGCGCAGCGCCTAGTTTGAAGCCACCTAATTTAGTGTGGACGCTTAACTGTTCAGTGTCGTAACCGTCAACGTCACGGTCAACCGCAATAGCAGCGTAAAACGGCGTTTTCTTCAGTTTGTCGTCACCGTACAGTAACCCCATCGACACGCCGTCTTCCTGCGCATCGCTGCCAGAGGCGATATAGGTAACACCGAACGTGAAGTTATTGTAGGTTGGCGAGTAATAGGTCACGGTGTTGTCCGGACGCTCCTCACCAACGAATAAACTTTTTAAATCCGCTTCGTAATCTTTAAACGCATCGATAGAGCCTTGCGAGTCTTTCAGGAAAGTGTCGTAACGACCTATCATGACTTCACCAAAGTTGCCGCGTAAACCGACGATTTGGTTACGGTTAGTTACGGCATCTTTATCATCACTGGAGTCCGCTAAGTCAACACCAAACTCAAGCTGGTAAAAAACTTCTAAATCATTTTTCAGTTCAGCCGCGCCTTTAAAACCAAAGCGCGACGAGTTGCTAACAACGTCGGTGTCAGAGCCGTTTCCTGTATCATTGCTTTGTAACGATACATTAGCTCGACCGTAAACGGTTAACGTACCGTCATCGTTCGCAAACGCCGGGAAAGTCGCACCAGCAATTAACAACGCAATTAAAGACTTTTTCATAGAACCCTCATTAACTTATAACCCAACTGCCCAATTCTTAACCGCATTATAGACACGATAAGAATTATTGCAGTTATTTTTCTGCCATGAGTCAATTCTATGTCTTTTTTGTTACAGCTTTATGACAGCTATAAGTCAATTAACGAAGCCAACTGCTCCTTTTGTCGGTGTTGTGCCTTTGCGTACTTCAACCACTGCTTTGCTGTTGCTGCTGTTTTTTCATATTCGCTTGCCTGTTCAAAGGCTTGTAGCGCCAGTTTGTAGTCTTTTAAATTTAACGCCGCCATTCCTTCTACTAAATGCAAATGTCCCGGGTTTGAAACCTGGCCTTTATTACGGCTTAGTTCAACGTACTTAATGGCTTGGTCATTATTGTTCAGGTTTAAATGCAGTTGTGCAATTTGCGCGGCAAAGTCGCCATGGTCGACCTGCTCTGACGCTTTCTCATAGGCCTGAATGGCCAATTCGTACTCTTTTGCCTGAGCGTAGGCTTGTGCCACAAACTTCAGGTTGTCTACGTTCGTTTCAACCGTTCCTTTTTGCATGGCGTTGCTTAATGTCTCAGCTGCTTTAAACGGCAGTTCATTAAAGTAGTACGCTTGTGCGAGCTGACGCCAGTCGCTGGCTTTTTCAATAAATCCTTGTTGATTCGCCGCTTCCAAAACCGCTAACTGTTTTTTGTCCTGCTCCAGTTGCGCGTAAACGCCTGCCAGTTGCAGCCAGTATTCCGGTTTACTGTAGTCAGTGACCAGGCGTTCCATGACTTTGGCGACTTGTTCAGTTTGCTCCAGTTCATAGTGCAGTGCACGTTTGAGTATTAACCAGTTTTCGTCGGGCGTTTTATTGTTGGCGTCGGCGTTAGCAATGGCTTTATCAATAAGCGGCAGCGCTTTAGTAAAGTCTCCCGACTGATAAAAGGCTTGCGCTTTTAATACCCAGGCTTTGCCCAGCTCGTCTTGTTCGGCCAACGCTTCCCAGCGCCCCAGAAATTCTACGGAGCGTTGATACTGACCTTCGCTTAACGCCAGCTGAGCCAGGCTGAACAGGGTACTTTTTTTGAGCGACTCGGGAATTGGCGATTCATTCACGACTTTCTCAAAATAGTTAATGGCCTGGCTTATTTGATCCTGCTCGTAATACATAAAACCATAGAAGTTCCAGAGCATGGCACGTTCATAACTGTTCATACTGTCGGCTTTACCTTCAATGTCTGACAGTATGCTGAGCCCTTCCTGAACATTACCGTTGTCGGCTTGTTCCTGCGCCCGAGCCAGCTGACCATATACTTTTTCGCGCAGTGCTGGCACACGTTCGGTTTGTTGCGCACCTCTTTGTTGTGCAAGAAGGGGCTGCGTTAATGCTATCCAGCCACTTAAGGCGGCAATAACCACAAATTTCATGTTCATAAGTCACCCAATTAGTTCATTTCAAAGGTCATGCGGTTTCTGACTCCGTCAACTTCAACCGCTTCACCATCAATGACCCGTGGTTTGTATTTGAATTTCAGCACCGCATCCATGGCGGCCTGATCAAAAATGCCTTCCGGCTCGGCCTCAACAACGACAGGATCGCGCACTGAACCTTGTTTGGTCACAGTAAATTCCACCACCACATAACCTTCGATGCCACGCTGTAAAGCACGTCGAGGGTAAGCCGCCTGCACTTTTACAATAGGCAGATATTCACCGTCGCTGGCTTGCAATGACATGCCATTACCAATGTCAGCGCCGGCATCCATACTGGCCGAGAAGTCATAACCCGAGCCGCTATCAGCATCGGCAATATCGTTGTCCACTTGCGGTTGCGGTAAGTCTTCGGGCGGCTGTTCAGGCTCTGGTGGGCGCTCTGGCTTGCGCTCTTTCTCCTGTACTTCTTCAGGCTCTGGTGTGCGCACAAAGTCCAGCACACTGCCTCGCGGCGGCTCGCTCATTGCCCCTTCGCCACCGCTTATTAGCGACTGCATTAAGTAAAACAGTCCAATAGTGACAAACGCGGCGACCAATAATGCTGCCAAAAGTCTCATTGCGGGTTACTCTTCGTCGGTTGCAACAGATACGTCATAAACACCAGCGGCTCGCGCTGCGTCCATTACTTTAATGAGGACACGTGTGTTCGACTCTTCGTCGGCCTGAATCACCACAGAACCTTGCGGGTTCTCTGCGTATAAGCGCTCGATATTGGCCTGCACCGCACGCACATCAACCTGACGCTTGTTTATCCAAATTTCGTTGTTGTCACTAATGGCAACCAGAATATTGGCACGGTTTTTTTGCACCGCTGTTGCTGCGTCAGGGCGGTTTACATCGATACCCGCCTCTTTGACAAAAGATGCGGTAACAATGAAGAAAATCAGCATAATGAACACCACATCCAGCATGGGCGTCATGTCGATGTTGCTCTCTTCTTCTTCAATTAAGTTGGCAAAATGCTGTTTCATAGTTATTTCCTCAGCCCCACCTTAGTGACGCTCTAAAAGTATTTTGTCTTCCAGCTTCATGCGCTCGCGACGGGTGGTGCGCTGTAGCCAGGTGGCGGCGAATACGCCGGACAGTGCGCCAACCATGCCCGCCATTGTCGGGATAGTGGCTTTTGATACGCCCGATGCCATCGAGCGGGCGCTGCCAGTTCCGGTTACTGCCATAACGTCGAACACTTCAATCATGCCGGTCACGGTGCCCATGAGCCCTAATAAAGGACATAAGGCAACCAGAGCTTTAATGACCGGCAAATTGCCGCCCAATGCCAGACTGACGCGTGAGATCATCGCCTGACGAATTTGCTCTGCGTTCCAGGACGACTTGTCTTCACGTTGCTGCCAGCGCTTTAGCGTGTCTTTAACGCGCGCACGATGCCCTTTCAGGTAGTAAAAAATGCGCTCGATAATCATTAACCACATACTAAAAATGAGGATTCCGATGACCAGCAGGACTTGCCCGCCGGCCTCGATGAAATCTCTAATCGCATTATTAAACTCGATGAGAAATAACACGGTTACTCTCCTCGCTCTGAGCGCTCCGCAATAATGCCGGACGCCTGCTCCTGCAATATGTGAATCAGGTTTTTACTGCGAGTGTGTAAGGTGGCAAACAGTAAGGTCATGGGTATTGCGACCACCAAGCCAAGTACGGTTGTTACCAGGGCTTGTGAGATACCACCTGCCATCAGTTTCGGGTCACCTGTGCCGAACAGCGTTATCGCCTGGAAGGTATTGATCATACCGGTCACGGTACCCAACAGACCCATCAACGGAGCGACCACAGAAATGATTTTTATGAACGTCAGGTTGCGCGTTATTTTAGGAACTTCGCGCAAGATACCTTCACTAAGCTTCAACTCCAGCGTTTCGGTGTCGGCTTGCGGGTACTTGTCTTTAATCAGCATGACTCGACCAAGCGGGTTGTCCTGGCTTGGCTTGTCTTTCTTAAGCTGACGCTTCACTTTGTTGCCCAGCAACATCAGTGACACGAAACGTTCTAACGCGAACAGCAAGCCAATAGCGCCCAGCGCCAGAATGATATAACCCACGGTACCACCCTGGTCGATGCGCTCACCTAGGCTTGGTGCCTGAACTAATAGACCAAGGATGGAGCCGCCTGTCGGATCAAGACCGAAAGTGACAACCCCACTGTCGGTTTTCTGAATCTCTTCCGCAGTGTCCAAATAACGACCAGACGGCTGACGCACCAACTCTGCCACAGAGCCGGTTGAGCTCATACGTTCTAAGTATTTGCCGTTTGAAACCAGGTTAAAGGCACCTACGCGAACCACTTCTTGCTCCGCTTTGTCGCCGTTGGCTGCTGTTACCTCTGTCGTAAACTCCGCCACTTTACCCGACTCGGTCATTTCCTTTTGCAGAGCAAACCAGACGCTTTCAATGTCTTCAATGGACGCCAGTTTCGATGACGAGCTCATGTTTTCTGCCAGCTGCTTAAGCGCTTCGGAGCGACCCGGATACTGAGCTGAAATAACCGAGTTGTCGAACTTGCCTGATGCGTCATTCGCCACCTGCTGTAACACACCGAACAGCTCTTTGAGTGAGCCCATGCGCTGGGTCAGCGTGTCGCTTAAGTTGCCTAAGTCGACTTCGTTCTGTTCAAAGTTCGTTTCCAGCTGCCCGGCGCGTTGCTCCAGCTGGTTTCTTTGAGCAATCGCGTCTTCGAGCATGGCTTTTTGCTCTTGCTCTTTTTCGCGGAAACGCTGTTCACGTTGCTTATTACTCTCTGATTGCGAGAACTTGCCTTGCTCTAATTGCTGTAGTAATTGATCTAAGTTAATCGGCTCTTGCGGCAGCGGCGCGGCTAGTGCAGCGCTTGAGGTCGCTGCCAGCGCAATCACCGAGAACCACTGGACAATGCGTTGTGTTAGCTTCATGTGTGTGACTCCTTATTGACCAGCAGCGGTGTTGGTAGCGGCTTTGTTAGCGAAGACAGGCATCATCAGCATGTCCGGTGCTAACTGTTTTCGGGCTATACGGATAGCTTCTTCAACGGCAGGTAAGTGCTTACTATCGAGCTCTTGCCAGTTGCGCTCCTGTTGGTTCCAGATACCCAGGTGCTGACCGTCGCGGGTTTTATAAATAAGCGCGACCCGACCAATGCGCAGGAAAGTGACGTCTTGCTGTTGGCCGTTAATCTCATGTTCTGCAGTGTAGGCTTCAATGTTGCGGCCGTAGTCTGCTTCTATTTGATACGCTTCCATAACACGGCGGAACTTTTCAGAAACATCGACGTTGGCGCGCTCCATCAAGTCGTTTAATTGCGCTAAACGTTCGTTACGCTCGGTTTGCAGGAAGGGAACGTCCAGCTCAACAAAAGACTCGAGAGAGTCGATCATGCGCAGCATCAGTGGAGTAATTTGACGCTCGACATAACTGACTTTGTCTATTGAGTCGTTGATGTCTTGCTTTTCCTGTTGCTGATTATTGATTTGCTGTTCGAGCTGCGCGGTATACACTTTTAAACCATCAATTTCCTTCATGATGCGTTTATACTGCTGCAAGCGCTCTTGCATGTTGTCTGAGATTTGATCGATGGTCAGTTGCGATTGACGTGCAGACTGGTTAATTGAAGAGGCTTGTTCAACAACCGGTTCAAGCTTGTCTTGCTCTTGTAATGGAGCTGAGTGCGCTTGCGCTAAAAGCGCAGAACTTAAAACCAAAGCGCCAGCCGAGGTAATGAACTTCATAAGTTATGACCCTTGTGAATTAATTTGTGGCAACTTTAGTGAGTTTTAGTGACAGCTTGATGACCAAAGTGTGTCAGTTTTGTGTCAATTGCTTCCGAGGGAGCGCTTTGCTTTATTGCGTTATTAACAGCAATGATTTAGTTTAAGCTTATATTTACAAAAATCTTACGCACACCTCATATATGGCCATCAAAAGTATTTCATCATCACTACTGACACGGGTTCTGTCCGTTTATTTTGTACTGACATTTATTGTTACCGCAGTACAAATTGGTGCGGAATACTTTGATACCAAACGCATACTCATTGCCGAGCTTCAAAACCAACAACGCACGTTTAATGGCTCTCTGACACGCTCGCTGTGGGAGTTTAATAGCGATCAAATTGACAGTATTGCAGACGGTCTCATTGGTATTCCGGCTATTGCCGGTGTATTAATTCGTGATGACGCCGGTAATATTTTGGTACAACTGGGCGAAACCTCGGAAATGTCTGACTTACCGGAAGAAACGAGTGAGGGCGTTTTACTCCCTGAACGTAATGGTGTTTTTGGCTACCACAGTTCACTTATTTTCGAGTTTTCCGGGCACTCTACAAAAGTCGGTGACGTTAGCCTGTTTTCAACGCGCGACATTGCTATTGACCGGATTAAAGTCAGCCTGGGCTTTATTATTGGTAACGCACTCATAAAAAGTACCTTCTTAATTATTCTGTTTACGGTCGCCTTCAGCCGTATGCTAAGCCGCCCTCTCAATGACTTAACACAGCAAATAAAAAGCTTCAGGCTGGACAACCTGGAGCGTTCGCGGATCCGCTTAAAAGACCAGCATAATAACGAACTGGTACTGATTGAGCAGGCTTACAACCAACTTCTCGATAATATTGAAGAGTACCAGGCCGATTTAGACCGTACTCAAAATAAACTGAAAGCAGCGAATCGGCAGCTGGATGAACAGAACGCGATTCTAGAGCAGGAAGTGGCTCGTAAAACCTCTCGCTTGAGCCAGGTGATGCTCGACCTTGAGCAGCGTAAAAACGAGCTGGAAATGCGACAGGAAAAACTCGAAAGAGAAATTAGTCAGCGTCGCACCATGGAAAATACCTTGCGCCAGTCTAACCAGCGACTCGAGTCGTCACTGAACCACCTACGCGAGACTCAGCAGCAACTGATTGAATCCGAGAAAATGGCGTCACTGGGGGGCCTTGTCGCGGGCATTACTCACGATGTGAACACACCCATCGGGATCAGTGTGACTGCAGCCTCATATCTGCGTGAGAAGTTAGATTCACTGGATACCGCGTTAAGCAATAAAGAACTGACGCAGCCTCAACTGCAAAAGTTTATCGAGGAAGGCAGAGAAAGCTTAAGCCTACTCGATAACAACTTGCACAGAGCGTCCGATCTTATCAGCAGCTTTAAGCAAGTGGCAGTCGACCAGGCGTCTGACGCCATTCGTGATATTAATGTGAAGCGCTACATAGAAGAGTTGATTCAGTCATTGCAGCCCCATTTGAAGAAAACGTTGCATAAAATTGAGCTCAACTGTGCCGATGACTTATTTATTCGGTGCCCTGCCGGCGCGTTGTCGCAGATATTCACTAATTTAATTTTAAATTCGTTACGCCACGCCTTTGACGGCATTGAACAAGGTACCATGACCATCAATATCGAACTGCGCGACAGCGAGCTTCATGTTGTTTACGAAGATAATGGTAATGGTCTGTCTGAAGAGAACCTCGGCAAGCTGTTTGATCCTTTCTTTACGACTAAGCTCAACGATGGTGGCAGTGGCTTGGGTACCCATATAGTGCGTAATTTGGTTACTCAAACACTGAAAGGCGATATTGACGCCACCAGTGAACCGGGTCACGGCCTAACTTACACCTTTTCGTTTCCTGTACAGGTTTTAAACTGACAGCAACGTTGTTAGTCGATACAATTCAGGGTTTCTAATGTCGGACAGGAACCCTAATTTATGTGGTTTAAAAACCTTCGCTTTTACCATTTCAGTGAGACTTTTTCATTACCCGATGATTTTGCAGAGCAGCTAGCTGAACATACATTTCACCCATGTTCGCGAACTGAACAAAGCAGTTTTGGCTGGTTCTCCCCTTTTGGCCCGGACAACGAGACGTTAACCCACAGCGTTGGTAACTGTTGGCTGCTATGTGCCAAGCGTGAAGAGAAAGTATTGCCCAGCACGGTCGTCAACGCACAACTCGATGAAAAAGTTCGTCAGATTAGTGAAGCCGAAGGCCGCTCTGTGCCGCGCAAAGAAAAACAAAACTTAAAAGAAGATTTGATTCACCAGCTATTGCCACAGGCCTTTAGTCGTTTTCGTCTTAGCTGGGGCTATATTGACTTAGACCGACAGTTTATTGCGGTTGACGAATCTGCAGCAAATAAAGCGGAAGACTTTCTCGGTTTATTGCGTGGCTCGGTGGGCTCTTTACCCGTCAGACCTTTCAGCCCGTCTGAAGCCGTTGAAGTGTACTTGACCGACTGGTTACAAAAACAAGAGATTCCTGCACCTTTTGAACTGGGCGACGAAGCAGAGCTGCGTTCACCCCAGGCCGACGGTGGCATCATTCGCTGTAAGCAGGAAGACCTGACTCGTGACGACATTCAAGCCCATTTAACCGCAGGCAAACAAGTGACTCGACTAGGCTTAGTTTGGCAAGAAAATCTCGAGTTCATTATTGAGTCCGATATGGCGCTGAAACGTGTCAAACCGACTGACGTGTTGTTAGACGCAAAAGACGATTTAGTTGATCCAACACCAGAAGAAAAGGTCGATGCCGACTTCGCTTTAATTAGTGGCGAAGCCGGTCAGTTATTCGATGACTTGAAAAAAGCGTTCGCATAACCCGGATTAGCCAAATAAATCCAATACCTGGTGGTAAGACTCTTGAGTTGAGTCTTGCTGCCAGAAGTCCTCGCTTTCTATAATCCCTCTTAATTCATACTCCACCACGGTAACATTGTGTCTTTTACTGGCGTTATTGCCTGTTAATAGACTGGCTAAATGCACAATATCGCAATAATTCACAGTAATGGCGTCATCCAGATTCATGCGCCCTTTATTAAAATGTAACGGTACCTGCACTAAATTTGGTGTGAATTGCCAGTATTTCAAAATGTTAGTACCCAGCGGTGAACTTAACTGTGAAATGCATTCGTTAATAAACGTTGGATTGGCAAAACTGTCCTCAAACTCACTGGCCATTCTTAAAATAGGCGTCACGCCAATTCTGGATACCATCCCTGCCAGCAAAGAGACATCCTGGTGTAACCGGTGCCCTATTCCTCTGCGCTGAAGATCTTTCGTGATAACCACCGATGCAGCGGCAATTTCTCTGCTCTCTTTGATATATTGTTCTGAGAACATCTTCACAATGTCGTTGCCAGGCTCAAATACCTGCTCCATGGCCATTGCAAAAGCCAAGGTGCGAATTCGACGCATACCTATACGTGTTAGCGCCTGCATCAGGCTTTCAGCTTTATTGCGGCCCCCCAGATAAGCACTGTTTGCCAGACGTATTAATCGAGCCGACAATACGGCATCTTGTTGAATGATGTGCGCCAAATCGTGCAAGTTGCAATCAGGATCAAGTGTTGCGTTACGCACTTGCTCAGCCGTTTTCGGCAAACCGGGCAACGTTAGTTCATCACGCTGTAACCGTTCATCAATGAGTAAATAAAGCGCATTCTGCGATGCCATTGAGAGATCCTTTTTTATGGTTATTCTATTGCTTCTAATCAGGCATAGCAGTAGATTAACAGAACTTTCCAACAACTCAATTTGACAAAAGTATCATTATGAAAAAATCAGCCTTTTTTATTGCCCCGTTAGCGCTTGCTATAGCCGCCTGCGGTCAACAATCAACAACTGAAGATACCCAAAGCGCGGCTCCAAAAAGCTACCAATTGATTGAAGGAAAAGAGCACCGGCTCGATATTTACACGCCGTATGAATTGACCAGTGACCTGTCGCATTTATCCAGCGACCAGAAAAAAATGATCGGCTTACTGATTGATGCGTCGAAAATAATGGACGAGCTATTTTGGCAGCAGGCATTCCCCGGAAACAAAGAGAAGCTGCTGACAAAGGTAGAAGAACGCGCTAAAGAGTTCACGGTGATAAACTACGGTCCGTGGGATCGCCTCAACAACAATCAACCTTTTTTAACGGGCTTTGACGACAAGCCTGCCGGCGCCAACTTCTACCCGGAGGATATGACCAAAGTTGAGTTTGAGAACGCTGATTTAGCCAACAAAGACAGTCTTTACACGTTATTACGCCGTGATGAAAACGGCGACTTAATGACAGTTCCTTACTCTGAAGCGTTCAATGAGTCACTGACCGAGGCAGCTGAGTTACTGCGCCAGGCGGCGGATCTCGCGGAAAGTAAAGACTTCGCCGAATACCTGCGCTTACGTGCCGATGCGTTTTTAAGTAATGAATACCAACCGTCTGATATGGCGTGGATGGACATGACCGACAACGAGATTGATGTGGTTATTGGTCCTATTGAGAACTACGAAGATCACTTGTACGGCTACAAAACGGCATTTGAGTCTTATGTTTTGATTAAAGACAAAGCCTGGAGTGATCGCTTAGCAAAATACGCCGAGTACTTGCCTGAATTACAACGCGGCTTGCCGGTTGAAGACGCTTACAAAGCGGAAATGCCGGGCGCTAATGCCCAGCTAAATGCGTACGATGCGGTTTACTATGCTGGTCATTCGAATGCGGGCAGCAAAACGATTGCGATAAACCTGCCTAACGACGAAGAAGTTCAGCTGGAAAAAGGCACCCGCCGCTTACAGCTCAAAAACGCCATGCAGGCTAAATTCGATAAAATTCTGGTTCCTATTGCCGAACAGCTGATTGTGCCAGAACAGCGCGAGAACATTACGTTTAATGCCTTCTTTGCCAATACCATGTTCCACGAAGTGGCTCATGGCCTGGGCATTAAAAACACGCTAAATGACAAAGGCACAGTGCGTTCAGCATTGAAAGAACACGCTTCTGCGCTAGAGGAAGGCAAGGCCGATATTCTGGGGCTTTACATGGTCACACAATTGTTTGAACAAGGCGTTTTAGCCGAAGGCGAATTGGAAGATTATTACACCACCTTTATGGCGAGCATTTTCCGTTCAGTGCGTTTTGGTGCATCCAGTGCCCACGGTAAAGCTAATATGATTCGATTCAACTATTTTGCCGATGAAGGCGCATTCAAGCGTAATGCACAAGGCCAGTACGCTATTGATATGGACAAAATGCGCGCCGCCATGAACAGCCTTTCAGAAAAAATTCTGACGCTGCAAGGCGACGGAGACTACAACGGTGTCGCTGAATTGGTAGCAACCCTTGGCGTTGTCAGCCCACAGTTAAAAGCTGACTTAGATAAACTCGCCGACGCCGGCATTCCGGTTGACGTGACCTTCAAACAAGGTAAAGACGTGCTGGGGCTTTAGGGGAAAGGGGCAGGTTGTCACTCGTTTCGCTTGAACATTAAGCCCCCTGTGACGGAGACTAGGTAGCCTGACGTTCCACGTCAGGTGAGGTGCTCAAATATCTCACCTGATGCAATAGCATCAGGCTACTACACAAGGGGCTCAACATTCATAACGCTTACAAGTGAGCAACCTACCCTATCTACTCCTACTTCAGTGCTCTCGAGGTAGTTCCTCTCCTAAAGTATTAGAAAGGAGTCATTTATGACAATTAAAGTTGGAATTAACGGTTTGGGTCGCATTGGTCGTCTCGCTTTACGTGTAGCATGGGAAAACCCTGAGCTGGAGATTGTTCAGGTCAATGACCCGGGTGCCGATGCGGCTACTTTTGCGCACTTGCTGAATTTTGATTCGGTACATGGTCGCTGGGGTTATGAAGCCGAAGGTGTGGACAATGCCATTCAAATTGACGCTGAACGTATCGCTTTCACTCAACACAAAACCATTGCTGACAACGACTGGAGCGGTTGTGATGTGGTTTTAGAAGCCTCCGGCAAGATGAAAACCGTGAAGGTGCTCAACGATTACCTGTCACAGGGCGTTAAGCGAGTTGTAGTATCCGCTCCGGTTAAAGAGCCCGGCGCTTTGAATATTGTCATGGGCGTTAATGATCACCTTTATGACCCGGAAAAGCATCAAATAGTCACCGCGGCTTCCTGCACCACCAACTGTCTGGCGCCTGTGGTAAAAGTACTACAAGACAAAATTGGTATTAAGCACGCGTCCATTACCACGATTCACGACTTAACCAACACGCAGACCATTCTGGACGCGCCGCACAAAGACTTACGTCGGGCCCGTGCCTGCGGCATGAGTTTAATTCCGACGTCCACCGGTTCGGCTACTGCTATTGTGGAGATTTTTCCAGAGCTGAAAGACAAAATTGATGGACATGCGGTACGTGTTCCTTTAGCCAATGCATCGTTAACCGACTGTGTATTCGAAGTGGAAAAAGCCACTTCTGTTGAAGAGGTTAACGATTGGATGAAAGAAGCCGCAGAAGGTGAGCTTAAAGGCATTCTGGGTTACGAAGAGCGCCCGTTAGTGTCGATAGATTACAAAACTGATCCGCGCTCAAGCATTGTCGATGCCCTGTCCACCAAAGTCATTAACGGTACGCATGTAAAAATTTACGCCTGGTATGACAACGAGTGGGGTTATGCCAACCGCGCGGTTGAGCTGGTCGAAAAGGTCGGTTAATGCTGAGCCAGCTGTCGCCGGCAATACGCCAATACTTAATTGTTACGGGCAACTACTGGGCTTTTACTCTGACTGACGGCGCGCTGCGTATGCTGGTGGTGCTGCACTTCCACCAGTTGGGCTACAGTGCGCTGGAAGTCGCCATGTTGTTCCTGTTCTATGAGTTTTTCGGCATAGTCACCAACCTGTTTGGGGGCTGGCTGGGGGCTCGATGGGGACTCAATCGCACCATGAACATTGGACTCGGCATACAAATTGTGGCACTCGCCATGCTGCTGGTGCCCAGTTCGATGCTCACTGTTATTTGGGTGATGGCGGCTCAGGCGCTATCCGGTATTGCCAAAGACCTGAATAAAATGAGTGCCAAAAGCACCATTAAACTATTGGTGCCAGATGACAAACAAGGACAGTTGTACAAGTGGGTAGCGATACTGACGGGATCGAAGAACACCTTAAAAGGCGTTGGCTTTTTCCTGGGCGGGTTTCTCCTTACCTTAATTGGTTTTCAAGGCGCGGTACTGGCTATGGCAATAATGCTCGCTGTTGTCTGGACAGGCAGTTTGATCTTCCTGAAAAAAGAGTCTGGCAAAGCCAAGTTCAAACCGAAGTTTAAAGACATTTTGTCCAAAAGCCGGCCTATTAATATTCTATCGGGCGCGCGTTTTTTACTTTTTGGCGCCCGCGATGTCTGGTTTGTGGTTGCGTTGCCTGTATTTCTTGCCAGTCAACTCAACTGGAGTCACTGGCAGGTCGGTAGCTTTTTGGCGTTATGGGTGATTGGCTACGGCTTTGTGCAAAGCGTTGCTCCTAAATTCACAAAAAGTAGCCAGGACGTGCCCAAAGCTCAGGCGGTGGTATGGAACGCCCTACTGACACTGAGCCCGCTAGCGCTTGCCCTGGCACTTTGGCAATACTTACCGATTGCTCACAGCATTACTATTGGCTTAGGGCTATTCGGTATTTTGTTCGCCATCAATTCGTCGCTGCACAGTTATTTAATTGTGGCTTATTCACGCGCTGACGGGGTGTCGCTGGACGTTGGTTTTTATTATATGGCCAATGCCGCCGGACGCCTATTAGGTACGGTTTTATCCGGTTGGGTGTATCAGCAATGGGGGCTGGTTGCTTGCCTGATCATATCAACGCTGTTATTGGCACTATCTACCATGGCGATTAGCTTTTTACCGGCGCGAGGAAAGCACTTGTAGTTGGCACGTTTTATGCTAAAATTCGCGCTCTTTTTTTGACCAGCCTCAAACCATAAGGAGCCACCTACGTGCTGACGCGTATTACGCCACCCTAGCCGTCACTTCCTTGTCACAGGTGCGCAGTAGGCTGTTCACTGCTTTTCTGGCCATTCCGGCCGCTTTTATATGTGTTATTTAAAATTTGGTGTCATTTAACTATGTTGAAGTCTATCCAGCAGAACTGGTTTTCTAATATACGTGGTGATTTGCTCTCAGGTATTGTCGTTGCTCTAGCGCTAATTCCTGAAGCCATCGCATTCTCCATCATTGCCGGCGTTGATCCAAAAATAGGCTTATACGCTTCTTTCTGTATTGCTGTGGTTATCGCTTTTACGGGTGGGCGCCCGGGCATGATATCTGCCGCAACCGGTGCTATGGCACTGCTAATGGTCACCCTGGTCAAAGACCACGGGCTTGAATACCTGCTAGCTGCCACCCTATTGACCGGTGTGCTGCAAATAATTGCGGGCTATCTCAAGTTAGGGGACCTCATGCGCTTTGTCTCACGCTCGGTGGTGACAGGCTTTGTGAATGCTTTGGCTATTTTGATATTTATGGCTCAGTTACCTGAGCTGACCAATGTCACCTGGCATGTGTATGCGATGACGGCGGCTGGCTT
This sequence comes from Idiomarina sp. X4, assembly GCF_002808045.1. Lineage (NCBI taxonomy): Bacteria > Pseudomonadati > Pseudomonadota > Gammaproteobacteria > Alteromonadales > Idiomarinaceae > Idiomarina > Idiomarina sp. X4. Next base: position 1,680,513 of record NZ_CP025000.1, on the reverse strand, counting down.
GGCAATTATTTACGGATTCCCTTACATTCCGGTTATCGGAAAAATTTTACCGTCTCCATTGGTTTGTATTGTTTCTTTAACCATTGTTGCCGTGTTCTTAGGCTTAGACATTCGCACCGTTGGTGATATGGGCGAATTGCCGGACGCTCTGCCGATATTCTTATGGCCTGACGTTCCGTTAAACTTCGAAACCTTAGCCATTATTTTCCCTTATTCTGCGGCATTGGCGGTTGTCGGTATTCTTGAGTCACTGATGACGGCAACCATTGTTGATGACTTAACCGATACCTCCAGCGATAAAAACCGCGAATGTAAAGGTCAGGGCATTGCCAATATCGGCTCGGGTTTACTCGGCGGCATGGCAGGTTGTGCCATGATTGGCCAGTCGATTATTAATGTGAAATCGGGTGGTCGTACGCGCCTATCCACCTTGGTTGCGGGTATTTTTCTGCTGATTATGGTCTTAGTGCTGGATAATATTTTGGTACAAATACCCATGGCAGCGTTGGTTGCAGTGATGATCATGGTCTCTATTGGTACCTTTAGCTGGAGCTCTATTCGAGACTTGAGGAAACACCCACTGTCGACCAATATCGTTATGGTGAGTACCGTTGCGGTTGTTGTCGCAACACACAACTTGGCATTAGGCGTTCTAGTCGGCGTGCTGTTGGCTGCCATGTTCTTTGCCAACAAAATCGGGCATTATCTGTATATTAAATCGGATGTTGATGCGGATGGCATTAAACGCACATACCGCGTTGTCGGCCAGGTGTTCTTTAGCTCGTCTGAGAAGTTTCTCGCCGCATTTGACTTTAAAGAAGGTGTTGAACGGGTTGTTATTGACGTGAGCAATGCCCATTTCTGGGATATTACCGCCGTTGAAGCACTTGACCGTGCAGTAGTGAAGTTTCGCCGTGAAGGTGCGGATGTTGAAGTGGTTGGACTTAACGAAGCCAGCGCTACGATTGTCGATCGGTTTGGTGTTCACGACAAACCCGAAGCGGTTGATAAATTAATGGGCGGTCACTAAAAAGGAATTCGATGATGAAACATGTTGTTGCTTGTATTGACGGTTCTGCCTCGACACAGTCAGTTTGTGACTACGCCAGCTGGGCGGCACTGCGTTTAGATACCCCATTAACGCTGTTCCACGTATTGGATGAAGCGCGCTACCCGACCGAAACGGATATGACGGGCAATATTGGCTTGGGCAGTCGCGAAGCCTTACTGGAACAGCTGGCTGAACTCGACCAACAGCGCAGTAAATTAGCGCTTGAGCAAGGACACCACATGCTGGAAAGCGCCAAAATACGCGCTCAGGAAGACGGTGTGGAGCAAGTACACCTGCGACAGCGTCATGGTGACTTAGCCGAATCGTTGCACGAAATTGAAGACTCTATGCGCTTGCTGGTCATGGGCTTACATGGTGAAGACACGACCCGCACTAATCGCATAGGCAGCCAGTTGGAAACCGTGGTAAGAACCATGCGTCGCCCTATTTTGGTGGCACCTGAAGAATTCACCGAACCGAAAAGTGTTATGTTGGCATACGATGGCAGCGATTCGTCACGCAAAGGCATACGCTTACTTGCTGAAAGCCCGATTTTTAAAGGTCTGCCTTTACACTTGGTCATGGTTGGCGCCGACACTAACGACAACCATGCGGCAATAGAGTCAGCGGCTAACCATTTACGGGAACTGGGTCACGACGTGCGCTTTGAAGTGCGCTCAGGAGAGATTGAATCAACTCTGCACGCCTACCAGAATGAACACAATATTGATGTGCTGGTGATGGGGGCCTATGGTCATTCGCGCATTCGCCAGTTCTTGGTGGGCAGCACGACCACTAGCATTTTACAAACAACCAACTCAGCTCTGCTGCTGTTGCGTTAATTTGTTTTAAAGAGGAAAAACAATGGTCCCAGACTGGGAAGAGTTAGAACTGGATGATCGCTTAATTGGCGTTCTCAAAGCAGCCGATTTAAACAAACCGGCGAAAGTTCAACAGTTAAGTATTCCACAAGCGCTCGACGGCCGAGACTTGTTAGTGAGTGCGCCAACAGGCACCGGTAAAACCTTAGCGTTTTTATTGCCGGCGCTGCAGCACTTATTGGACTTCCCTCGCAAACAACCAGGCCCGGCCCGGATTTTGGTGTTGGCGCCGACGCGTGAGTTGGCTGAACAGATTCACCAACAAGCGTCGCTGTTCTCTGAGGCTACCGGTTTGTCGTCGGTGGTGGTCACCGGCGGCATTAACTATGGAAGCCAGTTGTCTCAACTAGAAAAAAGTCACGATCTGTTGGTCGCAACGCCTGGCCGCTTGATGGATTTACTGGAGGCCGAACAGTACAACTTAGAAAGTGTTGAGTGGCTGGTCATTGATGAAGCTGACAGAATGTTGGATATGGGCTTTGCCGCTTCAGTAAAAGAAATGGCGTTGCAGGCCCGACACAGACAGCAGTCACTGTTGTTCTCTGCAACACTGGGCAGCTCTGGGGTTATTAAATTCTCCAAAGAGCTTTTAAATGAGCCCGAATACATCGACGTGCAACCACCCAAGCGCGAACGCGGTAAAATTGTTCAGTGGATTCATTTGGCTGACACCGATGAGCACAAGCGTAAACTTTTAATCTCATCCCTAAAGGACTTTAAAGGTCGTCAGTTTGTCTTTGTTCGCACTCGTGAGCGGGTGGAAATAGTCGCTAACTTCTTGCGCAGTGAATTTACTGATACGCGCAAGATTGTCACGCTAAGAGGCGACATGCCTCAGAATGAGCGCCAGCAAATTATTGATACACTGAAAGAGAATCAGGACATTACGCTGGTTGCTACTGACGTGGCCGCGCGTGGGTTAGATATTGATGATATCTCGTTAGTTGTTAATTACGACTTACCCAAACAGGCCGATGTGTATGTGCACCGTATTGGCCGAACGGCTCGCGGTGGGCAAAAGGGTACGGCTATTTCATTAGTCGAAGCGCATGATGCATTGTTGCTAGGCCGGATTGAGCGTTACTTAGATGCTCAACTCGATAGACGTGTTATTGAAGGGCTGCGCCCTCAGTACAAATTCCCGTCGACGAAGAAATCTAAGCCGAAGAAGAAGGCAAAGAAAGAGACAAAAGGGAAAAAATCGGCTAAGCCAAAAAAACCGAAAAAGTCGCGTTAAGAGCGCGACTTTTTTCGTATATGATGGAGAGCAAAGTAAGCAATAACGCCACAGGCGTCAGCTATCCAGTCATAGACATCGGCACCGCGTCCAGGTGCATAACTTTGTGCAATCTCAATGGCCAAGCCATAGCAGGCCAAAAACAATAAAGACAACTTCGCTGACAATGAGAAGGCTCGGTGAAAAGTCATCGCCAACACGAAGAATATTCCAAAATGCACGAGCTTATCCAGGTAAGGAATACTCTGCGCGCCGGTGTTTGGGAATTGCCACAAAAACAGAACCGTCGCGATACTCAACAGAAGAAAAAACAGCAATCGTGCCAGCATAAATACGTCTCTTTAATCAGGCTTATAAACAGATACGTTGTTAAAGCCATTTTCGTGCAATAGCAACGCCTGCATACGACTCATAATTCCCTGGTCACAATAGAGCAAATAATCGCGACTCTGGTCTAATTCAGGAAACTTAGACGCCAATTTGAAAAATGGAATTTCGATGATATCCGCACTGACACTCAAAGGTGCCGCTTCAATTTCATCATCGTTACGAATATCTATGATGACACTCTGCTTGCTGAGTTCCGCTGTTGTATCCGGCATTTGCAATTCATTTTCAGTTTGTTCTGCAATGTCCTGCATACTCAATACATTGGATGCGCGCACAACCTGATCTAAAAGCTCCGGGTTCAGTTTTGCTTCTTCCGCCTCGATAACGTCAGGCAAGGCTTTCACTGTCGGTTTATTAGAAATGACTCCACAGTACTCAGGAATCGATTTCGCTAACGGTTCAGTGCCTATTTTCTTCGCCTCGTCGACAATTTCTTGTTTGTCTTTGGTGATAAGCGGACGCAATACTAAGGCCGGTGTCGCCTGATCAATCACTCGCAGATTAGACAGTGTTTGGCTGGAGACTTGACCCATTGCTTCACCAGTGACCAGCGCCTGTGCTTTAACATAATGAGCAACTTTTGATGCCGCCCGAAGCATTTGACGCTTAAGCACAACCCCCATTTGGCCATTATCAACATTCGTCAGAATGTCATCAACGATGGGCGCAAAGTCGACACTGATAAACTTAATAGGATGTGATGAGCTGTATTTTTTCCAAAGGAAATAAGCAATTTGACGCACCGCCACTTCGTGAGCGTCGCCACCTAAGTTGAAAAAGCAGAAATGAGTACGGGCCCCACGACGAATAAACTCATAGCTGGCAACGCCGGAGTCAAACCCACCACTGAGCAGTGACAACACCGTCTCCTGAGTCGGAATGGGAAAACCGCCAATACCATCAATGCGTTCACCAATAAGATGCACCACTTGATTGGTAATCTGCAGTTGTACTTCTTCATCCGGCCGGGTTAATTGCACACGAGCGTTTTCTGAATGCTTTAAAAGATAGCCACCGATGTAGCGTTCAAGTTGCTGAGAATTAAATTCGTGTTTGCCCTGACGTTTGACTCGCACCGCAAAACTCTTGCCTTGCAGGCGACGATTCCAGTGCTCACCGACGAGTTCAGCAATATCGTCAAAGGTCGTTAATGGCTGCTCAATAACTTCCGCAAACCAGGAAATTCCCGGAGTATGTCTCAGTGCCTCGCGTATCGCGTCGCGCGCGTCGTTGCTATCGGTCTCCGCTGCCACCTCAATACGGTCCCACAGCCACTTAACATAAATGGATGAATGTATCGGTGCCAAAATTTTGCGCAAATTATTGGTTAACACCTTACCGTGGCGTTTTCGGACCGATGCGCTTTTAATGGTGATTTCGGCGTGCAGGCGGACAACAAACTTCATAGCAATATCATTTGGCTTTGTGAGAAAGTCGGCAATTATACGTGTCCTAAGCGCCAGAAACCAGCGCTTAGTCTATGACGTCAAGCTGTTGCTCAGACTCGGCCGCTTTACCCTGCATCACCGATATTTCAACCCGACGGTTACGGCGACGATTCTCTTCAGAGTTATTTGGAACCAACGGTTTGGTGTCTGAATACCCCATAACCACCATGCGGTCTTCACTGAAGTCATCGACTTTTAGCATTTCCTCAGCGACAGCCACCGCTCGTTTGCTGGAGAGATCCCAGCGTGAAGAGTAAATCTCTGACACAACTTGCTCATTGTCACTGTGTCCGGAAATCGTAATTTCGCCCGGAATCTCTTTAAGTGCTGTCGCGACTTGCTGAATAATTGGGCGGAATTGCGGCTGTAAGAAAGCCGAGCCTTCCGGGAATGAGCCTTGTTCACGAATGCGAATAATAATTTGCTGACCGTGCTGTTCCAGCTCAATAGTACCGGCTTTTATTTCGTTCTCGAGCTGTTGTTCAATACGGCGCATGAGCTCTTGTGAAACCTGAGTCATGGCTTCAGTATTTTCAGACTCAGCCTGTTTTTCGTCTTCTTTACTATCGGCTTCCTGACCGCCACGCTCGGTTTGCTGACCGCCGGCAAAGTCGGACTGTCCTTCCTGAAACTCGAGCATTTGTTGAGTCATTTCAACGGTTTGCTGCTGAATGGTTTCTATTGGGGTTGGCTCAGGCCGACCAGGCCGAAATTCCTGAGCGATAACACTGGTTCCTTTGGGTATGTCTTTCACTTCAATTTTATTTTGCACGCCCAGGGCGTACTTCATCGAACCGGCTATCTGTTTAAACTTCAGCACGTCCATTTCGGAGAACGCCAACAGCAAAACGAAGAAACACATCAACAGCGTCATCAAGTCGGCGAATGTTGCCATCCACATCGGCAAGCCGATGGGCGGGCAGTCGCACTCTTCTTCTTCGTCTCTTACTGTCTCAGAGGCCATTCTTACTCTTCCTCGTCACCGTCACCAACGCGCTTTGATTCAGCCAGGTAGTTACGCAAAATACCTTCAATGACACGTGGGTTTTGCCCGTCTTGTATACCGAGTATGGCATCAAGAACCAACTGCTGATTCAGTTTTTCCTGCTCGGCACGCAACATCAGTTTGTTAGCGATTGGAATGGCGATAACGTTAGCCAAAAACGCACCGTAAAGTGTCGTCAACAAGGCAACCGCCATGGCCGGGCCAATGGCTTTAGGGTCATCCATATTAGACAGCATAGCCACCAAGCCAATAAGCGTACCTATCATACCCATGGCCGGTGCGACATCGCTCAGAATTTTGAAAACACGAGCGCCTTCTTCATGGCGCGCAAAACTCATTTTTATGTCTTTCGACAGCGTTGTTCTTACGACTTCTGCGTCGTGACCATCGACCAGCATGTCGACACCTTTACGAAAAAACTTGTTGGGAATTTCCGCCTCTTCCAACGCCAAAAATCCACCTTTACGCGCGGCGTCCGCCATTTCAACCGCCGTATCGATAAGTTCTTGCGGGTGCTCGATTTTGAAAAAGAAGGCTTTTACAAGGACCTTACCGGTTCCCAGGAACTGGCTCAGGGAGAAGTTGGCGAGTGTAATAAAAAGGGAGCCACCAAAAACAATGAATACCGATCGTGTATCCATAAACAAACTGATATCGCCACCCAAAACCATTGCCATGACAACGAAGCCAATGGCGCCGATTATCCCAACGAGCGTTGCTATATCCACTCAGTGCTCCTCCCCAATTCACTTTTTGCCATTCAGCTACGCTCCATTCTTAAACAATAGCGCTGCTCTGACAAGCATCTTCTTGTTATGTTACACAGGAATAATGAGATCATCGGCTGACATTCGGGATTCTTTATCGGATAATTAGCCCTAACACACAACAATTGCGCAAGAAGCACTATGTCAGAACAACAAAAAGCCCCTTCATTTGAGCAGGCGTTAGAAGAGCTAGAGTCATTGGTTAATGAACTGGAGCATGGCGAACTGCCACTTGAGAAATCGCTGGAAAAGTTCGAAAAAGCCATTCAATTAGCTCGTACCAGCCAACAACAACTGCAACAGGCCGAGCAAAAAGTCACAACCCTCATGGCTGCTCAGGAAGGCTCTTCTGAAAGTGATGACGGAGAAGTCATGTGAGCATTAATGCATTAACGGCTGAAGTGCGCGAGCAAGTCGACACGTTTTTACAAAAACAGCTGTCTCGCCACTCAATTAATGAACCATTAACCCGCGCTATGGAGCACGGTGTGTTGCTGGGTGGGAAACGCGTGCGCCCGTATTTATTAATGACGATTGCCGATATTTGTCACGGCGATAAGCATGCCGCTTTAGCCGCTGCAGCGGCGATTGAGCTCATTCATGCGTATTCGCTGATTCACGATGATTTACCAGCGATGGACAATGACGATCTAAGGCGCGGTCAACCCACCTGCCACATAGCCTTTGATGAGGCGACCGCTATTTTAGCCGGTGACGCTCTGCAGACACTCGCCTTTGAATTGTTGTCAGAATCCCCGCTAGGTGGGTTGAATGCAGACCGCCAGTTGTCTATGGTAAACGCATTGGCTCGTGCCAGCGGTAGTGCGGGTATGTGCGCCGGTCAGGCAATTGACTTACAAGCCACAGGCCAGCATGTCAATGAGACCGAGCTGGAGCACATGCACAAGCATAAAACGGGGGCGTTAATTGAAGCCGCTGCGATAATAGGCGTACTTTGTGGTGAAGAAAAAGCCCAAAAGTGGCAACCGCATTTTAAAGCCTTTGCGGCCCATTTGGGGCTCGCATTTCAAGTGCAGGATGATATTCTCGACGTTATAAGCAATACTGAGTTGCTTGGTAAGCCCCAAGGGTCAGACACGGCAGCCGATAAATCAACGTACGTTCAACTATTAGGTGTCGGCGGGGCTCAGCAATACTTAAACTCGTTACATGAGAAAGCACTACTGTCACTCGCCGATATCCCTTACAATACGGCAAAACTCGAACAATTTTCTGATGTCCTGCTGAAGCGGGATCACTGAGCGAATGATACAAAATTACCCGTTACTCGATAAAATTAACTCTCCGGCTGATTTGCGTGAACTGTCACCCAATCAACTCACTGACCTATGCGCTGAAGTTCGTCAGTTTCTGCTGACCTCCGTGAGTCAAAGCAGCGGGCACCTGGCGTCAGGTTTAGGTACCGTGGAGCTCACTGTTGCCTTGCACTACGTGTACCACACGCCAAATGATAAGCTGGTTTGGGATGTTGGTCATCAGGCGTACCCGCACAAGATTCTGACAGGTCGCAAAGATCAGCTGCACAGCATTCGCCAAAAGGACGGGTTACACCCCTTCCCATGGCGTGAAGAAAGCGACTATGACGTGCTTTCTGTTGGCCACTCGAGTACATCGATATCCGCCGCACTAGGGCTAGCTGTGGCCGCACAGCGTCAAAAGCGTGAACAGAAAGTGGTTTCCATTATCGGTGACGGCGCTATGACTGCCGGTATGGCCTTTGAAGCCATGAATCACGCAGGTGACATAAAACCGGATATGCTGGTTATTCTGAACGACAATGATATGTCGATTTCGGAGAACGTCGGTGCTTTAAACCATCATTTTGCTCGCTTATTGTCAGGCCGTTTTTATACGTCGCTGCGGGAGAGTGGCAAGAAACTGCTGAGTCCGCTGCCTCATATTCGTCATTTCGCGAGCCGTGCCGAAGAGCATATGAAAGGCATGATGGCGCCGGGGACCATTTTTGAAGAGCTCGGTTTCAACTACATAGGGCCCATTGACGGTCACGATGTTAATGCGCTGGTCGACACCCTACGTAACATGAAAGACCTGAAAGGTCCTCAGTTACTTCATATAGTGACGCAAAAAGGCAAAGGCTATAAGCCCGCAGAAAAAGACCCTATTGGTTACCACGGCGTGCCTAAGTTTGATCCTAAGTCATCAGAGCTGCCGCAAAAGGCGCCGGGCGTTCCAAATTACTCCGATATTTTTGGTCAGTGGCTGTGTAGCACTGCACAAAGTGACAACTCCCTTATGGCAATAACCCCAGCCATGCGTGAAGGCTCAGGCATGGTTGAGTTTTCCCAGGCGTACCCTGAGCAATACTTTGATGTTGCCATCGCTGAGCAGCACAGCGTCACTTACGCTGCTGGTTTAGCCATTGCCGGCATGAAGCCCGTTGTCGCCATATACTCCACATTCTTACAGCGTGGTTACGATCAGCTCATTCACGACGTAGCATTACAGAATTTAGATGTATTATTCGCTATCGATCGAGCGGGTATTGTTGGTGCCGACGGCCCAACCCACCAGGGGGCTTTCGACATTAGCTACATGCGCTGCATACCGAATATGGTCATAATGACCCCCAGTGACGAGCAAGAGTGTCTGGATATGCTGACGACCGGCTATGAGTATAAAGGCCCAGCCTCTGTTCGCTATCCCAGAGGCGCCGGTGTTGGACTCGAACTGAGAGACCCTGAACCATTAAAAATCGGTAAAGCCAGAACCGTCCGTGACGGTGAAAAAATAGCCTTTTTGAACTTTGGCACACTGTTACCAGAGGTAATGCAAGCCGCAGAAGCATTAAACGCAAGCGTTGTTGATATGCGTTTCGTTAAGCCTTTGGACACCAAAGCCATTGAAGACGCGGTTGCCAAACACGACAGTTTAGTCACCGTTGAAGAAAACGTGACCGCGGGTGGCGCCGGCAGTGCTGTGCTCGAGCATCTTGCCGATAAAGGCTTGCCTATTGCTGTCCTGCAACTCGGACTCCCCGATGAGTTCATCAAACACGGCTCCCAAGCCGAAATCCGCGCAGAGCTCAACCTAGACGCCAAAGGCATCGAAGCCCAAGTCAAAGCCCGCTTTTTCTAGATCGCGGAAACGCGAGCGCCGAGGGGGAGGTTGCTCACTTGCTTCGCTTGAGCACAGAGCCTCCTCTGGCGGAGACGCTACAAGTTCATCCATGAACACTTGACGAAGGCCATCCATGGCCTCCGACACTCCGCCAGAGGAGGCTCTATACTCTTAACGCTTACAAGTGCTCAACCTCCCCTTCTTGCATACATCTAGGCCTGATAATTTAGAGAAATAGATCGAAGGGAGCGCACTCAAAGGTTCCGGGACATCCTATTGAGGTGTGCAGCGCCATGGAAGGCGCTGCCCAAGCCCTACAGGGATGTATTTACGGGCGTCCTCAAAAGGATGTTCTGTAACCTCAGCGCTTCCGAAAGAGCTATTTCTCTAAACTATCAGGGCTACGCCATGCAAGATGGCGGTGGTTAGGATGCCGGCTATGACGTCGTCCATCATGATACCGGTGCCGCCAGTGAGTTTTTTGTCGGACCAGCCGATGGGGCCGGGTTTCCAGATATCGAATAGGCGGAATAGAATGAAGGCGGCGATGAGCCAAACGGCTTCGAAGGGTAAAGCGAACATGGCGAAGCCGTAGCCGACTATTTCATCCCATACAATGGAAGGATGGTCATGTTCACCCATGGCTTTGGCTGTGTATTGGCATAGGAAAACACCAATAATGGTCGCCATTAATAAGACGCCAATTTGCCATTGCCATGTGAGCTGGGTAGTCAGATAAACAAAGGGGATGCCGACTAAGGTGCCGAAGGTGCCGGGTGCTTTTGGGGCTAACCCAGTGCCAAATCCCAGAGAGAGCCAGTGTATTGGATTAAACCAGTTTAGTTTCGGCATAACTTACTCGCCTTCTCTGACCCGTTCGCCTGTAGCAAAGTGATTAAAGCTCTTATAGCCCCCGGGAAGCTCCCACGGCTCGCCTTCATAGTGCATGTCAATTTTCGCTTCAGCACCTTTGACGATTCTGCCAATACAGACTGGCTTGGTCTTTAAGTGTGATGTCAGCGTTTCCATGCGCCCGCGGTGCTCTTCCGGCAAGGTAAAACAAAGTTCATAGTCATCACCGGCGGTTAGCGCCATCGCTAATGCCTCATTGGCTTCCAGGGTTTCCGTAAGCGCTAGTGATAGTGGCAACTTTTCTAACTCAATTTGCGCAGAGACCTGAGCCTGTTTTAGCAGGTGCCCTAAGTCTGCCACCAAACCATCCGACACATCAATGCACGACGTTGCTACCCCTCGCAATACTTGCCCCATTGCAACTCTTGGCGTCGGGTAGTGTAGCCGCTCGATGACATGCTGTAAGTGGCGACCAGTGGTGCTGACTTTATTCTGTGTTACTTTTAAGCCTAACCCTGCATCACCTAATGAGCCACTCACATAAACCCAATCTCCGGGTTTGGCACCGCTTCGGCTTATGGCGGTTCCGGTTGGCAGCTGGCCATGGGCTGTTACGGTGACCGTTAGCGGACCTTTGGTGGTGTCTCCGCCAATAAGCTGACAATCGTAATAACGACAAATTTCGTCAAGTCCACTGCTGAATTCTGCTAGCCAGTCGTTGTCAGTATTAGGGCAAGTGAGTGCGAGGCTTATCCAGCTGGGTTGGGCGCCCATAGCGGCTAAATCGCTTAAGTTAACGGCGACCGCTTTGTGTCCAATGGCTCTTGGTGGTGTGGTTTTATCAAAATGCACGCCCTCAACTAACGTATCAGTCACGACAACAAGGTCATGCTCAGGCAAAGGTTTCACCACTGCGCCATCGTCACCAATGCCAATTGCAACATCGCTCCGACAAGCGGAGCGATTTGCGAAATAGTCGTTAATGAGAGAAAACTCGTCTTGAGGCATAACTATTTTCGTGCGGGTCTCAACGTATCGACTGCCTTGTCTAATACACCATTGACAAAACGGTGGCTCTCATCAGCCCCAAATGACTTAGCAAGTTCAATAGCTTCGTTAATAGCCACTTTGTAAGGAACATCCATGCGCTCACTTAGCTCGTAAGCCGCTATACGCAGAACCGCCAACTCAATAGGATCAAGCTCGTTTATTGGACGCGCCAAAAAGGGCTTCAGAGACTCATCAAGCGAACGGTACTGACCGCCAACGCCACGTACCAGCTCAAGAAAGTAGTCAACATCCACTTTACTGGTGTCGGTGTCCGTCAAGAACTGTGCTTCAATATCGCTGAAGCTGTTTTGCGATAACTGCCAGGAGTAAATAGCCTGTACCGCTAATTTTCGTGCTTTTCTTCTTGCTGCAGGTTTCATCTTCAGATCTTATCCAGTACGTTAACCATTTCGAGTGCGCTTAATGCAGCTTCAGAGCCTTTATTACCCGCTTTAGAACCGCTTCGTTCAATCGCTTGCTCCAGTGAGTCTGTGGTAATAACCCCAAAAGCGACAGGCAGCCCAAATTCGGTTGCAACACGACCTAGCCCGCTATTGCATTCACCAGCAACAAATTCAAAGTGAGGCGTGCCACCACGAATGACCGCACCGACAGCAATAATTGCATCGTATTTCCCAGATTGGGCTAAACGCTTTGCGGTAACCGGAATTTCGTAAGCACCAGGAACACGTACCACAGTGATGTCGTCGTCTGCTACTTCGCCATAGTGCTTCAATGTTTGAACCGCACCGTCCAGTAAACTTTCAACAACGAAATGGTTGAAGCGAGATACGATAATGGCAAATTTTTTGCCAGCCGCATTAATACCGCCTTCAATTACCTGCATAAGTTTTCCTTAATTGACCTGTCGTTAGTACTAAATCGCAAATTGCGCGCGATCATAGCACAAAGAGGAATTATTTGCGTGAAATTGCGTAAGAGAAATACTTTTCCCGTGTATCGAGGTTTCTGCCGATGTAGCGTGCTTTACTGCTTTCTAACAGTTGCAGAGCTGTTGCGTTATTTTCAGAGACAGGAAACATAACCTGCCGCCACGGCCAGCTTTCCCCAAGCCAACGCGTTAGTAAAGCGAAGAGATCGTTATGGAGGTTATTATCGACAGCACTTTCTAACAACCACCAGCTAACTTCTGCGTTATAGGCGCTTTTTGAAATACCACTGTTTTCCTGACGTTCCGACGCCACAGGCACCATATAAACCGCACCAATAATAGAATTGTCGGATTTATCCAGTACCACATAAGTGAACGCGGTCTTTTGTTCGGCTTGTTCCAGGTGGTAGTCCACCATTGTACTGTTTTGTTCCAGCGTACTCTTCTCAGAAGGCCAAGCCCAGCCGAGTTTCTTATATAACCATTTTTGTGACGTCATGTAAGAGTGAAAAAAGCGCGCTTTATCAGACTCCCGTATAGGCCGAATAATTAAATTATTACTTTCAGCTTCGCCGGGAACGGTCCATTGCTGCTGCCAAAAGTCGCCCGCCTTAGCCGGCATTGCGGCCAGTGCAAGAAAACACATAATGACAGCAGCCAAACTTCTCAGCACGATGCTTCACTCCGTTTGCCCTGCGCATGTGCAAAAAATGACTTCACACGAAGCAATTCTTTTTCGATTTCGTCGGTGATCATAAGTGCCGGGCCTATATCGATGGCTTTACGGGCAAAATCGAAAGCGACCGGTATGACCGGCACTTTTGCCTGCTTCGCCATGTGCAAAAAACCTTTCTTCCATTCGGTCACCTTTTTGCGCGTGCCTTCTGGAGTAATGACCAAAATGAGCTCATCTTTACTGCGAAACTGCTCAACCATACTACCAACCACACCGTTCGCAGCACTTCTATCAACCGGAATACCGCCTAACTTGGTCATCAGCGTTTTGATAGGAAACCGGAACAAGCTGTTCTTACCTAAGTAATTCAGTTTTAGACCCATCGCCAACATAACAAATGCGCCAACCGGAAAATCCCAATTTGACGTATGCGGTGCGACCGGCAGAATAGCCTTTTTTACCGCAGGCATACTGCCGTTAATTTTCCAGCCTCCCATGAGACGCATTCCAACGCGACCAACCCAGCGCAAGAAACGGTTGTCTCTCACCGGAAATTCGCCTTTCACAAACTCAGGAAGCTGATCGTTATTTTTCATAAATTACTGCAATGCCTTCTGTATTTCTCTTAATTTCTGTTTAATACGCTCAATGTTGTCTGGTCCCATGCGCAGTAATTGCTTCTGTGCAGCCGGTAACGCTTCATAAGCATCATCAGCGTAGGTATACATAACACTGTCGGCTTTTACTTCCACCAAACCTTCAGGTACTGGCGTTGACAACAGCACATCAATCGCTTCAATTAAGGTGCTATCAAAGTCTGAATCTGGGTAGCCAATTTCCGCGTAGGCTTCCTGAACTAAAGGTTTAAACAGCTCGTAGTTGTCGGCTAACGCGTAAGCATCGAGACTGACAAACCAGTCGACCAAAGCGTCATAGCGACGGTAAGAACTTTCGTCAATATATAGCTCGCCATCCACTTCTATCACGCTAAAACGGCCATCAGGACGCTGCACAATAGTACGGTCTCGGACGATACTGCCGTTACTGATGTTGTCGGCTAGTACAACTGCGTCACGGATAAGCTGAGAGCTTTTCAGCGGACGAATGTTAATATCGCTTGAGTCCAGTTCCTGTAAAACCGTTGGCGTACTGTTGTTCAGCTCCGGCAGTGCTATTTGTTCAGGCTCGGGGGCTTCTTCGGTTTGTTTAACCGGTTCAGGCTCTACCGGCTCAGGTAAAGGCTCAGGTTCTTCTTCGGGCTCTTCAGGCTGATAAGGCTCGGTTTCCACTTCAGTTGAGGTCGATTGCTCTACCTTCACTTTTTCTTGCTGCTGCGGCTTTTCTGATGGTAACCACCACCAAACAACAGCAGCTATGACCGCAACCACAATGACAATAACAACGGCCCAAGTTGTTTTCCGGCTAGCGTCTTCCGTTGCCGGAGAATTTTCTACTTTGTCGTCACTCATTCAGGGCTCCTTTATTTTTGCTCTGCCCGACAGAATACCAGCTCATTACCTTTTGACAGGTCGCCGTTGTAGCTGTACCCAGCCGCGTCAAACTCTTTAAGATCAGACACAGATTGTGGCGTTTGGTTCACTATAAAGCGCGCCATCATGCCTCTTGCTTTTTTAGCGTAAAAACTAATGACTTTATATTGGCCATTTTTTTCATCTTTAAACACCGGCGTTATAATGTCGGCATTAAGGGCTTTCGGTTTTACCGCAGAGAAATACTCATTCGACGCCAAGTTAACTAACATTGAGCTGCCGATAGCTTCCAAGTCCTGATTTAACTGTTCAGTTATTGACTCACCCCAGAATTCGTAAAGGTTTTTGCCGTTCTCGGTTTGCAACTTGGTACCCATTTCTAATCGGTAAGGCTGCATTAAATCAAGAGGTCTTAAAACACCATACAAACCTGACAAGATACGCAGGTGCCGCTGAGCGTTTTTCACGGCAGAAGCGTCTAACGTATCGGCATCTAACCCAGCATATACATCGCCGTTAAACGCGTACATTGCCGGGCGAGCATTATCTTCTGTGAACGGCCGTTGCCACTCTTCAAATCGCGCCGCATTTAAGCCCGCTAGCTTGTCGCTAATTTTCATGAGCGACCCTAAATCTTGCGGACTGAGTTTGCGACAGACTTTAACCAAGGCCTCTGCCTGGTCCAGCATTCTTGGCTGGGTGACGTCTAACTTCGGTAAGTCACTTTCATAGTCTAGATTTTTAGCAGGTGAAACAACGGCTAACATGCTCTTATCTCCTGTAATGATAACTCAGAACCCTCTTATTGAAGAGGGTCCTGATCTGCACCTTCTTTTTCAACTTCCGGCGGCATTAAGTCTTCTCGGCTTACACCAAAGGCTAACGCGACGGTACTCGCAATATAAATCGACGAGTAAGTACCAATAACCACACCAAATAACAGTGCCGTTGCGAAACCGTGAATTAACGGGCCGCCTAAGAAGAACAAGGTCAATAACACCAAAATAGTGGTAATTGACGTGACTAAAGTACGGCTTAATGTATCCGTCAGTGCTCGGTTAACCGTTTGCAACGGAGTCAGCTTAGCGAACTTACGGAACGTTTCCCGAATTCGGTCACACACCACAACGGTATCGTTAATGGAGTAACCGATTACGGCTAAAAGAGCAGCCAGTACCGTTAAGTCGAACTCTAATTGCAAGAAAGAGAATAGCCCCAACGTTAGTATCACGTCATGTGCCAATGCGGCTACTGCACCGACGGCCAAGCGCCACTCAAAACGCATTGCAATATAGAGCAATATACAAATGAGAGCAGTAAGCATAGCCAGGCCACCCTGCTCAATGAACTCGTCACCCACATTGGGACCGACAAATTCAATACGGCGCATTTCAACTGTTTTATCGAACTCTGCACGCAGTGCTTCAAGGATATTCGAGCCTAGCTCTTCAGCTTTAACATCAGTACGAGGCTCAAGGCGAATCAAAATATCTTCCTGAGTCCCGTAGTTTTGAACAACGGCGTCTCCAAAACCTTCACTTTCTAAAGAACTGCGTACTCGGTTCAGATCAGCCGGCTCCTGAAAGCCTATTTCTAACAACGTACCGCCCGTAAAATCGAGACCAAAGTTCAGCTTGTTAACCGACAACGACACGATAGAGGCAATAACCAATAATGCACTGATAATTCCGGCAATACCCCGGAAGCGCATGAAGGGAAGTCGTTCTTCTGAATTCATCATTTTCCTGTACCTCCCTTATATCGACAGCTTCGATAAGCGCTTGCCACCCCAAACGGAGTTAACAATGGCACGCGTACCGACAATAGCGGTGAACATGGATGTAATAATGCCGATTGCCAGAGTAATAGCGAAGCCTTTAATAGGCCCATTACCAATAGCAAACAGAATAAGCGCGGCAATTAATGTGGTGACGTTGGCGTCGGCAATGGTTGATAACGCGCTGTCATAACCATGATGAATAGCTTGCTGCGGACTGCGCTTGTCTTTTATTTCTTCGCGTATACGCTCAAAAATAAGCACGTTTGCATCGACTGCCATACCAACGGTCAGAACAATACCCGCCATACCCGGCAAGGTTAGTGTTGCGCCTGGTATCATCGACATGACACCAATAATTAAAATTAAGTTGGTTGCCAACGCCGCATTAGCGACTAGACCAAACTTCTTGTAGTACACAACCATAAACGCCAGAACTAAAACGAAGCCCCAGAAAATAGCCTGTGTACCTGAATCGATATTTTGCTGGCCGAGGCTTGGACCAACCGTGCGTTCTTCAACAATTTGAATTGGCGCAATCAACGCACCGGCGCGCAATAACAGCGCAAGGTTTTGTGCTTCTTGCGCCCCTACGCCGGTAATGCGGAAATTACTGCCCAGACGCGACTGTATCGTTGCAACGTTGATAACTTCAGCACTTTTGGTGAATTGTAAGTTACCTTCTTCATCACGTTCATCCGTCGCTTCGTATTCGATAAAGACGGTTGCCATTGGTTTACCGACATTATCTTTTGTTGCCAACGACATTTTGTTACCACCAACGCCGTCTAGCGTGATATTTACCTGTGGACGGTTATATTCGTCGTAGCCAACCCCAGCGTTAACGATGTGGTCCCCCGTTAAAATAACGTCTTCTTTCAGCAGCTGCTGAGGGCCATCGCGCATAGGTAAGAGTTCACTGCCAAACGGGACTCGGCCGTTCATGGCGTCACGGACATCATTTTCGCTGTCGACCATACGGAATTCCAACGTCGCTGTTGCGCCCAGAATTTCCTTAGCGCGAGCAGTGTCTTGTACGCCGGGTAATTCAACCACAATACGGTTAGAGCCCTGACGCTGAATGACCGGCTCCGCAACACCCAATTCATTCACACGGTTGCGCATGATAGTGATGTTCTGATCAACCGCGTAGTCGCGTGTCTCCGCAATTTTCTGCTCGGTCATTTCCAAGCGCAAAGTGCGAGTCTCTTCATTTTCGGCCAACACATAACCCTGATAACGGTTATCTAAGTATTGCGCAGCCTCTTGAAACGCTTCGTCATTTCGAAGTTCGATCTCGACCGCAGTACCATCCACACGGACAGCACTGTATCGAATGCGTTCTTCGCGCAGCTCGGCTCTAACGGTGTCTTTCATGCCATCGATAATTTTGGACATTGCTTCGCCCATATCGATTTCCATTAAGAAGTGAACACCACCTCGCAGATCCAGACCCAGCTTCATAGGTTGTGCACCTAAACTTTTTAACCATTCCGGCGTTGCTGGTGCCAGGTTAAGCGCGACAATGTAATTGTCGCCCAGGCTGTCGAGAATAGTCTCTCTGGCCTTTAACTGCTCGTTGTCTGAGTTCAAACGAACCAACAGTTGTTCATTCTCTAATGATACGCTTTTCGGCTCTATATCAACACTGTCAAGCGCATTGCGCACGCGATCCATCGTGCTTGCATCAATCGTTGCGTTTCTGTCTGCGGAAATTTGCACTGCTGGGTCTTCGCCATAAATATTTGGCAGCGCATAAAGCGCTGCCACTAATACAACAAAGATAATCAGCAGGTTTTTCCACAACGGGTATTTATTTAACACGTCGTGCCCCTGATTATTTCTTTAATCACTTTACAGTGATTTCATGGTTCCTTTAGGAAGAACAGAAGTCACAGCACCTTTTTGAATGGTCACTTCTAACTCGTCAGTTAATGCGATAACAAGAAAATCTTTTTCATCGCTTACTTTAGTGATTTTTCCAACTAACCCGCCTTGAGTCAGTACTTCATCACCTTTACTTAAAGAGCCCATCAGTTCTTTATGTTTTTTCACGCGTTTCGCTTGTGGGCGGTAAATCATGAAATAGAAAATCAACGCGAACATGACCAGCATGAAAATGAGTTCCATACCGCCACCGCTTTGTCCACCAGCTTCCTGGGCATATGCCGGGCTAATAAAAAAGTCCATAAGTTTCCCTCAAATTAATGGTTAAATTATTATTCGTTTTAGTTGCTTCCCCGAAGATATGGGGACACAGGAACCAAAATACAATTCGCAATTTACAGACAATGTATCTTAACAGAAAGTTCTTCCACTCTCAGTAGAATCAAATGTCATAACCTAAGCTTTTTAAACGGCGTCTCAAGCCTATCTGCGAGACCCGTAATTCCCACATCATTGCTTCGGTGTCGCCCCGATGTTTCGCGTAACAATCTTTAATATCCGACTCACTGAGATCCTGCGCTGTATGAAGACCATCAAAACGCTGGATTAGCTGATAAACAGACGCCCGGGATATGTTCAGTCTTTTAGCAACGGCTTGAAGCTCGAAGCGGCAGCTCTCAAGTGCGCCGATTAATTCCCCCCGACTCACACTGTTGGGGCGACGTTGTTTAGACTCTGGCTCGGCCGGGCCCACTTTAGAGGACGGCGGTTTCAATAAGGACAATAACTGAGGATCTAAATACATTTGTTCTTGATTTCGGCTGTCTATAACCACCTGCCTTGCGACATTTCTAAGCTGACGCACATTGCCCGGCCAGGTGAAGGTCATAAGTTGCTTCATCAATTCGCCCGGTATGACAAATTGGTCTGTTGTTTCCGGATAGAGTTTGCACCATTGTTCACGCACAAACGCGTTAAAGAGTAGGCCAATATCTTCTCTGCGCTGCACTAAAGGTGGCATAAACAACTGATAGGGGGCCAGCTTTTCAAACAGCATTGAAACCATAGACGATTCATCGACGGCGCTGCTCTCCTGATGACTGGTTATAATAATACGGCATTCAATAGGTAATGCGTGTGCGCCATCTTTCGGCATGACACTTTGGCTCTGCAAAGCCCTGTTCAACAATTTGTGGATATTATCGGAGGCATCCTCAATATCCTCCAATACAATCGTTCCACCGGCAGCTTGTTCAAAATAACCCGCCTGATGCTTACCGTTTCGGACGACCCCAAATAATTCGATTTCAGCGACCGCATCGTGAATTGCGGCTAAATTTACGGAAATAAAGGGCTTGTCATCACCAAACTGTGCTTTATGAATAGCATGCGCCGCTTGCTGCTTACCAACGCCAATGGCCCCTCGAATAATCACAGGAACAGACAGGGTCGCTAGATGCGAAACCCGTTGTCGTATTGCCTGGATGTCTGCGCTTAGCCCCATTAGTGTATGGTTATCGTCGACCGTCGTATCTTTTAATGGAAGACACTTGAGCAACAATACAATGCGGTGATTAAGTCCTAGCACAACGCCATTGTCGAGCTCGTCCTCACTTATCAAGTACTCATCCTGAGGGCGTCGTCCGGCTATAGTGAGCACTGTTTTTGTACTGTGTGCTCGCAATTTAATGCCGCCATTATCGGTGGATTCAAAAATAATGGGGGAGCGACTCACATATTCGTCAAGCAACGCTCGCCCCGCATGACCATTTTTGGCGAACTCGGGTTTTACGCGACTTAAATAGTCGGTTCCGGACAAATGCAAATCGAGCAAAGCTGCTCGTTCACCAATACGGTCGCGGTTCGGGTGCGTCGCTATAATGAGCATAGGCACTCGCTGATATGATTCTACCAGTTCATCAACTGCATGCTTTGTAGTGCACTGGGTAACACTCATTGGCGCTAATCCTTAGCTGTACTGTTATGAGGCGGCATAATTTGTACTGGGCATCATCAAAAGTTAATGACAAACTAAGCCTTAACATTTTGATCTTTTATACCGCACATGGAACATATATTCTACTGGACAGATCAGGCTGGTGTCGCTGTTTTTGCGATAGCTGGCACATTATTAGCGTTTCGTAAGAAAATGGACGGCTTCGGCGTCATCGTTCTCGCCTCCGCAACCGCTATTGGCGGCGGTACCATCCGGGACCTTATACTCGGCTTGCCGGTTTTCTGGACGCACGATGAAGTCTATCTGTACACCATTTTAACGGCGGCGCTATTGACGATTGTATGGTTGAGGTTCAAAGCCTACATACCCATGACAACACTACAAATAGCCGATGCTTTCGGTCTCGCCTTCTTCGCCGCTATGGGCGCGGAAAAAACACTGACGGCTGGGTTCTCGCCTTTTATTGCCGTCATTATGGGCACGATATCGGCGTGTTTTGGCGGCATGCTTCGTGATGTTTTGGCACGCGATATACCTATGGTTCTCAAAGGTGAGCTTTACGCTACCACTTGTCTGGTTGGCGCGACGGTTTACGTTTTATTAGTGCCATTTCAACCGCTTATTGCCCTTGCGGCAGGTATGTCAGCAACATTAGTCATGCGCTTGGGGGCGATTAAGTATCAATGGTCGCTTACAGTATTTCGTGACCATCAGGATCACTACTAGACATGCTGAGCATTGAGCTAACGGTATTTGCAGCTATTACGTACCTCGCTGTTCTGTTTTTTATTGCATACAGAGGCGATAAGTCGTCAACGAACACCGTTAAGCCTTACCGTTACTCACTGGCTCAAGGGGTTCACTGCACATCATGGGCATTCTTTGGCACGGTAACTCAATCTGCTTATTACGGTTGGGCGTTTGCCCCAACCTACATTGGTGCCATTATCGTCTTTTTACTGCTGCATGGTATCCAGCTTAAACTTCTGAATTATTGTAAACAGAAAAACATAACCTCTATCGCTGACTTAATAGGCACTCGTTACAGTAAGTCGCCTATTTTAGCCGCAGCGGTTGCGCTAACTGCATTTGTCGCTGTTGTGCCTTATATATCCTTACAACTACGAGCGGTGACATCCAGTTTTGCAGCAGTCACAGGCTTCGACAACAGTCCGCTTTGGCTTTCCGATCTATCGTTTCTGGTTGCTTTGTTCATGGTTGGGTTCGGTTTTTTATTCGGAACCCGCAAGCTGAGCCTCGCAGAGCAACATTCTGGGCTAATGGATGCTATTGCCTTCGAATCCATCGTCAAACTCGTTGCTTTTGTTATCGTTGGTCTGTTCGTTAGCTACAGTGTTTTTGACGGGCTGAGTGATCTGCTAAAAAGCAGCTTCGAAAACCCGCTCACTCGTGACGTATTGACCGGAGAAAAAGGCGGCGCCTACGTATTTAGTGTGCATATATTATTGGGTGCATTATCCATGTTCTGTCTACCACGGCAGTTTCATGTCAGTTACGTAGAAAACACGCACCCCGATGAATTAAAAGTGGCCCGCTGGGCATTTCCATTGTATTTATTCGGTATTAATTTTTTTATTTTACCCATTGCGCTTGGCGCACTCCATTTGGCTCCAGAGCAAGCTGCAAATGACACATTCTTATTGAGTGTTCCACTGATAAGCGAGCGTCCGGACATTACTCTGGTCGCTTTTATTGGCGGCTTATCTGCGGCCACCAGCATGGTGATTATTGCCTTATTAGCGCTCAGTATTATGATTTCTAATGATGTCGTAATGCCTATTTGGCTGCGTTTAACGAAAAGCCGGTTACGGCAATTTAGTTTCACCCCGAAACGAATTTTGAGAATACGCAGAGTCACCATCGTCATTGTCATGTTGATGGCCTACCTCTATTATCAGGTCACCATTGACTCAATGCCGCTGGTTAACTCCGGGCTTTTATCTCTCGCCCTGCTAGCACAGCTAGCTCCTGGCATACTAGCGACGGTTTTATGGAAGCGCGCTTCTCAAGCTGGTGTTTTCAGCGGACTCTTCGTCGGCACCTGCGTGTGGTTGGCACTACTGCTTATTCCATCGATAGGAAGAGACTCGGGACTGACCGATATCGAGATTGCCAATGGCGTACTACTCAGTCTCAGTCTCAATCTATTGTGTTTTGCCGCTTTTTCATTGCTCTCCAAACGAAGCATAGGGGATCATTATCCAGCAAGTGGTAACAGTGAATACATTAACCAACCGGTCATTAGCTGGGGAACCGTAAACTCACTGTTAACTCGCTTTTATAACGAGCAACAATTACAAGCAATTCATACAAGGCTAAACGTCGATAATCACACAACGAATAGCAATGCCGTGGTTCCTGCGCCAGCGCTTATTCGTATAGAACGAGAACTTTCAGCCATTATAGGCACGTCCGCCAGCAGACTGTTGCTGGACACGGTGTCAAAACAAAATGATGCTCCGGTATCGAGCATGGTGGAATGGGCAACGGAAGCGTCAAAACTGTACCAGTTTAACCGCGAGTTGCTGCAGTCATCCGTTGAAAACATTCCTCAGGGAATAAGTGTTGTTGACCAGGAGCTTCGGTTGGTTGCGTGGAACCGTCGGTATCTGGAAATTTTTGATTATCCAGATGGATTGGTTAAAGCTGGAATGCCGGTTGAAGAGCTTTTACGGTTTAATGCCCAACGGGGCATGCTCAGCTGCTCCGACGGCGCCAGTACCAGCGAAGAAATTGAAAAGCGGCTCGATTACTTGCAAGCCGGTAGCGCATACCGGTACCAGCGCCAGCAAGGTAAGTTGACCATTGAATTGCAAGGCAACCCCATGCCGGGGGGCGGCTTTGTCACTACGTACAGCGATATAACCGAACGTATCGAAGCTCAAAAGCAACTTCAACGAATCAACCAAGAGCTTGAGGAGCGTGTTGACGAACGAACTAAACAGTTATTGAAGGCCAAGCTTGCTGAAGAGGAAGCTCATAAAAGCAAATCACGATTTTTTGCGGCAGTAAGCCATGATCTGATGCAGCCTTTTAATGCCGCCAGCCTGTTTTGTGAAATGTTGCAGTCGCGTGTATCTCAAGATCAGCAACCTTTAGCGGAAAATATCCAACGCTCTCTCGAGCACGCAGAAGAGTTACTCACTATGCTGCTGGATATGACCAAGCTAGATTCCGGAAATTTGCAACCTGACTACCAAGAGGTAGACCTCAATTCAATTATAAAACCTTTGGCCGAGCGCTATCAGTTTGTCGCTGAAGAGAAATCCCTTCAATTTACGTATCACCCAACCTCGGCTGTTATACGCAGCGACCGCAAACTGCTAACGCGAATACTGCAGAACCTATTATCGAACGCAGTGAGATACACTGAGTCTGGTCGCATAGTGATTGGAACCAGACGTCATAAGACTTCAATCGATATTTGGGTTATTGACACTGGCACCGGCATTCCCGAACACAAACAATCGGAAATTTTTAAAGAGTTCCACCAGCTTCCGTCAACTGGCGATAACCCGGGGCTGGGGCTGGGTCTATCTATTGTAAAGCGTATGTGTGAGCTGCTGACTATTAGGCTCGATTTGCGCTCAGCACCTGATCAAGGTACTGCATTTAAGCTCTCTTTACCGGTAATACGATGGGCATCAAGCCCTATAACCGTTAAACCTCACGAAGCCGTAGAGAATTCAAAACCGCTTTATGGAATGACGGTTTTGGTTATTGATAACGATAAACAAGTTTTAGAAGCAACCTCGCAGCTGATGGAGGACTGGGGCGCTAATGTTGAGTCAGCTAAC
Source organism: Idiomarina sp. X4 (assembly GCF_002808045.1). Taxonomy (NCBI): domain Bacteria; kingdom Pseudomonadati; phylum Pseudomonadota; class Gammaproteobacteria; order Alteromonadales; family Idiomarinaceae; genus Idiomarina; species Idiomarina sp. X4. The sequence continues at coordinate 1,656,235 of NZ_CP025000.1, read as the reverse complement.
GGCATCGATGACATACAGCACTCCGTCAAGTGTGACTTAATTTTGGCGGACTACCATCTTGATGAAGGACTGACAGGCATCAATGTTGTTAAGCAACTTCGAGCCCGTTGGAGCACCCAAACTCCAGCCATAATCAACTCTGCTGACCCTAATGAGTCACTGCGGGAAGAGGCACTGGAAGTTAATGCTTACTTTATCCCCAAGCCGTTAAAAACCGGAGCCTTAAAACGTCTCATTCGTCGCATCCGGGGTATCTAACATCTCGCGGAATAGAATGCCTGCCTGGGTTCGGTTAACACAGCCCAACTTGCGTAAAATAGCGGATGCATGCTGCTTGATAGTGGTTTCTTGCACGCCAAGCTCATAGGCTATCTGTTTGTTAAGCAAGCCGTCAGCGATGCATTGCAATACTTTAAACTGCTGTGGTGTTAACTGCTCAAGCTTGTTAGCAAACTCAGTCATGTCTTCACTAGCCGACAAGTCAATGTTACTCATGCTTTCCGGCAGCCAATTATATCCGGCTAAAACCGTTGATACCGCTACTTGCCATTGTGGTAAAGGCACGGATTTTGGTATGTAACCACTCGCCCCGAGCGCCATTGCTTGACGAATAACTTTGGTATCTTCATTTGCAGAAACAATAACAACGAGGATATCGGGGTACTGGCTTCGCAGTACAGTAAGCCCTGTTAACCCTTTATTGCCAGGCATGGAGAGGTCTAAAAACACGATTTCGACTTGGGGTTGTTGTTCTAACAACTGTTCTAACTGCTCAAAGCTAGAAACTTCAATGATGTCACTTTCCAGGCTCTCGCTTAAAGCCTGCTTCATTGCCGCCCGAAACAGCGGGTGGTCATCAGCGATGATTGCTCTGGCCATATTCTTATTATTATGTGATGTATTTTTCATGACCATGCTATCGACTTAGAGGAAAAAAGCCAGTATTACCGGATAACCGGCAATACTGGCGAGCGGGAGTTAAAAACGATAACCGACCGAAAGCGATACGGTACGCGGGTCACCGTAATAACCCGTTACGATATTTTCTCCAAAGGTTGAACCGAAGTTGTATCCAGATACTCGATACTCTTCATCGAAAACATTCTTCGCGTGAAGACCTACGGTCCACTGACCTGAGTTTGAGTACCAAACGAGGCTGGTATTCGTCAGACTGTATGCCTCTTCATCTAAAGGCGAAGGCACTTCAAAGATTTGAGTGTCGTCACGATAAGAAACGGTTGTTGACCAAACCATTGAACCACTCTCGAGTTCAAATTCTTTGGTAAAACCTAGGTTTGCCGTTACTTTCGGAGTGTTTTGGAAAGACCATAAGTCAGAAACGTCTTCCACTTGTTGCGTTTCCGGGTTAAAGAACGCCACCGAGTCAAATTCCGCATCGATGTAGCCCAGTGAGCCGTTAAAGTTTAATGTTGGAGTCGCTGCAAAGGTGGACTCAATCTCAAAACCTTGAACGGTTGAATCGGCTGCGTTCAAAACTTGAGACGCAACGCCTCCGCCTTCGATAGCACGCTGCACAGTGACCTGCATATCTTGGTAGTCGGAGAAGAAGGTTGCCGCGTTCACCCGCATACGACCATCTAGCAGCTCACTTTTGACACCAAACTCAACAGTATCAACCGTTTCCGGGTCATAAGGGTTGGCAGCATCTGGGTTCAGTGATACATCCGCTCGCATATCAACACCGCCAGACTTGAAGCCGTTACTGTAGCTCGCATAAAGCATAACTGCAGGATCAACTTGATAACTGACGCTTGCGTGTGGGCTGAACTTACTCCAGTCAGCCTGCGTTGTGAAATCTGAATTCACGACAATAGGGTCCGCCGAGTAATCGCCGCGGTCCAGGAACTTAACGCCAGCATAAGTGTATCTAAAGACGTCAGCATTCTTATCATCACGTGTATAACGCCCGCCCAAAGTCACTGACCATTGATCATCCAACTGGTAAGTTGCCTGACCAAACAGCGCTTCGCTTGACGTATCAACACAACCGCCGGTATCGATAGAGAGCCCCAGTAAACCTAAGACTGTCCCGAACTCACCACAGGCTTCACCTTCATAAAAGTACAAACCACCCACGAAATCCAGTCTGTCATCGCGGTACATGAACTGGAATTCCTGGGTGGTTTGATCATCTTCATAAACAGCTGGCACCAAAAGAACCGGATTTACCGTGGAGTCAAAGTCGATATTGGTGTTGGTGTAACCTTCCCGGTAAGCCGTAATCGACTTAAACATCCAGTCGTTGTTGATCGCCCAGTCAACGGTCATTGAGTAACCTTCGGTCTCAACTTCGTTCCAGGTTGGCATGGCCGTATACGAATCATAAACGTCCGTTAAACGTGGTTCATCACTCAACAAGGATTCTTGCTCACGATGACCACCGCGTGCGTTCGAGTCGTCTTTTGTCCAATCGGCGGCGAACTTCACGTTAATGTCTTTATTGACGAGCCATTTGGCGTTGAAGCGCCCGGTCATTAATTCTTTGTTGTAATTTTCATCGCCTGTATTAACGAATTCGCCGAAGCCATCTCGATTAAGCGTGGCGAAGGCTCCACCTACGTAGAAATTATCTGCCAGTGCAGTTTGCCCTGACACTTTCAGGTCTCTTTGGTTGTACGTACCAACCGTACCTTTTAATTCAAACTCGTTATAGCCAGTCAACTCACGCGTCACATACTTCATGGCACCACCAATAGTGTTTTTGCCATAAAGCGTCCCCTGCGGGCCTCTCAGCACCTCAACGCGTTGAACGTCAAGTACTTCTAAAACGGCACCTTGCGGGCGAGCCACATAAACATCATCGATGTAAATACCAACCCCCGGTTCAAAACCCCAGAGAGGATCCTGCTGGCCAACACCTCGAATATAAGCGGTTAAAGTTGAGTTAGTACCGCGGCTCACCTGGAATGTGGTATTCGGCATTTTGTACTGCAGCTCGGTAATGTCCTCGATGCCATCACGCTCCAAATCACCCTCACCAAAAGCAGATACTGCCACCGGCACTTCTTGCAAACTTTCGTTTGTCCGGCGCGCGGTTACTTCAATACGCTCTAGCTTTCCTTCATCGACCTCAGCTTCTTCGCTTTGCTGCGCTAAAGCCATCGGACTCCCCAGCAACGTTGCTACCGCTGCTGCAATCATTGATTTCTGAAATTTGGGCTGTTTCATGGTTGTTCCCCTGACAGATAATGTCGTTTGTATTTATTATTTCCGTTTACAGCAATTTAACGGTTCAGAGCTATGGTTGCCCATTAAACTAGCGCAAATTGTTAAAATTGTGATCTGTACCATAGTACTATATGGTCAATTTCCTTAATAACGCAGAATACTTCCATGCAACGATTCAGAGCATGGTCCGTTTTTCATTCGTTGCGAGGTAACTCATGTTAAGTATGATTGGCCTGATTGGCGGCTTGGTGCTGCTTATCATACTCACACTACGGGGGATGAACCTATTCATCAGTGCCCCTCTTTGCGCCGTTATTGTGGCTTTATGCAGTGGCGTCCCTTTATTTACGGGTGACGTGAACTTTGTCAGTGCCTACATGGATGGCTTTGCCAGCTTTGTGGCAGCCTGGTTCTTTATGTTCTTACTGGGCTCAATGTTCGGTAAATTTATGGAAGACACTGGCGCCGCAGACAGCGTTGCTCGTTTTATTATCAATAAGCTGGGCCGCAAGCAGGCGGTTCTTGCTGTGGTATTAGCCTGCGCCATTCTAACTTATGGCGGTGTCAGCGTTTTCGTTGTCGCCTTCTCGGTATATCCAATGGCGCTCAGCTTGTTTAAAGATGCCAACCTGCCTCGCCGCTTTATTCCTGCTGCGTTAGCCTTTGGCTCGGTCACTTTTACCATGACCTCCGCTGGCTCACCAGAAATTCAAAACTGGATACCGGTAAAATACTTAGGTACCTCGCCTTACGCTGCCTGGGAGGTTAGCCTGGTGGTCGCAGTGTTAATGGCAACTTTCGGTTACTGGTGGCTCAAAAAAATCATTAATCGTGCCGTAGCAAATGGCGAACAATTTGAAGCGCGTGAAGGCGACCCAATACTTTTAGACCGCGAGCTACCGTCTCCTATAAGTGGGCTGATCCCGCTGTTGGTGGTACTTGGGCTGTCCTTTACCTTCCATGACACCTTGCAGCAAAACGCTTTAATTGTGGCCTTACTTGGTGGCGTTATTGCCATTGCAGTCATTAACTTTAAACATTTCCATAAACCTCAAACCGCTATTCATGAAGCCACAACCGGTGCTTTGGTTGCCATAGGTAACACCGCTGCCGTTGTTGGATTTGGCAGCATTGCCAAGATAACTCCGGCTTTTGATGCAGCCGTGACTGCCATGACCAATTTACCCGGTAATGAGTTAGTCGGCGCGGCTGTTGCGGTCAGCGTTATTGCAGGCTTAACGGGGTCTGCCTCCGGTGGACAGGCGATTGCATTACCTGAAGTCGGACCGCATTACATGGCCGCCGGCGTCAACCCAGAGCAACTGCATCGTATTGTTTCCATTTCTTCCGGTGCTCTGGATTCGTTGCCACACAATGGTTATGTGGTTACTACAATTCGCGCTATTTGTAACGAGAAGCACAGTGCCGCTTACTGGGCTGTCGCTGCCGTAACCGTTGTTGTGCCGTTAATGGGCCTGGCCGTGGCCATTGGCTTGTTCATGTTGTAACCCAGCAGTAAGGGAAAGTAACCATGTTAGGAAATATGATGAAGCGGCCACTGCAAATTATTGACCTACTGAAGTTTGCAGCCAGCCGACACGCACGGCAGGAAATTGTTACTCGCCGTCTGGAGGGTGATATCCACCGATATAGCTATGCTGACTGCTGGCAACGTACCGGACAATTAGCTAACGCTTTAAAAAAGCTGGGAGTACAATCCGGCGAACGCGTGGCCAGTCTGGCCTGGAATACGTACCGGCACATGGAGCTTTACTATGCGGTCAGTGGCAGTGGCGCTGTTATGCATACGGTAAACCCTCGCTTATTTGGTGAACAAATTGCCTGGATTCTCAACCATGCTGAAAGCGGTTGGGTCTTTGTCGACCTTAGTTTTGTCGAATTACTGGAATCCATTGAAGACGAACTGCCCAACGTTAAAGGTTTTGTGGTAATGACTGACAAAAGTCACATGCCGGACAACAAACTCAATAACGTGCTTTGTTATGAAGAACTTCTGGAATCAGAGTCTCAAGACTTTGACTGGCCAGACGTTGACGAAGACAGTGCCGCCCTGCTTTGTTATACCTCCGGCACGACAGGCAACCCTAAAGGGGTACTGGCCTCACATCGCGCCATGGTCTTACACGCCCAGGCGACTGTCAGTGCCGACATGCTCGATTTACGCAGCGACACCGTCTTAATGCCTATGGTGACTATGTACCATGTAGCTGCTTGGGGCGCACCCTACGCAGGTCCTTTATCCGGTTGTAAGTTAGTGTTTACTGGCGACGGTACCTCGGGGCAGGCTATGGCAGAGATGATACGCACAGAAAGTGTCGCGGTGGGCTTAGGCGTACCCACCATCTGGCTCACTTTGCACAATTATTTGAATGACAATAAGCTGGATATCCCATCGCTGCAACGCGTTTGCGTTGGCGGCGCCGCTTCACCTATGGGGCTGGTTAAAACCTATGATCAAGAGTACGACGTTTACTGGCAGCCAATATGGGGTATGACAGAAACAGGGCCGTTGGTGCATTCAGTACCGCCGCAGGCAGACATTATTAGCCGGCCTAAAGACGAACAATATCAACTACAGACAACCGCAGGACGTCCTGTTTTCGGTATTGAACACCGCATTGTTGACGCCGACGATAATCCTCTGCCGAACGATGGCGAAACCCGGGGCGAGTTGCAGGTTCGCGGGCACTGGATTGCTTCACAGTATTTTCGCAATGATGACTTAAGTAGCTTTCCGGATGGGTGGCTGGCTACGGGTGACATCGCGGTTATTGACCCCGAAGGCTTTATGAAAGTCGTTGACCGCAAGAAAGATGTGATTAAAAGCGGTGGCGAATGGATAAGCTCTCTGGATATCGAAAACATTGTCAGCCAGAACGAAGCGGTTAACGAGTCCTGTGTCATTGGTGTTAAACATCCGAAATGGGACGAGCGCCCGCTATTGCTGGTGGTGCTGAATAAAGGTCACCAGCTATCCAAACAAGACATTAAAGACTTTTTAACCGGCAAAATTGCTCGTTGGTGGATGCCTGATGACATCGTCTTTGTTGATGAGTTACCCCATACCGGCACGGGTAAACTGGTTAAAAACAAATTGCGCGAGCAATACCAAAATTACTTACAGGAGAATGTGTCATGACACGATTATGGACAGCGGTTATTAGCGTTGCGGTATTGCTGATTAGCTTACCGATAACAGCCGAACAATGGGTCGAGAAAAAGACCTTTAGTATGGACAGTTATACCACCCACGGCGGTGAAACCATTAAAGACGTAAAAGTGGGCTGGGAGTCCTACGGCACGCTCAATGAAGCAAAAGATAATGTCGTGCTTATTACTCACTTTTTCTCAGGTAATAGTCACGCCGCAGGTAAATACAGTGAGGATGATCAGCAGGCTGGCTACTGGGACTCAATTATTGGCCCCGGTAAAGCTATTGATACCGAAAAGTACTATGTCATTAGCGTTGATTCGTTAGTAAACGCTTACCCTAACCTTCCTACTGTCATTACTACCGGTCCTGCCAGCATTAATCCGGATACTGGCAAGCCTTATGGCTTAGAGTTTCCCGTCGTAACCATTCGCGATTTTGTTAACGTTCAAAAGGCGCTTCTGGAAGGTTTAGGTATTAATAAATTGCATGCAGTAGTCGGGGCTTCAATGGGGTCGCTGCAGGCCATTGAGTGGGCTTCTGCTTACCCAGGCTGGGTTGAACGTATGGTGTCGGTTATTGGTGCCGGTTCGTTAGACGCCTGGACCATCATGGGACTGGAGCAGTGGGCAAAAGTCATTAAGCTGGACCCTAACTGGAACGGTGGTGACTACTACAACGGCGACGCACCTTTAGACGGTGTCACTATGGCACAAGCCATGATCACCCATGGCGCCATGCACCCCGATTACATTAATCAAGCTGCTCCAAAACAGGAGACCCTGCCTGAAAAAGGAATGGCATCTGTTACGAATGAGTTGCCTGCCGTAGAGTGGCTATACAGTGCGAGCCGAGCACGCGCGCCACTGGCCGATGCAAACCATATTCTCTATCTGGTGCGCGCAAATCAGCTGTTTGTTGCCGGGCATCAGGAGACGTTAAAAGATGGACTAAAAAACATTTCCGCAAAAACGTTGTTTTTACCATCCAGTAACGACCTACTGTTAATGCCGTACATGGCAGAAAACACGGCTGAGCAACTTAGAGAATTGGGTAAAGACGTTCAGTACGAAGAAATCAGTGGTCCCTGGGGACACTTAAACGGGCTCTTCTCGATTCAACAAAAAGCCGAATTACTCAGCGAATTCTTAGCCACTGAGTAATTTTTACCTTAGCTTAAGAGTCGCCGAAAAGGCGACCCTTAAGTTTGTCTTTCAGGCTGTCTTCAAGTTTAGACTTGAGTAACTCTTCCAACTTCTGACCTTTTTCACCTGACTCGCTGTTCCACTGCGTCAGGCTTTGTAACAGCTCTTCCTGGCTACCAAGCTGTTCAGACACTTTCGCCGTTAAGTCGGCTTTTATGTCGGCCAACTTACCATCCGCCTCCGCCATGGCAGTATCGGCTAATAAGCTACCCAGCTGGTCATCTAAGTCGGAATCGAAACTCAACGATGGACTTTGAATATCGCCGGCAATGTTGGTAGCAATATCCAGACGTTGTAATTGTTCCAGTGCGCTGGCAATCGCATTTGTCAGTTTGCTGGAGCCGCTGGCATCCATATCGAGGTTCAGCATTCTGACCATCGCAGTACCATCAAGCTTGTTTTCTCTGACTAAAATAGTGCCGTCACTGTCGAGCAATGAAGAGACAATTTGGGCACTTAGCTCAGCACTCTGGCTTAACCCGAGATTTTGCAGTTGTGCGCCTTTTAGCTGCCATTGCTGTTTGGCATCAATACCCAAGTCTGTTAGTGACAACTCACCATTTAAGTTAAACGCTTTCCATAATTCACTGTTATCAGCACGCGCCTGGTACGTCGTGGGTTGTCCAAGCAAATTGTGCTGGTGGGTAATATTTTGCCAGTCGACATCAATAACGGTGCCGGCGACCATAAACTCGGTACGCGCCTTTTTAATTAAAAATTCTGGTGGCGCATCTTGTTCAGCAAAAGAAATACGTTGTCCCTCACCTCGCACCGGCTCAACGGTTCCGGAGTTGTCTGAGCGCGCCAGCATCGGTCCCAACTGCTCATAGGCCAGCAACAGGTATTGGCTCCACTGCTTTGCTTGCTCACCCAGCAGCAAGCCAGTTACGTTCTGTAAGCCCTGACCATCCATACTAAAAAACGACTTGATTCTGTCAATGTCATTACCGGGGGCATTTTTCAGCTCTGCCACTTGTGTTTGCAGCACGTCTTTCGCTTCTGACACTCTGTCACGGAAGTTTGTGACCGCCTCTTTGTCTTTACGAATCGATTCCTTCAGTTCATCGAGCGCCTTTTTCCGTGCAGCAATGTCACCAAGCCCAGAGGTATCACTGTCCGTTATTTCTTTCAGTTTTTGCTCATACTCCTTTATTTTATCTTCACTCGGCAGAGCCTCTTTTGCAGCCAGCACCTGCTGCTTCTGCTGTTCATACGTTTGCTTCGACTCTTCAATGACTTTGTCAGTCCGCAAGTCAACCTGAGCGACAATTTCGTCAGTTGAAGGCAATGACATTTTTAAGTTTTCCCAGGACTGTCCAGCCCATTGCTTCATGTCTTCTTCTGACGGCAGAACGTAAACTTCCCCCTCACTGTCGCGTTCCTGGTTAACACGAATGCCAGTCATTGTTAGTTGTTCAATTAAGGTACGTCCCAAAATCAGCTCGGTTGGACTAATGTCAGCAGACGCTTCCCCCACCTGCACCCGGTTATGTGTCGGTTGCTGGGGGTTAGTTACTTGCACACCCTTTATGCGCAGCGCCAACGGTGACCAGTTGTGCTCGACCCGTTCAATATTCACTTCAGCGCCATTCAAACGCCCCAGCGTGTGCTCTAAAGTAACCTTAATAATGGCGTCCAGAAATAACCACGAAATAGCCACCAACAGCAGCACAAACCCGGCAAATACGGCCAGTCCGGGCCAACGAATAATACCCCGCTTCATAATTACCCCCTAAGACTCGAGTAAATTTGCCAGAACCGACTGCCTTTAATAATTTGCACAACTCGCAGTTTCATAAAGGCTTTTTGAATGCGCTTACGATAGTTGGCGACAATAAAGTAGCTAATCGCAGCAACGAAAGGAGCGGCCAGTAAACTGAAGACCACACTTCCCATCGTTATGGTGTGGTTAAACATCGACAAACGCCCTACAGCACTCGCATATGCGGCTTCGTATATGCCTTGCCAGCTCGATGCATTAAGAATACTCAGTCCCATGTCGTGGAAAACCGGATCCAACAGGTAGGCAATACCGGAAAACACACCGAAAGAAACCAGAAACAAACTTAAGTTCACCCGGAAAATAAGGGCGGCAAGAATAATAATGAGGTTATGGATCCGCCACAGCGGCGTCAGACCAATGAACATTCCTAAAACCACTGCTAAAGCCAGCGCCCATGGGCTCGTTTCCGAGTTCAGCGCCTTCAGCAGCTTCGCCAAAATTGTCAGCATTTATCTGACTCCTTTCAAAGCAAAAAAACAATAAAATCTGCTTGTTATCCGTTATCTTTCTAATATAGTGTCAGTTGCTTTTAATAAGCAAATAAACTCGTGGGTTTTACACTTTTTATATCAGGATATCATGCAAACTCAGGCTCACGTCATTATTGACGACATGGTCGATTGGCAACCATATTACCCTAGCCAAAGCTTACTTAGCGCAAGTGAGTACTTGCAAACGACTCACTCTAATTCGCGTCAAAGTATTTTAAACCTTTGTAACGACCTGTCTTACTTGTCGACTGGCTACTACGTCAGTTTGCTGGCAGAAGCCCGTGGTCAAAAGGTCATTCCGTCGGTGGCTACCATTAACGATGTGAATAACTTTTCACATTATCAGTTACTCATTAATGCCACTGACCGATCACTACTGCGTTACCTGCAACAATCTGACAAGCAGTCTTTGTCACTGCTTATTTGCTTTGGTATGTGTGAAGAAAAAGCATTGCGGAATTTTGCCCGGCAAATTTTCGAGCGCTACCCATGCCCCATCTTGCGAATCCAGCTTGAGTTTAATGGCCGTTGGTACATTTCGGCCTTGCAGGCCGGAGCGTTGAACGAGCTCAATGACGAAGAACAAAGCTTCTTTGGCAATGCGTTAGACCAGTTCAGTAAACGTGTTTGGCGTAAAGCGCGTTCACGCAAAGAGCTGCGTTTTGACTTGGCAATATTGCATAATCCGGAAGAGGCTATTCCCACTTCCGACAAGCGCGCTCTGAGTCAATTCATTAAGGCGGCGAAAGAAGCCGATATCGATGCTGAGTTAATTACCGCAGACGATTTTAACCGCTTGCTGGAATTTGACGCCTTGTTTATACGTGAAACGACGCGGATTAACCATTACACCTACCACTTCGCCAAAAAGGCGGAAGCCAATGGCATGGTGGTCATTGACCATCCGGGTGACATTGTTCAGTGTGCGAATAAAGTGTTTCTGAAAGAGTTGCTAGACAAACACAACGTCGCCACACCAAAAACCAAGCTGTTGCTCAGTCAGTCAGCCATTGATTACAAAGCGATTGGTGACAACCTCGGTTACCCCGTCGTGCTCAAAATTCCTGACGGGTCATTTTCAGTGGGTGTTGAAAAAGCAGAGAACCTTGAGCAATTGCAGTCTATCGCTGAAGGCTTATTCGAACAGTCCACTATTTTGCTGGCACAAGAGTTTATTAAAACAGAATACGACTGGCGTATTGGCGTGCTAAATAATCGGCCTATCTATGCCTGTCAGTACTTTATGGCACGTAATCACTGGCAAATATACAACCATAAAGAGTCCTCTTCTCGCGCGAAAAGCGGCTCTTTTACAACGCTTGGCGTCCACCATGCGCCTAAAGACGTGGTTCGTCTGGCATTGCAGGCGACCCGGTTGATTGGTGATGGCCTTTACGGCGTCGATATCAAGCAAACTGACCGGGGACCTGTGGTTATCGAAATTAACGATAATCCGTCCATTGAATACGGCGTGGAAGATTTGCACCTGGGGTACGAGCTTTATCGCCTCATTATGGCCGACTTCAACCGCAGATTGGACGAACGCAAATAAGCGTAACAGGTAACCCACAGTGAATGTATACGTTGAGTTGGCTAAGCCTTCAGACCTCGATGAATTAGTTCGGTTGGAGCGCGCGACTTTTGACTACAGCTGCATCAGTCGCCGCAGCTTTAAGCATTTAATTGACTCAGCAACGGCTCACTGTTGGGTGGTGCGGGATGGTGAAAAACTGCTCGGGTATGCATTAGTACTTACGCGTAAGAATAGCCCGGTTTGGCGGCTTTACTCCATTGCTGTTGCACCCAACGCACGAGGCAAAGGCATTGGTCAAAAGCTCATGAATGAGTTGATTGCGTGCGCACGAAAAACCAAAGCGAAAGCCGTTTCACTGGAGGTCAAGTCTGACAATAAAGCCGCTATTGCCTGGTATCAGGATTGCGGCTTTGAAACGGTTGATGTGCTTGCGAGCTATTACGACGATGGCTCCGATGGCTTAAAAATGCGTTTTACTTTTGATCCGGGAAGTCCGTAAAAACGCCTTCTGCACCCGCCGTTTTTAGCCATTGACGTAATTGTGAGTGAGACTCGACCCCCTCAGGTAAGTCGTCCGCGCGCAACGTATACACGTGCACGTCCAGGCCTTTATTATCCGCAGTATCTAAAACCGACGACCACTTTGGCTGTCCTTCTGGTTGTCCTTGGTTAACGCCTTCCAGCACATGATTCAACCAAAGACCAATTCCTTCGGCATAAGATTTCACCGCTTCCAGACCGGCACTGGTGCGCATCGAGCTATAATCGACATCACTCATGCCCCATTCGTTATCGCCAATAAGCTGTATGAGCGGTTGCTCCCAGTTATATTCTCGTTTCAAACGGCGTAGCACTTCCGGATCAAACGACTGTAAATAGATGGGCGTCGCCATGGTGTCGTGATAACCGTTTTGTGCCAATACTGACATAACGGCGGCTGTTGAGTCGTACCCCTGTTGTAGATACCAGCGTGGCGATTTTATTTCAACATAGACGCCGGTACTCTTGCCGCGTGTACGGTTCAGTTCATGAATGAGTTTCAATTGCTCGTCTAACGTTTGAACCGGAAAGCGAACATCGTTATTAGAGAAGCGGTTCGGGTAAACCAGTTCATAGTCTTTATGACGAGGCGTTATTGACAACTGCTTTAATTCTTCAAGCGAAAAATCCACCACATAGTAATGTCCGTCCGGTCGGTGTTTTTCCGGAAAGACTTGAGAGACATCGGTAATATAATCCAACACTTCGTCATGCAAAACGACGGGAACACTGTCTCGGGTCAATTGTATGTCTTGTTCGATATAATCTGCACCCATTGCATGAGCCATCACTGTACTGGCTTGCGAATGCTCAGGCACATATCCTGACGCCCCCCGGTGCGCTATGTCGAGAAACTGTGGAACTTTAAGGTTCGACAATGAACCTTCTTGCGGTATTTCCTCTGCCTTTAACGGCAGTATCACGACACTGAACAGTGCTGCCGCTAGAGCGATATTTTTAGTCATTGTTCCAACTCACATCTAACACCTTATCTCCCAGCGAGCGGTAACGCTCAAACAGTGTTTCTATTGCTTCAGGTTCCGGGTTTAATTCCCGACCACGCAAGTATTCAGGGTTATAAAGCTTACTGGCCGATCGCTCTCCTAAGTCACAAGCGAAGGTGACAATGCGCTGCCCCGCTCCTTTTCTAAGCGCCGCCGCCAGAGCGGCCGCCACGTTCAACGCAGAGCTGCTGCCGAGCACAATACCGTCTTTGTCCCGCACATAACGGGAAATAGTCACTAAATCCTGGTCCGGTAAGTTGACCGCATGATCTATTTTGGCCTGCTTAAAGTTTTCAACCAAACGCATAATACCAATACCTTCGGTCATCGACCCGCCGTGTGACACATACTCGCCGGTTTTCAAAAACTCATAAATGCCCGAGCCGTCAGGGTCTGCTAGCCACACGTCAATGGTTGAGTCATGCTCTTTGAAAAATTTGGAGTTGCCACCAATGGTTCCGCCGGTACCCGCAACCGATACAAAAACGTCGATATTGCCGTTCATTTGTTCCCAAATTTCAGGCGCGGTATGCAAGTAGTGCGCTCTTGCATTACTGGTGTTCTCAAACTGATTCGCCCACCAACAGTCATCACGCTCTTCGGCTAATCGACGAGCGGTGTGGTAAAAGTGGTTTTCATTTTTAAACGGAACAGGGTCAACCGCCATCAACTCACCACCGTGCAAGCGAATCATTCGCTCTTTTTCCGGCGTCTGGTCATTCGGCATCACCGCCAGCATATTTAAGCCGTATGCTTTGGCAACCACCGCCAGGCCAATGCCAGTATTTCCCGCAGTTCCCTCAACCACCGTCATACCAGGCTTGAGTTCGCCCCGCTCCATGGCATCTTCGATAAGTTGCTTAGCTGCGCGATCCTTAATCGAACCACCCGGGTTTTGAAATTCGCATTTCACGAATATATCGCAACCGGTCAAGTCGGATAACGACGGAATACGCAACAGATCGGTCTGTCCAATTAAGTCACTTTGACGTTCACCTACCAGCATGGCTAAACCCTGTAATCATTCAATAGTGTTGGTAAATAGTATCTCTTCTGAGCGCACTGCATCAACAGAACTTTTTGGTGCAGTGCACTGGCATAGTGCACATTCCCGGTCGGAAACGATCATAAAAATAAAATTATTTAACATTATCAACAACTTAACTTTTGGCATGGTTCGTGAATAGGAGGTAACAACATTTATTTAACAAGGTAAAGCTCATGAAAATGATCATTGCACTCATTAAGCCTTATAAACTAGACGACGTTAAAGAGTCCCTATTCGAAATAGGATGCCGAGGGTTGACCGTGTCTGAAGTCAGAGGCGTCGGTCGCCAAAAGGGGCATACCGAACTTTACCGCGGTGCCGAATACACCGTTGATTTCCTGCCTAAAATTCGTATCGAAATTGCGGTCAGCGAAGCCCAGCTCGATCGTGCATTAGAAGTGATTCAAGCCGCCGCCCAGACCGGAACTATTGGTGACGGGAAAATTTTTGTCACACCGCTGGAGCAATGTATACGCATCCGAACGGGTGAAACTGACGAACACGCTTTATAAGAGGAACCTATTATGGATTATCAGCAGCAACTGGCTCAGCTTCCCTTTGTTTTAGATACCTTCTTTTTGCTCATCTCCGGTGCCTTGGTTATGTGGATGGCAGCCGGCTTTTCAATGCTCGAAGCCGGCCTGGTAAGAGCGAAAAACACGACAGAAATACTCACCAAAAACATCACCTTGTATGCATTAGCCTGCCTTAGTTACCTATTTATTGGTTACTCGGTCATGTACCCGGATGCAGCGCCTACTGCCCATTCAGCCGATGCCGGTTTCTTTTTTCAAATGGTGTTTGTTGCCACTGCAATGTCTATTGTTTCAGGCGTTGTAGCAGAGCGTATGAAACTCAATAGCTTCTTAATTTTTTGTATTGCATTAAGCGCTCTAATATACCCTGTACAGGGCGCCTGGAGTTGGGGTGGCGGTTTCCTAGCAGAGCTTGGTTTTGTCGACTTTGCGGGATCAAGTATTGTCCACTTAACCGGCGCATCTGCCGCTTTTGCTGCGGTTCTGCTGCTTGGCCCGAGACTTGGCAAATACTCTCGAAGCGGCGCGGTCATGGCGATACCTGGCGCGAATATGCCTTTAGCCACGTTAGGTACGTTGATTTTATGGTTCGGCTGGTTTGGCTTTAATGGAGGTTCCCAGTTAGCGTTAAGTTCGGCCGATGACGCCAACGCTATTGCCTCAGCTTTCGTCAACACCAACCTATCCGCTGCCGGCGGAACCGTCGCAGCCTACGCGTTTACCAAAGTATTTTTTAAAAAAGCTGACCTGACCATGATTTTAAACGGCGCACTGGCTGGGTTGGTCGCCATTACGGCGCAGCCAGTAACACCGCCGAGTTGGTTAGCGGCAACGATTGGTCTCGTCGCCGGCATTATCGTTGTTCTGTCCATTATCGTCTTAGATAAACTGCACATTGATGATCCCGTTGGGGCGATATCTGTTCATGGCGTTATCGGTATATTCGGTACGCTTGTGGTGCCGCTGAGTGATTCAAGTGCCGTATTCCTGACACAGTTTATCGGTCTATCGATCATTCTCGCCTGGGGTTTTCTGACCAGTCTCTTAGTTTGGGGCTTACTGAAAGTGACTCTGGGTATCAGGGTGACGAAAGAGGAGGAATATGCCGGGCTCGACAAAGTTGACTGCGGTGTAGAGGCTTACCCGGAATTTATTCGCTCTCCCGAAGGACAATGAGTAGTCATTGTCAGGGTTATAGCTTCCTGTTAAGTTAATGCGACATTTCTGTAAAGAATGGACCAAATGTTATGGCAACGTCCAAAGCGTATGTTGAGGAATTATTAGCCAAGGCCGATATTCGCATTAACGGAAACCGGGCCTGGGATATGCAAGTTCATGACGAGTCTGTTTTTGATGAGGCTTTGTCTCGTGGGAACCTAGGACTCGGCGAGTCTTACATGGCTCGCCTGTGGGACGCCGAGTCTCTTGATCAGTTCTTTTTTAAACTACTGCGTTCCGGCATTCAGGACGAAGTAAACCCGGCTCGCCTTATTTTTCACTCACTAAAAAGTCGTTTGTTTAATTTGCAGGACAAATCACGCGCATGGAAAGTGGGCCAGCACCACTATGACATGGGCAACGATCTGTATCAGGCAATGCTTGATGAGAATATGGTCTACACCTGCGGTTATTGGGAAAAAGCCGACAATGTCGACGATGCCCAACGTCACAAGCTAGAGCTTTGCTGTCAAAAGCTTGGGCTTAAGCCTGGCATGACGGTGCTAGACATAGGCTGTGGTTGGGGCAGCTTTATGAAGTACGCCGCCGAAAATTACGGCGTAAAATGCGTTGGCGTGACTATATCCAAAGAGCAAGTCGCACTGGGCGAGAAACGCTGTGAAGGACTACCTGTCGAGTTCCGTTTACAGGACTATCGTGACTTAAACGAGCAATTTGACCGGGTGATTAGCCTGGGTATGTTTGAACACGTTGGCCAGAAAAACTACGACGACTATATGGACGTCGCTCTGCGCTGCACCAAACCGGACGGCCTTTTCCTACTACATACCATTGGCAAAAATGTCAGCGATACCGCCGCCGACCCATGGATTAGTAAGTACATTTTTCCCAATGGAGAAATTCCGTCTATTTCTCAAATTGGGCAAGCGTTGGAACAAAAGTTTGTCTGCGAAGATCTTCATAATTTTGGCGCTTATTATGACAAAACCCTTATGGCCTGGTTTGAGAACTTCGATGCCTCATGGCCTCAACTGAAAGCACAGTTTGACGACGAGTTTTATCGTATGTGGAAATATTATCTGCTTTCCTGTGCAGGCGCTTTTCGCGCCCGCGACATTCAGCTTTGGCAGTGGGTACTGTCGCCTAAAGGTCAGCTCGACGGTTATTTAAGACCGCAGCTTTAACGCTGCGGCTTATCGTCTTCATAGACATCGGTGGTATTAAACTCAGTCATAAACAGCTGCCAAAACACCAGGAATAGCGCAGCAATAAGTGGTCCCAGCACAAAGCCGGTGATACCGAACAGCGCAATGCCGCCCAGCGTTGAGAACAGGACCAAATAGTCGGGTAACTTAGTGTCACGACCAACCAACAGAGGGCGCAGCACGTTGTCCGCCAACCCAATAACAATTGCACCGTACGCCACCAAAATAGCGCCCGCAATCCAGCTTCCGGTTGCAAACAAGTAAACCGACACCGGCAACCAAACCAAACTCGCGCCTACCGCCGGTATTAATGACAAGAACGCCATCACTACGCCCCATAAAATAGGGCCGGGAATACCAAGCAGCCAGAATATCAGCCCACCTAATGCGCCCTGAACCATAGCGACAACAATATTGCCTTTTACGGTGGCTCGGGTGACCTCCGCGAACTTTTGAAAGAGCTTCCGCTCACGCTCGTCACCCAGTGGTAACGCCTTCATTAACACTTGCAAAATTTGCTTACCGTCGCGAAGCAAAAAGAAGGTCAAATACAGCATTAGTGCGACGCTCATAATAAAAGCGAAGGTGTTTTGCCCAATGCTGAGTGCTTGCTCCGCCAACATTCGGCTTGCCGTCACAGCAAATGATGACAGGCGCTCTCTAACGTCGGCTGGCGTAATATCAAACTGAGCAAGCAGGTCATTAATAAACGGAAACGCCGTTCTTATTTCCTCGAAAAACTCACCCGGGTTGACCTTACCGGAGTCTAACTTTTGGTAAAAACTTAAGCCTTCCTGCACAAATGAATAGGCAATGCCTAAAACCGGCAACACAACAATGAACAAGGCGACCATTAATGTGCTTAACGCCGCCCGGTTCGGCTTGTCGCCAAACACACTTTTGAGCTTTTCCTGCAACGGGAAAAAAATAACAGCGACCGCGCAGGCCCAAAAGATGGCGCCCCAAAACGGCTGCAACACTAGCGCGAACGCAACACTTACCAATGCCAGCGCTAGCACAAATGAGCGTCTTTCCAGTGACTCTCTCACGATACCCTCCATCGGGACTAAAATAGCTCTACTTGACAGTAGATAACATTAAACACACTCTAATGCGAGATAATAACCGATTAACATAACACGATATTATAAGTAGGAATAATGGTAACCTTTTCAAAAGTAAGCCGATTTTTTCAGACGGTACTGATTAAGGCATTACGAATGCAAACGGAAAGCGTTTTTATCGTTAGCTTCGTTTTACTGGTTTTAAGCGCTACGATAGTACGGTTGGTTATCAGCTCTGGTGGGTTACCTAGTATTTATAGTTCACTCATTTATATTCCGCTGGCTATCGTCGGTTTATTATTCGGTTTTAGAGTGGGGCTGTTGTTTGGGGCCATTGTCGCGATAGTCATGGGGCCTTTTGCCCTTTCCTCTCCATTCATCAGCGATAACTTAGTGTCAACTGGGTGGGTCTTTTTGCTGATGAGTTGCACCTTTGTTCCGGTTATCACCGGTTTGGTCTCAAGCACATTAAAAACCACTCTCCGCCGAGAACAACACGCTAAGTTCCGCCATCAAGAAACGGGACTGCCGAATATCAAAGCATTGCTAGGATATTTTAAAAGCTTGTCTAAAAACCCCCGTTTAAGTGATGAATCCCTGTTTGATATTATTGACATTCGCCTAAAAAACTTCGACGACATTCAACAAAAAATAGGCACCGAGAAAGCTCACAGGCTGGTCAAGTTGATGGCCAAGCAATTGAGTGAATTGTTAGGTAATCAGGTTCACTTTGGACAAGCTTCCGACAATGAACTTATCGGCGTGCAGCATGCTGCAGAAAAAGAAAACCACAACGTTCAGGATAACCTGAAAGAGTATCTGCAAAAAGAAGTTCAGGCGGAAGATGGTACGTCCTACCAACTCGCTCCCAGCGCCAGTATTCTGCGGGTGAATAAGCGACAATTAACAGAAAGTTCTCAAGAGGTACTCAAGCGTTCACGCGACCGCGCCTATCGGGTAAAAGACACCGGCGATATCCTGTCATTTTTTGATGAAAGCGAACCAGCTCAACAACAGTCAAGTTTTTCAAAGCAGTTTAAAGATGCCCTGATCAATAATGAAATATCGTTACTTTATCAGCCACGATTAAGCACCGTCACCGGGCATTTTGAGACGTTAGAGGTATCGAGTCGATGGCTCCATCCAACCAGAGGCGACATTATTTTTAGCGAGTTTGCCTCAATGATTAAAGAAAACCAGTTAACTAAAGATTATTTAATGTGGATGATTGAGTCGTGTTTTGCGGACTTAAGTCAATTTGCTCAGCAGCAACGGCAACCTAAGGTCTCTATCGATATTTCTCTGGGCGAAGACGTGGAGCCCAATGTTTTATACGCACTGGCGAATAAAATACAAACAACGGATTACCCGCCCACTCGTATTTGCGTAGAAGTTCTGGACTCGGCATTAATGAACCTTCCCCCTAAAACACGAACTTATTTAGAAAAGCTGCATAATATTGGCTGTAATATTATCGCGGACCATTTTGGCGAGGGATTCTCCACCATTCAATCGCTCTTTAAACTGCCGGTGGATGCCATAAAACTATCCGACGAATTGATACACTCAGCCGGATCAAACAGCGACGCTAAACGCCAGCTCGCTTCTATTGTCAAAATAGCTCATGCTAAAGGCCTTCGAACCATTGCGACAGGCGTCAACAGTAAACAACAATTATTGCTGTTGAAACACATAGGCTGTGAAGAGCTGCAAGGCTCTGTTTTGACACCACCAGTTCCCAAAAAAGCGCTTCCATGGGAGCGAATTAAATAATATCCTGCGGCTTTTGATGGCAAATTTGTTGATAAATGTCGTAAACATGCGGGTCGTGGACATTTAGCTGTTCAAGCGCCAGCTGCAGTTTCACTAAGTACTCACTGTTTGGTCCACTGGGTCCTGAGGCGCTACCTATATGCTTAGCCAACTCTTCACTGCTGGCGGGACCCAAGAATGCCTGATTGTCTTCGGTCGCAATATAAACCAACCCTTCCTGCTGACTGCCGTCTCGAAAGGTCATGGGTGTCGTAAAACGCAAATAGCCGTTCTTCTCGCGGTGATCTAAGTGCTCAAACACATCCGGCGTTACTTTGTAGGCCATCCCTGTACATTTCTCTCCCGGAGTCTCAATTAAAGTCAACACGCGCCCCGGTGCTTCCGGCGTACCTCGATGATCATGAGAACCCTGCCAAAAGCGTCGTGACCAGCCTTCAATATAAGCCGGCGCACGCTCTAAGTATGGAAAGTCGACTTTGTAAATCAACGACCCATAGCCGAAAAGCCAAACCTCACTGTGGCCACTTAAGTCCTGACGTTTTTTGTTTTCGGCTATGGTATTTTGCGACATACTTCTCCCGTTACGGCTTGTCGTTATTTAAGTCTTCTTCCTGCCGGAGGTAACCGGCGGCTTCCTCATCAGACGTTTGCTGCTTCTCATCTAAACGTTCTTGAGAGCCCGGAATCGCACGAGTCTGCTCATTAAGCTGATGAATTTGCGAGGCATTACCCAAATCACGCTTGCTGGTCAGCGACGCTATTGACTCTCTGTCTTTCAAAAAGTCTATCACATCGCTTCGTATACTCTCGAGCTCCGCATCGGCTCTGTGCATTTCCAGAATATGCCGCGGGTGCTCCAGATTTCTCATACCGGTAGCAGCAAAGGTCGTCGTTACTAATCTGGAAACAATAACCCAAGGGGTAATACTGCTTCTAACCAGCGTATTTTCAGAGCGTGTGCTGTCGTGAATACCGGTTCCGGTTGATATTTTAGACTCGGTGAATGTACCTTCACATTTAAAATAAATAAGTAACGACTCAAACTGGATCTCGGCGAAGAATAAATGTGCTACATTCGCCAGCAAGTGGGCAAACGCCTTCAACAAATAACCAATTAAAAAGACATGAATGGCGCCAACCGCCACAGTCGCAAATGCTAAAAGCTCAGCAGATGTATTCACTTGGTAGTCAATGCCTCGTAAGAAGGCAGCAACTTCTGCCACTTCATAAGCCAAGAGAAAGGTTGCAATAATACCGCCAACAAACAGCAAATTGCCCAGCAACAGACTTATAAAACGGAACTGACCAAACGATCCACCCAATTCCATGTCTTTCACTTTTGGCTGTATTTCCTGGATCATCTCACCATTAAATGCACCCTTACCGTCTACTTGCTCTTGCAAGCTAGGGTTTAACTCACGATATACGCGGTTAGGCACTTCTTTGTAACGGCGATTCGCCATGACCAGATTGTCGAGATTGATAAATATTTCTTTCGGATGCACTGACTCCTGCCAGTTTTCACGAAGCTCTGATACTTCTGATACCGGGTTGGCTTTTGCAAGGCGCTTTTTAAGTAGCAAAATTGAAATAGCAGTAGATATTAATGCACCCAATGCGATGCCTGTTAGATAAAGCCCCGCATGAAACGAAGGCAACGCGGAAAACCAAACCTCTACTTCTGAGGCTGTCACGCTTTCAGAAGACATCCACCAGGAAAATACGAGCCCCACAATAACCGGCAGTAACAGTGAGAAAACAACCGTTTTCGCTAAAGCTCCTGCGCCCATTGAGTCAATGGACTGCTCTGCATTTCGGGAAATGGATGTTCCCGCTTTGCGCCATACTTGAATTAAATAAAGCGTCAGCAATACGGTATAAACAGGAAAGGCGAGCTCCCCAGCCTCTCCAGCGAAACCTGCCAAAGATACAAACGCAGCAAAACCGAACGCTATCATGGCGATAAGAGTACGAACCCAGGCGCCAAGCAAACGCTGCGCCATATTACGCACGGGGTATGGCATAAATAGAAGCTTAGGAAAAAATGTATGGGCAATGCGCGCCAACAGTCCTTCCGGCTCCACAAAGGTCGCATTTTTACGACCCATAAGCATTTCTTCCAAGCCCCGATCGGTATAGCCAACATAAGGCATTTCTTCTTGTGAGGTACTGCGCTCCGACTTACTAAAGTTTCGAGCCAGGGACGTTGGGTGGTTACGCCCCACAAAGTAACGAAGCATGGCCATAATGCCGGCACTGATAACTTTTATACCTGCAATCAGCAGCAGTACACCGAATATAGCCAGAACCCAACCGGTAAGCGCGTCTTCTTTGACTGAGCCCGCCGCCGATACCAGCAAAAATACAGCCGCGACTAGCTGTATACCGCCACGCAAGGTGGTGACAAGTCCCTCTGTTTTAAACGGGTTTTTAAGCCCTAAGTCTATGGAGCCGTAATCAAAAGCCACTTAAATTCCCCTATTTAATTATGAAATAAAAATAACAGCTAAAGGTTAACTATTAGTTAACTTTTGAGCAATAAAAATTAACGGCTTAGCACTTCACACCGAGCACTAAGTCAGTTATAAACAAACCACAACCATCGCTTATTTTTTTCAAACAAAAGGTTGTTTTATGTCACAGCTAGTTCCGCTCGTTCAGCATTTCTTCGATGAGCCAACAAACACCTACAGTTACGTCGTGCAAGACCCTGACTCTAAGCACTGCGCTATTATCGACTCTGTGTTGGACTTTGACTACGCGGCAGGACGTACTAGAACGGAATCTGCTGAGGCGATCCTTGCGTTTGTGAAAGAAAAGCAGCTTACCGTCGAGTGGATTTTAGAAACTCACGTTCATGCCGACCATTTGTCAGCAGCACCTTATTTACAACAGAAAACAGGCACCAAGCTGGGCATTGGAGAGCACATTAAAACAGTCCAGGAAACCTTCGGTAAGGCCTTTAATGCAGGGACAGAGTTTGCGCGAGACGGCAGTCAATTTGACCGCCTATTTGCTGACGGTGACACCTTTTCTATTGGTCACCTTGAAGCCCACGTGTTACATACTCCAGGCCATACACCGGCCTGCCTGACCTATGTCATTGGCGATGCCGCTTTTGTCGGCGATACGCTATTTATGCCGGACTACGGGACGGCACGTTGCGACTTCCCTGGTGGCGATGCCAGAACCTTGTATCACTCAATTCAAAAGATATTTTCACTTGCGGACGACACACGGATATTTTTGTGCCACGACTATAAAGCCCCGAACCGTGAACACTATGCTTTTGAAACCACTGTGGGTGAAGAAAAACGCAACAACGTGCACGTCGGCGGCAACACGACTGAAGACGAGTTTGTGAAAATGCGCACTGAGCGCGACAAGACGCTAGATATGCCTCGACTGATTTTACCTTCGGTACAAGTCAACATGCGCGCAGGCAACATGCCGCCCGCTGAAGGTAACGGTCAGACGTATCTTAAAATCCCTTTGAATCTTTTTTAATCACCCTATGGCACAACACTTATGAAAACCATCGTCGAGCATTTGTCACAATACGCCGCCTATCACCGCAATCGTAAGAATGTGGCAACGCATTTAATTGGCATTCCAATGATCGTTGTGGGTATTTTAACACTGCTTTCGCGCCCAGTGCTGCCCATGGAGTTTTTGATTATTACACCGGCCAGCATCGCTGTTTTTCTGTCGATCATTTTTTATATCCGGCTGGATATTCCATTAGGTCTGCTGATGACCGCGTTGCTTTGGCTTGCACTAGCTGCCGGGCGCTATTTTGCCGCCATGCCAACAGAACTCTGGCTTAGTTGGGCCATTGGCTTGTTCGTTGTCGGTTGGGTATTCCAGTTTATTGGCCATTACTTCGAAGGTCGCAAACCGGCTTTTGTTGACGACATTATGGGCTTAGCCGTCGGTCCCCTGTTTGTCGTGACCGAAGTTGTATTTATGCTGGGTTTGCGAAAAGAGTTAAAAGCCGACGTTGAGCGTAAATTAGAACAATAAAACCGCCAAGGCTGGCTTTAGTTAAAGTCAGCCTTATGTATTCATTCAGAACTTACTTTTCCTCGCCTTCGGAGCTTTTCTCTTTTCTCGGTGGGTTTATCCAATACACTGTAACGTGATTACGACCCATTCGGGCTTGGTGTTCTACTTTACTCATATACTCACTATCAACTTCATAGCGCGACTGACTCATGTTTTCAGGTTGACTGCTACAACCAGTGAGAAAAAGTGCGGCAGCACCGAGACCAACAAATCCAATACGCATAAGAACCTCCAGAACCATCTGAACCGCTCATTACTCAGTATAGAATTTGCTCACGTTTTTACCTCAACTAAATATCTTTAGTAATCAATCAACTATTTTGTTGCCCTTAATTTTCTATGCTTGTATGGTTCCCTGAACACCTGAAAGCTTACACAACGACAGTACTGGTACACCCAAATGAAACGACTCATTTTCACCGCTTGTTTAATTATGGCTTTAACCTTCAGCGTCTGCGCAGATCCGTTAAGGCAAGTCACGTTTAATGACGTACTTGAGCTGCCTTCTGATCCCCCAACTCAAACCTATCAGTACGGTTCACAACCGTCGCAGTTTTATCAGTACTGGCCAGCGAAAAACAACACAATGAAAGCCGCCAATGTCATTTTCATTCACGCCGGCTGTTGGCTTAAAGACTACGGCATTAGACACAGTTATCCGTTAAGCACCGCCCTGACGAAAGAAGGTTTCAACCTTTGGTCCGTCGAGTACCGTCGCTTAGGTGAAAAGAATGCAGAGTGGCCTGCCAGTCTCAACGATGTGTCAAACGCCATTGAGAAGATACTTCGCCAGACCAACGGCAAGCCAACGGTGGTGATGGGTCATTCCGCAGGCGGGCATTTGGCGCTGCTGGCAACATCAAATGAGCGTCAATATGCTGAGCAAGTTGATGCCGTTATGGGTTTAGCCGCAATAACGGATATGCAGGCCTACATAGCTGAAGATGGCAGTTGTAACCAAGCAGCGAAGACGCTTATCGATACCGCACAAAGTGACTTCAAATTCGCCGAAGCCGACCCCAAACAACAGCCGCTGCATCATAATACCTGGTTACTGCAGGGCTCTGCCGATAACATAGTACCAATGAGCCAAGCGGAAGTATTCGGCGTAGATAACGATAACGTAAACACCTTGATAATAGATGAAGCAGGCCACTTCGACATGATTCACCCTAAAACCGATGCCTGGACAGTCATTATTCAGCAGCTGAACAAAGAACTGAAACCATGAATGTAACTGATGTAGAAGTCTTAGATAACAATGACCCGTTGGCCAAATATCGTGATGAGTTTCACCTTCCTGAAAACACCATTTATTTAGACGGAAACTCACTCGGTGCACTGCCAAAACGAGTAAAACAAAGAGTCAGAGAAGTGACTGAACAACAATGGGGAAACGATTTAATTAGCAGCTGGAACCGACACGACTGGGTCAATTTGCCACAACAAGTTGGCGAGAAGATTGCGCCCATTATCGGGGCGGCAGAAGGCCAGGTTATATGCTGCGACTCCATTTCTGTGAACTTATTCAAACTGTTAAGTGCTGCGCTTAGCTTTAACGGCACAACCCACCGCAATAAAGTCATTTCAAGCCATGACAACTTCCCGACAGACTTGTATATAGCGCAAGGTTTACAAGGGCTTTTAGGTGAAGCTCGCTGCCAGTTCGTCGACATTCAGGAAGATCAGCTATTGAACAGTATTGACGACTCGACCGCTGTCATTATGGTCACCGAAGTGAACTTTCGCAGCGGTAAGCGACTGGACATTAAGTCGTTAACCGAAAGGGCTCATCAGCATGGTGCTCTTATTATTGTTGACCTGGCACACAGCGCCGGTGCTATGCCTGTTTACCTGGATGACTGTCAAGTGGATATGGCCGTTGGCTGCACTTATAAATACCTCAACGGCGGCCCCGGCGCTCCGGCTTTCGTGTACGTCAATAAAGCGCTGAAAGGCAAGCTACAACAACCCATCGCGGGGTGGTTTGGTCATCAAAACCCGTTTGAATTTAACCCGGCGTACCAACCTGACAGCGGTATCAAACAATTTCTTGCCGGTACGCCATCGATTATTTCAATGTCCGCAATCGACGTTGCATTAGAGCTGTTTGATAATCTAGATTTGCAAACCGTACGTAAAAAGTCAGTAGCATTAACGACCTTGTTTGACGACTTAATCAATCAATACGGTTTAAGTGACCAGCTACAACGGCTTTCTCCTGCGTCAGCTGAAGAGCGTGGCAGTCAATTGAGTTACTCGTTCGACTTTGCTTACGAGCTTTGTCAGGCGTTAATAGACAGAGGCGTTATTGCGGACTACCGAGCTCCGCACTTTATTCGCTTTGGCTTTGCCCCACTTTATAACAGCTATAAAGATGTCTGGAATGCGGTTGAGCAAATACGTGACGTGCTTCGTTCCGGGGCCTATAAAGATAACCGCTATGCACAGCGCCAAGCGGTCACTTAAGCGACTATTCTGGAGGTAGTATGGGAAACACAGCATCAGAAAACGGCTATCAGCCACCTAAAGTGTGGAAGTGGGATCAGGAAAGCGGCGGAAAATTTGCCAATATTAATCGCCCGGAAGCCGGTGCGACCCACGACAAAGAGTTACCCGTCGGTGAGCATCCGCAGCAATTGTATTCGCTGGCAACGCCGAACGGACAAAAAGTCACTATCCTATTTGAAGAGCTGTTGGAAAAAGGCATAAGCGCCGCCGAATACGACGCCTATATTATTG
Source organism: Idiomarina sp. X4 (assembly GCF_002808045.1). Taxonomy (NCBI): domain Bacteria; kingdom Pseudomonadati; phylum Pseudomonadota; class Gammaproteobacteria; order Alteromonadales; family Idiomarinaceae; genus Idiomarina; species Idiomarina sp. X4. The sequence continues at coordinate 1,629,705 of NZ_CP025000.1, read as the reverse complement.
ATATTACTGAGGGCGAACAGTTCAGCAGTGGTTTTGTAGAGATCAATCCAAACTCTAAAATTCCGGCACTGCTCGACAATTCCACAACGCCAGCAACCCGCCTATTCGAGTCAGGCTCAATACTGCTCTATTTAGCGGAAAAGTTTGGAGAATTTTTACCCAACGAGCCTGCCAAGCGTACCGAGTGCCTAAACTGGCTCTTCTGGCAGATGGGCAGCGCACCTATGTTAGGTGGTGGTTTTGGCCATTTTTATGCCTATGCACCGGAAAAACTGGAGTACCCCATCAATCGCTACACAATGGAAGTAAAACGTCAGCTTGATGTGCTCGACAAGCAACTGGCTGACAACGACTATATTGCCGGCAACGATTACACCATTGCCGACATGGCAATTTTCCCCTGGTACGGTGCGCTTGTGTTAAACGAGGTCTACGAGGCTGCTGAATTTTTACAAGCGCATGAGTACAAAAACGTGGTGGCCTGGGCGAAGCGCATCAACGAGCGTCCGGCTGTAAAACGTGGTCGTCGTGTGAACAAAGTTTGGGGCGAAGAAAGCGAACAATTACGCGAGCGCCACAGCGCCAGCGATTTTGAGTAGAGGTTACATTCAGGATGCGTTTTCTAACACAGTTTCTATTGGCCCTTTCGGTTGTGCTGGTCGCTGGCTGCTCGTCGGGCGACTGGCGGGATGCGTCGCGTGAGCCAGCAGGCATTGCACCCAACCCAGCGGTAGAGCAAGAGGCCGTTATTGAGGCGTACGCCGCCGATGCCTTCGGGTGGCGCGGTTGGTTTGCAGTACATACTTGGTTAGCGGTGAAGCCGGCCGGAGCCGCTGAATATACCGTGTATGAAGTGGTCGGCTGGGGTGTCGAACATGGCCGCCCTGCTCTGCGGGTTTATCAAACCAAAACCCCTGACCGTTACTGGTACGGCGCTAAGCCTGAAAAGCTGTTATCGGTTAAGGGTCCGCAAGCCGCCGAAATAATCCCACGCATTAAAGAGCTATCGAGTGCTTATCCCTGGGCGAACCAATACAAAGTTTTGCCTGGTCCCAACAGCAACACCTTTCCGGCTTGGATAGGCTTGCAGATACCAGAATTAGGGCTGGAGCTTCCCTTTAGTGCTTATGGCAGTGGCTACGCCGATAATGATCAATGACTGAAAGTGTGGGATAATCCCGCACTTTCTCAGCTCTTCTATTTACAAGCGAAAGTCCCTCTCTATGGAAATCAATGTTCGTTTTCTCGAAAACATGCGCCTTGAGGCGAAGTTTGATGACTTCACCGTCATTTCTGACCAACCCATTCGTTATAAAGGTGATGGTTCAGCACCCGGTCCGTTTGACTATTTCTTAGCGTCATCGGTCATGTGCGCGGCGCATTTTATTCGTCTTTATTGCGATGCGCGCGACATTCCAACCGAGAACATTCGCATTTCCCAGAACAATGTTGTCGACCCTGAAAACCGCTATCAACAGCTGTTTAAAATTCAGGTTGAGCTGCCGGCGGACATCGACGAGAAAGATCGCAAAGGCATTATTCGTGCCGCTGAACGCTGCGCGGTTAAGCGAGTGATAGAGAACGAACTGGCATTTGACGTTGAAGCTGTGGACAGCATAACGCAGGACGCTCAGGCACTTCTCACCATTGACCCCAGCGGTGACGAAAAAACCTACATTGAAGGCAAAGACCTGCCCCTAGAAGACACCATTCATAACATGACCAAGCTGCTGGCTGACTTGGGCATGAAAATAGAAGTGGCGTCCTGGCGCAACATTGTGCCAAACGTTTGGTCACTGCATATTCGTGACGCCGCGTCACACATGTGCTTTACCAATGGCAAAGGCGCCAGCAAAGAAAGTGCTTTGTGCTCGGCACTGGGTGAATTTATTGAGCGCTTAAGCTGCAACTTTTTCTACAATGACCAGTATTTTGGCGAAGAGATTGCTAACGCCGACTTTGTTCATTACCCGCAAGAAAAATGGTTTCAACCCGGGCCAAATGACGAACTGCCGGCCGAGATACTCGATGAGCGTACGCGCGAGTTTTATGATCCTGAAGGCGAACTACGCGGCTCTCACTTAATTGACACCAATTCAGGACGTGTCGATCGAGGCATTGTGTCACTGCCGTTTGTGCGCCATTCCGATGGCGAAACGGTTTATTTTCCGTCAAACCTTATTGAAAACCTGTACTTAAGTAACGGTATGAGCGCCGGCAATACATTGGCCGAAGCCAAAGTACAGTGCTTGTCAGAAATTTTTGAGCGGGCTGTTAAGAAACAAATTATTGAAGAAGAAATTACTCTGCCCGACGTGCCGCAAGAGGTGCTGAATAAGTACCCAGGTATCGTCGCAGGCATTAATGCGCTTGAAGAGCAAGGCTACCCGGTGTTGGTGAAAGACGCCTCGCTTGGCGGACAATTCCCGGTCATGTGTGTGACGCTGATGAACCCGCGTACCGGCGGTGTCTTTGCCTCTTTTGGTGCGCATCCAAGCTTTGAAGTCGCGTTAGAACGCAGCCTTACCGAGCTGTTGCAAGGTCGCAGCTTCGAAGGGCTGAACGACTTACCACCACCAACCTTTAACTCGATGGCGGTGTCCGAGCCAAACAACTACGTCGAACACTTTATTGACTCATCGGGTGTCGTTTCCTGGCGCTTCTTTAGTGCCAAGTCAGACATTGAATTTGTCGAGTGGGACTTTGCAGCTCCGACCAACGAAGAGGAAGCCAACCTATTGTTTGGCATTCTGAACGAACTCGACAAAGAAGCCTACATCATGGTGCACGAAGACTTAGGTGCGCCAGTGTGCCGGATTTTGGTGCCCGATTATTCTGAAGTGTATCCAGTTGAAGATCTCGTCTGGGATAACACCAATATCGCGTTGCAATACCGCGAGGATATTCTGAACCTACACCGCCTGTCAGACGAGCAACTGGAAGATCTCGTCGAGCGCCTGGAAGACAGCCAGCTCGACAATTACATGGACATTATTACTCTTATCGGTATTGAGTTTGATGAAAATACCGAGTGGGGGCAGCTCACTATTTTAGAGCTTAAATTGCTCATTTATTTAGCATTGCAACGTCATGAAGACGCGCAAGAATACGTTGAAATGTTCCTGCAGTATAATGACAACACACCAGAGCGGGTGCTGTTCTATCGGGCTGTGGAAGCCGTGCTGGAAATCACCCTCGACGACGAATTAGAGCTGGGCGATTACCGCTATAATTTAGGGCGTATGTACGGTGAAGACGTCATTGAGGCAGTAATAGGTTCTGTACAAGGCACCACACACTTTTACGGCCTGACGCCAACCAATATGCAACTGGAAGGCATCGACCGTCACCTGAAACTGCTGGACAGCTATAAAAAGCTACATAGTGCTCGGGCTGAAAGAGCGGCTAAGCAATAGCCGCTAACCCGACCAGCCCAAAACAGCTTATTAGTCCGAACACCGACACAAATTTAGGAATAAAACGCTGCTCTTTCTTGACTTTCAGAGCCGCTATGTTCGTGATGCCGTAGTAAATAAGTACGGTGAACGCACTTAATGTCCAGGCGGATTCGATGCCTCCGAGGGCGGCGATAATGCCCATAATAAGAAAGGTTACCCAGGTTGCTGCAGGTGCCGATTTATTGGTTTTATCAAGGCCACCTAAAAAGCGAGGCAAGTCGCCGCGGCGCCCCATAGCTAAAATGACACGCGAGACACCAAGTAAAAGATTTAAAACGACACCGCCCATAGCTAGTATTCCGCCGACAATGACCACCCACTGCCACGGAGAGTCACTGATTAGGTTAGCGATATTGAAGTGGCTCTCTTCAAATGTATTAAGGCCCCCTACATGCAGAATAGCCAAACCAACAGCAATGTATAACGCACTAACCACCGCTAACGTCAAGACCACCGCCCTGGGAATATTGCGTCTGGGGTCGGTTATTTCTTCCCCCATTGTGGCTATGCGTCCGTAGCCGGTAAATGCAACGAACATTAAAGCCGCCGCGTGGAAAAGCGACAAATGGCTGGTTGAAGCAAACTCGTTCGTTGTTTCAGGTAATGCTGAGTCACTTCCTAAAGCGACGCCAATAAATACAATTAAGCCAATAATACTGACGGTAACCAAGAGCATATTCAGCCAGTTGGTTCTGCGCACTCCGGACAATACGAATACCGTAAAGAGCAACAAAAGACCCAGAGCAACCGCTTTGACTACTGTCTCAGACACATCAAAACAGGCACTGATATACCACGCCACCGCCAACGCAGCGGTCGCCGCCGAAGCGCTTTTCGCCACAATGAAGAGTCCACCGGCAATAATACCACTGGCTGGGTTCAAAAATTGATAGCCATACTCATACGTACCACCGCTGACAGGGTGTGCTGCTGCCAGCTGTGCAGAAGACAACCCATTAAACAACGCGGTTAATGCCGCTAATATAATGGCCCAAACCAGCATGTCACCGGCTATGGTCGCACTTAGACCAACACTGACGTAAGCGCCAGTTCCCAGAATAGAGCCCAGACCAATGATTAATGCACCACCTAAACCTGTCTCTCTAACCAATTGGTTTGCCATGTTCACACCTAGTTAAGGTTCATTCATTTGGGATTGTTACATTTTAGACGGGTTTTCATTGCAGTTTAATGACACGAAGGAAGTGACCAAAACAAATTGCAAATACGAACCATTATCATTAATATGTTTTCTAACTTAAACAACATAGCTATTCGCTATCGGAAAGGACAAGGAAGGCAGGAATAATGAATAAGTTCGTTTTAACTGGCGTGGCATGCGTCATGATGAGTGGTACAGGCTTTGTAAAAGCGGCTGAAACCAATAGCACGGAAGAGCAAAAGCAGCCAGACAAAAGTGCTATTGAACGAATTTCGGTGGTGGGCGCCGCAACCAACTTTAGTGTTACTGCAGAAGATATCGAACAATTCCAGGCAAACGATCTTGCTGATATTTTTCGCGAATCGCCCTCAGTTAGCGTAGGTGGCTCAGTGGGCGTTGCCCAGAAAATTTATATACGCGGCCTTGAAGACGCCTATCTGAATGTCACCGTCGACGGAGCCCAACAAACCTCTACCCTTTTTCACCATATTGGTCGTGTCACCTTAGACCCCGACTTACTAAAACAAATTGATGTGCAGGCAGGCGCTGGTGAAGCCACCAGTGGGCCTGGTGCTATTGGTGGTGCTATTCGCTTTAAAACAAAAGATGCACAAGATCTATTAAATGAAAACGAGCAGTTCGGCGGCCGCTTAAAGGCGAGTTACTTCTCCAATGACGGAACTCGATACAGTGGCACCTTATACGGTAAACTGAACCCGTCTTTTGGTCTTTTAGGCTATTACAGCACGGTTGATCGCAACACCATGGAAGACGGCAACGGTAATAAAATTTACGGTACCGCCGCAGACCAAGATCTCGCTTTTCTCAAAGCCAGCGGCGAAGTAACAGATAAACATTATGTGTCGTTAAGCTTCGAACAACGCGATGAAGAAGGTCAATTTTCCGCTCGGCCCAATTGGTTTGTTCCAGAGGGCACGCCGCTGTATCCCAGTGCAGCAAAACGCGACACCTACGTTGCAAATTATCGGTTTGACCATAGCGAATGGATTTATTTAGAGGCCACGGCTTATCAAACCAGCTCGTCATTTCGTGGCGGGCGCTTTGACTGGCTTGCTGACATCGACACGCAAGGTTTCGACGTCCGAAACACCACAGACACGCTTTATCATAGCTTCACTTATGGCGTCGACTACCGTAAAGACGACGTCGAAAGCGGCCCCGCAAACGGCCCGGCAGAAAACGCGGAAGAAAGCAGCGTAATGGGCATTTATGCGCAAGCACACAGTAATATCACAGCCGACCTTTTGCTAAGTTATGGTGTGCGTTACGACAATTATGATTTTCAACAGCGCATTCTTATTGATGAGTACTATGGCGAGCCAGTAACTGACTCTGCAGCCGGATTAGATGACAGTGAGTTAAGCCTGAACGCAGGCCTTTCATACCAAATCAATGACGCCTGGAAGCTGGGGTTAAGCTACGCTGAAGCCGCTCGTGGAAAGGAAATTGGTGACGGCTTTACGTTAGATGAATACCTTTACGACGGGTCTGACGTGCCTGTCGTTGTTAGTAATGTAGTGCCAGAAACCGTTGAAAATATCGAGACGTCAATTGAATACAGTGCGAGTCGCTTAAACGCCAAGCTGAGTGTTTATCAGTCAACCATTCACGACGTGATCTTCAGTGGTTTTGGCGGCGCATCAATTTACAACAATATTGGTGATGTCGAATCAACCGGTGTTGAATTCAATATGGCCTACCGGTGGGACAGCCTTGATATGTATTTGGGATTCTCCAATGCAGACGCCGAGCTCAAACCACGTGAAAATCTATAGTCGCAACTACGGCTCTGTTGATTTAAACGGATATGAGTTTAATGGTTTAGGTAATACTCGGGGTAGTACCTTGGTACTTGGTGCCGATTACTTTCTTGACCGTGATGTGAGCATTGGTTTTAACGTAACGCACGTGAATGATATTCGTATCGAGACTCTGCACCAAGCTCTCGAAAATGGCTGGGCCGACTCGTTATATACGCTGAATAAACCCAGTTATACCGTACTTGATATTTACGGTAACTGGAATATTACTAACGACTTGTCGGTTAACCTAGCAGTGACGAACTTATTAGACGAGCTCTACATTGACCATTCAAGTGTTGGTGATTACAGCGAGGTATTCCCTACCGTCGTTGGTCCTTATGAAGCCGGCCGTGACATCCGCTTGTCGTTAAGCTATGACTTTTAGATCTCACTGATGCGGGAAAAGCGATAGCAGAGCCCTTACTGACCGGTGGCCCAAAGTATGTTGGCCACCGGAATACTCACAAGAGTTACTGCTCTGCTAAGCCATCAAAGCGATCAGATACATATTTGCTATGACAAGCAATACAGCTACCCGTCATTTCGTTATAAAGTTCATATTGTTTTTGAGTATCTTTGTCTTTCGCCGCCTCAGCCAGCCCTGCTGCTAGTCGGTGAAAGTCTTTATCCAGCTTCACAAAGCCCTTCGGAACGGCCGACATTAGGTCTTTTTTATCCTGCTTCGTCAGAGATTGCTTCAGTATGAAGCTGTCATGTATCTGTTGAGCCTGAGTTGCGACCTGTTCATGGTCACCGGTCACCATAGAAACATGGATAGTGGCCATTGCAGACTGAACCGAGCGCATTTCTTGTTTTAATAGTCGGCTTAGCTTATCGGTAAGATTCGGAGTAACAGGATCCGCAGCTAATGTACTTAAAGACAGACCAATTGTCGCCAACGCTAAACTGATATAACCAACTTTCTGACGGTATTTCATAAATAGCTCCTTACCTAGTTTGTCGTGTCTAAACACGTTTATTCGGCCGGTTTGCGCGCCAGCATCGTTGCAAACTGAAGTGTTGCACCATTATGCATAGTGCCGACATCTTCATTGTACTTGAGTAATTCCCACTCCTCGTATGCGCTGCGCAACTGCCCTGTTTGAAAGGTAAAAGGAAACGGAACCGGGCATGGGTACTCAGTGGTATCCATCGCACAAACAATTAAATTGTAGCCGCCTGGCTGAGTATGAGATTGCATATTTTTAATAACCTCATCCACGTTTGCCGGGTTAACGAACATGAGCGTTACCGTGCAGGCTATCAATCCATACTCGTCAGTTAGCTTCGCATCATTAATATCGTAGATGCGGGCGTCGATATTATCGAGGTTCTCTTCACTGGCAATTTGCCGCAACATATTGATGGCGTCAGGGTTATTATCTACTGCGGTTACATCAAAACCGAGTTGACTCAGGTACAACGCATTACGCCCATTTGAACAGCCCATATCGAGCGCTTTACAAGGCTTTATCGCATTACATGCTTCTATAACTTCACTGTGCGCAGGGTTTAGCCCGTAACGATTATTGATATCAACTGACATGATACTGACCTAAATTCTTAATGATGTGCAGGCATGGTACAACTTTTGATGCACTGTTTAATCGGCATAACTGGCAGTATAAGTGACTTTGGTCAATGTTAGGGCATTTAGATAGAGAATAAACAGAGTGGTGGCCCCTCGCAGATTTGAACTGCGGACCAACCGATTATGAGTCGGGTGCTCTAACCACTGAGCTAAGGGGCCATTTCTGGTTGGAATGCTTGAAAGCGGCGCAGATTATACGAACTTTTTACCCTTTTGTCATGGGTATCAGCACGTTAAATCGCGATGTTTTTTCAAGTTTTTCGTAATTTATGTCGCCGCCCTGACTTTTTATTGCGTCTTTGATCACTTTTAAGCCAACGCCGTAAGCGTCCGGGTTTACGTCATCGGTATCGAACATAGCACCTAAGTTTTTCTTGGCTACGCCGTTACTTTCGTCGCACACGGACACATTCACAAAGTCGCCTTCAATATTTGCCTGTATCAGCACTTCGGAGTTAACCGGTATAAACCTCACGACATGCCGAAGCAGGAAGTCAAAAACAAAACGAAACACTAATGGGCTTATCGTGACACGAATATTATCGTCGACAATAGAAGTTACGGTAATGTTCTTCTCACCTGAAAAGCTTTCATGATAATCCGCAATATCCTGCAGCCAGGCCTCTAACTCGAGGTCGCTTTTATCAAGCCCCTGCATGTCTGGCGACAGCTGTGAGAAGGCTTCAAACAAGCTCACAAGCTCTTGTACTTTAGATTTCAATTCAGCGCTATCACTGTCCCTTAACCGTTTCTCGATATTTTCCAAATTACTCAAAGCTAATGCCGCCATTGAACGTGCCATGCGACCGGCTAAGGTTTTTTCAGAGGCAAGGCGAAGCTTGTCAGCTTCTTTCTCGAGTTCTCGCTCAGCAGCCTGTACTTGCTGGCGTGCTTGATACAACAAAAGAAGGAAAGGCTGTATTTCACCTATTTCAGAGGTCACAGAAACGGCTTTACTAGTATCTTCAGCGTCATTCACAATGCGATCACGCTCTTTGTGCCAACGCCGATTAAACGCTGACTCTCGCACAATAATGGCAACACCAATTAATGCCAGCAACACAAATAGCACGCTTGCAGTGACACTAAAATAATTCTGTACCGGCTGTATGGGATGACTAAGCCATATGGCAAGCCCAGCGTGCTGTTTTTCCGGACATGCCACCACGACACGTATAGGCAGCTGCTCAGTGACATTTGCAGCAGCTTTATTATCAGCAATTGCCTTTCGGGCTGCGGAGCTTATAGCCAGTTGGACAGCTCCGGCTAACTGGCTGTCTTGCGAGTTACCACGTGAAGAGGCTACCGCGTAGCCCATGAATCCATTTTCAATGTGCCAAAAGCCGCCAAGCGTGTGTTCCTTATTGCGAATAGACTCGCTAATAGCCTGATACAAAAGCTCGGGGTTACTAACCGCTTGCTGCTTACTTTCAGAAGAGGGATAGAGGTTACTAACAGTTCGCTGAACAGCCGCGCAGGTTTGCTCAAGGCTACTTGTCGTTCGACTGATTAATTGACCGGATGACTGCCAATAAGTCAGCAGCAGACCACCTATCGCTATCGCAATAATAGCGATAGCGAACCAGCGATTAGTACGGGTGTGGCTTGCGAGTGACTGCACGTTGCGTCACTCGCTCTTATTAAGGAAGTTGGTAGAAGTCGCGTGCATTTTGATAAAACACTTTATCAACAGCATCTGCACCACCGTCGGCACTTTCCAACGCATTCACAATGGTTGTAATGTCCGAAGGCTCAAACGAACGGTTACTGCGGGTACCTGGTAAGTCGGTGCCAAACATTAAAGCATCTGGGTTAGTTTTATATAGCGCTTTAACAGCATCAGCCACATTGACTTCTGTGCGACCAAAACCACTGGCTTTAATTTTTACGCCACCTTCGGCTAAACGACGCACTTGCGACAAGCCCGACTTAGCCATACCTAAGTGGTCAACGCTAAGTTTTGGTAACTTCAGCAGCGTAGGCACCATGTCGTCAAGCTCGCGGCTGTCGACGTAAATTTCCAAATGCCAACCCGCTAAATCCCAAATACGCTTACCAAATTCAACAATACCTTCAATGTCGCGGTGAACACCACGCTTCAGGTTCACACGAACGCCACGAATGCGGTGCTCGTTCAGTTGCTGAATCTTTTCATCACTCACAGAGCCTGGTAGTTGGGTCACGCCTACAAAGTTGTCACCCAAATTTTCCAGTGCGGCTTTCAAATAACGCTGCTCAAAGCCCTGGAATGAACCCGACACAATAACACCGCCTTCAATAGGCAGGCCACGTGTTAAATTCCGATAATCATCAATATAAAAAGGCTCAGGGATATGACCTTGGTTTTCAATTAGCGGAAACTCGTCATCGTAAATATGCAAATGCGAGTCAATAATACGTTTCGGCCAATTGTCACGGTTATTACCCATGCTGCCTCCTGTGTCAGAGAATATCTTACTCATCCAAGAACGATTTAAGCTGCTCAGAGCGGCTTGGATGACGAAGCTTTCTTAATGCTTTGGCTTCAATTTGACGAATTCGTTCACGAGTTACATCAAACTGTTTACCAACTTCTTCCAAAGTATGGTCAGTATTCATATCAATACCAAAACGCATACGCAAGACTTTCGCTTCTCGAGCGGTAAGGCCGCCGAGCACTTCGCGCACTGAGTTACGCAAGCTCTCAGACGTCGCCGAATCGATAGGTAAGTCCAGCGTGTTGTCTTCAATGAAATCACCCAAGTGCGAATCTTCGTCGTCACCAATAGGGGTTTCCATTGAAATCGGTTCTTTTGCAATTTTGAGAACTTTGCGAATTTTGTCTTCCGGCATCATCATGCGCTCAGCCAGTTCTTCCGGCTGCGGCTCTCGGCCCATTTCCTGCAACATTTGACGCGAAATACGGTTCAATTTATTGATGGTTTCAATCATGTGAACCGGGATACGAATCGTACGAGCCTGGTCCGCAATTGAACGAGTAATTGCCTGGCGGATCCACCACGTAGCATAGGTAGAGAACTTGTAACCACGGCGATATTCGAACTTATCCACCGCTTTCATCAAGCCGATGTTACCTTCCTGAATTAAGTCTAGGAATTGCAGGCCACGGTTGGTGTATTTCTTCGCAATTGAAATAACCAAACGCAGGTTGGCTTCCACCATCTCTTTTTTCGCACGGCGGGCTTTCGCCTCACCAATAGACATACGGCGGTTAATTTCTTTAACTTTACCGATGGTTAAGCCGGTCTCTTTTTCAACATCGACCAGCTTATTCACACAACGCTCAATTTCGTCGCGTGTTTCTTTCATTGTTCCGGCATAGCTTTCGCCCGAACCGATTTGCGCATCAACCCACGCCATGCTGTTTTCATTGCCGGCAAAGGCTTTCATGAAGTCACGTTTAGGCATGCCGCCTTGTTCAACGCTTAACTTCATAATAATACGTTCTTGCACACGCACGCGCTGCATCATTGAGCGCATATCTTTTACTAAACGATCGAACTGCTTAGGCACTAGGCGGAACTGCTTGAACAGATCGCTCAGCTTATCAATTTCAACACGAGCGTCCGCACCGTCACGACCGTGTTTGGCGATTGCCTGGCGAGTCGCTTCGTATTGTTCACGCAGCTCAGTAAATTTGGCACGCGCAAATTCCGGGTCAATACCAGTATCTGACTCTTCTTCTTCGTCATCATCTCCGTCGTCATCTTCGTCTTCCAGCTCTTCGTCTGGTAGCTCAGAACCAACGTGAGTAGCAGCAACAGGCGCTTCATCGACCTCTTCCGGATCGATAAAACCTGAAATAATGTCAGTTAAACGCAGCTCTTCAGCCTCGTAAGAGTCCCACTGATCTAACAGGAAATTAATGGCTTCGGGGTATTCCGCCACGGAACATTGAACTTGGTTAATACCTTCTTCAATGCGTTTAGCGATATCAATTTCGCCCTCACGAGTCAGCAGCTCTACGGTTCCCATTTCGCGCATGTACATACGCACTGGGTCAGTCGTTCGGCCTATTTCACTGTCTACAGACGCCAGGGCTTGCGCAGCTTCTTCCGCAGCATCTTCATCGGCAGCACTTTCGGCCATCATCAAGTCATCGGCATCGGGCGCACTTTCAAACACACGGATACCCATGTCATTGATCATGCGAATAATATCTTCAACCTGATCGGAATCTACAATTTCTTGAGGTAAGTGATCGTTAACCTCTGCAAAAGTTAAAAAACCTTGCTCTTTGCCTTTCGCAATAAGTACTTTCAGTTGCGATTGCCGACTCTGCTGCATACAGACTTTCCACCCATGACTGTGAATGTAGAATACCCAAAATGACCAAACAGTATAACAGAATTCAGTCTTTTACGCTAGAAAAGGCTGATTATCGTGTGTTATTTTGCCTTGTTTAAATACTGCAAAATTGTTTGGTATTCTTGCCGTTCTACCTTAGTTAATGCGGCCTCTTGCGATTTTTTCAAGAGGGCGTTTGCTCTTTGCTCGAAGTATTGATCAATCAAATAAACGAAAATATCAGAGAATTCTTGTTCGATATTTTCGTCATCAAGCTGATGCTCCCACAATGCGAGCTTTTGTAGTGCTGAATAATAATTACTGTCACGCCAGCTTTCCAGCACTTGCGCTGTCGTCATTGCTCTACTCGCACACTGCTTATGGAGCTCAATAAACAGGTCAATACCGCTCAGTTGCAGTCCTTGTAGCTCTTCTTTTACCGAAATCGTAGTGCCCAACTGCGGATACTGAAGCAATAAAGAAATTGCTTTTCTGATAGGCGTCATCTTAATAGCTTCTGAGGCTGGTCGCTTATAACTCGGCTTATCAAAGTGACGTTCTAACTGAGACGTTTCGCGACGTAATACTTCGGCAAGTCTCTGCATTAATGAGTCGCGATAATAACCGCTGGCTATTTTTTCAATAAGAGGTTTAGCTGTGCTTAGCAACTGCGATCGACCGGCATCTGTACTGACATCGATACCCTCTTGAAGGTGCTCGAAAAAGTAATCAGTAAAGGGTTTTGCTTGAGTTAAAGCCTGCTCAAACGCTTCTTTGCCTTTATCTCTAACAACGGAGTCTGGATCTTCCCCTTCAGGCAGGAATAAGAAAGCCATATCCAGACCGTCCTTTAATAACGGCAGCGCATTTTCCAAGGCTCGCCAGGCGGCGTCTCGCCCCGCTCGGTCGCCATCGTAGCAACAAACGACGCGCGGCGAGGTACGAAATAAACGCTGTAACTGTTCAGTTGTTGTTGCTGTGCCTAGCGAAGCGACGGCGTAATTGATACCCGCCTGAGACAAAGCAACCACATCCATATAACCCTCAACAACCACCACTTGTTCAGGCCGGCGTGCTGCTTGCTGCATGTGCCAGTACCCATACAGCTCACTGCCTTTATGAAACAGCCGAGTCTCTGGGGAGTTCAAATATTTTGGTCCGTCACCTTCGATAATTCGCCCACCAAAGCCGACCACCCGGCCACGCCGATCGTGAATAGGAAACATCACCCGGTCACGGAAAAAATCATAATGTCGACCTTTGTCATTACGATTAATGAGCTTCAGCTCAAGTAGCTGTTGGCGTTGTTTCGCGCCTTGCCCAAACGTTTTCAGCAAGCTGTCCCAATCGTCTGGCGCGTAGCCTATTTGAAAACGCTTAACTGTTTCTCCACTCAGGCCACGCTTCTTAAGATAACCAATAACCTGATCTGAGCGTGCGTGATGTTTCAGTTGATGCTGATAAAATCGCGCCGCCTGGCTCATAAGTGCCGTATCGTCTTGGGTTTGTTGCTGTTTTTGTTGCGCCGCCTGCGGGTTTTCCGGTTCCTCTCTGGGCACCTGAACTCCCATTAAGCCAGCAAGCTCTTCGACAGCATCCGGGAATTGCAATCCATCAAACTCCATCAAAAAGTCGATAGCGTTGCCATGAGCACCGCAGCCAAAGCAATGGTAAAACTGTTTGTCCTGGCTAACCGTAAACGACGGCGTTTTCTCGTTATGGAAGGGACAGCAGGCCTGGTGATTCTTGCCCGCTTTTTTCAACGGAACACGGCTGTCAACGACTTCAACAATGTCTGCTCTTTCGAGTAAATCGTGAATAAAGCTTTTAGGGATCAAGCCTGCCATTGCCGTCTCAGTCTCAGAGTTAAAGAATCAACAGAAACACGAAAGCCGCGACAACAAGTCACGGCTTCCAGCACTTTACGAAAAAGTGAACACTCAAATTGTCGTTAAACGCTCTTAGTATAAACGAGTACGACGAGCGTTTTCACGAGCCAGCTTTTTAGCGTGACGTTTTACGGCCGCGGCTTTCTTGCGCTTGCGCTCTGCAGTAGGCTTTTCGTAGTGTTCACGACGACGAACTTCTGACAGAACACCTGCTTTTTCACAAGAGCGCTTGAAACGACGCAATGCTACGTCAAACGGCTCGTTTTCTTTCACTTTTACGACTGGCATTAAAACATCACCTCGGATAAATTATCTATTTGATTAAAAATTAGCCGCTACTGGCTTAAATTGGTGCTGAATTGTACCGACTAAGATTCGGCTTGTAAAGTGTTATCCGATGTTTCAAAACCAATATCGTTATCGCTTAATAACGCTTTCACTTCCGAGGATGCCATCAGTAGTTTGCCTAACAAATTTTGCAGGTCGTCGGGCTTATTTTTAAAGGCTAAACCGAATTGCCAAACCTCAGGCCCTGCTACGTCCAGGCTTTTTACATGCATAGGTCCGAGCGAAAAATCGGACTCAGAACTCATCACCGTGACACTGGCAAGCAAGTCGTCTGTATCGTCAATACACGCCGGCTGAGTGCCCTTGTATTGAAAGCCGACCCCTTTCCCCGATACGTCAACAATTGTTCCTGCGAGTCGGTTTCCCTTACCGTACCCGTGATGTAACTGAAGCTCGGCATTACAATTAACAGGAATACGGGGGGACGCACGCAATGACTGAATGTTCGCTTCTCGAGGATAGCTGACAAACAGCAACTTTTGCGGAAATTGCGCCATACTCAATAAGTCGACCGTTCCGGTCACTTGTTCACCCGAGGCAGCCACCGTTGTAAAAGCAAATGTTTTGTTGGCTTTTAACTGAGGCAGAATATCTTGCCAACGATACTGTCGGGAAAGCTCCAGAATCAAATAGTCCGGGTACTGCTGTCCAACTAACGTTATGTTCAACGTCTGGTACCCGTCGTTTGACTTCAGTGTAATTTGAGCAGGTTGCCGAAAGCGGTTATTTGCCAACACCCCTTTGCCGCTGTGCATTAGTGTTGTCCTTTTTTTATTATTATTTTATTAAGCATTCATAATAGCGAATATCTGCTATTTTTTAAGTAATTGCTGAATATTTATAATTCAATGTCAATTGACGTCAATTAATAAGGTGACGGCGTTGGCGTCCCTAGAACCTGTTGTTTCTCGGCTATGCTCGCTAGACTCTGACCTAGCTCAGACAGTAAGGATGCGAATTTGGCTATTAGTTATTCCAGAGACACATTTCCATATCCAATCCCCGAGCGTTACCAGTGCCAAGGAATGCTGGGCTATGGCGGTAGCGGTTTAGTTTACAAAGCTTACGATCAACGACTTGAAAGAACCGTTGCGATAAAGTTCGCACGTTCACCGTCACTCGTGAGCCGCAATCGCCTGGTTCATGAAGCTCGCCTTCTCTCCAGCGTTTCACATCCATCACTGTGTCGCGTTTATGATATTGGTGAGCCAGAGGTAGCTTCTTCGTCTCTATTCTTAGTCATGGAATATGTCGATGGAACTCGACTGGATAAACTCAAACAACATTTATCAATAACTGAGGCCGTCGAAATTGGTTATCAACTCGCTGATGCCTTAAGTGCACTGCATAAAGCAGGCTATGCTCACAACGATGTGACAGCGCATAACGTTATCTTGCCCCAAAGTGATAAACGTAAAGCGCCGATATTAGTCGACTTAAGTATTGCTGAGCGCTTTTCGAAAGCATCACAGCAGCGTGATATCTATCAGGTTGGCGAGCTGCTGCTACTGTTACTCGCCAACACCACACCGGACGTTTTCTTAATGCAACCGGTGGCCGACAAACGTCGCTTACCCGCAGGACTGGCCGACATCATTAAGAAGGCGTTAGTCGTTGACTCCTACTCTTCTTTTAATGACATGCCTGAACTTGCTAACGCATTGACCAAATGGCGTGCGGGTTCCTATAAACAACGGAGGCGTTTAGGTTGGGCTACCGCGCTTACGGCCTCTATTTTAATACTTGGTGGCCTTGCCTTTACGGCATTTAATAAGCTGCACATTTACGAGAGCATATACAGTACGTCGGTACACGAACACTCACACGGACAAGTATTTGCTCATTATACGGGGCATTTAATCGAAGAAGGTAATTTAAGCAAAGCCTTTGAAACGGCCGAATTAGCGCTGTCGCATTTTGATAATGCGATTAGCGAGCATCCTGAAGATTTAAAGCACCATAGTGAGCGTATTGAGTTTCTGCTGACACTTGAACCGCTTTTTTCAGATACCGAGTACACCACTCGACTACTAAACGCTCTTAATAACATGGGAGATCCGGCCAAGTATGACAAGCCAGACAGTGCGTATCATGTTCAAGCCAAGAGCTATTTAGCGCTAGCCAGGGTCAATAAGCAGCAAGCACACCTGAAACAACGTTGGATCAAGCAGGCTTGGGGGGCATTAAGCTCAGCACAAAAGCTGTCCTCTGCTGAGCATTATTTACCCACCCAAAAAATGCTGGAAAAGCTTCAGTCCAGCGGCGGTACTGACTGACCGCGCTGCTGATAAAACGACTCAACAAATTCATCGAACGTATCGGCATCAAGCGCATCGCGCATGTCGCTCATGACTTTTTGATAAAAGCGCAGATTGTGAATGGTGTTTAAGCGCCCACCCAACATTTCATTCGTTTTGTCTAAGTGGTGCAGGTAGGCCCGCGAGTAGTTTTTACAGGTGTAGCAGTCGCAGTTTTCATCCAGTGGACCGGTGTCTGTTCTGTGCACAGCGTTGCGTATCTTCACCACCCCTGAGCTGATGAACAGGTGTCCATTACGTGCGTTACGGGTTGGCATAACACAATCGAACATATCAATACCACGACGCACCGCTTCTACTAAGTCTTCCGGCTTGCCCACGCCCATTAAGTAACGAGGCTTCTGCTCGGGCATTTGCGGCGCGGTATGCTCCAGAATGCGCATCATGTCTTCTTTTGGCTCACCCACCGACAAGCCGCCAATCGCATAGCCATCAAATTCTATGTCGGTTAAGCCTTTCAAAGAAATGTCACGAAGCTCTTCGTACATACCGCCCTGAATAATGCCAAAAAGCGCTGACTTATTTCCTTCGTGAGCTTTTTTCGAGCGTTCAGCCCAACGTAAGGACAGTTCCATCGAGCTACGGGCTTCCGCCTGAGTCGCCGGGAATGGCGTGCACTCGTCAAAAATCATTACAATGTCAGAGCCCAGTTCACGTTGAACCTGCATCGACTTTTCCGGTGTCAGTAAAATTTTCTCACCGTTAATTGGTGAACGAAAAGTCACGCCTTCTTCGGTAATTTTTCTTAACTCACCAAGACTGAACACCTGAAAGCCGCCAGAGTCTGTCAGAATAGGCTTATCCCAGTTCATAAAATCATGCAGATCGCCGTGTTGCTGAATAATTTGCGTGCCGGGACGCAGCATCAAATGAAAGGTATTACCAAGACAGATTTGCGCCCCAGTGTCCTTTACCTCTTCCGGCGTCATTCCTTTCACGGTACCTAGTGTACCAACCGGCATGAAGGCCGGCGTTTCTACGGTACCACGCTCAAATTGCATACGTCCGCGACGGGCACGACCAATAGTTTTATCAAGTTCAAATTTCATTGTCATAATGTATCACTTCAAAAATTGTCTGTTTATCGCTGCAACAGCATGGCGTCGCCGTAGCTAAAGAATCGGTACTTCTCATTAATGGCTTGTTGATAAGCTTCCATTATCAGCTCACGACCAGCAAATGCTGAGACCAACATAATGAGTGTCGATTCCGGTAAATGAAAATTAGTAATTAAGCTGTCGACGACCTTAAACTCGTACCCGGGATAAATAAAAATATCGGTGTCGTCAAAAAACGGCTCAATCTCATCAGAGTTTGACGCATTGGCAGCGGACTCGAGCGAGCGAACCGACGTTGTGCCGACAGCAACGACTCGCCCGCCATTGGCTTTCGTCTGCTTTATAGCATTGCAAGTCTCTTCACCCACCTTGGCGTATTCACTGTGCATGACGTGATCATTGATATTGTCCACGCGCACCGGCTGAAACGTCCCCGCACCAACATGCAACGTTACATAAGCAAAATTAACGCCTTTGCCTTTTAGTTTTTCTAAAATATCGTCGTCAAAATGCAAGCCTGCGGTCGGTGCCGCTACCGCGCCTGGCTCTCGGTTATAAACGGTTTGATAACGTTCTTTGTCCGAGCTTTCATCCGGGCGATCAATGTAAGGAGGTAACGGCATGTGGCCATATTCCTCAAGAATATCCAATACCGGTTCTTCATGGTCAAATCTGAGCTCAAATAAAGCGTCGTGTCGCGCCAGCATAGTCACTTTGACAGCGCCTTCCAGCAGCAATTCGGCGCCCGCTTTTGGTGACCGGTTTGAGCGTACGTGAGCCAACACTCTGTGGTCATCCAGCAACCGTTCTATCAAAACCTCTACTTTTCCGCCGGATACTTTTTCGCCCAGCAGGCGAGCCGGAATAACGCGAGTGTCATTGAATACCAAAAGATCGCCTGGATTTAAGGCGTCGACAATGTCAGTAAACTGCTTATGCTCAATCGATTTTGACTCAGCATTGACCTGCAACAAGCGACTCGCACTACGCTGCTCTTGCGGATAGCGGGCAATAAGCTCGTCAGGCAAATCGAACGAGAAGTCACTGACTCTTAATGAAGAAGGGTTATTTTCTGACATACCTGCGCTTTTCGGAAACACTTTATAAAGCGCGGATTTTACTGGAAAGTGGGCAGCCTGTCACTGAAACAGACTGCCTTTTCAAGGTTTCTTAATGCAAACTTATGCAACGCCGAATATGGCCTTCAGAATATAGAAGAACGTAATCGACATGATAGCGCCGGCCGGCAGAGTAACAACCCATGACACGACAATATTGCGCACAACCCCTAAGTTAAGAGCTGCAATACCGCGAGCCATACCCACACCAAGTACAGCACCTACCAGAGTTTGTGTGGTAGAGATAGGCAAACCAGTACCTGACGCCAAAACAACCGTTGACGCTGCGGCTAATTCTGCAGCGAAACCACGGCTTGGCGTTAAATGAGTAATACCTTTACCAATTGTTGCAATGACGCGTTTACCTAACATCGCCAAGCCGGCAACAATACCAACACCACCTAGCGGCAATATCCACCACGCTAGCTGCGCTTTACTACCAATTTCACCACCACTGGTAACAACACTGACAACCGCAGCAAGTGGTCCAATGGCGTTAGCCACATCATTAGAGCCATGGGCAAATGCCATAGCACAGGCGGTCACCACCATCAGCACAGCAAATACTTTCTCGACGTTGGTGTAGTGCATGTCTTTGTCGTCGGACGGGTTAAACTTCAAACGACCGATAGCAAACTTACCAACAACAAACACCAAAATAGCGACACCAATGGCCCATAAATAGCCTTCAAGAGTGCCTAGGTTTAAACCAACGTGTTTCAAGCCCTTTTTAATGGTCACCAAGGATAAGACAAAACCGGCCAGGCCCATATACATAGGCACGTATCGCTGAGCCATTTTCAATGGGTTGGAACGGTCAAAAATAAGCTTCTGAGCACTCATAAATATGAGATAAGCAATAAAACCGGATATCGCTGGTGTAATAACCCAACTACCAACAACACCGCCTACTTTCGCCCATTGCACAGACTCCATACTGACGCCGACCGCGGAGAAACCAACAATGGCACCAATAATTGAGTGTGTTGTGGATACCGGCCAGCCAAGATAAGACGCGATAAGCAACCAGAAGCCAGCAGCCAGAAGTGCCGAGATCATACCAAAGACAAGCAGCTCAGGCTGATCCACAAAGTAGGCTGAATCGATAATACCTTTACGGATGGTTGAGGTAACCTCGCCACCTGCCAGATAGGCACCAGCGAACTCAAATACCATTGCAATGATAATGGCTTGCTTAATCGTTAATGCTTTTGAACCGACCGAGGTTCCCATGGCGTTGGCAACGTCATTAGCACCGATCCCCCAGGCCATAAAAAAGCCGAAGATAGCCGCCATGCCGATAAGCAGCATGCTGTAACTTGAAATAATATCCATAAATTAGACTCCGCTTAGACTCGCGCCAGCATCAATTCGAAACGTGCACCAACTCGTTCAGACAAGTCAGCTAAGTCACCCACCCAGTCCAGGATTCGATATAGGAACATGGCATCCAGTGGGTTCATATCCAGCTCTATTTTGCGCAAGTCTTTGCGTAACTGGATTTGCAGTTTATCGGTGTCTGCTTCAATTGCATCAAGTTCTGCAATGAAGTCATCAACTAAGTCGCGCTCACGACCTTTGAAACCAGTTTCCAGCAGGTCGTCAAACTCGCCAATGGTTTCTCTGGCTTTAGCAGCGGCATCTATACAGCGGTTTAGGTAGGCATCAAAGTCTGTCACCAACGGCTCAGGAATGGTTAATTCACGGCCGGTCATAAGACCTGAAATGTCTTTGGCTTTATTGGCAATACGGTCTTGCTGAGATACCAACTCAAGTAAGTCAGTACGCTCAACCGGCATAAATAAGCCACTTGGAAGGTTTAAGCGAATTTTACGTTTGAGTTCATCCGCCTTTTGCTCGTGCGTAACGATTTTGCTACGCGCAGTTTCTGCCGACGCCCAGTCCTTAGCGTATACCGCTTTAAAAAACTCTTTCAGTGCTTCAGCACAGCGGTGCACTTCGTCCATGTGCTCGATCATTGGTTTAATCGGGGACTTTGCAAATACCCCAAGGAATGAGTTCATTGACATAACCAGTTCCAATTTTTTCAGCTGTTGTTAGCTGCGCGAATGGTAGCGAAAAGTTTCTGTAAATGGAACCATGGTGTTTGATTAATTAAAAGGCCGCAATGCTCTAGTCACTGCGGCCTTTTAAGTCATGTACGCTTCAATCGTTTTTAGAAGGTATACACTAACGTCACTGCGGTTTCAGTATCTAACTTCTCAATGCTTTCGTCTGCAACGGTTGAGTTATGGGTTCCGCTGACAGAAAACTTCATCGCCAGTGAGCTGTTGATGTTAGAGGACAACGACAGCTCAGCCTTGCTCTTGGTATTATCTTCACCAAGTTCTGAAGACACGAGCGCATTGAACTTAGAGTTTTCGGAGATCTTCCAGTCCAGACTTCCCGCTAAACGAAGAATCATTTGCCCTTCAGATTCAACAGGGGGCTCACCTTCAATTTGAATTGGCTTGGTTCGAGAATAACCAGGACCAATTTCATAGTCGGCGTAAATGTCTTCATCATAGCGATAACGCGCACCATAACCGGTTGCTACCGTTGCCTGATACTCGTAACCACTAAACTCGTCTTCCTCATAAGAACCGAAAACAAATAATGAAGAGCGACTGTCCGGTGAAAACTTGTAGTTGCTCTGAGCCGACACAAACATACGATCAGCGGTTTCAATTGACTCACCTGTTGACTGGTCTTCCTGTTCAGCCGTGTAGTAGTCAATAACACCTTTATGACGCCAATTTTGGACGTCTCGCGATATATTAAGCTTGCCTTTTAAGCTTTCAGTCTCGGTATTACCCGACGTGTAAAGCAGGCCAAACTCAGCACTTGCTTCCCACTCTTCAACCGTTTCGGTATCCATATCGTCAGCGTCATCAAACATGAAGGTTTGAGCATTGGCCGATACCGACAAAAATAAACTTGCAAATAATACTGAAAAACGCACATTAACCCCTTTTATTTCACAATTGCGTTTAATTCACCACTTCCGTAGCGCTGGAACATGGTTTCTAACGTTATTGGTTTTATTTTACTTGCCATGCCTGCACAGCCGAAGGCTTCATAACGTGCTTTACAGATTTCTTCCATCGCTGTCGTTGCTGCCGCTAAGAATTTACGCGGGTCAAAGTTTGATGGATTCTCTGCCAAGTGACGACGGATTGCACCGGTTGATGCTAAACGCAAGTCAGTATCAATGTTGACTTTGCGAACACCGTTTTTGATGCCTTCCTGAATTTGCTCAACCGGAACACCGTAAGTTTCAGGAATTTCGCCACCAAATTCATTAATCACTTTCAGCCACTCCTGAGGTACAGACGATGAACCATGCATCACCAAATGCGTACCCGGAATGCGACGATGAATCTCTTTAATGCGGTCAATGGACAAAATATCGCCTGTTGGTGGGCGTGTGAATTTGTAGGCACCATGAGACGTACCACAAGCGATAGCCAAAGCATCAACGTTCGTTGCCTTAACGAATTCTGCCGCTTCTTCAGGATCAGTCAGTAGCTGATCGTGTGACAATTTGCCTTCAGCGCCAACGCCATCTTCTTCGCCCGCTTCGCCTGTTTCTAACGACCCCAGGCAGCCAAGTTCCCCTTCAACCGAAACACCACACGCATGCGCCATTTCAACCGTTTGCTTAGTAACACGAACATTGTAGTCGTAGTCCGCCGGCGTTTTGCCGTCTTCCAGCAAAGAGCCGTCCATCATGACGGAACTAAAGCCTAATTGGATTGAGCGCTGACACACCGCAGGTGACGTACCGTGATCCTGGTGAACCACCACAGGAATATGTGGCCACTCTTCAACGGCAGCTTGAATTAGATGACGCAAGAAAGGAGCCCCTGCGTATTTACGAGCGCCGGCTGACGCTTGAACGATCACCGGGCTGTCGGTTGCGTCAGCTGCCTGCATGATGGCGCGCATTTGCTCTAGGTTATTTACGTTAAACGCCGGTACACCATAGTCGTGCTCGGCGGCGTGATCCAATAACTGTCGTAATGACACCAAGGCCATAAAAATACTCCTTTAAATTATAAAACTTGTGTTCAGGCGTCGTTTGCGCGCTCTTCTAAAACGGCTACTGCGGGTAAGGTTTTACCTTCCAGAAACTCCAAAAATGCTCCGCCACCTGTTGAAATATAGCTTATCTTATCAGCGATACCATATTGATCAATGGCTGCAAGGGTGTCTCCACCACCTGCAATTGAAAATGCATCACTATTTGCAATGGCATCAGCAATGGCTTTTGTACCATTTCCAAATTGCTCAAATTCAAATACGCCGACAGGACCGTTCCAAACAATCGTGCCCGCGTTCTTGAGCATAGCAGCGAGTTGTTCTGCGGTTTTGGGGCCAATATCGAAAATCATGTCATCATCGGCCACCTTATTTACCGCTTTCGTTTCCGCCTTTGCTTCCGCGCTAAATTCTTTGCCTGTGACAACATCAACGGGTAATGGAATGTCGCCGCCTTTCGCTTGCGCTTGCTCAACCAGGCGGTTTGCCTCGTCAGTCAGATCGGCTTCGTACAAAGACTTACCCACATTATGACCAGCCGCCGCAACAAAAGTGTTCGCAATACCACCGCCCACAATCAGTTGATCAACAACGCCGCTCAACGACTCCAACACCGTCAGCTTAGTTGAAACTTTAGAGCCACCAACAATAGCCACTAATGGGCGTTTCGGGTTTTCCAATGCTTTGCCAAGGGCTTCTAACTCGGCTGCCAACAGCGGACCGGCACACGCGACTGGCGCATATTTAGCAACGCCATGTGTCGATGCCTGAGCGCGGTGAGCCGTGCCAAATGCGTCCATAACATACACGTCACATAAAGCAGCCAACTTCTTAGCTAATTCGTCGTCGTTTTTCTTTTCACCAACGTTGAATCGAACATTTTCAAAAATAACCAATTCGCCCGAGTCAATCTCAACGCCATTAAGATAGTCTTTGCATAAACGAACCGGGCAGTCGAGTGCGTTTGCCAAGTAATCCACAACCGGCTGCATAGAAAACTGCGCGTCATATTCGCCTTCGGTGGGGCGACCCAAATGCGACATCACCATCACCTTTGCGCCGCCGTCTAAGGCTGCTTTAATGCTAGGAATAGCGGCTTTCAGGCGAGCGTCTGATGCCACTTTGCCATCTTTAACCGGCACATTCAGGTCTTCGCGAATCAGGACGCGTTTATTCGATAAATCCAAATCAGTCATTGCAACGACAGACATGTAAAACCTCTCTTCTGTAAATTCAGATTAAAGCTGTTCAGCCATTTTGCGCGTCGTATCGAGTAAACGATTCGCAAAGCCCCATTCGTTGTCGCACCAGCACAATAGCTTCACCAGTCGCTTATGACTGACGCGCGTTTGAGTGCCATCAACAATGGCTGAGTGAGGGTCATGGTTAAAGTCGATGGAAACCAGCGGCTCTTCGGTATAGTCCAGGATGCCCTGCAGCGCACCAGCGCTATGCTCTTTCAACACTTTGTTCACCGTTTCCAGCGTCGCGTCGCTATTGAGCGTAACGCTTAAGTCCATTGCGGTAACATTGGTCGTCGGGACTCGCACCGCAATGGCTTCAAAACGACCTTCTAAATGCGGCAATATACGCTCAATACCGCGAGCTAACTTCGTATCAACCGGAATAATTGAACGCCCGGCAGCCCGGGTACGCCGTAAATCGGGGTGATAAGCGTCGATAACTTGCTGATCATGCATTGCCGAGTGAATGGTGGTGATAGCGCCTGAGTCTATGCCAAATGTGTCGTCCAGTACTTTAATGACCGGTACAATACAGTTCGTCGTACACGAGCCATTCGAAATGACTTTATGCTCGGGCAACAATTCATTTTCATTCACGCCATAAATGGCGGTAAAGTCGACATCTGGCTTACCCGGATGCGAAAACAAGACCCGTTTCACACCTTGTGCCAAATAACGCTGACCATCGCTCTGACTGCCATAGACGCCGGTACAGTCGACCACAAAGTCGACCTCATAGGACGCCCAATCAATGGCTTCAATGCCAGTTTCATGTTCAAGCGCAATGTCGTCTCCGGCAACCGTTAGCTCGTCCTGTGACTGCGCCACTTTGAAACCAAAACGGCCATGACTGGAATCATATTTCAGTAAATGAGCGATAGCTTCAGACGCGGCTGGCTCGTTAATCAGCACAACTTGAATGTTGTCCCGGTACTTATTCTCATAAAGCGCACGCAAAAAGCTTCGGCCGATGCGACCGAAACCATTAATTGCTATACGAACGGCTTTGCTCATTTACGCTTCCAATAAACGTTTGGCAGCGGACACAGCATTTTCAGCGGTAATGCCAAAGTGCTTGTATAAATCACCAGCAGGGGCTGACTCACCAAAGGTTGTCATACCAACTACCTCGCCATTAAGGCCAACGTATTTCAACCAAAAATCAGTAATACCGGCTTCAATAGCCACACGGCGCGTCACATTCGCCGGCAACACCGACTCTTTGTATTCAGCACTTTGAATATCAAACACATTGGTCGATGGCATAGAGACAACGCGCACCTTGTGGCCTTCTTCCGACAGTTGCTGATAGGCTTCAACGGCCAAGTCAACTTCAGAGCCTGTCGCAATGAAAATAACCTCAGGTTCGCCGTCGCAATCTTTCAGAATATAACCACCGCGGGCAATACTCGCTAACTGCTCTTCGTCTCGCTCTTGTTGTTGCATTCCCTGACGGCTAAACACCAGTGCCGACGGCGTTTTGCTGCTCTGTATTGCCGCGCCCCAGGCTACCGCCGTTTCCACAGGGTCACATGGGCGCCAGCATTGCAGGTTTGGTGTTTGACGCAAGTTGGCTAACTGCTCAACTGGTTGGTGTGTTGGACCGTCTTCTCCCAGGCCAATAGAGTCATGGGTGTAGACAAAAATGCTTGGCTGTTTCATTAGTGCCGCCATACGCACGGCGTTACGGGCATATTCCATAAACATCAGGAAGGTAGCACCATAAGCTTTGAAGCCACCATGCAGTGTCACACCATTCATAATAGCCGACATACCAAATTCGCGGACACCGTAGTAAACGTAATTACCGCTAGCGTCGTCTGCGGTGACGCCCTTGGCCCCGTCCCACAACGTTAAGTTAGAACCCGCTAAGTCAGCAGAGCCACCTAACAGTTCTGGCAGTTTCGGTCCTAGTTCGTTTAATACATTCAGTGATGCTTTACGGGTTGCGATTGCTTCCGGCGCATTCTGTAGTTTCTGTGCGTAATTGAAGACTGTTGTCGAGAAGTCTTCCGGAAGTTCGCCATTCAGTCGGCGTTTCAGCTCTTGCGCAAGTTCCGGGTGCTCTTGTTCATAGGCTACCCAACGCTTATTCCACGATGACTCCACCGCAGCGCCTTTGTCTTTTGCTGACCATTGCTGGTAAACGTCGGCAGGGATTTCAAATGCATCGTGCGACCAGTTCAACTGCTTGCGCGTAGCGGCTATTTCATCATCGCCCAGCGGAGCGCCGTGACAGCTTTCAGAGCCTTGTTTATTCGGCGAGCCAAAGCCGATAACGGTTTTACAGATAATCAATGTCGGCTTATTAGTTTCTGAGCGCGCGGCTTCTATCGCCTGCGTAATTGCTTCTGAGTCATGACCATCGACCGCTTCAATCACTTGCCAACCATAAGACTCAAAACGCTTGGCCGTGTTGTCGGTAAACCAACCTTCTACTTCACCGTCAATCGAAATACCGTTATCGTCATAAAACGCAATCAGCTTGCCAAGACCCAACGTACCTGCCAAGGAGCAAACCTCGTGAGAAATGCCTTCCATTAAGCAACCGTCACCTAAAAAAGCATAAGTGTGGTGATCAATAATGTTGTGATTATCACGATTAAACTGTGCCGCCAGCACTTTTTCTGCTAAAGCCATTCCGACAGCGTTCGCAACGCCCTGACCTAAAGGACCCGTTGTCGTTTCAACCCCCGGAGTGTATCCGTATTCCGGGTGACCAGGGGTTTTTGAATCTAATTGGCGAAACTGCTTTAAGTCGTCAATGCTGAGGTCATAACCAGTAAGGTGTAGCAGAGAGTAAATCAACATAGAGCCGTGACCATTGGACAACACAAAGCGGTCACGGTCGGCCCAGTCAGGGTTATCAGGGTTATGTTTTAGGTAGTCACGCCATAACACTTCTGCGATATCTGCCATGCCCATTGGCGCACCGGGGTGTCCCGACTTGGCTTTTTGAACAGCGTCCATGCTAAGCGCACGGATGGCATTGGCGAGATATTGACGTTCTGACATTAAAAACCCCCTGAGGATGAAGAGCAACTTGCGATGCGCGTATTCTCCACATTTCAGGGGGTACAAGCAAATTTATTGGTTAATTTCTGACTAAATATCAGCCTGTAAATCAGCCGCTTTATCCGTTTGCTCCCACGGTAAGCCATCACGACCAAAGTGCCCGTATGCGGCGGTTTGCTTATAAATAGGACGTTCCAGGTCGAGCATCTTAATTAAACCATAAGGGCGTAAGTCGAAGTGACGACGCACTAATGCAATGAGTTGCTCTTCTGAGTACTTAGATGTACCGAAGGTATCAATGCTGATGGAGGTTGGCTCCGCAACACCAATGGCGTAAGAGATTTGCAGTTCACAACGCTCTGCCAAACCGGCGGCGACCAAGTTCTTAGCAACATAACGCGCCGCATAAGCCGCACTGCGGTCAACTTTTGACGGGTCTTTACCCGAGAAAGCTCCGCCACCGTGACGTGCCATGCCGCCATAGGTATCTACAATGATCTTACGACCCGTCAAGCCGCAGTCGCCCATCGGGCCACCCACCACAAAACGACCGGTAGGATTAATATGGAATTGCGTGTCTTTGGAAACCCACTGCTCCGGCAATACCGGTTTAATGATCTCTTCCATCACCGCTTCGCGCAGCGTTTCCTGGGTAATATCTTCTCTGTGCTGAGTTGACAGAACCACGGTATCAATAGCGACAGGTTTGCCGTTCTCATAAACAAACGTTAGCTGACTTTTGGCGTCCGGGCGTAACCAATCTAACGTACCGTTAGTACGCACTTCCGATTGGCGCTGCATAACGCGGTGTGCATAAGTAATTGGAGCCGGCATAAGTACCGACGTTTCATTCGAGGCATAACCAAACATTAAGCCCTGGTCACCTGCCCCCTGCTCTTCAGGTTTGTCGCGGTCAACGCCCTGATTGATGTCACCGCTTTGCTTACCAATGGCGTTTAATACTGCACAAGACGCGCCGTCAAAACCCATATCGGAATGTCGATAACCAATGTCTTTGACGGTTTGACGTGCAAGGTCTTCAACGTCAACCCAGGCCTTGGTTGAAATTTCTCCGCCAACCAATACCATCCCGGTTTTTACATACGTTTCACAAGCAACACGGGCCTTAGGATCTTTCGCTAAAATAGCGTCTAAAACTGCATCAGATATCTGATCGGCAATTTTGTCCGGATGCCCTTCGGACACTGACTCTGAGGTAAACAGGTGACGTGACATATGCCCACTATTCCTTTATTTTGATGAAATCACTCAATACTGGTTGCATAATGTAACCGATCACTCTTTTTTTTTCTACTTCTGGACGTCTAAAAGTCCGAATAAGGCGAATAGCATGCGAGTACCGCGGATCTTTCACCCTGATCCCATCGATATAAACGTTGAAACCGAACTGAGTGCGGACGGTTTCCAACACCTGATAAAAGTGCTGCGTTTAAACGTAAATGACCCCATTGTCTTATTCAATGGGGACGGTAAGAATTACTCAGCAACCATTACCCAGGTGACTAAAAAGTCTGCGTCTTTTAAGGTAGCAGCCGTGGAAGATAATGACACCGAATCCCCGGTTCCAGTGCATTTAGGACAAGTCATCTCACGGGGCGATCGTATGGACTTCGTATTGCAAAAATCGGTAGAGCTTGGGGTGAGCGAGATTACGCCGCTCTTTAGCGAGCGCTGCGGCGTCAAGCTCAGCGGTGACCGGCTCGAAAAAAAGCAGCAGCAATGGCAGAAAATAGTGCGCTCGGCTTGTGAACAGTGCGGCCGCAGTATCGTACCGAACGTTAAACCGGCACAGACTCTGGAAGACTTTATCAATAACAGCTTTGACGGGCTACGACTGACACTAGACCCAACCGCCGAGCAGCCACTGTCTTCTTACACGCAAGCCGATAAAGGCATTCAGCTATTGATTGGCCCCGAGGGTGGCTTCACCGACGAGGAAGTCCTTGAGGCCGAACAGCAGGGCTTTAAACCCATGAAGTTAGGCCCAAGAATACTAAGAACCGAAACCGCAGCACTGTCTGCTTTAACCGCGGTGCAGTATCAGTTTGGCGATTTACGCTAAAGGAGTTTATATGAAGAAGTTAGCCATGGTGATGGATCCTATCGCCGATGTGAAAACCGAAAAAGATACGAGCTTCCGCTTATTGCTGGAAGCACAGGCACGCGGTTATCAGTGCTTTTATCTGGAACTGGGCGACTTAGTCATCGACAACGGTAACCCGATGGCGTTTGTCCAGGAAGTCACGGTACGCGACCAGAAAACCGACTTTTACAGCCTGAAAGACAGTGAGTATCTGCCACTGGATAGCTTCGACGTCATTATGATGCGCAAAGACCCGCCGTTTGACAGTGAGTTTCTTTATGCCACGCACATATTAGAGCTGGCCGAACATCGCGGCAGTTTGGTCGTGAACAAACCACAAAGCCTCCGTGACTGCAACGAAAAGCTATTTACGTCGTGGTTTGCTGACGCCATTGCTGACACGGTGGTGAGTGCTCGCGCTGACGTCATAAAGGCGTTTCACAAAGAGCACGGCGATGTCATTTTAAAGCCACTCGACGGTATGGGCGGCGCATCGATATTTAAGGTGACGGCTGACGGTAACAACCTCGGCGTTATTATAGAAACACTGACAGAAAAAGGTCGGCGTTATGCGATGGCGCAGAAGTATTTACCGGAGATAAAAGATGGCGATAAACGCATTCTCATTATTGATGGTGAACCGGTTCCGTACTCATTAGCCCGCATTCCCAGTGCCGGCGAAACGCGCGGTAATCTAGCGGCTGGCGGCACTGGCCGTGCCCAACCCTTGTCTGATAGCGACTGGGCACTAGCACGCAAAGTCGGCCCGGAACTTAAGAAAAAAGGCCTGATTCTGGTTGGTCTGGATGTCATCGGCGACCGTATAACAGAAATAAACGTGACTAGCCCAACCTGCATGCGGGAAATTGAAAACGCTTACGACATTAATATTGCCGAGCTTGTTTTTGAGGCAGTCGAGTCAAAATTGAATTGAATTTCGACGTGATGGCCCCATATCGGAAGTAGAGATTATCGTTAAGGAGTCGGTGAATCGGATGAACAGCTTACAAAACCATTTTTTGATAGCAACCCCTATGCTGAATGATCCAGCATTTAAGCGAACCGTGACTTACATTTGTGAGCACAACGAAGATGGCGCTATGGGGCTTGTCATTAATCAACCTGCCGAACTTAGTGTGACCTCGCTGCTGGATAAGCTGGAAATTGTTTACCCGGAGAATAACGAGTATCTGCAAGGTCAGGTTTATCAAGGCGGCCCTGTCGGTCGTGAGCGTGGTTTCGTCATTCACCCGCCACAAGACAACTGGCGCGCCAGCATGAAAATGAGCGACGATATTATGGTCACGACCTCGCGCGATATTTTAGAGGCATTAGGCTCATCGGCCGCGCCACAGCATTTTTTACTGACATTGGGGTATGCTGGCTGGGAAGCGGGTCAGCTGGAAGAAGAAATGGAAGACAACTCCTGGTTAGCCATACCGGCCGACCCGGAACTCCTGTTCAATACGCCTGTTAGCGAGCGTTGGCAAAAGGCCACAGAACAACTCGGCTTTGATGTTTGGAAGCTGGCACCTGATGTAGGCCACGCATGAGTACGGTTATCGGCTTTGACTTTGGCACCAAAAGCATTGGTGTCGCCGTCGGCCAACGTATTACTGGTACTGCCTCACCGCTTAGCGCATTAAAGGCAAAAGATGGCATTCCCAATTGGGACGCTATTGAGCAGCTATTTAAAGAGTGGCAGCCCGAGCAATTGGTTGTCGGCCTGCCATTAAATATGGACGGAACAGAGCAGCCACTCACCCAACGCGCGAAAAAGTTTGGCAATCGATTACATGGGCGTTTTGGTTTGCCGGTCGCCTTTCAGGACGAGCGACTCACTTCTACCGCCGCGCGCGAAGAATTATTCAACGCAGGAGGGTTTAAGAAACTCGATAAAGGACTTGTCGATAGTCAAGCCGCACTGCTAATTGTCGAGGATTTCTTGAGCAATTCTTTGCCAACAAGCGATAATTCGTTATAGTGTGCTCAGTAATCAGTTGATGTGACAGGAGCTGACCTTGTTTGGTAACGAAGAACCGTATTCAGTTACGGGCAATACAATTCTCTTAAAAGACGAAAATAAAAAACTTCTCTTAATCACCGGCGCGAAATACGACAACATTCTCGTATCACGCAGCGGTGTTGAGTTTACTGATTTGCCGCCAGAGCGTCGCCCTGGACTCCGGCTGGTCTCTTTATTAGAAGTCTTTAAGAAAGAAAAAACCTACTTTTTTGTCCGTGCGGGCGGTGTCGAGTACCAAATCGACCTTAAATTCGAAGAAAGCCCCATTACGGAAATGAAGTTTTAAGGGTTAATAGGAAAGCCAGCGTGACACCTCATAATGATGCGTTTGTCTGGCTTTCTTTTGTATTTCTGCTGCTATTCCCCATTAGCAGCTTTGCCCAGTCTTTTTTTCAACTCAATGAACAAGACAATCAGCTTCACTTTTCGTATCACTGGGACGACTTCGACGGCAATCAAAACACTATCGAGTTCTCCGCCGATAAGAACGACTTTCTGGCTCCATTAAAGCGTTATCGAGGATTTAATCTTGAACGAAGCCAGCGCGAATTAAGCCGACAGCTCAACCGATACATTCGTCAGCAACAATGGCGTGGCATTCAAGCCAAATTAACACCCCGCCAGCAAAGTGTTGAGCTGATAACCAGTAAAGCCAGAAGTCGGGAGCAACAAGCTCAGCTTGAGCAATACAAGCAGCGGCTGCGCGAATATTACAATGAACGTTGGGTAGATTATCTGGACTCCAATTTCTACGAAACTATCTCCCTACCGCCCGGACAACAGGGAATTATTCCTGATCATGCCGCTATAGCCGGTGAAATGGCGTCCGTTATTAAGCCGCTCATCAATGCGATTGGCGAGCAATTGGGTAACAACACCCAACGCAACTACATCAACTACGTAACCAGCTTTTTACAGCATATTCCATATAATGACTTAAGCAGCAAACTTGATAGCCGAGGCGATGGTTTCGTGCCACCGAACCAACTGATTTACTACAATCAGGGCGACTGTGACAGCAAAGTCACGTTAATGACAGCCATTATGCGCAACATCATTAACAACGCTCAGATGGCCATTATTTACCTGCCCGACCACGCCGTTTTTGGCATTAATATGAGTAAACGTGACAGTGACACCACCATTGAGCACGATGGTATTCAATACGTTTTGGTTGATGTAACCGGCCCCGCCGCTATGCCAGCGGGAACCGTCAGTGAGGAAACCGAATTTCACATTCATACCGGTCAGTACACCGTAAAACCGGTCAACTAAAGTTTTTCTGGGCTATAAATGCTCTTCTGCAAATTGCGCAAGTGAACTACGAACAACGCCATTTAGATTAATGGTGGCACTGCCCGGGTAGTCTTTAAAACGCTCCACAATGTACGTAAGTCCCGACGTCACCGCCGTTAGGTAATAGCTGTCTATTTGCGCCAGGTTTCCCGATACAATCAATTTAGTGTTCTCCCCACAGCGAGTGATTAGTGTTTTAAGCTGTGAAGCAGTTAAGTTTTGTGCTTCATCCAAAATGACAATGGCATTTTGAATACTGCGGCCACGCATAAAATTCAACGACTTAAACTGAATGTTCGCTTTTTTCATAATGTAGCTCAGGCTCGATTCCATACTTTCGTCATGCTTATGCAGAGCTTCCAGCGAGTCTGTAATCGCCGACAGCCAGGGCGCCATTTTTTCTTCTTCCGTACCCGGCAAGTAACCTATCGACTCAGCTATTTCCGGCGTATTACGGGTCACGATAATCTTTTCATAAATGCCCTGCTCTACCACCATTTGTAGCGCCGCAGAAAGCGCTAAAAACGTCTTACCACTGCCTGCCGGACCGGTCAGCACGACCATATCCATGTGCGTATCAAGCAACGCGTGCAGCGCCATTGCCTGATAAATATTTTTGGGACGTACTCCCCAGGCGTCGTAAGACATCAGGCGCTCAACGCCCAAGTCCATCAGCGTCACGGAGTCATTGTCGTAACTATCCACCCGTGCGGCAAAATGATTGGTCTCGTCAATAATGTATTCGTTAGCAAATATCTGCGGCAGCAACTCCCGTCCCACCGTGTGATAAGCGTCACGACCTTCCTGATGCGTTTCAACTTCACCAACCTGCGACCAGAAGTCCCCCTCGAATTTGTAAAAGCCTTTGGTCAACAGGCGTATATCGTCAATAAGCTGGTCAGTGCGGTAATCTTCAACATACTTCATGCCTGCGCCTTTGGCTTTCAGTCGCATATTGATGTCTTTGGTGACCAACACCACCGCCGCCGGTGCTTTATCCTTCTGAATTTCCAGCGCCGCCTGAATAATGCGGTGATCGTTCTCGGACAAAGACAGCACCGATTCATTTTGCTCGAGCTGATAGTCCGGGAATATTGCCAACGTTCCTTGAGCGTTGTGCTCTCCGTGCATGCGACTGAGTTTTACCCCATCAATAATTTCATCCGGCCGAGCCTCTTTTAACGCTTCCTCTAAAGAACGAATGGCAACCCGGGCCTCTCGGCTAACGTCTTTATTTCGGTCTTTAATTTTGTCGAGCTCTTCGAGAACCACCATGGGAATAATGACGCTGTGTTCTTCAAAGTTAAGGAAAGCAAGGGGGTCATGCAGCAGAATGTTGGTATCGAGGATGAAATATTTACCCGCTTTATTTTCAGACATAGGCGTTTACCTTTTGTCGTTATTGTTTAATTACAGCTTAGTCTAAAATTAATGACAAAATAGTGACAGAGAGAAATTTTTTCTCGGAATTTTTCGGCGAATTCAGTACCATTGCCGCCCTTAAATAAAGCGATTGGGAGTTCTGCAGTGAGTGAATTTAGAGT
The DNA here is from genome assembly GCF_002808045.1 of Idiomarina sp. X4. Lineage (NCBI taxonomy): Bacteria > Pseudomonadati > Pseudomonadota > Gammaproteobacteria > Alteromonadales > Idiomarinaceae > Idiomarina > Idiomarina sp. X4. Next base: position 1,595,383 of record NZ_CP025000.1, on the reverse strand, counting down.
CGGCCAACGGTATCTCAGTGAAACCGAAACAGAAATGGGGCTTGGCCTTATCACACAAGCAGAGGGACGCCATATAACCGTCATGTTTCCTGCTAATGGTGAAGTGCGCTTATACGCTGCACAAGAGGCACCATTAGTCCGTTACCTGTTGCAGGACGGACAGCAAGGAAAGCACGCTGACGGCTGGACCTTCATTATTGAAGAGTTGTCTGAAGCGGCCGGTATTGTCACTTACCATGGCAAACGCGAAGACACGCAGGAACAGGTTACCGTTCCTGAACCCCAGTTGTCCTATCAAATTGACAACAATCCGGCATTGACGCGTTTGTTAGCCGGGCAATCTGACCGTTTAGATATGTATCAGTTACGCTGCGAAGCGAATCAGCATCTCGCAGCTTACCAAAACAGCGAAGTTGCCGGGCTGTTGGGCGTGCGTACCCAATTACTGCCGCACCAGCTTTATATTGCTAAAACGGTGGCCGATCGCTACCACCCGCGGGTGTTGCTGGCCGATGAAGTGGGCTTAGGTAAAACCATTGAAGCCGGTATGATCATAAAACGTCGGCTGATGACGGATCGATCTCAACGCGTTCTTGTCGTGGTGCCTGAATCGCTCATGCACCAATGGCTTATCGAGATGCGCCGCCGCTTCGCTTTAAGCTTTACCCTGTTCGACGAAGAACGCTGTGAGCAAGCCGCGGAGGATACCGACAATCCGTTTCTGACTGAACAGCACATTATTGTCAGTAGTGACTTTATTAAAGAGCCCAAATGGCAAAGCGCACTTTCGGACGCTGATTTCGATTTACTTGTCATTGACGAAGCGCACCACTTGCAGCCGGACGCTGACGAGTTTGCACAGGTCAAAGCGCTGTGCGAATCCATTCCGGGTTTATTGCTGTTAACCGCAACGCCTGAGCAAGAAGGCTCCGAAGGCCATTTCTTGCGTTTGCAGCTGCTTGATCCTGATCGTTTCAGTGACTATGACGCCTTTTTGAAAGAGCAGGAACACTACAAAGAACTCGCGGAGCAGGCTGAGTCTGTGACCGATGATAAAAAGCTTGATGAGCTTCTCGACAAATACGGTACCGGCCGGGTTATGTTCCGCAACCGCCGTGCCGATATAGGCGGCTTCCCTGAGCGTCGTTTTCACGCCATCGAGTTGCCTGAATTTACGCCGGACGCAGACATGCCCTGGTGGATGGATGACCCGCGGGTCGATTGGCTCATTAACCACATTAAAGAGAATCGCAACAGCAAAGCTTTATTAATCTGCAAAACGGCGGAACAGGTACTGGATTTATCGGAAGCATTGCGTGTCCTCGCGGGCGTTCAAGCAGCGACCTTCCACGAAGGCATGACATTAACGGAGCGAGACCGCTCTGCCGCCTTTTTTGCCAGTGAAGAAGATGGCAGCCCGATATTGTTGTGCTCTGAAATAGGCAGTGAGGGGCGTAACTTTCAGTTCGTCAGCCAGCTTGTTCTGTTCGACTTGCCCACCAACCCGGACTTACTTGAGCAGCGCATTGGTCGTTTAGATCGCATTGGGCAACAAAATACAATTGATATTTACCTGCCCTACAACGCCGGCTCTAACGAAGCTATTTTACTGCCCTGGTATGAGCAAGGCATGAACGCCTTTCGTCAGTGCAATGCCATTGGTCGTAAACTCTATGACGCCTTTGGTAACTTCATTGAAACAGCCCTTGAAAAGCATCAGCCCTTGTCGGATGACATCATTCAGCAAACGCAAGAGCTTAGTGAAGCCTGGCGCGAACTGAATAAGCAGGGCCACGACAAGCTACAAGCAATGAACGCCTGTCGGCCTGAACAAGCTGAGCGCATTATTGAACATATCAATGCAGACTCAGACGTTGATACCGTTGCGGACTTTATGCTCGCATTTTGGGACCGCTTTGGTGTGAACAACGAAGTTCTGGACGAGAACCGTTGGTTCATTCGCGCCAGCGAACACATGCGTATTCCAGGACTCCCTGGCCTGCCGGAAGATGGCATCACGGTCACTTTCGATCGTGTTACTGCATTAAATTTTGAAGATGTCGACTTTCTCAGCTGGGATCATCCGATGGTTCAGGCCGCTTTAGAGCTTCTGTCTTCAGACGACTTTGGAAGTACCTGCGTTGCGCAAATGAAAAACACGGCTATTCCAGCGGGCGCCTGGTTTCTTGAGCTGGACTTTACCAATACAGTAGTAGCGCCTGCTAAAACGGCGGTGCAGGAGTTTTGCCCGCAAGGTAACCTACGTCTGCTATTAGATAGCCAAGGCAGAGAGCTATCCGATAAGGTCTCCAGAGAGTTACTTGATCAGCAAGCCAGTTTCCTTGATAAAAAAACCGCTCGCCAAATTCTTAAGCAGTTACGCGGACCGGCACAAGACTTGATACACGGTGCTCAGGAGCAAGCGCGTCGCTGGCAGGAAGGCCTGATAAGCGATCAGCGTGCGAAAATCAGTGACACACTGCAACGAGAGCTCACACGCCTGGAAGCACTGAAAGACGTTAATCCGTCCGTTCGCGAGTCGGAGATTGAGGCGCTAAAAGAGCGCGAGACGACCCTACTGACAGCAACCGAGCAACCACAATTATCGCTTACAGCCATTCGTATATTGGTGAATAATCACTGATGGCTTTATTGCATTATCAGCCACCGTTAGAGCCTTATTTAGCCGTCATTTACGAGGACTCTGAATTATTGGTGGTTGATAAGCCAAGTGGCCTGCTCAGCGTGCCCGGTAAGCATATTGAACATCGCGATTCAGTATACACAAGAGCGCAGCGTGTGCTCCCTGAAATTCGGGTTGTTCACCGACTCGACATGGCGACCTCGGGCGTTATTCTGCTGGCGAAAACCCGGCTCGCACAAAGCCAGATTAGTCGTCAGTTCCAGCAACGCACCACACAAAAAACCTACATTGCAGATGTGTGGGGACAAATGCCGGCACAGCAAGGTATGGTAGAGTTACCACTGTCATGTGACTGGCCGAACCGTCCCCGCCAGCACATGGATTTCGTTACCGGCAAAGACAGCACAACGGGTTACCGCGTGTTAGCAACCCATGAAAATTATTCACGGGTTGAACTCTATCCGCACACCGGGCGTTCTCACCAGCTTCGCGTACACATGCAGGCGCTAGGTTGCCCCATTTTAGGCGACAAGTTTTACGCTCACGCTGACGCGTTTAATATGACCGACCGACTGCATTTGCACGCCCACTCATTGACCATTACCCACCCTTTAAGCGAGCAAACCGTTACTTTCACCAGCCAACTGCCTTTTTAGGTCTTTTTATTATCAAGTTCCGGTTTCTGAAGCCGATACTGGAACTATGAAACGTCATTTTCTAATCACCTTTTTGCTGTTTTTCGTCACTGCTCCTGTGTTGAATGCACAGGACGATTTGCAGCGTTACCTTCCCGAGGACCAATTGCATTGGTTGATGGATGGTGACGCTGCGCGCTTTTTAGTGCTAAAAAAGGAGTATTTACAGGCGTTCGAAAGTGGACAAATGACGCTAATTCCCGACTGGCACTATCATCCTTTGCAATCATTTTACGTCAGTTATTTGTATGAAGTGGCTCCCGACTTTGGTTGGACAACTTGGGCGTTAACACCGCCCGATAACACCATTCGCACCGACAATTTGCAAACACCGGCGACGCGCACGCATTTTCCCGAGCACGCAGACGATAGCGTATTCGAACCGCTAGTTATCGCTTTAGAAAAGCGCATCGCCTTATTGCAGGAAGAAACACTCAGCCAGCCTGGCTTTGCCGTTTGGGTAGTAGAGGGGATAACTGCGGATATAACGCTGCGACTACTCGAAAAAACACCATCAATGATGCCGGATGCACTGGTGATAGTGAATGCTTACATTCCTCAGTATCATTTCAACAAAGCACTCTCAGAGCGAATTGCCAAGTCACCGTTGCCTATTCTGGACATTCGAGCCGCAGAGAGTAACCGCTGGCTGGAGGCACAATGGTCACTGCGCAAAAAGCTCGCCACCAAATACCAGCACGTTTCGTACCGGCAACGTCAGCTACTGACGTCCGGCAACGCTGGTCAAGCTGAGTTACGCTCCACGGTTAAAGGCTGGCTGGAGTTTCATGGGTACTGATAATTAGCGAATATTTCTGTGCTCTTTTATCTGCTCATAAGCCGCTTGAATATCTCTCGCTTTTTGCTGTGCTTGTTTCATCACCTCTTCGGGAAGCCCCTGCGACGCTAACTTATCGGGGTGGTGTCGCGCCATTAACTTCCGGTACGCCTTTTTAATTTCTGCGTTGCTGTTTTTCTCAGTCACACCCAATATTTGGTAAGCGTCTGCTAAATCACTTTTCGTCGACGACTGACGCCCGCCACTTCCCGCATGACTGCGCTGACGCTGCTGATGAAAACGAAACGCCGCCTTTTCCATGATCAACCATTGGTCAAGCTGGAAGCGCGTGAACCCCAGCGCTTTTGCCACATCCACCAGTACTTCATGTTCGGCCTTTTCCAGTACGCCATCATTCAGAGCAAGGCCAATCAGCTGTTCCATAAAGAGCTGAAGCACATCTCGGTTGCCATAAAATGATGCGCTGAAATCTTTCATTACTTGTTGCAACGGGAAGGTAGCTTCTTTGCCTTCACGAAAGGCATCTTGTGCTTCTTTGGTCGCATCGGTGCCCAGTTTTAGCTGTTGCATTAAATACTGCGCTTGTGCAATATCGCGCTCGGTCACTCGCCCTTTTGCTTTGGCGACATGCCCCATCACCGCAAATAGGGTATAAATGAAATTCGCATCGCCGGCCGCTTTCTCTGCACCATATAAAAAACGCCCCCAGGCACCTCGCTTAGAAAAGTCCTGAGCCATACCACGGTCAAACCAATGCCCGACCAACGCACCTAAAATTGCGCCCGGCCATTTCATAAAAGCAAACCCAGCCAACGCGCCTATTACTTTTCCCCAAATCATTGCTGTTTTCCTACTTGTTGATTCAGTTGCTCCAGCCGTTCGGGAGTGCCCACGTCGGTCCACAAGCCGCCCATAACAGACGCCAGAACTTTTCGCTCAGCCATCGCTTTTTCAAAAAATGGTTTTAATGGGTGCTTCCCTTCAGGGTATGGCTCTAACAACGTTTTTCGGTACAGACCAATGCCGGCAAAAGTTTTCGAATCCTGCGTTTTTTCTGTCAGGTAGCCATCCTTAACGCCAAAGTCGCCATCCGCGTTATGCGGCGGATTATCAACCATGACCAGATGCGCCAGCATGTCATCCGGTAGGCCTTTCGGCAGTTCAGAATAATCCCAGTCCGTCCAGATATCGCCATTGATCACCCAAAACGGTTCATCCCCCAGTAACGGCAACGCTTGAATAATGCCGCCAGCGGTCTCAAGACCGCCCTCTGGTTCTGGAGAAAACGACACCTGTAGCTTCCACTCTGAGCCGTCACCAACGAATTGCTCAATTTGTTCTCCTTTCCAGGCATGATTAATCACCACTTCACGAACACCAGCGCTGGCAAGTTTTTCTAAGTGATAGGTCAGCAAAGGTTTTCCTGCAACGGACAACAACGGTTTCGGTTGATTATCGGTGAGTGGTCGCATGCGCTGCCCGCGACCAGCCGCTAAAATCATCGCTTTCATTGTTGCTCCCACGCCGGTAGTACTCGTTCATTCAACCAGGCGTTGTATTCATTCAGGTCAGTGTAACGCTGGCTAATTCGCTCCAGGTACCCCAGAGTTCTGGGTACGTCCTGCAGGTATCCCGGCTTCTTGTCACGATGTGCTAAGCGGGCAAATATTCCTGCCGCCTTGGTGTGCCGTTGCATACCCATTAAATCAAACCACTGTTGCCACTGAGCTTCGTCAGTTTGTGCCGCTAATCGGTTGCTGTCTATCAAACGCTGACGCAAGGTATTACTTAATTCATCGACCAATTCATCCGGCCACTCAATGTAGCAGTCACGTAGCAGTGATACTGCGTCATAGGTAATAGGACCAACTACCGCATCCTGGAAATCAATAATGCCAATTCGATCATCATTCAGCAGCATTAAATTTCTGGAGTGGTAGTCGCGATGCACGCCAACCTGAGGCTGCGCCAGCGCATTATTTATCATTATGTCGCAAAAACGAGTCCAAATTCGTTCATCATCGGGCTGCCATTCAACATTCAAATGAGTTCCCAACAACCAGTCTTTGAAAAGTCCCAATTCGCGCTCAAGTAACGCCTGGTCAAACTTCGGCAAAGTACCTAACCGAGTTTTAGTCACGTCCATAATATGAGGCAGCGCAGCTAGCGCATCACCATAAAACTGCCGTGCATTGCGCTCATGCAGCTTACTTAGCAACAGAATTTGACCAAAGTCCGACTGCAACATAAAGCCATGCTCAGTGTCAGCGGCCACCACTTCCGGAACCGTCACGCCGGCATCGCGATAGGCTTCTGCGACCGCTAAAAAGGGTTCCATCGGCTCTTTATCAGGAGGGCAGTCAACGGCAATAAGGCTTTCCCGTCCATTGGTTGCGCGAAAATACCGGCGGAAACTAGCGTCTCCAGAGACCACTTCCAACGTTGGTTGTGTTACGCCAGTCTGCAACTCACACCAAGCTTGCAGAGCCAGTTCACGTTTATCTTCCAAAATGCCCTCCAGAAATATACTTTCTTCGCGTAAAACTTGCAGTGTATCAAATAGCGAAACAAACAAAATTGCTTTATTATATTGCCCTTTACGTAGATACAATAATGCTAACAACGACCAAAACGGATGACTCATTTGTTGCTTAGACTTACCACAGTAACGTCGCTGCTCCCTGTCCTGTTGCTATTTCTTTCAGGTTTGGCATCAGCAACGCCACAAAATTCAGTATCTCAACCGTTGGTATGTCAGGTGACGCCTGTTGAAAGCATTGCCGATAAATCCATGCAGCTGCAAGCAATACAAGCGGGCGCAATCGGTGTCGAGTCTAAATCTGCGCGCATTTTATCAAATGACAAAGCTTACTTTGAGGGTAACGTCATTATCCAGCACAACGGGCAGTGGCTATCTACTCAGGCAGCAACTCTCGATCAGCAAAAAGGTCAAATTGAGGCCAGCAATGGCATTAACTTCAGCGATGGCTACTTAAATGTCAGTGGCGAATCGTTGTTTTTAGACTTAAACAGTAATGAGGCTCGGCTTTACTCCAGTGACTACAGGCTGACCAACGTAAACGCTCGTGGGCACGCTGAGCTGCTTTCTTTATCGCAGCAAAACGTGCTGCTGCAAGACTCCAGCTTCACCACCTGCCCCGGCGAAACTCCCGCATGGCAGCTACGCGCAGAACGGATTGAAATAGACGAGAACAGTGACTTTGGTGAGGCCTGGCACGCACGTTTTGAACTCTTTGACGTTCCTATTCTTTATTTGCCCTACTTCAACTTTCCAATAAGCGACGCACGCAAAACAGGGTTCCTGTACCCAACTTTCGACTCGTCTTCTAATAATGGCTTCGAGGTTGAAGTACCTTATTACTGGAATATAGCGCCGAATATGGACGCCACGATAGCGCCCATCTATATGTCGGAACGCGGCACGATGTTTTCCGGAGAGTATCGCTATTTATTTGAAGAGAGCGCAGGCCAATTAAATCTGGAATACTTAAATAATGACCGTGCTATCGCAACCGAAGAAAGCCGCTACCTTTGGCATGTTCAGCACAAGACGCAATTTAATGAGCAATTAAGCCTGTACCTGGATGGTACGCAAATCAGTGACGATAACTACTTAAATGATTTTGGCAGCGACTTCGCCGGACGCGCAGATACTCACCTATACCGAGTGGCTCAGCTTGATTACATCAACGAAAACTGGACAGCTCAGGTCCGAACCGAAGACTACGAGATTTTGGGTGATTATCTCAGTCCATATAGAACACTACCGCAAATCAGTCTGAGTTATGAACAAAACAAATTCACGGGTTTTAGTACTAACTTATACACTGAACTGACCTACTTTCAGAACCAAGACAAGGCCAGTAATTATGCGACTCGTGCCCACGTTGAGCCCAGCGTTAAATATCGCTATGAAAAACCCGCTTTTGACACTGAAGCAGAGCTGTCTTACCTATTTACTCGTTATCGCCAGCAAAGCGACGATGCCCGACTAGACGACGATGTCACACGGGCATTACCGAGATTACGTTTACAAGCTCAGCTGCATTTAGAGCGAGAAACCAGCGACGGATACCGTCAAACGCTGTCACCGCAAATTCAGTATTTGTATGTGCCTTACGAAAACCAACAGAACATCGGCATTTACGACACGGCATTATTACAAGACGACTATTACGGTCTATTTCGCAGCCGCCGTTTTTCGGGGCTTGACCGGATTGCGGAAGCGAATCAGGTAACATACGGACTCACAACCAGTCTATTCACGGATAGCGAGCGCGAAGTGTTAAGAGCCAGCCTCGGCCAAATATATAACATCGAAGACAGTAGAACAGAGCTTCTTATTGATGAAACGAAAGAGCCGACATTCACTTCCAGCAACAGTGAATGGGTTGCCGATATAAACTGGACAATGACCGACGAATGGTCACTAAAGAGTTCTATCCAGTACGATACGGAACTTAATAGCACACGTAAGAGTCAGACCGCACTGGAGTATCGAAAAAACAGCAGCAACTTAGTGCAGGTCAGTCACCGTAAAGCGACTAATATTTTAAATAACGACATTGAACAAATTGGTACTCAGGCCGTATTTGCTGCCAGTAAACAATGGCAAGTCGCAGCAAATGTATTTTACGACTTAACACACGATCGGGTAAATGATGCTATGGTAGGCGTCCAATACAGCAATTGCTGCTGGGCTGTTCGCGTCAGTGCTTATCGAAGAATAAATCGTGATCTTGAACCGGCCTTTAACAATGCGACGATTAACGCTGACACCGAGTTTGACAACGGTATTAGCATACAATTTATTATTAGCGGTTTAGCCTCTGACAATCGGGGGCTGATAGATATGCTCGAGAAAAGTACGTACGGTTATCGCCGTCCTTTTTATCTCAGTAACTAGTGGTAGGTAGAATGAAAAAATTGGTAGCTTTTTTTGCAACGGCAATGCTTTTGGCAACGCCATTGCTGGTCAGTAACACAACTCACGCACAGCAGCTTCTGGATCGGGTTGTTGTTGTCGTTGACGATGGTGTTGTATTACAAAGTCAAATTGACCAACTGGTGCAACAGGTAAAAGCAGGTAACAACTTCAACTCTGCTAATGCCCCCTCCGACGAAGTATTGGAAACCCAAGCGATTGAGCGACTGATATTGCAGGAAATTCAGCTACAAATGGCCGACCGCATGGGTATCGAAGTGAGTGATGCACAACTCGAGCAAACCATTAACGGCATTGCTCAAGAGCAAAACCTGACCGTAGATGAGCTGCGCCAGAAAATGGCTGACAATGGTATTAGCTGGGCGAGCTACCGCGAAAATGTTCGCAACGAAATTACCATTCAGCAGGTTCAACGAGCGGCTGTACAGCAGCGTGTCTCGATTACTCCGCAAGAAATCAATAACCTGGTTAAACTAATAGACAGTAACCAAAGCACTCAAACCGAATACCGTTTAGGCCATATTCTTATCTCTGCAGACTCTAACTCATCGCAAAGCGAGCTAGAAAAAGCGAAAGATCGTGCTGAGACCGTGTTACGACTGCTGGACGAAGGAAGCGATTTTTCTGACTTGGCAATACGTTCGTCGTCAGGCTCGGCGGCATTAGACGGCGGTGACATGGGCTGGATGACAATTAATAGTATGCCAACGTTGTTCGCTGAAGCCGTTGAAGGAAAATCAGCCGGAGATGTCGTTGGTCCTATTCGCAGTGGTGTTGGTTTCCACATTCTGAAAGTTCAGGACAAACGCGGCGAGCAAACCGTTGAAGTTGAAGAAGTCAAAGCACGTCATATTCTGATTCAGCCGTCTGTTATTTTGTCCGACAATAAGGCAAAAGAAATGCTGAATTCGTTCCGTGAGCAAATAGCTGCCGGAGACAAAACGTTTGAAGAATTAGCGAAGGAACACTCGTCAGATCCTGGTTCGGCTTCGCGTGGTGGCGATTTAGGCTGGGCACGCCCGGACAAGTACGCACCTGAATTCAAAGAAAAAGTTAAAACCATTCCAGCGAATACCATTAGTGAGCCGTTCAAGACTCAGTTTGGCTGGCATATAGTGGAAGTGACAGACAGACGTACGACCGACGCAACCAACGAAAGCAAACAAGAACGTGCTTATCAGATGTTGTTTAGCCGTAAGTTCCGTGAAGAATTGGACAACTGGCAACAGGAAATGCGCGATCAAGCCTACATAAGACGGGTTGCTGAGTGAGTTATCCAACGCTGATATTTACTCCGGGTGAGCCTGCCGGCATTGGCCCGGATTTAATATTGAAAGTGGCGCAGCAGCCCCTGGAGGCTGCTGTTGTCGTTTGCGCTGATAAAAATATGCTGCGCGAGCGAGCAGAGCTTCTGAACTTGCCAGTGACATTCCATAAGTACCAAAAAGGCCAGAAAGTGCCTAAGCACGAGGCCGGTCATTTATGGGTTGAGCATTTACCTGTGTGTGAGCCTGTGACGGCTGGCGAGCTGACCGTAGCCAATGGCCATTATGTGGTCGATTGTTTAAAACGTGCATCCGATGGCAATTTATCGGGTGAATTTGATGCCATCGTGACCGGCCCTGTTCATAAAGGGGTGATTAATCAGGCAGGCGTCGCCTTTTCCGGGCACACTGAGTTTTTAGCTCACGAAGCAGATTGCAACGACGTTGTTATGATGCTGGCGACCGAGGGGCTACGCGTCGCATTAGTAACTACTCACATACCGTTAGCGTACGTTTCTAAAGCAATTACAAAGGAACGACTGACAAACATCCTGACGATATTGCACAACGACTTAACCCAAAAATTCGGCGAGACTCAGCCTAAAATTTTAGTCTGCGGCTTAAACCCACATGCCGGTGAGTCCGGTCATTTAGGCCATGAGGAAATTGAAACCATTGCTCCGGTTATCGAAACGCTCAATGCTGGTGGCATGAACTTACACGGCCCTTATCCCGCAGATACTATTTTTCAGCCCAAATACTTAGACGACGCCAGCGCCGTTGTCGCTATGTATCATGATCAGGGGCTGCCGGTTTTAAAGTACAAAGGCTTCGGACAAGCGGTCAATATTACGCTCGGCCTGCCCTACATTCGAACCTCAGTTGACCACGGTACCGCGCTCGATTTAGCGGGCACAGGCAATATAAACGACGGTAGCTGCCGCTTGGCAATACAAACCGCTATTGATATGGCAAACGCAAGTTATTATGAGTAAACACCAAAACCACTCCCAAACTCACTTGGGACACCGCGCCCGTAAACGCTTCGGTCAGAATTTCTTAAATGACGAAAGCATTATTGAAGAAATTGTTGATGCCATTAATCCGGAGCCCGGTGAAAACTTGATTGAAATTGGCCCAGGCCTGGCCGCTTTGACCGAGCCGGTGGCTGATCGTAGCGGTTATTTGAAAGTTGTCGAAATTGACCGAGACTTGGTTGAGCGCTTGCGTACGCACCCGTTTTTAAATCAAAAACTGGACGTTATAGAAGCGGATGCGCTTAAAACGGACTTTCGTCAATTTACCGATGAAAAACCAGCTCGTGTATTTGGCAACTTGCCCTACAATATCTCGACGCCACTTATCTTTCATTTACTGTCTTTTGCAGACAGCATTGAAGATATGCATTTTATGCTGCAAAAAGAAGTGGTTGACCGGTTAGCGGCGGAGCCAGGCTCAAAAAACTACGGCCGCATTAGCGTCGGTGTGCAGCAAGCATGTGAGGTAACTCCGGTTGTCTATGTGCCACCCTCGGCGTTTACCCCACCGCCGAAAGTAGAGTCAGCGGTGGTTCGCTTAACGCCTTATAAGACCAGTCCCTACCAGGTTAAAGACCGCAAACAATTGCACAGTTTGTGTTTGACAGCGTTTAACCAACGTCGTAAAACAATAAGAAATAACCTCAAAGGGCTGATACCCGCTGAGCAGTTAGAGTCGTTGGGCATTGACCCATCAGCTAGACCAGAAACGCTGTCAGTCCAGGACTATTGCAAACTTTCAGATTGGTTAACCGAGCAGGCTGAGTAATTTATGGCAGGCATTATCGAGATTGAAGTCAATACGCACTACTTATCGGCACAGTCTTCGCCCGAGTCTGAGCAATATGTGTTTTCCTATACCATCACCATTACGAACTCGACAGCTCAACAAGTGCAATTGTTGGCAAGAGAATGGCGCATTACCGATGCTGAGAATAAGATTACCCGAGTCGCTGGTGACGGTGTTGTCGGGCAGCAACCGATCTTAAAGGCTGGTGAGTCTTTCAGCTACACCAGTGGTACCGTTTTAGCGACGCCCATTGGTACCATGGAAGGTCATTATTTAATGCTCGATGAAAACGGCGACCAGTTTAAGGCGGATATCCCGTCTTTCCGTCTCGCAATCCCCAATATTATTCACTAATTATGGCAACTTACGTAGTCGGTGACATTCAAGGCTGTTATCGCGAGCTCATGGCGTTACTGGAAACCGTCGGTTTCAGTCATAACACAGACCAGCTTTGGTGTGTTGGTGATATCGTTGCAAGAGGCCCGGACTCAGCTGATGCACTGCGGTTTTTCTACAAGAATGAGCACTCGGTTCACTCAGTACTGGGCAATCACGATCTCAACTTGGTCGCTGTTCTTTTGGGCCATAGAGAAGCGAAGCGTAATGACAAGCTCAACGGCATTTTAACCGCATCCGAGAAGTTAGACTGGGTAGACTGGCTGCGAAACCAACCGTTGATGCATCAATTAAGTGAATCCAATGTGATTTCACACGCGGGTATTTACCCCTGGTGGTCTATCGATGAAGCTCAAGTTCACGCTGACGAGGTCTCCGATGCGTTGAAAAGCACTGACTTTGAACACTTTATTAAAAGCATGTTTAGTAATAAGCCTTCAAAATGGGACTCAAGTCTTAGCGGATTCGACCGATACCGTTTTATAGTGAACGCATTTACGCGTATGCGTTATTGTCACCCAAATGGTGAACTTGATTTAACTCGCAAGGATGATCCGAATCAACATTCGTCGCAGGATGACTTACAGCCGTGGTTTAACTTTTGGTCAAGCAACAACTATCGGCTATTATTCGGACATTGGGCTGCATTAATGGGCAAAACCCATCGCCAGGACATTGTTGCGTTAGATACTGGATGTGTTTGGGGACAATATATGACGCTGTATGACCTTAATAGTGATAACTTTTATTATCAAAATGCGTTTAAGGCTTAGAAGACAAATATAATCATTGCTGTGCTGAGGTAAATTTCATGAAAATAACGGTTGCTATGCGAGTAATTGGTGGCTTTGCCATCATCACCCTGCTCTTACTCGTCATCAGTTTGAGTTCACTGTTTAACATCAACAGTATAGGCTCATCCGTCGACAACGTTAACGACAAAGCCATGCCAGCGCTGAACGAAGTTGCTGCCATTAAGGTCGATACACTCGAACTTGCCAGTCTGCAACTTGAAGCCTATTACGCAGAGTCCTTATCAGCTATTGATTCCTATCGCGGTGAATTTGATGCGTCGCGTGAGTCACTGGTAAGCTCCCTGAATGATCTTCAGCAATTAATTAAAGGCGAAGGTCAAAGTGCGCTCATAAACGGTACAGAAGCGTCAGTCACTCAGTACGTTGACCTCATTGACCAACTCTTTAACTATCAGCGTGAATACTTAGAGCTTCGCGGCACCACTTCTGAACAGCTTGACGAAATTGCTTTTAACATCGACGATGCCGCTATCATGCTGCTCGACACAATGGACATGTCGAATAACGAAGTGGTTTCGCGTGAAGCCAGCAACATAGAGTCATCATTATCAAGTTTAATTACCTTAATGTATGACTTAAACAAAGCCGGTAACCTCGACTCAGCAAATGTTATTAAAAGCGAAATTGACATCAATATAGACAGCATTCGCCCGCGTCTTGAAGCGTTAGACAATGAATCAACCGGTAGCGCAGAACAAATGGTAGACGATGCGGTAACAACTGTTCGTAACGCAATTGATAAACTGCAAGGTCCAGGTTCTTATCCAAACAATGTTATTTTGCGCCAACAACGCCGTGTCGATGCAGGTCGAGCTCTCGAACAAGCGCAGCAGCAGTCAGATACGTTAATGACGCAAACCGATGAGCTTCAGACTAGCGTCCGTAATATCGCTGAAGACAGCCGTAATTCAGCCGCGGATTCAATTTCGACCAGCAGTTGGATAAACAGCATTATCACGGTTATCTCTATTGCGCTGGCAGTACTTATTTCCTGGCTGACTGTGCGCAGCATCAGTCGTCCGCTGTCCCGCGTTAACCATATGCTGAATATTATGGCTGAAGGTAACTTAACTGAGCGTGTTGATTATGATGCTCAGGATGAGTTCGGTGAGCTTGCCACCAATACGAATAAACTGACGGTTAACTTGCGTAAGCTGATTGAAGGCATCGCCAATCGCGCCACGCAATTGGCAACTGCAGCTGAGCAGTCGTCAAATGTGTCAGACGAAACCACTAACGCCATTGATGAGCAACGTCGTCAAATTGAGCAGGTTGCGACGGCAACCCAAGAGATGAACAATACCGCCAGTGAAATGGCTGACGGCGCGGATCAAGCTCTTCGTGAAATTCAGCACTCTGATGACGAAGCTAAGCGTGTTCGTCAAATTTCAGATAAGAACCGCTCTACCATTGAGCAGTTGGCTCACGAAATTCAGGGCGCCTCTCAGGTTATCGATCAGCTGTCTGAAAACAGCAGTAACATCGGTGGCATTCTGGACGTTATCCGCGGTATTGCTGACCAAACCAACTTACTGGCACTAAACGCAGCTATTGAGGCCGCACGTGCCGGTGAGCAAGGCCGGGGCTTCGCGGTAGTTGCGGATGAAGTGAGAACGCTGGCAAGTCGCACTCAAGAGTCTACTGAAGAAATTCAGGACATGATTGAGAGCTTACAGACTGACTCGAAGCGCGCAGTAGAGGTTATGAACCGGGGTCGCGAACAGGCGGAGCTGAGCGTTCAACAGTCAGACGAAGCAGCCCAGGCACTACAATCAATTACTGAATCGGTGCATCAAGCCTCTGACAGCAGTAACCACATTGCTAACGCAGCACAAGAGCAAAGCCGCACTGCGCACGACATCAGTGAGCGACTTGAGTCAATTGTTTCTATTGCCGAGCAAACCGCTTCAGGCTCTAAACAAACAGCCCAGGCTTCAAATGAAGTGGCTAAGCTTGCTGACGAGTTACAAGACTCCATTAAGAGCTTCAGAGTGTAATTCGAATCTAACCATCAAGTATAAAAAACGCCGGCTACTGATGTAACCGGCGTTTTTTTATTCGGGGAGTGTCTGCTTAAGCTGTCAGCGTCAGCTTCGCAAAACGACGTTTACCGACCTGGTAGACACCCGAGTCCTTGTCTGTGCATACGTAGTTCTTGTCGGTGAAACGCTCACCATCCAGCTTCACAGCATTTTGCTTGAGCATTCGCAATGCTTCCGATGTGGATTGAACTAACCCCGCTTCTTTTAGCACATTAGCAATGCCCATGCCTTCAGCACCGACGGCTATCGTTTTTTCTTCAATCTCATCTGGCAGGGCGTTTTTCTGAAAGCGCTGAATAAAGTCCTGCTCAGCTTTGTCAGCCGCGTCGTCTGAATGAAAACGCGCAATAATCTCTTTCGCCAGCAGTACTTTGACATCACGTGGGTTTTTACCCGCCGCTACATCCGCTTTTAAACCATCAATTTCAGCAATGGAGCGGAAACTTAAAAGGTCAAAGTAACGCCACATTAACTCATCAGAAACCGACATGATTTTGCCAAACATATCGTTGGGTGACTCAGTTATACCAATGTAGTTATTCAGCGACTTCGACATTTTTTGCACGCCATCCAGGCCTTCCAGCAGCGGCGTCATCATGACGGTCTGGGGGCGCAGCCCTTCTTCTTTTTGCAGCTCGCGACCCATTAGCAGATTGAAACGCTGATCGGTGCCACCGAGTTCGATGTCTGCTTTCAGTTCTACAGAATCCCAGCCCTGCACTAGTGGGTACAGAAATTCGTGAATCGCAATCGACTGGTTGTTTTGGTAGCGCTTTTTGAAGTCATCACGTTCAAGCATACGAGCAACGGTTTGACGGGCAGCCAATTTAATCATATCGGCAGCGCCCATTTTCGACATCCACTCCGAGTTAAAGCGAATCTCTGTCTTTTCCGGGTCCAGAATCTTAAACACTTGCTCTTTATAGGTTTCAGCGTTAGCAGCCACTTCTTCCGGTGTTAGGGGTTTACGAGTCACATTCTTACCCGTTGGGTCACCAATCATGCCGGTAAAGTCACCAATGAGGAAAACAATTTTATGGCCAAAGTCCTGTAACACCCGCAATTTATTGATAAGCACGGTGTGACCTAAATGCAAATCAGGAGCAGTAGGGTCAAAACCAGCTTTAACAACCAGAGGCTTGCCGCTTTCCAGCTTCTCTGCCAGCTCTTGTTCCAGCAGCACCTCCTCGGCACCACGTGTAATTTCAGCAATAGCCTCTGCCACTTCTGTTTTCATCAAACCTCTCCATCGATTACCCGGTCAAACCGAGTATTTTACGCCATTCTTAACACTGTTTTAAGCTCAGAAACTGGTATTCTGCGTTTTTTCGTATTATCCTCGAAACCATAAGGTTATTCTGAGGTCGTAAACGAGACACCCTGTGTATCGCTTACAGGGGTAACCATAATAAAGAAAGTTTGTTCTAAAGTGCGCTAAATATGACATTGAAAGTAGTTTCTCAAATGCAGCGGATGTTCCTGCAACTTCCGCATTCTCATAAAATACTAATCAGCGCGATTAGTATTGCTCTATTAATTTTGTTGGTGATTCCTTCAGAGCCAGCAACGGCATCTAAAAATACAACCTCCGTTGACCAACTTGTTCCGGGTAAGCGCTACCAGCTGGAACTGGCCTTTGATAATAACGCCAATAATGAAGAAAGCGCCACTCAAGAGCTTCACTGGCAAACTTATCAAATCAAGTCTGGCGATAATTTAGCCGACATTTTTAGCAAGCTAGGTTTTAGCGCACAAGAGCTTTATCGCGTCACTGAGTCAGGTGAAGAGGCCAAGCTGCTGCGCAAAGTACATCCTGGCGATCTGCTGCGCTTCGCGACAGACTCAAATGAGAAGTTAGTTCAATTAACGCACGACATTAACGGCACCGACACACTCATCATCACTCGTCAAAAAGACAGCTTTGTCGCGGAAGTTGAAGTTAAAGACGTTGAAGTGCGTACCGAGTTTGCACATGCGGTAATTGACTCGAGTTTTTGGAATGCTGGTATTAGTTCCGGACTGACCGACAACCAAATTATGCGTATCGCCAACATCTTCGGTTGGGATATCGACTTCG
This sequence comes from Idiomarina sp. X4, assembly GCF_002808045.1. Classification (NCBI taxonomy): domain Bacteria; kingdom Pseudomonadati; phylum Pseudomonadota; class Gammaproteobacteria; order Alteromonadales; family Idiomarinaceae; genus Idiomarina; species Idiomarina sp. X4. The sequence goes on along the minus strand of NZ_CP025000.1, from coordinate 1,577,857 downwards.
CCCTCGACTTACGCAAAAACGATGAGTTCAGTGTGTTATTTGAAACGCATTACGTCGACGGTGAGTTTGTTGGCTACGGAAAAATACTGGCCGCCGAGTTCGTCAACCGGGGCGAACACTTCCAGGCCATATTGCATGACAATGGCCAGTATTACACGCCAAATGGGCGTGCAATGCGTAAAACATTTTTACGCTCGCCGGTTAATTTTACTTATATAAGCTCCAGTTTTAACCCACGTCGCCTGCATCCGGTGACCGGCCGCGTGCGCCCGCACAACGGCATTGACTACGCAGCATCAACCGGCACACCGGTTATGTCTTCTGGTGACGGTAAAGTGGTTCAGGCTGGCTATAACCATTTAAATGGTAATTACATTTTTGTGCAGCACGGCGAACGCTACACGACGAAATACTTACATTTAAGTCGCAAGCACGTCAGAACGGGCGATCGCGTTAAACAAGGCCAGGTAATTGGTCGTGTCGGCGCAACAGGCCGGGTAACCGGTGCTCACTTACATTACGAATTCCTGGTTGATGGCGTTCACAGAAACCCTCGCACAGTAGAGCTACCACAGGCGAAATCTCTGGCCGAGTCAGAGCTGCCAGCATTCCGCCAGCAAGCCGACCAAATTATTGCAGTATTAAACGACAATAAACGTGTTTATTTGGCAATGAGATAATGTCCGAGCTTTATGTTGGCTTAATGTCAGGAACCAGCATGGACGCGATTGACGCCGTGCTGGTTCAGATAGACGCTGACGGAAAGCCTGCTCTAAATGCATCCCTTAGCTTCCCTATTCCAATTGAACTGCGTAATCGGCTCTTACAGCTTAGCGTGAGTGACCAATGGCGTGCCGATGAGTTCGCTGAGTTGGATGTACTTTTTTCTGAGCAATCTGCTGCTGCCGTAAAGGAGTTATTGAGTAAAGTTCAAGTGCCGGCTGAAAATGTCACAGCCATAGCCAGTCATGGTCAAACCGTTCGTCACAAACCCGGTCATCGTTCGCCTTACACGCTGCAGTTAGGTGATCCTTCCAGGCTGGCATTTAACACCCAAATAGACGTCATACATGACTTTCGCCGCAAAGACGTCGCAGCTGGCGGTCAAGGCGCGCCATTAGTCCCGGCGTTTCACAGGCACATTTTCGCCCAACCAGAGAAAAGCGTCGCTATTGTTAACTTAGGTGGCATTGCCAACATCACGTGGTTAGGCCCTCAGCAACAGCTACTTGGCTTTGATACAGGCCCTGCCAATACCTTGATGGACCAGTGGATACAACACTGCAATGCAAACAAAAGCTACGATGAGAATGGTCACTTAGCGAGTCAGGGCAAGGTTATAGAAGAGCTGTTAAATGTGTTACTACAACATCCATTCTTTTCCCGCAAAGCGCCAAAGAGTACTGGCCGTGAAGAGTTTAACCTGGCGTATTTAAAGCGGCTTCTCAAAGCGAACTACACACCTGAAGATGTTCAAAGAACCTTGCTCGCACTTACTGCCGAAACGCTAAGTAACGAAATTAATGGTTTACCCACGAAGCCTGAGCAGGTTTACTTTTGCGGCGGCGGTACCAACAATGAGCTGCTCATAACAGAAATCACCCAGCGCCTCGGTTCAACGATATGTGGAACGACGCAAGAGCTTGGAGTTGACCCTCAATGGGTTGAGGCAATGGCGTTTGCCTGGTTAGGTTGGTGCTATGAGCATAAAAAACCGGGGAACCACCCTGCAGTCACAGGTGCAGCGGCCCCGGTTGTACTCGGTTCTAAAACGTTATTTTCTTAAACTTTACTCAGCCCCCAGGGCTTTAAAAGCGTCACGAGTCAGGTTCTCGTTGTTTCCGTCTTTACCGACAACAATGCTGTCTTCAATACGAACACCGCCATAAGGTCGTAACTCGTCAACCTTATCCCAGTTAATGTCGTCGCTGTCTTTGTGCTCTTCGAGCAACTGGTCAACAACATAGAGACCTGGCTCAATGGTAAACACCTGACCTTCTTCAACATCACGTAGCAAACGCAAGAACGGATGACGCTTACTACGCTCGTAACTGCTGCCATCATCAGACTTCAGGAAGCCCCCGACGTCGTGAACCTGCAAGCCAATAAAGTGACCCAGACCGTGAGGCATAAAGGCACTGGTGTAACCTTTGTCGTAAATACTTTGTGCATCGCCATTGATAAAACCAAAGTCACTCAGAATCTGAGCCACCTTCAAGTGCATCGAGACGTGTAAGTCATAATAGTTAACACCGGGCTTAATTTCACTCAGTAAGTCTCTCTGGGCGTTATCCATAGCCTTAACTAAGTCCGCATAAAAGCCTTCTTCGTACGCATAAGAACGCGTGATGTCAGCACAGTAGCCACGATAACGTGCGCCCGCATCAATCAGGAAAGAACGAAACTGCTTAGGTGGCTCAGTATCATAAACATCGTAATGCAAAATTGCTGAGTGGCTATTCAGAGCGACAATGCTGTTATAAGGTACTTGTGATTCACGAAAATCAATTGCCGCTAAATAGGCATGATGAATTTCCAACTCACTTTTCTCAGCATAGAAGGCTTCTTTTGCAGCAACATGCGCTTTTGCGGCCAGCTTATTGGCTTCGCGCAAATTCTCTACTTCCCACTCCGTTTTTATGGCTCTGTGAAAGTGCAAGTGATCAATTAAGTTCTGTGGGTTACGAGCTTTTACATTCCAGCTGTGAACAGGCTCTGCGAAGTCTTCACCGATAAAGGCGGCACTGGCAAGATCGCTACCGATATCGTCAGTCATAACGCTAAGGTCATCGATAATTTTTAAATCGACATACTGCTGCCATTCTTCTTCCGGTACATTGACCGGTGCGTGCCAGAAGTCTTTTGCCTGAAATAGATACACGGTTGGGCGCTGGCTGCCTTTGCGATAAAAAATCGCACTTTTCGGGCTTTCTGTGACGGGTACCCAGTATTTAAACAATGGGTTGACTCGATACGGAGGTGCGTTGTCATCAAGGAAATCAACGCGTGGTTGACCTGAGTAAATCAGAGTTGATTCAAAACCAGTATCTGCCAGTGCCTTATCGAAGCGCTCACAAACGGTTTTAATGTGTTCAGCGTATGCACTCATAAAAAAACCTCACAACAAATGGTGAGGTTATTTTAGCGCAAATGCGTGCTGGTTTCAGCTTCAGCGAGTGTTTTGGATAGCCTAGATAGAGAAACTTGAACCACAACCGCAGGTAGTAGTGGCATTAGGGTTGTCAACGAAAAAGCGCGAACCTTGCAAGCCTTCTTCATAGCTAACAATGCCACCCATAAGATACTGGAGGCTCATTGGATCAACCAATAAAGTCACACCTTCTTTTTCGACCTGCATATCGCCCGGGTTGGGGGTTTCATCAAAGGTAAAGCCGTATTGAAAACCTGAACAACCGCCGCCCGTCACATAGACGCGCAGCTTCAAGTTCGGATTTTCTTCTTCCGCAATCAGCTGGCTCACTTTCTTTGCGGCTTGTTCGGTAAACTCAATAGGTACCGCTGTTTCCGCAGAACTGCTCATAGTGTTTCACCCTCGTTGAACTCTGTGGGCATTTTCTCTTACCTGACTATTTTGGTCAAGTATCGCCGTCAGTCCTGACATTCGTTGCCGGCTGACCTTTTCGAATGTCTTTCCAAAAGAACGAACGATTTAACGTGCCACGTCCTCCGTCGGTTAATGTAACCGACACATCAATACGCTCAGGTACAAGCCCTTCAGGCATGAAAAAATCACCTTCGTATACTGAGAAATAACGCATGGTGAAGTTACGTTCATCGGCACCAATGTTGGCTAACTTCATCAGGTCAAAGCGGCGCTTTTCGCCGTTAACTCGCCCCACTAAATCAATAGCGACCCGCCCTTCCACGAAACGCCGACGTTGCTCAATCTGGAGAACCGCCAACGAGAAATGGAAATGTTTTTCGGCCTGGTTCGGTGTCACCGTGATGGAGTCGATAGTAACCCCACCTTGCTGTAACTCAGGTGCCATTATTTTCTGGTAAAACGCAAGATCCCTGCGTAAGGCATAGTTATCATTTTGTAATGCCGTTAATTCGTCCTGCAAGCTTTGATTCGATGAGCGCTCAATATCCAGTTCCACTTGCATTACGTGGCGTTGATATTCCATCTGCTCCAGACGTTTATACATATCGTCCAGTTGATTGGACTGCTCCCTGACCGTTTCTTTCAACGAGTTCGCATGCCAAACGCCGGCAAGGTAAGCTAAATAGGCAAAAAGTACGATTAAACCAGCCACCGCCAAAAAAGTTGGCAGCCTGCCGATACGCTTTTGCCAATATTTGAGATTAAAATACAGCTTCATAATACTCGCTCATTTCCATTAGCCGCTTATGCTGATATGTTATTGATAAATATGCAAGCCTTGAGCCTTGGTTTAGTGTAAGGAACAACATTAAATGGCGCCTTTATTAAGACAGCAATTACGCAAGCAGTTGGCCATGCCGTCAACAACAATTGCTATCTGTTTGTTGGGGTTAGCCGGGGGCGTGCTCGCCGCATTAATGATTGCCGGTTTCCGCTTTGCGATTGAATACGGCGCTCATCTTATTGGTAACGACACCTACTGGCAGGAACCGTTGCCAACAACGCTCCGTTTTATCATACCCATTGCCGCAGCGTTACTTATTTACGGTATTTTTCGCTTATCGGGTTCGCGCTATGTACGCATGGGCATCCCTTATGTCATCCATCGTATGAAACAGCATTACGGGATGCTCCCGTGGCGCAGCACCGTTAACCAGTTTTTTGGCGGTATTATTGCTCTTATTGCCGGCTACAGTGTTGGTCGCGAAGGCCCAGCGGTTCACTTAGGCGCAGCCGCTTCGACTTGGCTCGGCTTCCATGTCGATGCACCCAAAAACGCCTTGCGAACACTAGCCGCCTGCGGTATTGCGGCCGCTATTGCAGCATCGTTTAATACACCTCTTGCGGCCATGGTACTGGTCATGGAAGTGGTTCTGCGCGAATACAAAGTTCACGTGTTCATTCCGGTCATGTTGTCAGCGGTCGCAGGGTCATTAATAACAGAAGAAATCTTTGGCGTCGCTTCTGAACTTGCCATGTTGTCGGCGCAGGACATTCCAACCACCCAGTTGCCCTGGGTCGTCATTCTTGGCGTAGTGCTGGGCGTCGTTGGTGTGATTTTCAAAAAACTCATGCTGGATGTTATGGATACAGTCAAAGACATGTCCTTACTGACTCGGCTTCTGTTCGCGGGCATTATTACCGCGTCATTAGCGGTTATTATTCCAACCAGCCTGGGGCCGGGTTTGACGGCTATCGAGCAGGTCATTAATCACCAAGGCGAAATGTCATTGCTCACCACGCTATTGCTTGCCAAGCTATTTGCCGCCGCCATTGCACTTGGTATGGGCATTCCGGGTGGCTTAATTGGTGCGGTGTTTGGTATTGGAGCCATTATTGCAGCAGTTTTCGTTGGCGCGGTGGATGTATTAGGCATTCAACAAGCCTTGTCTTTTGACAGTTTCATTCTACTTGGCATGGCCGGTATTTTGGCGGCGTGCATTCACGCGCCTATGGCGGCGCTTCTGGCTATCGTCGAGTTATCTCGCAGTGTCGAAATTATTATTCCGGCAATGATGGTGATTGTCCCGGCCTATCTGATATCCAGTCAGCTGTTTAAATCAAAATCAATTTTTATCGCTCAGTTGGAGTTGCAGGATTTGCCCTACCAACTGGCTCCTGTGCACGTAGCGCTGCAGAAGACCGGCGTCGAAAACGTCATGGAGACGGACTTTAAACTCTTGCTCGAACCCACCCAGAATGAGTTGGTCGACTCCCTGGAATCCGCCCAGGCAAAAACGGTTATCGTCATGTCCGTGGATGAAGACAACCAGCCTCTGTACCGTCTTGTATCCTATGATATTACCGCTGGAGACAGCCCCAGTTTGAGCTATACACCTATTAAAGGTTTGCGTATCACCTCAACACTGGCTGAAGTGTACGATGAAATTGGACAACAGCGCCGTGGTGCGGTGTATATTTATGAATCAAACGGTGAACACCCGTGTGGCATAGTGACGTGGGAAACCGTCCGTAAAGCATTACAAAGAGAGTTAGCATGACGTGGATTTTATGGGTTAAAGCATTGCATATTGCCTTTATGGTGGCCTGGTTTGCGGGTATTTTTTACTTACCCCGGCTGTTTGTGTATCACGCCATGAATGCTAAACCCGCGGTACACGAACAGTTTTGCGTAATGGAAAGACGTTTACTGTTCTTCGTCACACCTTTTGCTATTTTAACTCTGGTTTTTGGACTGGTGCTCATTTTTGCCTACGGTTCTGCTTGGTTTGCCGCCAGTGGCTGGATGCATACCAAATTGGTTTTAGTCACGCTTTTATACGCGTACCATGGTTACTGCTTCAAATTATTGAGGGACTTTAAGAACGGTAAAAATACGAAAAGTCATCGCTTTTATCGAGTCTTTAATGAACTGCCGGTTCTGGCGCTTTTCGCGATTATTATTTTAGCCGTGGTGAAGCCGTATTAGATTCTAAAACGGTGCTGACTTTGCTATAGTGTGCGTCCAGTGACATTCGGCGGCAGAGGCGCACCTATTGATGAATTTCACCGGTTCCAACATTCTCTCAGTCAACCAGTTCGACCGAGACAGTATCGATTATATCTTTTCCGTTGCTGATAAAATGCAACCCTATGCTCGTCGTAAAAAACGAACCCGAGTATTGGACGGAGCTATTCTCGGCAACTTATTCTTCGAGCCTTCAACACGTACCCGGGTAAGCTTCGGCACCGCTTTTAATTTGCTCGGCGGTGAGGTTCGTGAAACCACAGGCATGGAAAGCTCAGCGATTGCCAAAGGCGAGTCTCTCTACGACACGGCCCGCGTGCTGAGCAGCTATAGCGATGTTATTGCTATGCGCCACCCGAAATCGGGTTCGGTGAAAGAGTTTGCCAGTGGTAGCCGGGTACCGGTCATTAATGGTGGTGACGGTGCTAATGAGCATCCGACTCAGGCACTTCTCGACCTGTACACCATCGAAAAAGAACTGGCTTATCACCAACAGAGCATTGATAACATGCACATATGCATGATTGGTGACTTAAAGTACGGACGTACGGTTCACTCATTATCGACACTGCTGTCCATGTATAAAAACATTAAGTTCACGCTGATTTCTCCGCGTGAACTGTCGATGCCTGAGTCGGTATTAACCACCCTGGATAGCGCCGGTCATCAGGTGACTATCACGGAAAAAGTCGACGGCATTGTTGATGCCGACATTGTGTACCAGACTCGCATCCAGCAAGAGCGTTTCGCCAGTCCCGAAGACGCTGATCAATATCGCGGTAAATTCCGTTTAAATCAGGATATTTACACTAAGCATTACAAGCCCAATACCGTCATTATGCACCCGTTGCCCAGAGATTCACGAGCAGAAGCGAACGAGCTCGACAATGATCTCAACCAGAACCCAAACCTGGCTATTTTCAGACAGGCGGACAACGGAGTGCTCATTCGTATGGCGCTATTTGCACTGACATTAGGCGTGGTTGACCAGGTCGACAAACACGAATGTGATGTCATCTGGTACAGCGAAAAAAGCCAACTATAAAGAGGTAACTGCGGCATGAGTCGTTCAGAAGATTTATTCAAGCAAGCACAAGTTAGCATTCCCGGCGGCGTTAACTCGCCGGTTCGAGCCTTTAGCGGCGTTGGTGGCACACCGATATTTTTTGAAAGCGCAGAAGGCGCTTATATGATTGATGCCGACGGTAAACGTTACATTGACTACGTTGGCTCATGGGGGCCAATGATTCTCGGGCACAACCACCCTTCCGTTTTAGAAGCAACCTTAGCGGCTGCAAAACGTGGTTTAAGCTTTGGTACGCCAACGGAAATTGAAATCACTATGGCGGAAACCATTCGCAAAATCGTACCGTCGATTGAAAAGGTTCGTATGGTGAACTCCGGCACCGAAGCCACCATGACGGCTATCCGCCTAGCGCGTGGCTACACCGGCCGTGACAAAATTCTGAAGTTTGAAGGCAACTATCATGGTCATGCTGACTCGTTGTTGGTGAAAGCAGGCTCTGGCGCGCTGACTTTGGGTGTTCCAAATTCTCCGGGCATTCCGGAAGACTTAGCCAAGCACACGCTAACTGTTAACTACAACGACATCGATTCAGTTAAAGAGGCATTTAAAGAGTTCGGCGACGATATTGCTTGTATTATCGTTGAGCCGGTTGCCGGCAATATGAACTGTATCCCGCCTGTTCCCGGCTTTTTAGAAGGCCTACGTGACGTTTGTGACGAGTACGGTTCGGTTCTGATTTTTGACGAAGTCATGACTGGGTTCCGAGTTGCTCCGGGAGGCGCTCAGGAGCGCTATGGCATTACTCCCGACTTAACCACCTTAGGAAAAGTGATTGGTGGTGGTATGCCGGTGGGTGCCTTTGGCGGTAAGAAAGAAGTCATGGACTACATTGCGCCGGTGGGGCCTGTGTATCAGGCCGGTACACTATCGGGGAACCCTGTCGCAATGTCCGCAGGCTTGGCTGCTTTGCAACAGCTCTCTACTCCAGGCCTTTATGACCAGTTGTACCAACGCGTTGATGCGTTAGTGGATGGTCTACAAGAACGCGCCAATAGAGCGGGCGTGCCAATGACAACGAATCGTGCCGGCTCCATGTTTGGTTTCTTCTTTACTGAAGAGCCGGAAGTGACGTCGTATACGCAGGCAACTCAGTGCAATATGGAGCATTTCAAAACGTTCTACCACGCTATGCTGAATGAAGGGGTATACCTTGCGCCTTCTGCGTTTGAAGGCGGTTTCATGTCAGCGGCACACACTGAAGATGACATTGAGAAGACCTTACAAGCGGCGGAAAAAGCCTTTACCCAACTGAAGTAAAACTACAGCACTCTTAACGAATAACCCGGTGGGACTAGCCTCCAAACAGGCGGTCCCACCAACTTTTCTCCTCGATATTCCCCTCACAGGTTATGTTATCCGGCAAGCGTATTTCTTCTGCAGGCAACAATTCGCCATTTCCACAATCATTCGGTATGCGCTGCCCTGTCCGTTCATGAAAGCGCTGCATCTTCAGCGGTTCGGGTACATTCAACGCCATACTTAACGGCGGTTTACGTTCGTAGTAATCAGCAACGACTCTTAAGGCGCCGCTGCTACCTGTCAGGCCTGTCGGTTGGTTATCATCCCGTCCCAGCCAGGCGGTCACTACCTGCTCGCCGTCAACAGCGACAAACCAACTGTCCCGGTAATCATTCGTCGTACCGGTTTTTCCGCCAACTTTTTGCCCCGCCAGTACTCTTTGCAAAGCACTCGCCGTGCCTTCAGAAACAACGCCGTGCAAACCAAACTTCGTCAGATAAGCGACTTTGGCGTCAAACACTTGTTCAGCATTTTTCTCAGAGGCCCGATATAAAACATCGCCCTGATGCGTGGTAATAGACGAAATCGCAGAGAGCGGCTGAAAGCGTCCATCGTTCATCAGCGCACTGTACATTCGTGTGACTGCAAACGGCGTCAGCGACGCAGAGCCCAACGTCAACGACGGATAGGCCTCCAAAGGAGTGACAACGCCTAGTCGTCTCATGTAGTCAACGACGGTATCCACGCCGACTTCTACGCCCACTCTCACCGCCGGAATATTACGTGACTCAACCAACGCCTCATAAAGCAACAAACTACCTTTGAATTCCTTGTCGTAGTTTTGCGGTTGCCACTGCTTACCTTGCTTGTCCTCAAGTGTAATGGCCTCATCGACCACCGGAGTATGCAAACCAATACCAGACTCCTGCATTGCGGTTGCGTATATCACTGGCTTAATAAGCGAGCCGATGGGCCTCAGCGCCATTATTGCGCGGTTATACCCAACGGTTTGACTCAAACGTCCTCCCGCTAAAGCCGTTACCGTCCCTTGACGGTAATTAGCAACCACCATAGCCCCTTCCAGCGCACTGTCATCCTCTTTAAGCTTGCCCGCCAACGACTTTTGCACCGCTTCCTGGGCGTTAACATCCATATGGGTGTATATCTTTAAGCCCGTATCCTGCCAGTCATCTGGCAGCGCCAGCGTTTTCATTTCACGCTTAATAATATCCATGTAATGAGGGTACGGATGCTCCACTAAACGCCGGCTTTCTCTAACATCTAATTGTCGTTGTACCGCAGCGACATAAGTCGGTTTAGCGATAAGATCCTGATCAAACATCACCTTTAACACGGTGTCCCTTCGCTCCTGCGCACGCTCAGGAAAACGTCTGGGGTCGTAATAAGAAGGGCCTTTTATCATGCCAATGAGCAACGCAACCTCATCAACTGACAGCTCCTGAACTTGTTTACCGAAGTAAAACTGGCTGGCAAGCCCTATGCCGTGAATCGCGTTGCGGCCGTCCTGACCGAAATACACTTCGTTTAAATAGGTTTCCAGAATAGTATTTTTATCAAAACGGTAGTCGATAACCAGCGACATCATGGCTTCATGAAATTTTCGCCACAAGGTTTGTTCGCGGGTGAGGTACAAGTTTTTAACCAACTGCTGAGTTAGCGTCGAGCCCCCCTGAACCGTTCTGCCCGCTTTTAAGTTCGCGACTAACGCTCTTAGAATAGCCCAGGGAGAAACCCCCTTATGATGATAGAAGTTGCGATCTTCCACCTGAAGTAGCGTCTCAATGAGTAGGTTAGGTACCACTTCCAAACCAACCAATAACCGGTCTTCTTTGCTTAACGTGCTAATTCGACCGATGAGCTCAGGCTCCAAACGAAAGCTCTCCAGCTCTCTCCCACTGGGCCATGAGGTAATAGATGCAACTCGGTCATTCACAAAGTGAACCTGAACCCGCTTAGACATTTGTGGACCGTCTGAGAAATCAAACGGCCGACGGTGCACCATAACGCTGCTATTACTCACCGAATAATAGCCGGACTGCTCGGTATCGTTACTGCGGTTATAGCCAATGCGTTCGAGCGTTTTAACGAGTGCCGATTGCTGTATTGGGTAACCGGGGTATAAACGCAACTCGCCAGCATAGACAAGCGCCGGGGCTTGATAGCGCTCCGTTTTAAAATGCTTAGACAGACTAGCATCAAGGTATATCGCATACACAGCAACAATCGCCGCGACCGCCACGCCAATCTTGACGCTGGTCCAGAATAAATAACTTAACCATTGACGTTTTATCACTGCATTTGCCTTTTGGTTTTATAAGTTGCCTCGGCGTTTATCGGGTCTTCCGGCCATGGGTGTTTCGGATAACGCCCTCGCATTTCTTTGCGGACTTCCTGATACGCGTTATCCCAAAAGCTATGTAAGTCATTGGTTCGTTGCAGCAGTCTGCCCGCCGGAGAGAGTAAATCTACCGATACTACCTGCTGGCCATCAATAATTCGTGGCGAGTCTTTTACGCCAAACATTTCCTGCAATTTCACCTCAACTCGCGGGGTTCCGTCCAGATAATTTATAAAGATTTTACGTTGTGTCGGTGTTTGCCAGTGCTCAGGGCAGGCGTTGTCCAGTCGTTCTTTCTCGTAGTTAAGCCAATAGGTTAGCGCCTCATAGGGATCCCAGGCTTGCAACTGCGACAATGATTTTACTGAATCCCAATAGGGGTAAGCCCAAGCATCTAGTTGAAACAGCAAGCCCTCAGTCGATAGTGAGTAGTCACTTAGCTCTCCGGTAGCTGACTGTAACAAACGCATGCGTGCCAACAGTTGATTTGCCTTTCGGGACCAATTTAGTGTTTCAAGACCTTTTTTATTAAGATACTCCGAAAATGCCTGGCAACATTCTTCATGGCTCACGCTTCCGTCTAGCTTTTCTTCAGAGAGTGTCAATGCACCGATGACCTGGCGCCTAACACGAGTCAGGGTTTGTTGATTACCGAGCCAGTCAGCTGAATGGGTTTCAGACACAGCTAACCCGGCAGCGTCTATCGCGTCAGAGATGTCGGATACTTCAACATAACTCCGCACTTTTCCTGTGCTGTTGCCTTCTTGAAAGGTGGCCTCGAAAATAATCGCCCATTGAGGCTGGCTCAATAACTCGGCAACGGGAGCCAGACGCCCACCGGTCACCAGCTGAAAGCTTCTTTTCGTCTCAGTGTACTTTGCCAACCTGTCTGGAAAGCCCGCTATTAGCAGCGGCTCTGCGCCTTTCTCATTCGCTTCCGTATTTTCCGTCACCCGCAAACGTTGCAACCAATACTGCCAGCGTCTTCGCCATCGGCTCAATGACTGGCGCTGCTGATAATGTTGCTTAGCACTTTCAAGAATGTTGACCGTTTTAATCTGTGGTGACGGCTCTTCTAACGTCGCCAGAGCGCGGGCACAAGCCGCCTTCACCTTATTATTGGCCTCCTTATCACCAGTCTCGTTTGCGGCGGCACAGATGAGGGCAAGCCGTACATCAGTCCCCGTATCCAATGACATTGCCTTACCCGTCAGTTGCTTGTCGTGCAAAAGTCCGGTTAACGATAAAAATTGTTCAGCAACACGACAGTGCACCGGATTAGGTGGAGTAAACCAGGCAAGTTCACTCACTGAGCTCCCCCATTTCAGGGCTTCCAATACCACCGACGTTACGTCCTGTGTTTCTATGTCAGCCTTCGCATACTCAGGTTGACCATGCTCATCTGCTTTAGACCAAGCCCGATAGCAGGTTCCGGGTTGTAAGCGACCGGCCCGACCGGCTCGCTGCGTTGCTGACGCTCGGGATACAAAGTGCGTGGTCAGCTGGTTCATGCCATAACCCGGCAAAAAGTTTGCTCGACGTTCACGTCCGCTGTCCACTACCACATCAATGCCCTCTATGGTTAAACTGGTTTCAGCTATGTTAGTCGCAAGGATAATTCGCTTACCATCACTGGCTTTTAACGCGTGCTGCTGCGCTTTAAGTGACAGCCGGCTATGCAAGGTATAAACGTCGACATCAGTTGCCAACAGAGAGCTCAATGCTTGTTGCACTCGTTCAATTTCGTAGATACCCGGCAGAAAAACTAATACGCCTTTGTCAGCGTTTCCTAAAGCCTCCACAATGACAGTGGGCAACTGCAGTAACCACTCACTTCGCTTTTTGGGTGCTCGGTATTGAATGTCTATAGGAAAGCTACGCCCTTCACTTCTAAGCGTTGTTACTCCTTCACAATACCCGGACAACCACTCAGAAATAGCTTCGGCCGGCAGTGTCGCTGACATCACCAACAGGTTTAAATCGTCACGTAATGGCAGCGCATCCATGACTAACGCCAGACTTAAATCACTGTGTAAATTGCGCTCATGAAATTCGTCGAATATCAGTGTGGAGATACCACTAAGCTCAGGGTCTTCCTGTAACCAGCGTACTAATACGCCTTCAGTAACGACCAGAAGCTTGGTGTTCTTCGTGCGTTTCGTCTCACCGCGAACAATATAGCCAACGGTTTCGCCAACCGGCTCATTTAACTGCCTGGCCAGGTAATTAGCCACGTTAACAGCAGCAACCCGCCGCGGCTGCAACATAACGGTAATACCGCTTGTGCCCAACTGTTCTCGAAGCAAATAAAGGGGTAAATAGGTGGACTTTCCGGCACCCGGCGGTGCCTCTAAAACCACACGCGCTGCCGGGAAGCATTGCGCTAACGCCGGCAGCACGTTTTCAACGGGCAAGGTCATACCCAATCAGTCACCTTGGACGGTGGCGGCAATGGTTCTGACGCCTAATGCTGTCGCACCTGTTGCCCACATACCTGTCGCTGACTTCTGATAAGCACCAGCCAAATCAAAGTGAAGCCAGCCCTTACCTTGCTCTGGTGCAAACCGTAACAGGAAGCCTGCCGCGTTACTGGCGCCGCCTGCACCACCACCTTTTTGCGGACGACTGTTCGCTGTGTCAGCAAAAGCTGACGGGCAATTCTCTGAGTGCCAAGGTGCTAACGGCAAGCGCCACAGTAGTTCGTGTTCTTTATCGGCGTTTTTCAATGCGCGCTCGGCGGCGCTGTTATCAATACTGAACAGCGCATTGTATTCATTACCGACGGCCATTTGAGCGGCACCGGTTAAGGTAGCGGCATCAATAATATTTTTCGCGCCAAATTCGCCAGCGGCCTGTAACCCGTCAGCTAACACCAATCGACCTTCAGCGTCAGTATTCACCACTTCTACGGTCAAACCGTTCTTATAACGGATAATGTCGCCTAACTTGTACGCTCGACCATCAATCATGTTTTCTGCGCAACAGAGAATCAGCTTCACGCGTTTATTCAAACCACGACGAATCGCTAACGACAATGCACCAGTGACCGTTGCTGCACCACCCATGTCGCACTTCATTGACAGCATGCCTTCACTTGGCTTAATGCTGTAACCACCGCTGTCATAAGTAATCCCTTTACCAATCAGTGCGGTGTCGACCGGTGCATTTTCATCACCCGTTGGGTTGTAATCGAGTACCAACATGCCCGGTGCATGCTGGCTGGCACGACCCACCGTATAAATACCCATCCAGCCCGCGTCTTTCAGCGCTTCACCTTTAATAAACTCTGCACTGATCGCATCGGGTGCTAGTCCTTTGAAATGCTCAATGACACGCTCTGCCAGACTTTCAGGATAGATATCTTCGGCCGGTAAGTTGGTGAGCTCACGACTAAATCGTGTTGCATCACGCATCGCATCAAGGTGTTTCGCCGCTTCTTTGTCGTCTGTGTGCCATACCACATCATTTTTCGAAAGCGTTGATGTAAAACCCTGATAAAGTGCCCATTGGCGTTCCATATCCCAGTCGTCACCAGACACTGCAATCTTTATGACGCCGTTGTTGTCGAGGGTTCGCCCGGCTTTTTGAATACGCCGCAAATTCTCAGACTCGTCATCCACCAAAACTATTTTGGCGGCATCGCCGTCAAAGACGACATTTGACTTCGGGTTCCAATGAGCTGCTGGTGCTTCATTCGTTAAGTAAACCGTTAGTGCGCTGGACATTCTCAACCTCTCTCGATAATTTGCTTTCAGTTACTTTAGAGTTATGAGGTCTCTGATGCAATTTAACAAGCCCCTTCGCCGGGGAGTTTTACAAAAACGCTATAAGCGCTTTCTGGCCGATATCGATTTTGGCGATGGTCAAATAACAACGGTTCATTGTCCGAACACAGGCGCAATGACAGGCTGTGCTGAGCCTGGTTTCGACGCTTATTGCAGTCTTTCTGACAACAAGAAACGTAAGTACTCACATACCTGGGAATTATCACGAACTAAAGAAGGAGAGTTTATTGCGGTGAATACCGGCTGTGCGAATACGCTCGCCGGAGAGCTGTTAAACAGCGAACTCATACCGGAGCTTAGCGGCTGGTCCGAACTAAGGGCTGAAAAGAAGTACGGTCAGGAAAGTAGTCGTATCGACTGGTGGGGCGTAGATACCGACCACAAAGAGTGCTTTGTCGAGGTAAAAAGTGTGACACTTGCCGAGAAAGAAAGAGGCTATTTCCCGGATGCCGTCAGCCAGCGCGCACATAAGCATTTGAATGAGCTCATGCGAGTTGTCGGACAAGGAGACCGAGCCATCCAGCTCTATATGGTCATGCACACCGGTATTGAATCGGTCAGTCCAGCTAAACATATCGATCCAAAATACGCAGAACTCTGTATTAAAGCGGCGGAACACGGTGTCGAATTTTACGCGGTTAAATGCGCCATAAACGAAAAAGAAATTCGACTGGAGAGACCAGTTGCGGTTCGCTTATAACTCGCGGTATTGAGTTAAATTTTGAGCAAAAGAGTCGTTGGAATAGCGTTGCCAACCTGATCCCTTTCTGGTATATGTAGCGTCCTTTTTTAAACGCACGCTTTTAGAGCACTCTAGTTTTAGAGAATTAGGAGATCCAAAATGCCTCAAGGCAAGGAAAAGAAAACCCATGGCATTCTGGCACTAGCCGGCCTGGAGCCTTATCAGGAGAAGCAGGGCGAAGAGTACATGAATGACGCGCAGCGTGCGCATTTTCGTCGTATTCTGGAAGAGTGGCGTCGTCAGTTACGTCAGGAAGTTGACCGCACCGTGCATCATATGAAAGATGAAGCGGCGAACTTTCCTGATCCTGTTGATCGCGCAGCACAAGAAGAAGAGTTCAGCATTGAGCTGCGTACTCGTGACCGCGAGCGTAAACTGATTAAGAAAATAGAGAAAACGCTGCAAAAAATTGAAGACGACGACTTCGGTTTTTGCGATTCATGCGGCATAGAAATTGGTATCCGCCGCTTAGAAGCACGCCCAACAGCGGACCTCTGCGTTGACTGCAAAACTCTCGCAGAAATGAAAGAGAAACAGATGACAGGAGCCTAAGGGCTCATGTACCGAGGCCGATTTGCCCCGACCCCGTCGGGGCCTTTACATTTGGGCTCGTTAGTAGCAGCTGTTGGTAGCTACCTAGACGCTCATGCACACCATGGCCAGTGGCTTGTTCGCATTGAGGATGTCGACAAACCTCGCGCCGTTCCCGGTGCGGCTGATATTATCCTCGGTCAACTTGAAGCTCACGGACTCACCTGGGACGGCGACGTTATTTTCCAAAGCGAACGTGACGAGGTTTACCAAAGCTGCATCGACTCATTAACCTCCACAGGTTTTATTTATCAATGTGATTGTTCACGTAAAGCCATTCGTGAACGCGGCGGTGTTTATGATGGTTACTGCCGCACTCGTCAACCACGTCCTACACCCTACGCACTTCGTTATATTAACAGCGCCCCTGTTAACCAATTCAATGACCGCGCGCTCGGGGTACAGCACGGCGATACAAATACCTGCGCAGAAGATTTCGTCGTCAAACGTCGTGATGCATTTTACGCATACCAGTTAGCGGTGGTGGTTGATGATATTGAGCAAGGCATTAGCGATATTGTGCGCGGCAGCGACCTAGTTGTACCGAGCTTTTGGCAGCTTACTTTATGGCAGCATATTACTAGCGCCCAGCCCAGAATGATGCATTTGCCGTTAGTCACATCCGACGATGGCCGCAAGCTCAGCAAGCAGAATCACGCGCCGGCAATAAACAGCCAACACGCACCTAATAATTTGTTAACGGCGCTGAATTACCTGGGTATTGAAACACACGAGGTCAGCGAAACACGGGCCATTGGTGAGATACTGGCCTTTGCGGTGCAAAAGTGGCGCAAAAAGTGGCACATTACGCCCGCTTGACGGTACAATATGCGACCAATTGAAAATAAACAACAATGACAATGGTAAGGGAGAGACCACCATTATTAAGCGAATAAAAGAGTTAGCAAAACGCGCTTTCTCCAGCAAGGATACCTCCAGCAACAGTCGTTTACCGGCGTTGAAAGTTATCCCAAGAGATAAACACCCCGTATCCCGGAACGACATTAGCAAAAACGCACTTAAAGTCTTGTACCGCTTACATAACAGCGGCTTTGACGCTTACTTAGTGGGCGGCTGTGTGCGTGATATTTTGTTAGGTATTCAACCGAAAGACTTTGATGTAACCACCAACGCAACGCCCGAGCAGGTGAAGTCGCTATTTAGAAACTGCCGTCTTATTGGTCGTCGCTTTCGCCTGGCGCATGTCGTGTTTGGCAAAGAGATTATTGAAGTCGCTACGTTCCGCGGACACCACGCGGACGAACCTGATTCAAAAACGGCCAAGAAAAACCAGCACGCACACAGTGATGAGCATGGCCAGTTAGTGCGCGATAACGTCTATGGCACCATAGAAGAAGATGCCGAGCGCCGCGACTTCACTGCAAATGCGCTGTATTACAACATTGCCGACTTTGCCATTTATGACTTTGCTAACGGCGTCGACGACATCAATAAGGGTGTTTTGCGATTAATTGGCGATGCGGAGACACGCTACCGCGAAGATCCGGTTAGAATGCTGCGTGCGGTGCGTTTTGCGACCAAGCTCAACATGCAAATGGATAACGCAGTCCGCGAACCGATTAATGAGTTGGCTTCGTTGTTAGCGAACATTCCGCCTGCACGCCTGTTTGATGAATTTTTGAAAATGTTTATGTCAGGTAAAGCCACAGCAAACTTTTCACTGATGATGGAGCTAGGGCTCTTCCAACAGCTATTCCCAATACTCAAAGGGCATTTAAGTGATGCTCAGTCACCGGCGTATCAAATGCTGTTGAAAGCCTTTAAGGATACGGATAAACGTATTGCTGAAGACAAACGCGTAACGCCGGCATACCTCATTGCTGTACTGTTATGGTGGCCGCTTCTGGCTCGCAAAGAGCAGCTGGAAAATGAAGGCGGCCTGCCACCGATGGATGCAATAAACATTGCAGCTGCCGATGTGGTACACAGGCAGTCTCAGCGTGTTTCGATTCCTAAACGCTTCAGTCTACCCGCTCGTGAAATTTGGCAGCTGCAAAGACGTTTGCAAGTCACAAAAGGTGGTCGTGCCATGAAAGCGCTTGAGCACAAACGCTTCCGTGCCGCTTATGACTTTATGCTGCTACGTGCCCACGCCCAGCCAGATGAGAAAAAGCTGGCTGAACTGGCACAGTTCTGGACAGAAGCTCAGAATAATCCGGCGAAGCTGAAAACTGGCAAGTCCGGCGCACCTACCGGCAAGCCCAGACGCCGTCGTCGCGGGCCGCGTAAGAAGAAGCCACAAAACAATCCAGATAATGGCTCAGCATAAAGCCTATGTCGCACTGGGGAGTAATTTAAACGACCCACTCAATAACTTACTCAGTGCGCTTTCACGATTAAATCGGTCCAATAGCTGGCGCCTTGTCAGCTATTCGTCACTGTACGGCAGCAAGCCCATGGGACCGCAAGATCAGCCAGACTACGTCAATGCAGTCTGTCAGTTAAGTACAAACCTGCCCGCCTACGATTTACTGCAGTCACTTCATGCTATTGAAGATGAATTCGGCCGCAAACGAGTTCGTCACTGGGGGGAGCGTACATTAGATCTCGACTTGTTATTATTCGATGACGAGACGCACCAAAACTCAGACTTGACGGTTCCTCACCCGGGCCTGTATGAGCGCAGCTTTGTCTTGTATCCTCTGCTTGAAATAGCACCGTCACTTGTCTTGCCCAATGGAAAAACAGTGACTGAACAAACCAAGGCACTTACCGAAAATGGCCTTGACGTGCTAGTCTACCAGTCATCTATTTCTTTATAACGTTGCTAAAGGTCGCATAATGGCTACAACCAGTATTGCTACATTGCAAAAAATGAAGCGCGAAGGCGTTAAAATTAGTTCGTTAACCGCCTACGACTCCAGCTTCGCAAAATTAATGACCGAACAAGGTGTCGACTTTATGCTTGTCGGCGACTCTTTAGGTAATGTTGTTCAGGGTCGCAATTCGACCGTGCCTGTCACACTCGGCGACATGGTCTACCATACAGAGTGCGTGCGCCGCGGTGCACCCGATGCCTTCGTGATTAGCGATATGTCGTTCATGACCTACTCAACACCGGAGCAAACTTACGATAATGCCGCAGTACTTATGCAAGCCGGCGCCAATATGGTGAAACTGGAAGGCGGTGAGTGGCTGGAAGAGACCATTAAAGGTCTACATACCCGTGGTATCCCGGTTTGTGCACACCTTGGTTTGCTGCCGCAGTCCGTCAATGTATTAGGCGGCTACAAAGTACAAGGCAAAGAAGAGCAACAGGCAGAAAATACGCTGCGTCAGGCAAAAGCGCTTGAAGCGGCAGGTGCTCAACTGTTGGTTCTGGAATGTATTCCATCCAGTTTAGGCAAACGTATTACCGATGCTTTAAACATTCCAACCATTGGTATTGGCGCAGGCCCTGACACCGACGGCCAGATATTGGTAATGCACGACATGCTGGGCATGAACAGTGACTATTTGCCTAAATTTGCCAAAGACTTTCTGGCGCCGGGAGGCTCTCTTGCCGACGCGTTTCGTTTATACACCGAGCAAGTGCGCTCGGGCGAATTTCCGGCTCCGGAGCACTGCTATAAATGAAGGTACTAAAAAGCTTACAGGAGCTTCGTGAGTGGCGTAGTGCGCAGCAGCAGGTTGCACTCGTTCCGACCATGGGCAATTTACATGACGGGCACTTACAGCTGGTAAAAAATGCGCTACAACATTGCGACACTGTCGTGGTGAGTATTTTTGTAAACCCAATGCAGTTTGGCCCTAACGAAGATCTCGACAGCTACCCCAGAACCTTAGAGGCCGACTGCAGCGCATTAGAAACGTTGGGGGTTAGTGCTGTCTTTACCCCGACGGTCAACGATGTTTACCCGCGCGGACTGGAGCAACAAACAAAGGTTAGCGTGCCCGGCATTAGCGATATTCTCTGTGGCGCCAGCCGCCCGGGCCATTTTGAAGGTGTCGCGACCATTGTTTGTAAACTGTTCAATATGGTGCAACCACAAGTCGCTGTTTTTGGTGAGAAAGACTACCAACAGCTGCAAGTTATTCGCCTAATGACTCAGGATTTAAGCTTGCCGGTAGACGTTGTCGGCGTGCCAACACAGCGAGAAGCCAGTGGTTTAGCTTTAAGCTCACGCAACGGTTATTTAACAGCGGAAGAGAAAACTCAAGCAACCGCTCTTTACAAAAGCCTTCAAGATGCGAAGGCGGGGCTTGAACGTCAGGAAGACTTTGAACTAGTAGAGTCTCAGGCGGTGCAACAATTAGGAAAAGCAGGCTTTAAAGTGGACTACTTTAGCATCCGCAATTCCGATGACTTACAGCCCGCCTCAGAAAAAGATGAAAAGTGGGTCATATTGGCCGCTGCTTTTCTCGGCAAAACCCGCCTGATAGATAACCTTCAGGTTGATAACCCAGCGGCCACTTAACTCACTTTTCGGCTTAGTTCAGCATACCGAGTTCACGCATCTCGGTATGCAACGCTCCTCTAAGGCTCGTGGCTTTAGAAGCGATTTCACGCTGCTCTTCCAGTACTTCCTCGAGCATGTCGTGCGTCGTTAGCGGATTTGCCAGCACAACACGGAAGACAACCGTCGGCTCGTGATGGTACTGTGCTGGTGTCAGCTTGGTCCGCGACACAAATGAACGCCCGGTTTCACGCTGACGTTTTTGAATATAACGCGTTAGCGCATTTAAGTGCGGGGTTAAACGCGCCAGCTGCTCCGGTGTTGCGCTTTCAAGTGCCTTTTTGACTCTTGGTGGCACAAAGCGATAAGTCAATATACACAGCTCCGGCTCGGTAATGACCTCGAAGTCATCCTGCTCACTAATAAGTTTCGAAAAGTAACGCGCTTTATCAATACTGTTGTTAATTAGCAGCTCATAACCCCGGCGCCCTATCACGTGCATAGCGGAAAAAACCATCATGGCCATGCCCGCCCGGGAGCCTTCCATGGTATGAGAGCCTAAATCTTTGGAACCCTGTCGAATAATGTATTCGGCGTGGTGCTCTATCGATTTCACCAATGATGGGTTCTTAAACAATACCAAGCCAGCTCCCATCGGCACGTACATTTGCTTGTGGGCATCAATGGTAATGCTGTCGGCACGCTCAACACCATGCAATAGTGACCGGTGCTGCTCAGATAATAGGGTTGCGCCACCCCATGCAGCATCAATATGAAAATGCGCGCCAATATCTTCGGCGACATCGGCCATCTCGTCTAGCGGGTCAATGTGTCCCGTTTCCGTGGTACCAGCCACACCAACCAGTGCCAGTACTTTGCCGCCCTCTGCAGATATCGCTTCACAGGTTTCACGAAGCTTATCGATACGAATCCGGTTATTACTGTCTGTGGGCACTGCCACTAAATTGCGCCGACCAATACCCAGAACATCAGCAGCTTTGCTCAACGAGTAGTGCCCGCGTTCAGAAACCACCACCGTCAATCGTGAATAGCCATAATGCTGCAAGCCAGCAGCAATACCGTCCGCAGCAATGCCCCCGAAATTACCGTCGGCTTGTAATAGTCGGTTTCGTGCTACCCACAATGCCGTCATATTGGCGATAGTCCCGCCTGAGCAAAAGGCGCCCAATGAGTGCTGTGCACTGTGCATCCAACGGTTATAAAACGTCGCTTCTTCGCGGTAAACCAAGTGATGCAGCATACCAATGACATTACGCTCCAGAGGCGTAAATGCTTTTGATGTTTCTATTTTCACCAGGTTCTGGTTCAAGCCAACCATCAGCTTCGCCAGTGGCAATAAAAAATAGGGTAATGCTGACGTCATGTGACCAATAAAGCGTGGGGAGGCCGTATGTACGGAGTGAGCCACCAATTTGTCGAGCAGAAATTCAGTATGGTCAGAAACAAACTGCGGTTCTTCTGGAATTTGTGACCGGTCGAAGTCTCGCTCAATTTCCTGCAGAGGCTTTTCGCGCGCAACGATATGATCACCCAAAAACCCCATGAGGTTCTCGGACAAATGCTTTTCGATTTTACTCAGTGTCGAGTCGGGCGCTTCCGGAATGGTGAAAATGCGATAAAGCGATTCTTCACTAACCTCAGCCACTTCGGGTTTAGAGCTCAATTACGTCTCCTTCGATAAATCTGCGTCAAGCTGCCACAACGGCTGGCCACTGATTTTATACTTGCGCTCAAACGGCGTCATAACCTCTTCGTCGTTTTTAACAAGTGATACCTGTGCCTGACAACCACTCACCATAAGCGCTTGTGTTACTTCCAGCAAGTAAAGGCTCCAATTGGAGCGCATATGTAAGTGCCCACCAAGCTCAACGACGTCTTTCCATACCGGGCTACCATGCCAGCGCCGAGACAAGTGTGATGCTTTGGGCCAGGGATTTGGGTATAAAATACAATGTTTTTCAAGCGTCCAGTTGGCCTGGTTGGCCAGACGCCAAAAGTCGATAAGATCAGCCCGAACGACCCAGTAGCGCTGGCCTTTTTCATTATTCTGGTAATGACTATGACGCGCCAACCGGTGTGCTGACTTATCAATACCAATAACCATGGCATCGGGATGCTGCTCAGCCAGTTTCGCCGTGCTCTCTCCGACACCACAGCAAGAGTCCAAAATAATCGGTCCATTCCAATCCTCAACTTGCGCATTAATATCTTCAAATGCCCTGAGGTTATGCTCCTGAAATGGCTTTTTGAACGTGTTGCCTAAATGACGCTCAACCACGGCTACCGTGTCTTCGTGCGGCCCATGTTGGTTACTACTAACCGGTCTTGCTTCATTCATTACGAGCGAATTCCTATGCCTTTTTCAAGGATGTAGTAAGCAACGCCAAAAAACAGAACGTTAAAACCAACAAGCACAGACACGGCAACCCCAATACCCACATCCGACTGACCTAAAAAGCCATAGCGGAAACCGTTCACCATGTAGAGAACAGGGTTCGCCATAGACACTTTTTGCCAAAACTCGGGCAGTAAACTGACGGAGTAGAATACCCCACCTAAGTAAGTCAGCGGCGTCAGCACAAAAGTGGGCACTATGGATATATCGTCAAAAGTTTTACCATAAACGGCGTTAATCAAACCGCCTAAGCAGAATAATGTCGAGGTTAGTACCACCGTTAAGACAACGTAACCCACGTGCGCTATTTGAATATCGGCAAATAAAAACGACACACAAGTGACAATAACCGCCACTATCATCGCGCGCGCCATGCCGCCGCCAACGTAACCGGCAATAATAACCGAGGTAGGTACAGGCGACACCAACATTTCTTCTATGTTGCGTTGGAATTTAGCGCTGAAAAACGAAGAAGCGACATTTGAGTAAGAGTTCGTAATAACCGACATCATAATCAGACCCGGTACAATAAACTCCATGTAACCAACGCCGCTCATTTCACCAATACGTTCGCCAACGATGCTACCGAAAATAACAAAGTACAACGTCATGGTAATGGCTGGTGGCACCAGGGTTTGCACCCAAATTCTTAAAAAGCGGGTGCACTCTTTTATCCAAATAGTCTTCAATGCGATAAAGTTAGATGCTGAGTGGCTCATTGCGCAGTCTCCTTCTGACGACCCTGTTCAACCATTGAGACAAAGAGCTCTTCAAGTCGGTTAGCTTTATTTCGCATGGATAATACTTTTACCTGTTGCTCGCTCAGTTGCTCAAACACGCGGTTAAGACCGGCGTCCTTATCGACCTCGACTTCAATCGTATGGTCGTCTGTCCAACGGTGATTAAAGCCGTCAATGGTTGCACCATTATGCCCCGGCTCAACATCCAGAATGAAAGTTTCCCGGCTTAAGGTTGCCAGCAGTCGTTTGATAGAGGTGTCTTCAACAATTTGCCCTGCATCGATAATGCCAATGTTACGACACAGCATTTCCGCCTCTTCAAGGTAATGCGTCGTCAAAATAATGGTAATGCCCTGCTCGTTAATTTTGGTCAGGTAATCCCACATTGAGCGACGCAGTTCAATATCAACGCCGGCAGTAGGTTCATCCAAAATCAATAGCTTCGGCTCGTGTAATAACGCCCGGGCAATCATTAAGCGGCGCTTCATGCCACCTGACAAAGAACGCGCTGGCTCATTTCGTTTGTCCCATAACCCCAATTGCTTCAAGTATTTTTCCGAACGCTCTTTGGCAAGTTGCCTGGGCACACCATAGTAGCCAGCTTGGTTCACCACAATTTGCTGAACTGTTTCGAACTGGTTGAAATTGAATTCCTGTGGTACTAGCCCAATTTGGCGTTTCAAATCAGCTAGCTGAGTATCCAGATCGTAGCCAAACACGCTGACCTTGCCTGACGTTTTATTCACCAGTGAAGAAATAATGCCAATAGTGGTCGACTTACCGGCACCATTGGGCCCAAGCAATGCGTAAAAATCACCTTCTTCTACTGACAGGTCGATACCTTTGAGTGCTTCAAAACCGCCTCGATAGACCTTTCTTAACCCTTTAATTTCTAGCGCTTTCATACTCTGTACTATGACTCCTTTGAGTAGCCCCAACGCGCGACCAGCTTCTGTTCCAGTCCCAAATGATCAAGCACTCGGGCAACCATAAAATCGATTAAGTCGTCTATACTCTCTGGCTTATGATAAAAGCCGGGCGCTGCCGGCATTATCGTGACGCCCTGCTGACTTAACTGCAGCATATTTTGTAAATGTATGGTCGATAACGGTGACTCGCGCGGAACCAAAATAAGCTGTCCCCGCTCTTTCATAACAACATCAGCGGCCCGTTCTATAAGCGTGTTACTGCTACCACAAGCGACTGCCGACAAGGTGCTGGTTGAACACGGACAAACCACCATTTTCTTTGGTGCAGACGAACCTGACGCTACCGGCGAGAACCACTCTTCTTTGCCGAACACCTGAAGGCTATCGTCGCTCGCTGAAAAGTATTGGCGTAATTGCTCAGCCGCTTTGTCGGGCGCTGCCGGCAATTGCATACCATGCTCAGTTGCCAGCACCACTCTGGCTGCGCTGGATATCAGCAAAAACACCTGTTGATCTTGATCAAGCAGGCATTGTATCAAACGCAGCGCATAAGGTGCACCTGATGCACCGGTGATAGCGACAGTGACTCGGTTATCCTGTTTCATTGGGCCTCCTGGCTTTGTTGGAGCGCACTGAGAAAACGGCGATGCAGCCCGTCAAAACTGCCATTACTCATGATAACTACGGAATCTTCCGGCTGAGCTTCATGCAGCAGCCCCTCAAGCAACTGCTCGGTGCTAGTGAAAACGTGTGCATTCGGTAACACTCGCGCCAGCTCCCACTTTAACCCGTCAGGTTGCAGTACAAAGACCTCATCAGCAGCTCTCAACGCTTCTTCCATAGCGTCAGCATGAACACCCATTTTCATGGTGTTTGAGCGTGGTTCCAGTACCGCAACAATGCGCGAATCCGGCAGGTGAGAGCGCAAGCCTCTCAGCGTTGTTTTAATTGCGCTGGGGTGATGGGCAAAGTCATCATAAACTCTTATACGGTTGTGTTCGCCAATCAGTTCCATGCGTCGTTTAGGGCTTTGAAAGCGGCTTAAGGAGTCAGCACTTTGTTCAGCCGGAACACCAACATGACGAGCTGCAATAATAGCCATCATGGCGTTATTAACGTTGTGCTCACCTAATAACGACCATTCAACGGTTGCGACCGTGTCGCCCTCATGCATCACCTCGAAGGACGTGCCATCCTCGTTGTTGAGCTTTGCAGACCAGTCTTTACCCAGCTGGACTTTGTCGCTCCAGCAGCCACCGTCAACAACTTCGTTTAACGCTTTGTCTTCAGTTGGATAAATAATCTGCCCGGAATCCGGCACAACACGCAGCAAGTGCGAAAACTGTCTTTTAATGGCGGCAAGATCATCGAAGATATCCGCATGATCAAACTCAAGGTTATTCAATATCAGCGTGTCGGGTGCATAATGTACAAACTTCGAACGCTTATCGAAAAATGCCGTGTCATATTCATCGGCTTCAATCACAAAAAAGTCTGACTCGGTCAACCTTGCACTGACAGAGAAGTTTCCCGGCACACCACCAATCATGAACCCAGGATTATAACCGTTATCTTCCAGGATCCACGCTAGCATACTGGCCGTTGTGGTTTTGCCGTGAGTACCAGCAACCGCAAGTACCCAGCGTCGGGTCAATATATTGTCATGCAGCCATTGCGCACCAGAGACATAAGGAAGCCGCTCACGCAGTACCGCTTCCACTTCTTCATTCCCCCGGCTCAATGCGTTGCCAATAATCACCAGGTCCGGCACAGGGTTCAAGTTTGCTTCGGCATAACCCTTCATTAACTCTATGCCCAAGTTTTCCAGCTGTGTGCTCATTGGCGGGTACACGCTGGCATCGGAACCGGTTACCTTGTGTCCAAGTTGTTGAGCAATGGCGGCCACCCCCCCCATGAAGGTGCCGCAAATACCGACGATATGAATATGCATGCGTCAATCCAATTCATCTATTTGTTACTGAAGCGAAAGTGTACCACGTCAAAAACGCCAAACAGGATTTTTACTAAAAAATAAGGTATCATTTGCGCCCTCAAAAACATGTCGTTTAACGCACCAACATTTTAAGCTGCAGGAACTGTTATGAAACGCTTATTGCCTACACTGAGAGCCGACCAAACCAGCGAGTCACTGATATCCGTTATTAACACCATTCAAATTGCAGCCAAGGAAATTTCGTTCCGACTTCATCAGGGCGCGCTAGCCGGCGTACTAGGCTCAACGCTGGATGAAAATATTCAGGGCGAAACTCAGAAAAAGCTCGATGTGGTTGCCAACCAACTGCTGAAAAGCCTATTGCTGGAATCACCCAATGTTCATGCAGTCGCCTCTGAAGAAGAAGACTCCGTTGTCGACAGCCCGAATTCCGGCCATTACTTAGTAGCGTTTGATCCACTCGATGGAAGCTCTAATATCGATATTAACGGCGGCGTAGGCACCATCTTTTCGATACTAAGAAAGCCGGAAGGTGAAGAAACCAGCGAGTCGATGTTCCTGCAACCGGGTAAAGCTCAAGTTGCCGCAGGTTATGTATTATATGGTCCAGCTACCATGATGGTGCTAACCACCGGTAAATCGGTACGGATTTACACATTAGACCAAACTGTTGGCGAGTTTTTGTTAACCCAAGAAAAAGCAGAAATTCCAAAAGACACGACAGAGTTTGCAATCAACATGTCGAACCGCCGCCACTGGGCGGATCCAATTAAAGCCTATATCAACGACTTACTCGAAGGCAAAGAAGGGCCTCGCGGCAAGAACTTTAATATGCGTTGGAACGCAGCCATGGTGTCTGACGTACACCGAGTGCTTTCTCGTGGCGGATTGTTTACTTACCCGTGGGACGCTCGCAAACCTAAGAAGCCATTCAAGCTTCGCTTAATGTACGAAGCTGCCCCCATGGCAATGTTGGTTGAAAAAGCCGGGGGCAAAGCTTCCGACGGCTACCAACGTATTCTGGATATTGTGCCTGAGCACATTCACCAACGCGTTGCCGTGGTACTAGGTTCAGCAAACGAAGTGGACGCTTGTTTGAAGTACCATAAGCAATACCCAAAACCTTATTAGACCTTTAGCGATATTGCACGATAAAGCCGAACCGCTATAATCGCGCAATCGGTATCACTTTTACATTGAGAACAGGAAGTATTATGAGCTTAGGAAACGTACCAGCAGGCAAAAACCTGCCAGAAGAAGTTAACGTTATTATCGAGATTCCGGCAAACGCTGATCCAATTAAATATGAAGTCGACAAAGACACTGGTGCGCTGGTTGTTGACCGTTTCATGGCAACGCCAATGTTCTACCCAGCTAACTATGGCTTCGTTAATGAAACCTTGTCACTTGACGGCGACCCGGTTGACGTTTTAGTACCAACTCCTTACCCACTTCAAGCGGGTTGTGTGATCAAGTGCCGTCCAGTTGGCGTATTAAAAATGACCGACGAATCTGGTGAAGATGCAAAAGTTATCGCCGTTCCTGTCAGCAAGTTGACCAAAGAATATGACCATATTAATGATGTGAACGACTTGCCTGAGCTCTTGAAAGCACAAATTACTCACTTCTTCGAGCGCTACAAAGAGCTAGAAAAAGGCAAGTGGGTTAAAGTTGATGGTTGGGAAGACGCAGCGTCCGCTAAAGAAGAAATTAAAACGTCATTTGAGCGCGCTCAAAAGTCGTAAACTCTTAACGTAAGAAGGCAGTATGTATGACCGCCGTTTCTGTTCATGATTTAAGCTTCGCCTGGAAGCGCAATGAATCAGCCACATTAGAAATACCACAGTGGCAAGTACAGAACGGCGATACGCTGCTTTTACGCGGCCCCAGCGGTAGCGGGAAGTCCACTCTGTTATCGCTGCTGGCCGGTATTAATACTCCGCAAAAAGGTGAGTTGAGCCTGTTCGACACACCGCTTTCTAAGCTTTCCGGGCGCCAGAGAGATCGGTTTCGGGCCGATAACATCGGCTACATCTTTCAGCAGTTTAATCTGCTCCCGTATTTATCCGCACTGGACAATGCACTGTTAGCCTGTCAGTTTTCTAAGGTTCGTAAAGAGCGAATTGCGAAAACCGGTGACACGCAGGAGAACTCAGCTCACGGTATGCTGAAACGTTTGGGGTTGAGCGAGCGCCAAATTCAACAACCTGCACACTCACTGAGTGTTGGTCAGCAGCAACGTGTTGCTGCCGCTCGGGCATTACTTGGGGCGCCGCCACTGTTAATTGCCGACGAACCGACATCAGCACTCGACGCTGAGCACCGTGACACCTTTATTCAATTATTACTGGAGCTGTCAGCTAAAAACGACACAACGGTAATTTTTGTCACCCACGACGCAGCCTTATCGCGCTACTTTAACTCGCACGTCGAATTGAGTGACCTCAATAAAGCGGGGGCTGTCGTATGATGAAGTTGGCGATTAAAAGTTTGCTAAACCGCCGTGCGAGCGTTCTACTCACTATTGTTGCTATTGCCGTCAGCGTCACCTTACTACTGGCTGTCGAGCGCACCCGAGAACAGGTACAAACCAACTTCGCCAATACGGTATCAGGGACTGACTTAATTATTGGCGCCAGAACCAGTCAAATACAGCTCTTGCTGTCGTCTGTTTTCCATATTGGCAGTATGACCAATAATATGAGTTGGGATGCCTTTGAAGATATTCGCTCGCGCCCGGAAATAAAATGGGCGGTACCCATTTCTTTAGGCGACAGCGTCGGTGGTTTACCCGTTGTTGCCACCACAGAAGACTACTTTCAGCACTTTAAATACGGTAATAAGCAATCACTAGCTTTTGCGGATGGCAACGCTTTCCACAACGCCAAACAAGTCGTATTAGGCGCTGAAGCCGCCGCTAAATTAAAGAAGAAAGTGGGTGATAACATCACCATAGCGCATGGCAGTGGTGGCATTAGCTTTAGTGAGCATGACGAACATCCACTTACCGTGGTAGGTATCTTAGAGCTTACGGGAACCCCCGTTGACCAAACTGTTTTAACCAGCTTGACGAGCCTTGAAGTTCTTCATGGCGGCGGCAGCCATGAAGAACATGACCATGGCGACCATCATGCTCACCCTCCGGCGGAAAGCATTAGCGCCGCATTACTGGGGCTCAAAGCCAAACCGTTAGCGTTGCGACTTCAGCGGCAAATTAACACCTACAAACCAGAGCCCTTAACGGCACTACTGCCCGGTATGACACTGCAGGAGCTCTGGAAAACTCTGCGTATATTCGAGCAAGCACTGACTGTTATTTCCTCGATGGTCGTGCTTATTGGGTTACTGGGTATGCTGACGATTATGCTTGCCAGTTTACGTGAACGCCGCCGCGAAATGGCGGTCTTACGAGCGGTAGGGGCAGGCCCCGGTACTGTTTTCGGGCTACTTGTCAGTGAGGCACTGCTATTGACAGTAGTTGGTGCAGCAAGCGGACTGGCCTTGTTGTACTTTTTAGAATGGTCCCTTGCTGGCCTCATTCAATCGCAAACCGGTATCGTACTGAGCTTCTCATGGCCAACAGTGGCTGAGTGGTGGCGTTTAGGGCTCGTGGTAGCTACTGGTTTTGTGTTAAGTTTAATTCCAGCCTGGCGGGCCTATCGCCAGTCTTTAGCAGACGGACTTACGGTGAAAGTATGAAGCAGTTATTAGCATTAGTGTTTTTAGTCGTTGCAATGCCGACGTTTGCAGCGGAAAAAATCGGCTGGAAAGACTTGATTCCTGAAGGGTTCACCCCCCCTCCGGTTAAACCTCAATCTTACTATGATGCAAACCCCGAAGAAGACAGGCAAACGAACCTGGACGCACCGGTGGTTGAGTCGTTGGACGGCAAAAAAGTGCGCATACCGGGTTATGTTGTTCAACTGGAAGGCAATGCCGACAACGTCACGGAGTTTTTATTAGTGCCGTACTTTGGTGCCTGTATCCACGTTCCCCCACCGCCCCCAAATCAAATTATTCACGTTGAATACGAAGAGGGTGTTCCTTACGAGAACACTTATGATGCCGTATGGATTGAAGGAACCATTAAGGTAGAGCGCAAAGAAGGTGACTTAGCCGTTGTCGGTTACACTATGAACGCTGACTCTGTCGAAGTGTACCAGTAAGTTCTTTCTGTTCCTTTAGCAGCTTAATTAGCTCACTTGCAGGCATGGGCTTGGCGAAATAAAAGCCTTGCCCTTCGCTGCAGTTCAAACCAATAAAGTAATCACGCTGTTCCGGCTCTTCGATACCCTCAGCCAAAATCTCTAACCCCAACCGATGTGCCATATCGACAATGGTTTCAATAATAATTTGACCACTCTTGTGCGCAGAGTTGTTCACAAAGGTTTTATCAATTTTTATACGGTTAAGTGGGAGTTTCTGCAAATAGCTCAGTGAAGAAAAGCCGACACCGAAGTCATCAATAGCCACTTTAACTCCCTGAAGTTTTAGTCGCTTAAGAATGTCTGCTACTAATTCAGGCTCTTCCATTAGAATACTTTCTGTAATTTCAAGCTCAACTCGTTCCGGCGATATACCAGACTGTTCGATTTGCTTTTCAACCAATTCCGGAAAGTCCCGCTTTCTAAATTGGGGTACCGATACATTAATCGCAATACGCAGATTAGGGAGACCCTGTTCGTCAAATGTTTGAATTTGTCGGCAAGACTCTTCAATAACCCAAGATCCAATATCAACAATGAGGCCTGAATATTCCGCTAATGGAATGAATTCGGCGGGCGAAATAAAGCTACCATCGCTCTGTGGCCAGCGCAGTAACGCCTCCACACCAATAATACGTTCGCTCTCCAGTTCAACTTGCGGCTGATACCACACCTCAAGTTTTCTATCTGCAAAGTCAGAGCGCAGCTTTCTGACAAGCTCCAGGCGCCGCTGCGTCTCCTGCTCCATCACCGGCTCATAAAAGTCGAAACGCTCGAATGAGTGAGTTTTGGCACTTTTTAAAGCGATATAGACTTGCTTGAGGAGACCTTTACCATTCACTTGTTCTGTATTTTCAGCTGACGTGAAACCACAAGTCACTTGTAACGGTATGTAATGTTCACCAGCCCTAAAGGGTAGAATAAACAATTGACTAAGATTGTCAGGCGTAACGATACTCTTCGGACCAGTAATGCCAAAAACGTCCGCCGAAATTCTGGAGACGAACACGTTATTACCAAGCTGCTCAGTGAGCCTGAGCGCAACGGAGCGCAGCAGTAAGTTACCAATATCTTGACCCAATCCGTCATTAACGTCTGAAAAATGGTCTATATCCAGAACCGCTATGGCGGTTTCCTGACATGGCTTCTCAGAAATACTCTGCAACTGTCGAGTAAATTCCGCCCTATTTGGGATACCCGTTAACGGATCAAGATAAGCGGCGGTGCGGAGTTCTTCGAATAAGTTCGCATTCTCAAAGCCCACAGCTATATTGGCTAAAAACACCTCCAACAGTTCCTGGTCATACTCTGCCACCGTTCGGTCAGTCTCAATGTAAGCAGCAGCCTGATGCTCTTGCCCATCAATA
This sequence comes from Idiomarina sp. X4, assembly GCF_002808045.1. Classification (NCBI taxonomy): domain Bacteria; kingdom Pseudomonadati; phylum Pseudomonadota; class Gammaproteobacteria; order Alteromonadales; family Idiomarinaceae; genus Idiomarina; species Idiomarina sp. X4. The sequence continues at coordinate 1,545,432 of NZ_CP025000.1, read as the reverse complement.
AAAAATACCGTCGCATGTTCCTTCTGAATATGGCGTTTTTCATTCAAACATTGCCGTACGGCGCTTTCTATTTCTTCTGAATTAAGCGTCGATAAGCTTTTATGAATACTATTAGCAAAGTGGCCGGCAGCACCAAGCACTAAAATTTCGTTGTCTTTATGAGGTGCTCGTGCGCCTACGATACCTTCAGCATTAAGACCTAGTAATGAGGCGATTTGCGTGACGACACCTTCTGAGAAGTTAACTATGGAGTGCCGCTCCATCAAGTTCGAAGCAGAATGAATGATTTTTCTTAAGCCCCGACGGTTTTCATTAATGGTCTTTAATTGCTGGTAAGAACGCACAGCAGAAAATACAGTGGTTAATAAGCGGCTACGAGTCAATTCGGTTTTGGTTTTATAGTCATTAATGTCATACGCTTTGACAACATTTTCTTCAGGAGCATACCCGGGCTGCCCCGTTCGCAGAACGATGCGTATTTCATCATTACCGAGCTTTTCACGAATGTCTTGTGCGACTCTTAAGCCAGCATCGTCCGTTTCCATGACCACATCGAGGAGAATCATAGCAACATCATCGTGCTCACTTAGGCGATCAAGTGCTTCACTGCCACTATAGGCATGCAAAAACTGGAGGGGCTTCTCAGAAATAACGACATCGGCGAGTGCCATTTTTGTAACAGCATGAATCTCCTGATCATCGTCGACAATCAGGATTTTCCAAAAACCTTTTGGCTTATCTACCTTGATCTCTTCATCATCGTCATGAAGGAACAGCGGCTCATCAGTGGTACTGCTCATTCGCCTTCCGCTTAAATCGTTACAAACATCTAACAATTTAGCTTATAAAGTTGTACAACTGCAAGCGAATAAGCAGCATTCGTTTTCTTTAGAAGTGAACTTCCAGGCCAACAAATGGACCTTTGAAGGTTACATCAGAATAGATATCATCAACATCGTCTAACTCAATGACTGAGTGGCGGTAGCCTGCATGTAAGTTCAAGTCCACTGCCAAGTTCTCAACCAATCGATATTCAACACCGATTTGAGCATCCTGCACTTTTGAGTCTTTGACACTTAACGCACTCACTTCCGCAAACATCGTCAGCTCGGTCATGGGTATGCCCACGCGAGTCGCTAAATAGGCCGTTGGCACCGTCACCGAAAAGTCTTGTCGACCAAAAGTCGTACTCACGGGTGTACGAACTGTGCCGTCAAAGTCCATTGCGTTGATGCCCGCATCGAAAGAAATAATGTCATTATCGAAAAACTCGTAATAGAAAATGTAGTCTCGATGACTAAAGTCATTACGTCCGTAGCCACCATCAAATTCACGCGAATTTTCTCGAATTTTTACATTCGGAATTAATGGAACAGGATGCTCTAACGCGGCGTAGTAGCTTGTTTGTCCTTTGTCTTCAAAGCCCGGAGTAAAAATTTCCGAGCCAACTCCGTACTCACCACTGGCATCGGTGTCCCAGTATTGCCCGCCAACATACAGACCTAAAACAGTGTCTGCGCTCGCAAGCGCCGGAGTCAGTGCCAAAGCGGCTGCGACCATAATACTTTTCTTGTACATGTTCATCCTTAATACAACGTTTTATTTAACACGAATGGAAATTTGCTGGGTTTCACCATTGGTAAAGTGTAATTGCAAATCAAACGATTGCCCACTTTTCAGCGGTGACGAGAGTCCAAATAACATGAAGTGATAGCTTCCGGGTTCAAAGGTTATTTGTTCATTTGGAGGTAATTCAAGCGCCTTTACCTGTTGCATCGACATCATTCCATCGGTCATCACATGAGTATGGACTTCTATTTTGTCTGCAACGGAACCGCTCACGCCCTTTATAATGAGGGCTTTTTGAGACGGGTTGGCTAACTTGCCGTAAGCGGCTCCATTCTCCGCTCCGGGTATGCTTTCTCGCGCCCATCCTTCGGAAAAAGTAACGACATCGGCGTATACCGTCGATGTCATTAATAGTGTAAAGATACCAGCCAGTAATGTACGCATTGTCATTCCAGTAATCAGCTTATAATGCGCTATCTTACACTTAATTAAGGAGCCCTAGAAACCCTCGGTTTGCGAAACACTAAGTAAAGAACGAAAAGACAGAGTAAAAGTGGCCAGAAAAAGCTAATTCCACTTAGCACCAGTGCTATAAACGCTGCGCAGAAGCCAAGTAGCGTGCTCCCGAATATCGTCGTCACTATGAAGAAAATGCCACCGACGACCAGTAACCAAACAATTAGTGACACCGACAGCTCAACTGCAGCCCCTAAGATAGAAGCAGTTAAGGCAACAATCTCATCCCCAAACAATAGAAAAGCGATAACTGCAATTACAATGATCCAAACAGTTTTCTTGTCTGACATAATCTTATCCACACCTATGAAATCATTTTAATAGTATTGCTTTCATAAACCATGCCAATGAGTAACTCTCTGTTTTTAAAGTTATTTTGGAAAAAAGATGTTGACGGAAATAAAAAAACCGCCAAATAATGGCGGTTTTTACTAAGTTTTCGATAATTTAGAACTTGTACTCAACTTCGGAATAGAAGTAAGCGCCGTTGAATCCAATAGGCGAGTTTGTATTAGGATACTTAAATATCGTATCAAACACACTTTCTACCGGTTGTTCTTCTGGATACTCACTAAACACGTTCTGGCCACCAACGATTAAGCTGAGGTCATCAGAAAATGCGTATTTCACTGAAATGTCAGTCACCCAATTGGGTCCATAAGTATCATTGGCTTCTTCGGCAGTCTCTCCTGTGTCGTAATCACCAATAATGTAAGTTCCAAAGTAATTAAAACGTACGTCTGTTTTCCAGTTTCCTAATGAATGAGTAAAGCCCAACGAGCCACTATGATCTGGTGTTGAATCGGTCATACGGATTTTTTCGTCATAATCGAATAATACCGACTCAAGCCCATCAAAAAGTGGCGGCAAATTAACTGACTCTATTTCCGTGTTATTAAAGCCATAAGCAAGTTGTGCTTTTAGCTCACCAAAGTCATTTAAGCTAAATGTCTTGCTCGCAACAATATCCAAGCCTTCTGTTTTTGTATCAACTGCATTGATAAAAAATCGGGCATTTTCTGCGGACACCGTGCTTAGCGCATCGGCCACAGCCGGCGAGTCACCCGGAAACACTTGGTTTGATAAAATAATGCGGTCATCAATATTGATTCGGAAATAGTCTAATGTAATGGCCAAACCGTCATAACCATTCCAGACAATACCTGCACTGATACTGTCAGATTCTTCTGGTTCAAGATCAGGGATATTCAAAGCCTCTGTAACCGGACTCAGAGAGTTAAAGGTTCCAGAGCGTTGCAGAACTGTCTCGCCATCAACATCAACAGCCAGAGTCGAGATGTTGGTGAAATAAAGTTGTTGGGCACTGGGTGCTCTAAAACCGGTATTAACCGCGCCACGTACCGCTATTCTGTCCGTAATGTCGTAGCGTCCCGATACCTTCCAGCTCGTATTGTCACCAAAGTCTGAATAGTCTTCATAGCGTACCGCTGCGCCCCACATAAAGTCTGTAGTTAGCTGGTTTTCGGTTTCGAAGTACACGCCAACATTGTCACGGCTTTGGTTAACTTCCGCGTCAGGCCTAAAGCCTGTGTAGCCCTGACTCCCGGCAGGACGATCCTCGTAACCACCGTTAATATAAGAAGCCTCTTCACCAGCTTCAATTTGGTAAGTATTGTCGCGGTAGCTCACACCAAACGCAATCGATAAATCAGAATTGTTCACAAACGGGACAAAACGCTGAGCATCGAATGTGATATTCGATTCTTCGTTCGTCAGAGTTCCCGCATCGAACGAGGTTGGAGTTACGTCAGGCCCCAGAGATGCATTCAATGAGTTCTCAACATTATATTGGAACTCACTAACACCATAACCACCACTAAAATCTAAAATCCATTCACCCAAGTACCACTCATAACCGGCGTACATAGAGTAGTCTTTAACATCAGGTGCTAGAATAGGCAGAAACCCGTCAGGGTAGATTTCAGTCAACGTGTTACTTTGAATCGCTCTTCTGTAAAAAGCCCCGGACTCAGATTTACGGTCACTCATGCCGCCAAAAGCATAAATCCTACCGTCGCCCAAAGTCATATCGAAGTTAGCAAATAAAGAGGCGTTCTCGTATTCAGCTTGGCCAATATGAAAACTTTGTCTATCAAAGGTCTCTTCTCGGGGATCTGGGTCACCGTTTTCAAGCAATGGATACTGTTGCCGAGTATCTGGACCTGCTCTATTGGTACGGTTTTTATGTTGAAGTTCTCCAGACAACGTTAACGCACCGTCTTCGCCCACCGAAAAGCCAGTACTAGCCGATGCGCGCCATTGTTCACCATCACCTTTATGTGTTTGGCCAAGCTGAAAGCTCGCACTACCACCTTCTGAATTGTCTTTCAATACAACGTTAATCACACCAGCAATAGCATCTGAGCCGTAAAGTGCAGCAGCGCCATCTCTTAAGACCTCAATGCGTTTTATGGCCGACATTGGTATAGCGTTAAGGTCAACGTTTGAGCTACCTCGCCCCGTTGTCCCATTTAAGTGGACTAAAGCAGAACTGTGACGCCGTTTGCCGTTGATAAGGACGAGCGTATGATCAGGCGATAAACCTCTTAGTGAGGCTGGTCTAACAGCGTCACTACCATCCGTAATAGAAGATGATGGGAAGTTAAAACTTGGTACAGCATATTGAAGTGCTTTTGCTGTATCGGTCATTCCTGTGGCAGCTAGATCTTCTCCGCTAATAATGTCGACTGGCGCAGAACCATCAGTCGCTGTTCTCATCGATAAACGAGAACCTACAACCTGAATAACCTCTTCAACCTCTGCACTGTCATTTGTATCAGCATTTTGTGCTAATGCTACTGGAGCGACAAGAAAACTACTAGCCAAAGCTAGTGTTATAGGATTTATACGTTTCATACTGCTGTTCTCCCCATTTATATGTCATTTTAATATAGCAGTTAAAACGTAATTTGGTTCAGTCCTGTTAGCGATGACATATGAACATTTGTTATAAGTAGTCTAAGGTTATTGCATCAGGTGTGATGGGAGTCCCACCCAGGAGACGGGCATAAAAAAAGCCCCCAGCGTCAGCTGAGGGCTTCTTAGATTTGAAGTCTGGCGGTGTCCTACTCTCGCATGGGGAGACCCCACACTACCATCGGCGCTGGTGTGTTTCACTTCTGAGTTCGGGATGGATTCAGGTGGTGCCACACCGCTATGGCCGCCAGACATAAACTGTCACAACATAAAAAACTGATTGCCTAATAAACGCCACTCTCTTGCCGTACAGCAGAGTCGCTCGCTTGTGCGTAACGTCTCAAACATCTTCGGTGTTGTATGGTTAAGTCTCACGGGCAATTAGTACGGGTTAGCTCAACGCATTACTACGCTTCCACACCCCGCCTATCAACGTCGTAGTCTTCAACGACCCTTCAGAGCACTCTAAGTGCTAGTGAGAGCTTATCTCGAGGCTCGCTTCCCGCTTAGATGCTTTCAGCGGTTATCGATTCCGAACATAGCTACCGGGCAGTGCCACTGGCGTGACAACCCGAACACCAGAGGTTCGTCCACTCCGGTCCTCTCGTACTAGGAGCAGCTCCTCTCAACTCTCAAACGCCCACGGCAGATAGGGACCGAACTGTCTCACGACGTTCTAAACCCAGCTCGCGTACCACTTTAAATGGCGAACAGCCATACCCTTGGGACCGACTTCAGCCCCAGGATGTGATGAGCCGACATCGAGGTGCCAAACACCGCCGTCGATATGAACTCTTGGGCGGTATCAGCCTGTTATCCCCGGAGTACCTTTTATCCGTTGAGCGATGGCCCTTCCATTCAGAACCACCGGATCACTATGACCTACTTTCGTATCTGCTCGACGTGTCTGTCTCGCAGTTAAGCTGGCTTCTGCCATTGCACTAACCGTACGATGTCCGACCGTACTTAGCCAACCTTCGTGCTCCTCCGTTACTCTTTGGGAGGAGACCGCCCCAGTCAAACTACCCACCAGGCACTGTCCACAACCCCGATTAGGGGCCTATGTTAGAACATCAAACATACAAGGGTGGTATTTCAAGGATGGCTCCACACCAACTAGCGCCAGTGCTTCTAAGCCTCCCACCTATCCTACACATGTAGGTTCAATGTTCAGTGCCAAGCTGTAGTAAAGGTTCACGGGGTCTTTCCGTCTAGCCGCGGGTACACAGCATCTTCACTGCGATTTCAATTTCACTGAGTCTCGGGTGGAGACAGCGTGGCCATGGTTACACCATTCGTGCAGGTCGGAACTTACCCGACAAGGAATTTCGCTACCTTAGGACCGTTATAGTTACGGCCGCCGTTTACCGGGGCTTCGATCAAGAGCTTCGCCTAAGCTAACCCCATCAATTAACCTTCCGGCACCGGGCAGGTGTCACACCCTATACGTCCTCTTTCGAGTTAGCAGAGTGCTGTGTTTTTAATAAACAGTCCCAGCCACCTGGTCACTGCGACCGCCAGCAGCTTATGACGCGAAGTCAATCACCACCAGCGGCGTACCTTCTCCCGAAGTTACGGTACTATTTTGCCTAGTTCCTTCACCCGAGTTCTCTCAAGCGCCTTAGTATTCTCTACCTGACCACCTGTGTCGGTTTCGGGTACGGTCGATGTTCATCTGAAGCTTAGAGGCTTTTCCCGGAAGCAGGGCACCAGCAACTTCACACCCGTAGGTGCTCGTCTCGTGTCTCAGCCTTAGCGACCCGGATTTGCCTAAGTCACCAGCCTACGCACTTTCACGCGGACAACCAACGCCGCGCTTGCCTAGCCTTCTCCGTCCCCCCATCGCAATGAACATCGGTACAGGAATATTAACCTGTTTCCCATCGACTACGCGTTTCCGCCTCGCCTTAGGGGCCGACTTACCCTACCCTGATTAGCATGGGATAGGAAACCTTGGTCTTCCGGCGTGCGGGTTTTTCACCCGCATTATCGTTACTCATGTCAGCATTCGCACTTCTGATACGTCCAGCAAACCTCTCGATTCACCTTCATCCGCTTACAGAACGCTCCCCTACCCAGTAGTAAACTACTGCCGCAGCTTCGGTGTATGGCTTAGCCCCGTTACATCTTCCGCGCAGGCCGACTCGACTAGTGAGCTATTACGCTTTCTTTAAAGGGTGGCTGCTTCTAAGCCAACCTCCTAGCTGTCTGTGCCTTCCCACATCGTTTCCCACTGAGCCATAACTTTGGGACCTTAGCTGGCGGTCTGGGTTGTTTCCCTCTCCACGACGGACGTTAGCACCCGCCGTGTGTCTCCCGGATAGTACTCATTGGTATTCGGAGTTTGCATGGGGTTGGTAAGTCGGGATGACCCCCTAGCCCAAACAGTGCTCTACCCCCAATGGTATTCGTCCGAGGCTCTACCTAAATAGATTTCGGGGAGAACCAGCTATCTCCGGGCTTGATTAGCCTTTCACTCCTAGCCACAAGTCATCCCCTAATTTTTCAACATTAGTGGGTTCGGTCCTCCAATTGATGTTACTCAATCTTCAACCTGCTCATGGTTAGATCGCCCGGTTTCGGGTCTATACCTTGCAACTCAACGCCCAGTTAAGACTCGGTTTCCCTACGGCTACCCTATGCGGTTAACCTTGCTACAAAATATAAGTCGCTGACCCATTATACAAAAGGTACGCAGTCACGGAACAAGTCCGCTCCTACTGCTTGTACGTACACGGTTTCAGGTTCTGTTTCACTCCCCTCGCCGGGGTTCTTTTCGCCTTTCCCTCACGGTACTGGTTCACTATCGGTCAGTTGGGAGTATTTAGCCTTGGAGGATGGTCCCCCCATATTCAGTCAAGATAACACGTGTCCCGACCTACTCGTTTTCACTTTTCATGCACCTTCACATACCGGGCTATCACCGTCTATGGCTCTGCTTCCCAACAGATTCTGTTAGCACATGTAAAGCTTAAGGGCTGCTTCCCGTTCGCTCGCCGCTACTAGGGAAATCTCGGTTGATTTCTTTTCCTCCGGGTACTTAGATGTTTCAGTTCTCCGGGTTCGCCTCCTGGCACCTATTTTATTCAGTGCCGGATACTGAGCAAGCTCAGTGGGTTGCCCCATTCGGAAATCCATGACTCAAGTGGCTCTTACTGCCTCGTCATGGCTTATCGCAAGTTAGTACGTCCTTCATCGCCTCCAACTGCCTAGGCATCCACCGTGTACGCTTAGTCACTTAACCATACAACCCGAAGGTGTCTGGACTACATGACCAAGATTGTTTGTTCTCGCTGTACACAAGTTCGATACGCCTCTACCTTACGGTTTGTTCAAGTAGAGTGGCATTTCTTACTTTATTTACAATCAGCTTTCCATGTTGTTAAAGAGCGTGTAACACTAAGTTACCGGTAAATGCTCTTAATCAAGAGCACTTAACGCTAACGGTTACTTTAGAGAAGAAGTGGTGGAGCCAAGCGGGATCGAACCGCTGACCTCCTGCGTGCAAGGCAGGCGCTCTCCCAGCTGAGCTATGGCCCCACAGACCGACGGTCTGTCGGCATGTCCGACACACCCCGATAAGGGTATTTCAAGCTGTGACAAGGCCGCAAGGAGGACGCATACACCAGTATGCGACGACGCAGCAACGCAGTTCACAGCGCAGAAATGGTGGGTCTGGGCAGACTTGAACTGCCGACCTCACCCTTATCAGGGGTGCGCTCTAACCAGCTGAGCTACAGACCCAGTTTCTTCTCTTTCAATATCAAGCCTGCAAACTGTGTGAGCACTTACTCACATGGATGTGAGGTATGCAAAAAATGCAGGACGCAATTTTTTGCCTACTCAAAAGTTAGCGCAATAATGTAAGGAGGTGATCCAGCCGCAGGTTCCCCTACGGCTACCTTGTTACGACTTCACCCCAGTCATGAACCACACCGTGGTGATCGTTCTCCCGAAGGTTAAACTAACCACTTCTGGTGCAGCCCACTCCCATGGTGTGACGGGCGGTGTGTACAAGGCCCGGGAACGTATTCACCGTGGCATTCTGATCCACGATTACTAGCGATTCCGACTTCATGGAGTCGAGTTGCAGACTCCAATCCGGACTACGACGCGCTTTATGAGATTCGCTTACCCTCGCAGGTTCGCTGCCCTTTGTACGCGCCATTGTAGCACGTGTGTAGCCCATCCCGTAAGGGCCATGATGACTTGACGTCGTCCCCACCTTCCTCCGGTTTATCACCGGCAGTCTCCCCAGAGTTCCCGGCCGAACCGCTGGCAACTAAGGATAAGGGTTGCGCTCGTTGCGGGACTTAACCCAACATCTCACAACACGAGCTGACGACAGCCATGCAGCACCTGTCTCAGTGTTCCCGAAGGCACTAATCCATCTCTGGAAAATTCACTGGATGTCAAGGGATGGTAAGGTTCTTCGCGTTGCATCGAATTAAACCACATGCTCCACCGCTTGTGCGGGCCCCCGTCAATTCATTTGAGTTTTAACCTTGCGGCCGTACTCCCCAGGCGGTCAACTTAGTGCGTTAGCTGCGTTACTCACGTCTTAATGACACGAACAACTAGTTGACATCGTTTACGGCGTGGACTACCAGGGTATCTAATCCTGTTTGCTCCCCACGCTTTCGTACCTCAGCGTCAGTCTCTGACCAGGTGGCCGCCTTCGCCACCGGTATTCCTTCCAATATCTACGCATTTCACCGCTACACTGGAAATTCTACCACCCTCTTCAGGACTCTAGCGTGCCAGTTCTAAATGCTATTCCCAGGTTGAGCCCGGGGCTTTCACATCTAGCTTAACACACCGCCTACGTACGCTTTACGCCCAGTAATTCCGATTAACGCTTGCACCCTCCGTATTACCGCGGCTGCTGGCACGGAGTTAGCCGGTGCTTCTTCTGTGGCTAACGTCAACTGTAATCGCTATTAACGATTACCCTTTCCTCACCACTGAAAGTGCTTTACAACCCGAAGGCCTTCTTCACACACGCGGCATGGCTGCATCAGGGTTGCCCCCATTGTGCAATATTCCCCACTGCTGCCTCCCGTAGGAGTCTGGGCCGTGTCTCAGTCCCAGTGTGGCTGATCATCCTCTCAGAACAGCTAGGGATCGTCGCCTTGGTGAGCCTTTACCTCACCAACTAGCTAATCCCGCTTGGGCTCATCTTTAGGTGTGAGGCCCGAAGGTCCCCCACTTTGGTCCGTAGACATTATGCGGTATTAGCCACCGTTTCCAGTGGTTGTCCCCCGCCTAAAGGCAAATTCCCAAGTATTACTCACCCGTCCGCCGCTCGTCAGCAGAGAAGCAAGCTTCTCTCTGTTACCGCTCGACTTGCATGTGTTAGGCCTGCCGCCAGCGTTCAATCTGAGCCATGATCAAACTCTTCAATTAAAAGTAGTTCAATCAACTCAATGAATTACGCGTTTTGCTACTTAGTAGCTGAACACTCATTCAAAAGTTGCAATACATATTTCTGTTTTGCGTAACTTCTGCAAGTGCCCACACAGTTTGCTTGGCTTGATAGTATTGTTAAAGAGCGTTTCTCAGCAGCCTTGGCTGCGAGAGGTGCGTATTCTACACACCGTGTGTTTTCCGTCAATACTTTTTTGAAAAAAGATTTTTTAGAAAACTTAGGTTTTCGGCGGCTTCGTTGCCTGCCTCGAACGTGGAGCGCATTTTAGAGGTTTAACTCTCACCGTCAAGCGCTTTTTATGCCTTTTTAACTGTTTCTATCTCAACCGTTCAGTATTCGTTCAAATGTGATCGGGCGTTAACATTTTATGCGTTAAATCTGAGCAAAATTTGGTAGTTAATAGTTTCGGTGCGTAAAATAGAGGAATAAACGAAACTTACGCAACAGCGGATACTATGACGTACAAAAAGATTGATACAGCAAACTACCCAGAGCAGTTCCGAAGCAAAGAAGAAAGCTTAATAAAGAAGTTGTCGAAATTTGGGGTACAACAACTGGATACTTTCGAGTCCCCCCAAAAGCACTACCGTATGCGTGCTGAGTTTCGTGTTTGGCATGAGGGCGATGATCTTTATTACATCATGTTCAACCCGGAAACGCGGGAAAAAATCCGTATGGACGAATTTTTACCGGGTAGCGAGTTAATTAATCGCTTAATGAAACAACTAATAGAAAAGCTAAAACCTAATCCAGTACTCAGGAACAAGCTTTTTCAAGTCGATTTTCTTACGACAACAACGAATCAAGCTGTTATCTCTTTGCTTTATCATCGCGCCCTGGATGACGAATGGGAAAAGGAAGCCACAACTTTACGTGAAGAGTTTAAAGAGTTGGCAGACATTAATATTATTGGTCGTGCTCGAAAGCAAAAACGGGTTTTGTTTGACGACAGTGTTGTCGAGCATATCCACGTCGGAAATAAAACCTACCAATCGATTCAAACCGAAAATAGCTTTACCCAGCCCAATGCAAAAATTAACGAAGCGATGATTGGTTGGGTCAAACAGCATATCGGGCAAAATGATCATGACTTATTGGAGCTGTACTGCGGTAACGGCAACTTCACCCTACCTTTAGCAGAAAACTTCCAGCGAGTTTTAGCTACAGAAATTAGTAAAAGCTCGGTGGCGTCAGCTCGGAAAAGCGCTGAGCTGAATAACATTGAAAATGTCACCGTTGTTCGTATGTCTGCTGAAGAATTTACTGAGGCGTTAAATGGTGAGCGAACATCTCGTCGCGCGGATGAGGCTGATATTAAAAGCTTTAATTGCGAGACCGTGTTGGTTGACCCGCCTCGCGCTGGGCTTGATGCTGAAACACTGAAAATGGTGTCGGCTTATTCCAGAATTATCTACATTTCCTGCAACCCGGATACGTTAGCAGAGAACTTAGATTATTTAACGGAAACTCATGAGATTACTGCCGCCGCTATGTTTGATCAATTTCCATATACTGATCATGTAGAAACGGGAGTCGTACTTAAGGCTAAAGCTGACTAGCTTTACAAAGGTTGCTGAGAGGAAGTAAAAGCCAACTTTTTAATAAGGCGTAAGTTTGAAACGTGAGCGTATACGATCAAGCCTGCGCCAAATAGAATAATGACGGGTTCGCCCCAATGACCAAGCACGTCTCGCTGTGAGTAAATAGCAGCCCCCAAGAGTAACAGCGGCAATAAATTCCAGTTACCGTGCTTGCGTGCTCCACTCACCAATGACCAAAGTCCGATAAAGACGCTCAGTCCAAGGATTGAGTTTTCTAACGCATCCTCACCGATAAAGGCTAAGCCCGCCATTGCGAGTAATGGCAGAATAAGAGGCAGCAGCAAGCAGTGGATAGCACATAATGTAGTAATCCAAATTCCTGCTTTATCTAAGTTTTTGGGCGTATTGGCCTGCATAAAACGTTCTGCCTTACTCTTTCTTACTGAATGAGTTTATTGAACTCATCACCTAACTGACGTGTTATATTATAACATACGCGTTCATTATCCAAGACAGATCATCTAAATTTTGATTTAAGACAGAATTGTTGGTGGGTTTTAGGCGTTATTAATAGTGAAAGGAAGCACTTCGCTAATGTGCTGAGCGCCAGATTTTATCATTAGCAGCCTATCGAAACCTAAAGCAACGCCTGCACAGTCCGGTAAACCAGATTCTAAAGCGGCGATTAGTCGATCGTCTGCGGCCATTTGCGACTGCGCTCTTACACGTCTTTTTTGGTTATCGTCTTGAAAACGCTTTTTCTGATCAACGGCATCGGTCAGTTCATGATAACCGTTGGCAAGCTCGACACCTTGATAATAAACCTCAAACCGTTTTGCGACCCGTGTATCGAACTCATCTACTCTAGCCAATGCTGCTTGCTCTACAGGGAAGTGTGTCACACACTGTGGCGTGTTCTTAGGAAAGGTTGGCTCAATACATTCAGAGAACGCGACTTGCAATATCGTCGATGCATCCGTTTCTTTTTGCATCCAATCAGTAAGACTAGGCAACTCTGCTAAATGTTGTCTTATACTCTCTATACCCTCTGGTGTAAGCGGGTCTAGCTTCAAGACATTCAGGAAGCATTCCTGATATGTTCGTTTAACTAAGGGGAGAGCACCACAGGTTTCTGATAGCAGCTCAGATACTTCGTCAATAAGCGCCGTATCGTCATAACCCACCCGATACCACTCAAGCAACGTAAATTCAGGATTGTGGAAGCGCCCAACTTCATCATCACGAACAACATGGCTGAGCTGATAAATATCTTGCTGGTAAGCGGCAATAATTCGTTTCATTGCAAACTCAGGGGAAGTTTGCAAATACAGTGTGTGTGAACCGGATGGAAGAGACTGGCTAAACTCAGTAGACAGGTTTTTTAGATGAATGTCGCTAACACCATACTGGGAAAGCAAATGAGTATCGACTTCAGTCACACCCCGCTTTTCGAAAAACTGGCGCACCGACTTAAACAGCTCAGCCCGCTGTTGCAGCATGCTCCAACTTGCGTCAGGGCGCCAGCTCATTATTTCAACTTACTTCTGAACGCGTGAGACGTATTCGCCAGAGCGAGTGTCCACTTTTATCACTTCACCAATTTGTACGAAAAGTGGCACTCGAACAACGGCCCCCGTACTCAAGGTTGCCGGTTTACCACCGGTTCCTGCAGTATCACCTTTCAAACCTGGGTCGGTCTCGGTAACTTCTAATTCAACAAAGTTTGGCGGCTGCACACTGATAGGGTTACCCTCCCAAAGAATAAGCGTGCACACATCTTGCTCTACGAGCCATTTTTCTGAGTCGCCAACCGCTTTAGCGTCAGCAGCAACTTGCTCGAAAGTTTCATTGTTCATGAAGTGCCAGAACTCGCCGTCATTGTATAAATAAGACAATTCAAGTTCGATAACATCAGCACCTTCAACCGACTCGCCCGATTTAAAGGTTTTTTCTACTACTTTTCCGCTAATTAACTTACGGATTTTCACACGGTTAAACGCTTGGCCTTTACCAGGCTTAACCATTTCATTTTCGACGATCGAACACGGCTCACCGTCTTGCATGATTTTTAAACCGCCTTTGAATTCACTTGTGCTGTAATTTGCCATAACGACATTTTCCTTGCTTAAGCCATCATTATTTGCGCGCAATAATAAAACAAAATGAGTTTATTTTCAGGTAAAATACGCACTTTATTGAGCGTAGGGAGGTCACATGGGCGAAAATGCAGTATCGATCAGTCCAAGAGCCGACTGGCTATACGAATTAAAAAAGTCATATACTCGTCCCGAAGACTTGCTTTCCGCCTTGCAGCTTAACGCCAGTACTTACGCCAACGACATAAAAGCTCGACAATTGTTTTCTATGCGGGTACCACGCCCGTTCGTGCGACAAATGAAAGTCGGCGACCCTCATGACCCGTTGCTTCGCCAAGTGCTTCCTCTCGCAGAGGAATTTACCGTCGAACCTGGGTTTAGCAAAGATCCGCTAGACGAGCAGACCTCACCTGCTAATGGGTTACTGCACAAGTACCACGGGCGTGTTTTACTCATTTTACAAGGTGGGTGTGCCGTTAACTGTCGCTATTGTTTTCGCCGTCATTTCCCGTATGACGAATTAACCATTAGCCAACGCCAAATCGATGAAACCTTAGACTACATAAAACAAAATCCGGACGTTAACGAAGTTATTCTCAGCGGCGGCGACCCACTAATGGCTAAGGATGAGCGGTTGCAAAAGCTCGTGCATGAGCTGGAAGCTCTGCCTCAGCTAACCAGACTGCGTATTCACAGTCGATTGCCGGTCGTTATTCCGTCCAGACTAACGAATGAATTATTAACTGCTTTTACCCAAAGCCGCTTGCAAGTCGTGTTAGTCATACATGCAAATCACGCAAATGAGATTTCTGGCGAGTTGGCCGCCAATTTAAAAAATTGGCATAACGCCGGCATACATCTGCTGAACCAAAGCGTTTTGCTAAGAGGGGTTAATGACAGTACAGATGCACTTTGTCATTTGAGCGAAACGCTGTTCAGCGCAAACGTGTTACCCTACTATCTGCACCAGCTCGACAAAGTTGAGGGCGCCAGTCATTTTGAAGTGAATGACAATGAAGCTCAGCAACTTTGGTTAGGCATGACACAAAAGTTACCTGGCTTTTTAGTTCCTAAGCTCGTTCGGGAACAAGCCAATAAACCCAGTAAAACAGCCATAATGCCCGATGGCTTAACAACATAATGAAGGATGATTCATGAGCGACAGCTTTGACAGTGTTGAACAGAAAATTCAAGAGCACCTGCAAATTCTCTACAGACAAGTCGTCGATGCCGATCAGTATCTAGATGACATGCGCCAGCAAGGTAAGGCTAAGTTTCAGGGCGTGTTTGCCGAGCAAACGATTTTTAATAGTAAAGGCAATAAGTTTCAGCCTTATTTAAATGAAATTACCGAAAACTTTGAAGCCTGGAAACAAGACCAGAGTAATGAAGAGTTGCTGCAGCTACTGGTTCAGCAACTGCAGCTCATGACAGAAACTCTAGCGAGGCTGAAGGCTATTCGCCAAGCAGGTTAGCTCTTTTCGCGTAAGGTTTCATTAAACCATCGAGTCAGCATTTCTTCTTCAAAATACAAATCGTTGCGACGTTTTACTGAAGCCAGGCTGTCATAGTTAAAGCCCATGTTCTTTAACTTCTCCTGGCCTTTCTTTATCACCTGCCCGCTGCTGTCAGTTAGCTGATAATTAAAGTGAATACGCGGAAAGTCTATTTCACGAACAATCCGCACATAGTTCGAGGTTGAACGTCCAAACGTTGGCTCTAAACGACCCGTTAAGTCGACATCGGTTACCGTTAAAGTGAGCTTTTGTCCCTCTGGTAACTCTTTTGCAAGAGTCTGAATATGCTCAGCGAGCTGCCCTTTCACTTTTTCCTGATAACGCTCTTCATGGCCATTAGCCGGCTCAAAATCGGTGTATTTATCAACACCTTCCCATTTAACTTCAGCCTCTCCCGCAAAGGAAAGAGCACTGAATGAAAGTGCCATTAAAACGACCAAACTACGGATACGCATGCTTATTCCTCCGTCATACGTTTTGCTTATATGTCGTTAGAGTGCCGAAAAGCAAAAAAATTCCATAAAAAAAGGGAGCCAGCTGAGGCTCCCTTTTTAGGCGTTTAAGCGCGCATCACATCATGCCGCCCATTCCGCCCATGCCACCCATGTCGCCGCCCATTCCGCCAGCGTTATCGTCTTGCGGGATGTCAGCAATCATAGCTTCAGTAGTAATCATCAGCGCACCAACTGAAGAAGCAAACTGCAGCGCTGAACGAGTTACTTTGGTTGGATCCAAAATACCCATTTCCAGCATATCGCCATAGGTATCGTTACCTGCGTTGTAACCGTAGTTGCCTTCTCCATCACGTACGTTGTTAGCAACAACAGACGCTTCCGCACCTGCGTTGGTTGCGATTTGACGCAGTGGTGCTTCCATTGCGCGCAGTGCTAAACGAATACCGACGTTTTGCTCTTCATTGTCACCACGTAGTTCACCCAGTTTGCTCGCTGCACGAACCAGTGCAACACCACCACCTGGGACAACGCCTTCTTCAACCGCAGCACGAGTTGCGTGCAGAGCATCTTCCACGCGTGCTTTCTTCTCTTTCATTTCAACTTCGGTCGCAGCGCCTACTTTAATGACTGCAACACCACCGGCTAACTTCGCCAGACGTTCTTGCAGTTTTTCGCGATCGTAGTCAGAAGTGGTTTCTTCCATCTGTTGTTTAATTTGTGTTACGCGGCCTTCAATAGCAGCGTCATCGCCATTACCATCAACAACAGTGGTGTTATCTTTAGTGATAACCACACGTTTCGCTGTGCCTAAATCTTCCAGCTGAGTTTTCTCCAACTCCATGCCGATTTCTTCAGAAACAACAGTACCACCTGTCAATACTGCGATGTCTTGCAGCATTGCTTTACGGCGATCACCAAAGCCAGGAGCTTTAACGGCAGCCACTTTAACAATGCCACGCATGTTATTTACAACCAATGTCGCCAACGCTTCGCCTTCAACATCTTCAGCGATGATCAACAATGGTTTACCTGCTTTAGAAACACCTTCTAATACCGGCAGTAATTCGCGGATATTAGAGATTTTCTTATCCACCAACAGGATGAACGGGTTATCCAGTTCAACTGAACCGCTTTCCTGATTGTTAATGAAGTAAGGAGACAGGTAACCACGGTCGAATTGCATACCTTCGACCACATCAAGTTCGTCAGTCAATGCCTGACCTTCTTCAACAGTGATAACGCCTTCCTGACCTACTTTGTCCATTGCTTCGGCGATGATTTGACCGATAGTTTCGTCAGCGTTTGCCGAAATAGTACCAACCTGCGCAATCGCTTTGCTGTCGGCACATGGTTGAGAAATTTTCTTCAACTCTTCAACAGCAGCGATAACCGCTTTGTCGATACCGCGTTTTAAATCCATTGGATTCATACCCGCCGCAACAGCTTTCAAGCCTTCGTTTACGATAGCTTGCGCTAATACGGTCGCAGTAGTTGTACCGTCACCAGCTTCGTCGTTTGCTTTAGACGCAACTTCTTTAACCATCTGTGCGCCCATGTTTTCGAACTTGTCTTCCAGCTCGATTTCTTTTGCAACGGACACACCATCTTTAGTGATGTTCGGCGCACCAAATGACTTATCTAGAACCACGTTACGACCTTTAGGGCCTAAGGTTACTTTTACTGCGTCAGCCAGTACATTGACGCCTTTCAGCATTTTTTGACGCGCTGTGTTACCAAACTTAACTTCTTTAGCTGCCATGTTTGCTTTCCTCTTTAAATACGGTTTAACGATTTATGCGTTAGGGTTTGGCTTATTCTTCGATAGCCAAAATGTCGCTTTCGCTCATGATCAAGTACTCTTCACCGTCGATTTTCTCGGTTTTGACACCGTAACCTTCGTTGAACAGAACCTTGTCGCCGGCTTTTACGTCCAGCGCACGCACTTCACCGTTATCCAAAATACGGCCATTACCTACAGCGACGACTTCACCGCGTGTGGATTTTTCTGCCGCAGAACCAGTCAGAACAATGCCGCCTGCCGATTTTGCTTCGACTTCGATGCGTTTAATAATGACTCGATCGTGTAAAGGACGAAGTTTCATTGGTGATAACTCCTCAACCTATGTTGTTAGTGGTAAATACCCCTTTGGGGCGTGTTAAAAACGTTGTGCTCAATAAATGGGGGAAATTTTTGTCTTATCAAGGGGGCAGATAAAAATTTTTTATGGTAATTTTGCTGCTCAATTGAATAACGCAATGATACAGGTGTTTCCATGGTCAAACTCTTCTATTGCACAACCGACAGTCAGTCATCTGCTAATGAGCTGGCCGTTTCAGTCGTGGAACAGCAATTGGCCGCCTGCGTTAATATCATCCCGGGCATTACCTCGGTGTATCATTGGGATAACGAGATTCAACACGATCAAGAGTGGTTGCTACTGATAAAAACCACTGACGAGATGTCTGAGCCGCTCAAAGACGCCATACTAAAAGCACACCCGTACGATTCGCCAGAGCTTATCAGTGTCAATGTTACCGATGGCTTACCTGATTATCTGCAGTGGGTTCAGGATACCGTAAAATGAGAAAGTCGCTGTTCAACGTTGTTATAGTCTTATTCTTCATAGCTGCTCTGCCTGCTCACGCAGCGCAAAGTCCTTTCGCCAGTAACAGTCAAGAGTTTCTGCCCGTTGATCAAGCCTTTGATTTTAGCAGCGGCATTGATGGCAAAACCGTGACGGTCAGTTGGTTAATCGCGCCAGATTATTATCTGTATCAGCATCGTTTTTCCGTGGTACCAGAGAATGCTCTAGCTGAAACATTAAGCTTTCCGGAAGCCGAGTCCCACCACGATGAGTTTTTTGGGGAGTCCTTTATTTACCGGGAGTATGTAGAACTCACCTTTGAGTTAAGTGAAGACTACTCTGGCGAAAAAATTACTATTCAATACCAAGGCTGTGCTGATGCCGGGCTGTGTTATCCGCCGACTCAAAAAATCATACCGCTCGACGCTAATGCCGACAACAACACCAGTAACGTACAGGAAACGGCTATTGAAAATTCCCTGTTTGGTATTGGTGAGCAATCGCTTGTCGTGACACTTTTGCTATTTTTCGCATTAGGTATTGGTTTAGCCTTTACGCCCTGTGTCTTCCCTATGTACCCCATTCTGTCCGGCGTCGTTTTAGGTAACCGCCAGCGTAACTGGCGCAATACATTATGGCTGTCCTTTATCTATGTACAAGGTATGGCTATTACCTATTCGTTACTTGGTCTGGTCGTTGCGCTGGCCGGTATGCAATATCAGGCTTACTTCCAACATCCAGCCGTTCTCATTATTTTGGCGGTATTGTTTACTGCGTTTGCGTTTAGTATGTTTGGCGCGTTTACCTTACAGCTTCCCGTTAGTTGGCAGTCTCGACTGCAGCAGTTTAGCGGCCAACAAAAAGGAGGTAGCCCGTTAGGTGTATTCATTATTGGTGCCATCTCCGGATTAGTGGCGTCTCCGTGCACAACGGCTCCTCTTTCCGGTGCTTTGCTCTTTATTGCACAATCAGGCGATATCATTAACGGTGCGGCAATACTCTATGCGTTAAGCCTGGGCATGGGTGTGCCTCTTATACTGTTCGGCCTCAGCGGTGGTAAGCTGCTGCCTAAGGCCGGCGCCTGGATGACCGTTGTGAAACAGTTTTTTGGCTGGTTACTGCTTGCTGTCACACTGTTTTTAGTCGAACGCTTACTGCCAACCCATATAAGTATGTGGCTCTGGATATTCTACTTTGTGATTGCCGCCGGTGCTTTAATCGCCGCTATTAGTCGAATTACCTCAGTTAAATCAACCGTTGTTTCATTAGTTATTTTGTCGAGCCTGGCCACCGTTGGCGTTTACTGGCAAGTAAATAAAGCACAGTTGGAGCGGCAAAGTCATGGCTTATTCGAACAAGTTGCGACTCTGGAAGATATTCAACGCGAAGTCGCTGAAAGTAACACATGGGTCATGTTGGACTTATACGCAGACTGGTGCGTTGCCTGTAAAGAGTTTGAGCAATACACTTTCTCCGAAGCGAGCGTGCAAAAACACTTTGAGAACATGCATTTAATACAAGCTGACGTTACCGCCAACAATCAGCAAGATATCGATATACTGAATTACTACAACGTGCTTGGTCTGCCAACCATTTTGTTCTTTTCACCAAGCGGCGAAGAGCAAAAAATATACCGCGTAACGGGCTTTAAAGACGCCGAAGAATTCAAAATGCATCTTGAGACGATGCTAAATGAGTAATTTTGCGCCTAAATGCTCTGATAAGACCAGTAAAGTGCTGCATTCCTGTCATTTTTGCCTATAATACGGAAAATAAGAACTCATACTTGAAGTCGCTGTCTACAATAGTTAGTTTTCAGTGATTTCGGAGCAGATGGCGGCATAATGGCGAAACCTTCTCATATATTAGTGTTAAATGGGCCAAACCTTAACCTGCTAGGCTCGCGGGAGCCCTCTATTTATGGTCATAAAACGCTCTCTGATATTCAGCAGGATCTAAACAGCATCGCCAAAGCTAAGGGTGCAGAATTAACCTTTAAGCAATCAAACGCTGAGCACCAACTCATTGACTGGATACAACAAGCGGCGGAATCGGGTGTCGATTACATCATCATCAACCCAGCAGCTTATGCCCATACCAGTGTTGCGTTAAGAGATGCGCTGTTAGCCACTGCCATTCCATTTATCGAAGTACACATTTCCAATATTTATCGCCGTGAATCATTCCGGCATCACTCCTATTTAGCGGACGCCGCAACCGGCGTAATTTGCGGCTTAGGCCCCTCGGGTTATGAGTACGCGTTAAACGCCGCTTTACAGCATTTAAATAACAACGACATTGAAAGGTAAGCGTTAGCATGGACATTCGTAAAATTAAGAAATTGATTGAACTGGTTGAAGAATCAGGTGTAGCTGAATTAGAAATTACTGAAGGCGAAGAGTCGGTTCGTATTAACCGATACAGCGCTCAAGCCGCGCCGGCACCTGTTCAGTACGCTCCGCAGCCGGCACCTCAGGCGGCGCCTCAAGCTCCGGCGGCTGCAGACAGTGCTGAAGCACCCAGTGAGGAAATATCCGGTCATATTGTTCGTTCACCAATGGTGGGTACCTTCTATGAAGCGCCTTCACCAGATGCAAAACCATTTGTCACAGTGGGTTCGCGAGTCAACGCAGGCGACACGCTGTGCATTGTGGAAGCAATGAAAATGATGAATCAAATTGAAGCGGACAAGTCCGGTGTTGTGAAGCAAATTCTGGTCGAAAACGAAGAACCAGTTGAGTTTGACCAGCCACTATTTGTTATCGAATAAAGTAACCGCAGGAATTTGTCATGTTAGATAAAGTGGTCATAGCGAACCGCGGCGAAATTGCACTGAGAATTTTGCGAGCTTGTAAAGAGCTTGGCATTAAAACGGTTGCGGTTCACTCGACGGTCGACAGAAATTTAAAACACGTACTGCTAGCTGATGAAGCTATCTGTATTGGTAAAGCACCGGCGAATGAAAGCTATTTGAACATCCCCAGAATTATTAGTGCAGCGGAAATTACCGACTCTGCAGCTATCCACCCGGGCTACGGCTTCTTAGCGGAGAACGCAGACTTCGCTGAGCAGGTTGAACAATCTGGCTTTGTTTTCGTCGGCCCAACAGCAGACGTTATTCGCCTGATGGGCGACAAAGTGTCAGCAATCAAAGCCATGAAAAAAGCGGGTGTTCCTTGCGTCCCGGGATCAGACGGTCCATTAGACGACGACAATGAGCGCAATATTAAGCTCGCTAAACGCATCGGTTACCCAATTATTATCAAAGCAGCCGGCGGCGGTGGTGGTCGCGGTATGCGCGTAGTGCGTCAGGAAAGCGAACTGCTAAGCGCTATTAGTATGACGCAAAACGAAGCTCGCGCTGCTTTCGGGAATCCCGTTGTCTATATGGAAAAGTTCCTGGAGAATCCTCGCCACGTCGAGGTTCAGGTTCTAGCTGACGGCCAGGGTAATGCTATCCATTTAGGTGAGCGTGACTGCTCCATGCAGCGTCGCCACCAAAAAGTAGTAGAAGAAGCGCCAGCCCCGGGTATTACACCAGAAATGCGTAAATTCATCGGCGAGCGCTGCGCCAAAGCCTGTATTGAAATTGGCTATCGCGGTGCCGGTACCTTTGAATTCTTATATGAAAACGGCGAGTTCTACTTCATTGAAATGAACACCCGTATTCAGGTAGAGCACCCGGTCACCGAAATGGTTACCGGTATCGACCTCATTAAAGAGCAGCTTCGCATTGCTGCTGGTCGCCAACTCTCTATCAGCCAGGAAGATGTCGTTATTCGTGGGCATGCTGTTGAGTGTCGTATTAACGCTGAAGACCCGGATACCTTTGTACCGTCGCCCGGTCAAATTACCCGTTTCCATCCACCGGGTGGCTTTGGTGTGCGTTGGGACTCTCATGTTTACGCAGACTACAAAGTCCCCCCCAATTATGACTCAATGATTGGAAAGCTCATTACTTACGGGGAAAACCGAGATATCGCCATTGCCCGTATGCGCAACGCGTTAAGTGAGCTGATTATTGAGAACATAAAAACCAACGTACCGCTGCAAAAAAGCATCATGGCGGATGAGAACTTCCAGCATGGTGGCACAAACATCCATTACTTAGAGAAAAAGCTGGGTATGGGTGGTCATTAATAGAATGGCCTGGATACAACTCACACTTTCAAGCAGTGAAGAGCATGCGCCGCGTGTCGGCGACATGCTTATGGGGAACGGCGCTCAAGCGGTCACCTACCGCGACGGCGCCGACACACCTATTTTTGAGCCCAGACCGGGCGAAGTGACGCTATGGCAAAATACCCTTGTCACAGGGTTGTTCGACGCTGAAGCTGATATTAAATCAGTTGTCACTAACCTGGAAAAGTCAGCTATTTTGCCGGCGCCTCTTCAATATAAAACTGATGCACTTGAAGACAAAGACTGGGAACGCGAGTGGATGGATAACTTCCACCCTATTCAATTTGGCGAACGCCTTTGGATTTGCCCAAGTTGGCGTGATACTCCTGATCCATCGGCCGTCAATATCTTGCTTGATCCAGGCATGGCGTTTGGCACCGGTACGCATCCAACGACGGCGATGTGCCTGAGATGGCTTGATGCGAACCCACCAAAAGATAAGACCACCTTAGACTTTGGCTGTGGCTCCGGTATTTTAGGCATCGCAGCGTTGCTATTTGACGCTAAGCACGCCATTGGTATCGATATTGATCAACAAGCGCTCATTGCGACCAAAGATAATGCCGAACGTAACGGTGTCAGCGACAAGTTCGATGTCTACTTACCAAGTGAGCAACCACAAACACAGGTTGATTTAGTCCTCGCTAATGTGCTTGCCGGTCCACTCAGGGAGCTATCGGACACCATACTGGCGTTTGTAAAGCCCGGTGGCCAGCTTGTGCTGTCAGGCATTCTGGAACGCCAAGTCGATGACGTTATGCAAGCCTATCAACCTGACATTAATTTCGACACGCCTGTCATAGACGGTGACTGGGCAATGCTGAGCGGTACTCGAGTTGGTTAACAAGCGTTCGCTTTGTCAATAGTAAAAAGTTAAAAAAAGACTCAAATTGCGTAATAAATAGCCTTTTCTTTATTGCGCAAATTCCATAAAATTCTCTCCCCTTTCGCTGAGTAGTTTTTAACCGATGCGGATTGGTCCATATCAACTCGACAATCAGGTCATTCTAGCTCCCATGGCCGGAGTTACTGATCAGCCCTTTCGTCAGCTGTGTTACAGCAAAGGGGCAGGTTTGACAGTGTCTGAAATGCTGTCCAGTAACCCGAAAGTGTGGAAAACCGGTAAGTCCAGGCAACGCATGGATCACTCTGGTGAGTTAGGTATTCGCGCCGTGCAGATTGCAGGCTCGGAGCCTTCGCTAATGGCAGAGGCGGCCAAGGTGAATGTCGATATGGGCGCTCAAATTATTGACATTAATATGGGCTGCCCGGCAAAGAAAGTGAATAAAAAAATGGCAGGCTCTGCGCTGATGCAATACCCAGAGCTTGTGGAAGAAATACTGACGGCTGTGGTTTCAGCGGTTGATGTTCCGGTCACTTTAAAAACCCGCACAGGTTGGGATCGCGAACATAAAAACGGAATTGAAATAGCAAGAATAGCGGAACGTTGTGGTATCCAGTCACTTGCTCTGCATGGCCGGACTCGGGCATGTATGTATAAGGGCGAAGCAGAATACGACACCATACGGGCAGTGAAAAAAGCGATCTCAATTCCCGTTATTGCTAATGGCGATATTCGCACGCCACAACAAGCGAAAGACGTTTTAGCTTATACTGGTGCTGACGC
Organism: Idiomarina sp. X4; assembly: GCF_002808045.1. Classification (NCBI taxonomy): domain Bacteria; kingdom Pseudomonadati; phylum Pseudomonadota; class Gammaproteobacteria; order Alteromonadales; family Idiomarinaceae; genus Idiomarina; species Idiomarina sp. X4. Next base: position 1,520,979 of record NZ_CP025000.1, on the reverse strand, counting down.
CATCATGATTGGCCGGGGCGCACAAGGAAACCCATGGTTATTCCGGGAAATAAGCCATTACCTGGAAACTGGTGAAGAATTAGCACCGCCGCCAATAGCAGAAGTTGCGGAAACAACAATTAACCACGTTGAACAGCTGCACAGCTTTTACGGCAGCTTTCAGGGTGTACGTATAGCCAGAAAGCATGTCGGCTGGTACTTGAAAGAGCAAGCCAGTAACGATGAGTTCCGGCAGGTATTTAACCGTCTGGAAGATGCCAGCGAGCAACTCCAGGCACTCGAAGATTATTTTGTCACTGTAGAGAAGAGATAAGCGTATTATGTTTGATCAAAACCCTAATCGTGAGAATGTATCTCCCCTGACCACTATCGGAAACAACGCTCAGCCTAAGCCACTGCGTGATTCCGTAAAGCAAGCACTGCACAGCTTCCTGCGCCAGCTTGACGGTCAGGATCCAGAAGAGCTGTACGAACTGGTGCTGTCAGAAGTAGAAGCACCGTTACTTGAAGAGGTCATGACTTACACCCGGGGTAATCAAACCCGCGCCGCAACCATGCTTGGCATTAATCGCGGCACCTTACGCAAAAAGCTGAAAAAATACGGCATGAACTAATACGATTTTTGGGCGCCTTTTGGCGCCTTTTTTTTATGGCTTAAAAAGTAACCTAGAACAGAAAGGCAAAACCATGGAAAACCGTCCTATTCAACGCGCGTTAATTAGTGTTTCAGATAAAACAGGCATTGTTGAGTTTGCTCAGGCATTAGCAGCAAAGAATATTGAAATACTCTCTACAGGCGGCACTGCCAAACTCTTACGCGACTCTGGCTTAACCGTAATTGATGTCTCTGAGCACACCGGACAAACGGAAATTATGGGCGGTCGTGTTAAGACACTACACCCGAAAGTTCACGGTGGGATTCTGGGCCGTCGTGACATTGATCAGGCCATTATGCAGGAACAAAACATCGCGCCTATCGACATGGTTGTTGTAAACCTCTACCCGTTTGCCGAGACCGTTGCTAAAGAAGGTTGTACGTTAGAAGACGCGATTGAGAATATCGATATCGGTGGGCCAACTATGGTTCGAGCCGCAGCGAAAAACCATAAAGATGTCACTATTGTGGTTAATGCGTCTGACTATGACCGCGTTCTAAGTGAAATGAATAACAGTGGCACTGTCAGCTACGATACTCGCTTTGATTTAGCGGTTGCCGCGTTTGAGCATACTGCGCAATACGATGGCATGATAGCAAATTATCTGGGCAAACAGTTAAGCGACAATGACTTCGCCCGCACATTAAACCTGCAAGTATCGAAGAAACAAGACCTACGCTACGGAGAAAACTCGCATCAATCAGCAGCATTCTACACTGAGAGCAATGCGCCTGAAGGTAACGTGTCTGCGGCCAAACAGCTGCAAGGCAAAGCACTTTCTTTCAATAACATTGCCGATACCGACGCCGCTTTAGAATGCGTGAAAAGTTTCGTTGAACCGGCTTGCGTTATCGTCAAGCACGCGAACCCATGCGGCGTTGCTATTGGTGAATCTATTTCCGACGCTTACGATCGGGCGTTCAAAACCGACCCAACCTCAGCGTTTGGTGGGATCATCGCATTTAATCGCGAGCTCGATGAGTCGACTGCGACTGCCATTGTTGAACGCCAGTTTGTCGAAGTTATTATCGCACCAAGCGTCAGCGATGCCGCAAAAGAAGCCGTCTCCGGTAAGAAAAATGTGCGTTTGCTCGAATGCGGCCAGTGGGCTGACTCTGGGACTCAACTTGACTATAAACGTGTCACCGGTGGCCTGTTAGTGCAAGATACCGATACCGAGGACTTTAATGCAGACGAGTTGAAAGTCGTCAGCAAAGTTCAGCCAACCGAAGAACAAATGACTGATTTACTATTCTGCTGGAAGGTAGCGAAGTTTGTTAAGTCGAACGCTATTGTTTATGCCAAAGACGGCATGACCATTGGTGTTGGCGCCGGCCAAATGAGCCGTGTTTACAGCGCAAAAATTGCAGGCATTAAAGCAGCCGACGAAGGCCTCCAGGTTGAAGGCTCGGTCATGGCTTCTGACGCGTTTTTCCCATTCCGAGATGGGATTGACGCCGCCGCTGAAGCCGGTATTAAGGCGATTATTCAACCGGGCGGGTCAATTCGCGACGACGAGATTATTGCCGCCGCAGACGAGCACGGTATTGCCATGGTCTTTACCGGAATGCGCCATTTCCGCCATTAATGCGTAGTGATAAGTGATGTTATTTGCCGCCCCGACAATTCGGGGCTAATCTTTACAAACACTTATAAAAACGAAGAGGCAGGTTTATGAAATATTCTGCAATCGCATTATCTATGGTATCGCTGTTAGCTCTGTCGGCTTGCGATAGCGGCCCTAAGTCATCCGCACCAGCGAGCACCGAGCAGGGAGCTTCAATAACGTTGGAACAAGCGGTCAATCATGATGATCGTACGCCCGCGTATGTTGAGCGTGATCAGTTTCGTCATCCGAAAGAAACACTAGCGTTTTTCGAACTTGAGCCATCCATGACGGTTGTGGAAATATGGCCAGGTGGTGGTTACTACAGCGAAATTCTGGCGCCATACCTTGCTGAAGAAGGGACATTTTACGCAGCTCATTTCCCCGAAGACACACAAAGCGACTACTACCAACGTTCGCTCAATAAATTTAAAGAGCGCCTGACCAGCGAAGCGGTATTTGGCAATGTTGAGTTGACTCAGTTTGCGCCGTTAACGCCACTGGAAACAGACATTGCGCCGCCAAACAGCGCTGACCGCATACTGACCTTCCGTAACTTACACAATTGGTATATGAGTGGCGGCGAAGAAGCGGTGCTGGATGCTTTCCGGCAATTCCATCAAGCATTAATTCCGGATGGTATTTTGGGTGTGGTTGATCACCGTTTACCAGAAAGTGCAGACGATGGCGCTATGGAAAACAGTGGTTACATTAAAGAAAGCTGGGTGATTGACCTTGCAGAGAAGGCAGGCTTTGAGCTGGTCGAAAGCAGTGACATTAATGCAAACCCGAAAGATACAGCAGACCACCCCAACGGTGTTTGGAACTTACCACCAACACTGAATGTAGAAGATGGTGACGACGTGGAAGTTTATAAAGCTATCGGTGAGAGCGACCGATTCACATTAAAGTTTAGAAAACCCGTAGAATAAGGATACTCATGAAAGTTTTGGTTGTTGGCGGCGGAGGCCGTGAACACGCACTGGCGTGGAAAGCAGCGCAGTCTTCACAAGTAGACTGTGTCTTTGTAGCTCCTGGCAATGCAGGTACTGAGCGTGAGCCTAACCTCACAAATGTTGATATTGCAGCCGAAGACATCGACGGTCTGCTCAACTTTGCCAAGCAGGAAAGTATCGGGCTGACCATTGTTGGGCCTGAAGCCCCTTTGGTTGCTGGCATTGTCGACAAGTTCACTGATGCCGGATTAGCCGCTTTTGGCCCGACAGCCCAAGCGGCTCAGCTGGAAGGCTCTAAAGCGTTCAGCAAAGACTTCCTGCAGCGTCACAATATTCCAACCGCCGACTACCAGAACTTCACTGAAGTAGAGCCTGCAAAAGCCTATGTTGCGGAAAAAGGTGTGCCTATTGTCATTAAGGCGGACGGCTTAGCTGCTGGTAAAGGCGTTATTATTGCCGAAACCCTAGAGCAAGCGAACGCAGCGATTGATGACATGTTGGCCGGTAACCGATTTGGCGACGCTGGTCACCGCGTGGTTATTGAAGAATTCTTAACCGGTGAAGAAGCCTCTTTCATTGTTATGGTTGACGGTGAACGCGCAATACCGTTTGCCTCTAGCCAGGACCATAAAGCTCGAGACAATGGCGATACAGGCCCGAACACCGGTGGCATGGGAGCCTACTCTCCCGCGCCCGTCGTATCTCCGGCTATCCATGATTGGGTAATGCGCCATGTTATTAAACCGACTGTTGACGGAATGGCTGCTGAAGGAGCTCCTTACAAAGGTTTCCTATACGCTGGCTTAATGATTGCGAACGACGGTACTGCCAAAGTGCTCGAGTACAACTGCCGTTTTGGAGATCCGGAAACACAACCCATTATGATGCGTCTGAAATCAGACTTAGTGGAGCTATGCTTGCAAGCCGTTGACGGTAAACTAAACCAAGCACCTATCGAGTTTGATGAGCGCGCAGCAGTAGGCGTTGTTATGGCTGCCGGCGGCTACCCAGAGAGTTATAAGAAAGGCGACGTTATTCAAGGCTTACCAAATGCTGAGTCTGAGAATCAAAAGGTCTTTCACGCCGGTACTAAAATAGAAAATGGAAACGTTGTTACCAGCGGTGGACGTGTGCTCTGCTGCACTGCACTGGGTAACACGGTCACTGAAGCTCAGAAGCAAGCCTATGACCTAGTTAATGGTATTAACTGGGACAATGTTTATTTCCGTACGGATATCGCTCACAGAGCGATTAAACGCGAAAGCTAAAGCTCACCTCCTGTCATAACATCGTCATAAAGCGGATTTATCATCCGTGATGTTTATGACAGGAGGCTTTATGTCAACGTGCGATAGCCGCCAGGCGCTCATTTCACTGATTGAAAATCAACAATTGTTCCCCTTATTTCAACCCGTTGTTGATACTGCCCGCGGTTATGTCATTGGCCATGAGTCGCTCATTCGAGGGCCAAAAGGTCACGACCTGGAGTTTCCCGATAAGCTCTTCTCTGTTGCCAATGAGTGCGACTTACTGTCTGAGCTGGAGCTTGCCTGCCGTTATGCCGCACTAAAAGAGTTTCAGCGTCAGGGCATGACCGGCAAACTGTTTTTAAACGTAAACCCCAACGTATTAAAAGATGATTCTCACCCCCATGGTTCGACTTTACGGCTATCACAACAGCTTGGCCTCGACCCAAACCAAATAGTGATCGAAATTTCCGAGCGTTATCCGATAGAAGACACTGAAAACCTAAAGGAAGCCATTATTCACTACCGACAATTAGACTTTATGATAGCCATAGACGACTTAGGCGCTGGTTACTCCGGTTTAAAGCTTTGGTCTGAGCTACACCCCGATTACGTTAAAGTTGACCGCTATTTCGTTCAGGATATTCATGAATCATCGGTGAAAAGAGAATTTGTACAAAGCATTCTATCGTTGGCAAAAAACATACAAACAAAGGTGATTGCCGAGGGTATTGAAACCAAAGAGGAACTTGAACAACTTCACGCATTAGGCATTAAACACTGTCAGGGGTATCTGTTTGGTAAGCCTGCTAAATTACCGGTGTATAATGTTCAACCATCACTTTTAAACACCTATAAGCCAGTAAAAGGCGGTTATAATGAAACGATTGCCAGCGTTGTTAATTCGCTGGAAATTATTGCTGATGATGAACCGGCTTTAGAAGCACTGAACCGCTTTACCAAAAATGCGGCATTGTCATTACTTCCTGTCACTCGCCACGAAAAAGTGGTCGGCGTCATCAGCCGGGAAAAGTTATTAGAGCGGTTTTCTGGATCGTATGGACATGCACTGAATGCCAATAAACTTGTTGCTCACATAATGGAAAAAGAGCCTATTGCTGTCGACTGGCAAGCGTCGCTGGAAGACGTCAGTCAGTTAATTACTGAGCATGACGAAACCGATGTCTATCAACATATTATTGTTACTCGCAACAACGGATATTACGGCGTGGCCTCGATAAAAAGCTTGCTACGCAAAATAACCGAACTGAAAATTAACGATGCTCGACATGCAAATCCGTTGACTCAACTGCCCGGCAACGTCGCAATCAATCGTGTTATCAACGAAAAACTGAGAGAACAACGTCAATTTAGCGTTGCCTACTTCGATTTAAACCACTTTAAACCCTACAACGATATTTACGGCTATGAGCAAGGTGACCAAGTGATAAAATGGGTCGCTCAGTTACTGCAAAAAACGCTGACAGGGTGCAGTAACTTCGTCGGCCATATTGGCGGTGATGACTTTGTCGTGATATTTGATCATGCCGCTGTCACTGCCGACAGAATTGAAAACAGCTGCCAGAAAGTCATTGAACGGTTTGATGAGGACATTGTTCAGTTTTACCAAGAAGAACATATAAAACTTGGCGGTATTAAAGCGGTGAACCGCGAGGGCCACCCAACATTCTTCTCTTTATTGAGCATTGCGGTTGGCGTTGTCAGCCCAGACGCTAAGCTTTGTGAGTCGCACCACGACGTTGCGTTACTTGCAACCGAAGCCAAGAAGGAAGCAAAACGTTTTGGCGGCAGCTATTGTTACCATTGCCACCGCCAGGCTCCCAGACGCTTAAAGCTTGTTAGTTCGCACTCTTAATCTTCGACTATCAGATCATCTTCTGTGTCCGAAGATGAGCCTAAAGAATCGTCAGCAAACTTACCTTTACCATACATACTCGCCACTTTAGGACGGTGAATACGCGCCTGATATTTCGCCCATGTCTTTTCAACCGGGGTAGCAGGCGCTTGCTCGCCTTTTGCAGCAGCCAGTAAATCGATGTCTTCCTGCAACGTCGGTTTAAACTCGCCATTGAGCATGGCGGTAATCAAACAACCATAGTGTGTCAATGCATCGCTTTCCCTGATAGAAAAGTCGCCAGAACGCGCGAAGCCATACGGATAGTTTCTGAAATCGTTAAACGGTTTCTTCAATAATAACTCTCGGGTAATAGTGGTCATGATAAGCCCTTCCTACAGACTAAAACCGAACAAAAAGCCTGTCGTTATTTACGACAAAAACGATATAGAGCTATACCACAACTTTGTCAATGAAAATTTTTGTAAAACGCGTTTAAATTTTGTTGGCTCAAGTCTATAACTAACGGGAAATAACTCACAAGGAGGAATACCCATGCGTTTATTTGCATACACAACGTTAGCTTTAGCGACAGTAACATTAGCCGCTTGTGGCGGTTCTGATGATGACCCGACCACACCGGATACTGCTCAGTTCACTTTGGGAGTGAGTGACGCGCCTGTCGATAACGCTGAGGCTGTTGTTGCTTGCTTTAATGCCGTTGAACTCACGGGGAATGGTGACGGGGCACAAACATTTACCGTCGGAGACAATTTAGAAGCACCGGAAGAAAATGACCTTTGTTTAGACTCTGAAGGCAACCCGATCCCTAATACGATCGGTATCGATTTACTTGAATTTACCGGAAACGAGTCGATGGTGTTTCTCGAAAATGCTGAAATTGATGCCGGCCAATATGGGCAGCTAAGACTGGTGATGGCCGATGGCTCGTACGTAATGACCGATACGAATGGCGATGGAGAGGCTGAGCAAGTGCCGGTCCAAGTGCCTTCAAATGAGCTCAAGCTTGATGGGTTCATCGCCGATGCAGGCGGTAACCTTAACTTCACCGTTGAGTTTGATCTTCGCCATGCAATGACCAACCCGGTCGGTCAAGAACACTATATTCTTAAGCCGCGCGGCGTTCGCCTGGTTGATAATTCCGCGGTTGGTCACTTGAAAGGCACGGTAGCGGAAGGGGCTCTGCTGTTTAATGAAGCCTGCACTGTCGCACCTGAAGATGAGTCGCAACCAGTTGCTTACGTTTACCTTTATGAAGGCAGTGGCCTAGAAACTTCAGCGTTAGCCGACAACGGCGGTAGCGAAGAAAATGAGCCGTACGCAAGCACAGCGGTTTATTTTGACGGAGTTGACACCTATGACTTCGCTATGGGCTTCATTGCGACTGGCGATTACACCGCGGCATTAACGTGTAACGATGCGGACGACCCAGAAGCCGATGACGACATAGAGTTTTTCTTAACGGAAAATGTCACCATTGAAGCATCAAGCGAGCCGGTAGAACTCGAGTTCGTTGGTGCCGCAAGCGAGTAACTCGTTTCGTGAGTTTTAGGCAGCAGGGACGCTGCCTTTTTCCTATTTTAGAGAATTAAAAAGCGCCAAACGCTGAGCCTAAACTTCTGATACTCAATACAATTGAAATAATGAACACCAGCGCAGCTAACAGGTTTTGCCACCAGGAATTGCGATTCTTGCCCAGCAAGCTTCCCCAGCTTAACCACCACAAAAAGCTCACAATAACAGGCAGCAAAATACCGTTCGCTACCTGCGCAAACCAAATAACGGTGACCGGTTCGATGCCGAGACTGGAAATAGCAACGCCCAATAACAAAATGGTCAACCAAACCGCTCTAAAGGCGCGGCTCTTCAAACTCACTGACCACCCCATTATACCGTTGAGAGCATAGGCGCTGGCTAGAGGAGCCGTAGTCGCCGACGATATACCGGCAGCAAACAGACCCATTGCCATTAAGTACGTTGCCGCGTTGCCAAACAATGGCTCTAAAGATACAGCTAAATCGGCAGCGCTGGAGATTGTAATCTGGTGACCAAAAAATGCGGATGCAGCGGTCGCTACAATTGCCATTGATATCAAACCACCCAATGGAATGGAAACAAATAAGTCGCGGCGAACGGCTGGCAAGTCAGTTGTTGATTGCCACTTTTTGGAAATGCTGGAGGCATGAAGAAAGATGTTATAGGGCACCACTGTCGTGCCAATGAGCGCCACCACGGTCAATGTGGCTCCCGAAGGCATGCTGAGTGAGAAAATACCGTTAAGTACACCAGCCCAGTCAGGGTCGGTCAAAAAGAACGTACCTAGAAATGCGATGCTCATAAGGAGCACCATAGCAATAAGTGACTTTTCAATAATTCGCGCATTACCCGACCAAAGCACCAGGAATGCCACAAAACCGATAACAACCGCCCAGGCATTACTTAGCCAATGATCCAGCACAGGAACAGGTCCGAGCAATTCAAAAGCCCCCAAGCTTGCACCGGATAAATTACCGCCCTGATAAACGCTGTTGCCAATAGCTATCGCACTAAAAATAAGCAGTAATGCCAACCAACGCAGCCAGCCAGACGTAAGATTGCTCCGGATATTCTCGCCCAGCCCGGCTTGAGTCACAAGACCGATACGAGCTGACATTTCTTGTAAAATGAGACAAGCGAAAACAGAGAAAGCTAGTGCCCATAATAGGGCGTAACCATAGTTAGCCCCGGCTAGCGATGCAGTAACAACAGTTCCTGGGCCGATAAAGGCGGCTGCCACCAGCGCGCCGGGCCCAAACTGAGAAAGCTTCATGACGGATCTTTATTCGGCATCTTCGGACCTTCTATGGTTTCCATCGATATCCATTTGTTGCTAAGCGCCTCAGATAAGTCCTTTTCCAATACTGCCCGAGCATCTTCGTAAGAGACATGCAGCTCAGTGACTCCACAGGCCCGATTGCGGCCATGCGCCTTACCCATGTACAAGGCCATATCAGCAACCTGCAGTACTTTTTCCCAGTCCATTTGGTTTTCGGATACACCCGAGAAAGGCAAGCGAATAAAACCGATAGTGGTTGTTACTGGTATTTCATGACCTTCGAACCTGATCGGCTTTTTCGCCAACTCGTTCAGTATTCGTTCACTCATTTCTTTTAGGTTCTCGTCATCGATGTTGCGAACCAGAAATAAAAACTCCTCACCGCCCCAACGAATGAGCTTATCACTGTCTCGACAAACCATTTGCAAGCGGCGACTCACCTCGGCCAAAACAGCGTCGCCCGCTGCGTGACCGTACTTGTCATTGATACGTTTGAAAAAGTCGAGATCAAGGAGAATTAAACCGTCTGATTGTATAGCTGCATCCCGACGCTCTCCGTGCTTTTTGCGCTCGTCCATCTCCTTTTGCAGTGCTCGACGGTTCCATAAGCCGGTTAGAGGATCTTTTAAGGACTGATCTGCCAGCATAGTGTTCGCGGCTTTCAGGCGTAAATTCGACTTCCGGGCTTTGCGGTACATAATAAAGACGAAAACCGCAGCAAATACCGCCACGACTCCAAGTAACAACCAAATCATGTTGCGCTGTTGATTTATTTCCAGCAACTGCTCTTTAAGTTCATTTTGACGCTCTAATAACTCAATTTGCTGCTCTTTGTCTTTGGTTTCATAAAGTTGTTGCAGGTTTGCGAGGTTTTTTTGCTGATCGCTTTGGTAGTGCTCCTTTGACAACTCAACCTGCTCTTTTAGAGTTTCTGCTTGTTTCTGATATAAGCCCGCAAATTCGTAAGCCTGAGCGAGTTCACCCAACATCGCTTCCACTTCTTTTGTTAACTCTTCGTCCCTGTAAAATTGAACGGCATCCGTCATTTCTTTTAGGCCTGACTCAGTACTCCCCTGATGCACCTCAACAAACCCTAAATTAAAATGTATAGTTTGAGCCATCCAAACATCTTCAACCTCTTCAGCAAGCTCTAGCGCTTCTAGTAAATGGCTGCGTGCCTTCTCCCAGTCTTTTTCATACATGTAATGATCGCCGAAATTGTTCAAAATTGTCGGCAACAAATAAATTCGTTCGCCACTTTTAGCGGTATCATAGGCTTTTCTTAATGAGTCATGCGAGGCTCGCCTGTCACCCATGCCGGCTTCGACATACGATTTATGAAGGTAAAAGTCAGGCAAATCGTAAGTTAATTCATGCTGTTTAGCATGCTCTATCGCTTTATTAATCGTATCCAATGAGCCTTGCCAATTCTTCAGCTCCGACTGAATAACCGCAATGGAATAATCCAGGTACTGCTGACGAATAGGGGTTCTTTCGTTGTTGGTTTCGCTAACAGCTTCCTGAGCAGCGAGCAAGTGACGCAGGGCATCGTCATACCTATTCCAGTCAGCATAAACACGGGAAATACGGTTGTGTGCAAAGTATCTAAGACGAGGCATGCGTGCGCTGGACAGGTGAATTTCTATATCACTAAGTAATAAAAATGCTTCACCGTACTTGCCTTCGTATTGGAGCAGTTCCAGCTGTGTTGCTAAAGCTTCCACTTTTACATCAGCTAGCTCTGTATTTTCAGCAAGATTAAATAATTTATCCAGCGTTTCAAAAGCAAGCTCTGTATTGCCTTCATAATAGTGCCAGTAAGCTTCATAGCTCAACGCTCTGGCGCGAGTTGCAACCGGGGTTTCGCTAGAGATTTTTTCAAGAACGCCAAAAAGCAACGCTTTGGAATCAACGCCTTCATCGCCAATTGTCGTTAAATATTCATCAAGCCGCTTTTCCATCGCCATATCAACAGGAACACCATTGATATTTTCTATGGGAGCCTGGTTTGCCTTTACCGCAAAACTAAGTAGCAGCAACAATGACAAAGTAGCCCCAAATTGAGCCCATTTATTGTTATTTTTATACATGGGAGCGATGTCTTTTTGGTTATTAATTAATCGTCGAGTTTACCTTAATTTTAGTGATTGCACAAAGTATACATCTGCGATAAAACGGATGTTATGACAGAAACAAAGATAAATTGGTCAAACGTTCTAAAATCGGGTCAGCGCATTTTTATCGGCTCTCATGCGGCCGTGCCAACGGCGTTAATTGACGACCTAATTGAGAACTCAAAAGACCTGCACGATATTGAAATTGTGCAGCTTATGACGCTGTCCGACAACAAATGGGCAGAGCCCCAGTATCAGCAACTGTTTAAGGTGAATACGTTTTTCATTGGCGGAGGCACAATTCGCAAAGCCGTTAATGAAGGTCGAGCCGACTACACGCCCAGCTTTATTTCAGACATCCCCAACCTGTTCAATAATGGTATTTTGCCATTAGATGCGGCGTTGATTATGGTTGCTCCGGGCGATAAGTATGGCTATCACTCAATGGGTGTATCCGTTGATGTGGTAGCGGCTGCAGCTAAATCCGCAAAAACCGTGATTGCTCAGGTTAACCCGCAAATGCCGGTCACTTACGGACAGTCGTTTTTACACGAAAATCAAATTAACTACTTTTGGGAACATTCGTCGCCACTGCCTGAGTTAGCACCTCCAGAGCACGACAACAGTAAAATTATTGAGCGTATTGGTCAGTATATTTCCCTGTTAGTCGAAGACGGTGCTACTTTGCAGGTCGGTATTGGCAATATTTGTGCAGCCGCTTTGAGATACCTCAGTAATCATAAAGATTTAGGCATTCACAGCGAACTGATTACCGACGATGTCATGCACTTAATGTTGAAAGGTGTCATTAATAACCGCAAGAAAACCTTTCACCCGAATAAAATTGTGACCAGTTTCTGCATGGGCTCAAAAGCCCTATACGACTTTGTTGATCATAACCCTCATGTCGGCTTCTACCCGAGTGAGTACGTCAACTCACCCGCTAACGTCGCACGTAATGATAAGTTAGTGGCCATCAACAGCGCTATTGAAGTCGATTTAACCGGACAAATTGTGTCGGACTCTATTGGTCACCAATTTTACAGCGGTATTGGCGGACAAGTCGACTTCAGTCGAGGGGCTTCCTTAAGTAAAGGCGGGAAACCAGTTATTGCTCTCCCCTCTACCACAAACGACGGGAAAGTCTCACGCATCGTACCATTTATAAGAGAAGGGGCCGGCGTCGTTACAACTCGTGGACACGTACATTACGTTGTCACAGAATTTGGAGTTGCTTCATTGCGCGGTAAAAGCATCCGCGAGCGGGCACTTGAACTTATTCGCGTAGCGCACCCGAAGTTTCGTAATCACCTGCTTCAAGAAGTCCGTAAGCATTACTGGGTACCGCATTATCAACAGCAAACCCCGGTCGATGTGCCAGAGCTTGGCGACATTGGCTTCAAAAAACTACAAATTAATGGCGAGAGTTTTGACTTACGTCCGTTATACCCGTCGGATGAACGTCGTCTGCAGGAGTTTTTCTACTCGCACACCAAAGAAACGCTGCAATTGCGATACAACGCCGTGCCCACCAGCATGAGTCGTGAAAAGTCCTGTAACTTAGTCAGCGTCGATCAGTCCAAAGACTTAGCACTTTGTATTGTTCACCAGAAAGGCTCTGCAGTTCAGATTCAGGCGGTTGGGCGTTACTACTATATCGAGTCGCAAAATAGCTGTGAGGTCGCTTTTGTCACTCGCGAGAAATACCAGGGCCGCGGCATGGCGGGCAAGCTCTTAGATGAAATGATCCGCATAGCACGGGAGCGTGGCCTGGACAGTATGCAAGCCTACGTATTAGCTGCCAATAAACCCATGCTGAGTGTGTTTGAACGGGGCGGCTTTAAGCGCCTCCCCAGTGAAGAGCCCGGTGACGTTTTGCTAAAACTCGACCTTATAGAGGGCAGTGAATAAATTATGTCGATAGTCGTATTCAGTCACGATGACTGCCTTAAACACATCCCCAACGAGCAGCACCCCGAATGCCCTGCCCGTATTGAAGCCATTAATGACCAACTCATTCGCTCCGGGCTCGACTTCGTGCTTATACGCAAAGAGGCTACCGCGGCCCCTTGGGAGGCGATTCAAGCGGCGCATTCGCAAGCACATATCGACTTTATTCGTGCGGAAATTCCCGAGTACGATCATGAATGGATAGACCCGGATACTTTAGTCACACCCGGCAGCTTAACCGCCGCCTTGAAAGCCGCTGGGGCTGCTGTAAACGCCGTAGACGACGTTATGACAACGCTCAACAAACAGGCGTTTTGTGCCGTTCGACCGCCGGGACATCATGCGACGCGAACAAAAGCCATGGGCTTCTGCTTATTCAACAACATTGCCATTGCTGCCTATCATGCCATTGAAAGGCATGGGCTTGAACGCGTTGCTATTGTCGATTTTGACGTTCACCACGGTAACGGTACCGAGGATATTGTTCAGGATGATGACCGTATCTTGTTTTGCTCTTCGTTCCAGCAGGCGTTTTACCCGTTCACAGGCGAAGACAACAGCGCCAGCAATGTACACAACGTACCACTGCCAGCTGGTTGTAAAGGCGAACAATGGCAACAAGCCGTTTCAGAAAAATGGCTCCATGCACTCGACGAATTTCAGCCTCAATTGGTGCTCATTTCGGCAGGCTTCGATGGTCACGCAGAAGACGAAATGTCACAGTTTCTACTGAAAGAAGAAGACTACCACTGGATAAGCGTTAAGCTGAAAGAAATTGCCGACAAACACTGTGACGGCCGTATCGTATCGACGCTCGAAGGCGGGTATAATCTCAGCGCGTTAGGTCGCAGTATTGTTGCGCACTTAAAAGGCCTACTCTAAGCGCACTTCTATTCTTAAAACATTCATAAAAAAGAGTCGACTATTATGGGATTAGTTCTTAAGCTTGTGGCGGGCATTGTCGCCGGTATTCTTATTGGGTTATACATGCCAGAATGGGTCAGCCAACTTCTGCTGACCTTCAAAACACTGTTTGGCCAGCTACTGTTCTTCACTATCCCATTATTGATTCTCTTTTTTATTACCAGCGGTATCGCCAGTTTGCCCAGTAACTCTGGGAAATTGCTGGGTAAAACCTTAGGCATTGCTTATGCCTCTACGGTTACTGCAGGCATTGTTGCGTTTTTTGCTGCCAGCATTGTCGTTCCCTGGCTGACCACCGATGCCCAAAGTGTTTCGACCGAGGCCAAAGCCACTATCGAACCCTTTATTGAACTGTCAGTTCCACCGCTAATGGAAGTCATGTCTGCTTTGGTTTTAGCCTTTATTTTTGGGTTGGGTATTGCCAGTACCAAAGCAGAAAACCTAAAAAAGCTGTCAGATCAGGGCCGTGACATTATTGAGCTGCTGCTGGTTAAAGTTATTATTCCTTTATTGCCGCTGTATATCGCTGGCATTTTTGCGGAAATGGCCGTGGCCGGTACCGTCTTTAACACCCTGAAAACCTTTGGCGTTATCCTCATACTCGCCGTTGCCTTGCACTGGGTTTACATTACCTCTATGTACATTATGGCAGGCATAAGAACCGGTCGTTCGCCGCTGTTTTTAATCAAAAACATGCTGCCGGCGTATTTTACGGCGCTAGGTACTATGTCTAGTGCAGCCACTATTCCAGTCACCCTACAAAGCGTACGTAAAAACAAAGTCGATAACGACGTTGCCAACTTTACGGTTCCGTTGTGCGCGACGGTTCATTTGGCTGGCTCTACCATTACGATTGTCAGCTGCGCGGTTGCGGTTATGGTTTTGCACAACTCGCTAGCTATTCCCGGCTTCTTTACCATGCTGCCGTTTATTTTAATGCTGGGTATTGTCATGTTAGCTGCACCGGGCGTTCCAGGCGGTGCGGTTATGTCTGCAGTTGGCCTATTAGGCTCCATGCTCGGTTTCGGCGAAACCGCAGTTGCCTTGATGATAGCCTTGTACATGGCTCAGGACAGCTTCGGTACTGCCTGTAACATTACCGGTGACGGTGCTATTGCGATGTTTGTGGATAGTTCGAAGAAGAGTTAGTGATAACCTTAAAACTCGGCTAATCGCTAGTGCGTCTAAAAACTCATATATACGCACTAGCGATTAAAATTTGATTTATACGCAAATGCGTATGATACTGTTCTTAAACGGAGTCACGTTTAGGAATAATATGAAAATTACAAGCCCCCACGCTTTAGCTGCCCATTTGAAAGATGAAAGGAAACGCCAAAATTTAAGTCAGACAAAAGTTGCTGAATTTGTTGGTTTAAGGCAAGGCACTGTCTCAAGCTTTGAACTTTCTCCTGAGAAAAGCCAAATAGATACGTTATTTCGGCTTCTATCAGCGCTTGGACTAGAGTTAAACATTAAGAGCAAGGAAGACGCTCAGGGAAACACCACTGAACACTCATGGAATGAGGAATGGTAATGGATAAACTCGATATTTATATGAACGGGCTACTGGTCGGTGAGCTGCACCGTAGTCACTCTGGCGCCCACCGTTTTAACTACAGTATCAACTGGCTCAATACACCGGGCGCCCGCCCAATTTCGTTATCAATGCCTCTAACAAGAAGCGCCTACGAAGGTGCTGAAGTCATCAACTTTTTCGATAACCTTCTGCCCGATAACCAGGAAGTTCGAGACCGGATTGTTGCGCGCTATCGAGCCGACTCGAAACAACCTTTTGATCTTCTCAAAGCAGTAGGTCGAGACACAGTAGGCGCTTTACAGTTTTACCCCCAAGGGGAACAACCTGGCAATATAAAGACAATCAACTACAAGCCTCTCAATGCAAGCGAGTTAGAAAAGGTTCTTCTAGGCTATCAGTCAAAGGCACCGCTTGGCATGGTGAATGAGCTCAATGACTTTCGTATATCTATAGCTGGTGCACAAGAGAAAACTGCGTTACTTAAAATAGAAGATAAATGGTGTGTTCCCGAAGGAGCTACACCGACAAGCCACATCATCAAGCTCCCTATCGGCAAGATCCAAGGAGCAGACCATACTATCGACTTATCCGACAGCGTTGAAAATGAGCTGCTGTGTCTGGAAATCGCCAGGGAATTTGGGTTCGACGTGCCAGCTTGTGAAATTGTAAATACAGGTAAAGTAAAGGCTCTGGCCGTAGAGCGCTTTGATCGTAAATATTCCAGCGATAAATCCTGGCTCATGCGCCTGCCACAAGAGGACTACTGTCAGGTACTTAGTTGCCCCTCCGCTCGCAAGTACGAACCTGACGGCGGTCCATCTATAGCGCAAATTATGAAACATCTACAAAGCTCTTCTAATGCCCATAAAGACAGACAAACCTTTATGGCTGCGCAGGTGCTATTTTTTCTGCTAGGCGCAACCGACGGACATGCTAAAAACTTTTCTGTGTATATCGAGCCAGGCGGTTCTTTCAAGTTAACTCCGCTTTACGACATTCTTTCTGCGTACCCAGCAGTCGGAGGTCAAGGGCTTCATTTAAGAGACTTAAAACTCGCTATGACACTTAAAGGCTCAAAAGGTCGAAAATCAAAGCTTTTTCAGATCTACGGGCGTCACTTCATCAGTTCAGCAAAGGAAGCGCAGTACAGCCTAAAAGAGATGCAGGATGTCCTTAAGGTAATGCATGAAAGCACAGATAACGTTATTGAAAAAGTTAGTAAGCGCTTACCCAAGCACTTTCCAATGAAAGTTGCAGAGCCTATTTTTGAAGGTCTTCGTCTTCGAAAAGAGAGACTTATTAGCTGACTTTTAGATAAAAACTTGGAGCGGGAAACGAGATTCGAACTCGCGACCCCAACCTTGGCAAGGTTGTGCTCTACCAGCTGAGCTATTCCCGCGTATTGATACTTTTGCAGTATTCTGGAAAGTCTGACGTTGGAGCGGGAAACGAGATTCGAACTCGCGACCCCAACCTTGGCAAGGTTGTGCTCTACCAGCTGAGCTATTCCCGCTTCGTCAGTGCGGCGTGTATTCTACTGATACCACCGATAAGGTCAATAGTTTTTGCGCCGCAATTGGCTTATTTGCTGAAAAAATGTTCTCTGTAGTGCTTCAATTCATCAATAGACTCTCGAATATCTGCCAGAGCTTCATGGGCACCGGACTTTTTAAAACTATCCGCTACTTCTGGCTGCCAGCGTTTTGCCAGTTCTTTCAAGGTGCTGACATCAAGGTTTCGGTAGTGGAAAAACGCTTCAAGTTCCGGCATGTGGCGTGCTAAAAAACGACGATCCTGGCAAATGCTGTTACCACACATAGGCGATACGCCGGCGTCGATATGCTGCTGTAAAAACTCAATGGTTGCTGCCGCTGCTGTGCGCTCGTTATGCTGACTTTTTTGCACACGTTCGACTAACCCTGAGCCGGTATGAGTTTTCACGTTCCAGGCGTCCATGCGATCGAGATATTTCTTGGGTTGATGAACCGCAATTACCGGGCCTTCGGCAATTGTATTGAGTCCAGCATCCGTGATAATAGTCGCTACCTCAATAATATGATGCTCTTCCGGCACCAGGCCGGTCATTTCCAAGTCTATCCAGATTAAGCGTTGTTTCTTATCGTCTTCAGCCATTACCCTGCTCTCTCAATGCAATTTGTTGTATGATAGCGTCATTTAAAGCTCGACAACAGGTTATCCCGATTGGCAAAACGCAAACGTCTCAATAAAGGTCAGCAGCGCCGCGTATCGGCGAATCAGAAAAAGCGGCTGAAAAGCAATGATGTCGAATGGAACGACGGTCAGCTTAATGCGCCTGAAACAGGCCGTGTCATTAGCCGTTTTGGACAGCACGCTGATATTAGAGATGAGCAGGGTAATACCTTTCGTTGCCATATTCGCCGTGTGGTCGACAGCTTAGTCTGTGGCGACATCGTTCAATGGGCTCGGGCAACGACTGAGCAGCAAGGTATGCAGGGCGTCGTTATTGCCGTACACGAGCGTCAGAGTTTGCTGTCCCGCCCGGACTATTACGACGGCTTGAAGCCTGTGGCATCCAATATTGACCAAATTTTTGTTATATCCAGCGTACTGCCGAGCTTCTCATCACAAATCATTGATCGCTATTTAGTCGCTTGTGAAGACATTGGTATTGAACCTATTCTTGTACTTAATAAAGCTGATTTACTCGACCAAATAGGTGAAGAAGAAAAAGCACAAATAGAACAACGTTTGACCGACTATCAGGAAATTGGTTACACGGTACTGCAAGTCAGTAGCGCAACTGGGCAAGGACTGGATGCGTTTAGGCTGCGGCTAAAAAACCACGTATCAATTGTGGTCGGGCAGTCGGGAGTCGGGAAGTCATCTTTAGTGAATCAATTACTGCCCGAAGTGAACGCCGAAACCAAACAAGTGTCAGATAACTCCGGGTTGGGTCAGCATACAACAACAGTGGCGACTTGGTATGACTTAGACGAAGGCGGCGCCTTAATCGATTCCCCCGGTATTCGGGAGTTTTCACTATGGCATCTGGAGCCGGAACGTGTTGCCTGGTGTTATGTCGACTTTCGCGACTATTTAGGTGGCTGCAAATTCCGGGACTGCAAGCATGCAGACGATCCGGGCTGCGCATTGCAGGACGCCGTCAGCAAGAATGAATTGCACGACTGGCGCCTTTCTAATTATCATCGCATTATTGAAACGATGAAAACACAGAAACCCAGCAGGGTTATTAGAGGTAATTAACTGTGGCAAAGACTGATAAAGCCAAAATTTTCTTCCAGCATATTATGCCGAAACATTTTATTTCCCGTTTAATGGGAAAATTTGCAGCGGCACGTGCAGGGTGGTTCACTCAAGCATTCATCCGCTGGTTTATCCGTCAATACAAAATTGATATGAGTGAGGCTATTGAAGAGTCGCCGCACGCCTATAAAACCTTTAATGACTTTTTTACGCGCCGACTGAAACCAGAGCTGAGACCGTTAAAAGCGGATGAGGACGAATTGGCTCATCCGGTAGACGGTGCTGTGAGTCAGGTGGGTGAGATAAAAGACGGGCGTATATTTCAAGCCAAAGGACATGATTATTCATTAAAAGAGTTGCTCGGTGGCAGCGACGAAGACGCCAAACCGTTTATGAATGGCGACTTCGCAACTATTTATCTGGCACCGAAAGACTATCACCGTATTCACATGCCTTGCGACGGTGTGCTGAAAAAAATGATTTACGTACCGGGTGACTTATATTCGGTTAACCCATTAACAGCCGCCAATGTGCCCAACTTATTTGCGCGTAATGAACGCGTTGTCGCTATTTTTGAGACCGAGGTGGGACCTATGTCGTTAGTGCTGGTTGGCGCGACCATTGTCGCCAGTATTGGCACTGTTTGGTCCGGCACAGTCACGCCACCAACCGGTGGCCGAATTCAAAGTTGGTCTTATCCAACATCAGGCCCAGCTTCTATCCATCTCAGGAAAGGCGAGGAAATGGGTCATTTTAAATTAGGCTCAACCGTGGTACTAACATTTGCTAAAGATGCGATAGAGTTTGACGACGAGCTGGAGCCTCTTTCCACAACTCGCATGGGTGAAGTGATGGCAAAAATTAAATCTGAAACTAAAGAGAGTGGCGATTGATTTTGTGGGCTCACCGGGGCGCAAGTTACGAAGCCCCGGAAAATACGCTAGCTGCCTTTACACGAGCCATGGACTCAGGCGTGCATGGCATTGAACTCGATGTTTATGGCATTGACGGCGAGCGCTTCGTCTTTCACGATCGCTACCTCGAGCGCCTCACCGCAACACCTGGACGCTTAAAGGACTTATCTGCCGAGCAAATAAAGCAACTAAAAATATTTGGACAACAACCCATACCGACGCTGCGCGATGCCCTCAAACACATTAATGGCCACTGTCATGTGAACATTGAGCTCAAAGGCGACATTCCGACTCGCGAATTGCTTAAAGATGTGGATTTCGCACTAACCAATACGAACTTTTCGCAAGACCAGCTTTTGTTTTCATCGTTTAACCATCATTGGTTGCAACGCCTCAAAAACCGTCGCCCCAGTGCGCTTATTGGCGCGTTAAGTGCCAGCTGTCCGTTAACTTACTGTCAGTTTGCACAAGACCTTAACGCGTACTCAGCCCATTTTGCAGTCGATTTTGTGACCAAGGAACTGGTCGAGGATGGGCACAAAAGAGGTTTGCAAGTGTATGTTTACACAGTCGATGAACAGCACGATATTGAAGAGCTTCACGAAATGGGTGTCGACGGCATTTTTACCAACCACCCAAGCTTTGCGCAAAACGTCATTGCCGGCTTAACAACCGCCGGCAATGAACCTATCTTGCACTACTAACTGTGGTGGTCAGGGTATTCTTCCTGCATTGACTCCAGCTTACGAGTAATTGCCATTGGTGAACTGGTCTTCTGAGCCAATGCAATATAAAGCGCCGGAATAACAAACAGGGTTAAGAACGCCGATACCGCCACGCCGGCAAATATCACCGTACCAATGACCTGACGGCTTTCAGCGCCCGGACCTGAGCCAAGAATAAGCGGCATGGCACTCATGAGAGTCGTGAATGCAGTCATCACAATAGGGCGCAAACGCTGACGCGAAGCCCGTAGCACTGCCTCTTTAAACTCGACACCGGAGTCACGCAGCTGGTTCGCAAACTCGACAATTAAAATACCGTTTTTCGCGGCCAGACCTATCAGCATAACAATGCCTATTTGGCTGTAGATATTGATGCTCATACCGGCTAGGTAAAGTCCTATAAGCGCACCAACAATGGCCATAGGCACAGCCAGCATAATCACCAGTGGGTGGATAAAGCTCTCAAACTGAGCGGCCAATACTAAAAACGTAATAATCAACGCGAGCCCAAACACAAAAACAATAGAGCTACCACTTTCTTTGTAAAGCTGCGATTCGCCTTTATAGTCAATAGACACGTCTTCCGGTAGTTTTTCCTTAACCACACCTTCAAGATAGCTTAGCGCCTCACCCAGCGAATATCCCTCAGCTAAGTTTGCCTCGATTGTCACACTGCGCATACGGTTATAGCGATTCAGCCTTGCTGACGTTGCCTGTTCAGTAATGGTGACCAAATTTGAAAGCGGAATGAGTTCATTACTTTCACGCGAGCGCACATAGATATTATCAATAGCACTGGGGCTACGATAATCCGCTTTTTCACCCTCGAGCATCACGTCATATTCTTCACCCCTGTCGAGGTACGTTGTTACACGCCTCTGCCCCAGAACTGACTGCAGAGTAATACCGATATCCTGCACGGAAACACCTAAGTCCGCAGCGCTAGCCTCATCAACCTGAATAAGTAACTGCGGTAGCGTCTCTTTATAGTCGCTATCGATATTTTGCAGTCCTGGGTTTGTCGATGCTTCTTCAATAACAATATCACGGAAGTCGGCCAACCGTTCGTATGTATTCCCCTGCAACACGAACTGCACAGGACGACCACCGCCGCCACTAATGCCGCTACGCATAAAGGCAAAGGCCTGCACACCGACTACCGAGTTCAGCTGTTCTCGCATTTCTTCCATTAAGTCAAAGCTTGACCAGTCGCGCTCGTCGAACGGCACCGCTCCAACAATCGCAATACCGGCACTGCCGCCCCACCCCGGCGCCCTTACAATTAAACGGTCAATTTTGCCTTCGTCGATATAAGGCAAAAGAATTTGCTCAATTTCATCCATATGGCGTGAGCTCGACTCGAAGCTGGCACCTTCGGCGCTATTGACGCGTATATAGAAGGTCCCGCGGTCCTCCGGCGGCGCAAACTCCTGAGGAATAAAGCTGAACAACCCGTAGGCAACCACACCTGACATGACGACTAAAACAACCGCCATCAAAGGTCGTTTTACGCTTTTTTCCAGAATGTTACTGTAGCCTTGCTCTAACCAGTTAAACGTCGTATCGAATGCACGTCCGAATTTACTGGTACGTTCCTTTTTGCTCAGGACTTTGGAGCTCAGCATAGGCGTTAGTGTCAGCGCAGCAACACTTGAAAATGCAACTGCGGCGGCGATGGCCAGCGCAAACTCGGTAAAAAGTTTACCGATATTACCTTCCAGAAACGCCAAAGGAACAAACACAGAAATAAGCACCAAGGTGGTCGCTATTACCGCAAAGCCAACTTCTCGTGCCCCCCGGTAAGCAGCCAGTAGAGGTGGCTCGCCTTCTTCTATACGGCGGTAAATATTCTCGAGAACGACAATCGAGTCATCAACCACCAGACCAATGGCTAACACCAGCGCCAGTAAGGTCAGTAGATTAATGGAAAAGCCCAGAGCAAACAGAACAATATAAGACGCAATGATGGCAACCGGCACGGTTAATGCCGGCACAATGGTTGCGCGCACGTTCCCCAGGAACAAATAAATAACAACAATGACTAACGCCATCGCTACGGCTAATGTGTTGTAAACCTCATCCACTGAGCCTTGAATGAAAATAGAAGAGTCATAACTTGGCGCCAAGTACATGGTTTCGGGGAGCGTTTCCTGAATATTCTCCATTTCGCGGTGAACATTGTTGACCACTTCAAGAGTATTCCCCTTAGACTGTTTAATGATGCCAATACCGACCATATTGACGCCATTGCCCCGGAAGTCAGTCTTGTCATCTTCGGCTCCCAGTTCCACTCGAGCCACTTCACCTAACCGAACAAGATAGCCATCGTCTCCCTGACGTATCACCAGGTTTCTAAAGTCTTCGGGTGTTAAATACGCTCGCGCCATGCGAACCGAAAACTCCCGGTCTGTCGATTCCACTTCCCCTGCTGGCAACTCGATGTTTTCTTCCCGCAAGCGACTGACAATATCCGTCACAGTGACGCGCCGCGCAGCCATCGCATCACGATCCAGCCAAACCCGCATAGCATAACGGCGATCACCGCCTATAACGACCCGAGCGACGCCATCGGCTACTGACAAACGGTCAACGATGTATCGCTCTGCGTAGTCAGTCAGCTCCAATATGGACATGCTTTCGCTACGCAGGTTGTACCAAACAACCGTACTTTCATCGCTTGAGGCTTTTGACACTTCAGGCGGGTCAGCTTCTTCTGGTAGATTATCAAGCACCCTGGAAACACGTTCCCGGACATCATTCGACGCGGCATCAATATCTCGAGTCAGGTTGAATTCGATGCTGATACGAGAACGACCATTACTGCTGCTCGAACTGATGTTTTTTATGCCTTCAATACCGCTTATCCGGTCCTCAACCAGCTGGGTAACCTGGGTCTCTACGACTTCGGCCGAGGCTCCTGGGTAGTCGGTGTCAATAGAGACAATGGGTCGATCAATGTCCGGGTACTCACGCAACGGCAGCATGGTGAATGCAACAATGCCAAATACCAATAACAATATGTTTAGAACTGTCGCAAATACCGGACGCTTTACAGAGAGATCAGACAACAACATAAATTACTCTCCCTGAACGGATACTGGAATTCCGTCGCGAAGGCGAACAATACCTTCAATGATCACTTTCTCACCGGGCTTCAGCCCGTCCGTTATCTCAACAATGCCTGGCTTTCTGCGACCAATGGTCACTTCCTTCTGACGCGCTCGGTTATCCGGCGTTAGCACATACACATATTGACGACTTTGTATTGGAACTAGCGCTTTTTCCGGAAGCAACATCGCTTCGTCAATGCTGCGCAATAACGTTATTTGTAGCAGCATTCCCGGACGCAAGCGCTCGTCGTCGTTGGTGATTTTAGCTCGGACACGTACCGCGCGGGTCACCGGATCGATGCGTGAATCAATACTGGTTATGCGACCGCTGAAAAGTTCTCCCGGGTAAGCGCGGCTGCGGGCCATCACTTCCTGGCCAACCGCAATACTGGCAAAAAAGCGCTCAGGTACGCTGAAATCGATTTTTATCGGCTTAATATCGTCTAAGGTCGTGAAAACATCACCCGGGCTGACTAAAGAGCCGGGACTGACCTGCCGAATTCCCACTCGTCCGGAAAATGGTGCGTAAATTTTCATTTCCCGCAACGTCGCTTCAGCGACTTCCAAGTCAGCCTGTAGGCCGTTGACTTTAACTTGTTGTTCATCAAGCTGTTGCTGTGAAGCCGCATTTCCACGACGCAACTCGCCAATGCGGTCTAATTGGCGCTTTGCTTCTTCTAAGCTAAATTTAATTTGCTGGACACGAGCCACTTCTTTGCGGGCGTTAAGCTCCGCTAAAAGTTGCCCTTCTTTTACCAAATCACCACTGTCGAAATAGATTTTTTCAACAACGTCCTGGGTCTGCGCCGTTATTTCGACGGTCTCATTAGCCATAGCCGTACCCAGAGCTTCGATAGTATCCCGAAACTCACTGACTTCCGCCTGCTGAACCTTTACCGGTACAGCCTGCTGCTCTCCTTGCTCTACAGTCTCTTTTGGTGGAAACCCAAACAAGTACACAGCTGCCGCTATTAAAACGACAACCACAATAGTAATTGGGTTAATCCAGGTACGCTTTGCCATGTTGACCTCTAAACGCTTGTGTCCAACGGTTTTAAACATAGCCTATTGTACGGAAAACACCGCCATAAAGGCGGTGCACTTAACGAGGATTATCGGTCTTTAATCGCAAATTCAGTATTTTAGTTGCGACATTACCCGATAGCTACTTGTGGTATTGCGGACTGTGCTTATGAATGGCGTCAATAAACGCTTTCGCATGCTCCGGGTTCACCTCCGGGTGAATGCCATGCCCCAAATTAAAGACATGACCCTCTCCATGACCAAAGCTTTCCAGTATTGTCTGAACTTCCTGTTCAATGCGCTCAGGTGAGGCGTATAAAACACTTGGGTCCATATTTCCCTGCAACGCTACCTGACTGCCAACGCGAGCTCGTGCATCTGACAAGTCAGTTGTCCAATCAACACCAAGAGCGTCAGTACCGGTTGCAGCCATTGCTTCTAACCATTGGCCGCCGTTTTTAGTGAATAGCGTCACCGGCACTTTACGCCCGTCCGCTTCACGGGTCAGTCCTTTTACGATCTTTTCCATGTAGGCCAGTGAGAACTGCTTGTAGTCCCGGGGCGATAAAACACCACCCCAGGTGTCAAATATCATGACTGACTGCGCGCCAGCGGCTATTTGCGCGTTCAAGTATTGAGTCACTGAGTCGGCCAGTACGTCGAGAAGCATGTGCATTGCTTCTGGCTCCGCGAACATCAGCTGCTTAACTTTCGAGAAATTCTTAGTACTGCCGCCTTCAACCATATAAGTTGCTAGCGTCCACGGGCTGCCGGAAAAGCCTATCAATGGCACTTCCCCCTGCAGTTCACGGCGAATCATCCGGACTGCATCGGTCACATAACCAAGCTCGTCTTCCATATCAGGCACCGACAAGTTCTTAATCGCCGCCATGTCTCTTACCGGGTTCTTAAATTTAGGCCCTTCGCCGGCTTCAAAGTACAAACCAAGACCCATAGCATCCGGAATGGTTAATATGTCACTGAATAAGATAGCAGCATCGAGATCAAAACGGCGCAACGGCTGTAGCGTCACCTCACAGGCCAACTCTGTATTGCGGCATAACGACATAAAGTCGCCAGCTTCGGCCCGCACCTCTTTGTACTCTGGTAAATAGCGCCCTGCCTGACGCATCATCCACACCGGTGTACGGTCAACGGGTTGCTTCAATAAGGCTCGAAGGTAACGATCATTCTTTAGCGCTGGCGCCGTCATAACTCATCCATTTTCAACAAAATACTGCGGCGCATTTTAACAGCGAGCGCGCCCGCACTCCATGAAAACTTATAGCTACTTACTTTCTACCTCTTTAGAGCTATATCAATAAGCGTGCGGGCGATCGTGCCATGCGGTGGTATTTGCGGTAAGTCGTCTACCGGAAACCAGTCGCCAGTAACCAATTCATGCGGGTCAATATGCAAGTCACCAGACTCCCATTCAGCGGTGAAGCCCATCATTAAAGAGTGTGGGAAGGACCAGGGCTGACTCATATGGTACCGAATATTTTTAACACGGATTCCCGCCTCTTCGTAAACCTCACGCTCAAGCGCCTGTTCTAAATTTTCACCCGCTTCAACAAAGCCCGCTAAAATGGAATATAGCCCGGCTTTATGCCTTTTGCCCTGGGCAAGCAGTAATTCATCACCTTTAGTGATTGCCACAATAATGCAGGGCGAAACACGCGGATAACAACGATGGTGGCATTGATGACAATGCATCGCCAACTCCCATTCAACACTTTGCATCCTTGTGCCACAGCGACCACAAAACCGATGGGTATTAAGGAAGTCGCTGAATTGACGGGCGCGCCCTGCCATCGCAAACATTTCCATGTCCTCAGGGCTTAACAGTTGTCGTAACGGCGCAAAGTCACCACCATTGAACTGCTCATCCATGTAATCCGCCATGACCAGATAGCAAGTTCTCTCACGGATTTCGCCAATTTCAATCACCTGATATTGCGTTAAATCCGGAAACGCGAGTTCATTAAGCGGTCCAAAAGGAACTTCACCATCATGCGTCAGAAAAACATGATCAGCGCTGACGACAAACCACCAGGCGGGTTCATCAATGGCGGGAGTTGCGTATAAAGTGGCCATATTTACGTTCTTTCTTCTGTAGGACGATTTTTGCGTAAAACCTATTGAGTTCTAACGACTGAGAATTTACATTGATGACTGATATCAATAACGGAGAGTATCATGTTAAGCCGTAATGAACAGGCAAAAAAGCGCTGGGGTGGCGCTCATAAAACGATTGATCACTGGCTGGAAGAGCGTCAGGACTTACTGATCAATTACTTCAAGCTTGCCGCTCTGCCACCCTACGAAAACAGCCATAAAGGTTTGCCAGACGTCGTTGATATCCGAAATTTCTGCGGCCAATTGGTTGATTATGTGTCCAGTGGTCACTTTGAAATTTATGATCAGATTGTTCGCGAAGCAAGCAGCCAGGGGCACTCCGTTGATGACTTAGCGGATGACTTATTCCCGCTCATTTCAGATACAACTGATATCGCGCTGGACTTTAATGATAAGTACGGTGATATCGACTCAACAAATAATTGCGATAAATTTGATCGCGATTTATCGGCCTTAGGTGAAGCCATTGAGCTTCGGATGGAATTTGAAGATCAGCTATTGAACCACCTGGAAGAACACCAGCTGATATCAGCATAACAATAGAGTTGTAGCCTGATGTTATTTACATCAGGCTACGTCTGGTTCTGGTATTACTGCTCTGTTTCGCCTGCAGGCGCTTCTTCAGTATTTTTCACGTCGAGCAACTCAACTGTGAAAATTAATGTCGAGTTCGGTGGGATTTGACCACCACCCACTTCGCGCTCACCGTAAGCAAGCTCAGCCGGAATAACGAAACGATACTTCGCCCCTTCTTTCATCAACTGAAGGCCTTCGGTCCAACCTTGAATAACACGGTTTAACGGGAATGACGTTGGTTCTCCGCGCTCGTAAGAGCTATCAAACACTTCACCGTTAATTAGCGTGCCTTCATAGTGAACTTCCACCATGTCTGTTTCAGAAGGGCTGTCACCTTCACCTTCCTCAAGAACTTCGTACTGAAGACCTGACTCAGTTACTTGAACGCCTTCTTTTTTCTTGTTCTCTTCAAGGTACGCTTTACCTTCTTCAGCAGATTTCTGCCCTAAAACATTTTGACGCTGTTCCATCACTTCCTGGCGCATTGCCGTCAGAATTTCTTCCGCTTCTTCGTCGCTCAATTGAGGGTCACCTTTAATAGCGTCGACAAAGCCCGCGATGATGACATCGCGTTCAAGAATAAAGTCAGCTTCTTCCTGACGTTCTAAGTTACGAGCAATAAAGCCACCAACCGATGAGCCCAATGCGTACGCTTGTTTGTCTTTTTCTGTCTGCAACTGAGTGTCGTTTGCCGGAAACTTCTCTTGTGAGCAAGCGGCTAACGCCAGGGCGACCGCTGATACTGCCAACGGCTTCATCAGATGTTTCATTGTTTTCTCCAATTATCGTCTTGCATCCTTTCGGACTATGTCATAATAGTGTTAGTGAACAGAACCATACTACACAACCACAGGGGAGTTGCCTATGCCTTTTATAAAGCTTAGCGCTATACTGCTATTCACTTTAGCGGCAAGTGCCTGTCAGCCTTCCCCTGACAAAATTCATAAAAAAGTTCATGCTGAAAACGGCACCTATGCTGCCGATATCTCCGATGATGCATCATACAGCTTGGTATCCACAGACGAAACCGGGTTGCTGCTGTGGCCTCGCTATGCCAATAACGCCAAATATCAGTGGGAACACGAAGAAGGCGAAGTCTCACAAATTATTGACGTCGATATCGCTGCAGACAATAGTGTCGCCGTTGCCGCATCACGTTACGAATTTTCTATGTGGGACATAGAAACCGGCAAAAACCTGGGTTTTTGGAGCATAGGTAACGGTCGAATCCAAAACATCGTTGTCAGCAAGTCCGGTGGCACGGTGGTTTTAGGTAAGCGTGATGGAACGCAAGTCGCATTTAACCCACAGTCCGGACGACGTATTGAGTTTTATGGCCACACAGAAGCCGTCAATGCTCTGGATATTTCACCTAATGGCTTCTATGTACTCAGTGCATCTAACGACTACAC
Organism: Idiomarina sp. X4; assembly: GCF_002808045.1. Classification (NCBI taxonomy): domain Bacteria; kingdom Pseudomonadati; phylum Pseudomonadota; class Gammaproteobacteria; order Alteromonadales; family Idiomarinaceae; genus Idiomarina; species Idiomarina sp. X4. The sequence continues at coordinate 1,492,150 of NZ_CP025000.1, read as the reverse complement.
GGCTATTTTATGGGACACACGCAGCGGCCAAATCGTACACCGGTGGGAGTACGAAGGTCGCATGACACAAGTTGCCTTACACCCTGGCGGAAAATACGCATTTGCAGCTGACTCTACTGACAACGCGGTTATAAGAGCATTACCAGGCGGAGAGGAAGTTAGCCGCCTTAAGTTTCCTGACCGCCAACGTATTTTCAGTGCCGCTCGATTCAGCCAGTCGGGTGACTACTTAATTACCGGTGCCCCGTCACGCCGAATTGCTTTGTGGGATACGGCCACGGGCAAACTTTTGAGTGATTGGCGAGTCGCCTTACGGGACGGTGGACGTCCGAGTAATGCGGCAGTTCTTGCGGTGGTATTCGACGAAAAGGAAAACACCGTCGTTAGCGAGAGTTCGGCAGGGCTGGTTGAATGGTGGGAAATTGACGTAACAGGTAGTAAATAATGGATTTAAAAAAAGTTGAAGAACAAATGGCTAATCTTGAAACGCAATTAACGTTTCAGGAAGACACCATTGAATCACTGAATCAATTAGTCACTGAGCAGACTCATCAAATGACCGAGATGCAACGTCAAATTCGCTGGCTTGGTAAACGCCTGAAGCAGATGCAAGAGCAAAATACCACGGATTCCGACCCCGCGAACGAACCGCCACCACCACATTACTAATATTGATCTTGCGGGTTAAGCAACGTATAACAAGTGTTCTGTTTTAGTTTGCGGGAATGTTATGTCATCAAAACATCCAATTATAGCGGTTACTGGGTCTTCGGGTGCCGGTACGACAACGACCGGTCAAGCCGTTCGGCATATCTTCCGTTCGCTAGACGTGAGCGCGGCTTTTGTCGAAGGTGACAGTTTCCACCGCTATTCCCGCCCGGAAATGGACTTAGCTATTCGCAAAGCGCAGGAGCAAGGTCGCCATATTAGCTATTTTGGCTCTGAAGCAAATGACTTTGATCGTCTGGAGTCCCTTTTCCGCTCTTACTCGCAAACCGGCCAAGGTAAAATCCGCCGTTACTTACACAGTTTTGATGATGCTGTGCCTTATAATCAAATGCCCGGCACTTTTACACCTTGGGAAGAGCTGCCGGAAAACACCGATGCGCTTTTCTACGAAGGTTTACACGGCGGTGTTTGCGGCGACAGTTATGATGTGGCGCAATATGTCGACTTGCTCATTGGCATGGTTCCCATTGTTAACTTGGAGTGGATTCAAAAGTTAATCCGGGATACGTCTGAGAGAGGTCATTCCCGAGAAGCAGTCACCACAAGCATTGTTCGCAGTATGGAAGACTACATTCACCATATTGTGCCGCAGTTCTCACGTACCCATATTAACTTCCAGCGCGTGCCTACTGTAGATACGTCCAACCCATTTAGCGCGAAGGACATACCGTCACTTGATGAAAGCTTCGTGGTCATTCGTTTCCGCGGAATTAAAAACGTCGATTTTCCGTTTTACTTACAAATGATAGAGGGGTCATTTATGTCCCGGACCAACACATTAGTCGTTCCGGGTGGAAAAATGGCGTTGGCAATGGAGCTAATTCTAACGCCATTGATTGAACAAATAATGGATAGAAAAAACCAAGTTCGCCGACAGGTCGACTGGATTTCCAGCCAACAGTAATTCTACGCTTCTTCGATACGATAACTATGAGTGATGTTGACTGAGGCTTCCAGCATTTTAGCCACCGAGCAGTATTTGTCAGCTGACAGTTTGACCGCACGCTCAACATGACTTTCGCTGACGCTTTTGCCAACCACCACAAACTCAATATGAATGTCTGTAAACACTTTGGGAGTTGAGTCAGCGCGCTTACCAGAAAGCTCACAGTAGCACTCGCTGAAGTCCTGACGGGCTTTTTGTAGGATACTGACAACATCAACAGAGGCGCAGCTGCCAGCGGACATTAGCACCATTTCCATTGGGCTGGGTGCTTTACCGGGCGAATCTCCATCCATAATGACTTGATGACCGCTACCGGAAGTCGCCACAAACGTCATATCTTCATGCCAGCTCACTCTTGCGTTCATCGTGTTATCAGCCATTATTGTTCCTTGTCATCTTAAAAAGGTTTATACGCGGTATTCTCGCAGGTGTTCGTCAAACAAGTTTTTGACCAGCCCAACAAACTCATCAATGAAGGCTTCCTGCTCTGAGGTAGGGTGAGTATCTAGCACTTTGGAGAGAACTTCTTCTAGGTCATAAACGATAGCGTCGGTTTCACGGACTATGTCGAGCCGTTGTTCCTGACTCAGTTCGTTTTGCTCAAAAACAGCCATCATGCTCATGGAAAGCTTTTCTTCCATTAAGTCCCGCAGCGTATAGTCTGCGGTTTTTTCCTGAGCGCTTTGGTCAGAAAATAACGGTAACTGCCCCGTTAAGTACTGAATCAGCTCAATGTATCCGTCGTTTTCTACTATCATCTGACTCTCTTTATGTATGCGGTTGGACAACCATTCAAATTGCCCAACCGCTAAAGTAGCACAGATTGTGACTAGAATTTAAGTCCCGGTGCTAATGACTCAGGTAACGTCATCGAGTCAGCCTCGACAGAGGCAACTGGGTATGCACAGTAGTCAGCCGCGTAGTAAGCGCTTGCTCTGTGGTTGCCACTCGCCCCAATGCCACCAAATGGAGCAGCGCTGCTCGCACCTGTAATTGGCTTGTTCCAGTTCACAATGCCTGCTCGAATGTGCTTAAAGAAGTAGCGATAGGTCTGCTCGTCGTCACACAAAATGCCTGCCGACAAACCATAGCGCGTGTTATTCGCTTCTTTAATCGCGTCATCAAGCTCTTTATAGCGATACACTTTTAGCAACGGGCCAAAGTGCTCTTCGTCTTCAAGACCTTCAACGCCGGTTACATCAACAATACCCGGTGTCACAAACCCTTTTTTAGAGTCTTCCTGCTTCATACGAACCAGCGACTTCGCACCTTTATGCAAAAGCTCATTCTGTGCATCGACCATTTCGCCGGCAGCTTTAGCAGAAATCATGGCGCCCATGAAAGGCTGCGGATCTGCATCGTAGTCATCAACCAAAATATTTTCTGTGACTTCCACTAAGCGTTCCAGCACTGCACGACCTTGCTCGGAATCTTCAATGAACAATCGGCGCGCACACGTGCAACGCTGACCAGAGGTGATAAAAGCGGACTGCACAATATTATGAACCGCAGCGTCAATATCAGACACATTTTTCACCAGTAATGGGTTATTCCCCCCCATTTCCAGCGCTAAGATCTTGTCCGGGCGCCCACCAAACTGCTTGTGCAGCAAGTGCCCAGTATTCGACGAGCCGGTAAAGTACAAGCCATCAATTTGTGGATGCGCAGACAGCGCTTTACCAGTCTCAACTTCACCTTGTACCAAGTTGATTACGCCGGCAGGTATACCCGCTTTTTCCCATAGCTTAACCGTTTCCTGAGCCACCATTGGGGTCAACTCACTCGGTTTAAATACAATGGTATTTCCAGCGATTAACGCTGGCACAATGTGACCGTTTGGCAGGTGGCCCGGGAAGTTATAAGGCCCATAAACCGCAACAACACCGTGAGGTTTATGACGAATAAAAGCTTTCGCGCCAGGCATTTCATTTTCAACCGTTCCAGTACGCTCATGGTAAGCCTTTTCTGAAATAGCTACTTTGCCCATCATCGCGCCAACTTCCGTGCGAGTTTCCCAAACGGGTTTGCCCGTTTCTTTCGCCATTGTGCGCGCCAAGTGCTCTTTGTTTTCTTCCAGTAACTCCGAGAATTTTTTACAAATTGCCAAGCGCTCTTCGACAGACTTATCAGCCCACTCAGGGAAAGCTTCACGAGCGGCCATTACCGCCTTTTCAACTTGGTTGGCACTGGCTGATTCACCAGACCAAATAACTTCATTGCGAGCTGGATCAACCGAGTCGAATTTCTGGCCTTCGCCCGCTTCCCAAGCTCCGTTAATAAATTGAATACTGTTCGTCATAAATTTAACTCCTGCTTAAAGTGCGACAATTCGAACGTCGTCGCCGTCACTTAAATGCATTTTTTCGGCTTGCTCGTTATCAATAATCAGCTCATCTGCACCTTCTGCTAACAGCAGTTTGGTGGCTCTAAAGTTTTCAAGCTGAGTATTGCAGACAATATGTGGTACCGCAGCCTCTATGTCGGGCACCTGCTCTTTGACTCTAACGTTCACAAGTCGGCTGTTTCGCACGCTGCTTAAGTTACACACTTCCGCTTCTACTGTTGGACCTGCATCAAAAATATCGACAAAGCCACGGAAACGGAAACCTTCCGACTCAAGCAGCTTCAGCGCAGGACGCGTGTTATCATGTACTTTTCCGATAACCGCACGAGCGTCTTCACTCAACAAATTCGTGTAAATTGGAAAGCGTGGCATTAGCTCAGCAATAAAGGTTTTATCGCCAATACCGCTTAGATAATCCGCTTTTGGAAAATCCATTGAAAAGAAATTATCTTCTAGCCAAGTCCAAAACGGCGAGTCACCATTGTCGTCGGAAACCCCACGCATTTCTGCAATCACCCAGTCGCTGAAACGCTGTTTAAACTGGGCCAAAAATAACATACGGAAACGCGACAACGTACGACCGTTCATGTTGTGACGGTATGGTTCGCGCAAGAACAAGGTGCACAACTCTGACACCCCCGTGTAGTCATTACACAAGGTCAAAGTTTCCAATGCATTATAGATATTAAGTTTTTCTGAATGATGCACGACTTTACCGAGACGGTAATGCCAAAATGCTTCATCCAGACCCACCGCAGCTTCAATACCACTCACACCCGCGATGGTTCCGGTTTCGGTGTCTTCCATCACAAACAAGTAACTTTCGTCACCCGGTGTTTCGACGCTTTCCTTTCGAAAAGCTTTTTGGGCACGATCAATACGACGCTCTAATAGCGACTGATCGACGGGCAACGAGGTAAACCCGTGGCCCGACTCAATCGCACATTGATAAAGCGCTTCGTAATCCGACGGCTTAATGGGTCTGATTAGCAACATAAAAACGCCTCAGTAATTAGCCAGCAACCTGAGCAACGGCTTTTTCAAAGCGTTGCAGGCCTTCTTTAATATCGTTTTCAGAGATAATCAGCGATGGTGTAAAGCGCACAACGTTTGCGCCTGCTACCAGCACCATAACACCGTGCTCTTGTCCCGCTAACAAAAACTCACGCGCTTTGCCTTCGTATTGCTCGTTAAGCGCTGCGCCCAACAACAAGCCCTGGCCGCGAATTTCGCTGAACACATTATACTTGTCATTAATGCGTTGCAGTTCTTCTTTGAAAAGCTGTTCGCGTTTCTTAACGCCATCTAATGTTTCTTTGGTGTTCACAATATCGAAGACAGCTTCTGAGACCGCACAGGCCAGTGGGTTACCACCATAAGTACTACCATGCGTTCCTGGCTTCAGGTGCTCGGCAATTTCTTTGGTCGTTAGCATAGCGCCAATTGGGAAACCGCCGCCCAGCGCTTTCGCTGACGTTAAAATGTCAGGTGTTACGCCTAGCTGCTCGTAAGCGTACAGTGTGCCGGTACGGCCAAAACCGGTTTGAACTTCGTCGAAAATAAGCAATGCGTTATTCTGGTCGCACAATTCACGGACAGTTTTTACGAACTCAACGTCTGGCGCTACAACACCGCCTTCACCTTGCAGCGGCTCCATCATAACGGCACACGTGTCTTCAGAAATAAGCGCTTTCAACGCTTCAGCATCGTTATAGTCAACGTGTTCAACAGCACCTGGTTTTGGACCGAAGCCGTCTGAGTACGCCGGTTGACCACCAACGGTTACCGTAAAGAAAGTACGACCGTGAAAACCTTTAGTAAAAGCAATAATCTTTTGCTTATGCTCGCCGTGCTTTTCAATCGCCCAGCGACGCGCCAGCTTAAGTGCCGCTTCGTTGGCTTCTGCGCCAGAGTTTGCGTAGTAAACACGGTCAGCAAAAGTAGCGTCTGTTAATTTTTTAGCCAAGCGAATAGCCGGCTCATTAGTAAATACGTTACTTAAGTGCCACAACTTTTGGCTTTGCTCTTGTAACGCTGACACCATTGCCGGGTGACAATGACCTAAACAGTTAACAGCAATACCGCCGGCAAAATCCACATACTCGCGGCCGTCTTGATCCCACACTCGGGCGCCTTCGCCTTTAACTGGGATCATTGACGCTGGGTTGTAGTTTGGAACCATAACGTCGTTAAACATTTCGCGATTTACTGCCATTTTGTCTGTCATTACTCTCGTCCTTATCGCTCATGCGAATTAACAAAGGTGTCAACAAATGAATGTCTTGAAAAGGGCGTTATTATGCCAAAATTTGACCACCTTGTCTGTGTTAATTAGTTTCAAAACCCTTTTCACATCAGCATTTGGGAATTTATTGCGTTTTAATTGAATAGTTATGCTTAAGTGTCAGTACTCACTGAATCTTTACTCACACTTTTTTCCTTAAATTTCCTTTTGTAAAATTTATTAACAACTCTGTATCATGAATTGCATTGCAATTTTTCCATTCTTCTTTTAGCCTGAACTTATCCTTATACAACTTCGGCAGAGGCTATGGAAAAAGAAACACCGACAATACCGGAATCATCTCAGCCCCATATGAAGTTAAATTACTTACGTCCGGGCGATATGATCGACGTTGAGTTTGCATCTGCCACCAAAGTACGCACCAAGCTTCAACTTATCGGATTTGACAGCGGCCACTACTTGTTGTTGAAGCAACCTAACCCGAAAACTGACGGCAGTTATGTTGACGTTTTGTATGAGGGCAATCCCGTCATCGTTCGATTAGTTTTAGAAGGTGAGACTGGTGAATGTATTGCCTTCAAAAGTAAAATACGGGCGGTAACCAACTTTCCTTTCCGGCTCGTTTACCTTGACTACCCTAAAGAAGTTGAGCAGCGCGCGTTGCGGGCTCAAAAGCGCGTCAGCACCCACATCCCAGTTGATGTTACCTCAGCAGCCGTTCAACCCGGAGAGCGTAAAAAACTTGCCAGCGGTGTCATTGTCGATATTTCCTCAGCAGGTTGCCGAATACTTTTTAAAGCTCAAAACGCAGCTGGGAATGTAACTCACATGAATATCAAGGTAAACATAGGTTCAGGGTCGCAAAGAGAGCCGTTGACACTGTCCGGCCAAATTATGAACCAGCGTAAAGAAGTGGGCCGAATCGGTATTGGTGTTCGTTTTACCGACCCGGAAGAGCATATAACCGAAGTGTTTAGTCACCTGCTCATTGACACCGACTTCGAATGTTAGTCAGGAACAATGATTGGCGGACGTTTTAAACTCACGTTATTTAGCCGGGCGAGCGTTTCCGCCGACACCGAATACTTGTTCAATATGTGCTTACCTTCTTCCAGACTCGCTAAGTCGACTTCCCGCATCATGCGGAATTCACAATAAGCGTTTGCCTGGGCTAATACCTCAGCATACTCGGAATCATAGTGAGGTGTTGTTCTGTCTGCTTGGGTAAAATCGAGCAAATGCTTGCTGACTGGCACCCGCTTCAACCCCCAGCCTTCGGCAACCAAATAACTCACTTCTTTATCTTTCTCTAACATCAAGTCCCGCAAAAAACGCTCGTCCGGCGTTAACTGAACAAGCGCATTATGTCGTTCCGGAGACTTGTCGTTAACTGAGGCCATCGCGAACTCACGCTGCACGTCATCAAACAGCTTCAAGTACAGCTTAGTTAGCGCGATTTTGCCCAGCTCATGGAACATCCCCATGGTGTAAGCCAAAATCGGATCTTTTAACTTTCTTTCCACCGCAATGTTATGAGCCGCTATAGCGGTACCCAGTGAATGCTCCCAGACTTTTCTGCGAAACAACGTAAACGGCTGTGTCGACGGCGGTAACCAGTTTTGCATAATGTAAGCTGGTGCCAGTAACCGAAGGTTCTCGGTACCCACAAAACTCATCGCCACCCGCAAGTTATCAAGTTTTACCTGCTTGTTACGATCAATAAACGGTGGTTGATTAACGGTACGCAGCAAGCCAGTATGAAACCAGTCCATACCCTGCACGATAGATTCAATACGACGCATTGAAGCGGCTTTCAGACTGAGGGTATCGAGAAGTTCAGGCAGTTTTTCCGGAAGAGGGATTAAACGCTCGCGAACATAGTCACCGTCTTCAATTGTTTTCAAGGCACGGTGATAAATTTCCTCATGCAATTCTGCTGAAATTTTATCTGAAAAACGTTGGCGTGCTTGCGCCTTTCTGTCACGCTCTTCGTAGTTTAGACGCTCTACCTCAAGTAATTGACGGCGCTGCTCCTTCTCCTCGTCTTCAATACCATCGGCCGCAGAGCGAGCTTTACGCGCAAACGGAAAGCTAATTAAATAGTTAATAAACCGTTTCTCAAGCCGCAATGCGGGGTCTTTACTGCCACCTTCCGTGGTATTTGAAAAAAAATGAAACATCAATGCTCGCCTATGAAGTGTTTACTAGCGTAAGTATCGGCAATTTCAGTGCTTAGCAACAGTTACCAATCATCGTATATAACGTAAAAAATTCGCTAACAGATTATGTCCCTGCTTAGTCATTACCGACTCGGGATGAAACTGAACACCAAAAAGTGGCAGTGCCTTATGTCGAATCGCCATGATCTCTTGCAGCCCCGTTACGCTTTTGGTTTCGGCATCAACAGTAAATGCTTGAGATAAGGTATCCGGCGCAACAACCAGTGAGTGATATCGCGTCACGTTCATGGGGGTGGGTAACCCCTCGAACAGCCCTTGGCCTGTATGCATCAGGCTAGACACTTTGCCGTGCATTACTCGTTCCGCACGAACAACGGTTGAACCAAACACTTGAGCTAATGCCTGATGCCCCAGGCAGACACCCAATATGGGAAGCCTATCCTTAAAAGCTGCAATGGCTTCCAAAGAAACTCCAGACTCGTCGGGCGTGCAGGGTCCCGGAGAAATAACGAGAGCCTCTGGGTTTAAGCGCTCAATGTCTGCTACGCTAATTTCATTATTGCGGAAAACCTCAACCGACTCGCCCAGCTCGCAAAAATAGCGAGCCAGGTTATGAGTAAAAGAATCAAAGTTATCAATGAGTACAATCATGTACCGGCATTACGCCTCTGGGTAAGGTACAAATCCAACGGCGTTATAAACATCTTTTAAAGTTTTAGCGGCAGCTTCGCGTGCTTTATCGGCGCCCTGTTTCATAACACTTTGCAAGAATGCCTGATCATTGCGCATCTCATGGTAACGTTGCTGAACAGGCTCTAGCATAGCAACCACTGACTCCGCCACATCCACTTTCAAGTGCCCGTACATTTTGTCTTCATACTCAGGCACTAACTCGTCTATCGACTTACCTGTTGCGGCAGACATAATGCTCAGTAAATTAGATACGCCAGGCTTTTCAGTTGGATCAAAGTAAATACGCGCCTGTTCATCCGAGTCAGTCACCGCTTTCTTAATTTTCTTAAGGATTTTCTTCGGCTCTTCCAATAGACCCACAAAGTTGTTCGGGTTGTCATCCGACTTAGACATTTTTTTAGTTGGGTCTTGCAGCGACATAACCCGCGCGCCCACTTTCGGAATCATAGGCTCAGGAATCGTAAAAATATCACCGTACAAATTATTGAAACGCTCTGCGACATTACGTGTCATTTCCAGATGCTGCTTTTGGTCGTCACCCACCGGCACTTCATTTGCCTGATACAACAAAATATCAGCCGCCATTAATGCGGGGTAGGTGAACAAGCCCGCATTAATATTATTCGCATGACGCTGCGACTTGTCTTTAAACTGAGTCATGCGGTTCAGCTCGCCCATTTGCGTGTAGCAGTTCAACACCCAAGCCAGCTGTGCATGCTCCGGTACGTGCGACTGAATAAATACGGTGCTTTTCTCAGGGTCTAAGCCGCACGCCAAATAAAGCGCTAAACCGTCTAACGTCGCCTGCTGCAGTTGCTCAGGCTCCTGCCGAACCGTTATTGCATGCTGGTCAACGAGCATAAACTTACAGTCATGCGTGTCCTGCATATTCACCCACTGACGCAACGCACCAATGTAGTTTCCAATAGACAACTGCCCTGACGGCTGACAACCACTTAATACAATTGGTTTCGACATTCTTCTTCTTTCCTCTACGAGCCTGTTACTGCAGCAATTTCATCACGCATGGTCTGTATGACACTGGCATAATCATCCGCATTAAAAATAGCCGAGCCTGCCACAAACATATCTGCGCCCGCTTCTGCTATTTCACCAATATTTGAAACTTTGACACCGCCATCCACTTCCAAACGAATATCACGACCACTGTCATTAATTCGCTCGCGCACCGCTTTGAGCTTATCTAACGTTGATGGAATAAACGATTGACCACCGAAACCCGGGTTGACCGACATCAGCAAAATCACATCAAGCTTGTCCATAACATGGTCTAAGTAGTGCAAAGGTGTCGCTGGGTTCAATACCAGTCCAGCCTGACATCCATGCTCATGAATGAGTTGCAAAGTGCGGTCCACATGATCAGACGCTTCCGGGTGGAAGGTAATAATAGAAGCACCGGCTTTTGCAAAATCAGGAATAATTCTATCCACCGGCTTAACCATTAAATGCACGTCGATAGGCGCTTCAATGCCATAGTCCCGCAATGCCTTGCACACCATCGGACCAATAGTCAGATTCGGCACATAATGATTATCCATTACGTCAAAGTGGACAACATCGGCGCCAGCATTTAATACGGACTCAACTTCTTCACCTAAACGCGCAAAATCTGCGGACAGAATAGAAGGGGCTATTAAAGGCTTCATCGTTATTTATCCCAAGGTGTCAAAAGTGGCGGCTATTGTAGCAGCTAACCGCGGACAAAAAAATTCGTATCGATGACTGGAATTTTTACAAAATCGCTGATAAATTGTTCAGTCTAATGCTTTTGGGGGACGTTATGCGCTTATCTATAGTTACTCTATCACTGACACTGATGGCTCTTGCCTCAGTTGCAGCGGTAACGCCTAGCACTCTGTTTGCCCAGCAAAATGCCACTCAACAATGCCAACAACTCCTTGCCGGCAGTGAAAATAATCAGTTGAAAAAAGAATGCGAACTGGCAGCCGGAGAAGTCACTTGGGGTGACTGGTTAAAAGGTCACAGCCGTTCAGTACAGTTCCATTTTTTTGACCTAATAGAGCTTTTCTCGAGCTCTAGCGACGCTCAAAAAGAACGTTACAAAAACAACTACTCTCGTTAAGACGTACATTCATGTCTGAACAGCAGGAAAACACACAACAAAAACCCGGTTTAGTTAGCATGGTTGTCAGCGTACTGGCGGCGTTTTTGGGTGTGCAAACTGAGAAAAACCGCCAACGAGATTTCCAACATGGTAACCCCAAAGCCTATATCATCATTGGCGTTATTCTGACCATTTTGTTTGTTTTAGGTCTGGTTGGTGTGGTTAATTTAGTTATGGCCAACTTGGCATAATCCACCTGTCGCCTGATGCTATTGCATCAGGAGAGATCGATGAGCTTTAGAGCAAAGATCAATAATTAAGCATTGGCACAAGTGGCCATACCGCACCTGACGTAATAACGTCAGGCTACGGCGTCCTCATGAAGAGCCCTCATAGCCTCAGCGCCCTAATAGTTACGCAGCCTTGATGCCACTATGACGTAACAGCGGTTCCACGCTGGGTTCGCGACCGCGGAACTCCTGAAATAAGTCAGCGGCTTTACGGCTGCCACCGCGCTCCAAAATCACTAGCAGGAAGTCACGCCCAGTGGCGGCACTGAAAATACCTTCCTCTTCAAAACGTGCGAATGCATCTGACGACAACACTTCTGCCCATTTATAGCTGTAATAACCCGCAGCATAACCACCAGCGAAGATATGTCCAAAACTATGCTGGAACCGGTTGTACTCTGGCGGAATGCGCACTGAGGTCTGCTCACGAACTTCACTCAAAATTTCGCTGATACGCGCGCCTTTGCTTTCATCAAACTCGTGGTGAATGCGCATATCAAACAGGGAAAACTCTAACTGACGCATCATTTGCATTGCCGACTGGTAGTTACGTGCCGCCAGCATTTTATCCAGCAGTTCCTGCGGTAATGGTTCACCGGTTTCGTAATGGCCAGAAATAAGCGCCAGAGCCTCTGGCTCCCAACACCAGTTTTCTAGAAACTGACTTGGCAGCTCTACGGCGTCCCATTCAACGCCATTAATGCCGGAAAGCCCTGCCGTATCAACTTGTGTCAGCATGTGATGCAAGCCATGACCAAACTCATGGAATAGCGTCAGCACTTCGTCATGGGTAAAGAGCGCAGGTTTACCACCCACGGGTTTACTGAAGTTACAGGTTAGAAACGCCACCGGGTTTTGTAACTCGCCGTCGGCATGAACTCGGCGACCAACAAAATCCGCCATCCACGCTCCGCCTCGTTTACCTTGGCGAGCATACAAGTCTAAGTAAAAGCTGCCGCGCAAGTGACCATCGGCGTCGTGAATGCGGAAAAAGCGCACGTGCTCGTGCCAGGTTTTTACGTCTTTTTGTTCACTCACTGTCATGCCAAACAAGCGCTTAACCACGTCAAACAAGCCATTTAACACTTGCTGTTCCGGGAAGTATGGACGCAGTAACTCATCAGAAATCGAATAACGTTGCTGCTTCAGTTGCTCGCTGAAATATGGCACATCCCAGGCTTCCATTTTCTCAACGCCCTGCTCTTTAGCGAAAGCTTCCACTTCGGCGTATTCTTCTTTTGCCTGCGGCATGGACTTGTCCGCTAAATCTTTCACAAAGCCCAGCACTTGCTCGGGTGACTCCGCCATTTTCGTCGCTAACGACATTTCAGCGTAGTCATTAAAGCCAAGCAACTTCGCCATTTCATGGCGCAAAGCCAGGGTCTCATCCATTACTGCCGAGTTATCAAACTGACCACCGTTAGGGCCGGTTTCTGAAGCCCGCGTTACAAAGGCCTGATACATGTCTTTGCGAAGTTCTCTGTCTTCGGCATACAGCATCACAGGTAGGTAGCTCGGAATGTCCAGAGTAAATAACCAGCCTTCTTTTTCCTGATCGGCCGCGGTTTCTTTCGCCGCTTCTTTAATGCTGTCAGGCAGTCCGGCTAAGCGACTTTCGTCCGTGATTAAGCACGTCCAGGCATGAGTTGCATCCAGCAAGTTATTGCTGAACGTCGACGATAAGTCAGATAGACGAGACGAAATTTCAGCGTAGCGTTTCTTTTTGTCCGCAGGTAAATCGACACCCGACAAACGAAAATCACGCAAGGTATCGTTAATGAGCTTCTGCTGAGCTTCGGTCAGCTCGGTAAATTCATCACTGTTACGCAGCGTTTCGTAGGCATCAAACAAGCCTTTGTGCTGACCCACATACGTTGCATAGTCAGACAGCAACGGCAGGCAACTGTCATGGGCTTCACGAAGCTCTGGCGTACTAACCACCGAATTTAAATGCGACACCGGCGCCCACACATGCTCTAACTTTTCATCGGCGTCGGTTAACGGTTCAATTAAGCCGTTCCAGCTGAAATCCCCTCGCGCCAGCACGTCGTCAATCGTTTTTCGTGCATCATTAATGCATTGTTCTACCGCAGGTTTTACATGCTCTGGCTTAATGCTTTCAAAGTCAGGAAGTTGACCTTGTTCAAGTAGCGGATTCTGGCTCATTGTTACCTCAATTTTTTCAAAATGCTTACGGTAGATATTGGGTCTTTAAGCGAGTCTTCAACCACGCTTATGTGGTTTCCTGCGTTTTTTACGGTATTATCAAATCGTTAATAAATCAGAATAAAGGTAAATGTCATGTCTGACACCTCTTTTCGCTCTTTGCGCTTAATGGCTGGAATTACGGCCATTGTCACCTTAAGCGCCTGTAGTAACCTGGGCGGCACACAGTCCTCAGAAGAATCTAAGCAAGCTGAGGTTACTGGTAGTAGCCAGCTTACACCTGAGAAAATCTTTGCCAGCGACACCTTTAACGTTGAGCATCCCGCGCCGACTCGCTGGCTGGAAGATGGCTCAGGTTATACAACACTGGAAGAGTCCGAGTCTACGAATGGTCGCGACATTGTCCGTTACCATCCGGAGACTAACGAACGCACCGTGTTAGTCAGCGCCGAACAACTGACGCCAAAAGGTAAAGACAAAGCATTGCATATTGCTGACTACGTCTGGTCTGACGATGGCAACAAAGTATTAATTTTTACCAATACAAAACGCTCATGGCGCACCCATACGCTGGGCGACTATTGGGTCTTAAACCGCAGTAATAATGAACTGAAGAAACTTGGCGGCAACGCCCCCGAGTCGACACTGCAGTTTGCCAAGTTTAACCCGCAGGGCACCAAAGTCGCTTATGTGATGCAGAACAACATTTACGTGCAGGACTTAAACAGCTTCCGCATTAACAAGCTCACCAAAGACGGTAACGACACCATTGTGAACGGTACCTTCGACTGGGTGAATGAGGAAGAGTTCTTCCTGCGTGACGGTTTCCGCTGGAGCCCGGATGGGCAGCACATTGCCTACTGGCAGCTCGATACCGAAGGCACGCCGGTGTTTACCATGATCAATAACACCGACGAACTGTACCCTACGCTTAAAAAGTTTCCTTACCCGAAAGTCGGTGAAACCAACGCCGCTATGCGTATTGGTGTCATGCCGGCCAGTGGTGGTACAACACAGTGGATGGATATTCCCGGCGACCCGCGCCAGCACTATTTAGTACGCATGCAGTGGGCCGGTAATAGTGAGCAACTGCTTATACAGCAGCTTACTCGCAAACAACACATTAACCGGGCCTTCATTACTGACATAGAGTCAGGCGATGCACAGGAATTACTGCGTGAAAGCACTGACTCATGGGCCGAGTACGTCGACGACATTCACTTTCTGAATGACGGGCAAGAATTTACCTGGCTAAGCGAGCGCAGCGGCTATCGTCATATTTATCGCGTGTACCGTGACAGTGGACGCATTAGCGCTATTACCCGCGGCAACTGGGACGTTGTCGATGTACTGCGTGTCAACGAAGCAGACGGTTGGGTGTACTTTATTGCATCACCTGAAACGCCGTTAGAGCGTTATTTGTTCCGCGCCAGCCTAGACGGCAGTGGTCGCTTAGAACGTCTGACGCCGGACATGGACGGTACCCACAGCTACAGTATTTCGCAAGATGCCAAATACGCAGAGCATACCTTTCACTCTGTGAATCAGGTGCCTGTAACCAAGATGATTTCTCTGCCGGACCATAAGGTTATTCGTACGGTAGTGGACAACACTGACGTCCAAAAAGCGGTCGAAAACGTCGAGAAACAGCCGGTTGAGTTTTTCCGTGTTGAAGCGCGCGATGGCCTTGAGCTGGATGGCTACATCATGAAGCCAACCGACTTTGACCCGAGCAAAGAGTACCCTATTTTGTTCTACGTTTACGGCGAGCCCTGGGGACAGACGGTAGCCAATAAATGGGGTGGATCGTTGTATTTGTGGCACACCATGCTGACACAGCAAGGTTATATTGTTGCCTCTATCGATAACCGGGGCACCAAGTCACCACGCGGCTTTGACTGGCGCCGTTCCATCTATAAAAATCTGGGCGTTGTCACCGTACGCGACCAGTACGACGCGCTGCAACAGATGCTGGAGCGCTGGGACTTTATTGATGAAAGTCGTGTTGGTATCTGGGGCCACAGTGGCGGCGGTTCACAAACCCTGAATGCGCTGTTCCGTTACCCGGACGCCTACCACATGGGTATGGCGCTGGCACCAGTACCTGACTTAACCTTGTACGACACCATTTATCAGGAGCGTTACTCCGGGTTATTGCCTGAGTCAGCGGAGCGTTACAAAGAAACATCGGCGATTACACACGCTGAGAACTTGGAAGGTGACTTATTGTTAGTGCATGGTACTGGTGACGACAACGTCCACTTCCAGGGCAGTGAGCGCTTAGTTAACGAGCTGATTAAGCACGGTAAACAATTCGAGTTTTTCGCCTACCCGAACCGCTCTCATGGTATTTATGAAGGTGAAGGTACCACCTTACACCTGCGCACCATGATGACCGAGTTTGTGAAAGAGAACTTGCCGGCAGGCGGTCGCTAAGAGCGGCTTTATAAACTGATCTTTCGATTACCTCTATCGGTATAAACAACGTGACAGCCCCGTGTCTCTATTTGCAAGATACGGGGTTTTTATTCAAGATATGCGCAGTTTTTGAATTAAGCACAGGAGTTAAGCAGTATGAGCAGACATTATGACTATCTGGCGATAGGTGCCGGCAGTGGCGGTATTGCCTCAGCCAACCGTGCCGCTATTCGTGGTGCAAAGGCCGCCGTTATTGAAGCTAAATTCGTTGGTGGCACCTGCGTAAACGTGGGATGCGTGCCTAAGAAAGTCATGTGGTATGGCGCTCATATTGCCGAAGCCGTTAAATACTCACCCTCGTATGGCTTTAACCTGGAGCAAAAGGGCTTTGACTGGGCAACTATGGTGAAAAACCGGGAAGCGTACATTGAACGTATTCACGGAGGCTATCATCGTGGTTTCCAAAGCAATGGCGTTGAGTTCATAGAAGGCTTTGCCAAGTTTGTCGACCACCAAACGGTTGAAGTTAATGGCGAGAAAATTACTGCCGACCATATTACCATTGCGACCGGCGGCCGCCCGATGATTCCTGAAATTCCAGGTGCTGAGCATGGCATCGATTCTGACGGCTTTTTTGCGTTAACCGAGCAGCCTAAAAAGGCGGCCGTTGTCGGTGCCGGCTATATCGCGGTTGAAATTGCCGGTGTTTTCCATGCCTTAGGCACGGACACGCACTTGCTGGTTCGTCGCGATCGCCCGCTGCGCACCTTCGACAAAGACATTACTGATGGCTTGCTTGAACGCATGAAACAAGACGGCCCTGAGCTGCATACCGAAACCACCGTACGTGAAGTCGTTAAACAGGACGACGGGACACTGACCCTGCATTTTGAAAACGGCAAAACAATGGAAGGTGTTGATTGCCTGGTATGGGCCATTGGCCGCGTGCCGTCTACTGACAACATCAACCTGGAGTGCACCGGTGTTGAACTCGACAAAGACGGCTTCATTCAAGTCGACAAATTCCAGAACACCAATGTGCAAGGCATTTATGCGGTCGGTGATAATACTGGCGCCGCAGCGCTAACCCCCGTCGCGATTAAAGCAGGTCGCCAATTAGCAGAGCGCCTGTTTAACAACATGCCAAACGCGCACATGGACTACGAAAATATTCCTACCGTTGTGTTCAGTCACCCAACCATTGGTACTGTTGGTTTGAGCGAAGAAGACGCCAAACTGAAGTTCGGCGAAGAGAATATTAGCGTGTATAAGTCATCATTTGCGGCAATGTACAATGCCGTGACACCACACCGGGCGCTCAGCTACTTTAAGCTGGTTTGCCACGGCAAAGAGGAAAAAGTGGTAGGCATTCACGGCATTGGCGAGGGCATGGATGAAATTTTACAAGGCTTCGCCACTGCGTTGAAAATGGGAGCCACCAAAGCAGACTTGGACTCGACTGTAGCGCTGCACCCTACTAGTGCTGAAGAGTTTGTTACTATGCGCTAGCCTTAGGTTTTAAGCCCTCTGGAAGAGTCAGGGGGCTTTCCAGCCAACTATTTTCACCTTTTTCAACCACAGTTAAAGTAAATAGCAGCCTACAATTTCAGCAATAGCGGTTACAAAAAACAGCCCGAGTGTTTTAGTGAGTAACAAAGCCAACATATTCAGCGTCCTGTTAAATATTTCCAAAGCATAATATCATCCTAACTAATACACCGAGCAAGAGACTGGTAAATGGCGAAATCAACTCTCGAACAATGGCGCATGTTTAAAGCAGTGGCTGATCATGGTGGCTTTATGCAAGCGGCTCAGCAGGTCCACAAGAGCCAGTCGAGCATTCATCACGCTGTTAATAAAATGGAAGAGCAATTAGGTGTTAATTTGTTTGAGGTCGATGGCCGCAAAACGGTGTTAACCCATGCCGGCAAACTCTTGCTACGCCGTATTAATTATCTGTTATCGGAAGCCGAACGTTTTGAAAATGTCGCGCAGAACCTGAAAGAGGGCGTGGAATCGACACTGAACATTGCTGTTGATGAGGCGTTTCCGAAAGAAGTGCTGTACGAGGCGCTAGAAAAAGTCTCTGAAGAATTCCCGCTGGTGCACATAGAAGTTATTGAAACCATATTAACCGGTGCCGACGAGCTTTTACGAAAAGGGTTAGCAACCGTTTCTCTATCGCCTTTCATGCTCGATAACGAACTCAGCGAGGCGCTTAGCGACGTTACCTTCATTGCCGTATGCGGCAAAGGCCATGCACTTGCATCAAAAGCGTCTGTCACTCTCGAAGACTTGAAGAATAGTCGTCAAATAGTCCTACGAGACTCAGGTATCGAGAAAAGCTCTGACATAGGTTGGCTGGGTTCTGAGCAGCGCTGGACTGTCAGCCATTTAACCACGTCTGTTGAGCTGATTCGCAAAAATCTCGGCTTCGCCTGGCTGCCTGAGTCGGCAGTGAAAGCCCATATTGACGACGGTAGCTTGGTAACATTAAACCTTGAGCGAGGCGCCACTCGCTCTATGCCCATTTACCTTAATTTCGAAGATGCAGACAGTGTCGGCCCGGTCGCCAGAAGCTTTATTGGCCACATCCGGTTTCTCACTTAAACACTCTGTTACAAATTACTAACAAAATAACTTCAAGCCTCTGAAGTGCCCGAGTATCATTGAGTCATTAAAGAATAAACGGGGACTCCAACATGAAAAAGCTACTCCTGGCGAGCGCTATTAGCTCTGCCCTGCTACTAACAGGCTGCAGCCAGACCGTTACTGAAACACCGAATACGCAAAGTATTGTCGCGGGTAAAGTGATTAAAAGCCCAAACGACGAGCGTGGCTATCGCGTGTTGAAACTCGATAACAACATTGAAGTTATGCTGGTGTCAGACCCTGATGTTGATAAGTCAGCGGCTTCCTTAAGTGTTGGTGTCGGTCTGTTGCAAGACCCTAAATCACAACAAGGCATGGCCCATTACCTGGAACATATGCTGTTTTTGGGTACGGAAAAATACCCGGACACCAACGGCTACAGCGAGTTTATGAGCAATAATGGCGGCAGCCAAAACGCGTCCACATGGCTGGACATTACTAACTACATGTTCAAGGTGAATAACGAGGCTTACGACGAGGGTCTGGATCGCTTTTCTGACTTCTTCAAAGCGCCAAAACTTTACCCTGAGTATGTGGATAAAGAGCGTAATGCGGTAAACGCCGAATGGTCGATGCGCCGTGAGATGGACTTTTTTGGTCAATTTAAACTCGGTCGTTTATTGCTTGGCTCTCACCCTTCTAACCGCTTCCTTATTGGCAACCTGGAAAGCTTAAGTGATAAAGAAGACAGTAAGCTGCACCAGGAAACTGTCGACTTCTATAACCGCTTTTACTCGTCAAACATTATGAAAGTGGCGATGATAAGCAACCGCTCGCTTGATGACATGGAAGCGCTAGCACGTAAGCATTTTGCCAGTATTGAAGATGACAAGATTGAAGAGCCGGAAGTGACCGCACAAATCAACTTTGATGATGTTGGTAAAAAGCGCATTCACTACGTGCCAAATGAAGATGTGAAGCAACTCAAACTCGAGTTCATCATCAATAATAATCAAGA
Source organism: Idiomarina sp. X4 (assembly GCF_002808045.1). Taxonomy (NCBI): domain Bacteria; kingdom Pseudomonadati; phylum Pseudomonadota; class Gammaproteobacteria; order Alteromonadales; family Idiomarinaceae; genus Idiomarina; species Idiomarina sp. X4. The sequence continues at coordinate 1,472,443 of NZ_CP025000.1, read as the reverse complement.
CCAATTTAAGGTAAAACCTAACCGTTACGTCAGCTACTTGTTAGGTTCTGAAATGCCAGGCACGCCAGCTCAGAAGCTCAAAGAAGCTGGGCTTATTTCGAGTTTAAATGCCTCTGCGCAACCGACGTTTTACGGAAACTACGGCGTTATGCGTCTGGACATTGAGTTGACTGACAACGGCATGCAACAGCGTGACGACATCGTCGCTCTCATCATGCAATATATCGACAAAGTTCGCGCTGAAGGCGTCGACAAAAAGTATTTCAATGAAATTAAAACCAGTCTAAACAACCGTTTCCGCTTCCTGGAAAAAGGTGATGAGTTTAGCTATGTGTCTAATCTTGCGCAAGCCATGCAAAATTACCCCGCTGAATACGCGATTAGTGCGCCTTACGAGTACCAGGAGTTTAACCCGGAGGCCATTTGCTCAGTGCTGTCGCAGTTAACCCCTGAACGCTTAAGAGTTTGGTACATAAGCCAAGATGAGCCGCATGACAGCGAACTTGACTACTACGATGGTAAGTACAAAGTCACAGACATAACCGCCGAAGAAATGGCGAGCTGGAAACAAGAGCCAAAAATGGCTATTAACTTGCCTAAGGTCAACACGCTTCTGCCGGAAAGCTTCGAGATTAAAAATAACGATGCGTTTGAGAAACCTCAAGTGGTTATTGAAGAAGAAGGCCTGCAGGTATGGCAGTACCCAAGTCAGTTGTACGGCGACCAACCACGCGGCATTTTCACTATTCAAATAAATAACCCTGCGTCGCTTCAGAATATTAAAGCCAACGTATTAGGCGCTTTGTGGAAAGATTTGTACAACATGAATGTTAGTGCACTGGACACCGAAGCCAACATTGCCGGTATGAATTTAAGCTTAAATGACACCACCGGTATGACGCTGACCGTGTCAGGCTTTACCGACAAGCAGCCACAGTTGCTTGAGCGTGCTATTGAAGGCTTAAGCTTTGAGGTTGAACCACAAGCCTTTAAACAAGCCGTTGACCGCTATGTTCGTGCGCTTAAGAATAAAGGTCAGCAGTTCCCTATTTACCAAAGCTTCGATGCCTATGGGCAGTTAATTCGCGAAGGTGGTTTTGAGCAGTCAGACTTAATAGACACAGCTCAGTCACTTACCAATGAAGAATTAGAAGCTTATATGGACACTCTGTTAGGTAATAATTCCATTCGCGTGTTTGCTTTTGGTAATTACAACGAATCCGATTTAACAGAAGCGGTTGAGCGCGTTAAAACAAGCTTACCTGAGAACAGGGAAGTCACTGACTTTGAGACCGCCGAGTTCTGGTCTCCTCAATCAAACAAGGCCGTTGTACTACGCAAAGATCTTGAGGTGGCCGACGTCGCCTTAGTCGATGCGCACATTCATCCTGAGCCTGGCTTCAAAGCTCAGGCTGCGGGTACAGTATTACAAAGCCATTTCCGCACGGCGGCTTTTGATACCTTGCGTACCGAAGAACAGCTAGCCTATGCAGTGGGCGCTTTCGCACCATCGCTTGATCATTACGCAGGCTTTGGTCTATACATTCAAACGCCGGTTAAAAGCGTGGCGGATATGCAGGCGCGTTTTGACAAGTTCAAAGACGAGTACTGGGCGCAGCTTGAAGCAATGACCGAAGACGAGTTCGCTCAATTAAAACAAAGCGCGCTGGTAACGTTAAGAGAAACACCGAAGAATATGCGCGAAGAAGTCGCTCCGATACTGTCAGACTTAGCGCTTGAGCGTTATGACTTTGACAGCAAGGAACAGCTGATTAAAGCCGTTGAAAGCACAACGCTGGCAGACGCTAAGGCTTTTTATAAAGATACGCTAATGAACCCAGACGCCGCTCGCATTTCAGTACAGCTTCGCGGCGCTAAATTCTCTGACGAGCCTTATGCAGACTTACCGAATCAAACGGTTGTAGAGGATCTGGCGGAGTTTCATCGAACCATGGAGACTCAATAACTTTTGAGGATATATCATGAAAACACTAACTCAATGGGTATTATTTAATGTTATAGCGGTGGCAGTTCTCTGCCACCCAGCATCTTTCGCTAGCCAGTATAACTCTGATCTTAATGGCATGTGGCGTGGGGAGTTAGAAATTCAAGAGGGCGTTAGTCTGACCATTGGCCTTTCAATAAAAGACGGTCAATTGACTTTAGACAGCCCTAACCAGGGCATGTTTGAACATAAACCGACTGAGTTTTCTATTACAGAGAATACAGTCAGCTTTTCCGACAAAAGTTTAAACGCCAGTTACCAGGGAAAATTGAACGAAGATGTTTTGATAGGCACCTTTAAACAAGGTAAGTCGTTTAACCTGGATATGCACAAGCTGACTGATAGTGACAAAGCCCGTTTAAAGTATGAAGCGACCTACGCCGGCAAGCTACCAGTTACCGAAAACAGTACACTTCCGCTTCGACTTAACGTCGCTGTTGTTCACGATGGTTACATTGGTACGCTTGATAGCCCTGCCCAGCAAAGCTATGGCATTCCTCTGACTGAACTTGTTATCAATGACAGTGAGCTCAGCTTTAAGTCACCAATGCTGCAAGCCAGCTTCTCTGGTGAACTGACTGAAGACGGATACGCAGGTACTTTTACGCAAGGCAAAGATTTCCCACTCACATTAAAGAAATTAGAATCGGGAACGGAACAGGCTAACGCTGACGCGCCCAAGCTTGGCGAACACGGCGCTACCGCTGTAGTTATAATGCCAGACAAAGTAGAAAAGAAATTCTATGGCGACCATGATGACAATACGCTTTATGAGATTGGTTCTGTCACTAAGACTATGGTGGGTTATTTATTAGCTGCGGCCGCAACTAACGACAATCTGGATCTGAATACGTCCATTAATGAGTTTTGGTCAAAGGGCCCGACAGATGTCACTTTAAAAGAGTTAGCGGTGCACCATAGTGGGCTGCCACGCTTACCGGCTAACCTGTTTGACAATGCGGACCAGAGTGACCCTTACGCTCATTTTGATGACTCCATGCTAGAGTCTTCACTGACGAGCACATCCGTTGGCGAAAGAGCTTACGAGTATTCGAATTTTGGCTATGGAGTGCTTGCAGAAGCTTTGGCTAAACACTCTGACACGTCATTTTCGGACTTATTACAAACACGAATTTTTGAACCATTTGGTATGCAAAGCAGTTATGTCGCATTAAATAGCGATAATGAGCCGGCAAACCTGACAGCAGGACACAATGTACTCGGTGAGCCGGTGCCTCATTGGCACTTCAAATCACTGGCCGGCGCTGGCGCCGTGGTTTCAAGCCCCAATGACATGACTCGCTATATTCAAACGCTCATGGGAAAAAGCGCTAACAACAACAAGGTTGTATCAACATTACTCAAACCACGGGAAACTATCGAAGGCTGCTGCCAACAAGCCTTAAGCTGGATGATCAGTGAAGACAGTAACGGTAAGCCATATGCTTGGCACAACGGCCAAACGGCCGGCTTTAGCAGTTTTGTTGGCTTTTATTTAGACGGTAGCCGGGGTGTTGTCGTTCTCAATGCTCAGTCAGTCAACGTGAACAGTGATGCTCTTTCGCTACTGACTGAAACATCCAAGAACCAGAATTAAACTACGCCTTGTTCAATCATAGCGTCAGCGACTTTACGGAAGCCGGCTACGTTGGCACCCAATACCAGATTTGACGGATGACCAAATTCCTCAGCCGTACGCTTCGCATCTCTGAAAATATTACGCATAATGCCTTTGAGCTTTTCATCCACTTCTTCAAACGACCAGCGCAACATACTGGCATTTTGCATCATTTCCAGCTGACTGGTAGCAACTCCTCCCGCATTCGCGGCTTTACCCGGACCGTAAGCGGTATTGCTTTCAATGAACAAGTCGACAGCTGCTTGTGTTGACGGCATATTGGCGCCTTCCACCACATATTTGCATCCGTTTTCCAGTAAGGCTTGGGCGTCCTTTTCGGTCAGCTCATTTTGAGTCGCGCACGGAAGTGCGATGTCGCCTTTATAACGCCAGACCGTATGCCCATCTTCCGGATAATCATCTCGTGGTGTGTATTCTGCGTTACTGTGAGTTTCTAAATACTCCTCTAAACGCCCATTTTGCTCTTCTTTTATACGTTTTACTAAGTCTAAGTCGATGCCGTTGTCATGGTAAATCGCTCCACTTGAGTCACTACAAGTCACGGGCGTAGCACCAAGTTCATAGAGCTTTTCCATCGCGTAAATAGCCACATTGCCAGAACCGGATACCAGACAACGCTTCCCTTCTAATGAGTCATCTTTATCGTCCAGCATGCATTCGGCAAAATAGACGGCCCCATAACCCGTCGCTTCTTTACGAACAAAGGAACCACCCCAGAGCGTGCTTTTACCCGTAAGAACACCGTCGAATCGATTCGCTAAGCGTTTATATTGGCCAAACAGATAGCCAATTTCCCGTGTTCCGACACCAATATCCCCAGCAGGAACATCCGTATTTGGCCCAATGTGGCGATACAATTCGCTCATAAACGATTGGCAAAAACGCATGATTTCAGCGTCCGACTTACCTTTAGGATCAAAGTTGGAGCCTCCCTTACCGCCGCCAATAGGCAGGCCTGTCAGCGCATTCTTAAATATTTGTTCAAAACCAAGAAACTTTATAATTCCGGCATTAACGCTTGGATGAAAGCGCAAACCGCCTTTGTAAGGGCCTAATGCCGAATTAAATTCAATACGATACCCTTTATTGACCTGTATCTGACCGCTATCGTCCACCCAGGGTACACGAAACATCACTTGCCTTTCCGGCTCAACCAGACGCTCAATAATCGCTTGTTCTCGATATTTAGGGCGCTCCTCTAACAAAGGCTCTATCGATTCAAGTACATCTTCCACCGCCTGATAAAACTCCGACTGCGCCGGGCTGGTTTGCTTTAATGTCTCGATAGTGTCTTTTATATAGCTCATGTCCGCCCTTTTTATTAATTAATAGTATTTAATTTAACGTACTCCGTTAAATTTAGATCGCCAAGTACTTAAAACAAAAAAACCCGGTAGCAAGCCACCGGGTTACAAAACGCTCCAGCAGGGAGACTAGAACGATAAACGTGCGCCTAAGTAGAAACGACGGGGTTTAACCCAGTCAACTCCTTCGCCAAAGGCATAAACACCGTCACCAGCAACAAGATCTTGCTCGCGGCGTACCGCTTGATCATCCAGTGCGTTAAAGACATCCAGGAAGAATTCAGCTTTATAATCTTCACCGAAGTTATGGGTGTATTTAACACGAAGATCCAAAGTGCCATAAGCAGGAGACTCTTGAGAGCCAATAGAGTCCTCGGCTAACCAGTTTGTGGTCACACCGCCATACTCGTAAGCATCCCCTTGCAACGGTAAGTGTCGACCGTAAATTGACCATGTACGGCTATAGATGGTACCTGAATTCCAGTTATAAACAGCACCCACTTCAATACCGTTATCAAACTTATAGCTACCGAATAATTTAACCAAGTGTTCCATATTACCTGGTTGATCACCATAAGTTCCTGGAGCTCTTGGATCTAACCATACAACGTCACCCTGGAAGTCGGCATTACTATCCGAGTTACTGTTACCTTTAGCATCGTTGTAAGTCCACGACGCATTGAAGAACCAGTTGTCTGATGGCGTTCTATGCTTAGTGAACGCTACCTGCAAACCTTGGTAGTCACGCTTAGCGCCTGCTAACGTTCCAATCACGTAGTTAGAACCTGGGTTCTCCTCATAACCAAAGTATGAAAGTGGCAAGTAGAACTCTGTTCCCTCTAATTGCTCGGTATATAAACCAAGGTCATAATCTTCCAGGATATCTTTGGTTGTACGATCCGTATAAGTCACTTCTACGCTCATGTTATCCGCAATATTTGTGGCGTAACCAAGCAAGATCTCATCGGTATACGGGGTTTTTGTGGTTGGCGCGAAAAACGCATCCTGAACTTGCTCACCACCGCGCACGCGATAAGTTAACCAGCGATCTTCCAGGTAAATTTGTTCATGACGAACAGGACCAGTTAAGTTACCGGCAAAGTCTGTCATGTTGGTACGAATTGGATCGTAGTAACGACCAACAAAGCCCCACACTTTACTCGAACCATCTATGTCGTATACAACACTGAAACGCGGCGCAACTTCCCAATCAAATTCAGCAATTTTATCGCCTTTAGACGAGAAGTGTTCCCAAGTTTCAGCGCGAAGGCCGGCATTGACTGTCCATTGATCAATTGTCCAGGTATCTTGAACAAAGAACGTTTTGCCTTTTGTTTCCATCTGAACCTGAGCTGTTTCAATCTCGTTATAACGGTAAACGTTGACATCTCCTGTCGGGTTTCCTTCAGTCGAGTCAAAAACGACACCATTACGCAGTTCGTCAGGCGTTATAGTGCCATCGCCATTGCTGTCATAGCGAGATTCGTACAAAGCAGCGTCTTCACTTTCTTGCATACCGGTTATCAGTCGTTCCAGGTCGTCAGCTGATAAGCTAATTTCACCAACCCAATTTTCACCACTGAGATACTCATCCATTGTTGTACCACTTTCTCTAGCACCAATAGACGTATACTGAGCACCATCACCCGTAACTTGACTGTCCTGGATATTTTCGTTGACCGTATAGACAAAACCAGCTTTCAACTCATGGCTACCATAGTCATAAGTATCCAGGAAGTATTCAAGTGTTGCCTGATACTCGTCTTTATTACGGAAATTAATTGAGTTAACACCGTAACCGCCTTTATCAGTATCAGCGTTCGTTGGTTCAAAACCGCCGTTAGTTCGATAAGCAACGTCATTTCGAGTCGAATTATCCGCAGCTAAATTTGAGACTTCACCTTCATGACTTGAAGCCTTTAAAGTAAGAATAAAGTTGTCCCAGTAACGAGAATATTCTATCCGGTAGTTATCCCCACCTTGTTCCTGAGCTCTATCCCTGTTATTCAATACCGTCGGGTCATCTGAACCACTAATTTCTCTAGGGTCATTAAACCAGCTCGCCACAAACCGGTCATTCGCGGTTGGCTGCCAGGTTAATTTAAAGAAGCCAAGATCTTGCTCATCGCTGATGCTACGTAACTTCGTATCCGTAACCGGATCAGTCACGTCTTCTTCGCGCTCTTTAATTTGGTATGAACCAAAGAACCAAAGTTCATCTTTGATGATTGGACCACCTAAAGTGACCGCAGTATCAAAAGTATCAAAGCTATTTTGAGAAAGGTGCTCGTTATCAGCGACCAAGCTATCGTTCTGGAAATAGTAGTTAACTGAGCCGCTCCACTCGTTACTACCAGACTTCGTGATAACTCGAGTCACCAAGCCCTGACCACCGGCATATTCTGCAGGAATACCACCGGTTAAGATACGCTGCTCCTGAATAATTTCAGAGTTGATATTTGCGCCAAAGGTGCCGGTCTGGTTGTCGGTAACATTAACACCATCAAGGTAGTACACGTTATCTGAAGAAGAGCCATACTCACCGCCGATGTCGGAATAGTTAACACCTGACTTGGACGATGGGTTGCCATCAAGTGAAGGCTTGGTACTTGGTGCGAGTTGCAAGTAATCCTGGAAGCTACGAGCCGTTGGCAATGATTCCGTCATATCGAGTGTAACGGAAGTCCCCGTTGTAGAGGAAGTCGTATCAATTGTCGACATCGCGCGACCGGTAACCTCGATGGTTTCAATATCACCACCCGCACGGCTCAACGCATAGTTTAGTTCAAACGTTTGGCCTGATGAAACACGAACATTACCAGATTCAAAGTCCGAGTAACCCTCTTCAACAACTTCAACCTGATACTCACGAGATGGCTGTAAGCCGCCTAAGCGAACATAACCGTCTTCATCAGTTTCAGCTGTCCGTGAGACTAATGTATCTGGAGCGCTGACGCTAACCGTTGCATTAGGAACAGGGTTACCCTGACTATCTGTGATTTGAATACGAAGCGTACCGGTATCCTGAGCGTAAGCTGAGGACGCAACACCGAGAGCGGCAGCGACCGATAACGCCGTGAGCGTTCTTTTAAGTCTTAGCATTATTGTTCTCTCCTTAAACAAACGCCACTAGCAAAGTGTACGTACATCTTGTTTTTGTTATAGAAAATTTAAGGATTGAGGATTGCCCTCAACAATAACGCTACTATTATGATTACAATTTGTCCAATTTTGTAATAATTCTTTACATTTACCTCATTACATAACGATTCCGCCCCGCCTTTTTGGCTGCATACAGGTTTTCATCCGCTCGCTTCAGAATACTGTCGGGCGTATCGCCGGGCGCTTTTGTCGTCGCTCCTAAACTGATGGTAACTTTCACCGTTTTTTTGTCGCTTTGCTTGCCACGTTTTTCTTTACCTTTTCGTGACTTTTCAGGTCGGGAAGGGTCTCGTAAAGCAAGCGGATAATTAGCCACCTTTGAGCGTACAGTTTCCAGTACGTCTTTTAACTTTTCTTCGTTGTTGTGTGAAAACACTAAAGTGAACTCTTCGCCCCCATATCGGTAAGCTTTAAATCCGCTAACACTTTTTAGAATACGACCAAGCAGCCTAAGCACCTGATCGCCAACCTCATGCCCGTAGCGATCATTGAACTTCTTAAAATGATCGACGTCGAGCATGCATACAGCACTTCGCTTGCGTAAATGTTGCAGCTCACTCATGAGCGCTCGGCGTTGCGGTAACCCGGTGAGCTCGTCAATATAAGCCAGCTTTAACATTCTGTCGGCTAGTGCCAGCAAGAAGCTAACTGAAACAACCAACACAGCCCACATTGACGCTTCAGTTTGCTCAACGCCGATAACAAACACCATAAAAGCTAACCAGGCCGCTAACTGACTCCAGCGAAACGCCGATGCTTGTCTATAGAGCAAGATAGTGGCCCATCCCCCTCCCATAGCAGTCATCCATAGCGCCGTGCCTACACCGGGAAATTCGCCAGCCAGGCTTAGCATTTCAGAAGGATTTAACAGAGCCACAGCGCCAGAAAATGGTTCTATAAGCAGTAACAAGGGAAAAAGGCCACCAGCAATAAACAGCAAGAAGCCGTTGATAGAAAACAGTACCGGCAACTTGATAAGCACCAACAGCACCGCCGTTAGCGACAGCCAAACCGGCAACGCTTCATATAAAACCGCCACAGGTTGTTGGCTCAGTGGCTGCTGCAAGCCCAACTGAATCACCGCATAAAATCCCGCGGTCCAGGCGCACCAATAAAACCATTGCCATTGTCGGAAAAAACCCGCAACAACGACGATCAAACTCAAAGAGGCAATAACACTCTCTGGCACCGGTAAGTCAACACTCGTCAATACCGTGGGCGAAAAAAAGCCCAACATAACCCAAACGACCAGAGGCAAAAATACAACTAAAGACAAACGTAACTCCTGCTAATAACTTAGCTGTCTAACGTAGAGTAAAAGGTTATAAGTTAACCACCTTGTAAAGCGGGCAATCAGCTACTATTTAAAGGTTATCTATTTTCGTCTTAAAAAGACATACTAGGAGTAGCTCTATGACATTACGTATTGGTGATACCGCACCCGATTTTACGATTGATACCACAGAAGGTTCGATCAATTTTCATGACTGGGCCAAAGGCTCTTGGGTCTTTTTCTTCAGCCACCCCGCTGACTACACGCCAGTTTGTACGACAGAAATGGGGCGTACATCGCAGTTAGCACCGGAGTTTAAAAAGCGCAACGTAAAACCATTAGGGCTTTCTACCGACTCAGTTGACGCGCACAAAGGCTGGATCAACGACATTAACGAAACTCAAAATACCGTTTTGGAGTTTCCAATTGTTGCAGACAAAGAGCTGGAAGTCGCTCAAAAGTACGACATGATTCACCCGAATGAGAGTGCTACAGCGACGGTTCGCTCGGTATTTATTATCGATCCGAACCAGAAAATTCGTCTGATAATGACTTACCCAATGACGGTTGGTCGTAATTTCAACGAGATTTTGCGCGTGATTGATGCGTTACAAACGACAGATCGCGAAGAAGTCGCTTGCCCTGCGGACTGGACACCAGGCGACTCCGTCATTATTCGTCCTAATGTCAGTGACGATGATGCAAAAGAGAAATTTCCACAAGGCTGGAAAACACTAAAACCCTATCTTCGCCTAACCGATATAAAATAACGTCAACCCAAACGCTGGGCTCGCGAGAGCTCGGCGTTTATTTATTGACCAGCTAAAGTAAAGCTGCTTAGCTTACGATAACAAGTCATTAGACTTTAGTCGTAAAGCAAAAAAGGCGAATAATATGAGCTGGTTCAATAACCTTCGATTCCGCTATAAGTTATTACTTCCCATTGTCCTTCTAGCAATGGTATTAATCGGTATCGCTGCTGTCAGCGCCGTTAACTTTAAATCTGTCGCAAACAGTGTTGATAAAATAGCCAGTGAACATTTACCCGGGCTTAATTACTTACTTCAAGCTGACCGGGATCTTCATCAGGCCCAAGTCGCAGAGCGGACTCTGCTCTCGGTTGAACCAGGCTCATCTCGTCAGCAGCAACTTTTAGACACACACAACGAAAACCTAGAGCAAGCCGAACAGCGGGTGAATCGATTCTTAAATCTAACGTCCAGCGCAGAAGAGCGCCGTATGGTCGAAGACTACAAAACAAAAAACGAAATATGGACAACCACCGCTCAGCGGGTGATTGAATTACACCGACAAGGTAGTGTTCAACAAGCCATTCAGCTCAGTCAAACTGACAGTGGTCCACAATTCGAAACGATGCGCAATGTACTGGATCAGCTCGAGCAACGAAAAGAAGAAGCCGCTCTTAGTCAATCGGAGTTGATAGATGGAATTATTATTCAAAGTAACTGGACACAAATGGTTGTCCTTGTTGTCGGTTTAGCTATTTGTGTGCTGCTTGCGCTGTTCTTCCCACCTTTAATTACCAAGCCCTTAAACTTAATGCTTGAACGCTTTGAAGACATGGCTAAAGGTGAAGGGGATTTAACTGCGCGTGTCAATCTGGATAGAAGCGATGAGTTAGGCCTAGTCGCCGACGCCTTTAATGAGTTTGTCGCCAAGCTACAACGTACTATTACCAAAATAAACTCCATGACAGAACAGTTGGCTACATCATCTGAAGAGCTATCCAGCATTTCCGAGCAATCCAACGCCAGTGTTAGGGAACAACATCAAGCCGTCGAACAAGTCGCAACGGCCATTCATGAAATGTCGACGACGGTGGATGAAATTGCGAAAAGTGCCAACGAGGCGGCTAATTCTGCGCGCACAGCAGACGATCACACCAAGCAAGGCCGGGACGTTGTCAATGCAACCGTTACTGCTATCAAAAATTTAGCGAACCACGTGAATCGAACCACGCAAACCATCACAAAAGTGGCCGAAGACAGTGATAACATTGGCAAAGTATTAGATGTCATTGGCAGTATTGCCGAACAAACCAACCTGCTGGCGTTAAATGCCGCTATTGAGTCAGCACGCGCTGGTGAACATGGTCGTGGCTTCTCAGTAGTCGCTGATGAGGTCAGAACGTTGGCTAGCCGCACTCAAGAGTCCACGCAGGAAATTCAGGAAATGATAGAGCGGCTGCAAGCGGCGACTAAAGAAGCTGTACAATCAATGCAAACCGGTAAAAAAGAAGCCGATCATACAGTCGACAGAGCGCAGGAGGCCGATGAGTCACTACAATCTATCACTCAGGCCGTCGACGAAATTAATGATATGAACAGCCATATTGCGAGCGCGGCTGACGAGCAAAGCTCTGTAACCGAAGAAATTAACCAGAACATTAATACGATTAGCAATATTTCTGATCAGTCGGCCCAGGCATCTGCTCAAGTTAAGGAATCGAGTGATAATTTAGCAAAGCTATCGTCTGACTTACAACGCGAGTTGCGTCAATTCCGAATCAGCTAGAGTTCGTTATCCAGAGACTGCTGGCGCTCTGCCCAACTGAGCAGTTCGTCCAGCGGTTTTGGTTTACAGAACAAATAGCCCTGCATATAGTCACAGCCTTGCTCGGCAAGAAAGGCAAACTCGGCTTCCGTTTCGACTCCTTCGGCAACGACCTGTATATGTAAGTCCTTAACCATCTTGAAGATACCGCGAGTAATAGCTGCGTTTTGAGCATTTTCGTTGATGTTTTCAGTAAAGCTTCGGTCTATTTTTAATTTATTGACCGGCAACGAGTTCAGATATCTCAGGCTGGCAAAACCACTACCAAAATCATCAATCGCAACGCCCATGCCCAACTCTCGAAGTTGTTCCAGCAACTCCGTGATACGCTTCGTATCGTGCATGAGCACATTTTCCGTAATTTCCGCTGTTAGCTCACCAGGCTGAACTTGATAAGACTTTAAGGTTTTCTTTACTTTTTCAATAAAGTCATCTCTATAAAACTGAATGGGTGAAAAGTTCACTGCTACCAAGCTTACTCCACGCGCTTTAAGTTTCTCTAAGTCGCGGCAAGCTTGGCGAAGCACCCAGTCACTAATAGGAATAATTTGCCCGGTACGTTCTGCCACCGGAATAAAGTCAGCAGGAGAAATATAACCACGCTCTGGATGCTGCCAGCGAATAAGCGCTTCCACGCCGGCCACTCGCCCTGCTGCAGTTACAATAGGTTGGTAAAATAGCTCGAACTGCTCTTTTTGTATTGCTCCCTGAATTTGGCTACGCAAAGTAACATGAAAGCTCAATCGCTCGTCGAGTTTTGATTCGTGCCACAACCAGGAGTTACCTCCTCGTTTTTTAGCTTCGTACATTGCAATATCAGCACGCTGAATCAGCTCCATCGGGTTACTAAATGTCGCCATATTGGAAGATACACCGATAGCCGCAGACAAAGACACCGACTTACCTTCCACTTTAAAAGGTTGTTCAAATACAGACAGTATTTCTTGGCAGTATGACGATATTTGTTCCTTATTACTGGTGTTTGTTATGACGGCAACAAATTCATCACCACCGAACCGGCACAGTAAATTAGGCATTAGAACAACGCGCTTCAAACGCTCGGCGGTTTCAATGAGTACCTGGTCACCCAAATAATGTCCTAAGCTGTCATTCACAGGCTTAAAGCCATCAAGGTCAATAAACAAGACATAGACTGCACGCTCTTCGTCGTCGAGCGCTTTCATCAAGTGCGTTTCCAGTGCCTTGCGGTTAGGTAAATTGGTTAAGGTGTCATGCGTGGCATTAAATGCCAACGCCTCTTCTTTATTAATGCGATCAGTAATGTCACTCTGTAAACCAACAAAATGAGTAACCTGTCCTGACGCACTTTTTACCGGTGATATCAATAACTCATTCCAAAAAGCGGAACCATCTTTTCGGTAGTTTTTAATGACCGTGCGAACTTGTTTTCTTTCTTTCAGTGTGCGCCGAATCTCTTGAACCGTGCGCTTGTCCGTATCCTTACCCTGCAAAATACGACAGCTTCTGCCAACCATTTCACTAAAGCTGTACCCGGTTAATTTCGCAAACGCCGGATTAATATAAGTAACGGGGTATCCTGGTTTCAAAGCATCACTAATAACCACCCCATTCACGCTCGACTCGATACCACTTTCCAGTATTTTTAACTGAGCTTCATTTTTCCTCTGCTCAGTTCTATCACGGGCTATGCCATGAACCCCAGTCACCTCGCCGTTGATAATAATGGGTGTATTCGTGATATCTAAATCGTATATGTGGCCCAGCTTATCAATCACTTTTATTTCGTAAGACTGGGCATTACCGCACTTCGCTTCCTCAAAATGTTCCTTTGTTCGTGCTCTGTCGGTTTCCACTACCGCTAACTCATAATGCTGACCAATTAATTCGTCCTCAGGGAGTTTTAACAGCTCACAGCCGGCTCGATTAATTGATATAAACCGACCTTCGATATCCATAGTGAACACGGGTTGTGGATTATACGAAAAGAGAGACTTATGATGCTGTTCGGTTCTCTCACGCTGCTCTTCCAGCTCTTTTTGCTCCATCACTAAAGCGACTAGGTCTCGTGTGCGGATGAGAAACTCAAGCTCTGTCTTAGTCGGTAACTTTGGATGCTGAAAATAGACCGCAAACGTACCTATTACACGCTCTTCTTTGACATGAAAGATAGGGTGGGACCAGCAGGCAACCAAATGATGTGTATCAATAAGTTCAGCAAAGTCGGTAAAGCGTTCGTCCAGTCGCATATCTTTGACAATAACCGACTTTTCAAGCGCGGCGGCGGTACCACAGGCACCGACACCATCTTCAATGGGTAACATCTGGAGAGCACTAACAAACGACTTAGGTAATGAAGGTCCAGCTGCTGCTCTTAGCACTTGCTCATCGTCACACCTTAGCATAACGGAGCAAAACGCCCCTTCAATTTGCGACTCTATCAGATAACAGATATCTTCAAGTTTCTTATCAAACGGCTTTTTCTGAACCAACGAATTTAACGCCTGATACTGCGCTTCGAGCAAGTAACCCAGACGGTAAGATTTTTTTTGCGAATAGTGCCGGTAAACCGACCAAAGCAACGTGATAGCTAAGAGTGTCAGCACCACTCCTGTTGCTATCCACGAATACTCCAGTAAGTTACCCTGCATTATCCATATCCGTTAGATATTACTTAATGCGTTGAACCCGCATGCGGCGATTGGAACCTTCACGACCAAAGAAGAATGAATTCAGTGCACCCCGCTCAATGTAGTATGAGTCTCCGTCCCATGAAAAATAACCACTGTCGGTTTGTTTCCAAACCTGACCGTTGGTTAACGTTATGCGCCACTTTCCATAGGGGCCTTCTTCGCGATCGGCCAAGGTCACGCTAATACGCTCATCTTCCGTCCCTTCTTTTTCTTTATGCTCAAATCCGAAACGATCATTGGCACTTTCGCGTCGCTCTTGAGCTTTTTCCTTCATCTCGGCGGCCTTTTGCTTACCTTTACGGGCCTGTTCCGGAAGCTCTCTGTCCTGACGTTTTCTCTCTCCAGCTCGTTCTTTCTTAGCTAAATTGTCATAACACACCAAACGCTCTAACGAATCTTCAATTTCGGCACAGGCCTCTAATCCTGACTGTTGAGCAAAACTTGTAGCACTGAAGGCAACCGCTGCCATTCCAATAAACAACTTATGCATGATTTATTCTTCCTATAAATTTGATCCGTTTTAATACGTTAACCTTAGCGTATCGTTTTTTTGGGTTAACTCAAATTCTTTTAACGCACTCATTCCTAACAATATGACGTTCCCATCCATCCCCGGAGTAATAGAAGCGTCCACATTATTCAGCCGTATGTCGCCCAGTTCCAGCGTGTCAATTTCTGTCCGATAGGTAACGACCCGACCGTTGGCGGTTTGTGACATTCCTTGCCGCCCTTTTTGCAACCCTAATTGACGCGCAAGCTCTTCAGGAACCGCTACTAGCGTCGCTCCGGTGTCTAAAAGAAACGTCACCTGTTGACCATTTATTTTTCCTCTGGTCACATAATGCCCCATACGGTTCTGCTCTAAAACGACCGTAACCTCACCACTGCTGCGATAGCTCTGGATGTTTGAATTGGGGTTGAACTGCTCCTGAAGCTGATCTTGAAAAAACCAAACTAATAGAGCAATTGCCAGCCCCCACGCAATGAACATAAAGGGCTTTCCAAAAGAGTTACCGGCTGCCATTTTAGTTTTTTACCTTGTTACCGTTACTGTCCTCGACAGTAACGGTAACATCAATACCACTACGCACGCTCTGAGTAACGACACAGAAATCCTCAAACTGCTCAAGCGCTCTGTCCAAATGTTCAAGTTGTTCAGCCGTGTTTCCAAGCGTAATGCTGACATTCATACCAATAATACGCCAACGTCCATCCACTCGATCTAACTCACCTTTTACCGTCGCACTGACCTTGCCCGGATCGTCTTTAAATTTCCTCAAAGCAAACATTAGGCTAGCCGACAGACAGTTAGCGACTGATGCCGCCAACAAACGGGAGGGGTTCGGTCCACTACCATCACCTAATGGTTCAGGCTCATCCGATGTCACCTCACCAAATTCACCGAAGTCGATAAGAAATTTGTACTTATCAACTAGCTCCATTGATACTGAAAACTCTTTTTCCATCACAGCTCTCCCTAGTCACGATAAGGCAGCGTTTGCTTCTCGACTTTATCCGCTAATTTCTGACGTTGCTCAGTCATTTTTTCAACGGACCAACCCTGCAAGTGCGTATTCACCAACTCTGTTAGCGCTTTTATATGATCAGGCTCGGCATTCAATGCGCTAATATACTCATAACGCTCTCCGCCGCTTTCCATAAAGTACTCTCGGTTTTCCTCACCAATTTCTTCGATAGTTTCCAGACAGTCAGCACTGAACCCCGGACAAAAAACCTGTACTGACTTAACCCCTTTTTGGGGTAAGGCTTTCATGGTCATGTCGGTGTATGGCTGCAGCCACTCTTCGCGACCAAAACGCGACTGAAAAGTGGTTAAATACTCATCTTGGCTCAAACCGAGGCGTTCTGCCAATAGCCGCGAGGTTTTGTAGCACTCACAATGATACGGGTCCCCGTTTTTCAAGTAACGCAGCGGTATGCCATGGTAGGAAAACAGTAATTTGTCAGCACGCCCATGTTCATTCCAGTGACGTTCAATACGCTTAGCGGCTGCTTCTATAAAAGGCGGGTAGTCATGGTAATGCGTGACAAAACGCAGCTCCGGTAACCAACGCCGCTGGGTAAAATCTTTCGCGAACGCATCGAACGTCGAAGCCGTAGTTGATGCACTGTATTGCGGGTAAAGAGGCAAAACCAGCAGCTTACGCACGCCTTTTTCCAGCATCCGTTCAATAACATCGGAAATAGCTGGGTTTCCGTAGCGCATGGCAAAGTCGACAACAATGTCCTCACCCCAGGTTTCTTTTAGTTTTGCTTCTATGCCTTTGGCCTGGTCTTCCGTATGAAATAAAAGCGGTGAACCTCGATCTGTCCAAACCGTTTTATAAGCTTCTGCTGAGCGTTTCGGGCGAAAGCGTAAAATAACGCCATTTAAAATCAACGACCAAAGCAACCGTGGCACCTCGACCACCCGAGGGTCTGACAAAAACTCTTTCAAATAGGGCTTCAAGGCTTTCTTTGTTGGAGCCTCAGGTGTGCCTAAATTAGTGACAAGCACACCTATTTTGTCAGCTTGGCGGTGAGAAAACGAAGAGCTACCACGATATTTCATCTGCTTTTACCTTAAAATTCTGTTTTTGCTTGGGAATAAAGCGAAATTTACGTAATTTTTAACGGGTTCGATCCCTATTTGCAAAAAAATCAGGTTACACTGCAACGATACACGCTATCTAAAATATTTGCTTGACCCATTTAATATGTCGACAACATCTACTCGTGAAAAATGGTACAAGAAACTGGCCAACTCACCACACGCGCTAGTACTTCTGTTTTTTCTGTCGGCGTTAGAAGCGACGGTCTTACCGATTCCGCTAGAGCTTATCCTGGTACCTTATATGGTGCTGGAGCGAGAGCGTATTTGGTTAATTGCATCCGTTGCATTAGCTGGGTTCATGGCGGGCTCAGTCGGCGGTTATTACATTGGTTATGCGTTGTTCGATACCATCGGCCAATGGTTTATTGACTACTTATCCGTTCAGGAGCAATACGGCGAGTTTCAATCGGCTCTGGAAAATAACGGCTTCTGGTCAATATTCCTGGTTGGCGTTACGCCTGTTCCTTTTCAGGTGGCGATGCTAGCCGCAGGAGCCGGTCAGTACCCATTAACTCTATTTTTATTATCTGCCGGCATTGCGAGAGCATTACGTTACTATATTCTGGCCGCCTTAGTGTTCTGGCTCGGGCCACAAGCGGAAGATATCTGGAAACGTTATTCGGGACCCGCCGGATGGTCCATACTTATTGCTGCGGTTTCTGTTATATTGTTGATACAATTTTTATAATCAACAGTTATTCACTCGGAGCCCGATGACTCTTCTTATACTTTTTGCGTTTTTAGCTATTGGCGTATCCTTTATATGCTCGGTTCTGGAAGCTGCAATACTGTCAGTAACACCGAGTTACATTGCTCACCTAAAAGAATCCAGACCAAAAACGCATAAGCAACTGCGTAAACTCAAAGATGGCATCGATAAACCCCTGGCCGCTATTTTAACCTTAAATACCGTCGCTCATACCGCCGGCGCGGCTGGTGTCGGCGCACAAGTTGGTGTGGTTTTTGGTGACGGCTACCTGGGCGTAGCCTCCGCTGTCATGACGTTACTTATCCTCATTTTGTCCGAGATTATACCAAAAACCATTGGTGCCAAATTTTGGCGGCCATTGGCGCCCTGGCTTCCGCCAATTTTGAACCTCATGATTCTAACGCTTAAGCCCTTTATTTGGCTGTCAGACCAAATAACGAAACGCATTGGTGGCACAGAGGAAGACATTGACGTGCGCTCTGAAATAAAAGCCATGGCAACCATTGGTCATGAGGAAGAAGCCCTGGATGCCGACGAAAGACGCGTTATTTTAAACATTCTCGACCTCCAC
This sequence comes from Idiomarina sp. X4, assembly GCF_002808045.1. NCBI lineage: Bacteria > Pseudomonadati > Pseudomonadota > Gammaproteobacteria > Alteromonadales > Idiomarinaceae > Idiomarina > Idiomarina sp. X4. Next base: position 1,453,920 of record NZ_CP025000.1, on the reverse strand, counting down.
GATATCCGGGTAAAAGAAGTCATGACGCCACGAACCGTCTGCGAGTCAATACGACCTGACGAAGACATCATGGACGTCAGCCAAAAAATTCGTGAACTGCCATTTTCCCGTTATCCGGTCATAGATTCGGAAGAAGAGCCTTACGGCATCCTGTTTCGAAGCGATGTCTTTGATGCCGACGAAGGCACCTCCATTCTCGACATTGTTCGCCAGGTAGAGGTCGTCACCGAAACCGTGAGCGTGGAAGCGCTAATGAGCCACCTGATATCGACACGACAACACATGGCATTAGTTTACGACGAACACGGCAGCTGGTTAGGGCTTATTACTCTGGAAGATATTATTGAGACCATTTTGGGCACGCCAATAATGGATGAAACTGACAACATTGCCAGCCTACGCCGCTACGCCAGACAGCGCTGGGATAAGCGCCTCAAGCGCGACCCAAAGCAAGCGCAGCGCCAGCAAAGTAATGATCATTCGGAATAGTTGATCAAAGCGCTGGTTCGTAATTTTTTTGAGCCAGTGCAAACCTATCCAGGTACCGGCAAAGCCAGCCGCTATCATTGCCCCAATTAAAGGCAGCCAGTCTTTAAAGACAAAGCCAGCCATACCAAACACAATGGCTTTTGGACCATGCTGAAACGTCATTACTGCCGCAAAGGTAGCCACGGTTTGCATCCTCTCGCTGAAACGGGCTTTTACGAAAGCCGCCACCAAAGGTCCTGATGCGCCAACAAATAATGCTAAAAACCCAGTTAACAAGCCTCCGCCGACAAGGCCTGCCCGGCCAGAAAGACTTTGTGGCAATTTGGGCCCCCAAGTTAGCCATAACAGAAACAGGCCAATAGTAATTTGCAGTATTTCTGTCGATAACTGAACCAGTAACAGGCTTCCAAGAAAGGTGCCCAATAGCCCAAAAGGCACAAACCAAGCGATAGTCGGCCAGTGAATATGTCGCCATGACAAAGCTGCGCGCCCTACGTTTGACCCCATTTGCACCAAACCATGAACCGGAATAACGGCACTACCCGGCAGCACCAGCGCAATAACGCCAATTAATACCGCACCACCACCAGCACCGGCTACCGCACTTAATAACGACGTTGCCGCGGAGAGCAACACTAACCCATAAAATAACGACTCACTAACCACTGACTTCGACTCCTGGTTTGCGCTGATCTGGATCAATACGTATAATTCGCGCTCGATTTTTAAATCGACTATTTCCAAACAAGGCTTCGGATTTACGTTCCGAACCGCTGAAAAAGGTAACACGATATGTACATTTGTGCGGCATTGTATAAGTTTGTCGAGCTCAATGACTATGAGCAAATTCGCGAACCACTCTATCAAACTCTTATCGACAACGACGTAAAAGGCACACTTTTACTCGCCCGAGAGGGCATTAACGGTACCATTTGTGGTACCCGCGAAGCCATTGATAATGTCTTGGCTTATCTGCGATCAGATGACCGATTTGCTGACATTGATCACAAAGAATCACCGAGTGACGAGCAAGCCTTCTACCGCACTAAGGTTAAGCTGAAGAAAGAAATTGTAACCATGGGCGTCGACTGGGTTGATCCTAAAAATACTGTGGGCACCTACGTTGAGCCGGAAAAGTGGAACGACCTCATTTCTGACCCGGAAGTACTGGTTATTGATACCCGCAATGAGTACGAATACGCCGTAGGTACGTTCGAAGGTGCGGTTAACCCAAAGACCGATACCTTCCGTGAGTTTCCTGAATACGTTAAAGAGCACTTGGATCCGGAAAAGCATAAGAAGGTCGCCATGTTCTGTACTGGCGGCATTCGCTGTGAGAAGTCGACCGCTTACTTAAAAGAGCAGGGCTTCGACGAGGTGTATCACTTAAAAGGCGGGATATTGAAATACCTTGAGCTGGTGCCGGAAGACAACAGCCGCTGGAACGGCGAGTGTTTCGTTTTTGACCAGCGAGTCACCGTTAAGCACGGGCTTGAACAAGGCGAATACGACCAGTGTTACGCCTGCCGCATGCCAATTACCAAAGAAGAAATGCAATCCGAGCATTATCAGAAAGGGGTTAGCTGCCCGCATTGCTTCGACCAAACATCCGCAGAACAAAAAGAGCGTTTCGCAGAGCGTGAGCGCCAAATTCAGCTTGCCAAAGCGCGCGGCGAAAAGCACATTCGCGATGGTAAAGTTGAGTCTTTGAGTTGATCTAAATCGCTTCAAAACTGCACTCCTTGATGTAAGCTAAAGCTGACAGTTATCGAATTTAACTGTCAGCTTCATCGATTTTCATCGCTTTCTTTAACCTCATGAATGGACTATGGTTAATGCATAACGATGACAAAGGAGGGTTTTATGAAACAGTTAAGCGTTATTGGTTTAGACAAGAAAAAAGCCGAGCAACTTGGCGACAAGCTGAACGAGCTGTTGTCGAACTATCAAGTGTTTTACATGAACGTTCGTGGTTTCCATTGGAACATTAAAGGCGAGCGCTTCTTCGAACTGCATGCGAAGTTTGAAGAAACCTACGATGACTTATTGCTGAAGATTGATGAGATTGCAGAACGCATTTTGACCTTGGGTCAACGTCCTCAACACGCTTATTCGACCTATATTAAGAATAGCGAAATTGAAGAAGTAAAAGACGTCCATGAAGGTCGCGCTTGTGTCGCAAATATTCTGGACAGTTATCAAACAACGATTCGCCTGCAACGTGAGATTTTAGACCTCGCAGGAGAAGCCGGTGATGAAGGCACCAACGCGTTGATGAGTGACTACATTAAAGAGCAAGAGAAAACAGCGTGGATGCTGACTTCTTACTTAGGTAATTAATGGCAGAAATTCGACGCCTGTAATGACTGCTAACAACCAAGACCGAGTAAAGAATTACTCGGTCTTTTTTTGTGTGTAAAGCACTTATTGCTTGTTCTTTAAAGAGGTTTTTCCTTGCTCCCAACGCCTAAGCTACTTATGCTTGAATTAAGCGAGGAGACACGTATATGAGCAAGTTCAAAATTTTAATTGTTGAAGACGACGTAGTTTTACGTGAACTATTAGAATTTTTATTACAGCGCGAAGGGTATGAAACTCACTGCTGTAATGACGGCTCCGAAGCTCAAGATTGGTTACGTGGTTCGACTCCGGACTTGGTGCTCCTTGACTTGCAATTACCCATCATATCAGGGGCACAGCTCATCCAATGGCTCCGCAATCGCGAACCAAGCCGTGCGATTCCCATCTTGGTATTAACCAGCTTACAAGACGACGATGATATTGCCAACGCTCTGGATTCAGGTGCCAACGACTACATGGTAAAGCCCTTTCAGCCAAAAGAATTGCAGGCTCGGCTCCGTAAACTGCTTAATATCCAAAGTCAGAAAAGGAGTTTTTCATGAAGCTCAGTGTACTGACCGCGTTGTTTTTTTTGTTAAGTATGCCACTACAAGCTCAGTCCTATAATCAGGCGCTCGAGGCCGGAGTGGGTTTCGATAGTCTGACGGGTAATTATGACAATTGGAAAAATGCCTACATTCAATATGAACGGTCATTATCGGATGAGACGCTAGGCTATTTGCGGTTTAACCAAACCCGCCGTTTCGACCTCAGCGATAACGAAATGTTGGCCGGGTTTTACACTGAGCTTAACGAAAACTGGCAATTATTTGGCGAGCTTGGCGGTTCAGGAACGTCCCGGGTTCGTCCCGAGTTACAAGGTCAGATTATACTCAGCCGCGCGCTGAATAATGGTTACCTTATCAGTGCAGGAGCTCACAGAAGCCGTTGGCCGACAAGCACCAGTCAAGGTTATAGTCTTCAATTAGAGCGTTACTTTGAGCAGTGGCGCTGGTCTTACCGAATTCGCCAGGATTACCTTTTAGGTGGTGACTCAGCTCTGTCTCATGCCGCAACTCTTAGCTATTTTTATAATGACTGGAGCGCCATAACACTAGCTCTCAATCAAGGTGAAGAAGCAGAAAAAATCGCCCCTCAACAGGTTCTGATAACCAATGTAAAAGGTATCAGCGTTTACGGTTTACATCAGCTTTCACCCAGCTGGGGTCTGCGCTGGGCAATGAGCTTTAATCAGCAAGGCGACTTTTACGATCGCCGGGGGGTGTTGCTTGGACTTCGCTATCGATTCTGAACAACTCTTGCAATGGATGCACAGTGCCCTACTGGTTATTGTTGTTTTCGTTCTATTGGTTTGGTCGTGGTTGTTCATCCTGCGCATTATTCATCAGGAGGATGAGAAAAAGCGCAATGAATTACAACGACAATGGCGCCGATTCCTATTCGAATGTTGTGCAAATCCAAAAGCAAAATTACCCGAGCGCGCCCAAATAAAGCAGCTGTGGCAGGATACCCAGGCTTTTTTGTGGTTCATCCAACTGTGGTCCCTTATGCATCGTTATGTCCGCGGCGATGCAGATGATGGCCTTGAACGCTTAGCCGAACACATTCGTCTAGAACGTCAGGCGCTCGAGCTAATGCGCGGTCAAGATGTCAGAACGTTGATTGCAACAGCGATTGCCATGGGCGATCTGCAAAAGCTTTCTCCCGCTACCATAAGACGTTTAAAAGAGCTCACTCAGCATTCCAGCAGTATGGTTGTTCTTACAGCACTGCGCGCTCTAATGCGTAATGATCAAACCATTGCAGTGCCAATACTGCTTCAGTTGAAACGTTTCGTTGCGCCAGAACGTTTGGTTACGATAGCCAAAGAATGTGACTCACGTTACCTCATTCAGCAGGCTCAGAAAATTCTACTTGAAACCACGGCTGAACATGCCGTTTATCTGCTTAAGGTGCTGCAAGGAGTGAATGCACCTCTCTCCAGCAGTGAAGCCGAAACCTTAATTCGCCATTTTAAGTCGCAACCTGAGGCGACAGCACAACTGATACCTCTGCTTGATCACCCGCACCACCTGCCATTAATTAGACGTTTGACTCAGTCAGCCGAATTGAGCATCAGGGTTCAGGCTACCCGAATGTTGGGTGAGCTGGCACGTAACAAACAAGATTTAGAGCGCCTATGGCAGCTGTTACAAGATTCGGCTTGGTGGGTTCGTTACCGAGCTGCTCGAGGAATTTTTTCACACCCAGAATTTTCGCCAGACTACCTTAAAGAACAACTGACTGAACTCGCCGATCCATTTGCCAGGAACATGTTGATGCAAGTAGCGAACGAAATGAATTTGGAGATAATCGATGCTTGATAATTGGCAACCCTGGATTGAAATAGCACAGCTGAGTTTTATTGGTTACTTCGTCGCCTTAACCGTTGTTTACCTTATACTCAACATCATTAGTTTTGTAGTTATCCGTCGGTATATGCGGCGATATGATAATCAGTTACTACCCATGAGTTTTGGTCCGTTGCTACCGCCAGTCTCCGTCATTGTTCCTGCCTATAACGAAGCTGTTGGCATTGTATCGTCAGTTAAAAGCATTCTGCAGCTCGAGTACCCCAAATATGAAATTATTGTCATTAATGACGGTTCTCGCGATGACACCATGGCAACGCTTATCAGCGCATTTGATCTCCAGGTGTATCACGAGGCGTACCGGAATCAGCTGACCACTCAACCCATCCGGCAAGTCTACCGCTCAAAAAAACACCCGCAGCTTCGGGTCATCGACAAAGACAATGGCGGTAAAGCCGATGCCTTAAATACGGGTATCAATGCGTCTCGTAACCCACTATTTTGTGCGGTGGATGCCGATTCTATTTTACAGCGGGATAGCTTAGATAGAATTGTGCGCCCTTTTATTGACGAACCAGAAACCGTTGCCGTTGGTGGTTCAATTCGAGTCGCTAACGGATCAACCATAAGGCAAGGGCTGCTAACCAAAGTTGGCTTACCGGGCTCGTGGCTCGCCCGTCTGCAAATAGTCGAATACTTACGCGCTTTTTTATTTGGACGAATGGGCTGGTCACCACTCAACGGTATGCTCATTATTTCAGGCGCCTTCGGGGTGTTCCGCAAGCAGCGTGTCATCGAGTGTGGCGGGTATCAGGCCAATACTGTCGGCGAAGATATGGAGCTAGTGACACGGCTACATCACCATATGAATAACAAGAAGATCCCTTACCGTATCGCCTTTATACCCGATCCAGTCTGCTGGACAGAGGCCCCTGAAGATCTAACCACCTTAAAAAACCAGCGCATTCGATGGCAGCGAGGCTTAATGGAAAGCCTGACAAAAAACATAGGGCTTTTATTTTCATTGCGCGGCAAAGCTGCTGGCTGGATAGCTTACCCTTTCATGCTGTTTTTTGAGGGAATAGGCCCATTGATCGAAGTATTGGCTTATTTACTAACAGCCTATTTCTTTTTTACCGGCCTGGTTGATCTCAATTTTACACTGACTTTTTTGCTTGCTGCTTTCGGACTAGGTGTCTTTATTTCCATATTTTCTCTTATTTTAGAGGAACTGACCTTCAGAACCTATCAATCCAAAAGAGATCTCATGTGGCTTATTTTTACCGCCGTACTGGAGAACTTTGGCTACAGGCAACTGAACAGTTGGTGGCGTTTACGGGGATTCTGGCAATTCATACGAGGGCGCAGACACAATTGGGGAACAATGAAACGTGTTGGTCGTCTCGGTCAGTAGCCCCCAAATAAAAACGCCCCTTTAAAAGGGGCGTTTTTATACACATAAGTTTTTAGAACGTGTAGTTCAAACGCGCGTAATAGTAGCCACCGTTGATACCAAACGGGAGCGTTTCCCAACCGTATTTGAAGCCCGCATCAGAGAATGGTGAGCCTTCACTGCCCCACTCATCCGGGTAAGTATCAAACAGGTTGTTTGCACCAATACGTACGTTCAGATTATCAGTGAAGTCATAACCAACGGACGCGTCCGTCAACCATTTTCCACCCCACTCTTTCTTAACGCCGGTAAATGCCTGACCTTCAACAGCCCCGAAGTAGTTAAACGCCACATTCACATTCCAGGCATTTCGAGTCCAATCTGCAGTGATGGTTGCTTTCTCACTTGGCTGACCTTCTTCTAAACGCAGGATTTGCGTCTCGCTGAATATTTCATCACCAGGGATCAATGATGAAACGGAATTCACCCGCTCAACTTCCGTGTTCATGAAGCTCATTGCAGCGGTCAGTTTTAGTTCACCTTCCATTAACGCCGTCGGGTAAGAGGCAATAACATCCAGCCCCGTGGTTTTGGTATCCACTGAGTTAGTAAAGAATTGTGCGGCACCTAAGTTGTTATCCTCCAAAATTTCACCAAACTCAGCTCCGACGGAAGCCGTTAAGGACTCCGATAAAACAATGCGGTCATTGATGTTGATTTGGTAGGCATCCATCGTCAGGTCAAAACCGTTATCAAAACGCTTAATTAATCCAAGGCTGACGCTTTCTGAGGTTTCTTCTTCTAGCTCTTTGATGCCGAATTGTCGTGCTAACTCGTCGTCGTTGGCTATGGTTCCGGTCTCAACCAGCGTACCGTTTACCACGTTAGTCAAAACTTGGCTGTAGTATATTTGCTGAACGCCCGGCGCCCGGAAACCGGTTGCTACGGTTCCACGCAAGGAGAAGTCATTGTCAATATCGTAGCGAGCCGACAATTTTCCGGAAATATTGTCACCGGCAATATCATAGTCTTCATAGCGAAGCGCGCCAGCTAGTAAGAAGTCCGGAGTTACGTAATATTCAGCATCGACATAGGCACCGTAGCTATCACGGTCAGCGTCTACCGCCTGACTTGGACTAAACCCTGGGAAGCCCTGGATGCCTGCTTCTGCGACGGTTCCGTAAGGCGTTAAAATTTCCACGTCAGGATCATTCGCTCGGCCATAAGCCCAAGATACTGGATCGCCCGGGTTAATTTGGTAGCTGTCCTGACGCAGCTCGACACCGAGTGCGAGATAAAGAAGTTCATTAGCCACGTCGACGGTACCATTGACGTCAAAGTTGAATGTGGTCTGCTCAAAGACTAACTCACCGTCGAAAGCCTCGGTTGGTGTCTCACCGTATATGCCGCCATCGGGATGTGGCTCGTAGTACCAGCTTACGTTCGCCGAGTTAGAGGAGTTAAACCCAAACTCATTTTTACCGTAAACCACACTCGCGTCCCATAACCAGGCGTTAGGCAAATCACCACGAACACCCACCGCTATTGATTGGTCATCGGCTTCAGTTTCCAGCCTTGGTAAAAATCCGTCAGGATAAATCGCCTCTATTGTTCTTGGATGACCGCGTCCACGGAAGAAACCAGAAGAGCCACCATCACGATTTGAAATACCCCCAAATGCGTAAAGCTCGGTCGTATTTCCTAAATTGTAGCCAGCGTTAAACCAAGCGTACATGTTCTCAGAATCAGCGTCGCCAACATGCAAACGGACAACCGGTTCACCACTTGGCGAGAGCCATTCACCAATAAGTGATGCTTCAGCCGGCGAGGCACGATTGGTCATGCCGCGGTCACGGTACTCTAACGTTCCGTTGAAGAAGCCATTATCGAATTCTTTACCAAAATTAATACCAACGGTATTCACTTCACCGTCTTTTTCATACGTTTGTCCAACTTCAGCGGAAATCATACCGCCTTCTGAGCTTTTCAGCGTAATGTTAATAACACCGGCAATCGCATCTGAGCCATATTGTGCTGCTGCACCATCGCGGAGAATTTCAACACGCTCAACCGCCGTAATTGGAATCGCGTTAATGTCATACCCGGCAGAGCCTTTACCGATGGTTTCTTGTACGTTAACCAGCGCCTGCTGGTGACGGCGCTTACCGTTCACCAACACCAATACCTGATCCGGGTTCAGACCACGCAAAGTAGCCGGACGAATAATATCCGAACCATCTGAAATAGTCGTCGATGAGAAGTTAAATGACGGAGCACTCATTTGCAGCGCTTTACCCAGTTCAGTTGCACCAGTATCAACCAGCTGATCGGCTGAAATAATATCAATAGGCGAGGCCGATTCGGTCGCCGTTCGACCGTTTACGCGTGAACCCAACGTCACAATGCGTTCAATCGACTCGCCGGTTTCGGCATTAACGGCATCTTGAGCCATAGCCGTTCCTGGCGCCACAAACGCAGCAGCCAGAGACAGCGATAAAAAACCTAGCTTGAAAGGCGCTCTAGTCATAGTTCTTCCCCAATCTTGTTATTTTAGTTTTAAACGGTGCGCTTATTAACAATTACACTTACAGTAATCGTTAAGGAATATGCCGTATGATATAAATCAACAAAAAAATGAGGGCTTGCGCTTAAATAACAGTGCGATATATTGAGAAACTGTTAACACAACAAAAGGAAACCGTTATGACTCGCATAGTTGGTATTGTTTTAATTATCGTTGGCGCTATCTTGCTGTACTTCTCTTATGAAGCGTCACAATCCATTGCGTCGGAAGTATCGGAAATGGCAACCAATGAACCAACAGACAACACCATCTGGTACCTAATTGGTGGCGTTGCCGCAGTAATTATTGGTCTCTACGCCACCATTCGAGGAAAGTAAAATCTGCAGAAGTTTTTGTAAGCTATGCTGACGTGTCTCCCGACACGTCGGGTAGTTTCAATGCGCTTAACGTTGCAAGTATACCTACCGCGATAAGAACCCATAAAACAGCATGAGCTCCATACGCTGAGTCAACCCAGCCAAGTAACAACCCCGCTAATAAAACAACTCCCATAACGGTATTTGAAACAGCGGTCAGTTGTGCTCTATTATCCTGATTTGCCATATCGACCAAATACGTTTTACGACCAACCCGCGCACCATGGTGGGCGACTGCGGACGCAAACAACAATAAAGCAGCAATCCACTCAAGACCGAGCCAATTTGGTGCCCAATAGAATATAGCCAGTGCTGCCGCCATGACGAACGTCGACATGACCGATGCTGCTGCCATAACATGATGGCTGGCTGAATCAGACCAACGTCCCCAAAAGCGCCCAGCCAGCAAGCCAGCAAGGCCACTGGCCAGCATAAGGCTACCCAGACTGGTTAATTCGGTATCGCCCTGGCGCTGAATAAGCACAACAATATAAGGAATGGCAAAAGCAGCCGCGACGAGCAAAGCGCGAGTCAAAACGAAATGCCCAAACTGACCGTTCCGCCAAAGCAGAGAAATTGACTTAACGGCTTCAGAGACTGCGTTACCACCACCTTCAGTAGCGCCAGCGACCTCTGGAATACCGGCGTACAAGGCAGCCGCTAAAAGCCATAAAACAACACCCGCTCCCAGCAAGGCTAAAAATAACCAACGCTGACCATCTACTTCCGGCGAAAAAACAATAACCAAAGCGGTCAACAACGTCAGTAAACCAGCAGAAGAGGCTGCGACACCCGATAGTCGGCCTCGGCGTGTTTTAGACACCGTTTTACCGGTAACGTCCTTATTGGCAACAGAACAAATCCCCCGGGACAGGCTAAACAGTGCAAGTAGCGAGACAACACTCCAACCCAGTGCATTGTTATTCAGCGTGGCCACTGCTAACAGCATTAAAAGTAAAGAGAGAGCCTGCCCCACGCTGCCTGCAACCCAAAACCATTTTCTAACGGGTTGTTGGCGTAATTGTTGCGCTACAAACAGCTGAGGCAATAACGCCAGCGACTCTCGCAGAGGCACTAGCGCACTGATAAATATTGCAGGAGCGCCTAACGAGCTTAGCATCCAGGGTAAGACTAAGCGGGCACTGACTAAGCTATCGCCCAACTTAGTTAACGTCAAAGACAGCAGCATTAACACAAACGATTTTGGCTGATGGTGACATGCCGATTCCGGGATGTCCTTACACACCCGCGCGTCTTCATCTTCCGCTAAATAGCCGTAAACCTTTTCAGTCAACTGTTTGTCGGTCATGCTACTTTCAACTTTATTTAGAATAGGAAAGTAAATGCTGCCATAAGTTATTCAGCCAATCCACCAAATCAAGCCATTCGGCCATATCAGCAAGCTCGACGTCATAACGCGTTAATCGTGCGTAGTCTGTCAGCAGCCGTTCCGCCATAGCGTCGTCAAGCTTGTTCATGACGATGGTATTCGCAATATCAAACAGTGGGTGCCCGACTCCCGCATACTCCCAGTCAATCACTTTAATGGGAGCCGTCATAAGAATATGATTCATCGACAGGTCATTGTGACAAAGCACCGGGTACTCCAGCCATTGATCAATCGCCTGCTGGTGCTGACTTTTCTCTTCCCGAAAAGAGTTAGCCAAGGAAGGTTGATAGTTGGAAAGCTGCTGCAGGTAATGCTCTACTTTGTCGTTCAATCTCCAGTGAGGAATGCTTGGCTTAAAGGAGTGAATTTTCGCGAGAACCTCAGCCAATACCGTTGCTTTAATAGCGGGCGATAACGTTACCTGATTTAATGAAGGCGCTTCTAAGTAAGGCTGCAGTAACCAGCCTTCTGCTTCATTCCAGTCCAACACGTCAGGGGCAGCTCCGCTTTCGGCAAGCGTTTTCTGTACAGCAACCTCCAGGCTCCGATCAACCTGAAACAAGCTATCATTTTGCCACCGCTTTAGTACGAGATCAGAGTCATCGGATTTAAGCCGCAGCGCTTGGTTTGACTGGCCACTGGTTAGCCGAGTGACTGTTTTAGGTGCAGGTATCATCCGGCACTCTTTACCGGCTCTGGTTGTGGATTATCCTGATGCCAACGCCACATGGCATAAAGCACTAATCCCAAGTAGACGACAAACAACAACGCTGTTGCGACAAAGCCTTTACTGGCATACAAATACACATAAACACTGTCAATAACCAGCCAGTACCACCAGGTTTCATACGCTTTCTTAGTAACAAGCCAAGTTGCCAGCAAACTAAATACAGTGGTATAAGTATCAAGCCAGACAGCATCCGCATCGGTATAAACCGAGAGGGTATAAGCAATAACCGCCGCTAAGGCGACCAGCCATATCCACTGTAAAAAGTGCCACTTCAACTGGTACTTAGCACCACCGGGGCTTTCTTGCGCTGCGGATTTCTGGAAACGCCACTGCCACCAGCCGTAACCAGCCATGGCCACATAAATAGCCTGCAGTACCGACTCCATATACAACTTACCCTGCCAGAACAACACCGCGTAAATACTGCAGCTTATGGTCGCCGACAGCCAACACCATTGCTTCTGATGCGCGGCAAGCACCAGGTACCCCAGCGCAAATAATAGTGCGGCTAACTCCCACAAAGAGCTCATCATTAACTGTTCTAACAGGGTTTCTATCACAGCTTTTCCTTACAACGACTTGCTAACAGTTATACCGAAACGACGCGGCTCACCGTACTGCACGTAGGTTTCGTCATTCTCGTACTGAGTTCTGGGATCATTCGCAAAGTAGAAACCACGCACTTCGTAATCTTCATCCGTTAAGTTCCGTCCCCACAAGCTCACGCGCCAGTCATCAACGTAGTAGTTCACAGCAAAGTGCACCAATGTCATGGACTCAGATTTCTGATTATGAGAGTTCGAGAAATAAAACTCGTCTTTGCCGTCAGCCTGCAGCACCCATTGAACATTCTCGCCATACCAACCTTCGAGGCCAACATTGAATTGATACTGAGGCGCATGAGCTTGCTCACGACCGGTCATATCCATACCATCCTCTGTCACAAAGCCTTCTATTTCGGTTTCCAGCCAGCTGGCAGAAGCAAATGCTGTAAGCCAGTCGGTCAATTTATTGCGAATTTCGGCTTCCAGACCATAGCCCTTCCCTTCTGCGGCATTTTCAATATAACCGACAAACGATTGGTTTCGATTCACCCAGCTTTTCAGCTGAACATCGTCACGCCAATGATAAAAAGTGCTCACTCGAGAGGTTAAGTCCCCGCTTGGGCTGCTCCCTTTAACACCGAACTCAGCACTCCATAGAATTTCAGGCTCAAAGGTCGCGCGCTCAAGCAGATAGTCTTTGAGTTCGTCCAGGCCTTGGTCGTCCGCTTTACCAAGCGCTTCGCCATTAACACCGCCCGACTTATAACCACGCGATACGGTGGCATACCAATAACTGTTTGGTGCGGCCTGATACCGGGCACTAAAGCTACCGCCGACCATGGTATCTTCCGGCTGCGCTTCTATATTACGGCTGTCGGCGTAGTCATTGTCATACTGTTCAATACGCAAGCCGCTAATAGTGGAGAACTTCTCACTCCAGTGCTGCGTCAATTCGCCATAGACCGCGGCATGTTGACTGCGATAATCACTTTGGAAAATATCCGGCTGGCCTAAGTCCCAATTAAAATAATCACGTGTGAGCGCTACGTCTTTTTCGTAGTAATAGGCTCCCGCTACCCACTCAGTTTCCACCCCAAATAACGCTTCAGGGTCGATCGATAACCAACGAACCTCGGCTGTTTTGTCTTTTCTGTCTCGAAGGTAGGCATCAAATGACGAGTACTCCCAACCAGGAGCAATTCCAACATACGTCCAGTCTTCGTCAAAGGCGTAAGCAGTATCCGCGTTTAAAACACTGGCTGACAACTCAAGCCGGCTGTTATCCCAGCCTAGATAATTCAGAGTCGTTTTTACCGCTTCACTTTTCAGGCGATCGTACCCCGGCTCATCTGACAACGTTGTTCGGTTGTTATCAAGGCTAAAGGCATCGTAACCGTTATCAACATCGTTGTAGTGCAGGACGGTGTCTAACGTCCAGTTCTTGGTAAATTCGGTGTTCAACAAAAGCCGTGCGCCAAGTTCATTCCGATTGTTCGTGTCGTCTCGATCTAAATAGGTATTCTCAATGTAGCCGTCTTGCTTAAACTGACTGACAGAAAAGCGGGCCTTGCCCAGTACGCCCAGTTGCCCGCCTAATGCTAAGCCGCCCATGCGTTCGTCATAATTACCGGCTGACAACTCAAACTGGCCACTGAACTCTTCCGTTGGTTGCACGCTGTCCAACAACACTAAGCCGGCCATCGCGTTGACTCCAAAACGTCCGCTTTGCGGTCCTCGGAAGACTTCAATCTGGTTGATATCGAAAAGCGAGGCGGCCGTACCTAAGCCGCTGTAATCAATACCATCTATAATAAGGCCGACTGACGGGCTAATCGGATCAACAAATTGAGAACGCTCGCCCATGCCACGAATCTGAATAAAGCGTGCGGTCGATGTACCACCGGAGAAATTGACGTTGGCAAAGCTGTTGAGCGTATCCTGCAAATGCTGCGCGTTACGCTGCTGCATCGCATTTTGGTCCATAATTGACACACTGCTGGTGGTTTCATTCAGCGTGCGTTTGTGAAAGTCGCCGCTGACTTCAATGATTTCGAAATCGCTGGCGTTATCCTGACCATAAGCCAGAACCGGCGTTTGTAATAATGCTAAGCCAATACTGGCTGCTAAGTAAGATGTGAATTTTTGCATGGATCATTTCCTCAAAACAAAGTCAGAAACGATCCGGTAAGGCTGTATTAGACGGGTTTTCTACCATCCCTACGCCAGTATTAACCGGATCAGGTTTTAAGGGTTCGCTTTCGCATCTCAGCCGTTGCCGGCACCCCTTGGTAAAGCGGCGTCAGTATAACGCAGCTTATTGCATTAACAAATTGTCTTTAAATAAACGACAGAGCGTCACCGTAAAGGTTTTCTAACGGTACGCCTTGAGCGACAAAATCATCTCTAATAACGCGCACCATTTCAAAACGGCCTGCCATGTAAACTTCACAGTCTTGCAAGTCCTGTTGACGCGCCATTACCGCCTGATGGACTAAACCAATGGAATACGGCCAGTCACCAGCGGCGTCTTCAACCACCGGGTGATAGTCAAAGTACTCGTATTGTTTTGCTAAATGCTCGAGCTCGTCGTGCAGGTACAAATCGGCCAGGCTCTTTGCGCCCCAATATAACGTTAATGGGCGCTCCGGCGTTGCTCGTAAATGCTGTTGTAGAATGGAATAAGCATAAGAAAAGCCCGTACCGCCCGCAATGATTACAGCAGGCTTATCGCTGTTTTGTCGATAAAACGCAATGCCGTCGGGGCCGTCGACTTCCAGCTCACCGTCTGCGCGTATTTTATCCAGCACTTCCATCGCATAGGTGTTGTCTGGCGTCGCTCCTACATGGAGTAACCACTCACTTTCCTTCGATGGGCATGACGCGATACTAAAAGGTCGCTTATCCCTCTCGCCCATAACCGCCATCATGTATTGGCCTGCTTTAAACTCAACCGGCTGCGGCAATTGCAAACGCACTTCCCATACAGCGTCCGCTAATTGGCGCGAAATTTCGGCTTTACAGGTCATTTGTTGACTCATTCACGACTCCATAATGTTCAGTTCGTCCCACAGCTGGTCGACACGCTGCTTAACGTCTTCACTCATGACAATAGGCTCGCCCCACTCACGGTCGGTTTCGCCCGGCCACTTATTGGTTGCATCCATGCCCATTTTTGAGCCAAGACCCGACACCGGAGAGGCGAAGTCGAGGTAATCAATTGGCGTATTCTCAACCAATGTGGTGTCGCGCGCCGGATCCATTCGGGTCGTCATTGCCCAAATCACATCTTTCCAGTCACGTGCATTCACATCGTCATCGCATACAATGACAAACTTCGTATACATAAACTGACGCAAGAAAGACCAGACGCCCATCATCACCCGCTTGGCGTGTCCGGAATATTGCTTCTTCATGGTAACTACGGCCAAACGATACGAACAGCCTTCCGGCGGCAAATAAAAATCGACAATTTCCGGAAACTGCTTTTGCAATAACGGAATAAAGACTTCGTTCAAAGCCACACCCAGCACCGCCGGTTCATCTGGCGGACGACCTGTATAAGTACTGTGGTAAATTGGGTCCTTACGATGAGTCACATGAGTCACGGTAAACACCGGAAACTCATCCACTTCGTTATAGTAGCCGGTATGATCACCGTACGGCCCTTCGGGCGCTGTTTCACCCGGCTCAATATAGCCTTCCAGAATAATTTCTGCGTGCGCCGGTACTTGTAAGTCGTTGCTAATACATTGGGTTACTTCGGTCTTGCTGTCACGCAGTAAACCAGCAAAGGCATATTCAGAAAGGCTATCTGGTACGGGCGTCACCGCACCTAAAATTGTAGCGGGGTCAGCGCCTAATGCGACAGACACCGGAAACTTTTCACCGGGATGCTGCTGACACCATTCCTGAAAGTCCAACGCACCACCGCGATGCGACAGCCAACGCATAATAAGCTTATTCGGCCCCAAAAGTTGCTGGCGATAAATACCTAAATTCTGGCGTTCTTTATGTGGTCCCCGAGTCACCGTAAGCCCCCAGGTGACTAAAGGCGCAACATCACCCGGCCAACAATGCTGAATAGGTAACTTAGTTAAGTCGACCTCGTCACCACTCATGACGACCTGCTGACACGGTGCCTTTTTCAGCTTTTTCGGCGACATACTCAGCACTTTCTTGTAGGTAGGCAGCAAATTCAGCGCATCACGAAAACCTTTCGGCGGCTCAGGCTCCTTTAAAAACGCAAGCAGTTTGCCCACGTCGCGCAGGGCCGTAACCGACTCTTGCCCCATACCCAAAGCCACCCGCTCTGGCGTACCAAAAAGGTTCGCCAACACCGGCATGTCATGACCTTTCACGTTCTCAAACAATAAGGCCGGGCCTTCTGCTTTTAACGTACGGTCAGATATTTCGGTCATTTCAAGGTAGGGGTCTATTTCTTGCTGGATGCGTTTAAGTTCACCGCGCTCCTCGAGGAGCGCGATGAAATCTCGCAGATCTTGATATTTCATACGCCGCTTAGCTGTTGCGTTGACGCTTCATCGATTCGAAGAATTCGTCGTTGGTCTTAGTCATTTGCAAACGGTCAATCAAAAACTCCATGGCTTCAACTTCGCCCATTGGGTTCATAATTTTCCGCAGGATCCACATTTTCTGAAGCTCGTCCTGAGACGTCAGCAATTCTTCACGACGTGTACCTGAACGGTTAAAGTCGATTGCAGGGAAAACACGCTTCTCTGCCAACTTGCGGTTCAAATGCAGTTCCATGTTACCGGTACCTTTAAACTCTTCGTAGATAACTTCATCCATCTTCGAGCCGGTATCGATAAGCGCAGTTGCAATAATGGTTAAGCTGCCACCTTCTTCAACGTTACGGGCAGCACCAAAGAAACGTTTTGGCTTGTGTAGCGCGTTAGCGTCCACACCACCCGTCAGGACTTTACCTGAGCTTGGAATAACGGTGTTATAAGCGCGCGCCAAACGAGTAATCGAGTCCAATAAGATGACAACATCTTTTTTGTGCTCAACCAAACGCTTCGCTTTTTCGATAACCATTTCAGCGACCTGTACGTGGCGGCTGGCTGGCTCATCGAAGGTTGAAGCAACCACTTCACCCTGCACCAAACGGTGCATTTCCGTTACTTCTTCCGGACGTTCATCGATAAGCAGCACAATAAGCTCTGCTTCCGGATGGTTCGCCGCAATAGATGTTGCAACGTTTTGCAGTAATAGCGTCTTACCCGCTTTCGGTGGCGCCACAATAAGACCACGCTGACCTTTACCAATCGGGGCCGACAAATCAAGAACACGCGCCGTAATATCTTCCGTACTGCCGTTACCACGCTCTAAACGAAAACGTTCATCTGCATGCAATGGTGTCAGGTTTTCAAAGAGAATTTTATTACGGGAGTTTTCAGGTTTGTCGAAGTTGACTTCGCGAATTTTCAGGAGGGCAAAATAACGTTCGCTGTCTTTCGGCGGTCGAATTTTACCGCCAATCGTATCACCTGTGCGCAAGTTAAAGCGACGAATTTGGCTAGGCGATACATAAATGTCATCGGGACCGGCCAAATATGACGAATCGGCCGATCGCAAGAAGCCGAAGCCGTCCTGCAATATTTCCAACACACCGCCGCCGTATATGTCTTCACCGCTTTTCGCGTGGGCTTTTAAAATAGCAAAAATGATGTCTTGCTTACGCAGACGGGCCATATTTTCAAGGCCCATTGAGTCCGCGAGCTCAACGAGCTCGTTTACGGGTTTATCTTTAAGTTCAGTTAGATTCATAGGAGGGTTTTCGAGTTATCGATTGAACACAAAGCCTTTTTTATTGACTCTAGAATATTAAAACAAATGGAACGTTCGGATTTCGCGAGTTGCGAAGTCAGAAACAGAAGTTTCTCTTACTTAACAAGGCGCGCCGGTGGAGTTGGCAAGCCTGCTTGAATAGTTAATAAACAGAAGGTATCACCAAAATTAGAATTCGTCCAGTTTTGCTAACAAAAACGGCGCATAATGCGCCGCTTTTTGATACCGATTAAATGTGCTGTTCTAAAAATTCGACCAGCTGTGCACGAGACAGTGCACCCACTTTCGTTGCAATGACATCGCCGTCTTTAAACAGCAGCAATGTAGGAATGCCGCGAATATTAAATTTCGGTGGGGTTTGCTCGTTATGATCCACGTTCAGCTTCCCAATAACCAACTTACCTTTGTACTCTTCGGCAATGTCGTCCAGAATTGGCGCGACCATTTTACACGGCCCACACCACTCGGCCCAGAAGTCGACCAGTACAGGTTTATCGGATTTGATGACATCTTCGTCAAAACTGTCATCGCTTAGCTGAACAATTGCGTCACTCATGGTACTCTCCGCTAAATTCTTTCGCGTGGAAATATAGAATAGTATTATTTCTGTTTTTGAATACAAGCGCAAACTGATATGCTTATAACTTATGAATAAAACACATCTTTCAGAAACTCGTTTCGCTGATTTGGCGCTTCATCCCAAATTACAGCAAGCGCTATCCAATGCCGGATTCGAATATTGTACTCCAATCCAGGCGTTAAGTCTGCCTGTTGCGTTATCTGAGCGCGACGTTGCTGGTCAGGCTCAAACCGGAACAGGGAAAACCTTGTCATTTCTTCTGGCGACTTTCAACCGCTTAATGCAGAACGCGTCGTCCGAAAAAACCGATTCAGGCCCTCGTGCACTCATTATGGCTCCTACGCGAGAACTGGCCATTCAGATTGCCCACGATGCAGAACCATTGCTTGAAAGCTGCGGTTTAAACATGGGTGTCATATACGGTGGCGAAGGTTACGACGCTCAAAAGGAACAACTGAGCAATAGCCCGGATATTCTCGTTGGCACGACCGGTCGCCTTATCGACTTTTATAAGCAAGGCTTATTCTCATTGAATGACATTGAGGTGGTGGTGCTGGACGAAGCCGATCGCATGTTTGACTTAGGCTTCATCGATGACATTCGTTACTTGCTTAGAAAAATGCCAGAGCCGGCGAAGCGCCTGAACCTGTTATTCTCAGCGACGTTGTCCTATCGTGTGCAGGAGCTTGCCTACGAGCACATGAACGCGCCAACGAAACTGGAAGTTGAGCCGGCACAGAAAACCGCAGTGCGGGTTACCGAAGAATTATTTTACCCATCGAAGCCGGATAAATTCCCGCTTCTGTTAACGCTTATTGAGGAAGATTGGCCAGAAAAGGCGATTGTTTTCGCTAACACCAAGCATGGCTGTGAGAAAGTTCACGGTTGGTTAGTGGCAAACGGCCACCGAGCAGGTCTACTCACAGGTGACGTCCCCCAAAAGAAACGACTCAAAATTCTCGATGACTTCTCAGAAGCCCGCATCGACTTTTTGGTCGCAACCGATGTCGCTGCACGCGGACTGCATATTCCGGAAGTGACGCATGTCTATAACTTCGATTTACCGGACGACTGTGAAGATTACGTACACCGCATAGGACGCACAGGCCGTGCTGGCGCAAGCGGCGCAGCTATTAGCCTGGCGTGTGAAGAGTATGTTTATAACCTTCCGGCTATTGAAGAGTATATTGGCCACAGCATTCCGGTTACTAAGTACGATGCAGACGCTATGTTGAGTGACCTGAGACGCCCCCGTCCACCGCAACGCCGACGCCGCCATAACTCCGGAGGCAATAAAGGCAAGCCTCGTGGTCGTCGTTCAGGACCACCGAGGTCGTAATTCGCCAATGGCGCTGAAAAAGAAAAAACTGGCTGCCATCGACATGGGCTCAAACAGCTTTCATTTGTTGATGGCAGAAGTTTCAATGACCGGTTTTTTCCCAAAGCCCCGAGTGCTTACACGGCACAAACAGAAAGTCAGACTGGCAGACGGACTTAACTCAGCGAATAGCATTGATGACGACGCAGCGAAACGGGCATGTCAATGCTTGTCAGGTTTTGCCGCAGAGCTCGAACAATTCCAGCCAGATGCGGTGACCGTTGTCGCGACGGCGGCATTACGCAAAGCCAGTAATCAAGTCCAACTATTAGAGCAATTTGAAAATGCTTTAGGCCGTCCTATTCAGGTGATTACCGGTGAGCAGGAAGCTGAATTAATTTACTCGGGCGTTTGCAGTGTGTCTCAGTGCGCCAACGATGTATTGGTCATTGATATTGGGGGCGCCAGTACAGAAGTTATCGCTGGGCATGGGCTGACCCCTAAATACCTGCAAAGTTTAGACATGGGCTGTGTGGTTTTTCAAAACCGTTATTTTAAAGGCGGCGTGATGAGTGAACCGGCTTTCGCACAGGCAAAACGTGAAGCTACGGCCCTCATTGAGCCTTTTCTCAACGACTACCATCAGCACAGCTGGCAACGTGTACTGGGTGCGTCGGGCACATTCAGAGCGGTTAGTGAAATAGCAAACGCGGAAAGTCAGCCTACGCTAACGCGTGAGTGGCTTAATGAACTCATTCGACGATGCGCGCAAAAAGGAACCGTAAACGCACTCGACTTCCCGGGCTTGAGGGAAGACAGAAAAGCGGTGCTTGCCGGCGGCTTAGCGATTCTTTCGGGAATTACTGAGGCGCTCAATATCGATGAGTTTGAAGTAACCTATGGCGCACTGCGCGAGGGATTACTCGCACAGCTTGCCAATGAAGTAACGGCTTAACGGCTATTCAGACTTCGCCCACTTTTCAGCAATGGTTTTAGCAAAGTACGTCAAAATCCCATTAGCTCCGGCACGCTTAAAAGCCAGCAAGCTCTCTTCGACAACGTCTTCGCCCAACCACCCATTAGCAATGGCGGCTTGCAACATGGCATATTCACCACTGACTTGATACGCAAAGGTCGGCACACCGAATTCGTCTTTTACCCGACGCACGATATCTAAGTAAGGCATGCCCGGCTTCACCATCACCATGTCGGCACCTTCCTGAATATCCAGAGCAATTTCATGCAGGGCTTCATCAGAGTTTGCCGGGTCCATTTGATACGTCTTTTTGTCCCCGCCCTTTAAGTTGCCCGCAGAGCCCACTGCGTCTCTGAACGGCCCGTAAAATGCACTGGCGTATTTAGCGGAGTAAGCCATTATCTGAGTATTATGGAACCCTTCACCTTCCAATGCATCACGGATAGCACCAATACGGCCGTCCATCATGTCTGACGGCGCAACAACATCGGCACCGGCCTTCGCATGAGACAACGCCTGTTTAACCAGCACCTCGGTGGTAATGTCATTTTGAACATAGCCATTGTCGTCAATGATGCCGTCCTGACCATGGGTCGTGAACGGATCCAGAGCCACATCGGTCATTACACCCAATTCCGGGCACTCGGTTTTTATCGCATTTACGGCTCGCTGCGCCAAACCATTATCATCATAGGCCGCTTCTGCCATTTCAGACTTTGCAGACGCCGGCGTTACCGGAAATAGGGCGACCATAGGAATGCCTAATTCGACTAAACGTTTACATTCAGCCACCAACAAATCGATACTGAGACGTTCGACGCCGGGCATAGAGTCAACCGTTTCCCGTTGATTCTGCCCTTCCAGCACAAATACAGGGTAAATTAAATCGTTCACCGACAACTGGTTTTCCGAAACCAGCCTGCGACTGAAAGCTGAACGTCTTAACCGTCTTAAGCGGCGTTTTGGGAATGCCCCTTCATTCGTCATTTATTACTCCTGCTTTACTGCTCAGCCACCTGATCACGACCTTGATTCTTAGCGGTATACAAGGCCTCATCTGCGGCTTTGAAAAGCTCATCCACGTTATCAAAAATACGATTGCTAGTTGAAATAACACCGGCACTGATGGTGATACGCTGTTCTCCGACATCAGTTTCAAAGCGCTGCTCCCTAACCATACTTAGCAGTTGATCAGCAAAGATCCGCGCATCATCAAGGTCCGTTTCAGGCAGAATAATAGCAAACTCTTCGCCACCATATCGACAAACGACATCAGCGGCTCGCTTAGCGTGCTGCCTCATTAAGTTAGCTAACTGTTTTAAAATTTGGTCACCCACCATGTG
Source organism: Idiomarina sp. X4 (assembly GCF_002808045.1). Classification (NCBI taxonomy): domain Bacteria; kingdom Pseudomonadati; phylum Pseudomonadota; class Gammaproteobacteria; order Alteromonadales; family Idiomarinaceae; genus Idiomarina; species Idiomarina sp. X4. The sequence goes on along the minus strand of NZ_CP025000.1, from coordinate 1,431,696 downwards.
TCCGTGGGTATCGTTAATGGGTTTGAAACGGTCGACGTCAATCATCAGTAACGCCAATGGTAACTCTCTGCGCAACGTTCTGCGTAACTCGCGTTCAAGGTGTTGCTGGAAATAGCGACGGTTATAAAGCCCCGTGAGCGGATCTTCCATATTCTTTTGCTCGAGCTCACTATTCACGTCCTGCAATTCACGCAACGCAATTTGCAGCTCAAAAGTGCGTTCTTCAACATTTTCTTCAAGCTCTTGATTGTACTTTTGCTGCGCCGCCAGGCGTTCTTTGCGCTGCTCGTTGTAGCGCACTGCCAATACCCAAGAAAGTAGCAGTATTTCTATCCCTGAACCGAGCATGATGGCATGGCGTTGAATGAACATGCTGTCTATGACACCCAAATAACCGAGCGAGTTTGCAACCACAGACAGCAATAAGCTGCACCACGCCAATGTAAAAATCCGAGCGTACAGGAAACCTTTACGCCATAAGTAAGCACCCACCAACAACAAGAAAAAGCACCCCGGGGCGGCCAGGATCAGTAGCATATGAATGCTGATTCGATAACTGGCAAATATCCCCACCACTAAACTGGCGGCGGACAAAAATGCCATAACCATCAACCCACGTCCCAGTGTATTTCGATATCGCTTCAGCTCTAATAGCTGATAGGCAAATAGAGCGGCAGTTAAAAATGTCAGGCTACCGAATATGGGGATGCCTTTATCCTGAAGATAAATGGACTCGGGCCAGAGGTAGTGAAAACCCAGACCTTCCAAAGAGAGCATCAGACCGGCGAAAAACACGGTATATAACGAGTACAGACCAAACTCCGGCTCTCGCGACGCGACAAAGCCGAACAGGTTATACACCGCCATACACAACAGAACTCCGAAATAGATACCTTCAGCAATACGCCGATTCATTTGAGTTTCAAAGAAGCCGATGTTCGATCGCACCGCTATTGGCAACCGCATAGAGCTTTGGCTGGTCGCGCTAATGTATACCATGCCATTGGTGCCTCCAGGCAGTGGTACCGCAAATTCAGACGTGGGAATTGGACGCTCATGAAACGGCTTCGTATCGCCGAGCTCATACGTTTTTATACCCGCATCCGTTTGTATGTAAATACTCAACTCATCGAGCAGCGGATAAGCAATGTGCAGCACTCTGTCGGTATTTGAACCTTGTAACTGAAATCGAAACCAATATTCGTCAGTTGTGTAACCAAAGGAGGCTCTGTCTGATTCTAAGGCAGACCATTGCTCGTCATTAAGCCGTTTTACCTCTTCCAGTGACAGCTTTTTCTCACTGTTTGTGTATTCAATGCCTAAAGACGACCCTGTCTTGCTCAGTAACTGTGCGTTCGCTGAAAACGCAACGACCATACCGATGACAAGTATCATCAGCATAAAATGTTTTGTCAGCCGTCGTGTTAAGCGCAATACAAGTTACCCTAGGTTAAATAATCGCTTGGCGTTGTCAGTGGTTTGTTCCGCCAGTGCTTCCGCCGATATATCCAGCGCCTCTGCTACTGCAGTCCCAATAACCGGTAAATACTTTGGCTCATTCATTTTAGGCCGCGGCTTAATGCCTCGGGGCAGTAAAAACGGTGCATCGGTTTCCAGTACTAAACGCTCAAGCGGAATACTCGGCAAAGCGGTCAGTAATTCGCTGTTACGACGTTCATCACAAATCCACCCTGTTACGCCAAACCAGTGACCTCTCTCCAAATACCGCTCTAATTCTGCTGGCCCGCCAGTAAAGCAATGCGTTAAACAAGTTGTCTCATCATCGCAGTAGCGGTTCAACAATTCAATTTGTTTATCAGTAGCGTCTCGCTCGTGGAGGTACAACGGCAAGTTGAGCTCATTCGCTAACTTTATTTGCGCAACGAATACTTGTTCTTGAGTGTCTTGAGGCGAATAATTTCGGTTAAAGTCCAGCCCGCACTCGCCAATAGCAACAACAGCTTTGTGCTCAGCAAGTGCTCTCAACTCATCAGCAAAACTTTTGGGGGCTTCTCCAGCGTCATGGGGGTGGATACCAGCAGTCATTACTAACTGCTGTGGATATTGCTCACAAAGCTTTATCGCTTCTCGCGTTTCTTCGAGCGAGGTCGCTATAATCAGCTGCCTTGTCACTCCAGCTTTTTCCGCAGCCTCCATCACTTCAGGCAACGCCTTCAATAACCGTTTGTTGGTTAAATTCACTCCAGCATCAAACCACATCGTTAAGCCTCATCAGCCTGTTCTTTGTCATTCGACTTTGCGGGTGTGTACCAGCGACTTATTTGCAAACCCAGCTCAAACAGCAGCCACATGGGAATAGCCAGTAAAGTTTGCGAAATAACGTCCGGCGGCGTTAACAGCATACCGACAGTAAACGCCCCCACAATAATATAGGGACGTTTACGTGCCAACGATTCGCGAGTACTGACACCGCTCCATATCAGCAGCATAATGGCAACAGGCGTTTCAAACGCAATACCAAAGGCCATAAATATGGCCAGGACGAAATCGAGGTAACGGCTTATATCCGTCGCAACCGTAACGCCTTCGGGAGCCGCACCGGTAAAAAAGGCCATGGCAATAGGCAACACCACAAAATACGCAAACGCAATACCTGCATAAAACAACAACGTACTGCTCACCAGTAGCGGTACCACTAAACGCTTTTCTTTTCGGTACAGACCGGGGGCAATAAAGGCCCAGAGTTGCCATAACAAATAGGGTATGGCAAGCGCCAGTGCGATGACGAATGTCAGCTTGAAGGGCGTAAAAAAGGGAGCGGCCACATCGGTTGCTATCATCTGAGCATCGTCGGGTAGGGCCACTAGCAGCGGCTGCGCAAGCAAGTTATAAAGAGCATTAGCAAAATAAGCCAATGCCGCAAACACCACCAACACCACGAGCACCGATCGCAACAGTCGATTACGCAATTCCAGCAAGTGGTTCAGTAACGGTGAGTCACTCATTCACTGTCCCTGCTCTTATCTGCCGTATTCGGTGAATTTGAGTCATCCGGCCTTTTCGAATAGGGACGTTGAACGTCTGCGGCGGCATTTCTTAGTTCAACCAGCGAACGCTGCAATTCAGGGCTAAGGTTTTCGAGGTCCTGACTTTCTGCCTGTTTTAAGTGCTCGTGCAACTCTTTAATACGAAGTTCATGATCGAGTTCACTTTGGACTTTTTGCGTGTATTGGCGCACACCGCTAAGCATACGTTGGAAGCCACGAATGGCAGAAGGGAGCCGCTCGGGTCCAAGTACCAGCAGCCCGACAATTGCTATCAGCAATAACTCCCAAAAGCCAATATCGAACATTTAAGGCTTTCCAGAGGTGTCCGAGTCGTCATGTTGCTCTTTGTCTTGCAGCGACTCTTTCTTTTTTTCTTTATCGTCTTTGTTGTCAGCTTCATCATTCATTGACTTTTTGAAGCCTTTCACAGCATTACCCAAGTCTGATCCCATATTACGTAAACGCTTGGTGCCAAACAGTAAAACAACAATAACGAGCAGAATGATTAACTGCCAAGGTGATATACCCATGTGCTTTCCTATAATCGTTTTTAGTTAAATTCGCCGTTCGACGTTTTCGGCCGGCTTCGCCAGGCCATGACGGCTAGTAATATCGTCATTATACCAGAGCCGATAGTTGGCGCCGACAATTCGGTGTCCGTCCATAATAGCGTGGTACAAATGAGTCCGCTGGCACTTAACACGGTCCAGAAGGTTGACGTTGAGGCCTGCTTTTGCGCGCGAAGCAGCGCTTGCCAACGATAGTCATTTTGCTTAGGTTGCGTTTGATACTGGCGCAGACTGTCGTAAATCATGTTCGGAATTTCCGGCATTTTTTCCGCCCAGTAAGGCGCATTCTCTTTTACCGAGCGAACAACGGCACGCCAACCTAATTGCTCATTCATCCAGCGCTCAAGGAAAGGTTTTGCGGTTTTCCACAAATCCAGCTCGGGGTAAAGCTGACGTCCTAAGCCTTCAATATAAAGCAGGGTTTTTTGCAGTAGCACTAGCTGCGGCTGCACTTCCATTTCAAAACGGCGGGCAGTGTTAAACAAATTGATCAGTACATGTCCAAACGAAATTTCCGCCAGTGGCTTTTCGAAGATAGGCTCACAAACCGTGCGAATCGCCGATTCGAACTCTTCGATATTGGTGTGGCGGGGTACCCAACCGGAGTCAACATGCAGCTCAGCGACTTTTCGATAGTCGCGATTAAAAAAGGCCAAAAAGTTTTCCGCCAAATAGCGTTTGTCGTCCCTGTTCAGGGTACCGACAATACCAAAATCGATGCCAATATAGCGTGGGTGCAACGGGTCGTCTTTGGCGACAAAAATATTGCCAGGATGCATGTCGGCGTGAAAGAAGCTGTCGCGGAATACTTGTGTAAAGAACACTTCAACACCGCGCTCAGCCAGCTTTTTCATATCGACACCACGGGCTCGCAGAGTATCAACATCGCTCACCGGTATGCCGTCAATGCGCTCCATCACCATTACGTTATGGCGGCTGTAGTCACTGTAAACCACCGGAATATAGAGCATGTCAGAGTTTTCAAAGTTACGCTTAAGCTGAATCGCATTGCCCGCTTCACGCAATAAGTCCAACTCGTCTAGCAATGTCTTACGGTATTCTTTAACCACTTCTTTGGGCTTTAGCCGACGCCCGTCGGGCAGGTGTCGCGCCGCCACAGAGGCCAGTGTTTCCATCAACTCAAGGTCGGCATGAATGGTTTCACGAATATCTGGCCGAATGACTTTAATGACCACGTCGACAATATCGTCCGCCTGTTTTAGCTGCGCAGTATGCACTTGGGCAATCGAGGCCGAAGCCAAAGGTGTCGTGTCAAAATCAATAAAACAATCGTCGATACTATTCAGGTTTAACGACTTCTCAATGATCTTCTGGGCCGCTTCACCGTTGAATGGCGGTACCTTGTCCTGCAAGCGCGCCAGCTCAATAGCAATATCCGGCGGCAGTAAGTCACGGCGAGTTGACAGCATTTGACCAAATTTAACCCAAACTGGCCCCAGCTGTTCCAACGCTAACCTTAGGCGAACCCCAGCCGGTTTGTCTTTGTGCTTATTCGGCATCCAGAATAACGCATGACGACCTAAGCGTATCGTCCAGGGTAGCCAACGAGCCGGAATTAAGTCATCCAGCCCGTAAGTCAGTAAGGTTTTAGTGATTTTGTAAAAACGCCGAGTCCGCATTAGCTCTTCCTTTCCCCGAACTGCCTTTGCAGGCGCTCTACTTTTGCACGCAATTGCTGCATATTGTCTTTGAATTCATTAAATTCTTCGCGCGTTGGAAGCAACTGTTTCTCATCTGTGACAACGCCTTTAAACCAACGTTTACTTTCTTCCAACCTTTTCTCGACGTGGCTTCGACTTTTGTGCCACAGTTTCATGAACCAATGTGCGGGGGCATCTCCGAGTGTATTCGCCAATTCGGCTTCCCAGTCGACATCCAGCGACTTAAACAAGCCCACCAGTTGTTGCGCCAACATAGGGTCGCCATCAATATCGAGCTGATCAGCCTTAATTAGACGCGTTAAATTGGCGGTATCCTGCAGTTCCGGTAAAACGCCAAGTTCAGTGCTTATGCAGCAGTCAACGTCATCGCTATCCGCCGTGCTGATATAAATACCCGCTTCATCCACACTAACGGTGGTTGTAAATGGCAACTCTTTAAGTTTCAGCCGAATGCGTTTACCCGCTAAACGGCGCAGTCTTTCAGAGCTTTGCGCGTCTTTTTTTAACAGCGAATTTGCTAACTTCTCAAACAGAACCGTTGGCAATAGCGGTAATAACGTCATTAGAACTTATATCCTCTATGCAGAGCGACAACACCGCCTGTCATATTTTGATAGTCGACTTTTTCGTAGCCGGCGGTTTCCATCATCGACTTTAGAGTGTTCTGATCAGGATGCATACGAATCGATTCCGCCAGATACTGATAACTATCGGCGTCATTCGCAACCACCTGCCCCATTTTGGGCAGTATATTAAACGAGTAAAAGTCGTACACCTGATTTAAGGTGGCTGATACAGGTTTAGAAAACTCCAGAATTAACAGTCGACCGCCAGGCTTTAAAACACGCAACATAGAGCGCAATGCTTTGTCTTTGTCGGTCACGTTACGCAGACCAAAAGCAATGGTAATAACATCGAAAGTGTTGTCGTCAAACGGCAATTCTTCCGCGTCTGCCTGCACATAACGCACGTTGCCAACAACACCTCTGTCACGCAGTTTGTCGCGGCCAACTTTTAACATAGCGTCATTAATGTCCGCTAACACCACTTCACCTTCCGGACCCACCCGGCGCGAAAATTGCGCGGTTAAGTCGCCTGTACCACCAGCAATGTCCAGTATTTTCATACCTTTACGAACACCGCTACAATCAATGGTGTAACGTTTCCATAACCGATGAATGCCAAACGACATTAAGTCGTTCATGACATCGTATTTAGCCGCAACCGATTGAAACACGTTGGCGACCAGGTTTTTCTTTTCACTTCTGGCGACTTTTTGGTAGCCAAAATCTATCGAATCGTCTTTTCTATCGTTCATTCAAACTGTCCCGAACTCAATTTCCTGTAGTGTACTTGATGTTCACACTTGAGCATAGTGGTCACGCCTTGGTAACCACCGCTCAATCAGCGCATTTGCGCTTTGCGGATACTCTTTCAATACAATTTCAGCAATTCGCTGAGCTTCCGGAATAAGCGGCTCGTCACGCTCTAAGTCCGCCACTTTTAACGCCGCCAAACCTGTCTGTCGATGACCAAGCAATTCACCCGGTCCACGAATTTCTAAATCCTTCTGGGCAATCACAAAGCCGTCGTTACTTTCACGCAAGACGCCGAGCCGCTGCTGGGCAGTTTGCGACAGCGGGCTGTGGTAAAGCAGCACACAGTGACTGGCCACCGAACCTCTACCAACACGTCCCCGCAACTGATGCAACTGCGCTAAACCAAGGCGCTCTGGGTTTTCAATGATCATCAACGACGCATTGGGGACATCCACTCCGACTTCAATAACCGTTGTTGCCACCAAAAGATCAACGTCACCCGCCTTAAATGCCTGCATAACCTGTTCTTTTTGTTCATGCTTGAGGCGGCCATGCACTAATCCGATATTTAACCCCGGCAATTGCTCTTGAAGATCGTTAGCGGTGTCCTCCGCTGCCTGGCATTCCAATACATCAGACTCTTCAATAAGCGTACACACCCAATACGCTTGCCGGCCTTCGCTCTGACACACGTCCCGCACGCGCTCGACTACGTCCTGTCGTCGTGTATCCGGCACCGCCACCGTTGTCACCGGGGTTCGCCCCGGCGGCAATTCGTCGATAATGGACGTGGCCAAGTCCGCATAAGCCGTCATGGCTAATGTTCGGGGTATTGGCGTTGCCGTCATAATTAATTGGTGCGGATGCACACCCGCCTGAACACCTTTCTCCCGCAATTGTAACCGTTGATGTACCCCAAAACGGTGCTGTTCATCAATAATAACTAACGCCAGGTTCTGATATTCAACGTCATTTTGAAAAAGCGCGTGAGTACCCACTAACAGATGAATATCGCCGGCCTTTAATTGGTCGAGTAGCTCGGTACGGCGTTTGCCTTTCGACTTACCGCTTAACCAGGCAACATTAACGCCCAGCGAACTTAACCACTGCTCGAACGTAATGGCGTGTTGCTCGGACAGCAGTTCGGTGGGGGCCATTAGCGCAACCTGGTATCCTGCCTCAATAGCCGATAAGGCGCTCAGCGCAGCCACCAGTGTTTTACCTGAGCCGACATCGCCCTGCACAAGCCGCATCATAGGGGCGCCCTGTGCCATATCACCGGTAATTTCATCCACTACACGCTGTTGTGCATTCGTCGGAGAAAACGGAAGCTGGCTTAAAAAGGGCTGAGTTAAACGCCCTGAACCCGCCACTTTAAAGCCGGCTTGCTGCTGTTTCGAATGTCGCAGTTGCAGCATACTTAATTGGTGAGCAATAAGCTCTTCCATGGCCAGCCGCTGCTGGGCAGGGTGTTCACCTTGTTCAAGCGCTTGCAGAGACACGTCTTTCGGAGGCTTGTGAAGCGTTAAAATAGCCTGTTCCAATGATAAATGATGTGGCTGCAACGTATTGGGGAGTAACTCAGGTAAGGCTCCCGGGGTTAAGTAACTCAGTGCTTGCTCTATGACCTTTCTTAGTAGCCCTTGAGTGACCCCTTCAGTCATAGGGTATACCGGTGTCAGCGTATCTTCGGTGGGCACAGCGTCGTCCCCCCGCATCACTTTGTATTCCGGGTGAATCATCTCCCATCCAGTCATACCACGCCGCACTTCACCGAATGCCAGAATCTTTGTCCCGGCGGCAAACTGCTTCAACTGAGCGGCACTGAATTGAAAGAACCGCAACGAGATGCTGCCGGTGTCGTCCGACGCCTGACAGATCAACATACGCCGACGACCATATTTAATATCAGCATGCCTGACAGTGACCAACACATTCGTCGACATGCCTTGGCGCAGCTGAGCGACCGATTCAATACGGGTGCGATCTTCGTAACGAAGCGGCAGGTGCAATAACGCGTCACTGACAGACTCAAGCCCAAGCTTTTTCAGCTTAACCGCTACTTTGTCTCCAACGCCTTTTAGCACCGTTAATGGAATTCGGTGCAGCCCGCTTTCCGGCACAATGCCCCCTTAACGTTTTTCCCGCATGCTTTGCCACCAAGTATCATCCGCCATAATTTGACCGCTCTCATCGAGCTCAGGATAAGCTATACCTTTGCGTTTACACGCTTTCGCATAAATGGGGTGGCCGCCCTCAAAAAGCACTCGGTGACGCTCTTGCGCACTCATTTGAGGCGACTGATACATACCAGCCAGTTCACGCTGACGCTGTGCTTCATAAAACATTACCGCTCCTGCCACTGACACATTCAACGACTGCACCATTCCCACCATGGGTATCATCACATGATGGTCAGCTTGCGCCAACGCCCGCTCAGTCACCCCGTACTTTTCCTGCCCAAGTAAAATCGCCGTTGGTTTCGTGTAATCAATGTCTCTGAAGTCGACTGAATGCTCTGATAAGTGCGTCACCACAACCTGCATTCCCTGCTCACGCACAGTGCTTATAGCGTCATCCATAGACCGGTGGTTATGAATTTTCACCCAGTTTTGACTGCCTAGTGCAGTGCCACCCGATAGTCTTGCCTTTTTAGTCAGCCATACCGCATGCATTTCGTGTACACCCACTGCGTCGGCAGAGCGCACCACCGCTGACAAGTTATGGTTCTTATGAACATTCTCCATAATCACCGTTAAGTCAGGCTGGCGTTTATCAAGCATTTGGTTAATTCTTAAATAGCGTTCAGGACTCATTGCATTTTTTCGAAAAAAGAACTAATTATTAGCAGTATACCCGAGTCAGTGAATCAGTCCTAACCGAAAACAATGACACAAAACAGGACATTGAATGTCATATTCGTACATCGCCAGACAGCCGATTCTTACCCGCGACCAAAAAGTTTACGGGTACGAGTTATTGTTTCGCGACAGTGAAGCAAACAGCTTCCCGAATATTGATCCCAACGAAGCGACATCAAAGCTTTTGCTCGAACAGCACTTGCTGGGCGACATTCAAACCTTGTGTATGGGCAAGCAAGCGTTTATTAATTTTCATGCACAAACATTGTTGAATGACTTCCCGTCTTTTCTTAATGCCCGAACGGTCTGGGTGGAGTTGCTTGAAACCGTTGGTGTCGACGAGCCCTTGTTAAAAGCATGCAACTCCGCCAAATCAAAAGGTTATCGCATCGCCCTTGATGATCACGACTTCGATAATCAGTGGGAGCCGGTCATTCCCATGATCAATATGGTGAAAATTGATATTCAGGAGCAGGGACTGGCTCTGGATGACAAAATAAAATACTTCAAAGAACAAGGCGTTCCGTTACTTGCGGAGCGCGTCGAAACCAGAGAAGAATTTGAACGCTGTCTGGAGCTCGGGTTTGACTACTTTCAGGGTTTTTTCTTTGAGCAACCGCAAGTACTTCAACGAAAGTCATTGTCTCCCAATCGGCTCAGCATGCTGACACTGCTGAAAGAGACTCACAAAGACGATATTGACTTAAAAGTGTTACGGCAGATTATCGAGCAGGACTTGTCGCTCACTTACAGTTTGCTGAAATTGGTCAATAGCGCGTTACACGGCGGCCGCAAGCGAATAGAAACCATACAACATGCGCTGGCCTATTTAGGCACCAATGAGATAAAGCGTTTCATCACGCTGGTGGTTTTGGCCAATGTATCTGCAGGTGAACCCGAAGAACTGACTATAAAGTCAATTACCCGTGCGCGGTTTATGGAGCTTATTAGTGCTGAAATTCTTAGCGAGAAGTACCATTCTGCTGCGTTTTTAACGGGCATGCTGTCATTACTGGATATTATTTTAGGTGTCTCCATGGAAGACATATTAAAGCAGCTTCCTGTGTCGAAAGACATCGAACGCGCCCTATTAAAACGTGAGGGTGCCTGGGGCTTTTTACTGGAAATGACCGAGCTATATGAACGCGGTAAGTGGGACAAACTGGAAAAGCATCCGTTAAAACAAAAAATGAACGGCACTAATGTTGGCCAATTGTACGTCGATGCCAGTCAGTGGTGCCGCCTAGCCATCAGTTAAGCCACCCATTTCTCGTCTTTGGTAAAGGCAACTGTGAGCCACCAACGGTATCCCAGTTTTACAATTTGACTGTGTATTTTTTCACGTATGTCATCTTGCCGAAGGACTGTCACAGAGAAGTCATCATCCTTAACAATAAAGTCAATTTCCAGGAATACGGTGCGACCGACTTTTTGAATACGAACCACACTTGCGTCAAAGTTATTTTCTTTTTCAACCTCTTCCACAATGCGATTTAACTGCTTGACGAGTTTTCCTTTCGGCTGAAAACCGATGAGTTCTTTGGCACTTTGGATTAGCCCTTTCAGCGGAGTAGCAATAAACGCAAGTGACGCTACCAACACCAATACAGGGTCAATATAGGGCACCCACTCTTCCATCGAAACGCGCATGAGTATTAGCGCACCAACAAAGCCAATAAATATACCCGTGGACAAAATGGTATCCAGAAACCATTCGTAAGACTCAGAGCGAACCAAGTCTGACTCCAAATTGGCTGAGGCTTTTTTGAAATAAAAGTAAACACCCGCACAGACAACCGAGGAGATAAGCGAATACACCAACGCCACGTCGATATTCACGTCACTGCCGCCAGCGGCAATATCAAAGGCGGCAGCAAAAGCAGAATACACACATAAGACAATTAACGTGAGGTATTTAACGCCGACTAAAAAGGGTTCAATAGCGCTTTTACCATAAGGAAAGGAGACACTATCGTCGGCATTCACATTTTTAGCAGCAATGAGCGACAAATAGGACAGTAATAAGCTGATACCTGAGTACAAGCCGTCAAAAAGAACCACTGACGAGCCGGTTAACAGCCCAACCACAATACCCGACACCGTGAAGAACAACGAGGCCAATACGGATAAAGATAACAGTTGTGACTCTAACTCTGGGTCGAGCTTTTTACTGAACATTACCTGTCCTTACGATAAAAGTTAGCCGATATATTGTTCATACCGAAGAGTTCGCAGAGTCTTCGCCCTTCTGCCGAGTAGGCTTCCGCAAAAATCCCCTTAGCTTGCGGGGTTTCCCTTAAATACTGATTCAAGAGACGATACCCTTGGCGTATGAGTTTCATTGCAACAGAGCTGTTTCGCAAAGTCTTCTTCACCACGACGGCGCTAATATAAACATAGTGCGGTGCTGTTTGAGCATCCTGCCCTGAAACCACGGTGAACTCAGTCTCAGAGCACTTCCCCTCTAAAAACGCCATTGCTTCATCTGTTTTTACGCGCATGGCTGAGAAGTGGCCTAACATAGTGTCACCCTGCATAGCACAAACAAACAATGACATATTGTTCCGACGATGCTTTAACCAATACTGACTCTCGTTATCTTGCGAGTCATAGCCGGAAATATCATCGGCTGATAGCGCGACGGTTTTTTCAACAATGTCATCAACGGTGTAGCCCATTCCCTGTAATTCTGCATAGGTGAAAAAGCCGGGGCTTAACTGTTTTTCTTGCATTAACTTCGTACCGCTTTTTTGGTGAGCCGACGCATTCTTACAATGCCCAAAATCGCAACAAATAAGACAAAACTAACACTAATCGCAGCTATCCCGGAATATATCGCTAGCATATTAAGCGGCTTTTTCTGGATAAGTGATTCCGCTAACACGAATAGTAACGGCACCGCCTCGAAAAAGAACACAATAATAGCAATGTAGTTTATCGTGCGGGTTTCTTTTTCTGCCTGCGCAGCATTCGACAGGTTTACTCGCTGTTCGAGGAAGCTTTGGTTCTTTCGGTACGTTTCCAGCGAACGATCAATATCAAACTTTTCAAACAAGCTGTCAGCCAACTGCTGGGCTGATGGATAGAGAAATATATCCAAATCCCAAAACAAAATGGCCGCTTTAAAGTCACCCATCAAGTCATTAATGTCGTCCAGCTCCAGTTTCTCATCGGTTTGTATTGAATGGGTCACTCGCAAGTTCGCGCGCTTTATAGACGCTTCTCTGAACATCAACAACTCAATAATAAAGGTCAGCATTAAGTCACGCCGAATGGCATTTACTGACGTGCCCGATAGCTCAGGATCATCATTATCCAGATTACTGTCGTAACGAAGCACAGTTGTCTTGCTCGCGTATATCTCACTGCTGTTGTACACCGCTATATTTTCCTGCCAGCAGCCTTGACCAAAGGTCGGCAATAAACCCGCCGACTCCATCACATCGGACTCAAACATCTCGTTCGCAAATATCGACGGCTTTAAAATGTCTGACAGCTTTTGACCTGTACTGAGGCAAACGCGTGCTTTGCCGGACACCTGCAATCCATGGTTTGCTTTTAAGTATTCATAGAAACTGGCGTTACGCTCATCACCATTCGTTATTTCAATGCCTTCACGCGAGACTCTGTCTAACAGCTGAGTTATTGGCTCACCATTAACACCAAATACAATCGTTAAAATGCATAACTGAGTACGCTGGTTTAAGGTGAAATAAACGTCACCCGGCAGTTGCTCGCAATTCGTGTCTTTTTCGCTTTCGCCGTAAAAGTTAAATGAAAAGCGACCCAGCGTTCCGCGTTCGAACTGGTTCCAGCTGCGGTTCGACACTTCTTCTGAAAACCTGTCAGCCATTTCACTGACATAGGACCCTTGTTCAGTTTCAACCGCTTTTAGTGCTTTTCCGTCCAAATAGCAGGGAATAAACACATAAGCCCTGCCAAAAAACTGATCCATAAACGCCTCCTTTTGCAAAAATATACCACTGTGGTCACAATCAATGCATTACTTTCGTGTTGCAGAAAAAATGTTGCACAAAAACCAATGGACGGATAAGCTTCTGGACGTCCAAAATAAAAATAAAAGGTAGTTTATGACAGATTCGTCGCCACAACCGGCAAGTGCTAAAGCGCTTCTTCCACTCGCGCTATTCCTGATTTTATTTTTAGGCACTGGCCTCTACTTTCAGAACGAAGGTGTTGAGTACGCTTTCTATCAACTACCAAGTCCTGTCGCCATATTACCCGCCATTGTATTAGGTATACTGCTCAGCAAGCAGGCCTTTGAAGAAAGAATTAACACCTTTGTCGCCGGTGTGGGTGACAATAACATCATTACCATGTGCGTTATCTACCTTCTGGCAGGCGCATTCAGTACAGTTGCTGAAGCCACGGGTGGTGTGGATGCAATGGTTGCATTAGGTCTCAGCATTATTCCTGCCGCGTTCCTGCTGCCGGGTCTGTTCATTATTGCCGGGGTTATCTCAACCGCAATGGGGACATCCATGGGCACTCTGGCGGCGTTAGCGCCGGTGGTTTTAGGTATTGGCGAAGCCACTGACATTAGCTTGCCACTACTCGCAGGCGTGTTGGTCAGCGGCGCTATGTTTGGTGACAACTTGTCGATAATATCTGACACCACCATTGCCGCAACGCGTACTCAAGGTTGTACCATGCGTGACAAGTTCCGAGCGAACTTAAAAATTGCGATACCCGCGGCTATTGTCACTGTTCTGTGGTTGGTTACTTACGACACCAGCGGGGTCCCTCTTAATGTTCCGGACGCTAACCTTTGGCTCGCCATTCCTTATTTTGCGATCATTATACTGGCGGTGTTAGGCCTGAACGTATTCGCAGTTCTTGGTCTTGGTATCGTTATGGCTGCAGCATTTGGTATGTTCACCGTCGACTACCAATGGGTTGCTTTCAGTCAGGACATTTACAAAGGCTTTGAAAGCATGCAGGAAATTTTCTTGCTGTCATTGCTTATTGGCGGGTTATCAGCATTGATTCGCCAGCAGGGCGGGTTAGCTTTCTTAGCGCAGTTTGTCGAAGCCGCCGCAAACAAAGTCAGCAAGCACAAGCAACGCGCTTCTGCTATTGGCGTCGCGGGGCTCACGGCACTAACAAACTTGTGCGTTGCTAACAATACAGTCAGTATTCTATTAGCCGGGGAAGTCAGTAAACGGCTGGCTAAAATTGGTAATTTAGCGCCACGTCAAAGCGCCAGCTTACTGGATATTTTTGCCTGTGTGGTACAAGGGGCATTACCTTACGGAGCGCAGGCTTTACTGATGGGGGCCAGCTTTAAAATATCGCCGTTGTCGGTCAGTATCCACACGGGTTACTGCTTTATTCTGGCGGCAGTCGCTATCGCTATTATTATTTGGCGCCGACCTCTGGAAGACAGAGAGCCAGCGCCAGAAACAGTGGCATGAGGCTTAGTTAGTGCTCGGCAACTCTAGAATACCGTCTATCTCAATCTGTGCGCCTTTTGGCAATTGCTTCACGCCAATAGCCGCACGGGCTGGGTAAGGTTCTTTAAAGAACTTCGCCATGACTTCGTTCACAATGGCGAACTCGCCCAAATCGGTCAGATAAATTTGTAGCTTAACCATGTCCTGAAGTTCACCGCCAGCAGCTTCACAAACCGCCGTCAGGTTTTTAAAGACTTGTTCCGCTTGTGCGGTAAAGTCTTCACTCACCAGTTCCATGGTTTCAGGTACCAATGGAATTTGCCCTGACAAATACACCGTTGTGCCAATTTTTACTGCCTGCGAATAAGTGCCTATCGCTGCAGGTGCGTTATCGGTAGAAATAATCACTTTTGACATACTACTTCCTTAAGCGCGTCACGCGCTGAACATCCGGCATTTTTCGAATGTGGCGTATGACATCCGCTAAATGTTTCCGGTTTCTTATCGTTAGTGCGACATCGATAAAGTAAATATTGGCGTCAATTTCTTCTGTTTTCAGTCCGTCAATATTACAACCGGTGGTCGCTATTGAAGAGGTTAATCGGGCTAAAACACCCTGATGGTTAATAATTTCGATTCTAATTTCTGAAATAAATTCCGCTTCTGGCTTGTTATCCCACTCGACCGGGAAATAACGTCCCGGATCATCCTCATGACCACGCACGTTTTTGCATTCACGGCGATGAATGACCAAACCTTTACCGGGACTGACGTGTGCAATGATGTCATCGCCCGGAATTGGCCGGCAGCATTTCGCAAAGCTCACCAGCAAGCCCTCAGCGCCTTTAATAGACAAGCTCTTTTCTGAAGCGTTTTCATCTTTTATTGGCTGTAACTCACCCAACAGTCGTTTCGCTATGGCAATGGACATTAAGTTGCCCAGACCAATTTGCTTCAGCAGTTCTTCTTTCGAAGCGACTTTGGTGTCCGTTAGCACACGATCAAATTCTGATTCGGGGATATCGTCGTAACTGACAGGCCCCAATGCTGAGCGAAGTAAGCGCTCACCCAACTGTTGAGCTTCGTCGGCCTCCTGACTTTTCAGGTACTGTCGTATTTTTGCCCGTGCTTTACCGGTCACCACAAAATTCAGCCAGGCAATATTCGGACGCGAATTCGGTGCCGTTTTTATTTCTACGGTTTGCCCAGTTTCCAGCGGCTTACTGAGTGAATAGGTGCGATGATTGACGCGCGCACCAATGCACGTGTTGCCAACGTCGGTATGCACGGCGTAGGCGAAGTCAACCGCGGTTGCCCCTTGCGGCAACTCAGTAATTCGTCCGTCTGGACTGAACACGTAAATCTCTTCGGGGAATAAATCTGACTTAACGCTTTCAATGAACTCAAAAGAGTTGCCAGCGCTTTGCTGGAGTTCAAGCAAGCTTTGCATCCATTTACGAGCACGCACCTGAGCGGTAGTGCCAGAGTCATCGGTTTTCTTGTACATCCAGTGCGCCGCAACCCCTCGGTCAGCCATTAAATCCATTTCTTCCGTACGAATTTGGATTTCAACCGGTACTCCATGCGGTCCTTTCAATGAGGTATGCAACGACTGGTAGCCATTGGACTTTGGAATCGCAATATAGTCCTTAAAACGCGTCTCGATTGGTTTGTACAGATTATGCAACGCTCCCAGAACCCGGTAACAGGTGTCGACGCTGTCCACAATGACCCGGAACGCATAAATATCCATTACTTGCTCAAACTTGAGTTCTTTGGTCTGCATTTTCCGATAAATACTGTGTAAATGCTTTTCGCGTCCCAGCACGCGGGCACTGATGTTATTACCTTCCAACCGAGAATATATTTCGCTTTTGACTCGATCAGTAAATTCACGGCGATTACCCCGCGCTCTTTTAACTTCCGACTCCAATAGCCGCGCACGCCACGGATAAAGTGCCCAAAAGCCTAAATGCTCAAGTTCATTCTTTATGTCATGAATACCCAGCCGGTGAGCCAAGGGAGCATAAATCTCTAATGTTTCCCGGGCAATGCGGCGACGCTTGTCGGGGCGCAGGTGTTCAATGGTTCGCATATTGTGTGTGCGATCCGCCAGCTTTATTAACACCACACGAATGTCCTGCACCATCGCCATTATCATTTTGCGATAGTTTTCCGCTTGCGCTTCTTCTTTTGAGTTAAATTGCAGCTTATCGAGTTTAGACACGCCCTCTACCAAGGTCGCAACCGTTGAACCAAACTGCTCGGCGAGGTCTTCCTGGCTGGTTTCTGTGTCTTCTATGACATCATGCAGCAACGCTGCCATGATAGTTTCGCAGTCAAGCCGCATATCGGCCAGTAAGCTGGCGACCGCCACCGGGTGGGTAATATAAGGTTCACCACTACTGCGCTTTTGCGTGCTGTGAGCTTCATTAGCCACAACAAATGCCTCGGCTACTCTGTCGACTTGGTCAGACGGCAGATACTCGCTAATTTGCGCTTTTAAACCTTCAAATAGGTACACCAGTAACTCCCCAGTTAAGACTGGATAATAGATATACTTTCAGAATAAGGGGATTTGAGGGATTTGCCAACGGTATTGATACCGTTGGCGAACTGACTTCTATTATTCAATGCCACGCAGTGCATCAACGGCACGAAGTTCTTCAGCATCTTGCTCTTGCTGAGCCGCTTGCTCTTCTACGTCTAAGCGTTCGCCATCAATTAAGCCGTGCTCAATTTCACGCAACGCAATAACGGTTGGTTTTTCGTTTTTAGTTTCAACGAGTGGCTCTTTACCATTAGCTAATTGACGCGCGCGGCGTGACGCTAACAAGATTAAATCAAAACGGTTACCTACACGGTCTACAGCATCTTCTACAGTTACGCGAGCCATGGCTTACTTACTCCCACTAAAACTTGAGTGACATTTTTCGAAAGGCTAAGAATTATACGGAATTCAGCCTGACGATCCAAGTAATTCCTTCAATACCTGTGAATATCTTACTTGTTGGTGCGGCATTTTGTGCCGTTGTGCCATCACAATGTGCTCCAGCGCATTCAGCGAGTCATTAAAATCGTCGTTCACCAACAGGTAATCGAACTCATGATAATGCGACATTTCCGCCTGAGCTTTGGCCATGCGTTTAGCAATAACTTCTTCTGAGTCTTGCCCACGCGCCCTGAGACGTTGCTCTAAAATTGACAAACTTGGTGGCACAATAAAGATAGAACGCACCTCGGGGTGATGTTCACGCACTTGCTGAGCACCCTGCCAGTCAATATCCAAAAAGACATCTTTGCCTTCAGCCAACAGCGACTCAACGACCTTACGTGACGTACCATAGTAGTTGTCGAACACTTTGGCCCATTCGTAAAATTCCCCGGCGGCTATGCGCTTCTCAAATGCATCAACGTCTAAAAAGTGGTAATGCACACCGTCTACCTCTCCCGGTCTGGGAGCGCGCGTGGTTGATGAAACAGACACCTGCATGGAGTTGTCTGCGTGTTTGTCCAACAAAGCTTTTATTAAACTCGACTTACCTGCACCACTGGGGGCTGCAACGATAAATAAATTCCCTGGCGCCGTAGATGCGGTCATAACGGGTACTCTTTCAGTAAAGGATAGCGACTGTTGGCGCCAAAGAATAACACGGTTTCACACAACGATGAAAATTCAGTAAAGTAAGGTTTTAAATAACCAGCGGTATTATTTTGTCAAAAGGACCAACGTTTACTCCTGCGCCCTCAGGAATTCTACTCGTCGTTAGCTTGGCTGTTTTAGTACTATTAGGGCTGAATTTAAGACCGTTACTTACGTCTATCGGTCCATTAACGGGTGAATTACGCGACATAACCGGGTTGTCATTCAGTGAAGTATCGCTGCTTACGACCATTCCTATTCTAATGATTGGTGCTATGGCGCTATTTGCCGGACGTGTTACCACCGCTTTGGGTTACCGCCATGGTATTGGTTTGGGACTTTTCATTTTAACCGCTGGTTTAGTTTCCCGCCTCTTTGAACCAACCAGTACCAGTATGATAACCAGCGCGGTGGTTGGCGGTGTCGGCATTTCCCTATTGCACATAGTGATTCCCGAGCTGACAAAGCAGCAATATCTTAAACGTCTTGGATTGGTCACGGGGCTGTGGTCAGCGGCTTTAATAGGCGGGGCAGCATTAGGCGCGGTTGCCACGCCCTGGGCCGCTAATTTATTGCCAGAACGCTATCAGGCAATGGGTAGCTGGAGTCTTCTGGCAGCGCTGGTTTTGGTCATTTGGTATTTACCAGTCAACCGGACACCCGTCGCCAGTATTCCACCCAGGCATTTATTACTGCGAGCCTACAAGTCACCAAGAGCCTGGGTGCTCGGTGCCTACTTCGCTTTAGTAAATGCAGGCTATGCGGGCTTTATTGCCTGGATAGCTCCCTTTTACGCAGAGTTTGGTTGGTCAGCCCAAGCATCAGGGAACCTGTTGGCGCTTTTCTCTCTCGTTCAAGTCATTGGGGCGTTAGTGCTGCCTACGTTATCACGTTCTCAAGATCGCCGACCTTGGTTAACGCTTGCCGTTATGACGCAAATGATTGGCTTTGTTGGCCTGAGCTGGTTTCCTGGCGTTTCCCCCTGGCTATGGTCGGCGCTTTGCGGATTCGGTTTAGGCGGCGCCTTTCCACTGTGTATTGTCATGGCGTTAGACCATATTGATAATCCCGTTCAGGCAGGGCGCCTGGTGTCTTTTATGCAAGGCATCGGTTTTATGTTTGCCAGCTTTATGCCGTTAATTACCGGTTGGTTTCGTGATGTTTCCGGCAACTATACATTCGGCTGGCAATTGCACATTGCGGTCGGCTTAATTATTCTGGCAATGACTTGGCAGTTTAATCCCAGGGGCTACAAAGGACTATTTAATTCACTGGAATAATGCGGGCGATAACGTCATCGACCAACACTTCCAATTGCGCCTGCGGCAGGCTCCGCCGTGCCATTGTCCTCAAACCAATCACATTGGTTTGAATCAGTCTAGCCAACTGCCCGGGTGAGCTTTTTTTACTGAGCTCGCCACGGCTTCTTGCGTCTTCCAACGCGCTTTTAAACATTGTCTCAATTGAATCAAAGTATGCATATACCGGGTCACTAAAGGCTTTATCTTCCGGCGCAAACTCCAATAATGTTTTGACCAACATGCACGCTTTAGTGGGCGCACAACTCTCGCCCGTGCTTGCAATATCTTTCAAATATTGACGGAACCCTTGTAGCACCGATGGCTGCTTGGCGATGGTTTCCCGAAAATTTTGCTCAACCATAGAAAAGTAAGCATCCAACGCTTCTTTAAATAAGGCTTCCTTATTACCGAACGCCGCATAAATACTACCGGGACGCATATCCATAGCTTCTTCAATGTCTTTCATCGAAGTGGCGTGATAGCCCTGTCGCCAAAAAAGATACAACGCGTTATTTAAGGCAGTTTCACGGTGAAATTGGGGTGTTCTTGGCATCCTTGTGTCCCCTCGACGTTGCTAATAAAAGAATAAGTATAGACCTCTATTTTGACTATGACAGTAAAGAATTTGTTAAGGAGTGTGATCTAATCTCCATCGTTCGGTACTAAAAGAAAGACATTGACCAAAAAAGGTAAAAGACGATGGAAATTGTTCAATTCGGTTCAGAAGATATTGAAAACAAACTGGCGCAAATGTCTGATGACAAAATCAATGATATTGCGTTTGGTGCTATTCAGCTCGACAGTCACGGAAAAATTATTCAATACAATGCAGCGGAAGGCGACATTACGGGTCGTAACCCTGAAGAAGTGGTCGGTAAAAACTTTTTCCGAGACGTTGCACCTTGTACAAACAGCCCTGAATTCAAGGGTCGCTTTGACGACGGCGTAAAAAATGGTGATTTAAATACCATGTTTGAGTATGTCTTCGACTATGAAATGAAGCCCACGAAAGTCAAAGTCCATATGAAAAAAGCCTTATCTGGTGATAGTTACTGGGTCTTTGTAAAGCGCCTGTAAAGTGAGCGTCAACTTAAAAAAGCCAGCACTTGTTCAGCTCATTGGTGATCTTATCGCCGAGGAGCTGACAAGACTTCGACCTGCTGAAAGTAACGAGTGGCGACGTCGTCGCTGGCTGCCGACCGACGAGCTGGTTCCGCAAAGTAAAGCAACCGGGAAAGCAACCGATAGCACCGACAACGAAATCGTGGTCGACTCGCTTGAATGGATGGCAATTGCTGGTCGTGTTGTACAGTTTTTCCAAATGGAAGAAAGCGGTATTGAAGACTATCTATTGCGCAAAAACACGCTCGGTGACTGGTCGGAAATAGTGCAGAAAGCCCGCGACATTGCATCAAACAACATAACGGTCACAACCTCCGGCAGCACAGGCCAGCCAAAGCCATGCAGACACTCCTGGGCTCAACTCACTGACGAAGCAGACTACTTTGCCAAACTGATTAGTACCCAAAGTACAAGTGTTCATCGCGTCATTGCGTTGGTTCCGTCGCATCATATTTACGGGTTGTTATTCTCGGTATTACTGCCTGACATTCTGGACGTTCCCGTTATACGGGGCTTTAGTGCCTTTCAGCAATTTACCAGCGGTTCATTGCAGCCGGGCGACCTCGTTATAGGCTTCCCTGAAGCTTTAACTCAGGCAACCAAACTACTAAGCCATATACCCCACGGAGTCACTTTCACAACGTCGTCGGGCCCGTGCCCAGCAGAAACCATCAATGCGCTTTATGAGGCAGGCGCATCCCGCGTTATTGAAATTTATGGCAGCTCTGAGACTGCCGGTATTGGTTATCGCTTCTCACCGGAGCAACCCTTTCTACTTCTGCCTCGCTGGCAACAAGAGTCGATAAACACCCTGCAGGAAAAGCACACACAACAAAGTTACGAGTTGCCCGATAAGCTCAACTGGCTATCCGATAAGAGCTTTATTGTCAGTGGGCGGGTTGATAGTGCTGTTGTTATTAAAGGCACCAATGTCTATCCGTCGCGAGTAATGACACTTATCGAGTCACACCCAGCCGTCAGTGCAGCTGCCGTAAGACAAAAAAAGCCAGCAGAAGGTAAAGGGTTAAAAGCGTTTGTGGTTCTGAAAAACCATAGCGAGAAAATAACGGAAGCTGATCTGAAGCATTGGTTAAGCGAGCATCTTCTCGATATTGAAGTCCCCACGCATATTACGTTTGGAGACGCCATTCCGGTCAATGAAATGGGCAAGCAGCAAGATTGGTCAATTTAAACTGCAATCAGCTTCTCGAGGTAATGCCCGCGCCAGTATGTCATCGAATCGGTTATCGGTATTCTTCGCTTCTTCCAACATACAATGGCTTTCAATGCCGGCGTCGCTCAGTTCCGTTATAACACGACGAAGGCTGCTGTTATTTTCCGGACGTGACAGAGTCGACAGCAAAACGGTAATTAAGCCATTGCCTAAATGTCCTGGTGTGTCGTAATCTCTGATATTCGCGCGAACAATTTCTGCCGCTCTAGCGAGCGTTTTAGAGTCATTAGTGACTTTCAAAACCAGTAAAAAATAAGGGTATTCTGGGTGGGCTTTATAAAAACTGAACCGTCGCTGGAGAGCACGCAACATCATACGTCGGTTATAGAAGCCTGTGTGTTCATCCTCCCCACCGGTGCTGCGCAACTTCAGCTCCATCTCTTTGTAGTCGGTAATATCCTGAACCGTGCCAAAAATAATTTCATCACCATTCTCATCAAGCTGATAAATACCGGATTCCCGCAACCACCGAACGGTGTCGTCACTGCGAATAATACGATGTTCCACGTCGCGCACACCTGACTTTTTGGCGGCTTCAATAGCGTCGGTTACGGCTTTTCGGTCCTGTGGGTGCGTTTTTTCCATGACAATATCAAGACCGGGGTCAGTCTTGCTTTTTTCCAAACCATAGAGCTCATACACAGTATCCGACCAAACCGACTTGCCAGTGTTTAAATTCAGTTTCCAGTGGCCTAAATTTGCCACTCGTTCGGCCAGCTCAAGGTTTCGCTGGTGACGTTTCACCGCCAATTCCAACTGCTTCCGCTCAGTAATATCCAGTAACTGCCCTTTCCAGAGCGTACTGCCATTCGCCTGCCGCTCGGTCACTGCATGCCCGTACACCCAGTGCAATTCACCGTTACGAACCACTCGGTACTCTTTGTTCCACGGAATTTGATATTTCGCGGACTCGAGTAAGCTATTGACTACCGCCTCATAGTCATCAGCGACAATAATATCTTTCAAGACACATGTGTTTTTCTGAAGTTCACTCACGGTGCACCCGTAAATGCTTTCAATACCTTCACTAACAAAATGAAAGTGCCAGTCGCCACTTTCGGTTAGCTCTAATTGATAGACCGCGCCCGGCAGTGCATTCGTTAAACTCACTAAATCAACTGATGAATTCTGAGCCTTCATATAACCACTAACTGAAAAATATGAACGGGCATTCATCATACCGTAAAGACTACAAAATAAGCAGTAAAAGAAATGTAAAGTGACCCATTACAAAACAATTTAAGTAGGCTATATATATACAAACCATAATAAAAACAGGAGTTTTTATGTCAGCGGAGAAAGCTAAGTGGCACAACGCAATACTGATTCCGGTGTTTTTACCGGCTGTTATTGTCATCGCTTTGCTGGTAATAGGGACGTTAAGCGCGCCTGAAAAAGCCGGTGAACTGTTTAACTGGACGTTAGCAGGCATTACTGACAACTTTGGTTGGTTTTACATGCTCGCCGTCGCTCTTTTCTTAGTGTTCATTATTGGTGTGGCAATATCACGCTGGGGGCGTATTAAGTTAGGCCCAGACCATTGTGAACCGGAATACAGCTTTACCTCTTGGTTCGCCATGCTGTTTTCTGCAGGGTACGGTATTGCTTTACTTTTCTTCGGCGTTGCCGAGCCAGTGTTGCACTATGCTGAGCCCCCTGCGGGCGCCGCAGAAACCGTTGGCTCCGCCAAGCAGGCAATGCAAATTGCTTATTTCCACTGGGGGTTTCACATTTGGGCCATCTACGGGCTGGTCGGCTTAGTTTTAGCGTATTTCTCATTTCGACATGGCCTGCCACTTTCGATGCGCTCAACCTTGTACCCGTTAATTGGCGAGAAAATTAATGGCCCGGCAGGACACGCTGTGGACACCTTTGCCGTGTTAGGCACCATGTTTGGTATTGCCACAACCCTGGGCTTGTCGGTGATACAAATTAACACCGGCCTCAATTACCTGTGGGAAGATATTCCTGTGGGGACAACCGTGCAAGTGATTGCGATAGGTGTTATCACTCTCGCGGCGATAGCCTCGGTTGTTGCCGGTATGGATAAGGGGATTAAACGATTATCTCTATTGAACATGACACTGGTGCTTTTCCTGTTGTTATTCGTGTTTATTGCCGGGCCTACCATCCACATTCTGGAAACCTTCCTGCAAAACACTGGGGCCTACTTAAGCGGCATTGTCGAACGGACCTTTAACTTGCAAGCCTATGAACGCAGTGACTGGATTGGTAACTGGACGCTATTTATCTTTGGCTGGACCATCGCGTGGGCGCCTTTCGTTGGGCTGTTCATTGCTAAAATCAGTCGCGGCAGAACGATTCGTCAATTTGTCTTTGGAGTCATGTTCGTGCCTACCATATTCACGTTTTTCTGGTTCGCCGTATTTGGCGATACCGCTTTGAATATGATCATGAACGAAGGTTACACAGCACTCATTTCGGAAGTGCAGGATAACCAGGCCATCGCTTTGTTCAAACTGTACGAGCAATTGCCACTGACCAGTATTGTTAGCTTTGTTACCGTACTCTTAATTATTACCTTCTTCGTCACATCATCGGACTCTGGCTCACTGGTTATCGACTCATTAGCTTCAGGCGGTATGGAGACTCCCGTTTGGCAACGTGTTTTCTGGGCAAGCAGTGAAGGTATTGTTGCCGCAGTATTGCTGGTTGCCGGCGGGTTAGGCGCGCTGCAAACCGCGGCAATAACCAGTGCCTTACCGTTCGCTGTCATTATTTTGATATCGGCAGCCGGTATGTGGCGTGCATTGGTTATTGAAGGGCACCAATACAATAGTCTGAAGAGCCACCGCCATCATCACCGTCGTGGTGTTAACGAGGGTCCGGACTATTGGAAAAAACGTTTAGCCGGCTTGGTCGATTTTCCGAAGAAAGAACCTGTATTGGAATTTATTAACGGACCTGCGACAGACTCTTTGAAAAAAGTAAAAGAAGAACTGAAAAGTCAGGACTGGCCAGCCGAATTTACAACGGACGAAGAGCACAATCGCATCATTCTTAGTGTTGAACGAGAAAATGATCTCGATTTTGCGTATGAAATTCGTCTGCGCGACTACTTACTGCCGGAGTTTGTGCTCAGCAACGACCAAAACCGTGAAAGCTACTACCGAGCAGAGGTGTTCCTGAGACAAGGTGGTCAGTCGTATGATCTATACGGTTATGAGTCATCAGATATCATCAATGACGTCATTAACCAATTCGAGAACTACCTGCACTTCAGACATCACAGTCCGGGTGTTCTGCCATGGGATCTCGAAAAGCACGATGAAGATCTCAATGACGATATAGAAACCAACAAGTAACACCGGGAAAACTAGAGTAGCCGCTCTTCGGAGCGGCTTTTTAGTGGTCGGACTGTTGAATTTTTGCAACATGTGCGAGAATAACCACTAAGTCAGTAGGGAGTCACTATCACTATGGAACGTGTGGATAACCATCCGCAAAAACTTGCCCCCATGCCAACTATGCTGTTCAGGTCATTATTTACCTTACAGCGTAGCGATGAGTCTGAGGCTGATTCAGAAACGCTGGAAAAGCATTATTCTATTCCGGCTCCGGCAGCTAAACAGCTAGAAAAATATCACGAGGCTTTTGGTGGTTTTGTTAGTGATGTTCCGCTTGCCATGCTGTATTGCATTGCACAACGCGCACACTTAGCGCAAATGCTCGACGACAGCTTCCCTTGGCCTGCACCGGGTCTGGTGCACGTCAGCAACAAACTAGAGCGCCATGCGGTTATTCAAACTGACCAGTCGTTTCAGCTGGTGTCAAAAGTCAAAGTACCTAAGCGCGGACCTGATGTGTCTCCACGCCGGTTAAGACCGCAGTTTACGGTCGAGTTTTGGCAAGAAGGTGAAAAAGTGGCGACCTGTACCAGCGTTTATCAAGTCATGAAGTCCGATAACGCAAAGGCACAAACAAAGAAAGCACCGCCGAAACCTTTCGAACCCGACGAAGGCTGGGACAACTTGGCTCATTGGCAGTTAGGCAGCGGTATGGGCCGCCGATACGCCCGTATATCCGGCGACTTTAACCCCATTCACCTACATCCGCTCGTGTCGCGCTGGTTTGGTTTCGAAAAACCGATTATTCACGGTATGTACATGATGGCTCGAGCTCAGGCTGAGCTGGAACGCAAACAGTCAAAAGCGGTAACCTACATAGACGTGACTTTTAAGCGCCCGGTTATTTTGCCGGCGAGAGTACAGCTGTGGGTGAATTGCGAGGAAGATAAAACCAAGTACGAAGTGCGCAGTAGCGACCACACCTCTTTGAAACTAGAAGGGTCAGTGCGTTTCGACTGACCCCTCTTGGTTATTTTATTGCTTATACACTTTTCCGTCTTTCATCACGAAACTGACATTTTGTAGCAGAGTAATATCCTCTAAAGGATTACCTTTTACTGCCACAATATCCGCCTTTTTATTCGCTTCAATACGGCCAATTTTATCGTTCTTCAGAAAATCAGCTGCGACGCTTGTCGCTGCTTGGATCGCTTCAGCTGCAGGCATGCCTGCTTCAACCATGTACTGGAATTCCAGAGCATTGTCACCATGTGCAGATACGCCGCTATCAGTACCAAACGCCACATTCACACCCGCTTTATAAGCTTTGGCGAAGGTATCCTGAATTTTCGGACCAATTTCGCGCGCTTTGGGTCTCACAACCTCAGGAAAATATCCGTCAATTTCAGCTTTCTCAGCAACAAATTTTCCAGCCAAAATCGTCGGTACTAAATACGTACCATGCTCTTTCATTGCCGCAATCACTTCGTCGTCCATATAAGTACCATGTTCAACTGAAGCAATACCCGCTTTTACCGCACGAAGCATACCGGCTTTGCCGTGCGCATGGGCGGCGACATGAAAATTGTAATCATCAGCAATATCAACCAAGGCTTCTAACTCATCGTCAGTAAACTGAGGGTTGTCACCGCTGCTTGCCATGCTCAATACACCGCCCGTTGCGGTAATTTTGATGAAGTCAGCACCGTCTTTGTAATGTTGACGAACCGCTTCTCGAGCACCTTCGGCGCTATTAATAACACCATCTTTTGGAGTTGGACGACCCATCAGTTGTTCTTTCCAACCGTTTGTCGGGTCCGCATGCCCCCCCGTTGTTGCAATAGACTTGCCTGCGGTGTAAATGCGTGGTCCATCGGTAATACCGGCGTTAATGGCATCTCGCAAAGCAATGGTCACATTGTCAGAATCACCTGGATTACGAACCGTTGTGAATCCCGCTTTCAGC
This sequence comes from Idiomarina sp. X4, assembly GCF_002808045.1. Taxonomy (NCBI): domain Bacteria; kingdom Pseudomonadati; phylum Pseudomonadota; class Gammaproteobacteria; order Alteromonadales; family Idiomarinaceae; genus Idiomarina; species Idiomarina sp. X4. The sequence goes on along the minus strand of NZ_CP025000.1, from coordinate 1,404,269 downwards.
GTTTTCATGCCGTAGTGCTGAGCAATCAAGGCTAAGTCCGCCGGGTTTTGAGTAAACTGCTTGATGTACGAATTTGGCCCGGACTGACCGTCTAAGTGCACATGGAGGTCAATAAACCCCGGCAAACACGTACTGTCTGACAAGTCGGTTACTTGGTTGGAGCTTCCCGGTGAATTCACTTTGACCGCCTTAATATCACCATTTTCAACTTCAATGTACCGCTCACCAATAAGCTGTCCGGATTGACTATCGAATACGTCCCCGCAATGCAGCCAGTTTCCTGCCTGCGCTGATGTCGCCGCCAAACCAACGGCTATGCCTACTGCTAATTTCTTAAGCATGGAACTCCCCTTAATTATTGTGCTTCGTTTATTGGAATTTCCTGTCCCCAGAGTCGGCGAATATCAGCATCATTCTGCATTAGCGAGGCTAATGTATAGTCTGATAAAAACCGGTAGAACGTTTCCTTACCTTCGTTGATTAAATTCTTCAGCTCGCAGGCCGGGAATATAGCGCACTCCGGCTTATGACAATCTATCCAGTACTCGTCACCTTCAAGCCGGCGTATGATCTTGTCTAACCGCACATCGGCAGGGTCAACAGCCAGCAAAAAGCCACCATTTTTCCCCCGGCGAGTGTCAATGAACCCTTCTTTTCCTAACTGGTGCACCACTTTATTTAAGTGGTTTCTGGGCACATTGAAGATGCCACTGAGTTCATCAATGGTGACTCTGTTGTCGTTTTTTTTGGCCGCAAGATACATTAAAACGCGCAAACCATAATCGGTGTATTTTTTAAGTTGCATAGGTGTTAACCCTATCAGGATATTACTACTGTTGCTCGACAAAAATCAGTTGTCGATTACCACGAGTGGTCAACACTAAGCGTTCATTGTTATCAATAAATACTTGATAGACACGTTGCATAGCGTCACTGAACTCTCTTTCCAGTTGACTGGCGGTTTCCGGACACGCCATTTTGGTACTTCCCATAAGCTGTATTTGTGCCAGCTCGCCACCTAAGTTGTATTGTCCGAAGTACCGATTACAACCATTGAATCCAGTCAGCTGACCGTCGGCCAGAAAACTCAATGTTGGCGCTTTTGTATTGAGCGGATGGTCGCCAAATTTAACCAATTGCCACTCGACACCCTGCACTAACCATTCACTGTCGCCACCACAGCCGGAATAAACGTTACCGTCTTCGTGCAAATCGACTTGGTAGGGGTAAAGCCTGCCACTCATCGAGTCCCGACATAACGTATCAATAACCACTAACTGCGTTGCTGTGGCTGAGTCAATGCGCCATTCATAAGGGTTCTCAGAAACGACTTTGGCCGGCGCGACATCAACAATTGCTTCAGTATTCGGTGTCGTAATGGTCATGTGTTGCGGATTAACCGCAACCTGCCAGAAAGGTTCGTTGCCACGGCCTGTAAAGTGCTTAGGCAAAGTGCCTTTTTCCACACAGGTTGGCAATTCCTGTCCCTGCCAGGTAATGGTCGCTTCATTACCTTTCCCCCAGTACTGGGTGACAGGGTCAGCACCGTCGTTATAGCGTGCGCCCGATGCACTAACCACTGGCTGCAAGCGTGCCGAGCTGCCTTTGTAATGAAGTGTCGCTGCCTCGTCAGTAAAGTTGAGCGCCACTTCGGCCGCCCCGCATTGATACTGAATGGTTTGCTCTGAGTCACTAGTTAATGAACTGCAACCGACTACACCAGCTAATACGGTTAGCACCGTGGTCAGTTTTATTATTTTCGTCATTTAAAGCGCCTTAACGGTTTCCCCTCTTTGTAAAGACTTTACCTCGCCCAAGCGCTTTTAACCAAACTCTCTGACTAAGACAACGACAAGTACCACAAAAAAACCGACCAAAGAATTGCTAAAGATCAAAACTGTTGTTGCGAATCATTATTATTTATATTAGCATTCGCGGCGATTTGATAAACCAATAATGAAATAACCTTTCAAAAAACATTAACAGGGTAGATCATGAAAAAGACGTTACTGACTACGGCTATTCTTGCAAGCTTCGCTGCTCCGACCTTTGCAGAAGTGGCTATTGACCGAACTGATGACATTGAACAAATCAAAATTATCGGTACAAAAACTGACTCCAGAGCCACTGCAGGCTCAAGCGCCGTTATCGACGAAGAGCAAATGCGAATTGAAGTACCATCCGACATTAACCAGTTGATGAAAACCATCCCTGGTGTCTATGTGCGTGAAGAAGACGGCCAAGGCCTCCGCCCAAACATTGGCATCCGTGCCGCAACCGCCGGCCGTGTCAGTAAAGTCACTATTTTGGAAGACGGCGTGATGATGGCGCCAGCACCCTATTCAAACCCGGCGGCATATTACTTCCCAACCACCTTCCGCATGTCGTCTATTGAAGTGCTGAAGGGCGCTCCATTATTGCGTTATGGTCCTCAAACCACTGGTGGTGTACTTAACCTGGTTACGACACCCGTGCCGGAGCAGTTCGGTGGTCAAGTATTGACTGAGTTCGGTGAAAACAGCAGCCGCGATATTCATGCGCATGTTGGCGGCACAAAAGGTCAGTGGGGCTTCTTGCTAGAAACCGTTCAACGCAGCAGCGACGGTTTTAAAGATATCGACCGCAGCAGCCGTGACGCTGGATTCGACATTGAAGACTATGTTGCGAAATTAAAATGGACAGGGGATAGCCAAAGTTTACTGGCTAAATTCCAGTATTCAGAAGAAACCTCAAACGAAACGTATGCAGGGCTTACTGACGCAGACTTTGCGGAAGACCCTAACCGCCGTTATGGGCTGTCTGAAATTGACCAGATGAACAATCATCATGACGCTATCAGTCTTAACTACAACGTGGAGCTAACTGACACCGTTGAATTGAATGTTCTGACTTATAAGAACCACTTTAAGCGCAACTGGTTTAAAGCGGGTGTTGTTAATGGCTTAGTTGACTTAGCCAATGCGGGTGACACAGACGCGCTAGCGGTTTTGCACGGCGAGCAAGATTACCAAGACATAACCTGGACCAACGGTAACCGTGGCTACGACTCTTATGGTGTTGAAGTAAATACCGGTATTGAGTTGGCATCGCATTTCCTCGAAATTGGCGTACGTGATCACACTGACGAAATGGATCGTTACCAGTTAAAAGAAGTCTTCGATCAAGTTAACGGTAGCCTGGTGTTTGACTCGTTCATTCAACCAACCGGTGGCGACAACCGTTTAGAAAAAGCGGAAGCCGTCAGCTTTTGGGTTACTGACCAGTGGCAAGTTACTGACGATTTGATGGTTAATCTGGCACTTCGTCATGAAAACGTTGAATCTTCACGCCTCCAGTTTGCAGTGCCGGACCGCAGCGAGTTAGACAGCACTCGCTCTAATGACAGCAGCGAATGGTTACCTGGTGCATCTTTTACTTATGACCTAAGCGAAAACTGGCAAGTTTTGGCTGGTGTTCATAAAGGTTTTTCTCCTTTAGGTGGTGGCGCAAAAGAAAACCAGGAGCCTGAAACCAGCACAAACTATGAAGCTGGTGTACGTTATAACCAAGGTACTTTATTTGTCGAAGCGGTTGGCTTCTACAGCGACTTTAACGACACAACACAGCAATGCTCAATCGCTAACCCATGTGACAACGGCGCGGAGTCAGGCAACTACGTATTGGGTGAGTCGGTCGTTCGTGGGTTGGAATTCCAGGCGAGCAACACGTTTGAAGCAGGCAGCTTCCTGATTCCTGTGGATGTAACCTATACCTACACCAAAGGTGAAATCAGCGAAGATAACCTGAATAACCTTGACGGTGATGAATTGGCAGACATTCCGCAAAATACGTTCAGTATGCGCGTTGCACTAGACAACCAAAACGGTTGGATAAACTACATTGTGGCAAAATACGCCGACGAAATGTGCGTCAGCACGGGCTGTAACCGTACCGACAGCCAATTCGACAGAACGGAATCTGTGTTTGTCACGGATTTCGTCAGCCGTTATGAGATGAACAACAACATGGCGGTTTATTTCAAAGTCGAAAACCTGTTTGATCAGCAACAAATTGTCGCTCGTTCACCTCACGGTGCTCGTCCTAACAAGCCTCAAACAGCCTCCTTTGGTGTTGAATACACTTTCTAAACGCCAGACTCTCTCCCTGGCTTTTTTGCGGCCCCACTTGTTGGGGCCGTTTTTTTACCCCTTATTGGGGAGTCGTTATTTGGCTAAATCAATAAGATAATCAGCCAGAGCACCCATTCCAGTTTGCTTTACACCCGCTTCCCGCTCGGCAGTTTGGTTATAGTTGGTATTAGTATTCACGTCATACACGTACAACTCGCCTTTGTCGTCCTCAATGAATTCAATACCTGCAACATCAATATCATTGGCCTTTAAAAACGCCTCAAGGGCAAAAATAATTTCGTGGTCGTTAAAGCGCTTAGTAATTGTGAATTTATTCGGGGTTTCCGCCGGCGTTTCACTGGTCGGGCAGAACGCATCATCAACACTGCATACATCGGCCGGGCAGAGCTCAAAACCCTGCTCAGTATTCACATTCACTGCATAAACAAATTTCTGACCAACAAACTCGCTGCGGGTAATGTGCGGTTGTTTCGGTTTGATGTACTCCTGCAACAACCAAACACCGTCCAGAGGCTCTTCGTAGTCAGCACTGTCAATATAAGCTTGCAAACCAGCCGCATCATCAAACTTAATAACACCCAGACCTTTGCCGCCGCGGTTCGGTTTCAAAATAACGGGCCACTGAGCGAACTTTTCAGCAGCTTCAACCAATAAACTCTTACCCACGACCGCTTGTGTTTTGGGAACATTCAACCCGGCTTTTTGCAATGCCGCATACTGCGATAACTTGCAGACTTCTAGCGCAAGAACACCGGTACCATTCACAACCGTTCGATTATTGCTTTCCAGCCAGGTTAAGGCCATGCGAGTTAGCTCTGGCGCAAAACGATGCCCGCGGGTATGCGAAGAGGCACTCATGCGGTTGTAATACACCGCATCGTCAGGCAGTTCAGTAAAAGGAATGACGCCCGTATCAAGAAACCATTCTTTGGCCGCAACTCCGCGCTTCTCAAATTCTGCTCTCAATGGCACTAGCCACTCTTCATTTTCGTGCAGAATAACAATATCTCGCATGTGAACCTCTTATCTATTATCTTTACTGGGAAAGATACGCTATGGATAGAAAAATCGTTTAATGAAACATTTAGCGCTGGGGCCATTAACCGCTCTCATTGTACTGCTTGCCACCCAACTCGCCAACATGCCTTTACCGGCGGCTCTCACTCTAAGCACAGTTGTCTGGGTCGCTTGGTGGTGGGTCACCGAATGCATTCCATTGCCCGTCACCTCATTATTACCCTTCGTGTTACTACCCGTGTTTGGGGTTATTGATACCAGCACCGCTGCAGGCGCGCTGGGTGACAATATCATTTTATTGTTTATGGGTGCTTTTATGCTGGCCAAAGCGGTAGAAGCCAGCGGCGTTCACAAACGTATGGCATTAACGCTTATCGCCCGTATCGGAGCTGACAATGGTCGCAAAGTGGTTATTTCGTTTATGGCTGCGACCGCATTTTTATCCATGTGGATATCGAATACCGCTGGTGTTCTGGCACTTTTGCCCGTCGCTCTGGCACTCGCCGATGCCAGTGAGGATGAAAGCTTTCAACGCGCACTGTTATTGGGTCTGGCTTACGCTGGCTCGTTAGGCGGTATTGCTACCCTGGTCGGCACACCGCCTAATTTAATTTTCGCCTCCATTTATCAAAATATTACCGGAGCCGAGTTCAGCTTTACCCGCTGGCTTGGCATTGGTTTACCGATGGTTCTGCTCGGGTTACCAGTGATTGCTTTGTGGCTCACCCGACACGTCAAGCTCACAAAACCATTAGAGCTTCCCACTACGAGTAAAATGACCACCTATGAAAAGCGCGTATTAATAGTGTTTGGTGCCGTCGTTTTCCTGTGGATAACCCGCACAGCACCATTTGGCGGCTGGACCGGCTTTTTAGGGCTGGGCAGCTTAAATGATGCCACTGTCGCTTTAGCCGGTGTGGTTGCGATGTTTGTGATTCCAAGCGGCAAAGTTAAGCACGAAAAACTGCTTAACTGGCCGTTGGCAAAGGACATTCCCTGGGGCATCTTGTTGTTGTTCGCCGGAGGTATTTGTCTGGCCCGGGGCGTTATGGAAAGCGGTTTGGGCAATATCATTGGCCAGTCGCTCACAGCGTTAGGTGCGCTTCCTTTATGGTTGCTCATTTTTGTGCTCACTCTGACCGTCTCGTTTGTCACCGAAGTCACATCCAATACAGCGACCGCCACTCTACTTATGCCTATTTTGGCAGCCACCGCTACGGCATTACAGTTACCGATTGAATTACTGATGATTCCGGCCGTTATTGCCTGTAGCTGTGCATTCTGCATGCCTGTCGCAACACCGCCAAACTCTATTGTGTTTGCCTCTAAACGCATTACGATAAAAGCTATGGCACGAGAGGGAGTTGTTCTTAACGTTCTACTGGCCGTAATAACAACAATTGCGGTGTTGCTGTTCGTTTAATGCGGGCGTGGCGCTAACAGGCTATAATTGCGCCTCTTTTTAATTTAAAAGGATTTCTAATGAGCGACTTCCCCGCCTGCCCTGAATGCCAGTCAACCTTCACTTATCACGACGGTAACTTACTGGTTTGCCCTGAATGCGGCCATGAGTGGTCTGAAGATGAACCAATAGACACTGAAAATACCCCCCAGTACCGTGACTCTAACGGCACACCGCTTGAAGACGGCGATACCGTCACTGTGATTAAAGACTTGAAAATAAAAGGATCTTCTTCCGTCGTTAAGGTCGGCACGAAAGTAAAAAATATTCGCCTGGTAGAGGGTGATCATGACATCGACTGCAAAATAGACGGCATTGGTCCCATGAAATTAAAGTCCGAATTCGTTAAAAAAGCATAATCTCAATTCGCCATACTGTAATACGCTTCTTCTTGCGAACTAAAGTGTAAAGATCCCTAAATTCATTGGTCTTTTTCATAAAGGTTCGCTAAAAAGAATACATACATTTATGTATGTTAAGGGGAGCGATTATGGAAATGCCAGTTTTGCTCGCCATTGTTGCAGGACTTTGGGTAGCACTTGTTCTTGCAGGTGGTTTAGAAGCGCTAAAACATCGTTGGCTGGTTAGCCGCATTCCGGTACGTGTTCATGTGAATGGTACGCGTGGGAAAACCAGTGTCACTCGGTTGATTGCCGCAGGCCTTCGCGCCGGCGATAAGCGAGTATGCGCAAAAACAACGGGCTCGGCCGCTGCAGTCACTGACCCTGACGGGCGTGAGTTTCCAATTTACCGCATCAGTGGTGCAAATATCATTGAACAAATGCGCACGCTAAAGCGCATGGCTAAATTAAAGCCGGAAATTGTGGTTATGGAGTGCATGGCACTGCAACCGCAGTATCAGTCACTGAGCGAGCTGCGCATGGTGCGTTCTAATGTGGGTGTGATCACCAATGCCCGCCCTGACCATTTAGATGTGATGGGACCTGGCGAAGAAGACGTCGCCTTAGCTTTGGCTGGGAGTACGCCCGTTAAAGGCAATTTGTTCACCGCCGAACGAGATTTACTCCCCACCTTTGAACACTCCTGTAACGACAGAAAGTCACAGCTCCACGGTGTCACACTGGAAGAGGTTGAGGCCATTTCTGACGACACGATGAGTCAATTTCGTTACGCCGAGCATAAAGAAAACGTCGCTCTGGCATTAAAAATATGCGAACACCTTGGCGTTGACCGAGATAAAGCCTTAAAAGGCATGACCGAACTTGAGCCAGAAGCCGGTGCTATGCAAGTTCTGCACATTAACTATTTCAAGCGTGAAATTGTATTTGTTAATGGCTTTGCCGCTAACGACCCGGAGTCGACCGGAAAAATTTGGGAAAACATGATTGAGAAGTTCGGTGAAAATCGCCGCAAAATCATGTTGATTAACTGCCGGGCCGACCGCCCACATCGCTCACAGCAAATGGCTGAAGAAGCCGGAAAATGGACCAAAGCCGATAAAGTCATCTTAATGGGCTCTGGTTGTTTTGTCTTTGTTCGCAACGCAGTAAAGCACGGGCTCGACCCGGAAAAGCTGCTTGTACTTGAAGGCGGTGACACGACCGATATTACAGAAACCATTTTAGAAGAATCTGCAGGCAACGCACTGGTTGTTGGTATGTGCAATATTCACGGCGGCGGCGAAGAAGTCGCTCGCTTCTTCCAAAACCGTGCCGTTAAAGAGGAAGATTTATGATAGCGCTCAATATATTGGCTGTTGCCATTGGTGTTGGCTTATTTTTTACGTTGCTGCTTACCCATACGCTCGGGCTGGCCGCAGGGGGGTTAGTTGTTCCGGGTTATGTTGCATTGCAACTGACCGACCCACTAAGTCTGGCAATTACATTACTCGCCGCCCTAATTACCTATTTGATTGTTAAAGTCATAGCGAGCTTTGCGATTATTTATGGTCGTCGCCAAACCATTATTATGATTCTAACCGGCTATTTAATTGCCGGTCTGTTCGACCTATTCATTGGCAACTTAGTGAACTGGGCAGACTTACAAATGATAGCCGGCGGCGACAATGCACAAGCACAAGTTGGCGCTCTCGAGTCGACGGTAATGATGTCAGTCATGGAGAGCAGCATCATTGGCTATATTATCCCGGGACTTATTGCTATTTGGTTTGAGCGACAAGGCGTACTGCAAACCTTGTGTGGGTTGGCAGTGACCGCCGTGTTAGTGAGGTTGGCGCTTATTGTTATTATGCCTGAATCTTTGCAAATGTATGAAGCTAGTCAAGCTTTCCAAATGCCCGGTTGGTAACAGGAGAACCCTATAATGAGTAGTTTTACTAAAATTTATTGGCGCTCTTCAGGTGTACCGACCTGGGGGCTCATTTTCTTAATTGTCGTCGCAATTATTGTGGTTATTGCGGCAGAAAAAATGAAGCAGCGTGACCCCGTTGTGGAAGACAACTACGCGACCATGGTAAATGCGGCGAAAATCATGCGCCAGGGCATGAACGTGTTGCAACCACTGAGAGCTCAAATAGCCCCCATTAATCCTGAGTTTGATCCTCAACGATCGGGCTTGGTCGGTTTAGAGAACAGTATTGTCACAACCAATCATGGCGGTCGAGAATCTAAACAAACCACTATTAATCCCAATTGGGCGGCAGTTGCTGTTAAATTATTAGCAGAAGCGGGTGTTAAAAAAGGCGATTTAGTTGCCGTGACAGTTTCAGGCTCGTTCCCAGCGCTCAACTTGGCTGTCTACTCAGCACTTGAGGCGATGGAAGCAAATGCCGTTATTGTTGCATCTGCTTCGTCGTCGCAGTGGGGGGCCAACGTTCCCAACTTCTTATGGCTCGATATGGAGCGAAAGCTGCGTGAAGCTGGCGTTATTTCACTCCATGCCGATTATGCATCGATTGGCGGCATTGAAGATAGAGGCATTGGCATTCCTGAGGAAGGCATTCAATCCATTCGCCGTTCAATTGAACGTGCTGACGTTAAATTCATTGACCCTGCCAACTACCAAGAAGCGGTCGCCGATAGAATTGCCATTTTTCGGGAGTATTCTGCCGAGCGAAATTACACTGCCTACATCAACGTGGGTGGTGGCGCGACGGTTGTCGGTCCCCCTGGCATTGATGACATGTTCAAATCTGGCTTACAGACAGACGCACCAGCACGTGCCTTTGCAGTAGAGACCGTTATGGGCTACTTCCTGCAGGAAGACATTCCGGGTATTCACTTTATTGGCATTAAAACCATGGCAGAACGCCATGGCTTACCGTTAATGCCACCAGAGGCAGTACCAGTAGGGAATGGCGGTATATACTCAGCCACGACTTACAACCGCTGGTTAGCACTGGGCTTAGCTGTCGGCTTGTTTGGGCTTACCTGGCTTATCGTCCGCTCTGCACGTATTACCAGTTTATGGCAGCGCTCTGGTCATAGCGGGAAAGGCACAAAACCGATGGTTTAACACTACCTCTTATAAAGTAGCTTCTCTTCTCTAAAAGAGAGCCTTACATTTATGTCGTTTAATGCTAAAACTATAAATGGCAACTTCCATGTAAGGCTCCCTTTATGAATCGACATTTAACCAATAAACCCACCACAGTATTTCTGTTCTTATCCTCCTGGCGCCAGGGTGGGATGACTCTATGAATAAAAGAAACCTTGTTTGGCTCGTAGTCATTATCGGTCTTGTTTTTTTTGTCTACCTTGGTGTTAACAAGGAAAGCGAAGGCTATGAGGGAATTGTCAGTGGCAACGGGAGAATCGAAGCCGCTGAAATTAATGTTGCCACTAAAGTTGCCGGGCGACTCGCTAACCTGTCGGTGGCGGAAGGTGACTTCGTGCTTACCGGAAGCAAGCTTGCGAGCATTGATACCACGACGCTCGAAGCCGAACTTCACCAAGCACAGGCACAATTTAACCAAGCAAAGAGCGCAATTAACACAGCTGAAAGTCAAATTGAGCAGCGTCGAGCGGAAAAAAGCGCGGCGCAAGCGTTACTGAAACAACGCAACGCTGAGTTAGAGCTTGCTAAAAAGCGACTCACCCGAGTTCAAAGTCTATCTCAAACGGGCTCGATGTCAGTACAAGATCTCGATGATGCAAAAGCGTCCGTTATTAGCGCCGAGTCGGCCGTCACCGCAGCTAAATCTCAGATTTCCGCAACCGATGCAGCCATAGCGACAGCGATTTCAAGACATGAGGAAGCTAAGTCCGGTGCCGATGCCGCCAGAGCAACGATTGAACGCATACAAACTCAAATAGATGACAGCACACTTCTTGCGCCTCGCGACGGCCGCATTCAATACGTTATTGCTCGGCCGGGGGAAGTTATTGGCAACGGAGGTCGAGTTGTGAACATGGTGGACTTGAGCGATGTTTATATGACGTTCTTTCTCCCCACCAGCGCTATTGGAAAGATATCAGTAGGAAGTGAAGCACGCATTGTGTTAGATGCGCTGCCAAACTATCGCATACCCGCTAGTATCAGCTTTATATCGGATATCGCACAGTTCACACCCAAAACGGTTGAAACCCAGGAAGAACGAGAAAAACTCATGTTTCGAGTTCGTGCCAGCATCGACAAAGCACTCTTAGAGAAGCATCTTGAACGTGTAAAAACGGGACTACCTGGCGTTGCCTACGTGAAGCTTGATGAACAAGAAGCTTGGCCCGAAGAGCTCAAGTCGGAGCTCAATGAATGACCCAAGAGAATGACGTTGTTGTCTCTCTAAATGAGCTCAACTATCACTACAGCAAGCAACCAGCACTGCGCTCTGTATCTTTGGCTGTCCCTCGAGGAAAGTTGTGCGGTGTCATTGGCCCTGATGGCGTTGGTAAATCAACGTTACTATCCCTGATCTCCGGCGCTAGAGCGTTACAGTCAGGCCAGCTGTTTGTGCTAGGCGAAGATCTGAGTAAATCTCGTCAACGCAAGCGGCTGTATCGCCGTGTTGCTTATATGCCGCAAGGGTTGGGGAAAAATCTCTACCCTACACTGTCAGTCGAAGAAAACCTCAGCTTTTTTGCGCAGCTTTTTGGACTTAAGGGCCAACAACGCGAACAACACGTTTTTCGCTTATTAAAAGCGACCCGTCTGTGGGAGTTTAAAGACCGCCCCAGCGCAAAGCTGTCAGGCGGAATGAAGCAAAAACTGGGGTTATGTTGCGCATTGATTCATGAGCCAGAACTGCTGATATTGGATGAGCCGACGACCGGAGTTGATCCTTTGTCTCGCCGTCAGTTTTGGCAGCTTATCGACGACATTAGACAACAACACCCGGACATGAGCGTGCTGGTGGCAACGGCTTATATGGATGAAGCCAAACGCTTTGATTGGTTAGCGACCATGAATAACGGAGAGGTGCTCGCATCAGGATCTCCCACCCAACTTTTAACTCAAACCTCAACGTCTTCTTTAGAGCACGCTTTCGTATCACTGCTTGGTGCTCAATCTATAGAGCCTTTTACGAGCCGGCCGCATCAGTCCGACAAAGACAGCCCTACAGCGATAGAGGCAGAAGAACTGACCATGCGTTTTGGCGATTTTACCGCCGTTGATAAGGCCAGCTTTCGTATTCAGAAGGGTGAGATTTTCGGCTTTTTAGGGTCGAATGGATGCGGTAAAACAACAACAATGAAAATGCTGACCGGGCTGCTAACAGCCAGCTCAGGTAAAGCCTGGCTTTTCGATGAGCCCATTGACAGTCACTCCTTAGAAACTCGTAAGCGCGTTGGCTATATGGCGCAAAGCTTTTCCCTATATAGCGAGCTTACGGTCTATCAAAATCTTAAATTGCACGCTCAGCTATTTGATATTCCTAAAGAGAACATTGACGAGCGAATAGAGGCGATAGCGGAGCAATTCGATTTACAACGGCTATTCCCGCAGCTCCCCAAGCAGTTACCCATTGGTGAGCGTCAGCGCTTATCACTGGCTGTCGCCATGATTCATGAGCCAGAAATACTGATTCTGGACGAGCCAACCTCCGGCGTCGACCCCGTCGCCCGTGATAGTTTCTGGCATATTTTATTGAGACTTTCCCGCGAGCACGGCGTCACTATCTTTATATCCACTCACTTTATGAATGAGGCGGAACGGTGTGACAGAGTGTCACTCATGCACGCAGGAAAGGTGTTAGTCACCGACACACCTAACGGCATTATCCAGAGCTGTAACAAAAGCTCTCTTGAAGACGCTTTTGTTGACTATTTAGAGACAGCATCAGGGCAACCCGCTAATAACCGTGAAGAGCCGACGCTAAGGCGACAAACTCATAGTGACCTTCAGCTAAGTCACGGCTTTAGTGTAAGACGACTGCTTAGTATCAGTCACCGCGAAACATTAGAATTGTTCCGGGACCCCGTTCGACTTGTCATGGCTTTAGTCGGTAGCGTCATTCTGATGTTCGTTTTGGGGTACGGTATTAACATGGATGTCGACGAAATTGACTTTGCCGTACTTGACCGCGACAAGACCAGCACCAGTCGCGATTACATTCTTAGCTTATCGGGCTCTCGCTACTTTAACGAGCAGCCGCCTTTAAAGAGCTATGGAGAAGTTGATGCCCGCCTGCAGAGTGGCGACATTAGTCTGGCCATTGAAATACCCAACAATTTCGCCCGCAATATACAAAGAGGCGACAACGTCACCGTCGGTGCGTGGGTCGATGGCGCTATGCCTATGCGGGCAGAAACTGCTCAGGGTTATATTCAGGGTATGCACATAGACTGGCTACAGAAGCAACAACAGCAACTGAGTGCCCCTACACCCCAAACAGCCACTATCGATATTGCTTCCAGATACCGTTACAACCCCGATATTAAAAGCTTGCCGGCTATGGTCCCTGCAGTAATACCGCTTCTGTTAATGCTGTTTCCGTCTATTTTGACTTCCCTCTCTGTCGTGCGGGAAAAAGAGTTAGGCTCCATTACCAATTTTTATGTCACTCCAACGCGTAAAAGTGAGTTTTTCCTGGGTAAGCAGCTGCCTTATGTCGTCCTTGCGATGGTTAACTTCCTAATACTGGTTGGACAGGCTTTATTTATTTTCGAGGTCGAACTTACCGGCAGTTTTCTGGCGTTTACTCTCGCCACGTTTTTCTACGTCATTTGCGCCACTGCATTAGGGCTTATTATGTCGGCTTTCCTGAACAGCCAAATTGCCGCACTTTTTGGCACCGCTCTGGCCACCATTCTTCCAGCCTCACAGTTTTCCGGCATGATAACGCCAGTCACATCATTAGAAGGGTTGGCCAAAATTATTGGGGAGGTTTATCCGACGACCTATTACATGATTGTTAGCCGTGGTGTTTTCTCAAAAGCCTTGTCCTTTAATGAGCTGCACGTCATGTTGGTAGGACTCATTATTGCTGCCATTATTTTTATAGCGGTTGGCATTAGCTTAGTGAAAAAGCAGGAGCGATAAATGCGTTCTCTCAAAAACATTTCGCATTTAGGCGTAAAAGAGTTAGTGAGCTTGTCACGCGATCCCATGCTGCTTTTATTTATTATGCTGGCTTTTACCGTCTTTGTTTATACCGCGGCATCAGCCACACCACAAACCCTTTACAAAACACCCATAGCCGTTATCGATAATGATCGCTCACAGCTGTCTAACCAATTAATTAATAGCTTTTTAATGCCTTATTTTCTGCCACCAGAAGCCGTTTCGGCGGATCAAGCCGATCAGCTCATGGACGAAGGTCGTTACACCTTTATTCTGGATATTCCGGAGGGGCTGCAAAGAGATTTACTCAATGGCGAACGACCACAAGTTCAGCTTATTGTCGACGCGACCCGAATGAGCCAGGCGTTTACTGGTAACGGATACATTCAGTCAATTATTAACCGGGAGGTCAGTACGTTCACTCAATCAGCAGCTCAACTGCCCATCGATATTGCTGTGCGAGCGCAGTTCAATCCAGAGCTCGATAGTGGCTGGTTTAGCGCCATCATGGAGCTCATTAACCAAATCACCATGCTGTCGATTATTTTAACTGGCGCTGCGCTGATCAAGGAGCGAGAACATGGCACCGTCGAACATCTGATGGTGATGCCGGTAACGCCTTTTCAAATTATGGTCAGTAAAGTTTGGTCCATGGCGTTAGTAGTCCTAGTGGCATCCGCTTTTTCTTTAGTCGTGGTGATAAAACAAGCATTGGCAATACCCACGAGTGGTTCGTTGGGCCTCTTTTTATTCGGCACTGCATTGCATCTATTTGCGACCACATCCATCGGCATCTTTTTAGGTACTTACGCTCGCTCGATGCCACAGTTCGGCTTGTTATTTTTGCTCATTATCATGCCGATGCAGATACTGTCCGGTGGCATGACACCTTTCGACAGTATGCCAACAGTAGTGCAGGCGGTTATGTACTTTGCTCCAACGTCTCATTTTACTGAGTTTGGCCAGAGCATCTTATTCCGGGGGGCCGGTATCAATATCGTCTGGCCACAGCTGTTAGCATTAGGCGCTATTGGCGCTCTATTCTTTTGGATCTCGTGGCGCCACTTCCGAGAGCGCTTAGCGGATATGGCGTGATCCATTTTTTAAATCATAACAATGGCAAATGGCCTGCCAGGCTTCTTCAGCGGTATTGACAATTTCAAATAATGCTAAGTCATGCTCGGAGATAGTCCCTTCCTCGACGAGTAAATCAAAGTCAATTAACCGCTGCCAGAACTCTTTTCCAACGAGCACAATAGGTACAGGTTCGGACTTTTTCGTTTGCACCAATGTTAACGTCTCAAACAGTTCATCCAACGTACCAAACCCACCGGGGAAAGCGACCAGAGCACGGGCTCGTTGCAAAAAATGCATTTTACGAATAGCAAAATAATGAAACTGAAAGCAATACTCAGGCGTTATATAAGGGTTCGGTCGCTGCTCATGAGGTAGCACGATATTCAGGCCAATACTGTGCCCACCTGCCTCCATGGCTCCCCTATTTGCAGCTTCCATAATACCCGGGCCGCCACCACTGACGATCATTAGATTTTCATCATCATGACAGAGATTATGTTCAGTGGCGATGCGAGCAAAATCCATTGCTTGTTGGTAATAAGCACTATTCTTAAGTGCTCTTTTCGCTCGCTTCAAATTTCCCATCAACGTGTCGTTGTCAGGGTCTTTCTCCAACGCTTGCTCAGCAACACCAACATCATGTTGCGCCTGCTCCGGCTGCAAAAAGCGGGCGCTGCCAAACACCACAATAGTGGCATCGACATTATGCTTTTCTAACGTCAGCTGTGGCTTCAAATACTCCAGCTGAAGACGCACGGCTCGTAAGTCATCACTCAGCAAAAAGTCATGATCAGCAAAAGCCAATTTGTAGGAGCCTTGCCCTTCAATTTTGGCGATAGACTCTTCGGACTGTTTTGCCGAGATGAGGCGACGTCGATGCAATTCTTTTTCTGTCATGGAGAGTCCCGTTGGGATTTATGTATTGTTTCGCATCAGTTTACCGTAAAAACGGCTTAAATCTGCTGATTTATTGAGACTCCAGCCGCATTGCAACCATACCTTGATTTTCGCCAACTTCATCAAAGCCCAGACTGTTGTATAACCGTCTGGCAGGCTCGTTTTCCGGATACACATTCAAAGTAATAAACTGAGTTTCTTCCTGTGACCAAGCGTTTTCCAACAAAGCCTCGACAAATTTTCTACCCAGCCCCTGACCACGAACTGCAGAGTTCACAATAAGACACGCGATGTGTATACCGTTTTCGACTTTTTGGTAGGCTTGTGCAAAACCGATAAACTCACCATCTTGATAAAAGGTATAAGTGCCACGCTCTTCTGCTTTAATCTGATCCCAAATAGCCTCTGCGGAACTGCCATAAGGTACTTTTTCACCAAACCACAGGCGAAACTCCGCCGCATTGTCCGGCCAAGTCAGTGCTTCTTTGAGTTCATCTATTGTTGCTCGTTGTAGCATGCTCACTCGCCTTGTAGAGTCAGAATTAAGGTGCGAGCGCCGCCGTGATCTCTATGTTCACAAAGATAGACTCCCTGCCAAGTGCCTAAATTTAAACGTCCATTGGTCACCGGTAGAGTTAAGTTACTGCCTAATATGCTCGACTTTAAATGTGCTGGCATGTCATCAGGCCCCTCAAACGTATGACGGTAGTACGGCGCATTTTCTGGCACCATTTCATTAAAATGGCTTTCAAAGTCCTGACGAACCGTCGGGTCTGCATTTTCATTAATGGTCAACGATGCCGATGTGTGCCGAATAAACACCTGTAATAGCCCGGCTGATACTTGCCCAAGCTCAACCAGAGCCCGTTCAATCTCGTCAGTAATAAGGTGAAAACCCCTTGGGTGAGGAGCCAATTGCAGTTCTGTTTGTTTGATAAGCATTTGTAAACCTGTTTGCCGTGTCTCTGTGCTTGCCATATGCTTACAGCATACCGAAAAACAACCGAAAGGAATAACGACAATGCGTTACTTATTATTAGCCATCGCGGTTTTGTTCAGTGCCACGTGCACCGCACAAGAAAGCGTTGAAGAAGCTACAACCAAAGCCGTAGAGGCCTTTTTATACGGCGCCAGTATTGGTTCACCTAAAGCGCATGACCGCTTCTGGGCGGAAGAACTGACCTATACCAGTTCCAGCGGTGAACGTTTTGGTAAAGAGCACCTTATGTCGGGTATGAAAGACGCTAAACCCAAAGACCCAGACAACATTAGTGTCTGGTATGGCGCTGAAGACATCGAGGTAAAACAGTTTGGTGACACAGTGGTATTCAACTTTACGTTAACCGCTGAAGAGGAAGGTAAAGTCACTCAATATTTTTATAATACCGGTGTTTTAATTCAACGCGACGACCGTTGGCAAGCGGTTAACTGGAACGCGACTAAAGTTCCTTAACAGGTTCCTTAATTTCTGACGAGTCGTTCTCTGATGCCGCATCGCCATTGTCTGGTTTTACATAAATGGCGATGCCTTCCCCTGTTTTATCGGTCAAACCGAAGGCTTTACCAACACTTACCCCAAATCCCACATTGCTTGAGTAACCACCTGAGCCAGCCCCGACATAAACTGACTCGCCTTGCTTGTCACCGGTTTTTTGCAGCAAGACGCCATTAGCACCTACTTTAGCCGCTTCCAGTTTCAGCCGCTTCAATACTGCTTCCATTTTCGCTTGTTCACCAAAGCTCCAGGAGGCATCACTGCTTGCTTCAATTAAAGCTATTTCTTCATAGCTCTCAGGCGCCTCTAAGTACACTTTTACTTGTGCTACCGGTATTTCCGGCCGAGCGTCTCCAATTAGAATAGAAGAGGTGGGTGACGCACAGCCTGTCAGCGCCATACCAAACAATAAAACAGCACTATAGGTTATAAAACGCATACGACTTCCTTTGCCAAGAACATAATTAATCAATAGCACATAAAACGATATTTCACCTGACTCTTTCAATCTCTTTAAAGAACCGTAGAATGGAAAACGATTGCGTGTTCCGAAGTTGGAGATCTTTTTGTTCGATATTGACCTGATTAGCCGCCATTTTTTAGCCGTGTATTTTCTATTCATAGCAGTCCACTACGCGAGTACCGCTATTGGACTGAATAGCCGCACCTCAAAAAGCCATATTCAATACGGTAAAAAAGGCAGTACGACATGGTGGATACGCCAGGTTTTTAACCTTTTCCGCGGTGCAATTTTGGTTATTTGTATTGCCCGGGTCTTTTACCCTATTGATACCTGGCTCGGCATTATAGAACCACTTTACACACCCTGGGTGCTGTCTATTGGCATGATCACAATGTTGGTGTCACTTGGGTTTGTCAGTTACAGCCACGCCTATATGCGTCAGGACTGGCGCTCAGGTATCGACAGCGATAACTCCCGGGCACTGTTAACGAAGGGGCCTTTTTCGCACTCGCGTAACCCGATGTTCTTAGCCATTATGCTCGGCCAACTGGGTCTCTTCCTGACACTCCCCAGTGTCTTCACCTTGATTTGCTTATTGGTCGGCATCGCCATGATGCGCGCTCAAGCGGTTAAAGAGGAGCAGGCATTAAGCGAACTTTACGGCAATGAGTATCAAAGCTATAAGGCTCAAACGCCCAGATGGCTGAAGATCTAATTAGCTATGCCTCACAAAAAGCCCCACCTGCCTAACAAGGTTTGTGAAACCTGCCAACGACCATTTTCATGGCGAAAAAAATGGAAAGGCTGCTGGGATAGCGTTAAATATTGCTCAGAGCGTTGTCGAAGGAATCGGCATTCAACATTGAAATAGCCCTATTTCTTCCTCTACTTTTGGCCATGTATAAGTTTTTATCAGCCAGGTGCAGTAACCCTTCAGCCGTCAAGTTTGTGTTATTTGATGCCTCAGCAACCCCAATGCTAACGGTAGCATGTATGCTTTCAACGAGTGGCCGAGACTGAATAGTTTCGACGATTCTATTAGCCAGAGTCATCGCCTCTTTGCTGCCGGTTTCAGGACAAACAACTAAAAACTCTTCGCCACCCCACCGACCCACAAAATCACACTCTCTCACTGCTTCTTTGAGAATCGTCGCGATAGAACAAAGCACTCTATCGCCCATTAAGTGGCCATATTCATCATTAATTTTCTTAAAATGATCAACATCGATTAATAAGACAGACAGGTTTAAGTCTTTATGCCGGGAGGACGAAAGTAACATGTTGAGATTAACGTCCAGATGCAGGCGATTATATAAACCCGTTAGAGGATCAGTAACAGAAGTGGCCTGAAGTTGTTCATAAGCTTCTCTTCTGGAGCGCTCGTAATAACGGAAGAGAAACAACTGTGCCGTCGCAACTTCAATAAAGTTAAGAAATGCGCCAAGGCTCAAATCCCCCGGAACCCCACGACTCAACTGCACGTAAAGAAACCAACCGCAGTAAGCAAAAACAACCCCGGTTACCCAGGCACCCGCTCGAGGACCATGAAGAAAAAAAGCAATAGGAGGAAGTATTGTGACCCAAATTAATGAATAATTTCTGCCCTCCGCCAAGTGTATGAATGCCAAGAGCACGAATATCAGTGTGCCTGTAACCAACCACCCAGCAACCGTAAAGTTGCTTCCACGGCTGACATAAAAATAAATACCAGCGATAAGAAGAAAGCCGGAAAAGTCATATACTGCAATATGTGCCGCATCAAATAGCGTAACGTTCAGCAGGCCTATAACACTAAAGTAAGCCAGCATTATCAATAGTATACTGTATATTAACGACACCTGATGGTAACGCGGGTCATCAACATTAATTTCCGGATGATACTTACGCCAATACTTCATAAAAGCCACTCTATTTTTGACTATAGTAGCTCTAACTAGCGATACTTGGAATACTTATCATCTTAGTCTTCAGGACTTAAATCACCATGTAAAAATTTACAAACAAAGACGACTTTGCCATAGCGCTCAAATGACCATTTTATGCAGCGTTGCAGGGCGTCCATCACCTTGTCGTAGTCGCCAAATACCTGAGTACTCAATGTATTGGTGATAGTTTTTACATCATCGGTTTTATTAAGCTCATCAATAAAACCTTTTATTGGACCAATATAATCATCCGCCAGTGGGTACTTGCTAATTTCAACCGTCAGTTTCATGATAGTCACTCCTTTGTCGTTACTATTGCGACGCAAAATACCAGACCGTTCATACTAACACGAGGTTTATGAATGACATCGGATGTCCGTTCGCGCATTGCTTTACCCGTTATTATTTTAGCTCAGCTACTGGGTACTTCGTTATGGTTCAGTGTTAACGGTGTTTGGTTAAGTCTTTCGTCAGAACAAGGTCTTTCAGAAGCCGACTTAGGGGCATTAACTCTCGCTGTTCAGTTAGGCTTCATTGTAGGCACTTTATCTTTAGCACTTACCGGTTTGGCTGACCGCTACAAAGCCAGCGCTATTTTCTGCCTTTCCAGTTTACTCGGTGCGTCAGTTAATGCGCTTTTCATCGTTACCGTTGACCATTTCTCGCTCGCGTGGTTTCTGCGTTTACTGACCGGCCTGTGTTTAGCCGGTATCTACCCAATGGGCATGAAACTAGTTATTTCATGGGTACCTAAATACGCAGGCGCTGCATTGTCTTGGTTGCTGGCTATGCTGACTTTAGGAACCGCACTTCCGCACTTAATGAGAGGCTTCACTCTTGGTTTAGATTGGCACATCTCATTGTTTGCTGCCTCTATACTAGCCGTTTTAGGCGGTATAGGCGTGGGGCTCCTCGGTAGTGGGCCACATTTGCCGGCAACAGCTAAACCTGCGGCGCTAAGTCAGGGATTATCGGCGCTTAAACAGCCACGATTCCGTGCGGTTGCCGGTGGCTACTTTGGCCACTGTTGGGAGCTCTACGCCTTCTGGATGCTGGTACCTCTGCTCCTTTTAGCACCGGTATCTCAGCTTGGCTGGTCTTTGTCTTCCATTCCCTGGTTATCATTCTCGTTAATTGGGGTAGGCGCTCTTGGTTGTATCTGCGGTGGTTGGCTTAGCAAAAAGCACGGCGGCATATCGGTTGCCAGACTCGCACTTATCACTTCCGGCGCAATGTGCTTGTTATACCCATTCATTACTGAATTGCCAGCCTCGGTTGCCCTTTTAACTCTAACGCTTTGGGGTATTTCGGTTATTGCTGACTCACCTCAGTTTTCAGCATTAGCCGCTCAAGAGGCGCCAGCTGACAAAGTTGGCAGTGCCTTAGCCGTAATGAACTCGGTTGGCTTTGCCCTGACCATTCCGGCCATCTGGTTAGCTAGCTGGAGCTGGCCAGTATTAAACGAATGGGTTGCCTGGCTGCTATTACCCGGCCCTGTTTTAGGGCTTTGGGCAATGCGAAAATTTGGTACGCATTAACCAACGCTGTATGACAATATCCGGGAAATATGGCTACGTGGCAGTCCTGTTTCCTGGTGCCAGTGATTAATCGCTGTTTGTATTTGCTTAAGGCCCTTTTGGCTGGTTGGTGAGGCATCCAGTAAATTAAAATTCCGTAGTGCAGTGAGCACATCGCTTGCGCAAACGAAACCGTCCCAGCCCAACATACGCAATAAATACTGCCCCGTGTTACCGCCTAAGCGAGCACCATTCTTCTTGAGAAAGAGCAGCAATCCAGCTTGGTCATCATGCGGCCAGCTAGCCAAAAACTTACCAAAACTCCCGTGCTCTTCCGACACTTCGACAATCATTCGGGCGTTAACCGGTACGGTTATTATTTTTTGAAAATTACGCACAATACGCTCGTCTTGCGCCAGCTCTTCGAGTCGCTCCGGTGGCACTTGCTGCCAGTAAAGCGGTACAAAACCACTGAAGGCTTCTTCGAACTGTGGCCACTTACGGTCAATAATTTGCCATACGAAACCTGCCCGAAAGATACAACGGGTCATGAGTGATAGTACGCGATCATCAGTCATTTTCACGAGCTCCGCGTCACTTGCCATCTTAGGCATTAACGCAAGCATCGCTTGTTCTCCGCCCTTGCGTTCGCAGGCGCGCTCATAAAATACTGAAAAGTCGATAATGTCAGTCATTCTGGTTTACTCCAGTCTCGCTATTCGGCTCACCTTTTGAGCCAAATAATGATTCCATTCGGCTCACGATGCAAATTTAGGTAAAATGCATCAAAGAAACTAAGGAGTCCAATATGGCACGAGCACACGCAGTACACATATTAGTGAAAACCAAAGAAGAAGCAGAAGACTTGAAAAAGAAGTTGGCTGGCGGCGCTAAGTTTGCAGATTTAGCCCGTAAGCACTCACTTTGCCCGTCGGGTAAAAAGGGCGGCGACTTGGGTGAGTTTCGCCGCGGAGAAATGGTACCGGCTTTCGACAAAGTCGTTTTCGGCAAGCCCACGCTGGAAGTGCATGGTCCGGTAAAAACCGCGTTTGGCTGGCATTTAATAAAAACGCTATCACGCGGCTAAGGTTCATTAAACCCGCGCCAGAATTTTATCCAGCTCGTTCGCAAAAGCCATGCGGTCACGCTGATGCAAAGGCGGTGGACCACCAGTATGTTCACCGCTACTGCGCATGGTGTCCATGAAATCGCGCATATTAAGACGCGAACCAATATTACTTTTTGTAAAAAGCTCACCCCGTGGGCTCAGCGCCTGCCCACCTTTTTTAATCACGTCCGCCGCCAACGGAATGTCGGCGGTAATGACTAAGTCACCCGGCTCACACTGCTCGGCAATGGCATCATCCGCAACATCAAACCCGGCTGACACTTGCATCGTTCTTATAAATTTTGACGGCGGTACTCGCAGCGGTTGATTCGCAACTAAAATGAGCGGCAGCTGCTTGCGCTCTGCAGCCCGATACAGAATGTCTTTAATAACGGTGGGACAAGCATCCGCATCTACCCAGATATTCATTGATTATGCCTCTTCTGCCAAAAAGCCACCGGACTGATGACGCCATAATTTGGCGTATAAACCGCCTTTTGCCAGTAGTTCTTCATGAGAGCCCTGCTCAATAATTTGTCCCTGATCCATCACCACCAGCTTATCCATCGCCGCTATTGTTGAAAGACGGTGTGCAATGGCTATCACCGTTTTCCCCTGCATCAATTGATACAGGTTTTCCTGAATCGCATTTTCAACTTCAGAGTCCAGTGCCGATGTCGCCTCATCTAAAATTAATATTGGTGCGTCTTTTAACATGACACGGGCAATAGCTATGCGCTGTCGCTGACCTCCGGAAAGTTTGACGCCACGCTCACCGACATGAGCATCCAAACCTTTGCGTCCTTTGCTATCACTGAGCTCATCAATAAACTCTTCGCAATGCGCCCGGCGGACTGCATTCATTAACTCTTCTTCGCTGGCGTCAGGGCGCCCATATAAAATATTGTCTCGCACCGAACGATGCAGCAGCGACGTGTCTTGTGTGACCATGCCGATATTTTCGCGCAAACTGTCTTGCTGAACGTTATGTATCGCCTGTCCATCAATACGAACCTCGCCACGCTCCACATCGTAGAATCGCAATAGCAAATTCACAAAAGTGGACTTTCCAGCGCCGGAACGCCCGACAATACCCACTTTTTCACCCGGCTGTATATGCAGGTTAAAGTCATCCATCACGCCATGGCCCTTGCCATAATGAAATTGCACGTGATCAAACTGAATGTCACCACGCTCCACGGTTAATGCAGGCGCGTTAGATTTATCAACGATACGCTGCGGCACTGCAATAGACCCGATACCATCTTGCACCGTACCGATGCTTTCAAACAGCGTCGACATTTGCCACATCACCATCTGTGACATACCAAAAAGCCGCAAAACCAGACCAATAACTACGGCGACAGCACCTAACGTGACTGCGTTATCCATCCACAGATAAATGGCGGTGGCCGCTGAGCCAAACAATAATGCACAGTTAATGAAGTACAGTGCGCCATAAAGCTGGGTCACTAAACGCATTTGTTTATGAACGGTGCCTAAGAAGGTGTCCATGCCCTCGTGCGCAAATGCAGCTTCACGTTGAGAGTGGGAGAACAGTTTCACCGTTTGAATGTTGGTATAAGAGTCTACAATTCGGCCGGTCATGACGGAGCGGGCATCGGCTTGCTCTGCCGACACTTTGCCAAGCTTCGGCACAAAATAACGCAACAGCAACGCATAAAGCACAAGCCAGCCAGCTAATGGCAGCATCATTCGCCAATCGGCACTACCGATAATGACGAACATCCCCAGAAAGTACACCACCACATAGTTGACGATTTCAATAAACGTCATAATGCATTGCCGCAGCGCCAGCGCGGTTTGCATCAGCTTAGTAGCAACACGACCGGCAAACTCATCCTGATAAAAGCTCATAGACTGTTTCATCAGGTAGCGGTGTCCCAGCCAGCGAATACGCATAGGGAAGTTGCCTAACAGCGTTTGATGCGTCAGCAGCGAATGAAACCATACAAGTAAAGGTAAGCCCAGCAATACCAAGGCACTCATACCAATAAGCGGCCAAAATTGGTCACTTAAAAACGTATTGCGGTCTTGCGCAGCCAGCCAGTCGACAATTTGCCCTAAAAAGCCAAATAGCCAAACTTCTGCAATGGCGATGCCCGCCATTAATAAAGCCGTCACAAGAATAAACGGTGTCGCGCCCTTAGTGTAATGCCAACAAAAAGCGAAAAAGCCTGTTGGAGCCTGTTGCGGCTCCTCAGGTGGGAAGGGATTTAGTCGGCGCTCAAACCAGGAAAACATGAATCACTCCTCGATGAATATCGAGCCTATAATATCAGTTTTAAGGTGTTCTGACTTTTATAAAAAAACAGCGCAGAGCCGACTAAAGCAATGCGCTGTTTATTTTGGGTTGCAGGCTTTAATTCGCGATTGCTTTACGCGTTTTTCTTCTCGTTAATGTAATCGTTAACGAACTGCTCCAGAATATTTAGCGGTACTGGGCCACTACCCAGGACCACATCATGGAACTCGCGAATATCAAACTTCTCGCCCAGCTCTGACTTCGCTTTCTCACGCAGTTCAAGAATCTTGTTCATGCCAATTTTGTAGGCTGTTGCCTGCCCTGGCATAACAATATGACGCTCGACCATTTTCACTGCGTCAGATTTTGCATTCGGGGTGTTGGTGACATAAAAATCGATGCCTTCTTCACGCGTCCATTTTTTCGCGTGGATGCCAGTATCGACAACCAATCGAACTGCGCGCCACAATTCCATCGCTAAGCGACCAAAGTCTGAGTACGGGTCTTTGTATAGACCAATCTCTTTTGGCAGTTTCTCGGTATACAGACCCCAACCTTCGCTGTAA
Organism: Idiomarina sp. X4; assembly: GCF_002808045.1. Taxonomy (NCBI): domain Bacteria; kingdom Pseudomonadati; phylum Pseudomonadota; class Gammaproteobacteria; order Alteromonadales; family Idiomarinaceae; genus Idiomarina; species Idiomarina sp. X4. The sequence goes on along the minus strand of NZ_CP025000.1, from coordinate 1,378,927 downwards.
GCGGTATAGCGCCCAAAGCGGCGGAACTTAGGAATGCCTTCCAGTTCTTGCTGAATGGCGATCTGCATATGGTGGCCGGGAATCCCCTCATGGTAGGCCAAAGCTTCCATCTGATAGGTTGGCATAGCAGTCATGTCATACAGGTTAGCGTAGTAGGTGCCTGGTCGTGAGCCGTCCATAGAAGGCTGCTGATAAAAGGCTTTACCCGCTGACTTTTCACGGAAAGGTTCAACCGCTTTAACAATCAGGTCGGCTTTCGGCTTGTTGATAAATAGTTCATCCAAACGACCGCGCATATCATCAATGATCGCTTTCGCTTCATTCAAGTATTTTTGACGGCCCTCTTCGGTATTCGGATAAACGAACTCATCGCTGTTGCGCATGTGCACGAAGAACTCTTGCAACGTGCCTTCAAAGCCCACTTTCTCCATGATGCCGCGCATTTCGTTATGAATACGCTCCATCTCGCTTAAACCAATTTCGTGAATTTCTTCGGCTGTCAGGTCGGTCGTAGTAGTGCGCTGCAACGCGTTATTATAAAACGCTTCGCCATCAGGGAACTTCCAGGCACCGTCTTTCGTCGTGGCCTGTTCGGCAATACCCTCTACCGCAGTAATTAAGTTTTCGTAAGCTGGTTTCACTGACTCTAACATCGCTTTTTTAGCGTCTGCGAGCAGCTGTTCACGCTGGCTTTCGTCGATTTCCAACTTATCCAGTTTGCCGGTGAAGTCGCCCCACAGTGCACTGGCTTCGCCATCGTCAAACGGTGCACCGGTAATAATGTTTTTGCTATCGCTAATGACGTACGGGTACACAAACTTCGGTGCGATAATGCCTTTTTCAGCTCGCAGCTCTAGGTTTTCCGCTAACTGTTCAAACAATTCCGGTAAGCCATTTAAGCGAGAAATATAGTCTTGCGCGTCATCCACGCTGCTAATGCGGTGTTGGTTAATCAGCAGTGATGCCACGCTTGAGTGCAACCCAAACATTTGGTTAACCGGGTAGTTGTGATGGCGCCATTTAAAGTCAGCGATCTCGTTTTCGAGTTTTTGCTTCATCAGCATCCAGCTGATTCTGGTTTGCTCGTTCAGCTTCGACTCGTCAATCGCTTTAACTTGCTCTAAGTGCTTCTTCGTCAGTGCCAGATCTTCTTCCGCCTGTGCTTCAGAAATGTCATCCCATTTATCCTGGTCGTCTTTAATACCAAGGTAGGACTGGTACATTGGGCTGCGCATAACATTTTCCATGAAAATGTCTTCAAACAGCTGGTTAGCCTTTTCAGATTCAGTCTGTTCAGCCTTCTGAGTCGCATTTTCAGCGGTTGCGGTTTGAGACTGAGCATTTGCCGTTGTCGCTTCTTCTTTGGAAGCGTCAGAGCATGCGGTTGTCATTAGCACCAGCGAAACCGCCAGTGCAATTTTCTTATATTCAAACATGTGTGTGTTCTCCTGTTGTTTTGTTTATCTTGATAACGGTTGCAGCGCAGGATGTCAATGTATGCGCGGTGGTGGGGTCAGTTACTAAGGTCAATCGACTTATTCAGTAGGGAAATAATAAACGCGGTGGATTAGATTATTGGAGAACTCATAAACGGTCAGGCTTTTCTGCGAACGAGGCTTGCCGTTCTGGCGCCAGCTGGCTTCTTCCACAACGCTGAGGCGACGACCTAAAACGGTAAAGTTTGCTAATTGGCTTTGGCACGAAGGACAAGACTCAAAGTAACCGCTCATAGCGGTAACCAGATTATCTTTACCACTGGTCTCAACCGTGATCTCGTCGCCACTTACGAATAGCCACTGCACGTCTTTAGTAACATATTGTGCCATTCGCTCTGCATCATGGGCATTAAACGCAGCGACAAACTGTTCAACTTGTTGAACTCGATTCGAGTCCGCGAAACTTGGTACAGATAAAACTAAGCAGAAAAGGACTAAACAACCATTTAAAAAGCGCATAGGAACTCCTGACTCCGTCAGTGCATTGTGTGCTCGCGGCACGCCTCAATTTGTTTAGCTGGCAATATAACACCAATGACAGGCTCCAGCGCTTCCTGCACCTTAGGAATCAAAAGGCTAAACTCTGACAGCATAACGGTTTCATCTACCTGTTCATTAAAAACCAGCGTTACCTTTAAACTTTTCGGAAAACGCTGGTAATCCACTTCGTGCGTCAGCCAAATAAAGCCGTCATGATCAAACTTAGCTTCCTCACACACCTTAGTCAGCTCGCGGATGATTTCGCGTTCTATTTTTCTGTGACTTTTTCGCATACTCAGTTTTCTCATCGATTAAACTATATTGTGCATTGCAAAGAAAAATAAGCGAAACGCACCACTTATACCCTGCCCATTATGTATAAAAAACTGCGTTTCCTATACATAAATTCCTTTCCAAATATAAAATTCACTATTATCTATATATTTCGATAAATAAAGAAAAGTCATTTACGCACCACCAGAAAAGACCCCGGATATTATGAACTCACAAAAGCTCATTCTGATCATCGATCTTGAAGCCACTTGCTGGGACGGCAATGTTGAAGGTTTGAACCGTAAGCAAACAGTCGATGACATGGAGATCATTGAATTCGGTTGTGCCATCGCACAATTAGACGGAGCCGTGGTGGACTCCCGATCGTTTATGGTTCGCCCGCAGGCACATCCAAAGCTCAGCGATTAAAGCTCATTCAGCGTTACAGAGCATTGCAAGCAAGCTTGCGACAGTTCTAACCGGACAAACTCAGATAAGTAGCAAGCGGCTTGATGTTATTGCGTCAGCCGCTAACTGAACCTTTCGAGCCAACGAACTTTATTCATGAAAACAGCGTTTTAGCGCCGCTTCCAACCGATCAGCGTTCGCATATAACAGCCCACACACCGACAACACCACAATCGCAAACACACCAAAACCTATTGCAGTCCAAGAGAAGTCAACCATATAACCCTCCGTTGAAAAATAATTGTGAATAAATCTGTTTAAGTGTTGAATTTTTAACCCAAAAACCCCACTTAATCCACAAGGCAAGGATTTGGCTTGTACCTCGCTGATACCTTTAGTCTAAATTTCCATGAGGATGATCGCATGGCTAAGACGACAAGCGGCAAAAAGAAGGTTCACGTTCCCGCATACACCAAGAAAGATGGCACGAAGGTTCCTGAACACTATCGCTCGACGCCGAACTAACGTTATCAGGGGCAGTTTGCAGTCGCCCCTTCTTTAATCCCATTAAATAGCAAATCTATTACAAGGAAGGGCAATGATTAAAGTCATAATCAACGAGCAAGACCGAATTTGGGACAGCAGCCAAGTGGGGTGGCTCAAGGGCACAATCAATGAGTTACAAAACTCAGGTGAGCCTGTCTGCGTGAGAGTACTAATCAAGTATGGTGATATCAACTTATGCCTAAGTGCCGGAATCTGCAATAACTCGGGAGGCGGCGGTCGCCCATTGAACACTCACGAAAATGAAATTGTTGAATACTGGAACCGACTAGATGTAGAGGCTCCCTCTTTGAATAGCGGTAAACTCGTCGCCTTGTTGAATTCCATTAAGTAAGCAGTGGTGTAAAGGATGAAAGATAGTCTATAGCTAAAACACAGTTTAACGCCGAACACTTTCTAGGAGATATGAATGGCCAAGTTTAACGCAAATACATTCAAGCGGCAGCTTCAGCAAATTGAGCGAAAAGCACAGCAACAGTATAAACGTGAAGTAAATAAAATTAACCAGCAGAACCGACAGGCGGTTAGTAAAATAAATAGAGAAATAAACGCCTATAATCGAAAGGCAGATAGCTACAATAAAAAAGCCATCGCGGAATTAAATCGACAATTGAGGACATCAGCCAGCAAAGTCCATTATTCTGAAGCAGAATTAAGACTAGCTGATCGTGTTAAGCAAGCAATTCCCGCTCTCGATGACAGAGAGTACGATGCCTTCCTAAGTTATGCTCGCATCGATGGGAGCGAAGTGGCATCAGAGCTTAGATCTCAACTAAATGCACTTGGCGTAGCAGTTTGGTTCGATGAGATCTCTATTACACCAGGAAAAAGTCAATCCCTTCAAATGGATGCTGGTCTGCGAAAGGCTCGTTCTGGCATTACTTTATTGACACCGGCCTACCTAACTGGTCGATTTTGGACGGAGCGAGAGTTGGGTGCTCTTTTGAACAAAGAAACCTTAATTCCTGTACTCCATAATGTAACGTTCGATGATGTTAGAGAGTATAGCGGCATTCTTCCCGATTTAGCCGGTTTCACAACTCAATTTGATTCTATTGAAGATATAGCCAATAAAATTGCAGCTGCGATCATGCCGAGTGACAACACACAAGGTGGATAGTAAGTTGTGCGAACTTAAATCGAACTGATAGTTCGGCCGCTTGTTAGATACGACAGGTGAAGTCGAAGCTATTAAAATTATTTTTCTACCTTCGCCACTTCGATTTCATCTAGCATCTTTAACCCAGCTCGGGAAGTAAGGCCTCCCAAACAACACACGACAAATGCGGTAATACCAATCGTAGAAATCCATTCTAATTGACTCCACTCTTCCCAGCCAGTGCTGTGAAGCTCTGTGACAGGGATTGCTACAGCTAGAGCATATAAACCTTTACCAATTGCTAGAAATTGCTCTGCGTGAGCTCTCTTCGCTGCTTCAGACATAAGTTCTAAACGCTTTGTTGCAGCCCACAATTTCTTTATACTTAACCAAAAATCATGAAACATCTATTGTCCTGTTTATTCTCACCTAACTCTCTTCATGCATCATGGCAACAACATCAATCTCGAATTTATCTCTGATATCCTCGATTAAGTGCGTCGCCAGCTCTTCTAGTTCATTAAGAACTCCAGCCTCTAGTAGAGCCTCTATCTGCTTACGTTTGCGCTTCGAAACTTCACCACCGTTTTGAATAATAATCGACAAAACCATATCGATTTTATTGTTCGGCAAGTCCGCATTTTCGTTGATAAATTTTTTCAAACAGTCGAACACGGTAAGTAAGCATACTTCTTTTAGTAGATCATCGGAGATGGCTGTATCCATCATCTCATATACAAACTTTACATGCTCGGTGTAGTCCGGAAAGCGATACATGTAATCAATATCATTATTGATTACGATTCTATTGGAATTGTCGAATTCGTAATCCAACATCGCCATTATTGGTACCGAAATGGTTTCAAGAACCTGATCGTATTTTTGTTGGTTTTTTAAGATCGCAGCAGATATCGGAATAATAAACTTATGCTCTGGTTCTCGATGCTTCATGACGTCATGAATCAGATAGCGATGAATGCGACCATTTCCATCATCAAATGGGTGAATATAAACTTCACCGAAAGATATCAAAGTTGCATGGAATAATGGGGGAACTGAGCCATCGATCATCAAGTTTTCATGTAGCTTGAATAGACCATTCATCATACTTGCTATGTGTTCTTGTTTAGCACCTACGTAATGAACATCTTCATCTCGATTCCCAAACCGTTGAATCGTTGTACCGACATAAATTTCCGATTCACGGTAATCGGTCGCTTTAAACTTCTCATCCACAATTTGGTTCTGAACGTTGATGAGCGAATGCTTGTTCAACTCATATAATCCAACATTTTTTATTGCATTCAGGAATCTTTGCATTCGCTGCCGATTCGGCTCTTCTCTCTCTATCTCCGTCGATGACTTTGTTTCTTTTGTATAAAGGTAATTAACTGATCGCCCAATCACATCAACTGATAGCTGTTCTCCGATGCGCTGCATTTTCGCAAATGCAGTTTTATAAACGTCAGCCTCATCAAGCTGACTTATATCAGCTGTTTTTCGGATCGTCGGACAAAATTCAGGTGTACCTAACGCATTGTTAATAACCCGTGTTCTTTTATCTTTCTGTCCATTTCTCAGGGTGTAGTAGAACTCGTCTTCAAACAATTTTATATAATTCGACGACTTTAGGTCCGGGATATCAAGTTTCTGCCCAGTTAGCCATTCGTAAAGAAACCAAAGGACTCGGTTATATTGACTTGTCGGTTTATCTAAAATAAACGCAGTAAATTCAGTCACATTAATTTTTTTATAAATTGCTGCAAAGAAATGTAGTCTGATGCCTTGGTTTTTTATTGCCGCATGCATCTGCGAATAGGGGTTATCATCGTACTTTAGGTGGCCAGGAATTACCTTGCGCTTGCTACCACCATATTGGATCAACTGTTCCTTTTCCGCATTTGGATCCTGATAAACCTCCACCCCGAGCTTCGGTAGACGTAGATCGTAATGCAGATTAAGGTAAGCATATCCAACTGGTTTCATAGCAGTCCTTTACTTCTTGCTAAAAAGGTCTTATCTTTAGTCAGCGTTTATGTATACGTATATGATAGCTAGTTTACCAAAAAAATCATTACATTTTAGATGTTTTAATTACAAATCAAAAATCATACTTACAAATACGCTATTGTAGTTACAAAATAGGCTTTTAACTTACGAAACAACACTTTCTTGTCGGATTGCGATTTTTAGTTACATTAAGTCATACCAAACCAGCGGCTCAATTACATCCGCAACCTTCTGATGCGCCTCCCGCCGTTCTTCATAGTAATCGTAACGGTCATAAATACCTTCCACGCCTTTCAAACTATGGTTTATGGCCCGCTCACCAACAGCACCACTGAAACCTAATGCTGACACTTGGCTGCGAAAGGTACGGCGTAAGTCATGTACAGTAAAATGCTCTATCTCCCATCAAGTTAGGCCCAGGGCGTTTGCGACCTTGTTCGATACCAAACATTTTGTTGATCGCACGATTAATAGTGTCGCCACCAATGAAAGGTCTATTCGAACCTCTTCGTGCTGGTAGAACATAGTCTGAACCGAATGACCGCGCTTCTTCAGCATTAGTTCACCGCGAGCATCGACCAATCCCATAAATGGGTACTTACCCAGGGTCATTTCAATTTAAAAGGGCTTTGTAAGCATCAGAAAAATATCAGGTAGGGTAAAGAAATTTACTCGATATTTTGAATTTGCTCCCTCATCTGCTCAATTAACACCTTTAGCTCCACCGCAGCAGCGGTGATATCTGCGTTAATTGATTTGGAGGCTAGTGTGTTCGCTTCGCGGTTGAACTCTTGCATCATAAAGTCCAAACGACGTCCGCAGGGGCCGCCTTTTTTGAGGATTTTGCGAGCTTCTTCTACGTGTGCGTCCAGGCGATCGAGCTCTTCGGCTACATCGACTTTTTGCGCCAGCATAATCATTTCTTGTTCAACGCGCTGAGGGTCTAGTTCGATTTTCGCTTCTTCAAAACGGGTTAGTAAGCGCTCACGCTGCCATTGCATCACTTTCGGCATACGTTCACGGACAAAAGCAACCTGTTTACTGACACCATCCAGGCGCTCTTGCAGCATTCTATCAATAGCTGAACCTTCGCTTTTACGGTTCTCTATGAACTCAGCGATAGTTGCATCAAGTGCTTTCAGTACTTCTTTTTGCAGTGCATCAGTGTCTTGCTCGTCGGCGTTAACCACGCCCGGCCACTTCAGCACATCAATGGGGTTCAACTGCCCTGCAGCAGAATGCTGACTCACCCACTTAGCGCTGGCAATAACGCTTTTCGCTAGTTCTTCATTAATCGACAATTCACTTTGGCGTGCCTCATCCATGTGCACGTATAGTTTGCACTCTACTTTTCCGCGCTGCAGCTTTTTCCGAAACTTATCGCGCAGGGAATTTTCCAGCGAACGAAAGTTTTCCGGCAAGCGGAAAAAGGTTTCCAAATAACGTTGGTTTACCGAACGCACTTCCCATGTTGCGGTGCCCCAGTCGGCTTTATGCTCGTAGCGAGCGTAACCTGTCATACTTTGAATCATCGTGTGTGCCTTATCGCTTTTCGCAGAAAATCTTGCGTCAGAATACTACCACAAAAAAGTTTGTCACACTTTTGCGACCAAACCCGACCTTACTGTTGAACCTCGTCAACATAAAAAGGCAAACTCCATGAACATGATGAAACCATTGGCAGTATTGACGCTGCTACTCAGCTCCACGGCGTTCCCGCAGTCGGAAAACCCAATAATAACTAGCCAAGTCTCTGGTGAAGGTAAGCCAGTCGTATTGATTCCCGGGCTAATGAGCGATAGTAGAGTGTGGCAGCAGGCTGTCGAGCAACTGGACGACCATTATCAAGTACACCAATTAGCGATTGCAGGCTTTGGCGACACGCCCACCCGACCGAGTTTACGACAATCGTTCACCCAACCGGTACTAACTGCCATTAGCCAATACCTATCAGAAAGCCTCGATAGTAAGGCTGCGGTAATTGGGCATAGTTTGGGGGGCTTTCTAAGTTATCAGTTAGCACTTACTTACCCTGATTCCGTTAGCTGTTCAGTAGCCGTCGATGGGGTACCCTTTTTCTCGGCTCTGGTCACTATGAACCCTGACATGACCTCGTCAAACGCCCAGCCGCAGGCGGAACAGGTGTTGGCGGTTTACCAGCAATTGTCTGCTAAAGCAATGACGCAGCAAGCCTCGGCCAGTGTCGCGAGACAAACCCAGTGGCAGCCAGGTCAGGCGCTAATTACCGACATGGCAAAAAAATCCGACCCTAAGGTGGTCGGGCGTGCCATGTACGAATTAATGATTACCGACTTACGTCCGCAACTACCTAAGCTTCAAATCCCAGTTCTGCAAATGGCAGCGACGGGGGCGTTCCCGGAAGCACAACGACCGATGGCGCTGCCGCACTACCAACAACAAGTCAGTGGTAGCGAACAAATAACCTTGCTAGAGTTTGATAATGCGCATCACTTTATTATGTGGGATCAGCCGGACGCCTTTATGCAAGCCACTCAACGTTTTTTACAGGAGCAGTGTCATGACTAATTACGCCAGCTTGACCGCTCAAGTTGAATTGGCCAGAAGCGGCGATCGATCAGCCTTCAGTCAAGTGGTTGAACGCACCCAGAACTTAGTCACTAGCGTGGCACTGGCCATTGTGCACGATATCCGCGCCAGCGAAGACATTGCTCAAGAAGCCTATGTGCAAACCTGGCAAAAGCTGACGCAACTGCAACGCACACAGAGTTTCTTACCGTGGCTTCGCCAAATCACTCGTCACTGCGCCTACCAATGGTTAGAGCGCGAAAAGCACAATCATCAAGCTCGCACCGAGTCTCTCGAACAAGCACTTGATCAGTTGGTGCTCGAACAGCAAGCCGATGCCGAGCTGGACCAACAGCAACGACAAACGATTATTAACGCAGCGCTATCACGCTTGCCTGACGACAGCCGAGATATCGTGCTGCTGTTTTACCGCGAACAGCAATCCACCGAGCATGTCGCCGAACTGTTAGGTTTGGAGCCCGCCACCGTAAGACAAAAGCTGTCGCGGGCTCGCAAAGCGCTCGCTGAAGATCTGCTTAAGCGGGTGGGTAAAGCCGCCTTGCTTAGCGCGCCGTCATTAAGCGTAACCGCCATTCTTAGCTCCGCCACCATGTTAGCAAGCCCTCCAGCCGCGGCTGCCACGGGCCTATCGTTAACCGGCGCGCTGGGCGGTGCGACCAAATGGGTCGCAGTTGTGGGTATTGCAGCCATCGGCTTATTGGGGGCTCTAGCGGGTTTGTTTATCGGGTCGCAACATGCACAAAAATACGCCCCAACCGCCGAAGCAAAACAGCGCCTGATCACCCTGCGCAATCGGGCAGCGGTATTTCTTACTATCGTTGGCGGCTTGTTCTATGCCAGTTACGAGTTTGATCCAGGCTGGATAGCACCATCGCTTACCTACTGCCTGATGGTCAGTGGCGTAATGTATTATCAATTGAAGACTCAAGCGTATGTCGAGAGCCCGAAGTCCAAGCGCTGGACGTGTTACTTGGGCGCTGTCGTAGGATTTGTCAGTGGCTTTGGTGGGTTAGTCGCAGGCTTTATATTGAGCGGCCGTATTTAATCGGCCGCTAAACCTTATTTTTTCGCATGCTTTTCGCGGTTTTTCTGTTTCTGTTCGGCGTTTTTCTTCATCATAATGTACACGGCACCGCGGCCGCCGTGCGGCCGTTGCGCGCTATGAAACGCAAGCACTGGCGGCAATTCACGCAGCCATTTATTCACATAACTTTTTATCAGCGCCGGGTGTGGTTTCGAATGCTTACCCATACCGTGAATCACCAGAGCCGTTCTTACACCCGCCGCATGGCAGTCCTGCACAAAATTAAACAGTGCTGTGCGCGCTTCCGCTAACGAGTGATGGTGCAAGTTCAGACTCGCTTCCATGGTATAGCGGCCTTGCTTCAGGCGCTTAAATACACCAGCCTGAACACCGTCGCGATGAAATTCAATAACGTCATCCGGCTCAACTAAGTCCACGTACTCGGTCGATAAAAAGTTTTCGTTTTCAGCCTCTTCTGCCTCAGCGGCGCGGCGCCGTTCTTTTTGCGCCAACGTTGGCTCAAAAGCCTGTTTAATATCAGCAACTTCTTCGCCCGCCAGTGGCGTTACGTCCGTCATTTCCTGACGAAACAGCTCAAATTCTTCATCATCTGAACGCGACATACCGCCTCCCGTCCATTCATTTTGCTAGGTGTAGTGTAATACGTTGTTCGCGGAATCGCGATCCATTAATCGAGCAATTCTGCTACAATTGCGTTCAATTTCTTACTCAGCGACATTCACTCAACAAGGAGATGACATGCGTCCAAGTGGCCGTACGGCACAACAAATTCGACCGGTAACCATTACCCGCAACTTTACCAAGCACGCTGAAGGCTCAGTGCTAATTGAGTTTGGCGAAACCAAAGTACTTTGTAACGCATCTGTTGAAAAAGGCGTTCCGCGCTTTTTAAAAGGCAAAGGTCAGGGTTGGGTCACAGCCGAGTACAGCATGTTACCAAGGGCCACGCACACACGTTCGCAACGTGAAGCATCCCGCGGTAAGCAAGGCGGACGCACCTTGGAAATCCAACGTCTTATTGGTCGCTCACTACGCACCTGTGTCGACTTGGCAGCGCTGGGCGAGAATACGATTACTGTCGACTGCGACGTTATTCAGGCAGACGGGGGCACACGCACGGCCTCTATCACCGGCGCTTGCGTTGCGTTGGTTGACGCTCTTAACTGGATGCGTAGCCAGGGCATGGTCAAAGTGAACCCGTTAAAAGAAATGGTTGCAGCTATTTCGGTAGGCATTTTAGATGGCGACCCGGTCAGCGACTTAGAGTACGTTGAAGACTCAAAAGCCGACACCGACATGAACATTGTTATGACTGAAGCCGGCAAATTCATCGAAATTCAGGGCACTGCCGAAGGCGAAGCGTTCAGCTTTGATGAAATGAACAGTCTGGTCGATATGGCGCGCCACAGTATCCGCGAGCTTATCGATATTCAGAAAAAAGCTTTAGCCTAGTGTCAGTGATAGTTCAGGAAGTTAACAAATGAAAGCGTATCAAAAAGAGTTTATTGAATTTGCCATTGAGCGTGGTGTTCTTAAATTTGGCGAGTTTACCTTAAAGTCGGGACGCACCAGTCCCTACTTTTTTAATGCCGGACTTTTTAACAAAGGTTCGGACTTAGCGCGTTTAGGTCGCTTTTACGCGGAGGCTCTCGTCGACTCAGGTATCGACTTTGATGTTTTATTTGGCCCGGCTTATAAGGGCATTCCTATTGCTACTGCAACGGCTGTCGCACTTTACGACCAGCACAACCAAGACACACCTTACTGCTTTAACCGTAAAGAAAAGAAAGATCACGGCGAAGGCGGTAATCTGGTTGGCTCTGCGTTGGAAGGTAAAGTCATGCTGGTTGACGACGTTATTACCGCAGGCACCGCTATTCGCGAGGCCATGGACATTGTTCAAGCCAATGGCGCTGAGCTATCGGGTGTATTAATTGCTTTAGACCGTCAGGAAAAAGGAAAAGGCGAGCTGTCGGCTATTCAGGAAGTTGAGCGCGACTTCGGAGCAAAAGTGGTTAGCATTGTCAGTCTGAACGATGTCATCACCTTTTTGAAAGATGACGACACGTTCAAAGAGTATTTACCCAAAGTTGAAGCTTATCGCAGCGAGTTCGGCGTAGCCTGATGCTATTGCATCAGGCGCAATGCTGAACACCGCAAACACCCATTTGTTATTTAGGCATAGTTGCTGAATTAAAGATGTGACCTGACGTAATAACGTCAGGCTACATCATAACTTCTCTTCCGGCTGGTAGGCGATGCCAATGCTACCGTTCACAATTTGGCATTCGCCGCCAGCAGCTTGAACACGGCTCGACTCACCCTTTTGCGCGACCAGTCGATAACTCTTATTTAGCAAGCTGACTTGGTTTCGCTCACCACATAAAATACGCATAGAGTCGATCAAGCCACGATCCGTCAGGAAATTTGTCGTCGGCTGTGTCTGCACAACATCATCACTTTCTGCGAATTCAGCGGTTTGTAAACCAAAGGGTGAAATCACGCCAGAAGCACCGGCCACTAAATAATGAAAAGTTCCGGCAACAGCGCTATCGGTAGACTGAGCATTTTCGACAAAGAACACCCCACGCTCGCCATGCACATCAAAAGCGCCTGTCTCTAGGTTAACGGTCATTGCCGTCTCTTCATCAACACCCAGCGACAAAGGGGTAGAGGTTTCAGCTGCTAATCTCAACAAGCGTCCGTGGCGACCATTCCCCGATAATGCCCAGTCGACCGTCGCGAAATGAAACAAGCTTATACCACCTAATGGATGATAGGTCAGCGTATCTGGGCCAGTATTTGGCGGGCAAGTGGTGTCTAAGTCACAGCCGTGCAACGGAGGGTCAGAAGCAAGGGCTCCCGACTGCACAGCAGCTGCCGTTGTTCCGTTGGACACCATCGGCTTAGCCGTCATAACTGCGGCGCCAGCACCGACACCGCCAACGACCAGCTCTTTTTGCTGCACTAATGCCACTATTTCTTTCAGTTCATCCGATATCTGGTTGTTGCTTTTTACGAATGTTGAGCGTGTATAGTTAGCGTTACCATCGTTAATAAACAACCCATCGGCATCTGACAGCATTGCCTTTGTCATTTCTGGCGACTTACAAAACTCAACCTGTTTAGCATAATCTGCACGGTAAACACGATCTCGCTCGTAGGCGCCTAATACTTCCTGCTGTACATCAGCCAACTCGTCACAACGCCCTTCTCGGCGTGCTTCAATAACGGCAGAGTCCAAGGGAAGCCACTTTGCTTTTGCGCCAAGTTGTTCAAAGACGCTAGTGTAAAAGTCAATTTCAGCGTAAGGGTCTCGAGCCGACGATGTTAAGAAGTAGATAGTTGGCTGTTTGTCGTCAGAGGCAGTCTCTGCCATCCCAACAAACTGACGGTAAATAGCTCGCGACTCTCCGGATAAGTTATCATCTAGGTTAACCGTTTCCTCAATATTGTCCGGCACCGGCATTTCCAATAAATCAATGATACGGTTCCACTCTGCGTCAGATAAGTTGTTGTAGAGCTGCTGAGTCGCCCGCCGTGTAAACTCCCTTAGAAACACTCGCTCCGGCACAATATCTTCTTTTATTCGATCATGAATAAGCGCTAATGCATCAATGACTTCTTTTCGAGTCTCTTCACGATACGTTGGCCAAACAGCTTCTGCCGTTACTTTTGAGCGAAACTTCTTAGAAATGTTTAGGTAACGGTCTGTGCGCATGGTGTCATTATCGATCCAGTCCGCGTCATCGCATTTATCAGAAGCCATACTGGAACACACCGACATCCCCCCGCCTGCCAGCATGACATGACGGTAACTCTCCTCGTTAGCCTGAGCCGTACCTAACGCTAATAAACAAGATGTCCCTAAAAACAACAACCTTTTGACCATAACAAACTCCGATTGGGTGACAACGCGTGAAACGCTAGAGATTCTGACTATGCGTGTCAACAAACGTTCGTAAATACTCCATTTATTATAGTGAGTGTTCGCTGTTATACTAGCTCACTGTTGTTCGTGTTCAGGTTATTTTTAACGTATGAAGCTCATCGTGCGAGTCGCATCAGTAGCACTACTGGCTACCTTATTTTCGGGTCTTTCAATGGCCCAGGAAAAGCTCACTTTCCGTGCGCCGGACGAGAGTGCCTTTACCAACTATGTTACCGCTGTGCTCGAAGAAGCGTACCGTGAACTTGGTATTCAACTTAACTATATAGACCTGCCGCGGGTGCGAGGTGAGCAGTTAGCCGCCGAAGGAACCATTGCCGGGGAGCTCGGCAGAACAACTGCTTTAGAAAACAAGCGGCACGAACTACGACGCGTTCCTTTTCCACTATTCACGTTTGACATCCTGGCAGTTACCGACCGACGTCAGTGTGGTTATTGTCGCCCGGGACACTATGACAGCCTGGCGTACGTTAACGGCATGGATTCAATTACTGCCGTCGTCAAACAGCTTTCGAAACCGCCCTCTGTTGTCACGCCAACCGATTTAGAGCAAGTAGTAAAACTGGTTGAGGCTGGTCGAGTAGACGCCGCCTTTATAGCGGACTTCCAGTATCAGGGGTCTGTGCTGAGCAAAAACCCTAACTTTATTACTCACCGACTCTCTATCGAACAAGGCTTTCATTACCTAAACGAAGAGCACGCCCGGCTTATTCCTCAACTGACGTACCAGCTGCAAAAACTGAAAGAAAGTGGCCGTATTGAAGAGCTGCAAAAGGCCTATGGTGTTCATACAGCGCCTCCCGCACAGCCACTCGACCCATCGAAGCCTGTGGTTGTTTTGGGACCTGTTCAAAAAGGATTAACTAACGCAGACGGTACAGGCAAATTGTGGGCATTTGCAAAGCGCGTCTTTCCAGAAATGGCAGAGTTGCATCCGGTTGTTACCAGCTGGCAGCGGGCTAAGCAAATGATTCAGGAGGCTCGCGCCGATGCCCTGTTAGGCGTTCGAGCCAACCAACGCATTCCCAATACCATTTTGTCAAAGTATCACGTTGGCTATGACGACAGTCTTTATCTGTTTAGTCTGGACGAACAAAATGAAGGGCCTATTTGCCTATCGGGGCCACGATTCATTGAAGATCTGGTCGATACGCAACGGCCGTTTTACCGAGCAGACAGCTCTCTCGACTGTTTTGCATTATTAGACATGGGCCGGGTCAACGCTGTTGTTGATTACCGAAGCAACTTACCTGACTGGACTGAAAAACCCTATAAGCAAGAATTAATTGCGGAGCCGAGTCCACTTTTCGTTGCATTTCCCGATACACAGCGCGGTCGCTCGTTAAAGCGTGCATTCGACAATTATGTCTTTAATAACGTTAGCGAGCCCCCGCAAAGTTAAGCTGACGCCACGCTTCATAAGCAAAAATTGCCACTGAGTTCGACAAATTTAAGCTGCGGCTGGTATCAGCCATTGGCAAGCGCAACCAGTTTTCCGACGAAAACGTTTCCAGCACCGTCATTGGCAGACCTCGAGTCTCCGGCCCAAACAACAACACATCATTTGGCTGATATTGAACGTCGGTATAGCGCGTCTCGCCCTTTGTCGTACAGGCGAAAATGCGATTGTATTCAACGTTAGACAAAAACGCCTGCCAGCTCTCATGAATGCTCACAGCTGCCAAGTCGTGGTAATCCAGTCCCGCACGCCGTACTTTCTTTTCATCCAGCTCAAAACCTAACGGCTCTATTAAATGCAGTCGCATGCCCGTGTTCGCGGACAAACGTATGACATTGCCGGTGTTAGGCGGTATTTCCGGCTCAAATAAAACTAAATGCAGCATGGCTAATTTTCATCATTTATAGAAAAACGGTAGAATAGCAGAATATTCTTTTTTAATGTGTGTCCACATCGTGCCAAAGCAGAAAAATTATCAGCAAAACTACGCTTTCTGGGTTCGCTTAGCCAGCGCTTCGTCGGTTATAGTGGCAGCCACCCTCATTGCAATAAAGCTGTTTGCTTGGTTACAAACCGAATCTGCGAGTATGCTGGCTTCCTTAACGGATTCAATTCTTGATAGCGGCGCGTCTATTTTCAGCTTTTTTGCCATTCGCTATGCACTTCAGCCGGCAGATGAGGAACATCGCTTTGGTCACGGTAAGGCTGAATCTCTGGCAGCTATGGCGCAAAGTGCCTTTATTGCAGGCTCCAGTATGTTATTAGTCTTTCACAGTGTGCAGCAATTGTTGCAAGGTGGGGGTGTGCCTAAGGCGGGTTATGGCATTATCGTTTCTATTATCGCCATTGTGATTACGGCAGTGCTGATAGTGATTCAACGTATTGCTATAAGACAAACCCAGTCACAAGCCATCCAGGCCGATAACCTGCATTACCAGTCCGATATTTTGCTGAACCTGGCGGTCATTGTTGCGCTGCTACTGACCAGCATGGGGTGGTTCTGGGCAGACAGCGTTTTTGCCATTGGCATAGCACTATATCTAATTGTTGGTGCAATAAAAATTGGCTGGGATGCCTTTCAGTCACTCATGGATCGCGAACTCTCAGAAGAGCATCAAAAGCAGATTTCGGAAATCACGCTGTCTGTTGACGGGGTTAAAGGGTTTCACGGTTTAAGAACTCGCGAGGCCGGACCCGTTCGTTTTATCCAGCTCCATATTGAGCTTGACAACCGTTTGTCACTATTGAGAGCCCATGCTATTGCCGATAACGTTGAGACCGAATTAATGAAAGCTTTTCCGGGAGCCGACATTATTGTTCACATGGATCCTGAGATTGTTGCAATAGTGGAAGGGTCTGCTCAACGATAGCGCGCAGTACGGGTGCACGGTACTCGTCTTTTTCCATCATTAGCTCGTGATACGCCCCCTCTATTGTTCTTAAGGTGAAGCGTTCTTCTGTGGCCTTTGCGGCGACCGCCAGCTGCCCCGTTTTAGAAACAACCTGATCAGAACTAGCACGGAATAATGTCACCGGAATACCAATTTTATTGACCACGTTCTGAGCCGCTTCTGAGGCTTTTATTGCTTCAAACAGCCAATTAAACGTCGGGCCTCCAAGCTTCAACTCCGGCTGAGCGTCATAACCATCACGAAAAGCATCATACCGCGCCGGGCTTTGTGTCAGCACATTGTCTTCAAACGCAAGGCGCTGATAATTTTTCATGCCCAAAAAGTACCAAGGTCGGGCAAACCATCGGTTCACCCGAGCCCCCACACAAACAACCAGCTTCGCTAACCAATATGGCACACCGCCAGTTTCAATTGAGAACATAGGCGCTGACAAAATAAGCGAGCGATAACTGTGTTGGTAATTTGCGCAATACAAAGTCGCTATGGTTCCGCCCATTGAGTGCGAGAATAGCGTTTTAGGCGCATCCCCAAAGAGCTTCTGAAGTTCAGAAGAAAAAATAGCAAAGTCACGAACGAAGTCATTAAAGTCGTCGACATGTCCTTGATGTGGATTACTCGTTAAACGATCCGACAACCCTTGACCACGATGATCGATAGCTGCGACGGACAGCCCGTATTGTGCTAATTCCCAAAACAGCTCCTGGTATTTTAACGCCGACTCAATACGACCCGGACTAATAACAACCAAAGGTGCATCTGCGCTGTGTTTATAAAACGCATAATGTAGGGTGAGTCCATCTTCAGTTTTAAAGTACGCCGACTGAACCTCTGTGTCCCAGAAAGGCACAATAGTCTCATCAAAAAATGCTCGCCAATTAGGCGAATCATCGGAAGGTTTTTGTTTTACAAGGTCGTTTAGCGACATGCGTGTTGCTCAAATTACCGTTTTGGCAATTCTAGCACGACTTCCAGTCCGCCTTCAGGGTGGTTTCTGGCGGTCAAGCTCCCGCCAAGTACAACCGCTGCTCTTTGACTGAGAGCCAAGCCAAGTCCGACCCCCGCTTTATGATGGCGAGCCGGATCGCCCCGGTAGAAGGGTTCAAACAGTTTCTCAAGCGTTGACTCCTCCACGCCCGGACCGTGATCTCGAATTATCACACAAATATTGTCACGGCCCACTTCACAAGCGAGCTCAACGTTATTCTCAGTGTAATGCAGCGCATTACGTACAATATTCTCAAGTACCAAACGGAATAGCTCCGCATCGGTTTCCACTTCTGGCCAGGCATCACCGAGTTTCACTAAACGTTCTTCAACCTCAGGCTTCTGATAGCACATATCGTTTATCAACTGCTGTACCAGTTCGCCACTGTCCAGAGCCTCTTTGTTCAGTTCTATTAAGCCGTTTTCCAAACGAGATAGCGACAAAATACGCTCTATAATGACGCTCAGCCGCTCCGTGTCTCTGCGCAGTTGCTGCCAGTTCGGGTCTTCCTGACTTACGTCGGTTTCGGTTAAGTCCAGAGCAACCTGCATACGCGCCATTGGCGAACGCAGTTCGTGTGACACATCGCTTAAAAGTCGGCGTTGAGCGTCTCTCGATTTTGCCAAATCCAATGCAGTTTGAGACAACGCCCGTGCCAGCTCACCCACTTCGTCGCTGCGCTTTGGTAGTCGCTTTAAATCAGGCTTCGCACTGCCTTTTGCCACTTCGCGCATACCTAATATCATTCGGCGAATAGGGCGAATAAGCCAAATACCTAACAAAATAGCCAACACGCCACTGCCGATAATGACGGTCAGTGCCCGCGCCTGCATCGACTCTTGTTCAAGTTGCTCTTTATCGACGTATTCCTCTGGGCCTAATGGTCGTGTCACCAGTATTTTATTGCCATTAAGCTCGAAGGGACCCATCAACAATCGTTCGTCGAGGGGAATTTGCTGCGGTTGTTCCTGACCTAACATTCGCAATAACGTTGAACCGTGTTTAATGCGCAACAGTTCATCCATCAGGAGTTTTTCGCTACCGGTATTCGACAATTGCGCAGCGACTCGGTAATCACCGGCAATGAGGCGTCCGGGCTGCAGGGAGTGAAAGGTTAGCGCGTCGCTCAAAAGCGGTTGCAAGGTTTGGTATATTTCAGGTTTAAGCGGAGAAAGCTCCGCCTTAGGTTTGTTCCAAATAGCCAAAAGGTAGCCGCTGGCGGCAGTCACTGACAGCAGCGCCCAGAAAACCAGCAGCAACCTTAACGTTAATGACCGATACCACCGCGTGCGTCGTGTTTTCATAAACTCGCAAGTAAGCGATACCCACGACCACGAATGGTTTGAATACGATCAGGTTTGGTCGGTAATTTTTTACGAATATTACTGATGTGGACATCTAAACTGCGATCAAAAGGCTCCATTTTTCGGCCTAGCGCCGCTACCGACAGCTGATCTTTACTGACCATGTGCCCAGCCTGCTGCATTAAACAACGTAAAATATCGAACTCAGTGGGCGTTAAAATCAGTTCAGAGCCATCACAATGCACTTCGGTTGTGGCAGGATCTAAATTAATGCCACATACCGACAGGCGTTCACTCTGCATAGTCGTGTTTGGCGTACGGCGTAGCAGCGCTTTAACGCGCGCAATCAGTTCTCTGGGGTTAAAAGGTTTTGGCAGGTAGTCGTCTGCACCTAATTCAAGTCCCATAACCCGGTCGTCGTCGTCACCACGCGCGGTCAGCATTAACACGGCGGTGTCACGGTGTTGTTGACGAAGGCGTTGCAGCAACTGCATACCGTCAATTCCCGGCAACATAACGTCCAGTAGAATCAGTTCATAGTCACCGTTTAATGCTTCATCAAGTCCTTTCACGCCGTCTTCAGCGGTCGTCAGATCGACAGATTCACGCTTAAACAACTCCGTCAGCATGACGGACATTTCGCTATCATCATCAATGAGTAGTACTGAATGTCTCATAACTTGTTGTTCTCTCCAGAAATAAATCCATGATCCAAAATGACCGCTCAATATACGACCCAATTTACAGAACTTTTACTTTAGCAGATTTTTCCGTTTTCGGGTCAGCGTGTTCCGGCCCCACCCCAGCCACAGTGCGGCTTTCTGTTTATGTCCGTGAAACCGGTTTAATGCGTGCTCAAGCGCGGCTTTTTCAAACTCTTTTTGATAGCTCTCTAATACTGCTTCGCTATCATCGGGCAGCCTTTTAAGTTCACCGACTAATAGACCTAACCAGTCGTCAAAAGGTTCACTTTCGCTGCGCTCGCGGGGAGTTTTTAATCGCTCCCTTTTATCGTTTTCCCGGTGAACAATATCATCCGGTAAGTCATCGATACCCACCCGCTGGCCCGGCGCCATAACCGTCAACCAGCGACAGGTATTTTCAAGTTGGCGCACGTTGCCCGGCCACTCATACGCTTTTAGAACACTTAACGCGTCTTTAGACAGTTTTTTCACTGCAACACCAAGTTCTTCGGAAGCAGTTTCCAAAAAGTGTTCAGCTAACGTGGGAATATCATTCTGGCGTTTTCTTAACGGCGGTAACTTCAGTCGAATCACATTCAGGCGATGATAAAGGTCGTCTCGAAACAGCCCCTTTTCCACCAATGTTTCCAGCGACCGGTGTGTCGCAGCAATAACCCGAACATCCACCTCTACCGGTTGATGCGCCCCCACCGGATAAAACTGCCCTTCGGCTAATACACGCAGCAGCCGGGTTTGGACCGGCAACGGCATATCGCCTATTTCATCCAAAAACAGCGTACCGCCATTGGCTTGCTGAAAACGACCAATGCGTTTTTTGTCCGCCCCGGTAAAAGCACCACGCTCATGCCCAAACAGTTCTGACTCGATGAGATCAGCCGGAATAGCAGCCATATTCAGAGCAATGAAAGGCTCCTCAGCTCTCGGACTGTGCTTATGTAGTGCACGAGCGACTAACTCTTTACCTGTACCCGTTTCACCAGTGAGCAATACACTCACACTCGATGACGACAGTCGCCCAATGGCACGGAAAACATCCTGCATGGCCGGTGCATCACCAATAATTTCAGGCACTTTGGCCGTTTTCGGCTGCTGCGAACGTTGTCTATTTTCAGCCAGGTGTCGTAAAGCCCGGTCTACTGTCGTCAACGCTTCATCAATATCAAATGGCTTCGGTAAATACTCAAAAGCCCCACCCTGAAAGGCTTTGACGGTCGTATCTAAGTCAGAATGCGCCGTCATGACCACGACCGGCATACCGGGGTAGTTCTCTTTTAGTTTTTCCAGCACAGCCAGTCCGTCATCGCCGGGCATGCGAATATCCGTCATGACGACGCTGGGTTGGTGCTGTTCAAGCGCGTTAAAAAACGAATCGCTGTCGGAAAACGCGCGCACTTGATAACGGCTGTTTGCGAACGCTTTTTCCAGTACCCAACGAATGGAGTCATCGTCATCGATAATCCATAAACTCGCGTCAGTCATTCCCAGAGCCCTCACTTACATAAGGTAAATAGACAGAAAATTGAGTGCGCCCAGGTTCTGAGTTCACCTCAATTTTGCCTTTGTGCTGATGCACGATGGTTTGCGCCAGCGACAACCCCAACCCGGTGCCTTCCGCCCGGCCACTGACTAACGGATAAAATAGCGTGTCCCGCAATGCGTCCGAAATACCCGGGCCGGTATCAATAAAATGCACCACGGCACATTGCCGATAACGCTCACCGAACAGTGTCTGCTGATGCTCGACCCGCGTTCTTACCGTCAGCTTCCCGTTACCATTCATTGCCTGCGCCGCATTTTGTGCGATGTTCAAAAACACCTGTTCGCAGCTTTCTTCAACAATCATGATGTCCGGCAGCGATGGGTCATAGTCACGCGTGATCGTTAGCGTATCGCCATATTCATAAGACAGGGTCTTTGCGACACGCTCGGTTATTTCATGAATATTTACCCACCCCCGTTTACCGGGTTTCATCGGACCTAACAGACGGTCAACCAAAAACCGTAGCCGGTCAGACTGACTGATAATTAAGTCCGTGTATTCTTTCAGGTAGTCATCATTTAACTCACGGGCAAGCAACTGTGCCGCGCCGCGCAATCCACCTAACGGGTTTTTAATTTCATGCGCCATACCACGCAGTAAATGCTGAGTTGCATACAGCTGGTTACGCTGTTGGTCTTCCTGATTAATGCGACGCAACTGATCCGCCTTACGAAGTTCCATCAGCAATTGCGTTTGACCGCTGTCCTGTATCGTCTGAATGCACACATCAACGGTAATTCGATGCCCGGAATGTAAGGTGAATTCCACATCGGTATTTAACACTCGCTGCTCATATTGAAAGCAGTTTGCAATGGTCTCACTGGCCAGCGAGCATTGAAAAAATGCCGTCGAAAAGGGCTCGCCGAGCAGTCGCTTAGCGCTGTGATCAAGCAACGATTCTGCTGCTGAATTGACATAGCGTATGGTGAAATTCTCGTCTAAAACGAGTATCCCGGTCAGAAGCTGGTTGATTAAAGTATTTGTGTTCACAAGGAGAGAATAGCGTACGCACCAAATTGGTGCAATTAAAAAGGGCGGTATAAACCGCCCTTTACAGGTTGTTAAACGCTGTAGTACATATCGAACTCTACCGGGTGGGTAGTTTTCTTCAATGTCTCTACTTCGTTGTATTTAAGACCAATATAAGCGTCGATCATGTCATCGTCCATGACGCCGCCTTGCTTCAGGAAGTCACGGTCTTTGTCCAGTGCTTCCAGCGCCATTTCTAACGAATGACAAACGGTTGGAATGTCTTTCGCTTCTTCTGGCGGCAAGTTGTATAAATCCTTGTCCATTGCATCACCCGGGTGAATCTTGTTACGAATACCGTCAAGACCAGCCATAAGCAGTGCAGTGAAACACAGGTAAGGGTTCGCACTTGGGTCAGGGAAACGCACTTCAATACGACGCGCTTTAGCACTCGACACCAACGGAATGCGAATGGATGCAGAACGGTTACGCGCTGAGTAAGCCAGCATCACCGGTGCTTCAAAGCCTGGCACCAAACGTTTATAAGAGTTCGTTGATGCGTTAGCGAAGGCATTAATCGCACGAGCGTGTTTCACAATACCGCCAATGTAATAAAGCGCCGTTTCGCTTAAGCCAGCATATTGGTCACCTGCGAACAGGTTTTCGCCGCCTTTATTCAGTGACATGTGCACGTGCATACCTGAGCCGTTATCGCCCACTAAAGGCTTAGGCATAAAGGTGGCTGTCATGCCATAAGAATGAGCAACATTGTGCACAACATATTTGTAAATCTGCAGCTCGTCGGCTTTGGTTGTTAAGGTGTTGAAACGGGTCGCTACCTCGTTCTGACCAGCTGTCGCCACCTCATGGTGGTGCGCTTCAACCACTAAGCCCATGTCTTCCATAACCAAACTCATGGTGCCACGAATGTCGTGAGCTGAGTCGACCGGTGGTACCGGGAAGTAACCGCCTTTCACGCCCGGACGGTGAGCCATGTTGCCTTCCGAGTACTCACGACCTGAGTTCCACTCTGCTTCATCCGCATCAATTTTATAGAACGAACCGCTCATATCAGTACGGAAACGAACATCGTTGAAAAGGAAAAACTCTGGCTCCGGACCAAAGTAAGCTTCATCGGCAATGCCAGAACTGCGCAGGAACTCTTCCGCACGTTTGGCGATAGAGCGTGGGTCACGGCTGTAACCTTGCAGTGTTTCAGGCTCTAAAATGTCGCAACGAATGTTTAACGTCATTTCATCAGTGAACGGATCCAGTACGGCTGAATCATTGTCAGGCATTAACACCATGTCCGATTCGTTAATGCCTTTCCAGCCTGCAATTGACGAGCCGTCAAACATTTTACCTTCTTCGAAGAAGTCGTCATCGATTTGCGACACCGGAATAGTGACGTGTTGTTCTTTACCCTTAGTATCGGTAAAGCGTAGGTCGACGAATTTTACGTCGTTTTCTTTAATGGTATCGAAAATCTTATCAGCTGACATGTTGTCCTCCAGTAGACAGCGTCTTTAAAAAGTAACAGCCACAGTATAGCAAAGCCTGTGCCAATTTACTTTTTATTAAAAATCAATCAGTTACTTCAGTGTCATTTTTGCGCAAACTTACTTGCGCACCATTACCGTTCATTACGCACCATTAGGGTGCATTCGATCACCGACAGTCACAAATTCGGAACAGAATGAGTGCCGGTTTATTCGACAAAAATAACGAACAAAAAACAATCAGGTCTTTTTTAATATCGTCTAAGCAGGTAGAATACGCCGCTATTTTTCATAAACCCCCGTCGGAAGGGTTGGGTTTACACTCACTACCGACAAACACAGGCTTTCTTAATGACAACTCAGGCATTTGATATCAATAAGCTTCGCAACATTGCGATTATTGCGCACGTAGACCATGGTAAGACGACACTCGTAGATAAGTTGCTCCAGCAATCCGGTACACTCGAAAGTCGTGGTGAGCTCGAAGAGCGCATCATGGACTCGAACGATCTGGAAAAAGAACGCGGCATTACTATTTTGGCCAAAAACACCGCCGTTAACTGGCAGGACTACCGCATCAACATTCTAGATACTCCAGGGCACGCTGACTTTGGCGGTGAAGTTGAACGCGTACTTTCTATGGCAGACTCTGTATTACTGGTGGTCGACGCTGTTGACGGTCCTATGCCACAAACACGTTTCGTCACACAGAAAGCATTCGAGCACGGTTTGAACCCAATTCTTGTTATCAACAAAATCGACCGCCCGGGCGCTCGTCCTGACTGGGTCATGGATCAGGTCTTCGACTTATTCGATAACTTAGGTGCCACCGACGAACAGTTAGACTTCCCAGTGGTTTACGCGTCGGCATTGAACGGTTGGGCGACTCGCGAAGAGGACACGGTTGGCGAGAACATGACACCGTTGTTCGAAACTATCGTCAATGAAGTTAGCCACCCAGACGCCGACCCGGACGCTGACTTACAGATGCAAATTTCACAGCTGGATTACTCAAGCTACCTTGGTGTTATCGGTATTGGTCGTGTGACCCGCGGTAGCGTGAAAGTCAACCAACCGGTGACCATTGTGGGTGCTGACGGCAAAGAGCGTAGTGGTAAAATTGGTAAAGTCTTTAACTACCTGGGCCTTGACCGCATTGACGCTGAATCAGCTCATGCAGGCGACATTTGTGCGATAACCGGTTTGGGCGAACTGAAAATTTCAGATACCGTTTGTGCGGTTGGCGCAGCTGAAGCAATGAAGCCGCTAAGCGTTGACGAGCCAACGGTTACCATGACCTTCCAGGTCAACACCTCTCCGTTTGCGGGTAAAGAAGGTAAGTTCGTTACTTCACGTCAAATTCTTGAACGCTTACAGCAAGAGCTGGTTCACAACGTTGCGCTTCGCGTTGAAGAAACGGACAACCCGGATAAATTCCGCGTATCAGGCCGTGGTGAATTGCACTTAGGTGTATTAATCGAGAACATGCGCCGCGAAGGCTTCGAACTGGCTGTATCTCGCCCGGAAGTTATCATCAAAGAAGAAGACGGTAAGAAAATGGAACCGTATGAGTCTTTGACCGTTGATATCGAAGAGCAGCACCAAGGTGCAGTCATGGAAAAACTTGGCCTACGTAAAGCCGAGATGACAAACATGACACCTGACGGTAAAGGCCGTGTTCGTGTCGACTTCGAAGTACCAAGCCGTGGCTTAATTGGCTTCCAGACCGAGTTCATGACACTGACATCGGGTACTGGCTTGATGTACCACACGTTTGACCACTACGGCCCGCACAAAGGCGGCACTATTGGTCAGCGCGTGAACGGCGTACTCATTTCGAACGCGCAGGGTAAAGCACTGACTTACGCACTGTTTAACCTGCAAGAGCGCGGTAAGTTATTCGCAGCGCACGGCGACGAAGTTTATGAAGGCCAGGTTATTGGTATTCATAACCGCTCTAACGACTTAACCGTTAACTGTCTTAAAGGTAAGCAGCTGACGAACGTTCGTGCTTCAGGTACTGACGACGCTCAAACACTGAGCCCACCAATTAAGTACACTCTTGAGCAAGCGCTTGAGTTCATCAACGATGACGAGTTAGTTGAGGTAACCCCTGAGTCTATCCGTATTCGTAAGCGTGCTTTGACCGAGAATGAGCGTAAGCGACTGGGTCGCGAATCAAAAGGCTAATCACGCTTTAGCTGCTAAAAGAAAGCCCCGCTTAACGGCGGGGCTTTTTGTATGTGCCCGAAAGTTGCCGCAACGATGTTTAGCTGGCAGCGACAAGCTCCGGTTGCGGCAGGACAAAGTAGAAAATAGAAAAGAAGTGAAAAATACTGCCCGCTAACACGAACAAGTGCCAAATAGCATGATGGTACGGCAGTGACTTCCACACATAAAAAATGACCCCAAACGTATAAGCCAGCCCGCCTGCTACCAGTAGCATTAAGCCACCGAAATCGACATTATCTATCATGGGTTTTATTGCAATAAGCGCCATCCAGCCCAAACCTAAATATAAGCTCAGTGACAGCCATTTAATACGTTTGGTCATGGCCAGCTCAAGCACCACTCCGACAATGGCAATACCCCAGACAATCCCCAGTAACGTCCAGCCCCAGGCTCCGCGCAAATTAATCAGTGCAAATGGGGTGTAAGTACCGGCAATCAGAATATAAATAGCCGCATGGTCGAGCTGCTGAAACACCGCTTTGATATTCGGCCAGGGAAAAGCATGATAGAGCGTTGACGCCGTGTAGAGCAAAATAAGGCTCGCTCCGTAAACGCTTGCCGCAACGACGTGCCAGGCGTCGCCATAGGCGACAGACCAGAGTATCATGACGACTAAAGCCGCAATGCTTAACGCCGCCCCAATACCGTGGGTCAGCGCATGCGCGACTTCTTCCATCGCCGTATAGGCTTTATGCTGGCTCATCGCTCGTACCCTGGTGTCTCGTAACCGTCCGCAATGTTTTTTACCGCTCGAATAAATTTATCGACTTGTGACTCGTTCTCATAATTCAAGTGGTAAGAACTATGAAATTGAAGCGTCAGCGTGACTCCGTAACCTTCTAAAAAAACGGTATAGCCGTCATGATCGGTATACGCTTCTATACCGTCTAAATAATGGCGTCCCTGACGCGCTTCGCCGTGGGTCTGAATTTTTTCATAAGCATCAAGCATTAATTTTGTGTCTAGCTCGTTTTTCATGCCGCACCTCTTCTTGTTAAATGTATACCTTTATTATTGGGGTCTAAAACCATTTCGACAACCGATTTGGAACAAATGTTTGAATTTAGTTGCCTAAGTTTTTACATACACATGTGCATGATTAATTAGAATCCGTTATAATAATGAACGAATGTTAAGTAATTGGAGTTCACAATGGTTAGACGCACTAAAGAAGACGCCATGGAAACTCGCTCTAAATTACTGGACGCCGCTGAGGCGTTGTTCAGTGAAAAGGGCGTGACCCATACGTCAATGATGCACGTGGCAGAAAAAGCCGGTGTGACTCGCGGTGCGATATACCACCATTTTGAAAATAAAATGGATCTCATTGAGTCATTAATGGGACGGGTAAAACTGCCTATAGACGAAATGCGCGAGCAAATTTCAGAGGCCAGTGAGTTTGGAATTCTTGAAGAAATTAAAGCTCGTTCTAAAGAGTTTTTGGCAAGAGTTCAGAACGAACCTCAAGTTCAATCACTTGCAAGCATACTGCTTCATAAATGCGAGTATATCGACGAAGTGAATCCAATAAAGCTTCGCCATGTCAGCGGCCGGAATGAGTGTATTGATGACGTTGAAAGCCTCTTCCAGAAAGCAATAGATGCAGGCGAAATTGCCCCGACTATTGAGGCAAGAATGGCTGTTATTGGTTTATTCTCCTTGGTTGACGGGCTTATTTACAACTGGTTACTTGCACCCGACTTCTTCCCTCTGGTTGAGTACGGCAATACTGCTATAGACACTTACATCAAAGGGTTACCGCGCTAATTTCTTTAAGGCTCATTGCTGTCGCCGCGCCGCCGGCGCCAGCCACTGTACTTTCGGTGCACGCCTTTGGTCAGTGACTGAAAGGTATCTTCTAATAAGTCGACACCAAGTAAAACACCCACAATAACCAAAGAAAGTACGATACCGACACCGTACATGCCAAGCCCAACAGCAATACCGATGGCGGCTAATGCCCAAATAGTAGCGGCTGATGTGACACCGACAACAACACCATCACGCGCCAGCATCACTCCCGCACCAAGAAAGCCAACACCAGTGATAATCTGGCCGATGATGCGTGATGGATCGCCGGTTTCTGACAATACCGACGAACCACCCGCCAAAAATAGATACGTGCCGATAGTAATAAGGGCTGACGTTCTAATGCCGACGGGTTTTCCGCGAACCTGCCGTTCTATACCAACAATGGCACCACACAAAAGCGCTGTGCCTATGCCTTCCCAGGAATAAGGTCCTAATTCCTGAACCAATTGCCAATCTATCACTAACCGTTATCTCCCTGACGCAGGAAATTAATTAAAAACTCTTCGTCCATTGACGCAATAGCGCTGTCACTGGCATTGGGGCAGCTCGCACACATTGGCGCCGTCCATGCTTTTACATTTGCCAGTATATCGCGCAGATGACTGACCGCGCGTAAACCGCCCAAACCGCCCGGGGACGCGGCCGCTAGCAATACGGTTTTTCCACTCCATGCCTGCATATCAAGGCGTGAGACCCAATCAATGGCATTTTTAATCAAAGGAGATACCGACGAATTATATTCCGGACTGACTAGCACCACTTTGTCGGCAACATAAATGGCTTTCGCCAACGCCTGCATTGACTCAGGCACACCTTCAGCTTCTTCGAGATCCCCATGATAAATCGGCGCATCCAAAGCGTCAGCATCCAGCAGTTTGTGTTGTATACCATGCTTTTCTGCCACCTCCACCAGTCGGTGTTTTAGTTTCGTATTCAGCGACTCTTTGCGGCGGCTGCCCCCGATAAATAATACCGTCATACTGTCTCCTAACTGATTACTGCTTCATTGACTCAATAAAGCGATTTGACTCTTCAATAGATGCTTCCATCTCTGCAATTAACGACGAAATGTCATTTTGCAGATTGTTAAATTCACCGCGAATGGCATCTATCGCTTTGGCGTTTAGGTTGTGCTTCAGATAAAGCACGTTATCCTGCATTTTATCCAGCACGGGCTGCATTTTGTCGGCAGCCCGCTCCATCACTCGCAGGAGCTCCGCATAACGACGTTCTGTTTCACGAAGTTGGCGTTCACTTTGACGACGCATGTTGTCATTGCTGTACTCGCCAAGTTCTTCGCTCCATTCGTCGAATAAATCCTGAGCGACGTCATCCACCGCATCGATGCGATCTCTCACGTCCTCGGCTGCCGCTTTACTGTCTTCGTAATCATCATTAAGCGCGTTGTAAGTTTCTTCCAGTTCACCGCCTTCAATGTTCAACATTTCGTCAAGGCGTTCGAAAGCCGAACGAAACTCTTCCTGAGCATCAGCTTGCGAATCGCGGGCATCGTCAACGCGGTCCACGAGAATGTCACGCTTCTCAACACCAAACTTTTCCATGGTGCCATAATACGCACTTTGGCAGGCAGAAAGCGCGACGACTGCTGCTACCGGAACTATCCACTGTTTCATTTATCTTGTCCTCTTGCCGCTTTAATTAACCGTTCATCGCGCTTGCGTTGACGATAGTCATGTACCGCAATAATGGCGTGAATAATCGCAATTAAATAGACAATGCCCAGGGCGCCAATTGACACAATGAACAACACCACACCCACAACCGCTATAATTAAATTGAAAATGGCCTGGAATATTTTCCCCGTGAACAAAATAGCCAACGGCGGAAATAAAATGGCTAAAATATAAAGCATAATAACTCCTTACACTGAAAGGCCTTGCTACCAATTAACCGATATTCTCAGTGTAAAAGCAAATAACGATTACCGTTTCTTACCCAAAAGCAACGAAACCAGATCAACCCCTCATGCGATTAATAAGGCAGCTCCGTCCCATCCCAATGCCATAATTTACCGGTATCCTCTGGTTGAATCTCATTGATAACCTTAAGGATTCTTTTAGCAGACAATTCCGGTGTATACAATTTTTCGTCAGGAATCCTGCTTTGGAACGGTTTTGAGAGGGCGGTATCTGTGGTGCCAGGGTGAATAGCCGCAACAACTAGACGCTTATGAGTTCGTTTGAGCTCTATAGATGCTGTTTTCAGCAACATATTTAACGCGGCTTTACTCGCTCTGTAGGCGTACCAACCGCCCAAATAGTTGTCTTCAATGCTGCCGACTTTTGCCGACAGCTGCACCCAGAACTTCGTGTGCTTTCTGTCTAAAACTGAACTGAATGACTTTAATGCCAAAATTGGCTGAATGGCATTCACATCAAAAAGCTTGCGTAAATTGGCTTCGTTTAAGTCGCCCAATTTCTTTTCCGGAAACGTATCGTCGTCGTGCAGCATCCCTATCGTTGAAATAAGCCCGGTCAACTTGAGCCCGTGGCTTTGGAAATCATCAACAACGGTATTCAAAGCTTCCTCGCTGTAATCCTTTACTTGTATCCGCTGCACACGTTCATCCGGCGCTTCCAGTGCCTGTCTTGATACAGTAACGATGGTTTCTTCAGGGTATTCGGCTGTGAGTGCATTTGTCAGTGCTTTTCCAAGCCCGCCGCCGGCGCCCAATATCACCATTGCCATTTAACGTGTCCTCAATCATGATAGTCTTTAATAACTACGCAAATGAAAGGTAAGCGGCTCAATCGCATGAAACAAACAGACTGGAAACATTACGCGGGTGAGACTTGGCGCTTTTTAACCTATTTCGGGCGCCGGTTTAACAGCGACAGCATTAACGTGACGGCGGGGCATTTAACCTATGTTAGCCTACTCTCACTAGTGCCGCTGCTGGTTGTCATGTTTACCATTTTTTCAGCGTTTCCGGTTTTTGAAGAGCTAAAAGGCAATTTGGAACAGGCGTTGTTCGCGAACTTATTGCCAACCTCTGGCGAGCAGCTGCAGGAATACATCAATGAATTTGTCGCCAATGCGTCAAAAATGACGGCGGTGGGTGTCGGCTTTTTGTTTATTGTTGCCATTACGCTCATGTCGGCCATTGATAAGGCATTAAACAATATCTGGCGCGACGTAAACAAGCGCCACTGGCTGGTCTCTTTCGCAGTATACTGGATGTTACTCACCTTAGGTCCATTACTGATTGGTTCAGGACTTGCCGCAACGTCTTACCTTATTTCACTCAGCCAGTTCGCTGATGAGTATATTTCCGGCGTCCGCAGCTTTACCTTATGGATGGTGCCGGTCGCTACGTCGTTTATATTTTTCACGTTAATGTATCAATTGGTCCCAAACCGCCAGGTAAAACTTCGGTACGCTGCCTTTGGCGCCGTTATTGCGGCCATTTTATTTGAGCTAAGCAAGCAACTTTTTTCATTATACATCACTTCATTTCCGACCTATCAAGCCATTTACGGGGCGTTGGCCACCGTACCCATTCTGATTATTTGGGTTTACCTGTCGTGGATGATTGTCCTCACAGGTGCTGTGTTAACGGTCAGCCTCGAGGAGTACCAGCAATTACCGGAAGAGCCGACTTCTGATTGACCTGCGGCTGTTTTTAAAAGACCATAACAGGTTCGTTTAAACAAACTCGGGTTAACATGATAGGACTGATTCAGCGGGTATCTCGTGCACAAGTCACCGTCGACAACCAAAGCGTTGGCTCTATAAACAAGGGGCTGCTTGTTTTGTTGGGTGTCGAACACGCAGATGACGAAGCAGCGGCTGAGAAACTTGCTCAACGCATTGCCAATTATCGCGTTTTTACAGATAGCGAAGGTAAGATGAATAACAGCGTTATCGACGAGTCAGGCTCAGTACTAGTGGTGTCGCAGTTCACGTTAGCAGCAGACACCCGCAAAGGCCGCCGTCCCAGCTTTTCATCGGCCGCAACACCAGAGCAGGCGAAAGCGCTCTATTTACACTTCTGCGACGCTATGAAAAAGCTCGGTTTGCCTGTCGAAACCGGTCAGTTTGCTGCAGACATGCAAGTGGAACTGGTCAATGACGGTCCTGTTACGTTTGAATTAAGGGTGTAAATTTATGTACCGCGTGATCACACCACAGAATGAAACCGAGCTAGAACGTTACTTTTACTTACGCTGGCGAGTACTGCGCGAGCCCTTTCAACGCCCCTTAGGCTCTGAACAGGACGAGTACGATCAAGTCGGTCATCACCGCATGGTGGTTAACGAAGCCGACGAGGCCGTCGCAGTAGGACGACTGCACTTTAACAGCCCTGAAGAAGCACAAATTCGCTTCATGGCCGTTGCGCCAGAGTATCGGGGCGAAGGCCACGGCGTTGCCATTATTTACGCATTGGAAATAGCGGCGCGTCAGGAAGGCGCCACCCATGTTGTGATTAACTCGCGCGACAATACCATCGGTTTTTATCGGAAGTGTGGGTACGACATTGTCGAGGAAGCGGATACCGTTAACAACCCCATGGCTGAGCACCAGTTGCGCAAGTCATTTAACGACTACAACCGCATTATTTACCGCCCCGACTGGTGCGCCGAACTGCAAAAGACATGGCAAGATGACATTCCTATTTCTGACGCGATGGGCATCAAAATTCATCAGTACACGGGTCGCGTTTTCGAAACCCGCGCCCAATTGTCGCGTAACGTGAATGTGCATGGCACTATGTTCGCCGGCAGTATCTATTCACTGGGCACGCTAACCTGTTGGGGGTTATTGCACTTACAACTGCTCGAACGGGAGTTGGAAGGCGCAGTCGTACTGGGCGATGGCAATATTCACTATCATAAACCGGTCACGCAAGAGCCGCGGGCAGTGGCTCGATTAAGCGATGTCACGGGAGACTTTTCGGCGCTTAAAGAAGGGAAAAATGCGCGCTTAATGATGAAAGCACAAATTCTGGATGAAGAGCGACCGGTGGCAGAATTCACCGGCCGCTTTGTTGTACTGGCTAAACGCGATTAGCGCTTAAAACCAAAGCTTAAGACAACATATGCGGTAGTGTCACCACTGCCGCCAACTCACCATTTTTAATTAAGTCACTGGCCGCCTTAATGTCCGGCGCAAAATAGCGGTCCTGGTCATAATAGGCGACGTGTTCACGCAAGCAGTTAAAGGCCGTTTCAACCGCTGCGGACGCTTTTAACGGGCGACGGAAGTCCAGGCCTTGCGCCGCTTCTAGCCACTCAATGGCAATAATGTCGCTGACATTGTTTGCTATATCCGTCAGGCGACGTGCCGCAAAGGTGGCCATCGACACATGATCTTCCTGATTAGCAGACGTTGGCATGCTGTCGACAGAGGCAGGGTGCGCCAAGGTTTTGTTCTCAGAAGCCAGTGCCGCTGCAGTCACCTGCGCCAGCATAAAGCCCGAGTTGACGCCGCCATCATTCACCAAAAATGCCGGCAGCTTGCTTAAATTACTGTCTATCAGCAAAGCACTACGGCGCTCTGACAAGGCACCAATTTCGCTCGCGGCAATCGCCAGAACATCAGCCGCCATAGCGACAGGTTCCGCGTGGAAGTTACCACCTGAGATAATGTCCTGCTCTTCACTGAATACCAGCGGGTTATCGGTTACCCCATTGGCTTCACGCTCTAAAATGGCTGACGCATGCTCGATTTGATCAAGCACCGCCCCCATAACCTGAGGCTGACAGCGCAATGAATAAGGGTCCTGTACTTTTTCACAGTCTTCGTGATCTTTGGCGATTTCAGACGTTTCGGTCAATACATGGCGGAACATTTCCGCCGCTTTCATTTGCCCAGGCTGACCACGTACCGCATGTACACGCTCATCAAACGGTGAGCGGGAACCCATGGCGGCTTCTACGGATGTTGCGCCTACCAAAATGGCAGCGTGATAATTGCGCTCAATGCGGAACAGTCCGGCTAACGCTAACGCAGTGGACGCCTGGGTACCATTTAACAAAGCCAGACCTTCTTTCGGCGCCAACTCAAACGGCTCCAAACCGGCGTGTTTAATCCCTTCTTTAGCGTCGTACACTTCACCCTTATAGCGAACCGTACCTTCACCCAACAGCGGTAACACCATGTGCGCCAATGGAGCCAAGTCGCCCGATGCGCCTACCGACCCTTTTTCCGGAACACATGGGTACACTTCAGCGTTCAGCAGCTTAATGAGCGCATCAATAACAACCGGCCGCACACCGGAAAAGCCGCGAGACAGTGAATTGACTTTCAACAGCAGCATTAAACGCACAACCGCGTCTTCCATTAAATCGCCAGTACCCGCAGCGTGCGATAAGACAATGCGGCGCTGAAGATCGGTCAGGCGCTCCGGCGGAATACGTGTATTCGCCAGCAGCCCAAAGCCCGTATTAATACCGTAAACCACACGCCCTTGCTCAAGCACATCGGCAACGGTTTTTGCGGAAGTCGCAATGTTGTCGTTTGCTTCATCAGACAGTTTCAACGTCTGATGTTCGTAAAACCAGCGGCGCAAATCGCTCAGCTGCAGCTTTCCTGGCTGTAATTCAAAATGACTCATGCAACCTCCTTACTTCGTATCCAGCATGGGTAAATCAAGACCTTGCTCGCGAGCGCAGTTCTTAGCGATGTCGTAGCCGGCATCCGCATGACGCATAACACCGGTTCCCGGGTCATTCCAGAGCACTCGGCTTAAACGTTTGTCAGCCGCTTCGGTACCATCAGCCACAATCACCACACCGGCGTGCTGAGAATATCCCATGCCAACACCGCCTCCGTGGTGCAGACTCACCCAGGTTGCACCGCCTGCGGTGTTTAACAGGGCATTCAACAACGGCCAGTCAGAAACGGCGTCTGAACCGTCCTGCATGGCTTCTGTTTCACGGTTAGGACTGGCTACCGAGCCTGAGTCTAAGTGATCCCGACCAATCACGATTGGTGCTTTTAACTCACCACTTTTAACCATGTCGTTAAACGCACGAGCAATGCGGGCACGATCTTTCAGGCCAATCCAGCAAATACGTGACGGCAAGCCCTGGAAGCTAATACGTTCTTTCGCCATATCCAGCCAGTTGTGCAGGTGCTCGTTGTCCGGAATCAGTTCTTTCACTTTTTGGTCTGTTTTGTAAATGTCTTCCGGATCGCCCGAAAGCGCTACCCAACGAAATGGGCCAATACCTTCGCAGAACAACGGACGAATGTAAGCCGGTACGAAACCCGGGAAGTCGAAGGCGTGATCAACGCCAACGTCTTTCGCCATTTGGCGAATGTTGTTGCCATAGTCCAGTACCGCCGCACCGTCTTTTTGGAAGTGCAGCATGGCGCGCACCTGCACCGCCATCGACTCTTTCGCAGCGGCTACGGTGCCGCTTGGGTCGCTTTCCTGCTTCGCTTTGTAGTCATCCAGTGTCCAGCCTTGTGGCAAGTAACCATGCAAAGGGTCATGTGCGGACGTTTGGTCCGTCACCACATCCGGCGTTACACCACGTTTTTGCAGTTCTGCGTAAACATCAGCGGCGTTACCTAACAAACCAACAGAAATGGCTTCGCCTTTGGCTTTAGCGTCGTTAATCAGTTGCAACGCTTCATCGAGGCTGGTCGCCTTGTGATCGACATAACGGGTACGCAGACGGAAATCGATGCGCGTCTCGTCACATTCAACTGCCAGCATACAAAAACCGGCCATCGTCGCCGCCAGCGGTTGAGCGCCGCCCATACCACCCAGACCGCCTGTCAGTATCCACTTACCTTTTGCATCACCATTGAAATGCTGACGTGACACCGCACCAAAGGTTTCGTAAGTACCTTGAACGATGCCTTGTGAGCCAATATAGATCCACGAGCCGGCGGTCATCTGGCCATACATCATCAGACCTTTTTTATCGAGCTCGTTAAAGTGGTCCCAGTTCGCCCATTCGGGCACCAGGTTAGAGTTTGCAATCAGTACGCGCGGAGCATCTTCGTGTGTTGGAAAGACACCCACCGGTTTACCGGACTGAATCAATAGCGACTCATTAGGTTTCAGGCGCTCTAACGTCTCAATAATTTTGTCATAGCATTCCCAGCTGCGTGCCGCGCGGCCAATACCACCATAAACAACTAACGCTTGCGGGTGCTCCGCTACTTCGTCGTCCAGGTTATTCATCAACATGCGCTTGGCCGCCTCTACCTGCCAGTTACAGGTGGTGAGCTCGGTTCCATGAGGTGCGCTGATTTTGCGACTTTTGTCCAAACGGGTGAATGACATACGTTACTCCTTAAACGTTAAGTGGCCGCCTAACTTAAAACGAGAGCCAGGGTGCGTCAGCGTGGCAAAAGTCACCACGCCGCCCGAGCTCCAGGTGCGGCGAAAAATGCGTAAACAAGGCTCATGACGGTCAATGCTCAAGTATTGGCAGACCGAGTGAACCGGCAAAATGGCTTCAATTTGATGGCTAGCTTCGGTCAGTGGACTCACCACACAGAGGTATTCATGCGGCGTCACTTTGCTGTAGTCCTGTTTGAGGTAATCAGGGACCAGTGTTGGGTTCACAAAACGTTCTTCCAGTTGCACTGGCTGGTCATTCTCATAGTGCGTTATCAATGAATGATAAACAGGCGCACCTTCTTCAAGCTCTAATGCTTCGGCAATTTGTGCTGAGGCCGGCTGCTCTTTCAGTAAATGCACTTTGGCCCGGTAGTCATGACCGCGGGAGCGCACTTCGTCAGCAATATTGCGAATGGCCATAAACGATGTTTGTGACTTAATTGGTGCGACATAAGTACCCGAGCCTTGAGTGCGTATGACTAACCCTTCATCAGCCAATTCCTGCAAGGCTCTGCGAGCGGTCATTCGGCTTACCGAAAATTGCTTACACAACGCATTTTCCGAGCTAACCGGATGATTCTCAGGCCACTCACCAGACTCAATTTTGTGGTAAATATGTTCTTTTATTTTGGTAAATTTGTTCACTGCATCCTCACCGCTAAACAGGCAGTTGTGGAGAGAAAGTTTAGTTGAGAACAATTGTATATACAAGCTTGTTTTGCTATTCTTTTTAGCATTGCAATCAGTAAGGATAATTATGCAGCGCATCGAAAATATTACTGCCGCGACCATGTCCGATGACACTGGCTATGGGCTTATAAAAGACGCCGTAGTGATTATTAACGACGGTAAAATTGAGTTTGTGGGTCCGGCGTATGACGCACCGGCAACACCGACAGCGGACGTTGTCGATGGTAACGGTGGATTACTGACCCCCGGGCTTATCGACTGCCACACTCATCTGGTTTGGGCGGGCTCCCGTGCCAATGAATTTGCCCAACGCCTGCACGGCATGAGTTATCAGGAAATTGCTGAACAGGGTGGCGGTATCAAAAGCACCGTAAAGGCCACCCGCGAAGCCGACGAAGAAGAGTTACTGGCACTGGCTTTAGAGCGAGCAGAAGCGCTCATGTCGCAAGGCGTCACGACGCTGGAAGTGAAGTCCGGGTACGGTCTTGACCTGGAAAATGAGCGAAAGCAGTTAAAAGTCGCACGTCAGTTGGCCGAAAAACTACCGGTGCACGTGAAAACAACGTTGCTGGCCGCTCATGCTGTCCCCCCTGAATATCAAGACAACGCCGACGGCTATGTTGACGATATCGTCAACAATATTCTGCCAACACTCACTCAGGAAGGGCTTGTCGATGCGGTCGATGCCTTTTGTGAAAGCATCGGCTTTAGTATTGAACAAACGCGTCGCGTCTTTGAGCAGGCAAAAGCGCTTGAGTTGCCGGTGAAACTTCATGCCGAGCAGATAACTAACCAGCAAGGTGCAAAACTGGCGGCTGAATATAAAGCCTTGTCGGCTGATCACTTAGAGCAACTGGACGAAGACAGCGTTAAAGCGATGGCGGAGAACGGTACGGTGGCTGTATTGTTACCCGGCGCATTTTACTTCCTGCGGGATACGCAAAAGCCACCCATTGATCTATTAAGAAAGTATAAAGTGCCTATGGCGGTAGCAACAGATGCCAACCCGGGCTCGTCGCCCATTCATAATTTGCCACTGATGTTACAAATGGCGGCAACCTTCTTCCATTTAACGCCTGAAGAATGCCTACGCGGTGTGACAGTCAATGCGGCTAACGCACTGGGGGAAACTCAACGAGGTGTTATTGCGGAAGGTAACTACGCCGATTTAGCCTTATGGAAATGCCAGGATGCAGCCGAGCTAACTTACCAAACCGGCGTTAACCCGCTGCAAATCTTGTGGTTTAACGGCGTCGCTCACGACCGTGTAAGTAAGCCGTGGTCAGCTCGCTAAGCAGCTGGCCACATATTTTCAGGCCTTCTTCAAAGCCGGCGCTGCATAACGACGGTGCCGCTTCTGCCAGATGCAAATAACGAGCTTCATTCACTTCAGCTAAGCGCTTCACGTACTGAAACCCTTGCGCCAGGCTAAGCCCTGCATAATTCACGGCGCTTGCCGGCACGGCATTTAACGCGTCGACATCCACTTCAATACCTAACGGCCGCTGCCAGGAGTCTGCCTTGGCGACGACTTCGTCCATCACTTCATAAAAGGGACGCTCATACAGTCGGTGTAGGGTGTGGTACCGCATGCCAGCGTCCTGTATTTGTCGCAAACTGTCCGCCGAATTTTTGCCCTGGTGAAGACCCACAACATGATAATACTCCAGCGCGCCTTCCATATAGGCATAGCTGAAACCATTACCAGAGTGCCGGCCCTCTCGCGGGCGGAAGTCGGCATGAGGATCTAAATTGACGGCGCCACAAGCTTCTTTTGATATATCAGATAAGCTTTTTAGCAGAGGATACGCATTGTTGTGACCGCCACCAATGACGATAACCTCAAAGCCTTGCTCAAACAAAGGCTTAATCACAGCCTGCACACGAGCATCGACTTGAGCGCACAGCTCTCTTAATTCCGCTAAGTCGTGTGGTTTTTTCGCGTTTAAACCTGCTGCTTTATCCATTAAGTCAGCACAATTTACAGCGCCAACTAACAGCAGTTCGTGAGTCGACAAAAGACCCGTTTTTTGCAGGTTCAAAAAGCTTTTTAAGAACGCCTGCCAACCATCTTCAGCGCCGCCGCGCCCTAAATTCCCGCGTACTCCGATACTTTCCGGAATACCCACTAAGGCAACGCGCTGACCATCATTCCAGGCTTCCTGAAGGCTCTCTTCATAGGTGCCTTCTTCTGAAAGCACCCGTATTGCCTGACCTATTTTCGTTTCATGCTCTCTGACATTCACCCACTTTGCCGGGTCCGTCAGTTCCAGAAATGAAATATCGCTCATTACTCAATATCAAGTGGTTCAGGTGACAAGATAACGCCGGTGGTATCGACGTATAAATGATCATCAGGCAGGAAGGTAACACCGCCGAAATTCACCGGCACATTCAACTCGCCAATACCGTCGCTCATTGCAGCAACCGGAATTGAAGCGACACCTAAAATGCCAATATCCAGCTCTTCTAACGCATCAACATCACGCACGGAGCCATAGCACACGATACCTTCCCAGTCGTTGTCCATTGCTTGCTCAGCAATAGCGGCATCAATTAACGCTCGGCGTGAAGAGCCTCCGCCATCAACCAAAAGCACCTTTCCGCCGCCATCTTCCGCGACCGTTTCTTCAATAATGCCTTTGTCTTCATGACATTTAACAATCACTAAGCGTCCGCCGAAAGAGGCGCGTCCACCGTAGGATTCAAACATGGGCTCGACCACATCCACCATGTCAGGATAAAGGTCACAAAGTTCCGAAGTATTGTATTCCATGAGCGTATCCTAAAGTCACTGTTGGCTTGGGCTAGGAGTATACCTGCTATCCTCATATTACTAAAGGATTCAATAGCAGCGCACGAACCTCTTGAATTATAGAATAAAAACCCGTTTAATCTAGGTAACTATAAGAATAATAAAAGCAGAATCAATCTTAATGCCTCAGCTCGATCTGATCACCAGTCTGGCCATAGAATCCTTTACTCATGCGATACAAGCATTGTTTTTGCTGGGCTTCGCGGCGCTGCTGCTGTACTACTACAGCTTTTACCGTCGAGATTACCTGCGCTTCTGGTCATTTGCGGGCTTCGCATTTGGTCCCAGTGAGCTTATTCGGGCGCTTTTATCCAGCAGCGCTATGGTCAATCCGGAGTCAGCTCTCAGCTGGTCCAGCGGCTTACAGGGTATAGCGCTGACGTTACAGTACCTCGCTATTACGTTTATCGGACTAGGCGCTTGCTCGGCCGTCTTTAATAGCAAACCGAAGCAATATTGGCTTTATGTTGCCTACGCCGCCTCGTTGTTCGGCGGTATTATTTCGTAT
Organism: Idiomarina sp. X4; assembly: GCF_002808045.1. Lineage (NCBI taxonomy): Bacteria > Pseudomonadati > Pseudomonadota > Gammaproteobacteria > Alteromonadales > Idiomarinaceae > Idiomarina > Idiomarina sp. X4. The sequence goes on along the minus strand of NZ_CP025000.1, from coordinate 1,338,783 downwards.
TTCTGGCTAGAGCCTTCTATCAGCTACACCTCCAGCACTGCTAATGCGGGCTTTATGCGGTTCCTGGTCACTGGCCTTGCTTTATTCGCTATCGGCGTATTCATGTGGCGCCGTCTGGGCTCAGGTGTTGGGCCTAAATTAGTTTCCGCAGGCTTTTTAAGTATCGGTATTAAAAACTTCTTCGTGCTTTACGGAATGTACACTATTACCGGGAACGCTCTGGATTGGTTACTCAGCTTTCAGGCTTTACTGACCGTTATTATTATCGCTGCCGTCATGATCGGCCTCATTATCTGGTTGCTCGAATCGGAGCGCAACACCGCCGTTCGTGCCATTCAACGGGCTGAATATTTACACACGCACGACGCTCTGACCGGCGTGTCTAACCGCGACCAGCTAGTCAGTAAAATTCCCTTATTCATTGAGTATTGCCGCAGTAACAACCGTCATTTAACGGTCATGCTGGTCGGTATTAGCCGCTTTAAAGTCGTGAATGAAAACATCGGTATTCGTGGCGGTGACCAGGTACTAAAAGAAGTCGCCAGACGTCTGCAGAACTTTTATAAACAACCATTAACCGTCGCTCGCATCAGCGGTGATGTTTTCGCCGTCGCTTTTGACCATTTGAAAAGCCGCAACCGCATTAAAGACTTAGCGGTTGAAATCCAAAATCGTATTGCAGAACCTATTGAAATCAATGATGAAACCGTCAATATTGTCGCTGGTGTTGGTATCTCCCGCTACCCACAACACGGAACCCGATCAGAACTACTGATCAATAAAGCTACTATCGCACTGACGCAGTCAAAAGAGTCGCATCAACCCAAAGCTACCTTTTACGAGCGTGGTATGGACGAAATGTATTCACATTTAGTGGATATGGAGCCGGTGCTGCGTAAAGCGATGAGCGACAACGAGTTTCAACTATACCTGCAACCTCAGTTCGACTTTGATCATCAACAACTGTGCGGATTTGAAGCGCTCGTTCGTTGGCAGCACCCTGAACGCGGCCTGCTCAGCCCTGTCGAGTTTCTGCCGTACATTGAACAGCTTGGACTTTCAGCAGAGCTAGATGATTGGGTGTTAAATGAAGCCGCCAATATATTGATGCACTGGAAACGTCTATTCGGTATGTGTTGGCCCATTGCCGTTAACTTATCAGCACCGCAGTTCCAGCATTTTCAGCTCATTGAGAAAATGGAACGTCTGCAAAAAGAATATGGTATTGAACCCGAGTGGCTGGAACTGGAAATTACCGAGAATGTGGCTATGTCTGACTTACACAATGGTATGAGTGTGATCCAGCGACTGCGTGAAATGGGTTACGGTATTGCCATCGATGACTTTGGGACAGGGCATTCTTCATTGGCCTACTTGCGCTCATTGCCTATCAATAAAATTAAAATTGACCGCAGCTTTGTCAGTGAACTTCAGCAAAGCAATAACGATGTAACCATTTTAAAAGCCATGATTCGTTTGGCTCACGGTTTGGGCAAGCGAGTCATTGCTGAAGGCATTGAAACGGAAGAGCAGCAGGACATTTTGCAAAAGCTTGGCTGTGACATGATGCAGGGCTATTTCTACTCGCCGCCGATGCGCCAACAATTTGCCGAGCAATTTATTGAGCGCCAAATTCAAAGCAATAAAAAACCGCTACGGCCCGGGGCAGTAGCGGCTTATTAATTCACTTAAATGGCGTTACAGGATGAAGCGACTCAAGTCTTCATCTTGTGACAGCTGCCCAACGTGTTCATCCACGTAGGCCGCATCGACCGTCAATTTCTCGCCACTATGGTCGGTTGCATTGAATGAAATTTCTTCCATTAAACGCTCCAGCACCGTGTGTAAACGACGTGCACCGATGTTTTCCGTCGTTTCGTTAACGTGGAAAGCCACTTCCGCAATGCGCTGAATACCGTCTTCGGTAAAGTTCACCTCAACACCCTCGGTATTTAATAACGCATGGTACTGCGTTGTTAGTGAGGCGCTTGGCTCAGTCAGAATGCGAACAAAGTCACCACTGGTTAATGCTTCAAGCTCTACCCGAATAGGCAAGCGACCCTGCAACTCAGGGATTAAGTCCGACGGCTTGCTCATCTGGAACGCACCAGAGGCAATAAACAGAATGTGATCGGTTTTAATCATGCCGTGCTTGGTGTTTACCGTCGTACCTTCAACTAACGGCAGCAGGTCGCGCTGTACGCCTTCCCGTGATACGTCCGGACCACTGGTGTCGCCACGCTTACAAATTTTGTCAATTTCGTCTAAGAAGACAATGCCATTTTGCTCAACCGACTCAATAGCGGCTTCTTTCACGTCATCCGGGTTGAGCAGTTTAGCAGCTTCCTCTTCAACCAACTGCTTGTAAGCGTCTTTTATGCGCATTTTGCGCGCTTTGGTCTTCTCGCTACCCATGTTCTGGAACATGTTTTGTAGCTGCGACGTCATTTCTTCCATGCCCGGTGGCGCCATGATCTCAACACCCATTTGCGGCATGGCTAAATCAATTTCAATTTCTTTGTCATCCAACTGACCTTCGCGTAGCTTCTTGCGAAATACCTGGCGCGTACCGCGCTGCTCTTCGCTTTCAGTCTTTTCTTCCTGCTGCGCCCAACCCGATTGATTCGCGGTTTTAGCCGGCGGCAACAGCACGTCCAGAATACGCTCTTCTGCCGCTTCTTCCGCACGGTAGCGCACACGCTGCATCATTTCTTCGCGCGTTTGCTTCACCGCTACGTCGGTCAAGTCTTTAATAATGGACTCAATCTCTTTACCAACATAACCCACTTCGGTGAATTTGGTCGCTTCCACTTTAATAAAAGGCGCCTTTGCCAACTTCGCTAAGCGACGGGCAATTTCAGTTTTACCCACGCCCGTTGGGCCAATCATCAAAATGTTTTTAGGCGTCACTTCCTGACGTAAATCGTCATCTAGCTGCATACGGCGCCAGCGGTTCCGTAAGGCTACCGCAACGGCTTTCTTAGCATTGTCCTGACCAATAATATGACGGTTCAATTCATCAACAATTTCTCTTGGGGTCATCTCAGACATCTTAACTTTTCCCCTTAGCTGTCTTGTCTTCGACAATCGACTCTTGCTCTTCGATGGTCTGATTGCCGTTGGTATAAACACAGATGTCACCCGCAATGGTCAGTGACTTCTCCACGATGTCGCGAGCGTTTAACTCTGTATTCTCTAATAATGCGCGGGCAGCGGATTGCGCAAAAGGACCACCCGAGCCAATCGCAATAAGGTCATTTTCAGGCTGCACAACGTCGCCGTTCCCGGTAATAATTAAGGAAGACTCTTTGTCCGCAACCGCCAGCAAGGCTTCCAGGCGCCTCAACGCTCTGTCGGTGCGCCAGTCTTTCGCCAGCTCAACAGCCGCTCGCATCAAGTTGCCCTGATGCTGCTCCAGCTTCGCTTCAAAGCGCTCAAATAAGGTAAAAGCGTCCGCAGTACCGCCGGCAAAACCAGCCAAAACCTGCTCGTTATAGAGACGACGAACTTTGCGTGCATTGCCTTTCATTACAGTGTTGCCAAGTGATACCTGGCCGTCACCGCCAATGACAACTTTGTCACCGCGGCGTACCGATACGATAGTAGTCAAATCAGGACCCTCTTTTGTCTTTGCGTCAATTTATGACAACGATGACCAGTATCTGAGGGTCCTTTGAGGATTTTTCAATGGTAGGTGGGGACTAATCGATGTTCCAGTTCCATATGGCGCAGCCAAATACCTGATTACGCTGCAACTTATGGCGATCACGCTCAGCATCGCGCTTAGTTTCATACGGCCCTAAAATGACGCGATACCATAGACCGTTGCTGCCTTCGGTGGCCCGCACTTGTGACTCTAAACCCGCCATCGCAATTTGTGCGCGCAAACGCTCAGCGTCTGACTGCTGACGAAATGAGCCGCACTGCATAAGCTTAGGCGGCCCCACTTCACGCTCTGGCACGTCGACTTCCACTTCTTTGCTTTCCAGTTCTTCTATGTAGCGCCAGCGCTCGGCTGATTTCTCAGGCAGCAAATCGGCGGGCGGTGCCTGTACCTCAGGCTGGTTTGCCTGTTGCTCAGACTTGCCACTAATGGACACCAGAAAGTAAACAAAGCCAGCAATGATAGCGATCGCAATAATAACAATAGCCCAGGGCACTGGCTGTCTGTCGTTAACCGGCTTTGCGCCACGTTGCGTTTTCTTGCTACTGCCCTTTTTCTTCGACGGCTTGCGCTTGTTTTGCTTTGGCTTACGATTCGCGTAGTCCATACTCAACTACATTTTCTCCAGCGTTGGAATACCCAGTAAATCTAAGCCCTGTTTCAGCACATTGGCCGTTAACCGTGCTAACTTCAAACGACTGTTACGGAGTGATTCATCTTCCTGATTCAAAATTGGGCAAGCTTCGTAGAAACTTGAGAAACGACCGGCAAGATCAAACAGGTAACCGCATAAGAAATGCGGCATAGCTTTGTTCTGAACCTGCACCAACACTTCGTTGAAACGCACCAGTTGGTTTGCCAGCGCAAGTTCACGCTCGTCGTCTAAAATGAAGTCGGCACTTTCATCAAAACCAGTCTCACCCAGACGGTAAAAAATACTGTTCACACGGGTAAAGGCGTACAACAAATACGGTGCCGTATTGCCTTCGAATGTCAGCATGTGATCCCAGTCGAAAATGTAGTCGCTGGTGCGGTTTTTCGATAAGTCGGCGTATTTCACTGAGCTAATACCGACTACTTCCGCAACGCGTTTTTGCTCTTCTTCGGTTAAGTCCGTCGTCTTTTGTTGCAGTAATTCCAGTGCCCGGCGCTCGGCTTCGTCCAGCAAGTCGGCCAGCTTAGTCACACCGCCGTCACGGCTTTTGTATGGCTTACCGTCTTTGCCCATAACGGTTCCGAAACCGTAATGGTCCAGTTTAATATCGCCTTCGACAAAACCGGCTTTGCGAGCCAGCGTAAAAATCTGGTCAAAGTGCAACGACTGACGCGCGTCGACAAAGTACATCAGGTGGTCGCCGCCTAATACTTTTTGGCGGTATTCAATGGCCGCTAAGTCCGTAGTGGCATACAAATAACCACCGCCTTTTTTCTGCACGATAATAGGCAGCGGCTCATCTTCTTTGCCTTTAAACTCGTCCAAGAACACACACTGTGCGCCCTGATCCTCGGTCAGCAGTCCTTTTTCTTTCAGGTGTTCAATAACGCCCGGCAGCTTATCGTTGTAAGCACTTTCTGCCATGACGTCGTCGCGCGTTAACTTAACACCTAAACGGTCGTAAACGTCCTGACAATGACTGAGTGACACATCAATAAACTGATTCCACAGCTTCAAACAATACTCGTCGCCAGACTGCAGCTTCACCACCAATTGACGTGCGCGATCAGCAAACTCTTCACTTTCATCGAAGCGTTGTTTCGCCGCTTTGTAGAAGGTTTCCAGGTTGCTCAGTTCGTACTCTGCAGACTGGTTGTCCAGCGCTTCCATGTACGCCAATAGCATACCGAACTGGGTGCCCCAGTCGCCCACATGGTTTTGACGAATAACTTTGTGTCCCAAAAACTCGCTAACGCGAGACACTGCGTCGCCGATAATCGCTGAACGTAAATGACCAACGTGCATCTCTTTCGCTAAATTCGGCGATGAATAATCAATCACAATGGTTTCGCTATTGTCAGCAACATCGACGTTCAGGCGGTCGCTACTGAACATCGCGCTCAGCTGATCTTTCAACTGGTCTTGTGAAATCGTGAAATTAATAAAACCCGGTCCGGCAATATCGGTTTTTGCCAGCAACGTATTTTCTGGAATCGCCTCAATAATGGCTTCGGCTAACTGACGCGGGTTCGACTTAGCAGGCTTCGCCAACATCAGTGCGAGGTTCGTCGCAAAATCACCGTGCGATTTGTCTCGTGGACGGTCCAACTTAATATTTACCGGGAGATCATCAGGCAAAGTGCCCTGTGCTTTAAGTTGACCAATCGCTTCGGTCAGTAACTGTTCCAGTTGTTCTTTCATTAATGCGACTACCTATATGAAAAATCGACGAGGGAATTCAAGACGCTCAAATTCAAAGCGTATAGTTTAATCGCTACGCCCGATAAAAAAAACCGCTTAAGTGTTAATCAGCTAAAGTCTTGTGGGTCGATATCCAGCGACCAGCGGACTTTTTTCAATAATGGCAACGCGTTAATTTGCGGCAGCAAGTGCTCAATAAGCTGAAAGCGTAGTTTTCGTGAAGAACAATGTAACAGCAATTGATACCGGTAACGACCAGCTTTACGTTCCATCAGTGCCGGCATCGGACCCAACAAGAAGGCACCTTCAACGTCGGGCATGAGCTGCTGAATGTGTGTCATTGCCTGTATCACCGCGTCGCGATCGGTCGCTTCTGCCCGGAATAGTGCTAAGTACGAAAATGGCGGAAGCTCGCTTTGCTGGCGTTCCGCGAGGGCGGTTAACGCAAAGTGCGAGTACCCGTTATTGAGTAAGTCCTGTATGAGCTCATGCTCCGGATGGTGTGTCTGCAACACCACCTTGCCCGCTTTATGTTCTCGTCCGGCGCGCCCGGCGACTTGCGTATACAGCTGCCCCAGTCGCTCTGCAGCCCGAAAGTCGGCACTGTAAAGCGCGCCATCAACGTCCAGCAAGGCCACTAATGTGACATTCGGAAAATGATGTCCTTTTGCCAGCATTTGCGTACCAACCAACAGCGGATATTCGTTATTGGTCGCTTTTTTCAGATACTCGTCAAGTTGGCCTTTGCGGCGAGTGGAATCCCGATCAATGCGCAAGACACCGCGCCCCGGGAATAAATCTTTTAACGTATGCTCCAGTTGCTCGGTGCCAACACCGTGTGAAATAAGCTGCGGCGACCCACATGAACCGCATTGTCGCGGTATCCGCTGCTGGCCGCCACAATGGTGACACTGCAACTGCTGATGTGTTTTATGCACCGTGTAATACGCATCGCAGCGGTGACACTGCGCCAGCCAACCGCACTCGTGGCACATCAACGCCGGTGCAAAACCACGTCGATTTAAAAACAGTAACACCTGGTTGCCGCGCTCAATTTCGGTTTGAATTTGTTCCTGCAACGCTTTTGAAATACCGGCTTTTACCGGTTGCTGCTTCAAATCGATAAGCTCGTGCTTAACCATTTTCGCACCGCCGGCGCGTTGCCCCAGCTTAAGCCAGTGGAAGCGTTTGCTAACGGCATTATTCAACGTTTCTAACGAGGCTGTCGCACTGCCCAGTACCAGTGGTATGTCTAAAAGCGCCGCACGCTTTGTGGCTAAATCCCGCGCATGATACCGAAAGCCGTCCTGCTGCTTGTAAGACAAGTCATGCTCTTCATCAACAACAATAAGGCCCAACTTCTGGCAGGGGGTGAACACCGCCGAACGGGTACCAATAACAATCGCAGCATGACCATGCTTCGCATCCAGCCAAGTGTTTAAACGCTCGCGATCGCTCATAGCGGAATGCAGCATCACCACAGGCACATCAAAACGCTCTTTAAAGCGTTGCAGAGTTTGTGGTGTCAGGCCAATTTCCGGCACCAATACCAACACTTGCTCACCACGCTCCAACACCGGCTGCATGGCCTGTAAATACACTTCTGTTTTACCGCTGCCCGTTACCCCTTCAAGCAACAGCGTACTGTGCTGACTCTGTTGGTTGATGGTTGAAACCGCTACCGCCTGCTCCGTATTTAACGCATGACCGTCTTCTCGCAATACCGTTTCTTGACTGCGCCAGTCTTTTGGTTTTTTAGGTGCTCGCTCCTGAACCGTTATCCAGCCTTTGTCCTGCAACGTTCTAAGCACCGCTGAGCTTACGCCAATATCAGTTAAATCGCTGCGTCTTAAGGCTTGATGTTTTAAAGCCGCCAACACCTGCTGCTGACGTGTCGCGCCTTTTAATTCATTAATGGACTGCACCAGCCCTAAATCAGTCAGCGCATAGAAGGTTTCTGTCAGATATTCCGGCGCATCGCCTTTACGTAACAGCACCGGTAGGCTGTTTGCCGCCGCGTCACCGAGAGAATGGTGATAGTAGTCTGCCGCCCAATTCACTAGCTGCCATACGTCATCAGGCAAAATACGCTGTTTATCAAGCACTTCTTTTACGTACTTCAGCTCAAACTCAGGCGCGGGGTCATTGGCTTCATTCACAACATAACCAACGAGTTGTCGTTGACCGAAGGGCACACGTACGCGCACGCCCTGCGGCAAAGGGTCGGGGCTTTTGCACAGATAATCGTAAGTTTGTCGAAGAGGTAGCGGCAGCGCGATTTTATAGCGCCGTTCACCGCTGGTACTGGCTTGCGTCATACGCCTATTTTGAAACGCCCGAACGGATAATACAAGGCAATAGATTGTGCTTGATCACAAGCTCCGGATCGCATAAAATGCGCGGCTCTTAAATCATTGATGTTTTTTTGCGCATGGTGTTCGGCTTTGGATCGAATAGCGATGCGGCCCATAACTGAGGTAATCCCATGAAACAAGGTATTCATCCTAAGTACGAAGCAATTAACGTAACTTGCTCTTGCGGCAATAAATTTGAAACGCGTTCAACTCGCACTGAAGACTTGCTGGTTGACGTATGTTCAGAGTGCCACCCGTTCTACACTGGTAAGCAACGTGTAATGGACACTGGCGGTCGCGTTGACAAATTTAAGAAGCGTTTCGGTACCCTGGGCAAGAAATAAGCCTAAGAAAACCTGTAAAAAACGCTACTTTATAGTAGATTCATTAGAAAAGGCGCTAAACAGCGCCTTTTTTATTACCGGCTCCGCTGAACAGCCTATTGTTAAAGAAAAGTTAACCGGTGTACTTTTAACCACCCGAAAAGTTTACTGTCCACTCACAAACGGGAGGTATGATTTGTTTCTTCACTGAGAAGCGATAGACTGTCATTATTCTCAGCAAAATAAATTGGGCAACGTACCTCATGACTGACTTTCGCCAACAGGCACTGGACTACCACGAATACCCAACCCCCGGAAAAATTTCCGTCGAACTAACAACCCCTGCTGAAACCAGTAAAGACTTAGCATTAGCCTATAGCCCTGGCGTCGCAGAGCCCGTTCGCGAGATAGCTCAAGACCCTGACAACGCTTATCGCTATACCGCAAAGGGCAATATGGTTGCCGTTATATCTAACGGCACCGCCATTCTTGGTTTAGGTAACTTAGGTCCGCTCGCCTCGAAGCCGGTTATGGAAGGGAAGGCACTGTTGTTCAAACGTTTTGCAGGTTTGGACTCCATTGATATCGAAGTTAGTCACCGCACCACACAGGACTTTATCAATACCGTGGCCAATATTGCCGATACCTTCGGTGGTATTAATTTAGAAGACATTAAAGCACCAGAGTGCTTTGAGATTGAACAGGCGCTGATTGAACGCTGCAACGTCCCGGTTTTTCATGACGACCAACACGGTACCGCTATTGTGACTGCTGCTGGTATGCTCAACGCATTGGAAATTCAGGGTAAAAAACTGGCTGACTCACGCATTGTTTGCTTAGGTGCCGGGGCTGCCGCTATCGCTTGTATGGAGTTGTTGATTAAATGCGGTGCGCAGCGCGAACACATTTATATGCTGGACTCAAAAGGCGTGATACACACCCGCCGCGACGACTTGAACGAGTACAAGCAACTGTTTGCAAACAACACCGACAAGCGCACGTTAAAAGACGTTATTGACGGTGCCGATATTTTTGTTGGCGTGTCAGGCCCTGACTTGTTAAGCCCGGAAGAACTAAAGCTCATGGCGCCAAACCCGGTCATATTTGCCTGCTCTAACCCCGACCCTGAAATTAAACCTGAAGTGGCGAAAGAGGCGCGGGATGATCTCATCATGGGGACAGGTCGCTCGGACTATCCAAACCAGGTGAATAACGTGCTTTGCTTCCCGTTCATGTTCCGTGGCGCGTTGGATGTTCGCGCGACGGCTATTAATGACGAAATGAAAGTGGCGGCGGTGGAAGCCATTCGCCAACTGGCCAAAGAAGAAGTGCCAGAATCCGTATTAAAAGGTGCCGGTGAGAAGTCACTCAGCTTTGGCAGAGACTACATTATTCCTAAGCCTATTGATCCGCGCTTGTGCCAACGTGTTGCCCGCGCGGTGGCAGAAGCCGCAGTGAAGTCCGGCGTGGCAAAAATCGATATGCCGGACAATTACATGATGGATTAATCGTCTAATTCGTCGTCGGTGGGGATGGGCAAACCACGCTTTTCCAGCTCATCCCGCACGGCTTTTGGAATTTTCTCCGAGTTCGTCTTTTTCAAGTCGTCATCGGTGGGTAACGGTTGGCCCGTAAAAGCGTGTAAAAATGCCTCACAGAGCAACTCACTGTTGGTAGCATGGCGCAAATTGTTGACCTGACGGCGAGTTCGCTCATCCGTAAGAACTTTCAGTACACGGGTCGGAATAGACACCGTCACTTTTTTTACCTGTTGGCTCTTAAGACCATGCTCAGCGTATGGGTAGATGTATTCACCGTTCCACTTCATTATTTTTGCCCTGCGTTATAACAAAACCACATAAGTTATATTGAATTGTACCCAACTGAGCGGCCCCGTCAATTTTTATCCGTCTAGATGGCTAAAAATTGCTGACATTTGCCTCACAATATTTTAGCCTTAGGGAAATAACGCTTTCTAAAGCCACCGCAAATGCAGAGTTATTAAGGAAAAAGGATGACAGACGTACCAATCACTGACGCAGAAAAACAAAACGTGGCTGACAGCGTGCAGGTGCATAAATTTGGCGGCAGTAGTTTAGCCGATGCATTCTGCTACCGTCGTGTTGCGCGTATTGTAACAGAATACGCCGGCGCCAGTGATCTCGTCGTTGTCTCTGCAGCAGGCGATACCACCAACCGCATACTCGCCATTATTAATGCTAAAGACAGTCCGGGTGATACCGCCTCTATTTTACTGGACCAACTCGAACAGTTTCAGCAGGGGCTTATTAAAGAGCTGTTAAGTGGCGACCTCTCTGAGCGACTGATGAAACAGTCGCAAACCGACTTTAGACGCTGGCGTCAATGGCTGGCCGGCGAAGAGACGATAACGCACAACGCAGAGCTTCTGTCATACGGTGAACTTTGGTCTGCTCGTTTATTAGCCGCTCTGCTACAGAAGCAGGGAACTCGCGCCGACTACATTGATGCGCGCGACTTTTTACTGGCTGCCGATGCTCCAGAGCCAGTAATCCAGGTGGAAACATCGCGAGAGAATTTGCTCAAACGTGTTGCGCCGCATTCAGGCACTCGCTTTATTGTTACGGGCTTTATTGCGCGCGGATTAGACGGCGAAAGCCTGACCTTAGGTCGTAACGGCAGTGACTACTCCGCTACCTTGGTCGGCAGTTTGCTCGACGTAAAACAAGTCACGATTTGGAAAGACGTTGCCGGCGTTTACTCAGCCGATCCGCGCAAAGTCGAACGAGTTGTCAGTCTACCAACGCTCGATTGGACCGAAGCCGAAGAATTGGCTCGTCTGGGCAGCCCGGTGCTGCACCCCCGAACTTTTCAGCCGGTCGACCGTGACCGCATGGTTATTTCTGTTCGCTCCAGCTTAAAAGTAGAAAACCAAAAGACCCGCATTGGACAATTTCACGATACCGAGCCTCGCGGCAAAGTATTTACCTCACTTTCTGAGGTGTTGCTGTTTAAAGTTGAACTGCAGGATAAAGCACTGGTCGAGAAACTCGACCAGCTGGATTTAACGCCGCTGGTCAGCTGGGTCGAGCCGGAAAACCACACTCAGTATTTGGTCTTTCACCAAAACCATGCCGATTACCTGAGCGAATGGCTGGACGACGCTGATGCCAACGACGCTATCACACAAATTCGCGGCTACTCGATGCTGGCCATTGTGGGTAATCGCATTCAGGAAACCGATCAGTTTTCGACTTTTAAACTGCAATTATCGGAGCAGAAAGTACGTCGCTTTGTATTAAGCGAAAAAGGCGATTCTGCGGTGGCTATTTTAGAGCAGTCACTCGACAGCCGCTTACTGAACCGCTTACACAGCCAACTCTTTAACTATCGCCGCAGTTTGGGCGTCTTGGTCATTGGCCGCGGCAATATAGGCAGTGCTTGGTTGGAACTTTTCAGACAGCAGCGCGACCGGATTAACCAAGTCATGGATGTGCGAGTCATTGGTATCGCTAACTCACGTCAGCTTTGGCTGGACTACAACGGCGTCGATTTAGGCGAGTGGGCGAGCGATTTTGATCGCCTCGCTCGCCCTTACGTCTTAACCGAGTTACTCCGGGAGTTACCCAATGCGCCGTATGACGAACTCGTCGTTATTGATTTGACCGACGCCAAACAGGTAGCACAACTCTACCCAAGCTTGTTTGCCAACGGCATGCACATCATTAGTGCGAATAAACGCGCCGGCTCTGCCGACGAGACTCTGTACCGTGAAATACGCACCATTCAGCACGAATACAAACGCGAGTGGCTTTACAACACCACGGTTGGCGCGGGGCTGCCACTTAACTACGCCATAAATGATCTACGCAACTCAGGCGACGAAATTCGCAGTATTTCCGGGATATTTTCCGGCACCATGTCATGGCTGTTCGAGAATTTCACCAAAGGCGTCAACTTCAGTGACTTAGTCAAAGAGGCGAAAACTCGTGGTTATACAGAGCCAGACCCACGCGAAGATCTCTCCTGTCAGGATCTCGTGCGAAAGCTGCTGATTCTGGCGCGTGAAATTGGCTTAAAACTGGACTGGCAAGACATACAGGTTCAGTCACTTGTACCACAGCACTTGCGTGATATCTCAGCGGCTGACTTCATGAGCAACGTCACCGAAATGGATGAGCCAATGAATCAAATGCTGGAAGAAGCAGCGAACGACGGCAAAGTTCCTCGCTTACTGGCCAGTTTTTCGGTCAGTCAGGACAATAAAGTCACGGCCAGCATCGGCATTGAGTACATTCCGGAAGGCGATATGCTCGCCAACCTCATTCCAGGCGAGAATATCTTCGTGATTTACACCGACTGGTATTCAGAAATGCCGCTAGTGATCAGCGGACCAGGAGCCGGTAAACATGTTACCGCTGGCGGTGTGCAGTCCGACCTCAACCAGCTGCTTGGCAAATTGTCGGTCGGTCATTAGCACCTAAATTGACGGGTGGCGGGCGTTAAAACAGCCCGCCGTCATCGTCAAAAATATTATCGTTTTTGTCACTGCCCCGCACATACTCCGTCGGTTCCGTACCTTTAATAAAGTACTCAAACCGCGAGGTGTAGTCATTCTTACGTGATAGCTTGCCCGTTTCCAAGTCGATACGAACATTCACCACCCCAGGTGGAATACTGAACTCTCTCGCAGGGTATTGAGGAATAGCCTTCTCCATAAAGAGTATCCAGCCCGGTAGCGCCGTTTTTGCACCCGCTTCACCGCCGGTTATCGCTTGTTGGCTTGAGTCAACGTCAGGGTGTTTGCTAGTACGACCCAGCTTACGGGACACATCATCGAAACCGACCCAGGTTGTGGTCACCAAGCCCGAGGTAAAGCCTGAGAACCAGGTGTCCCGAACATCGTTGGTAGTACCCGTTTTACCCGCAATATTGCGGCCCACTTCCCGGGTAATTGGCTTCGACCGCTGAATACGCCACGACGTACCATTCCAGCCCGTACCGTTAGGCCAACTGCCTCCGCCCCAAACAGCAGAATTCATCGCTTGTTCGACCAAGAACGCGTTTTGTTCGCTGATAATTTGCGGGGCTGGGTTCTCACAGTCATAACACGCTCTTACAGGATCAGCTTCATAAACGACGTCGCCGCCTAAATTTTCAATTTTTGAAATGAAGTAAGGCTCGACCAGAAAGCCGCCGTTGGCAAACACCGCGTAGGCTCGCGCAACTTCCATTGGTGTCATCGACATAGAGCCTAGAGACAAAGACTCGTTTTCAGGAATCGCGTCTCTGTTTAAGCCAAACTTAGCAATATGGTCAGCAACCTGCTCAACACCCACCTCGCGAATTAAGCGCACTGATACTACGTTTTTCGACTTCGCCAGGCCTTTTCGCAAACGGATAGGCCCCTCGTAAACTTCCGGAGAGTTTTTAGGACGCCAGGCAATGCCCGATCCCGGGTTCCATTGGTTAATGGGGGCATCGTTCACCAGCGTCGCTAGCGTCAATCCTTTATCAAAAGCGGCTGAATAAATCAGCGGTTTAATATTCGAACCCACCTGACGCTCAGCCTGCAAGGCTCGGTTATATTGACTCAGAGTAAAGCTGTAACCCCCGACGACGGCGGCCACGGCACCGTCGTCGGGCCTTAACGACGCAATGGCTGAGCTAGGCTCGGGTATTTGTGCCAAACGCCATTGCTCGTCGACCGTACGCAACCATATAACGTGGCCCGGCTGCATAATCTCAGACGCCGTTTCCGGCGGCTCGCCCTGGCGCTCTTCATTCAAATATTCGCGGGCCCAGTGCATTGACTCCCAGGGCAGGGTAACAACGCCCTTGTCTTTTACCATGACAGTCGCCGTCTTTTCTTCAACCCCAGTCACAACAGCGGGTGTGACATCGCCAATGCGCTTGAGCTGTTCTAAATACTGCTCAATTTCCTCAGCGGATAATGCACTACGGCCGTCTTCTTCAGACCACAGAATACTGATAGGTCCGCGATAGCCATGACGCTCATCGTAGCTGTGCAGGTTATCCCACACCGCCTGCCGGGCCGCCAACTGAACGTCACTTTTTACCGTTGTGTAAACGTTGTACCCGCCAGTGTAGGCTTCCTCTTCGCCGTAGCGATCAACCATTTCCTGACGCACCATCTCAGCAAGATAAGGAGCGCTTACGGTCACTTCCGCACCATGACGACGTGCCGTCACCGGCGCACTCGCGGCTTCCTCGAATTGTTGACGGGTAATTTTGTTTTCATCCAGCATGCGCAACAGCACGACTCTGCGACGCTCTTTTGACGCTTGCGGATTAGAGATCGGGTTTAAATTAGACGGTGCTTTTGGCAAGCCTGCTAAGGTCGCCATTTGTGCCAGCGTTAATTCATGCAGCTCTTTGCCGTAATACACTTGCGCGGCTGCGCCAATACCATGTGCCCGGTGACCAAAGGTGATTTTGTTTAAGTAAAGCTCCAGAATTTCGTCTTTACTCAGTTGCTGTTCGATGTGAACCGCAATAAAAGACTCTTTAATTTTACGCATGAGCGCACGCTCAAACGTCAAAAAGAAGTTCCGTGCCAGCTGCATGGTGATGGTACTGGCCCCTTGCTGCACTTCGCCGGTTGTTATGAGCACGCTAAACGCCCGCATCACGCCAATAGGGTCAACACCAAAGTGCTGATAAAAGCGGCTGTCTTCGGTTGCCAGGAAAGCATCAATCAGTGGCTGTGGGACATCTTCGAGTTTAATAGGAATGCGGCGCTTCTCACCAAATTGTGAGATAAGCTGCCCGTCGGCGGTAAACACCTGCATTGGGGTCTGCCAACGAACGTCACGCAGCGTTTCGACACTGGGTAACTCCGGTTTGACGTATAAATAAAGCCCACCAACTGTTGCACCACCAAGAACCACACAAATTAGCATTGTGTAGAGTAGCCGTTTAAACCACTTCAATGACCTGCTCCATAACCACTTAAAATGTAACTATCGGCAAAATAAGCATTTTCCGACACTACGTACCGCTTAAATCCTACCCCCATATTATGGCGGATTTTTGTTCAGAACACTACGATTGCATCTGGCTTTTACACAATAAGGATATTGTTTCATGTCGTTGCTCGAGCAAACGCCCATTGCGGTCTGTATTCAACAGGAAAACTGCAAAGTTTTGCAGCTCATAAGAAGCCAGGGACGCTTTAAAGTTCAACATTTCGCACACGAATTAACGGCTCACATAAACAAACAGCGATTAAAACGCTTTGGCTTGATATCTGCCCTCGACTATCAGGCAGTGCATTACCAGCAATTACCCTGTCAGAGTTCGACTGCCAGTGTCGAAGAAAGTATTTTGCAGCAGCTTCCGTCATCACTGGATAACGAAAGCGGCTTTTCTTACGACTACATTCAACACAACAACGGCAATATAGAGGCAGCCGTCAGCTCAGAGCGAGCCCTGAATAACTTAATGTCAGAGCTGGAACCGATGAATATTCCAGTGAAGGTTGTCGAGCCAATTTACTCCTCTATTATCCGCACCACCAACGCATTACTTCCATACTTATGGCCGAACGAAGCGCGTTTTACGCCACGCATGAAGTGGATCATTGCAGAATTGCGTCAAAAGGTATCCACGCTCATTTACTATGAGCATGGCCGCTTTCAACGGTTTGAAAAGGTGGCTACCGCTGACTTACTTGCCCGTATCAGCGAAATGGACGAGTACTGGTTGTTCAGTTTTGGCGATAAAGTCGCTCAGTCGGCTCTGCAAACCACCTGCGAGTCCCACGCCTATACTCAGCACATTCGCTTATCGGCAGCCGTTCTTTTCGAGGACGAGCCGGCTCCGACGGCGGCTGCGTTAGACAACGAGATCGCCCTTGTCGGGCTGGCACTTCGGGGGTTTAGTCAGTGGCATCGTTAAACTTAGTGGCTAAAAGCAATCGCCCGTCTTTCCTTAAACACCCTGTTATCAACCTGATTGGCTTAGTCGCCTGTATCTGTGTCACTGCGTTAACCCTGCAACTGGTTAGCGGGTATCAGCCCATGCTCGATAACAAACGCCGCATTGTTCAGCAGCAATTGCAGCAGCTTGCGTCACTTAAGTCGGTACAACAGGCTCACAGACGTCACCAACAAGCGTTATCCCAACGGCATGTGTTTTTACAGCGGCAGCAACAAAACCGTGAGGCGCTTAATGCGTTTGCAGCACTGATAACCCAGGTACATCACCATTTTGATAACGCCGAGATAAAACTGAGTCAAGACCAGCTACACATTACCGGAGGTTATCACCGTATTACGCAAACCGACTCACTGAAAAACTGGCTTCATTCTCATTGGGTGAACTCAGACATTAAGGCCTCAGTGCAAAAACAACTGCTACCAAAGCAGCAAGTACAGCTATCACTGCAAAGGTCGCAGTTATGATAGCTTCCGTCACCAAAGCCCTGCGCTTCTGGGCGATACTCTTCCTTGTCGTTTGTGTGCTTTGCGCCGCTGCAGCCTACTTTTTTACCAAACACCAGTCGCAAAAATTGCAACGGCTTTTGTCTGAAAATGCCCAGCAGTTAGCGGCGCCTGTGCCAACCGTTTCAGAGACGCTTAATCCATTGCTGCCGTCCTCCCCGGTCGACGAATTGTTGTCGACGGTTGCTCAGCGTTACCCCGTTAAACTTCATTATCAACACACCGCCCCGTCAAGCGCAGTTTGGCTCGTGACCGTTGAAGCAGAGCCCCAGCAGGCGATGCGTTTTGTCGCTGAGCTTATGGGCACTCAATATAAAAAACAGTCGCATTTTCCTGAAACGGACAGCCTTTTCTGGGAGGCTATCGAAACAAAAAACACAGATGCGTACGGTGTGCTCAAATGGCAGTTCCGCTGGCAGACAGAGGCAACCAATGAGCCTTTAAATAAGCCGATACACGCGAATCACTTCACGCCGGTTCATGTCCCCGCTTTGTCGTGCCATGAAAAACCCTTTCGGGGTGCCCGGCCTCCCCTTTCTTTTAGCGAGGAGACTATTGGCGAAGAGATTACCAACGAACAGGGTAACGTAGTACTAACGGCCATACAGACCCACCCGACCCGCAAGGCCATTTTTAAAACTAAAAATAACCAGTGGATAACCACACGTGAAGGAGACTGGCTAGGGTCGCGGACTCAAATCGACATCATCAACACGGATAGCTTAAACCTGTCTCAGTGGAGACAGTCCGGCAACTGCTGGCAAAAGCATTCTCGACAACTGCGCATCAACAAGGAAAGTGACGCGACATGAAGCATTTTATGACTATTGGTTTCTTTATCGTTTTATTCTGTTTGCAAAACGCTTCGGTATACGCCCGCAGCATTGACTGGACGCTATTATTGTCGCCACAACAGTTGAACGAACCGGTCTCGCTTTCCACAGAAAGCCTGCCCCTTAGACAGCTACTGCAATTACTGGCCGACCAACATCAACTGAATGTGCTTATCGGTAACGATATAGGCGGCGAGTCGACGTTAAAATTTAACGAAGTCGCCTGGCAGGACGCCTTTGAAAGCGTGATCAATACACACGGCCTGCATTTAAAGCGACAGGGAGATTTGCTCTGGGTGACCAGAGAACGCCAAGAAGAAACCACCATTGATGAACGCACATCGACGTTATTGCGGATCAACTTTGCCAAAGCCGCTGACTTAGCGACACTACTGAAAAACGACCAGCAAAGCTTCCTGTCAGAAAACGGGGCGGTTAGTGTCGATGAACGCACCAACACCTTGATTATTCGCGACACGCCCGAGCAAGTTGAGTCGGTTCGTCACGTTATTGAACAACTCGATATTCCCGTGCAGCAGGTATTAATAGAGGCTCGCATGGTGACGGTGAAAGCCAATGTGAGTAAAGCGCTTGGAGTTCGCTGGGGCGCGTCCAATTATGGGTTGTCGGCCCCAGAAGAAGGTGCCGGGTTTATTAAAGGCATGCACGTCGACTTACCTGTCACCAACCCGGCCGGCACTTTTTCCGCCAATTTGGCGCGGATCAGCGACGACGTTCTGCTCGACTTAGAGCTCACCGCTCTGGAGCAGGAAAATAAAGCAGAAATTATTACCAGCCCGAAAATATTCACCTCAAATCAGCAGCCTGCGTATATTGAGCAAGGCACCGAAATTCCTTATGTCGAAACCGCCGCGCATGGTGCTACCGCTGTGCAATTTAAAAAGGCGGTAATGGGCTTGAGCGTCACACCGCTTATTACACCCAATAATCACGTTTTAATGGATTTAACCATTACTCAAAACACCCGCGGCGATACGGTTGCCACGCCGACCGGCCCGGCCGTTGCTATCGACACCCAGGAAATGTCGACCCGGGTGCTCGCCCGAAACGGCGAGACGATTGTACTAGGCGGAATATTTCAGGAGCATAGCTTGAATGATGACAGTCGCGTCCCCATCTTAGGGTCTGTTCCAGTGTTAGGCAGTCTGTTCTCTCACGAGCAGCAGCGCAAAGAGAAACGTGAGTTGATGATATTCGTCACACCAACGATTCTGCAGCAAAACTAACACGGCTACCAATGGCTATTGCTAAAGTGACTCCGAGTTGAGATAATCCCGCTTCTTTTCGTTGGGTTGGGAGATTCTCCAGACACTCCGGATTCGTGAGTTACAGCTACTTTTAACCAATGATGTAAGCAGGAATATGGCTGAGAAACGTAATATTTTTCTTGTTGGGCCCATGGGGGCTGGCAAAAGTACGATTGGCCGTCAAATCGCCAGACAATTGCATTTAGACTTTTATGACTCTGACTCAGAGATAGAGCGCCGTACCGGTGCGGATATCAGCTGGGTGTTTGAGCTGGAAGGCGAAGAAGGCTTCCGCGCACGTGAAGAAAAAGTCATCGAAGAACTCACTGAGAAAATGGGCATAGTGCTTGCGACCGGTGGCGGCTCGGTAATGAGTAAAGAAAGCCGTAACCGCCTGTCTGCACGGGGTATCGTGGTTTATCTGAAAACCCCTATCGAGAAGCAGTTAGCACGTACTCAGCGTGATAAACGTCGCCCTCTTATTGCAGAAGCCGATGACCCACGTCAGGTATTAGAAGAACTGTCCGAAGTACGTTGCCCGCTTTACGAAGAAATTGCGGACATTACCGTACAAACTGACGACCAAAGCGCAAAGTTTGTCGTCAATGACATTATTGATCAGCTCGATACCATCAACGGGCTGGGATAAAACAAAGGAGCTGCGTTCATGGCCGAGGTTCAAGTCTCATTAGGCGAACGCAGCTACACTATCCATATTGGCAACGAACAACTTGCCAACTTCCGCACGAACAACGCCAATAGACTCAATAAGCAGCTGTTCATTATCACCAACCCAACGGTGAGCCAGTATTATCTGAAGCCATTACTGAATGTGCTGACCGACCACCAGGTCGACTTTTTTGAAATGCGCGACGGCGAGCAGTTTAAGAACCTCGACAGTTACGCTGAAATAATGGACCGGTTAATCAGTAAAGGCTACAACCGCGATTGCGGGATTATTGCCTTAGGCGGCGGTGTGGTTGGTGACTTAGCAGGATTTGTCGCCGCAACGTTCCAACGCGGCGTCGACTTTTACCAAATACCGACAACACTGCTGTCACAAGTAGATTCATCAGTCGGTGGGAAAACCGCCGTCAACCATCCTCATGGTAAGAATCTTATTGGTGCGTTTTACCAACCTAAGTCGGTTGTCATCGACATAGACTGCCTGCAAACGCTAACCGAACGAGACTTTCGCAGTGGCCTGGCAGAAATTGTTAAGTACGGCATCATTTATGACACCGACTTTTTCCACTGGCTGGAGCACCACGCGGCGGAATTAAAACAACAAGATCCTGACGCCTTAACCTATGCCATAAAGCGTAGCTGCGAAATTAAAGCCGACGTCGTGGCTAAAGATGAACGCGAAAAAGGCTTACGGGCGCTTTTGAACCTCGGTCACACTTTTGGCCATGCTATTGAGGCCGCCACAACCTATGGCGAGTGGACGCATGGCGAAGCAGTTTCTGCTGGCATCATAATTGCATCGAAACTATCAGAAGTGACTCAGCGGCTATCGGCGTCAGATTTTCGACGAATTAAAGAGCTGCTGACAGCGTTTGAACTGCCGACTAAAGCGCCAGAAATGCCTTGGGAATCTTGGTTGGAGTACATGCAGCGAGACAAAAAGGTCAAAGACGACCAGCTGCATTTTGTATTGCCGACCGCCATTGGTCAGGCAGACGTTGTCAAAGATATAGAGCATACTACCGTTGCTGCTGTGATCACTGAATGTTGCTAACGCACCTGCGTTATCTCTATTCGGTTAAACAGACAGGAACGAAACGATGCAAGCACTTGCGACCACACAGCACATTGTTGCCGCGCCGGTAAAAAATAAGCCGAGCCAACAGCAGGCTATTGATCAACTTCATCAACAATGCCAGCAAAGTGTTTCTTTAATTATGCTGCATGGCGCCGAAGGAAGCGGTAAAACCACCGTTGCCGAGCTGTTTCTGGAACAAGCGTCCGACTACGCCGAAGTTGCTTTCATTTCAGCCAACGAGCGCTCCACTAACGACCGTCTGCGTGCACAAATCCTGAATCAGCTGTTTGGTACTATCAGCATTAGTGACGAGTCGCTCAGCCGTCAAATACAACGTCAGCGTCCGCTCAACCACGCGATTATAGTGATAGATAACGGCGAATACCTGTCTGAAAGTTTTCTCGCCGAATGTATATCCACCGTTTCACAACTCAGTGCCATTGGCCAACGCACCAGCATTATTGTGGCCGGTAGTTCGCGATGGGCACAGCAAAAACGTCCAGCGCCGCATCTTCGTGTACAAGGCCCTGCAATGGTCGAAGTTCAGCCATTCAGCCACGAAGAACAAATTCGTTTCGTTCAGGCACTATTGCCTGAGAAACAACGCAGCTTCTGGAATTTAGAGCGCATTCAGCAGTTTTTGAACTCAATTAACGGCTACCCCGGCGAAATTCAGCAACGATTACAGCTGGCGTTGGCGACTCAGGCGGCACGCTATCGCGACACCTCGCCAGCCGAGCAAGAGCAAAGCGCGCCAGCAAGTGCTGCCGAATCAAACACCCAGAAGACACAATCAAAAATGAAGCTGTGGCCTCTTATTTTAGTTGCCGCACTTATCAGTACAGCAGTCGCCGGCTACCTGAACAAAGACCAGTTACTACCATTATGGGAGCAGTTGAATAGTTCAGCCGCCAACACGACTCAAGAGGAAGCGTCGCCAAAGACAACTGACTTAGCATCCGCACAAGCAAGCGAGGGCGAAAGTCAGAGTGAACCTGCTCAGGCTCAGGCCGAAGAACCACAAACAACTGAGTTACCCACCTTTGAGCCTATTAACGAGCGTTCTTTAGAGCTTGTTCCTGAAGAGCTGGCATCCTCTTACCGCTCGTCGTTAGGTACGCTAAACAACCGAGCCGCCGCTGAAGTCACAGAGGGTGATATCAGCGTTGGTTTCATTAAAGAGCAACAACCGAAAGAAGCAGATCCGGTAGACACCGTAGTTGCTGAGTCCGGCAACACAAATGAGGCCGCAGCGGAAGCAGAAACCACTCAGCCTGAACAAGTCGAACCGGCGGCAACTCAAACGGCACCCGCTCAAGAGTTACCGTTTAATACCGAATGGGCACTAAGTCAGCCTGCCGACAGTTACACCGTGCAAATTAGTATTATCAGCGACACTCAGTTGCTGTCAGATTTTCGCCAGGACTACGGCCTGACTGACACTACCCAGGTATATCAGCGTGCCGATAACCGCTATGTCATTATTTTTGGCAGCCACAATAGTATTGAACAAGCCCGCAATGCCGCTAGCGAGCTGCCTCAGGCCGTCCAGCAAATGGAGCCCTGGGCGAAGTCATTTGCCAGCGTTCATGCCGATATTCAGGGACGTTAATACTTACAGCAATTTTCATCCCCCGGCCTTTGGGTTACAATCCGTTGAGGATCAACCAACGGCCGGCGCATGAAGAAGAATCGGGCATTTTTAAAATGGGCAGGCGGTAAGTACTCACTTATCGAGCCAATATCAGCACGCTTGCCGCAAGGTAAAAAGCTCATTGAGCCCTTTGTGGGGGCCGGCTCCGTGTTTCTGAACACGGACTATGACAGTTACCTGCTGAACGACATTAACCAAGACCTAATTACCCTGTATCAGTTTGTGAAGCGTCGCCCTAAAACCTTTATTCAGGACGCCCGCAAGCTTTTTGTTGAGCGCAATAACCAGCCCGACGCTTACTACGCGCTGCGCGCCGCGTTTAATGCCAGCAGTGACCCGTATTATCGTTCTTTGCTGTTTTTGTATATGAACCGACATGGTTATAACGGTTTATGCCGCTATAACAGCAAAGGCATTTTCAACGTTCCTTTCGGTGACTATCGAAAACCGTATTTTCCGGAAAAAGAACTCGAGCATTTTGCGGAAAAAGCCCGCAAAGCCAAATTTATTTGTAGACCGTTCGAGCAAGTATTCCGCCGCGCACGTCAGGGCGACGTTATTTATTGCGACCCGCCGTATGCGCCGTTAGTGCAGGCCTCTAACTTTACCAGTTACGCGACCGGTGGTTTTGGGCTTACCGACCAACACGAGCTCGCACGCCGCGCAGCGCAGGTAGCCAAAAAGCGTGATATTCCGGTACTCATTAGCAACCACGACACCGAACTGACACGAGCACTATACAAACAGGCGGATATTAGCAGCTTGTCGGTGTCGCGCAGTATCAGCCAAAAAGGTGACGGTCGAAAACCTGTCACAGAGCTGCTGGCCCTCTATAATACCGAGCCCGCAACCAGCAACGTTGTTTCTCTTAATAAAACATTGAAGAAAGTTGGCACATGAACTGGTACTTAAAATCATTTAACGACCTTTCGCTGCACGATCTCTACGACTTACTGAAACTTAGGCAAGAGGTTTTCGTCGTTGAACAAACCTGTCCGTATCTGGACGCCGACGGTGCCGACGAACAAGCCTTACATTTATACGCTCGCAACAGCGCCGGAGAGATGGTTGCCTACGCCCGACTTTACCTCGCCACTACCGATACCGGTTATTCCCGTATTGGTCGTGTCATAACGCACGAGAAAGTGCGCCGCCAAAAGCTCGGCATTGAGCTAATGCAACGCAGCATCGACTATCTTGAGAAATATGCGCCCCAAGCGTCCATTCAAGTGGGTGCGCAGGTATATCTGCTAAAATTCTACAAAAGCTTCGGTTTTGAACCGATTAGCGAAGAGTATCTGGAAGACGATATTCCACACATTGATATGCAACGAAAGGCTGCCCAATGACAATCACTGCCCGGGTTCCGGTTCTTGCAAGCAGCGATGCGGACATCGTTGCCGCAAGGACTATTGCCGGGCGTTGGAGTCTCCCTTCAGAAGCCAGAGACGATGATGTTTTTCAACTGTGGTTGAATGAGGGCGTATTAGCTCTGCATTGGCTGCAAAGCCCACAGAAAATGTCACCGTTAGTGGTCGACTTTCATCAGGGAAAAGCGGCGTACCGCGCACAGAACACGCAATTAAAAAACGAAGCCATTGCTAAAGCGGTGGGGGTCACCGGGCAGTTTAAACCATCAGTGGTTGATGGCACTGCCGGTCTCGGCCGAGACGCCTTTGTACTGGCCGGTTTAGGCTGCAACGTGCAGCTTATCGAACGTCATCCGGTGGTCGCTGCGCTGCTCGATAACGGGTTGCACAGAGCTCAGCTAGAGGCTAACGATATTGGCGAAGCCTGTCAGAGAATGCATTTAATAGGCACTGACAACTTATACACCGGCAAAGGCTTCACCCACGAGCCCGACGTGGTGTATTTAGACCCAATGTACCCCAAAACCGGCAAGCAAAAAGCCCAGGTGAAAAAAGACATGCAAATGTTTCAGCAGTTGGTCGGCAGTGACGACGACGCTGACGCGCTGCTGGATCCCGCATTGGCTCACGCTAAATTCCGAGTGGTGGTTAAGCGCCCGAACAGCGCACCTTTTCTGGCAGAGCGTGAACCAAACAGCCAAATTAAGAGTAAAAAGCATCGCTTTGATGTTTACATAAAACGAGGTTTCAATGAGTCAGCAAATTAAAGAAGGCGATAAAATTCCATCCGGTTCACTGACCAGCAAAGGTGAGCTTGGCATTCAAAATTACGACCCGGCAGAGATATTTGCTAAGGGCACCCACATATTGTTCTCCGTACCCGGCGCTTTTACTCCGACCTGTTCGGAAAAACACTTGCCCGGTTATGTCGAACACGCGGAAGCACTTGAAGAAGCTGGTGTTTTAAGCATTAACTGCGTGGCCGTAAATGACGCTTTTGTAATGAAAGCCTGGGGCGAGTCATTAGGGATCGGAGAAAAAGTTCGGTTATTGTCAGACGGTAACGGCGCTTATAACCAAATGCTGGGCCTGGCAATGGACACTGGCAACTTTGGCGGTATTCGCTCAAAACGCTATGCCATGATCATTACCGACGGCACCGTTAAAGGCTTATACGTTGAAGACGAAAAAGCCTTTGAAGTCAGCAAAGCCGAATACATACTGGAGCAGTTGCAACAATAATGTCGAAATGGGATGTCATTGTTATCGGTGCCGGAGCGGCAGGGCTTCACTGCGCTGCCCATGCCGCCAAGCGCGGCAAGTCGGTATTAGTGCTTGATCACGCCAAGCAGGCGGGAAAAAAGATACTGATATCCGGCGGCGGCCGCTGTAATTTCACCAACATGTCTGCCGGCCCCGATAACTTTTTATCATCCAACCCCCATTTTTGTAAGTCTGCGCTTAGCCGCTACACCCAGTGGGACTTCATTGGGTTAGTGGCTGAATACGGCATTCCTTACCATGAGAAAACTTTAGGCCAGTTGTTTTGCGACGACTCCGCCAAAGACATCGTGCGTATGCTCATGAGCGAGTGCGACCGCTACGGCGCGCGGGTACAGCTGCGTACGGATATTGTGTCGGTAGACTTTGACGACGAGTATTGCCTAGACACCAGCCGTGGTGAATACCGCAGCGATAAACTGGTGGTTGCCTGTGGCGGGCTTTCCATGCCGAAGCTCGGCGCTACCCCCCTGGGCTATCAAATTGCCGAGCAGTTTGGACACTCGATTGTGCCGGTACGCGCTGGCTTAGTTCCTTTTACCCTGCAAGAAGACGACAAAGAGCGCTTCGCCGAACTTTCCGGCGTTGCGGTGCCAGTAACCGCAGAGGCTAACGACGGCTACTTTCGTGAAGCCATGCTATTTACGCACCGAGGCGTCAGCGGCCCCGCTATTTTGCAGGTATCGTCCTACTGGCAGCCCGGCGAAGCCGTTACTATTAATCTGCTGCCCGACTTAGACGCTTACGAATGGCTGAAAGACCAGCAAAAGCAACAGCCGAAAACTCAACTTAATACGGTTCTGCAAGCGCACTTCCCGAAACGCATGGTGACCGCATTAGCCGAGCACCACCAATGGCCATTAAGCAATAAACTGGCCGATACTTCGAACGCACAGTTCCACACCATAGCCGACAACCTGAACCGCTGGCAGCTAAAACCCAACGGCACCGAAGGCTATCGCACCGCCGAAGTCACCTTAGGCGGCATAAACGTCGACGAAGTCAGCTCTAAAACCATGGAAAGCCAAAAGCAACCGGGTCTGTACTTCATTGGCGAAGTACTGGACGTAACCGGTTGGTTGGGGGGCTTCAATTTCCAGTGGGCGTGGAGTAGCGGTTTTGCTTGTGGGTCGGAGTTGTAAATAATTTTCTGGGAGAGCACTTTTACGGGCTAGTTCTGCTTTGTGCCAGGAGCGGAGGTAAAAGCGCTCAATAAGTAGTACCAGGAAAAATAGAGTTAATTGACCTTCTTTGACGAATACTTCGGTTCTAAATGCTTTACTCACCCAAACGGAACCAATCCTTCAAACTTAGTTCTAGCCTGAGCTTTTCGTCTTCCGCTAACAGACTACAGTGTGCGATTGGATTTCGGAGGGTATTCAAATTGAACATTATTTTGTCGACAGCTTTTACATTGTTAAAAACACTAGCAAATATAGCCCAGTTCTTCTTAATTATTTCTCCTAATTCACCAAAGTTAGTGTAATCCAAAGGGTCGAAAGACCTAGGCGTGATTCCGGCTTCTCGCTCTCTTTGAATTCTTTTATTTACCTCTCCAACTATATGTTGAGGAATATATTTCTCATGCCACCAATCGGCTTCCTCGCTTGCCTCGAGTAATTCAGATATTTGTTGCCTAATAGTTTTCTCTAAGCAGTAAAATAGCTCGTAATTTCTTGCCATATATTGAGCTTCTTTACGAAGATTTTCTTCGAATTGAGGAACGTAGGCTTGCTCTATATCTTTAACCTGCTCACTCTTTTCCCTTTTTTCACGTAGCTCAATATCAAAACTTTTTTCGACATCATCCAAATCAGCTTCTAAAAGCATATTGGTCATGCCAAAAGATTTAACTTTATCCTCAAAAGACATATCTAATCATCCAATATGTGTTGTTTTAGGCTTTTAAATATTGCATTGAATACTTCAATATCTTTAGTTGCCGGCAAATTCAAATTGATCGTATACGCTAAGTTAATTGACTTTCCTTTCGAGCTACCTGAAGAGCCATGATTGAACTGTGGTAATGGCACTGACTGATTTAAATGCTTTTGCTCGTCTAGCCTGTCGTGCTCACTCTCCTCAGCTTCTAAAGTCTCAGTATCAAAGTCTGCTAACTTCCTGAGCATATTAAAAGTTGATAGCGTCTGCTGCGTCACACGTGAGTCTTTTTCTCCACCTGTAGATTGGACAATTAAACCAAGGACTTCATCATCAGAAGCGTCATGTACATACTCATTCATTTCATAAAGACGAGCGTAAAGGTCTTTGAACGCTTTGCCTACAGCAATACGCGACTTCTTCGGGTTACGAAACTCACTATAGAGTTCCGTTGGTGAGCCATCACTAGCAACAAAGCCCATTTTTTTCATAAACGGGATAGAAGCATTTGCGGAGCCACCCTTTAACCCCAATTTTGTATTTAAAAAATTTTGAGTAACACGCTCAGGAACAGATGCAGTTTTAATTTTTTCGAGTACTTTTTCAAGTACGCCGACAGAAGTGCTATACGGTAGGTTATCCGCCATATTATTCTCCTTCAGAACAGGCGATTAGGTGCTTCAAAGTTTGTATGCTTTTCGTCGTTTTTTCCAGTTAGTTTAAATCATAGTTACCAATTTCTAAGTTAAAAACCAAACCAATGCAATGTCCGAGTGCTTAGTTTCACTATTAAGGAGGAAAGATACTAAGTTTTATTTTTATTGTGTAACCGACCTTCAAGCACTTAGACATAGCGCAGAACAATAAAGCCTGTCGCATATAGCTCAGCTTTTCTCTCAGACTTGTCAAAATGGGACGCTTAGTAACTAGCTAGGATAGGTAGGCGTCCATGAAGCCGGAGCAAAAGCACAGTGTAATGGATATTGCCGTGCCTGCACTTGCTAAGGCTTAGTACCGTCTAAATGATTAAGAATAGGAATCACGCCCTGAGCAACCACGATACTCGCCAAAGCGAAAGGTAAATTGTAGTACCATGGCATAGAGTTGAATATTCCGTTAATAAAGCCAAGCAAGCCAAATAAAAGCAAAAATAGAAGCGGAATGGCAGATATGATACGCATTAGGCCACGTTCCTGACCAAGGATGCGTTCCCAGCGCCCATGCCATATCTCCCAAAACAGGTAGCCAGAAAATGTCGTAATGAAGCCTAGCGTATAACCAACAACTGCCTTCACTTCAGTGGTATAACCATTTTCATTTAAAAACTGCATTATTTGAAATGATGCAAGCCAAATAATTGTTCCCCAAAATCCAAGGTGTACTTGCCAGTCTTTCATAATTTATACAATCCTTGTAAAACTTCCATTAAAGTAATGTGGTTGAAATTATTAGCTTGCACAAAGTATAAGCATTTTCGTATTTTTGCATAGCTGTAATACAGGTAAAGCCTGACACAAATCGACATATTTTCCTTAAGCGGTGGATAACTCTAACTTCCGTTGCTCGCTCATTGCGGCCTTTCGTTGGTTTAACTATTATATCTAATTATCTGTTTCTCTCTCATTCATAAGACCTAAAGACTCCAATAGGCAGCTTCATACTCTCCTCTGCAATAAATTACGTTTTTTATTGTCTTGTATACACGGTTCGTTTAATGTCGATTAACGCATAACCACAGCTACTTATTGTGCAGTCGTTAGGGTCTGGAGTGGTTTTTGGTTTACCAATAGTGTGTCTCGATAACGGTATTCTTCCGCTGACCTATGAGTCAGTACCCTATTATCAAGCGATTTACACCACCTGCATGCAAAACACATGAATGTTGTATAAAGGGGAGCTTAAAGTGATAAAAAAATTGTCATTGGTGTTGATTCTTGTCTCGCTTCCGGTGCTGGTATGGTCGTTCGCAAAACCAGTTAGACTATTACTTCCGCATTTAAACGACATGAAATGTCACAATTCGGTTTGTGTCGAGCACACAAAAGAAATGGCAAAAGCCGAAGAGTTGTACGGATCCGCCTTTGATGCAGTCTCTTCTGCTGGAATACCTCTTCGCTCAAAGCCTATGTTTGTATATTGCTCCACTTTAGAGTGTTATCAGTCATTCGGAGGAGGCAATGAGCGGGCCATCTCATATCCTTTTCTTGGTACGGTTATAGCTCCCGCATCGTGGCAAAGCTACATTACTCAGCATGAATTGATTCATTGGTTTCAATTTTCCGAAATTGGTGCCGTGGCGACAATGATGAAACCGGAATGGTTTAGAGAAGGAATGGCTTATGTTTATAGCAACGCACCCGAATCAGATATTCCTGAGCACTACCTACCCTTGATGGAAAGATATAAAGATTGGCATTCTAAAAAATCATGGACGGAAGTTATTGAGCAGGCGGGTGAACTCTGACTTGAATAGTCTTATCCACCATACTCAATTCTACAAGAGTGCCATATCTCTTTATATTCGATCTCTAAAGGCCTGCTTTAACGTCAGCTCAGAGCGAACAGCGGCCATTGGACTTTCTGACCTTACAATGTAATCTAGCTTCCAAGGAATCTGATCTTGCAGGGTCAGTATAATACGCTGTTATGGATAAAGAGAGTTATGGATTACTTATCACTATTCAGAATGCCAACGCCGATGAAAATTACGGGAAGGTCCTCAAGCATCACGAACTCGTTTATTAACTCAATTATTCCAATAATTGTTCCAACAAATGAGCAAGTTAAAGAGGCGCTAGAGATTCTGGGTATGGACCACGATAGCTTTCAATGCGCCTACTGTGGCGCTACAGCTTCGGAATGGGATCATTTGCGGCCTTTGGTACTTAACAAAAAGCCAACGGGATATATTTCCGAAATCCATAACTTGGTTCCTGCATGTGGTAAATGTAATCAATCAAAAGGCAACAAGCCTTGGAGTGCATGGATTACTAGCGATGCAAAACTGTCTCCAAAATCCCGAGGAGTTAGAGATCTTAGTCAGCGTATCGAAAAGTTGAAAAAATATGAGGCATGGCTTGAGCCAACAAAAATAGATTTTGAGTCTGTGGTAGGAAAAGAAAAATGGGCTCAGCATTGGGCTAATTGGGAATCAGTACAAAAAACTATGCGTGAGGCGCAAACGTTAGCAACAGAAATCAACGAAACCATAGCAAAAGCATATGTAAAACTA